>JAXLYP010000011.1:0-291300 GCA_046351395.1 Polyangiaceae bacterium
CGCAAGCGCACGAGCGGTACGTGATCAACTTCGGCCAGATCACGCTTGAAGAGGCAGCGCGATACCCAAGCCTGCTTTCGATCGTCGAGACCCGCGTCAAACCAGAGCGAGATCTCGCCAGGGAAACGACCGCGGACGGCGCGCACCGAAAGAAGTACTGGTGGCAGTTTGCGCAACCGCGGCCTGAACTCTTCGCCGCCATCCGTCCGCTTTCGCGCTGCCTCGTCGCATCGCGACATACGAAGCATCTCGCGTTCGTGTTCCAGCGGGTCGACCGCGTCTATTCCGAGGCCACAAATGTATTTGTGTCAGAACGAACCTCGACCTTCGCTACCCTTCAGTCTCGCGTACACGAACCGTGGGCGCGCCTCCTTTCCTCCTCGATGAGGAACGACCTTCGCTACTCGGCATCTGACTGCTTCGAGACCTTTCCCTTCCCTAAGCCAAACCCGTGCACTGTCCACCCCGCGCTGGAGGATGCTGGGCAGCGTCTCTACGACTTCCGTGCGGTGTACATGATCGATGAGAACGTCGGGTTGACTATCACGTACAATCGTCTGAAGGACCCGAGCTGGGACGAGACGCGCATCGTCGAGCTTCGGCGGCTTCACGAGGAGATGGACCGGGAGGTGCTCGCGGCGTACGGGTGGGGCGATGTTGCGGTGCCGCCGTATTGCCCGGTCGACCAGGCGGAGAGGGCGGCGGTGAGGGCGTTCGAGGACGAGGTCATCGACCGGCTGTTCGTGTTGAACGCCAAGCGGGCGGAGGACGAGAGGGCGCTTGCGATGAGGCAGCCCGCAAGCCGCGCGAAGCTGAGCCGGACGGCCGCGGACTCGAAGCTGCCCGCTGCGAAGCTTCAGGACAAGCAGCCGGGCGGGCCGCAGCTTGGTCCGGAGCGAACTGATGGGAGCGATAGGAGATCAGGGGGATGAGACAAGAGAACGCGACGCCTCCCAATGGCGCATTGGCAATGTGTGCGGCTCGAGACGACGGGGGGCCAATTCGCCAAGGCGACATATTCGCCGCGACCCGGGATGAGCACGCGCGGCCGGTCGGCGTTATTGTCACGAACGACTGCGACATAGCCCAGAACAAGGCCTGGCAGTTCTTGACCTGGGTACCTCTTGTGCCTGTGGACTCATACATCGCCAGCTGCTGGGCACTCAATGAGGTATCTGCCCGCCCGAGCCCGGGTAGATTTGCCGGTTGGTTGAGGTCGACTTCGCGAACTGCGCGGCGGATCGCGCAGGCGGAGGTGATCGCAAATGGCGAAAACGAATGATCGGAGTGGATGGAGCGAGCCCGGGCGGCGATGGGACGAGGCGGACGCGCGCGAAGCGCTGAAGGCGCTGTCGGAGAGCGGAATGAGCGCGCCCGCGTTCGCGCGGCAGCACGGGTTTAGCGCGCAGCGGTTGCGTTCGTGGCGGCCGCGACTGTCCGAGTCAGCGGCTGGGCCTGCGGCGAGCGCGAGGCTGCTCGTTCCACTTACGGTGAGGGGGAGCGCGGCGCCAACAGGAGCTCAGGCGCCCGTCGTCGTGGTTCGCGCCGGGGGTGCGGTCATGGAGATCCGCGATGTCGAGAGCGTCGACCCCATCTGGCTGGCCCGCGTGATGGTGGGCATGGGGGGGACCTCGTGATCTTGCTGCCGAGCAGTGTGAAGGTCTACGCGTCCACCGCGCCTACGAGTCTGCGCAAGTCGTTCGAGGGGCTGTCGAACGAGGTGCGCTCCGTGTTGAGGAGCGATCCTCTTTCGGGGCACGTATTCCTCTTCCTCAATCGGCGACGCAATCAGGTGAAGATGCTGGTCTGGACGCGCGGTGGGTTCATGATCGTGCACAAGCGCCTGGAGCGCGGGAGCTTCGCCTTCCCCGAGCGGATCGACGCGGCGACAGAGCGCGCGGAGATCGACGCGCACGAACTCGCGATGCTGCTCGAGGGGCTCGACCTCTCGTCGTCGCGCTCGGCGAGGAGGTGGTCACCAGCGCGGGCTGCACCGCGAGCAGCCGCATCGATCTGAAAAGTCGAACAATCGTTGCGCGCGGTCTTGACGAGATCGCGCGCAATGATTTTGTGTCTTCACGATGAAGGGCGCGAGCAAGACGATGCGCGGACGACCGAGGGACGTCGCTCGCAAGCTGCTCGACGAAGGCCACCACGCGGAGCTCCTCGCGCTCGTCGACAAGCTCGTCGCGAAGAACGAGGAACTCGAGCGGCTCATCGCGTCCGCACGAACACTCCGCAACAGGGCCGAGACGGTCTCCTCCGAGCAACTGAGGCTCATCCTTGACGAGTTGGCCGCGATGCCGATCGACGGGAACTCCGAAAGCGGAAAGGCCGAGGCGGACGAGAAGTTGGCGGAAGCGGCGAAGAAGCACGGCGGGCGTGAGGAGAAGACGAAGCCGCCGAAGCAGCCGGCGCTGCGTCGACCACCACCGCCAAACCTCCGACGCGTGGACAATCCAATCACGGTGCCAGAGGCGGAGCGACGCTGCCCGAAGTGCCTCGCGATGCGGAAGTGCGTCGATCACGAGACGACCGAAGTGATCGATCTGATCCCGGCCGAGGTGATCGTACGCGTCGACCGCCGCAAGATCCTCGCGTGCGACCGATGCGATCAAGAGCCCATCCGTGCCCCTCTCGGCGACAAGGTGATCAGCGGCGGCGCGTACGGATCGCGGCTCGTCTCGGATCTCGTCGTGAACAAGTTCTGGAACGGGCTGCCGCTCAATCGCCAGCACGAGATGTTGGAACGGCTCGGGCTCGACATGCCGAACTCGTCGATGGGGGACCAGATTCACTGGGCGACTGAGCTACTCGAGCCGATCCACCGTCGGCTGATCGGTGAGGTGCTGACCGCCACCGTCCTTCACGTGGATGCGACGTCGTTGCCCGTGAAGGACAAGGACTCGGCGACGGGCCTAACCATCGGCTCGCTCTGGGGTTACGTCGGCGACGAATCCGGGGCGGTGTTTCTCTACACGCGATCCGGCCACAAGGTCGCGAAGGCGCAGGATGAGATCGGTCCGGAGACATTCCTCGCTGAACGCAAAGGCTTCGTCGTCGCCGACGCCGCGGGGATCTTCGATGCGAGCTTCGAGCGAGACGATCTCGTGGAGGTCGGGTGCAACATGCACGCTCGGCGGTACTTCGTGAAGGCCCTCGACGCCGGCGACAAGCGCGCGGCGGTCCCACTCGCCGCCTTCAAGGCGCTCTACGACGTCGAGGCCGAGGCTCGCGCGCTTGATGCAGACGGTCGGCTCGGTCTTCGACAGCGTCGCTCGAAGCCCATCTATGACGAACTCGCGAACTGGTCCCGAACCTATCGGCCGCTCGAGCCGCCCGAATCAAAGTTGGCGACCGCGACCGCGTACCTGCTCAACCACGAACTCGCGCTCACTCGCTTCCTCGGCGACGGGCGGCTTCCCATCGACAATGGGATCGTGGAACGGCTGCATCGGCGCCCTGCCGTAGGCCGGCGCAGCTACCTCTTCGCGGGCTCGCACGAAGGCGCGAAGCGGGCCGCCATCGCCTACTCCGTGTGCGCGACCTGCAATCTCCTCGGCGTCGACCCCGTGGCTTACCTCGCCGACGTGCTCCCGACGCTCGCGCGCGGCATCGCCTTCACCGAAGTCCCGCGCCTGATGCCGGCGGCTTGGAAGCGCCAGCGCGCAGCTTCGGGCTGACGGCGCGAGCGCCGCGCTTCGACCCGCACGCGCGACCGACCCGGCGCATGCACACGCCGCTGCCCAGATCTACCCGGGCTCGGGCGGACAGGTACTCAATGAGATTGAACGCCTCCGCGCGACCACCGCCACTCAGCTGAGTGATGCGCTGCGGAAACGCCGCGAACAACTCGAACGGCCTGCGCTTGGTAGCGCGGCGCTCGACTCCTGGATCGACAACGTCACCGAAGCAACGCTGCTCGAGCCCTTCGAGTGCGGTGCCGACCCTCAAGTCGGAAGGCGGCTCACCGAGAAATACCACGGCCACGTAAAAGCCTTGGTTGCCACGCGTTCTCTTCTCAGCAGTGTCCGCGCGCGGTTCGAGCCTTGGGAGCCGAAGAAGATCAAGGAAGCCCTGGAGACCCTCTTCCTCCTCAAGCAGGCAATGAAGCCCGCCTTCGAACTCAAGGCTCTTGGAGAGCTGATTCACCAAGCAGTAACGAACCATCCGGAGGATGTGTTTACCATGCATGATGTGCCCACCGCGGGGGGGTGACTATGCAGCATTACTCCGCTTCCTTCGCGAAACGGAGCACGCCTCCATTGCGACCCAGGCTGGCCTCGCAGCATCCGGAGGATGTGCGTTCTATCGCGTTGGTACGCTGCTCCCACCATATCGCTACGACATGACGCGGAGACTGGGAGCAGTCTTCAGCGACATTGGACTTCCTGAAAACTACAACTTGCGCCGACAAGAGTGCGCCAAGCGCCTCGCTGTAAAAGTCTCCGAGGACAAATGAAAGCTCTAGCAATTGAGGAGTCTGCCGCCGAGATCTTGTTGGCGCTCGCGGACGTCCCCGAACAGCTGTTCTCCTACGTTCCCCAGCAACTCCCCCGCCAGATGCGCCTCGTAGCTGTGGGAACAGCTTGCTATGTGCTCGGTCCGAAGGCGACGGCGGACGCCAGTCTGCTTGTCTTTCCGCTTTCCAAGCAGGGCTTCTTTGATGGCGTCCCCCAGGGCCTGAGGTCTGCGGTGCTCCAGCGATGCCTGAGGGCGGGCATGACATCGCAACGCCCAGGACAATCCCTGCCGCGTTCATGGGCGCCATACCATGGCCCGAATTCACTGCTACTCTTCTACACGACTACGATCGCGGCAGGCCATGCTGGGATGAGCACGCGCGCGATTGTGCAGAGTTCTGCGCAGGGAAGCTCACACGTCCTTGTCTGTGAGCTAATTCTTGGTGGTACCGCACCGAACCTTGAAGACTACGCCGTCCCGCCGGCCGCGCTCGAAGCTCTACTTGAGGTCGTCGGCACGCTCAACGCCGCAGTCGAGGCGACGGTTCCCCCGAGTTCGCTCGCCGCCATCGAGTCCCACGACTTTCACGTGCCGAGCCCGTTTCAAGCGCCGACCCACGGGAGAACCCTCCGTGAATGGATGCAGTTGCTGACGGACGAGCAGTCGGACTTTCTCGCAAGGGAGCTCGACGGTCCAATCAAGATTCGCGGAGCAGCGGGCACAGGAAAGACGCTCGCCATCATGCTCAAGGCGGTCCACGAACTGTATGTCGCTCACGAGCGCAGTCGGCCTTGGAACGGGATTATCTTCACGCACAATTGGACGACCACCGAAGCGATTCGCGCTGCGCTGGTTTCGATTGATGAGCGCAAGTTGCTGTCGGCGGGCGGCTCGCTGCTCTCGCTGTCAGTTCAGACGTTACAGGAGTTCGCCGAACTGAAGTTGGGACTCCGCGGCGATCCTCTGGCAAAGCCCATTTCCGAGGACAGCCACGAGGGCAAGATGATGCAGTTGGAGGTTATCGGATCCCTGGTAGCCGAGTTTGTTCGCTCCGACTGGGCTGCATTCCGTGGCCGCTGCTCAGACGTCTTCGCTCGTCGCATCACTTCGCCTATCGGCACCCCGACTTCGAGATTGCTGTGCTGGGACTTGATGAGTGAGTTTGCCTGCGTAATCAGCGCCAGTCGCAGCACGAGTCGCGATAGATACATCACGATGAGTCGACAGCGTTGGATGATGGCGTTGCCGAACGCCGCGGACCGCGAGGTCGCGTTCTTGCTGCATGAGGAGTTTCGCAGGTTCATGCACGAAGGGCTTGGTACGCTAACGACCTACGACATCGTGAACGATCTGCTGCGTCACCTCGACACGAACGTGTGGCATCTGCGGAGACGATCCGAGGGGTTCGATGCCGTCTTTGTTGACGAGTTTCACTTGTTCAACAAGCAAGAGATGCTTGTCTTTCAACACTTGTCGCGGGATCCCTTCCGGCCGGCATCAGCGGTGCTGGCACTGGATCCGCGACAGAGCCCGGCCGAGTCGTTCCTTGGGTTCAAGGTCGAGGCCCATCACCCGATCAAGAAGGTGTTCGACGAGCCAGTGCGAAACGTCCTGTTTCACAAGGTGTTCAGATACACCAAAGAGATCAACGCGGTCCTTGAGAACCTCGAACGCCACTGGTTTGGCTATGAGCTTTCGGACGAGTATGAATTCGCCGGGCGTTCGGCCGACACGGAAGGCCCGACTCCAACGACATCACTCGTGGCAGATCTGTCGACAGCCTTTGATAGGGCGATACGGCTGGCAAGGGAGCACGTGAAGGCCAAGCGCTCAGCGGCAGTATTGGTGCTCGGGCACGATGCCTTCCAGGCGATGCGCCAGCGCGTACGTGTGCTCGACAAGGAGCGCGAGTGCGTGTTTGTGGAATCGCGCGACGCAGCGGAGTCGCTCGCGTCGTTGGGCTCCCGATACGTTGTCAGCCAGCCTGAGTACCTTGCTGGTTCCCAGTTCGATGCTGTGATTGTGGTGGATGCGAATCACTCGCTGGTCCGGGCAGGCGCGGATGAGCAGCTTGAGGATCGGCGGACGTTGAGCGCGCTGTATCTCGGGATTTCGCGAGCGAGGCGCTACGTCGACGTCCTCGCGGCGTCGTCGGAGGGCGGGCTGGTAAAGTTCCTGAGGCCTGCCGTAAGCGATGGGCATTTGGTCGAGGTCGACTGATGCATTGGCGCAGGCTCGGCTGTGAGGTTTCGCCGTCGTCGGCGCGCACGGATTGGGGGATGCATGATTGGCAGGAATAGTATCGAGCTCGCGCTACGGAACATCGCGCGGTTTGGCGACACAGACGTGTTCCCCTTTGCGCTCGAAACGGCGTGGTTTCACGATGCGGAGCCGGAGTGTGTAGGGCTACTTGAAGAGTGCGACAAGCACTTCGACGACTGGATTCGTGAGTATCCGTTCCTGCATGTAAAGAGTCTGACGAGCGTTGGCTACGCGGGGTTCCGCGCCGCAACACAGATCGATCCTATCTGGAACGCGTACCTTCTTGCGCTCGTCGTTGAGATTGGACCAGATCTTGAGCGTGCCCGCGTTCCCGTAACAAAGGAGATGGTCTTTTCCTATCGATACGTGCCCGGACCGGACACACACAGTCTCTTCGATACCAACTTGGGATGGGTTGCGTTCCAAAGCACGGCGCTGGCTCGTGCGAGCGCCCAGGCGTTTGTGCTCGCAACGGACATCTCCGACTTCTACCCAAGAATCTACCATCATCGGCTGGAAAATGCCCTTCAGCAAGCTACCGAGCGGCGGGACATCGTCAATCGAATTATTGTTCTCTTGGCAAAGTTTTCACAGACGTCATCATACGGACTTCCAGTAGGCGGCAACGCTGCTCGTGTGTTGGCCGAGCTCCTGCTGAACCGTGTGGATCGCCTCCTAGTCGCTGACAAGATTGACTTTGTTCGGTTCGTCGATGACTACTACGTCTTTGCTGATTCACGCGAGGCCGCCCAACGTGCCCTCGTGTTTCTCAGCGAGACCTTGTTGGAGAACGAGGGCCTCGGGCTGTCTCGTGCCAAGACGCGGCTAATGACCCGGGCGGAATTCCTCCGCTCATCGCCAATCGCGGAGCCTGATGTCGCTGAGTCTGAGGTCGAGGCGGAGGCGCGACGGTTTCTCAAGATTCGTCTGGCGTATGACCAGTACTCGCCTACAGCGGACGATGACTACGATCTACTGGAGAAGGAACTCGCGAAGTTCGACGTGCTCGCGATGCTGGCGCGCGAGTTCGGAAAGAGCCGTGTCGATGAGGCTCTTGTTCGCCAGCTCCTTAAGGCCGTGCGGTTTCTTGAGCCGGCGGTGCGACAGTCTGCGGTTGAGTCGATCGTAAACAATCTCGGCCTGCTGTATCCGGTGTTTCCGACTGTGGCAATCTTGCTAAGAAAGCTTCTGCCCGAGCTCAAGGATGTCACCCGTGAGCTGGTGTTCGAGAGGTTTCGGGCACTGGTAGCGCGCGAGTCGCACATTACGCTTGTTCCGGCAAATCTTGCGTTCGCAATTCGGGTTCTTGCCTACGACAAAGCTGAAGATACTGACGTTCTGTTCATTCAGCTCTACAATAGACCGCGCACGGATATGATGATCAAGCGGGACATTATCCTTGCGATGACTCGTCGTAGGGTATCGTACTGGCTGTCGGACACACTGAAGAGATATGCTGTGCTTACCCCCTGGGAGCGGCGCGCGCTTCTGGTCTCGTGCTACGTACTTACGGATGAGGGAAAGCACTGGCGCGAGTCAGTGAAGAAGGATCTCTCGCTCGTGGACGCCGCGTTCATGCGGTGGGTAGCGCACAAATACAATGGCCGAATCTGGGACATCCCGCTATGATGACCGAGAAGAGCTTCGTCTTGGGATACGGAGCGTTTTGGCGATCGCTATTGCCGATGGCCGAGGAGTACATTCGAGCTCGCAACGTGAGCGTCGATCGCTATGCGTTCCCGCTCTCGTCCGAGGCTGCTTCCAACAGGGGCCTCATTAACGAACTGGGCTTTCTAATGTTTGCCCATGTGGCCAACGGCTCGTCTGAGGAAGAGCTGTGGATCGACGAATCCACCGTGGAGCGCCTGTGCGACCAAGCTCGGCGACACGTTCAGGGCATGAGGCAATACGGGCGGAAGGCGCCCGAGGCGCTTGGCGGTGCGGACATTGAAGAGGCGATGCGCCTTGCGCGCCGGCTCAAGAAGTTCTTCGCGGAGGCGACGGATTGCGTGTTGAACGTGAGTCCGGCGTTCTCTGGGTGTGGGTGGCTCGATGGTTGTCGCGGGGATGTGCTGAGCGGCGGAACCCTCTACGAAGTAAAGGCGGGTGAACGTGGCTTCAGGACTGCAGACATTCGGCAATTGCTGGTCTACTGCGCGCTAAACTTTGAGAGCAAGTCACACGATTTGCGCGCGGTAGGTCTTGTCAACCCACGCCTAGGCACGTTCATGAGAGAGGAGCTTGAGACGTTGTGTCGGAACCTAGCGGGACGTTCGTCCGTCGAGGTTCTTTCTGACGTTGTCGAGTATCTTTCGGAGCCGCTGGTGCGCTACTCGGCGGGGTAGGGCCGTGCATTTCCGCCCAGCGGGTCCCGTTTCTGTCGTGCACGGCTGCAGGACGGTGAATGTCCTGCGCAGTCGCTTGCTGATTGCTCGCTTACGCGCGATCGTTCCCTCGGATGACTGACCTCCGCGGCTCCCTCGTCACCGCCCTCGAAGCCGACCTCATCGGTCCCTTCGAGCCCGGCACCCGCGACACGAGCACCGAGCTCCTGCCGATCGCGCCCTCCCGTTGGTACCTCACCGGCTTCCTCGCGCCGCAGTCCGACCGCGATCCCCACGACCCCACCGCCGACGACGAGCTCGGCACCGGCACTGGGGATGACGACGACGCAGAACCCGCGCCCGAGCCCGAGCCGAAGCAGAAGAACCACTTCCCCGCGTCGATGGGGATGAGCGTCTTCCTGCCCCCAGGCCCCGAGGGCGACGCGCCCACCGAGACCGTTCGGGTGACGATCACCTTCGCCGAGTACATCCCCGAGGCGACGGAGGTGCCTGGGTCGAAGCGGCCGAAGACCTTCTGGCGTCGCGTGCCGCAGCCGGCTCGCTCGATCGACATCCCGCTGGTCCAGGCGACGATCGAGAAGGGCGTGTCGCTCCCGGACACGGCCGGCATCCGCATCTCGGGCGAGCTGGAGGTCGCGGACGCACCTGGCCTGCCGAAGGGCACGCGGGCGCTCTCTCTGTTCGTCGTGAACACGCGGACGCCTGGCGAGGCCACGCGGAAGGACGAGCAGTTCATCTTCCAGGTGGAGATGTCGCTCTCGTTCGTCGCGGGCTTCGTCGAGCGGCCGAACCGTCAGGGCGAGGGGTCGGGGGAACCCGACGACGAGACGGCGGATCTTCAGTTCCGGCACCACTGCGAGTGGGCGGTCGGTCACGGCGTCGCAGTCCAGGTCGTGCGCGACGAGAACGCGGCGCGGCCGACGGAGATCCGGACGACCTGGATCCCGCAGTGCGAGGTCCGGAAGGTGGATACGCACGAGGACGAGAACGTCGTCACCGCCATGGAGGATCTCGCCGCGAAGGCCACGGGCGAGGACCTCGCGAGCGCGCTCCGACCCGTCGTCGATGCGTACGGGGTGTGGCTCGACGCGCAAGAGTCGATCCCGCTCGACAGCGACGCGCGGAAGGCGCGGCGCAAGGGGCTCCTCAAGAACGCGCGTCGCGCGAAGGATCGGATCGCGGCGGGCATCGAGCTCCTCGCGAAGGACGCGCAGGTGCGCGAGGCCTTCCAGTGGATGAACGCGGCCATGGCGAGCGCGGCGCGCAAGCGCAGCCCGCACCGCTACGCGGGCGACAGCAAGCCGAGCTGGCGTCTCTTTCAGCTCGCCTTCGTGCTCCTGAACCTCGTGGGCATCTCCGATCCCTCCCACCCGGAGCGCGAGGAGGTCGAGCTGATCTTCTTCCCCACGGGCGGCGGCAAAACGGAGGCGTACCTCGGGGTCATCGGGTTCACGCTGCTCCTCCGACGGATGCGCGGACAGTCGCGGCCCGACGGCGGGCTCGGGGTCGCGGTGCTGCTTCGCTACACGCTGCGGCTCCTCACGCTCGATCAGCTAGGACGCGCGGCGACCCTCGTCTGCGCGCTCGAGCTTCTTCGTCAGAAGCAGCCGGCGAAGCTCGGTGAGCAGCGCTTCGCGGTGGGCCTCTGGGTCGGGCGGTCCGCGACCGCGAACACGCTCGACCAGGTGAAGAAGCTGGTCATCGACTACAAGAACAGCGCGTCGAAGACGGCGTCGTCCCCGTTCCCGCTCTCGAACTGTCCGTGGTGTCAGGGCGCGCTCGGCAAGGACAGCCTGGTCCTCCATCCGAACCGCACATCGCCGACCGAGGTCGTCGTGAGCTGTGTCTCGCCCGCGGGCGACGCGCCCAGCACCTGCGAGTTCAGCCCGCGGAGCAACCGCGAAGGACTGCCGGTGCTGTTCGTCGACGAGCAGATCTACCGTGAGCTGCCGTGCTTCCTCGTCGCGACCGTCGACAAGTTCGCGATGCTCCCGTGGCGCGGGGAGACCGGCCTGCTCTTCGGGCGCACGTCCGCGCGGGAGGGACGCCAATGCTTCGGCCCGCTCGACAAGGCGCCGAAGACCGCGACGAAGCTCCCGCACGGGTTCCTGCCGCCCGAGCTCGTCGTGCAGGACGAGCTCCACCTGATCTCCGGCCCTCTCGGGACGATGGTCGGTCTCTACGAGACCGCGATCGAGTGGCTGTCCACGCAGCAGGTGAACGGGAAGGCGATCCGTCCGAAGGTCATCGCCTCCACAGCGACGGTGCGCCGCGCGCGTGCACAGATCCGCGCCCTCTTCGGCCGGCCGATGATGTCGCTGTTCCCACCACCCGGCGTGGATGCCTCGGAGACGTTCTTCGCAAAGGTGGACACGAAGAACGCCGGCCGGCTCTACGTCGGCGTCGCGGCGCCTGGACGACAGCTCAAGGCCATCCTCCTCCGCACGTACGTCGCGCTGCTCGCAGCGGGCGAGCGCCATTACAGCGAGCTTCGGCCTCCGAAGCCGACGGCCGACGCGTACATGACCGTCGCGGGCTACTTCAACAGCCTCCGCGAGCTCGGCGGCATGCGGCGCCTCGTCGAGGACGACGTGCGCACGCGCGCGTCGACCGTCGAGTCCCGCGTCCCCGAAGGGATGGTCGGGCGCCATCCATGGGGCCGGAACCGCACCATCCAGATGCCGGTGGAGCTCACGTCGCGCGAGAAAGCCGGCGCGATCAAGGCCGCCAAGGACAGGCTCAACCAGCCGCACGCGTCGAAGGAGCACGTCGACGTCCTCCTCGCGAGCAACATGATCTCGGTCGGCGTCGACATCGACCGGCTCGGCCTGATGGTCGTCGCCGGGCAGCCGAAGACGACGAGCGAGTACATCCAGGCCTCGAGCCGGGTCGGCCGACAGCACCCGGGACTGGTGGTCACGTGCTTCAACGTCCGGCGCCCGCGCGACCGCTCCCACTACGAGCGCTTCGTCGCCTACCACGAGAGCTTCTATCGCTACGTCGAGGCGGCCAGCCTCACCCCGTTCTCGGGGCCTGCGCTCGACCGCGGTCTCACCGGTACGCTCGTCTCGATGGTCCGGCACGGTGACCCCGCGATGACCGCCCCGACCTCCGCAATGGCGATCGCCGCGCACCGCGCCCACGCGGAGGCGTGCGTCGCGGTGATCGCCGCACGCGCCGGAGGCCAGCAAAGCGATCAGGAGGACTTCGCGCGCATGACCGACGCGCTCAAAGATCGCGGCACGAAGCTCCTCGACGCGTGGACGAAGATCGCGAAGGAGGTTCGCGAGGAGGGGGCGACGAAGCGGTCGTACTCGAAGTTCGACCTCGAGAAGACCGCAGGCAAGCCGCTGCTCTTCACGGTCATCGATGACAATGTCCCGGATCCCCACTCGGACGACGGGCGGTTCGCGGCGCCGACATCGATGCGGGACGTCGAGCCCTCGGTCCATCTCTGGATCGAGCGGCGCCAGCTTGGAGGACGGCGATGAGCACTCGCGGTGGCCCCCACTCCGGACGTCCATTGGAGCAGCCGAACGGCACGGTCCGACAGAGCCAGATGGTGACGACATTCGGCCCGGGCGCGATGGTCGACCTCCTCGCCGACGCCGTCCTCGTCGGCGGCCTCGACTTCTGGAGCTACGACCGGAACTTCGCGATTCCCAATATCCCCGAGCCGCGCCTCCGGGACGCGATCGTCGAGCGGTTCAAGCACGTCGGCCGCGACCTCAGCCAGGACCAGCCGTTCCGCGCGCCGCCCGCCGGCAACGACCGCGAGCCCTCGAAGTTCGCCGGCGCGCTCGTCCTCGAGTTCCCGCACTGGTTCGTCTGCCAGAACCCGAAGTGCCGCGCGCTCCTCCGGAAGGACGGCCTCGATCTGAAGAGTCACCGGTACTGGCATCAATGCGACCAGCGGACGAAGGTCGAGTGCGTCCCGGTCCGCTTCGTCTCCGCGTGCACGCGCGGCCACCTCGACGAGTTCCACTGGATCTGGTTCGTCCACGCGGTTCGAGGGAAGGAGCGATGCCCAGCCCCCTCACTCACGTTCCACGAGGGCGCGACCGGCGACTTCAACGACATCCAGATCGAGTGCGCGTGCGGCGAGAAGGCCAGGCTCAACGCGATCCAGGGCCTCAAGCTCCCGTGCAGCGGCACGCGTCCGTGGCTCGGGCCGGAGGGCAAGGAAGAGTGCCAGGAGGAGATTCGCCTGTTGGTCCGCACCGCGAGCAACTCGTACTTCCCGCAAGTCGTCAGCGCGCTGTCGATCCCGGACCCGTCGAACAAGCTGAACGAGAAGGTCCGGAGCGTGTGGGACGTCCTGAAGGAGGCGACCGCCGAAGACCTCCCTGTCTTCCGGAAGATCCCCAAGGTCCGGATCGCCCTCGAGGAGTTCCCGGACGCTGCGGTGCTCGCCGCGGTGAAGAGCATCCTCGACGACAAGCCGATCACGCAGGGCCCGATCCGCACCGCCGAGTTCAAGCAGCTCGTCTCCGCGAAGCCCGAAGCCGCGGGCGACCTGCCCCCGATCGGCGCCGACTTCTTCGCCCGGACCGTCACGCCCAAGGGCGGCCTCCCCGAGGGGATCGGCCGCCTCATCGTCGTCCCGAAGCTCCGCGAGGTCGTCGCGCAGGTCGGGTTCACGCGCCTCGAGCCGGTCACGCCGGATCTCCAGGGCGAGTACGACCTCGGGGTCAAGACCGCGTCCCTCGGCCTCACGACGAACTGGCTGCCCGCGTCCGAGATCCGGGGCGAGGGCGTGTTCATCGAGCTCAGCGAGGCCGCTGTCCGTGAGTGGGAGCAGCGCCCTGTCGTCCTCGAACGCGCGAAGGAGCTCGAGGCCGGCCACACCGCGTGGGCACGCGACACGAAGTCGGACACGCCACCCCAGTTCCCCGGCGTGCGGTTCTACATGCTGCACTCGCTCGCGCACCTCCTCATGTCGGCGATCAGCCTCGAGTGCGGCTACGCCGCGAGCGCGATCCGTGAGCGCATCTACTGCGGCCCGTCGCCTCGTGATGCGACGCCGATGGCCGCCATCCTCCTGTCGACCGGAACCTCAGGAACCGAGGGGACCCTCGGCGGCCTCGTCGAGCAGGGCAGACAGTTGCGCGCCCACCTCCAGCACGCGTTCGACCTCGGCCGGCTCTGCTCCAACGACCCGGTCTGCGCGACCCACTCGCCCGAGCGCGATCGCGCCGAGCGGTACCTCGAGGGCGCCGCGTGCCACGGCTGCCTGTTCGTCGCGGAGTGCAGCTGCGAGCGGTTCAACCGCTACCTCGACCGAGCCCTCGTCGTCCCGTCGATCTCCCACCCCGCGGAGCTCGCGTTCTTCTCGAAGCGCCCATGACCGCCCCCCTCGGACTCAGTGGCGTCGCTCTGCCGATGCTCGAGCTCCTCGTCACGAGCATCGAGTCCGGCCGCATCGACTGCCCGCTTACCGAGGTCGATCTCGCGGAGGCTGGATTCCCAGGTCGCGCGCGAGACGTGTGCGCCGCCCTTCGAGACCTCGACGCCAACGCAACCGCCGCCGCCCTGCGCGTCGCGATCGCCGAGCGCGTCCACCGCCCACCACCCCGCCTCGACCTCGTCTGGACCGGCCCCGAGACGAGAGCCAGCACCGCGAAGAACACCTCCCTGGTCGTCGCGAACCTCTTCGCCAGCGCGACCCGATCCGTCCTCGTAGGCGGCTACGCGTTCGACCGAGCCGAAATCCTCGAGCCCCTCCACCGCGCCATGAAGGAACGCGGCGTCGCCGTCACGATGTTCGTCGACATCGAGGGCACCGCCACGCGGATCGAAGACGCCGACGCCCACGCGACGAAGTTCATCGACAAGTTCTTCCACCGCGTCTGGACCTTCGGCGCCCCGAAACCCGACGTCTACTACGACCCCAGAACCGCCGTGAAAGGCCCCCCGTGGGCGAGCCTCCACGCGAAGTGCATCATCGTCGACGACGAGCGCACCCTGGTGACGTCGGCGAACTTCACCGACCGTGGGCAGTCCCGGAACATCGAGGCCGGCGTGCTCATCGAGGACCGCGGTTACGCGGAAGACCTCGCGGGGCATTGGAGACAGTTGGTGACGGAGGGGTTCGTGCGGCGGTATGTTGGTTAGGCGGAGCGCTGTGGCGCGCGAGCCTTCGGTGATTGTGGTTACGAGTCAGGAAGGGAATGGAGGCCTAGAAGCTACGAGAGGAAGCAAGGGGGCTTCTAACGTTAACGAGGACCTCCACCGTCGAGGAGTACCTACTTCTCGAACGTTGATGAACAGCAACGGACAGCAATCGTTCGAGAAAGCGAATTCCAATGCGACGCCGGCCACTTCCGACTGCACTTCTCCAGGCATCCGCCATCGCTCTCGCGAGCTGCGCTTCTACGCAGCCCACGTGTGAGGCGCTGCCACAGACCTATCATGCGGCAACCACCAGCCGGATCATCCCGTCGGTAGGCGACTCCCCCGAAATCAGCAAAGACCGGCGCTTGGACTACGCAACCGAGTTTGCCAACATCCTGTGGCGAGACTTCGAGCCCACGCGTGGCGCTTTTGACCTCGAACTGCTCGACACCCTGCTGTCCAAGGCGAAAGGCGGCACAGATCAACGACGCAAGCTGGCGTTTCGCTTTCAAGTAATGAACGAGGGAGAGACGAAAGAGCTTCCCACCTGGCATTCGGACGAGGACGTCGCGAAGGGCTTCAGGGTTTCGGGCGACCGGTGGTCGCTCGACTGGGACCACAAGGCGATTCGCGCCGCCCACCTCGCGGCGCTCACCGCGCTGGGAAATTGGGCTTCAGCGCACGAAGCGGATATCGCGTGGGTCGAGATCGGCAGCTACGGATTCTACGGAGAGTGGCATCACGCTGAGCATGAGGAGGCCCTGGGCTTCGAAGGTCGCGTACCAGGAGAGCGCCATACGAAGTGGAGAACAACCCTGGCCAGCATCGTCAACGAGTACCTGTGCCACTTCAAGACGCTTCCCCTATCAATCGCCTTCGACTCGCTAAAGGCCTTCGACGACACAGAACTCAACAAGACAAGCCTAGAGCGCGACCCGGTTTTTCTGGCGCTCGAGGCGGGCCACGTGGGCCTCTTCTTTGACTGCCTCGGCAAGGACAACACAGACTGGCTCAACAACATGCCGGCGGACATCAGCTCGCGCCTGAGCGGGCCCTTTGGGGGCGAATTTTGCGACTCCGAGAAGGGTGCCAAGCGCGCGATCGAAGACGAGAAGCGCTGGCCAACAACCCTCTGCATCGTAAGAAACAATCGATGGAATTACGTTCGCGAGGCGGGCGCAAGCCTGATTACCAAACAAGGATACGGAGCGCTGTCCGACTACGGGAAGCACTCCGTCGATGAGCTCCTGAGCACCCTCGAGTCTGCCGCGCCCATCGAAGGGCCCAAGGACTACGGGCGTTGCCCTGACGTCCCGCCTTCCGCCGCGAAGTAGCCGCCGGAGCTACAGGGCCGAGAGGCCCAACGAGAGTGCCTCCGCCGGACTCCAGTCCATCAAACAATTGCGCTCTTGTCCGTCGGCCTTGCAGGTCGCCTTCAAGTACAACGTCCGGGTCGGGTGCTCCACGGCGCCTCCGCCGCCGCGGGGCGCTCGCTCCGCCCACACCCGGACATGTTGAAATGGATGTGTCGTTCAGCGTCTCCGAGTATCTCTTCATTCAGGAAGACGTTTCGGGCGGCGGGGAGGCGCACAGCACCGACACTTGAGTATTCGTATAGAACCTCCACTTCGACGGTCGCACCGACCGAGTTGGAGTCACCGGATCCTCTCTCACATCGATATCCTCGCTCGGTTGAGCGGTAGTCCGTGCGCCCACAGAAGATGACTTCACCGGTCAGAGAGACCACGTACTGCCCCGGGGGCACCATGTCCGAGCATTTCCACTCGATCTCGTCCAGCCTGGATCGGTCGTCGCCCTCCGCGTCCCCCTTGTCATCCAGTCGCTCTCCCGTTCTTTGGGGCACGCAGAGGATGGCTTGCTTGGCGTTCGAACGTCGCGTCTCCTCGCGCTGGAGGCAGGCGGGGGAAGCGGGGAAGGCCACGAAACTGGCGAGCCCTATGAATCCAGCTGCCACGGCGCCCCACGAAATGGCCTGCTTCTGCGCGATGGCCAGCAACTGCCGCACGGCGGCTAGAGCGCGGGGGGCAGTCCCGACCGGCTCTGCCGCCCGCGGCTGGAGCTGTTGAGTGGTCACGTCGGGCGCGGCGTCACTGCTTGTGTCCAGGTGCGCCACGAGCAACGACTTGATCGGACCGATGGGGATCCCCTGATTCAATCCCGGATGGCTCACCGAGCCCGCGTGGTGGATGGCAACTACCCTGCCCTGACCATCCACCACGGGCGCGCCCGACGACCCGCCCTCGGTCGACGCATCATAGCGAGTCCGCAGCGGGGTCGAGGCGTGAGACGTGGTCCCCGCGCTGATGGCGAGCTCGGCCAATTTGCCTGGATAATGAAGGACGGACACCGGGGCTGCTGGGCCGGGCGAATCCCCCAGCTCCAACGGACGGCAGCTTGACGGACTGGCCAGACGGAGCAGGGCGAAATCGAGCTCCGAGGCGACCGGCGCTGGTGCGCCTGGCCTGGTGTCCGCGACAGAGGGCGGCCGGCTGAGCCTCTCCTCGGCTTTGATCGCTGGCTCGCCCTCGAAAACGCACTTCGCGTCGGCGCGCAGTTTTCGTATCTGTGCGAGCACGTGCTGAGCCGTCAGAACGTGATTCTTGTCGATGAGGAAGCCGGTCCCCACGTGCGTCATGCCCGTGGGAGACGAAGCCATGATGCGACACACCGCCGGGCTGATCTTGAGAAGAAGCGCGAGCTCGCGAAGGGTGTTCCAGCGGTTGTTGACGATGTGCCGCTGCAACGTGCCCTGCGCGGACGAGACCAACTCGCCAGATTCTTCGCGCTCACCTTGGTCCGTCACCGAAGTCATCCCCGCCAGACCGCTTCTGCAGATCGGCCCAATCTAGTCATGGGCTCCGCCCCCAGCTGTCGCATGCTACCGAGATCGACAGGATGCACCAGTGGAGAAAGGTGCCGCGTTCGCGTCGCCCGCGGGCCATCAGCGCTCCCTCTCGACACGGGTCGGAGGTCGGCGCCTAGCGCGTGGGCCGGAACCGCACGGGGATCTCGATGTGGGTCTCGGTGCCGTCCGTCACGGGTCGGAAGCGCGCGTTCGCGACGACGGCACTCGCGCACGCGACGATCGAAGGAGACAGACCCGCGTTGTCCTTCGGGGTGACCGAGGCGACCTTCCCGCTCGGGAGCAGGACGGTGTCGAGCTTCACCGAGCCGCCCGCCTTCGGATCGGTCTTCAGCGCGTTCTCGAAGCACTCGCGAAACGAGGGCTGCATTCGGCCCACGACCTCGCCGGGATCCCCGGGATCGCCCCACGGTGGGGGCTTCGCCGCCGCCGCGCCGCCCGTGATCGCGGCGAGGTCCTGCTCGCCGTCCCGGTGCGTGGAGTACACGGTCGCGGTCGTGGTCGAAGAGGGCGCCGGGGCGCCGACGCTCGTCGCGCTGGGCGCGAGGACCGCCGTCGCGGCGGGCTCCCCGCTGGGAACCGGCGCCGCGCTCCACGACGGTGGAGCGACGGCAGACGGGGAACGCGTCACCTCCGCGCCGCACGCGGAGAGCGCCCCGAGGAAGAGGACGTGGAGCGAGAGCGTCGAGAGAGTACTCATGGATGCGCCGATGCTTCTATGCGCGCGTGCGCGTCGGGCGTCGAGGGTCACCGCTCGAGGACTGGCTCGTCGATCACGCCGCGGAAGGACGGGCTCCCGATGGCTTCGGGGGAGGCCTGTCGGGAGCTGCGAGTTGGGGCGGTCGAGCCATGCCTGCCTTGTAGTGAGGATGTCGCGTCAACGGCAGCCCTGCCCCGTCCGCTCCTCGCCGAGGACGGCGCCGATCCTCTACGGGGAGCCCGGCCCCGACGTCGCCGCGGAGGAACGGCTCGAGCGCGCGATTGTCGGGGGTACGTCATCGGGCTCGACGACCCGCAGCACGGCTGCTTCGCGTCGGCCACCGGTGGGGCGGGTCAGAGGGCCTCGGCCCGAAGCGGCGGCGCGCGGCGCGAGCCCCGCGCTGAATCGAGCAACAGCCGTTGCAGAATGGGTGGCCTCCATTGAACGCGTGGCCACTTTCGCTCGTGGCCATTGCCAACGCGGATCCGTCGCGAGGCCGGGTTGCTTCGAAGGTCCCTACGGCTGCGCCGCGCCGACGTACTCCACTCCATACCCGAAGTGCGCCTCGTGGAACGTCCCGCTCGAGAATGTCACCGACACGAACGGGTGGATGTCGAGCGTCTGCCCCGCTTGCGCTTTCACGTAGACGACGGTGGACACCACCTGGCGGCTCACCTGGTCGGGGGCCGGGATGTAAATGGCTTGCTGGCCGTCCATGTCGAACGGATCGAGGCGCGTCGCGCTCCCGCCGAGCGCCCATCGGATGCTGGACGGATTGGGCGCGTCCTTGATGACCTGTGCGTTCAGCGTCACCCGGTACGTCCCCGCGTTCGCGAACGTGACGGTCTCGACGCCCTCGGCCGGATCGGTCTCGACGCCGGAGACCGCGTCGACGGAGGACCACTCGAACACCTTCGGCGCCTCGAACCGCGCGAGTCGGTCGTCGAGATCGGTGAAGTTCGCGTTCATCTTCACCGAGCTCAGCGACTCGTTCTTCGAAAACGCCGCCGGCTTCCCGACCGCAAGGCTGCTGACCGCCATCGCGACGACGGGCGCGCCGAGCAGCACCGCGCGGCGAACCCAACGCCGCGTCCTGGGACCCAATTCGAGCTCGAGGGTGATCTTCATGGTGGAAGGATAGGCTCTCCCCAAGCTCCCTCGTAGCTCGACCATCGAGGCCGCGTCGAATCGGGACTCGGTCACGCTGCACACGGATCCGAGAGGCTCTCTCCCCTCTCTGGTGTTCGGAGACACCACGAGCCTGCGGAGCGCGAGCGGTCCACCGTGCGCCGGGCCACGCGATCGGGGAGGGGCTCGGCTCCGGCTCGCCGTTCAGCGCGCGGTCGTAGCGACAGGCTCGACGCCCGGATCCGAAGAAGCCGACCCCGATGTCACGCGGCCCCTCGCCGGAGGCGGGGCTCACCGCGGCGGGCTGCAAGGCGCTGCGCTCGCCCGGTCGAGAGGACTGCTCACGGCTCTCCCAGCGTCATGCCCTGGAGCACCACATTCAGTCGCCGGCCCGTGTGAGCTCCGTGAGCCTTGACGTCCTTGGGAGGGCCGAGGAACAAGCGTCTGATTCGCGCAGACAGCGTCATGGGGCCCATCGCGCGCAGCCACTCGCGACCTCCTCGACCGCGTCGGGTGACCTCTCATCCCTTGGCGCGGGCGTATGTCGCAAGCTTCGTGTCGTCGCTCCTTCAATCCTGATGGCCCTTTGATGCGCCATGGATGCGGTCTTGAGGTCGACCCACCGGACCCTCGCTGACTCTGCGTCCTCCCCTGCCGCGCTCTTCGGACGGCCTGGAGGGCCCCCTCTCCCGCGCTGTCGCCGGCAGGTTCGATCGCGCCCATCCGGTGCTCGACGAGCGCCGGCCCGTGCATGTTCTCCACTGATCGCGCTCCGCCTCGGACATCTGGCGAGGCCGCGCCGGCTTTCGCTTCGCCATCTTCCCTAAGGGCGCGTCCGGAAATAACTGGCGCATTCGGCCGACGCTGCATCCGCGCGGCCGGCGTTACTCCTCCTCGAAACAGCCCCACTATTCCTCGTCGTCGCACCTTGGCCGCGGGGCGCATCGTCGCCCTCGGTGCAGCCACCTATTCCCGGACGCGCCCTAAAGATCGATGTGGGCCCCGAGCTCGAGGACCTGCTCGGGAGGGAGGCGGAAATAGTCGGTTGCTCCGCGCGCGTTGCGGGAGAGGAACGCGAACAATCCCTCCGCGATCCGTCCCATGCGGCCCGCGTTCGACGCGACGAACGTCTCCCGTCCCAGCACGTACAGCATGCGATCGTGCGCGACATCGATCCCGCGGTCCGTGAGCGCGCGCGAGAGATCGCCGTGGACGTCGGGTTCCTCGACGTAGCCATAGTGGAGCGTCACCCGCGTGATGCCTTGGCCGAGATCGAGCACCTCCCCGACGCGTGCCGGCGCGTGCGGGACGTGCTCGAAGACCACGGTGAGCAGGAACACCTGCTCGTGAAGAACGCGGAACCGCGAGACCACGCGCCGCATCGCCGGGGGCAACCCCTCGCCCGAAGCCATGAACACCGCCTGTCCGTCGCACCTCCGGTCGACCCGGCCAGCGAGCTCGGCGATGAACGTCGCGAGCGGCTCGGACCGCTCTTTCATATGCTGCCCGAGCAAGCCGCGGCCCACCCTCCAATTGATCATCAGGATGACGAAGACTGCACCGACGCTGAAGGGCAAGTAGCCGCCATCGAGGAACTTGAACGTGTTCGCCACGAGGAACGGCAGGTCGAACGCGAGGAACACAGCGGTGAGTCCCCCCGCCTTCCAGAGCGGCCAACGCCACGTGTAGCGGGCGACGACGAAGAACGCGAACGAGGTGATCGCCATCGTCCCGCTGACCGCCAGTCCGAAGGCCGCCGCGAGCTTCCCGGACTCCTGAAACACGAGCACGAGCAGCACACAGGCGACGGCAAGCCCCCAGTTCATCAGCGGGATGTAGATCTGTCCCTCCGCCTCGTCGGACGTGTGTCGGACGGTCAAACGCGGAAAGAACCCGAGCTGCACGGCCTGATAGGTGAGCGAGAACACGCCGGAGATCAGTGCCTGCGACGCGATGATCGTGGCGAGCGCCGCGATCCCCACGAACGGGTAGAGCCACGCCCCCTGCGGGCACATCGAGTAGAACGGTCGCGCCGCGAGCGTCGCCCGCGCGACGGAGTCGGGCTGGGAGAGGAGCAGCGCGCCCTGGCCGAAGTAGTTCGCGACCAGGCTCGGGACGCAGACAAAGAGCCACGCGTTTCGGATCGGGCCGGGTCCGAAGTGGCCCATGTCTGCGTAGAGCGCCTCACCACCGGTCACGCAGAGAATGACGCCGCCGAGGATGCCAATGCCTCCGATGCCATGCTCCAGGAAGTACGCGCCGGCGTAGGTCGGCGACAGCGCCCTCAACACGCCCGGTTCCCGCGCGATGTGGTACGCCCCCAGCGCGGCCGCGACGAGGAACCAGAGCAGCATGACCGGCCCGAACAGCTTGCCGAGCTTCGCGGTGCCCCGGCGCTGCACGGCGAAGAGCAAGACGAGGATCACGACCGTGGCGGGGACGACGATCGGGTGGAACTCCTTGCTCGCGACCTCGAGGCCTTCAATCGCGCTCAGCACCGAGACGGACGGCGTGATCATGCCGTCGCCGAAGAGGAGCGCGGCGCCGACGATCGCGAGCAGCGCCACGACCCCGACCTTCCCGGCGGCGGGAAAGCTGAGTCTCGTGGGCGCGAGCGCGAGCAGCGCCATGATGCCGCCCTCCCCCTGGTTGTGCGCGCGCATCAGCACGAGCATGTACTTGAACGTCACGACCAGCATCAGCGACCAGAGCACCATCGACAGGATGCCGAGGACGTTCGCGTCGGTGGGCGTCACGCCGTGAGGGCCAGAGAGACACTCCTGGAGCGTGTACAGGGGGCTCGTCCCGAGGTCGCCGAACACGACGCCGAGCGCGAGGATCGCGAGCGCTGGTTTCGAGGCTCGCCCTGGAGCGCGCACCGCATGGATGTCCTTCGTACGGGAGCGCGGAGCGGATTCGGCAGCGGGTGGTGCAGGGGTCGCCATCGCCCGGATGGTCGGGCATTCGAGGGGGCGCGGGCGTCGCTCGCGGACGCGGTCCCGCAGTATTGATGCGACCTTGATGCCGCGGCCCGTCTTGACCCCGTCCTGAGGTCTCGCGGCGCGGTATTGACCCTGCGCTGATCGATGTAGGGGTACGAGTCGAGAGGATCGACCCGCTGGGAGCCTGTCCATGTCCCCCTATCGAACGTCAGCGTCGAGAGACGCCGACGCCCCATGCCAGCGCGCTCGATCGCTCCCGATCGTCGAGCTCACGTTGCTGCTCCTCAGCGCCTTCCGGCTCGTCGTGGCCGGCGTGACCGGAGAGCAATGCGGCGTCGAGGTGGGCCTCGCGACCCTGGTCGGCTTGCTCTCCGGCCACGCGATGATCCGCGCGAGCGCGAGAACCCCGCGAGGATGATTTGGCCAGACGTTGGCGCCTTGACGCTTTCTTGAGTCTCCGCAACGCCGCTTTGATGACGGCCTGACCCGCGATTGACCCACCCTCCTTCGGTCTCATCGAGTGAACGGAATGGAGTCTCCATGGGTCGGTATCGTGACCGCGTTCTCCGGCTCTTGCGGGGCTCCTGCTGCCGCCCGGAGAGGCGCTGGGGTTCACGAATTGGAGTGTCGTGAGCGGGCCGCCGCGGCCGCTGTCGAGCACGAACGGATCCGAGGATGAGTGAGGACAATCCGCTCGTACTGGTGATCGAGGACGAAGAGCCGGTGCAGGTGTTCCTCCACGCCGCTCTCACGAGCCGGGGCTACCGTGTCGCGCAGGCGTTCGATGCCGCGTCCGGGCTCGCGTCGCTGACGTCGGCGCAGCCACGCGTCGTGCTGCTGGACCTCGGCCTGCCGGATCGCGATGGACTCGGGGTCGTGCGTGAGGTGCGCGAATGGGCGAAGATCCCCATCATCGTGCTCAGCGCGCGTGGTCGGGAGGATGACAAAGTCGAGGCGCTGGACGCCGGCGCAGACGACTACCTGACGAAGCCGTTCGGCGTGAACGAGCTGCTCGCGCGCGTCAGGGTCGCGCTCCGACACGAAGCCGGGGCCGCACCGCTCCCCAACTTCACCGCGGGTCCCCTCCAGATCGACCTCGCGAAGCACAAAGTCACGCTGCGCGGGAAGCGCGTCCGCCTCACACCGATTGAGTACCAGCTCCTCGTCCTGCTCATGAAGCACCGCGGAAAGGTCCTCACGCATCGCCAGCTCCTCACGGAGGTGTGGGGGCCCACGGAGGGCGCCGAGACCCACTATCTGCGCGTGTACATGGCCCAGCTCCGTCGCAAGCTCGAGGACGAGCCGGCGCGCCCGCAGCTCCTGCTGACCGAGCTCGGCGTCGGCTATCGCCTGCGCGACGTCGACGAGGAAGGCGAGCCGTCAGGCCCCTCGGGCGAGGGCGGAGCGTGATGCGCTCTGTGGGTCGCTCGTCGAAGTGGGGGGCGGCGAACCGGCGTCGAGCGCGAGCTGTACGGGCAGCACGATCATCGGGACGCCCACGTGCTGGAGACGCCGCTGGATGAGGAACGCGGTCTCGTTGTGCAGCAGGCGGTTCCAGCTCGTGTCCTCTTCGAAGATGATCTGTCCCGCGACCACGAGCGCCTTGGGGTAAGTCGCGAGTAGGGCACGGCCGAGGTGCTCGCCCTCGACCGCGACCTCCGTCCCGACCGCGTACCGTGAGCTGGTTCGGTAGCCGAGGGATCGGCCGAAACGCTCGTACGCCTCGAGGTTCTTGCGCGTCCGCGCCTCGAGGAGCTCGAGCTCGGTCGTCCCCTTGAACGCGTCGGAGTCCACGACGGCCACGCTCACGAACACGACGCTCTTGAAGTGCCCGGGGAACATGCGTTCGAGGGTGAAGAGGGCGCGGCGGCCGAGACCGCCATATCCGCCCACGAAGAGGACAGCGACCGGGGCGTCCGGGTCGGGCGCCCCCGCCGCGTCGGTCGGCTCCGCCGGAGGGATGGGGGCGCCCTCGAGATCGGGGCCGGGGAGCTGCTTGTCGAGCCGTCGAATGGCCGTGACGACTCGACCGTAGTGTCGCTTGACGGCGAAGCAGAGGATCGCGAGGCCGCTCGTCAAGACGAGCGTCAGCCACCCACCGTCGGTGAACTTCTCCACGACGGTGACCGCGAGGATCGTCACACAGAGCAACGTCGCGAGGACGTGCGCCGGAAGGTGACGCCACCACGTTCGGTCCCTCCTCCGCTCCCGTACCCAGTGTACGGTCATCGCAATGTTGGATAGCGAGAACGTGAGAAACACGTTGATCGAGTAGAGGACGACCAGGCGCGCGACGTCCCCGCCCGTGTAGAGGAGCGCGAGCGCCGCGGCACCTCCCATCAGGACGACGCCATTGCGCATGGTGAGGCGCTCAGACAGCGCGGCGAACCGGTGCGGGAGCCAGGAGTCCGTCGCCATGTTGGCCATGACGCGAGGACCATCGAGGAACCCTGCCTGCGCTGCGACGAACAGGAGCGCGCCTTCGCTGAGCAGCGCCACCACGACGAACCCCTTGCCGACCGCGACGTCGCCGACGCGGAACGACCCGACCGCGCGCTCGAGGAGGACGGCGTTCATCGTCTTTCCCTCCTCGGCGGTCGCGTGCATCAACAGGTACGCGAGGAGGATCCCGCCCGCCGTGACCGCGAGGGAGACCGACATCAGGACCATCGTCCGTTTGGCGGTCTCCACCCTCGGCTCTCGCATCATCGCGACGCCGTTCGAGACCGCCTCGATCCCGGTGTACGTCCCGCCGCCCAACGAGTACGCGCGCATGAACAGCTTGAGCGTTCCGAGGACGCCGAGGGACGACGTCGTGCGCGATAGGCTGTCACGGATCTCCGCGGACACGGGGCCGATGTCCGTCACGTGGCTCGCGACGACGACGACGAGCAGGATGGCGTGCGTGACGATGAAGAGCCCGAAGACGGGCGCGATCGCGGTCACCGACTCCTTCACCCCGCGCAGATTCAGCAGCGTCAGCGCGCCGACGCCGAGGAACGCGAAGTGGATTTTGTAGGGTTGGAACGAGGGGGGCAGGAAGCTGAAGATGGCGTCTGCGCCGGAGGCGATCGAGATGGTGATCGTGAGCACGTAGTCCACGAGGAGCGCCGCGCCGGACACGACGCCCACGCGCGGCCCCAAGATCTTGCTCGCGACCAGGTATCCGCCTCCGCCGGACGGAAACCGCTCGATGATCCGGCTATAGCCGTAGCTGATGATGAAGACCGTGAGCGCCATCACGGCGGCGAGGAACACGGCGAGGCCGGTGTGCTCCCCGAGCTGTCGAAAGGCCTCGTCGGGACCGTACGCGCTCGACGACAGGCCGTCCGCGCCGAGGCCGACCCACGCGAGGACCGCGACGAGCGACAATTTGTGGAACGCGTGCGGATCCTTGACGTCCTTGGGGGGGCCGAGGAACAAGCGTCTGATTCGCGCAGACAGCGTCATGGGGGCTCCACCGCGCGCAGCCACTCGAGACCTCCTCGACCGCGTCGGGTGACCTCTCATCCCTTGGCGCGGGCGTACGTCGCAAGCCTCGTGTCTTCGCCCCTTCAATCTTGATGGCCCATTGATGCGCCATTGATGCGGTCTTGAGGTCGACCCACCGGACCTCGCTGACTCTGCGTCCTCCTTGCCGCGCTCTTCGGACGGCCTGAGGCGCCCCTCTCCCGCGCTGTCGCCGGCAGGTTCGATCACGCGCATCCGGTGCTCGACAAGCGCCGGCCCGGGCATGTTCTCCATTGATCGCGCTCCGCCTCGGACATCTGCGGAGGCCGCGCAGGCGTTCGCTTCGCCTTCTTCCCTGAAGGAATGAACGGCGAGGCTACGCCCGCGACCTTCGCAGCATCTTCACGGCCTGCGGGAATACTTCGGCCCCTCCCGCGACAACGCGTCGACGATGCCGCGGAGCAGGTCGACGTCGAAGCCCCGCTCCAGGCGGATCCGCGCACCGCCGACCTCGACGACGAGCGCCGAGACCCCGCAGCCTTGACGGTCGGGACCACCTCGAGCCGCACAAGCTCTGCTTCGTGTGCCCGTGCACCCCAACGGATCAGCCTGCTCGCCGAGCGGCTCTTCGCGAACGCGCGGGCTCTCGCGCCGCTCGCTCGCCATTCCTCGACCTCACGTTGCCACTCGCCTACTTACCGTGCGACGCCAGTGGCGGGTGCTCCGTCGCTGGGCTCGACGACGGCAATGTCTGCACGCTGGATACGTGCGACGCCAGCGGAGTAAGCCACACCGTCACACCCGGGGCCTCCTGCTCGGATGGGGACGCGTGCAACGGCGCAGAGACTTGCGGCCCAGGGGGATCGTGTCTCGCCGGATGCGCGCCCGCGCTCGACGACGGCGATCCCTGCACGGCGGACACGTGCGACCCGGACTTTGGTGCCGTCCACACGCCGGTCGCCATCGGATCGCCCTGCGAGGACGGCGATGCGTGCAACGGCGTGGAGAGGTGCGACGCCGCCGGCGTGTGCATCGCGGGCACTGCCCCGACGGTGGACGACAACAATCCTTGCACCGTCGATGCGTGCGACTCGAACCTCGGCATCACGCATCAACCCGTGGCCGTCGACGATGGCGACGGTTGCACGCGTGACGCCTGCGTTCCCGGGCTGGGCGTGACCCACACGGTCACGCCAGGGGCGCCAAGCGGAACGAACGCCGACGCGTGCAGCGGCGGCGACACGTGTGACGCGACCGGGGAGTGTCTGCCGGCGCCCGCGCCGGGCGTCGAGGACGGGGATGACAGCACGATCGACTACTGCGATCCGGCCACCGGAGTGCATCACGTCGCCGCACCGACCCTCGATCCAACGGCGACCACGACGGTGTTCGACGCGCTCGCGTTCCTCTACACGGGCGCCGATCCCGTGCAGTTCGGGGTGACCCCCGGGAGCCTCTCGCTCGAGCGCGGCGCAGGCGTGCACGGCCATGTCTCGCTCGCGAGCGGCGCTCCGGCCGAGCTCGCTCAGGTCCGCGTGCTCGGCCAGCCCGAGCTCGGAGTCGCGATCGTCGACGCGCACGGAGACTTCATGATGGCCGTGAATGGCGGCGGTCCGCTCACGCTCGACATCCAGCGTGACGGTTATCTGTCTGCGCAGCGAACCGCGGCTCCAGGGTGGAACGAGTACGCGAGCATCGAAGACACCATCCTGGTGGCCACGATCCGGCGGCCACGTGGATCGACTTCAGCGCCTCGACGGACACCCAGATCGCGCTCGGGAAGCGTCGAGAGCGACAACATTGGCAGTCGCCAGGCCACGCTCCTCGTGCCGCCGGGGACGACTGCGATCGTCGAGATGCCGGATGGAAGCACCACACCGCTCGCCGCGGGTACGGTCCGCGCGACGGAATATACGGTCGGAGCCGACGGCCCCAGGAAGATGCCGGCCGCGCTGCCGAGATCGAGCGGGTACACCTACGCCGTCGACCTGACGATCGACGAGGCCGACGCGGCCGGAGCAACGGGTGTTCGCTTCGATCGACCGGTGATCCTCTACGTCGACAATTTCTACCAGTTCGCGGTCGGCACGGTGATTCCACACGGGAGCTACGACCGGGTGCGCGGAGTATGGGACGCGGAGCGCGACGGCGTCGTCGTTCGGATCGTGGGAGCGACCGCTGGGCGCGCGGATGTAGACGCGGACGGCGACGGCGCGGCTGACGCGGAGACGGATCTCGACGCGCTCGGGATCACGACGGAGGAGCGAGAGTCGCTCGCCGCAGCATATCCTGTCAACGCGACGCTCTGGCGCGTCCCCGTTCTGCACTTCTCTCCGCACGACCTCAACCAGCCGAGCTATCCGGAAGAGCCGAACTGCGAGCCGGGGCAGTGCGACAACGAGCGAGACGAGCCGGATCTCGACGAGCCGCTCGACAAGGGATGCGAAGACTCTGGGTCGCGAATCGAATGTCAGAACGGTGTGGTCGGTGAGACGATCCCGCTGCCCGGTACGTCGATGTCGCTCCGGTACACGACCGCGCGGACCCCGGGGTACGTCGCAGCGCGGAAGCTTTCGGTGCCGTTCTCCGAGTCCGTGGTCCCGTCCGCAATGCGGAAAATATCGGTGACGGTGGAGATCGCGGGACGCGTCTTCGCGTCCGAGCAAGAGTGTCCGTGCGCGCCGGATCAGCGCTTCGAGATCACCTGGGATGGCAAGGATCGGTATGGTCGGCCTGTGGAAGGCGAGCAGCCCGCGGGGATCACCTGGAGCTATTTCTACAAGCGCATCATGGGGAGCTCCTCCAGTGGGAAGGGCTACTCGTTCGGCCAGGGATCCGGCGGTGTCTCCGCCGTGTTCATCAACGCCGGCACCCCGACGACGCCAAACGGACTCTGGGACTTCCAGCTCAGCCGGCGAGTATGGCTCGGCACGCAGGACGCGCGACGGTTCGGGCTTGGAGGGTGGGAACTCTCGCCGGTCAACAGCTATGAGCCGCTCTCACGGACACTCGTGCGCGGAGATGGCTCCAGGAAGTCGGATGCGTCGCTTCGCACGGCCGCCCCAGGCGCCCACGCGATCCGCCGTGCCGTGAGCCTGCCAGGGGGCGGTGCGCCCGTGTTCACGACGCTTCCGAACGGCGCGATCGTCGCTCAGAGCAACGGCAGCATCATCCTGCCGATCTTCCGGCGTGAGCCAGACGGGAGCACCACGCAGCTCTCCCAGCAAGACTCGAACTGCAGCTTCACCTTGGACGACGGTCCTGCACTCGACGCCTGCCTCTCTGCCCCGAGCATGGCGGCGTCGCCGGACGGGAAGACAATCTTCTTCGCGGATTCCGTCAACGGCGCCATCCGCCGCATCGACCCGGACGGAATCGTCCGGAGCGTGACGCAGTTCGATCCCACCCACTCGCTCCCGAGCGAGGGCTGCCCAGATGGCGCGCTCGCGAAGGACACCATCCTCTCTGGGGACGACCTCCACGTTGCGGACGACGGCAGCTTGTACTTCTCGACCCTCTTTGGCGCCTTTCCGTTCCAAATTGAGGTCTGCCGGATCGGCCCAGAGGGCCGACTGAGCGTCGTCGCAGGTGGTGGGGCCACGGGGTGGACGGACCAGAACCTGACACCGGCCTGGCAGCGTAGGTTCGTGTCGATCGCGGGCATCGCGATCGATCATGGCGGGAGCCTCTACGTCGCAGAAGATACCTTCAACCGAGTGTTGATCTGGAGGGTCACGCCGGACGGTTTGGCCGAGCTCGTCGCTGGCGCAGGGGCCGACGATCATCTGGACGACGTGGACGCTCTCTCGACGCTGATCGTGAACCTGCGAGCGATGGCGGTCGGCGGCGATGGCACGCTCTACTTCACCTCCACGGGCCGCGGCCTGGACGACGCGGTCGCGGTCCCAGGCCTCCGCGCCCTCCGCCCGAATGGCCGGATCTACACCCTCGCCGGCCACAGCCAAGGTGGCGCCGCGTCCGACCAGTTGGCGCCCAGTGGGAGCGTCGCCGAGACCGCCGCGCTCCCCAATCCGCTCGGGCTCGCGGTCGGCGCGGATGGTCTGGTCTATGTCGGCAGCTTCGACGTGGGAGAGCCAACGATTCTCTCGATCGGCCCAGCGCACCCCGCCCTCACGGGGGACGACATCCTCGTCCCGGAGGAGGATGGCCGCGCGGGCTATGTCTTCGATCCGCGAGGCAGGCTGATCCGAACGGTCGATACGGTGACCGGAACGGCGCTCCTCCAGGTGGGATATGGCACGCAGAGCCGAATCGACACGCTCACCGATCGCGACGGGCGCGTCACCACGATCGAGCGCGACGGCTTCGGCCGAGCCACGGCGGTCGTGGGTCCTTATGGCCATCGCACGGAGCTCGCGCTCGACGCGAATGGCTACCTCGGCTCCGTCACCCAACCGACGGGCGCCGCGTGGCACATGACGTACGACCACGGCCTCATCACGTCGTTCACGAACCCCAATGGTCACTCCAGCACGCTCACGTACGATCCAAACGGGCGACTGTCCTCGGACTCCGATCCGGGAGGAGGCAGCAAGTCGTTCGTCCGCACCAACCTAGAGGACGGCTGGCTCGTCACCGAGTCGACCGCCATGGGTCGCACCACGCTCTTCCAAACGACGCGCTCCCCCGACGGCACGGAGCGCCTCCAGATCACGCATCCCAACGGCCTCGTGAGCACGTCGACGACGGATGCGACGACGGCGGTCTTCGGCGAGATGCCGAACGGTGTCACGACCAGCTGGCAGGCGAGCGCCGATCCCCGTTTCGGCCTGCTCTCCCCGCTGGGCGCCATGTCGAAGACCCAGCCGAGCGGCCTCACACGCTCCGTCTCCGAGTCGCGAAGCGTCTCCCTGAGCGACGCGAACGATCCGCTGAGCGTCCTCTCCGAGACGACGACGATCACGGTGAATGGCCGCGTCGGAACCATCGTGTACGACGCCGACAACGACGTCGAGCAGATCACCAGCCCCGCTGGCCGCACGATGACGCGCACCTACGACGCCGCCGGGCACCTCGTCCAACTCGACGTTCCCCTCCTTCTGCCGATCGTGATGACGTACGATGCGGACGGGCGGATGAGCACGGCGACGCAAGGAACCAGGCAGACGAGCTGGACCTACGGGCCGGACGGCATGGTCGCGACCATCACCAACCCGATCCACGAGGTGACCACGCTCGGGCGTGACGCGAACGGTCGCGTCACTGCGATCACGCGCCCCGACCTCGCGCCGATCACCGTCGGCTACGACGCCGTGGGCCACACCACGCAAGTCACCCCGCCCGGTAAGCCGGTCCACGCGTTCACGTTCGACAGCCGAGAGCTCGTCTCGGAGTACGATCCGCCGAACGCCGCGACCGGCCCCACCGCGACGACGTACACGTACAACCTCGACAGACAGTTGAGCGACCACGACCAACCGGGATCGAGGAACGTGCACGTCGACTACGACACGCAAGGCCGCTCCACGGGGATCACCTTCCCGACCGGCGCGATCGCCACGACGTACGACAGCGCGAGCCGCGTCTCCACCGTCGCAGGACCGACGGGCGAGGCGTTGACGTTCCACTACGACGGCAGCCTCGTCACCGGCGTCGACCTCGCCGGCCCCGTCGCGGGCGCGGTCGGCTTCACCTACGACGCGGACTTCCGCATCGCGAGCGATCTCGTCAACGGCGCGGCGGTAGCGTTCTCGTACGACGCCGACTCGCTGCTCCTCTCCGCCGGAGCTCTCTCGATCGCCCGCGACCCGCAGAACGGCAGGGTCACGGGGACGGCCATCGGCACGCTCACCGACACCGTCGGGTACAGCCCCTACGGCGAACTGTCTGCCTATTCCGCGCAGCAAGGCAGCACCTCACTGCTGTCGTTCACCTACACGAGGGACGACCTTGGCCGCATCACCCAAAAGACGGAGACCGTCGAAGGCGTCGCGAGGACCTTCGCGTACACCTACGACAACGTCGGCCGACTCAAGACGGTCACGGAGGACGGCGGTCTCGTCGAGAGCTACGTCTACGACCTCAACGGCAACCGCACGAGCAGCCTGAACTCAGGAGGCGTCTTCGACGGCACGTTCGACGGGCAAGACCGCATGGGGACGTACGGAGACGCCGCGTTCACCTACACGGCGAACGGCGAGCTCGCGTACCGGATCGATCCGACGACGGGGACCACGGCGTACACGTACGACGCGATCGGGAACCTCCGGACCGTCGTGCTCCCGACCGGGACACGAGTCGACTATCTGGTCGATCCGCAGGGACGGAGAGTCGGAAAGAAGATCAACGGTGCTCTCACCCACGGTTGGCTGTGGCGAAGCGCGCTGCAGCCCGCGGCCGAGCTCGATGCGAGCGGCGCCGTGGTCGCGAGGTTCGTGTACGCAGGCGGGGGGAACGTTCCGGCGTACATGGTCACGCAGGACGGGACGTATCGAATCCTGACCGACCACCTCGGGAGCGTGCGTCTGGTGGTCGACGTCGCGTCGGGCGTCGTCGCGCAGCGGATGGCGGACGACTCCTGGGGGCGGGTGCTGGAGGACACGAATCCAGGGTTCCAGCCGTTCGGGTTCGCGGGGGGGTTGTACGACGCGGACACCGGATTGGTGCGGTTCGGAGCGCGGGATTACGACGCGGAGACCGGGAGGTGGACGGCGCGGGATCCGATTGGGTTGCGGGGTGGGAAAGATCTTTTCGCGTACTCTGACGGCGACCCAATCAATCGGAGGGACTCCAACGGCCGGGGCTGGATGGTGGCGCTCGGAGGGTTCGTTGGTGGAGATGCTCTCTGGTTCGTTGCCCCTCCCGCCGCGGCGCTCTTTCTTGGCGTTGGAATTTGGGCAAGCGTACACAAGCCCACAACCTACGAGGACCCCGCGGACACCGGCACGGCCGAGCCGGAGCCGGATTTGGATCCAATAGCCGTAGCTGCGGCAGCTGCCGCCGCTACGCTCGAGGCGCTCGTGGCCGAGATGCGACTCAGAGTAGAAAAATGCAGGGGAATGACAAACTTCAACGACCTCGAGGAGTGTTGTTCGAACGCGACCGGATATGAGGGAGGCGGTGAGTGGCTCGACTACTCGCCCTACCGCTGCACAGGTGAAGCGGGGATCGATTTTACGAGCAAGCTGGCGCGCTACGCAGCGTATCATGAATGTATGGGCTGGTGAATGGAAAGTACACGCTCGATCCAGAGTCCCAAGCAAGGTTTCTCCGCGGGCGCGGCGATATGCTACGATCTCTGGCTTCGCTTCAGGGATGCGTCCTCAGAGGTAGAAGCTGAAGAGGTCATTGGGCTGCTCGTCGCGTGCACACTGGCGCCCGCGCATGCAGAGGAGGCGTTGTGGCTAGCCGACGTCCTCACGCAGACAGCCTTCAGTCAGCGTCCGGGACGAGTGGAGTCGACCATCCTGCTCTTGACGAAGGCGGCGAACGTGCTCTCCGATCGCGTGCCGGCTGCTGAAGTGACCGCTCGGGAGTTCCTCGCGACCAGCCTGGTGAAGGCTGGCCGCATCGATGATGCACTTGCCGCGTACCGACGCGCGGTCGATCTCTCCTATGTCTGCGGACCGATCGAGACCCGCTTGCTCGATCTGCCGCGAATATGTTCCTTGATGCGGAAACTGGGAAGGTTTGCCGACCTCGCGGACGTTGCAAAAGAACTCCATCGTGAGGCTCAGACTGCAGGTCGGCGCACGTCCGTACTGGTCGCCTACGAGTACCTGGGTGAGGCGCTCGAGGGTCTGGGAGATTGGGCAGAGGTGCTCGCTCTCGCTGAGCTTGAGCGGCCGATCGCTCTCGAAGGGAGTGGGCCGAACACGACAATGCTTTTGGACGCTATCGAGCAGCGAGTGGCCAGAGCGAGAGCTGCGCTTGGTGCATAGAGCCTGTATTGCCTCCGGCGCACCGATCCGTCCTTGAGGCATCCGGGACGGGCCCATGTCGCGCGATCCGCGATCTCGGCGGCGGCCAGCCGATTATGGCGGCAATCGTCGACCGTCAAGCGGGACTTCGCTGGGCCAGAGGGGCGGGCCGGGTGAGCACAGCTCACGGGAGCGCCTCGAGGATAGCGAGCACGGCCTCTTGCGGCTCAGCCGCCACCTGCTCGGCCGAAAACCGCAGCACCCGCCAGCCAAGACGCCCGAGCGCGCGGTCCCGGCGCGCATCAGCGCGGACGCGCTCCGCGTGGTAGCCTCCATCGACCTCGACGAGGAGCCGAGCGGCCGGCGGCGCGAAGTCTGCGATGAACTCCCCGACCACGAATTGCCGCCGGAACCCGATGCCGGCGAACGGCGAGCTCGCGTACCGGATCGATCCGACGACGGGGACCACGGCGTACACGTACGACGCGATCGGGAACCTCCGGACCGTCGTGCTCCCGACCGGGACACGAGTCGACTATCTGGTCGATCCGCAGGGACGGAGAGTCGGAAAGATGATCAACGGCGCTCTCACCCAGGGTTGGCTGTGGCGAAGCGCGCTGCAGCCCGCGGCCGAGCTCGATGCGAGCGGCGCCGTGGTCGCGAGGTTCGTGTACGCGGGCGGCGGGAACGTTCCCGCGTACATGGTCACGCAGGACGGGACGTATCGAATCCTGACAGATCACCTCGGGAGCGTGCGTCTGGCGGTCGACGTCGCGTCGGGCGTCGTCGCGCAGCGGATGGCGTACGACTCCGGGGGGCGGGTGCTGGAGGACACGAATCCAGGGTTCCAGCCGTTCGGGTTCGCGGGCGGGTTGTACGACGCGGACACCGGATTGGTGCGGTTCGGAGTGCGGGATTACGACGCGGAGACCGGGAGGTGGACGGCGCGGGATCCGATCGGGCTGCGGGGTGGGGTGAACCTTGCCCTCTACGCCGGAGGCGAGCCGCTGAACGGCGCCGATCCGACAGGATTGGATATGCAATCTCCAGCCGCGCACCGGAGAGACTATGTCAAAGGCGAGGGCACCATTCCCGCAGATGGAATGTGCGTCTACGAATGCACCGACGGGTTCTTGTACAATCATACGTGGGTGCAGTTTGACAATGATCCGGCTCGCTCGTACGGCCTCTGGCCGAATCCGTACCACGCAGGGTATTTTGCCGTCGTGAACCCATTCGGCCCAGGCTGGTTCAAGACCGATGACGACTCCGGTGACAGCCCCTCGTGCAACCCAACGGCTGCTTGTCGCTCGGCGACAGATGAGGAGGAGGCTGCGGTAGAAGAGCGCCTGCGTGAGGAGTTTGAAAGTCGGCCATACTTTGCCGGAGTCTCTGACTGCAGGGCCGTCGCCGACGAGGCGATCCGTACGCTGGACAAGCTGCAGCGCCGAAATCAGCGTGGCAGCAGTATGTGGGAAAGACTTTTGCGGCAGCTGCTTGGGACAAGTCTCCTGGCGAACCAGTACTAGACGGCTGTTCATGGTAACAAATAAGACCTTGTCGAGTCGGTGGCCAACGCTAGTGGCGGCAATCTTGGGATTGTTGGCCGTTGGGGCGCTAGGACAGTGTTCCGCAAAGAGCGCGGCTGCCCGCGCGTGCGGCATCTGTGACGAACTGCTTAGAACGGAGTCCGATCATTGTGAAGACAGTCCGCTGTCGCGCCCGTCGTGGCCCATGGGGGCAGCTCATTGCTCGATCGTAGATGGTCGTCTAAACGTATGGGTCAGTGTACCCCTCATCGGGAGTGGTCATGCCATCGTGCGACGAGCGGAAGGAGTGTGCGCTTGTGGGTTCGCTGAGTAGTAGCCCCCGCCTGAAGTTCGCGACCGAACCGAGAGTCGGGTGGCTTGTGATCGCAACGTACCCGTTCACCCGTCGGACGGGATCAGCGTGGGGACTTCCAGTTGAGCTGGGTCGCAAGCTGCAAGGAGGAAGCCGAGGATCGACCTTCGCTGGAGGCGAAGCGAATGGATCACGGTCATGACTCGCTGGGCGAACAGGCATCCTCGCTCGCTCTGGGAGCCGTAAGAGACCTTGCGCCAAAGCACGAACGGGCGAGCGCGCGCTCGGCATGATTGTTTGTGGGATCCACTCCGGGCTCGAAGGCGAACGTGAAGAGGGCGGCCTTGTGTTCGAGTATGTCGAGGCAGGAGCCGGAGACGCCGCGCAGGCGCAGCTCCGCGCCGCGTTCGAGGAGTCCCTCGAACGCCATCTGCGCGTTGGTCGCCATCCTCTGGTACTTGGCGCGTGTGAGGGTGCCGTCCCGCACCTTGTGCCAGGCGGACAGCATGGCGTGAGAGAGCAGGAGAAGGTCCTCCCCGAGTTGGCGTCCCGCGTCCTTGCGTTCGGAGAAGGCGACGAACTTCCTGATGAGGTGCGCCCAGCAGATCTGCCGCCGCTCCATGGCCCAGAAGCCGAACTGCGAGCCTCGGTCCGTCACCTGATCCCGGAGAGGGTTCCAAGGAGCGCGGCGATTGTCTCGCGACAAGCATCGGCGGTGACGAAGAACACAGCGACGGACCGCGTTGCGATCGTCCAGAGCGCGGCATACAGGCCGGCGACTCGCCAGGTGCTTCCGTCCACGTGCTTCACGGGGTGCGCGCGGACGTAGCAGGCCGCGGCATCCACCGGGGCAGCGATAGCGTCGCTGATCCGCTCCTCGGCCTCGCTGAGGGCGCCGAGCGAGACTGGGATGCCGAAGATCTCGGAGAGGTACTCCCGCAACTGTCGCCGGCTCGTCCGCGCGCCGAGGAAATAGCCGATGAACGCGAGCAGCCGGGGACCGAACATGTGGCTCGGGACGTCTGCCGGCAGACTCGCCCACGTCGTCTTCCCGCAGTCCTTGCAACAGGCCCCGCCCATGACGATCTCGTGAACGTCCGGCTTGATCTCGGGGATGTCGACGACCTGATGCAGGCGCGGGTCGATCCCCTCCGCCGCGAGATTCCGTCCGCCGCATCCTCGACATCTCTTCGGCGCCAGCTTCGTCCGACGGGTCACCTTCTCGGGCGGGAACAGCACGCGGGTGTCTCGGCTTGTTTCCGGGCTGGCCGCCGCGACTTCGACCGGTCGGCTTCTTCTCGGGTCGAGTCCCAGGTGGATCGGTCGACGGAGGCTTGCCCGAATTCCTCGAGTTCTGCCCCAGCTGCTGCTCGAGGTCGGCGACTCGCACCTTGAGCTGCGCGATCTCCGCGTCCCGCTCCGCGATGATTGCGTCGCGCTCCGCGACCATGGCAAGCAGCGCCGCGACCTGGGCTTCCAACTTCGCCAGACGCTTGCCGACCGAGGTCACCGACCCACTCGATCATGCGGCGATCCTCGTGTCGATCCCCGATCGCGTATGATCACATATGATCATGTATGGCTGCTCGACCCGGTGAACGGGTACTCCGCGACGACCCATACGTGCGGCTCGACAGACAGTTCTCGGCGGCCGACGCGAGCGAGCTTCGTTCGAGGGTGGCTCGGGCCAGCCTGGCGAGTCGGAGCTCGGGGTCGTCGAAGCCGCCGCGCTGTTACACCCACGTCGGGGCGAGGGCGAGACGACAGCGGGCGAATTCAGCGAGCGTATTCTCGGTCAGGCGGAGTTCGCGCGCTGCGCCAGTGCAGGATCGCGCCCCGCGCGCTCGTGGTGCGCGCAAACCCATGGAAGACCGCACGTGAATTGGCGTAAGTTCGCGGCGTGGCTGCTCAAACCGTCGCCTGCAAGCTCTTCAACGAATCCTCCGAACACAACCTCTTGCTCGAGAAGGCGGACCTGCCGTGGGGCGACTGGTCCTCGATCGGCAAGCCCCCCCAGATCATCGTCGCGAGGAGCTCCGGCTCGTGGGGCGCCGAGTCGGGCGGGCCGTTCAGCGGGACCGAGGGGACCGTCGTGTACAAGGTGGGCGCGACGGGCGCCAAGCTCGAGCTCTACTGGGATGATCCGTTCAGCGGGAGCAACAAGTTCACGCAGCGCCTGATCCCGCCGAGCTCGAGCACGGATCCGGGCGTCCCCAACTACCTTGAGTTCGATCCGATGCGCCCTCAACATCGGATCAAGACGCCGACGGATCCCGTCCAGTTCGAGAAGGGCGGTCACCTCTCGGTGACATACCGGTTCGGACAAGCGGAGCCCGTGGAGGCCGTGGCCCCGCCATCGCCGGCCAATCCGCCGAGCCCCAGCGACACTCGCGTCGCGTCCGCCCCCTCCACGCAGACCACGACCGTCCAGTGTCCGCCCGGCTTCCGCAAAGTCCTCTTCTTCGGCATGTCGCACACGTCCGTGATCGCCGAGGCGCAGCAGCTCAAGAACCACGTGCCGAAGGCGAACGAGAACCTCACCGTCATCACCGACACGACCCACAAGTGGGTGCTCGACGACGCGCGCTTCGAGAAGGACACTCCGCTCCTCACCGCCGCCGCGCGCAAGAAGCTGGCGGATCTCGAGGCCGCCGAGGATCTGATGGAGTTCACGGGGCCGGGCTACGGCGACAGTCCCCTCACGGTCGACAAGGCCCTTCGAAAATACACCATTCGCGCCCTCGCGGCCGAGTTCGTGAAGTGCGACGACGACTTCAACCCAGGCGTCGACTGCCACGCGCTGAGGCGCCTCTGCATCTCGGGGCACCACTCTCGCGGGGGCTGGTCCAATGGGCGGGAGGACCTCCTCTGGGGCTCGATGAACCACGACGGCCCGCCGTTGGTGGTCTTGACGTTGTTCAACGACGGGAAGGTGCACGGCATCCTCGCCGGCCTCGCGAACATCTTTCCGAAGGCCTTCGCGCGGGTCGAGGACATGTGCTTCTCGGCCTGCTACACGGCCTGGTACACGGACAAGGGCAAGAGCCAAATCCCGCCCGCGATGTTCAAGGTGTTCAAGAACCTCTCGACGCTCTGGGCCTATCGAAACTCGTCGCCCGCCGCGGTGAACTTCACCCCCACGCCGCCGGCCACGAGCAGCAACCTCGCGATCATCTCGTGGGAGTCGGCGACGCGGAACCCGGACTCGATCGACGCGTTGGACAAAGCATCGCTCGGCATCCGGAAGAAGATCGGCGCCGCCCTCGCCGACCAGGGGCAATCTGTCGTCTTCAGCCACGGCACCATGCGCCCCGCCCCGGAGCCCGGCCAACCCCAAGAACCCGCGAGCTGCGCGTCCCCGACTCCCAACTCCTCCATCTGAGAATCGACGAGACAAGACATGGCACCCTACGAGCTTTCGGTGGACGGCGTCCGTGACCTCACGGTCCACAAGATTCGCGGCACGGAGCACCTCAACGACGCCTGGCGCTTCGACCTCGACGTGACGGCCGCCGCCGACGGTCCGGACATCGAGCAGGCGGCGCTCGGCAGCCGCGCGACGCTCATCCTCAACGTCGGCGACCAGCCTCGTGCGTTCTACGGGGTCGTCAGCGCGGTCCGCCTCGAGGAGGCCTACACCCTCCCGACGACCGACGGCTCGAGCCGCGGCGCGCTCCGCTACAGGCTCCGGGTCGTCCCTCGCTTCTGGCTGCTCAAGAAGAAGAAGCGTTCGCGCATCTTCCAGCGCATGCGGGTCGTCGACATCGTCGCGACCGTCCTCGGGGAGGCAGGGATTGGCGTACAGTGGCAGCTGGTACGCCCGTATCCGCTCCGCGAGTATTGCACCCAATACGAGGAGACCGACGAGCAGTTCGTCCGCCGAATCCTCGCTGAGGCAGGCATCTTCTTCCGGTTCTTCACGGGGGGGCCGAGCGACGCTGCGTCCACCGCAACCACGGTCGCCACGGTCGCCGGCGCCGCGACTGGCGCGGCCTCGGCGCTGGGCGTCCCCGGCGCAGAGACCCTCTCGGCGGCCGCGTCGCTCGCGGCGGGGCTCGTCGCCATTCCTGGGGATACCCTGGTGTGCGCGGACGACGCTGTCTGCTATCCGACCCTCGGGTACGACGACCCGGCGGCGCTCGCCGCCGCGACGGCGGCCTCGCTCGCGCTCGGGGCCGCCGAGGGCGCGGGCGCCTTGGCCGGGGCCGCAGCGACCGCCATCGTCGGCGCGTTCGCGGGCTCTGCGCCGACGCTCCACTACGCCCCTTACGAGGCGGGCCGAGCGGTCCGCGGCGACGGGATCGCGCGCTTCGTCCTGCGAAACACCGTCCGCTCCACGGGCGCGACGTTCCGCGATTTCGATTCCGAGAAGCCGTTCGTTCGCCTTCAAAGTGTCGCCGTCTCGACGGCGCCGTTCCCACCCTCGCCGGCCGAGGCGGCCGCCATCGCCGCCGCCACCGCCACCAACGCCCTCGGTGCCGTGAGCAGCAGCCCGGTCGCGAGCGCGCTCCCCGGGGAGGCAGGCGCCGTCGTGGGCGCGGTGGCCGACGTCGCCAGCACGCTGCTCGGCGCCACCGTCGCCCACGAGGTCTACGAGCACCACGGCGACTTCCTCTTCCCTCGGTGGGAGTACATTCCCAACGAGGCGCCGCTCATCCTGCGACAGAAGCGCCGCCGCGCCTCCGTCGGGACCGGTGAGTCCCGGAGCGGCCTCGTCGCGGCCGGGCACCGCTTCACGCTCGCGGGGCATCCCGCCGCGCAGCTCGACGGCACCTATGTCTTCTTGCGGGTCGAACACAGCGGTTCACTCCGCGGCGCCGACGCCGACACCTACGTGAACAAGTTCGAGTGCGCGCCCGCCTCGATGCCGTACCCACCGGCTCGGCCGAAGCGCAAGAGCGTCCAGGTCTCCCTCACCGCCACGGTCGTCGGGCCGGGTAGCGAGGAGATTCACGTCGACCCGCTCGGCCGGATCAAGGTGCAGTTCCACTGGGACCGGGAGGGGAAGCTCGACGGACTGAGCTCCTGCTGGATCCGCGTCATGCAGCCTTGGGGCGGTGCGGGATGGGGTGTCCAGTTCATCCCTCGTGTCGGGATGGAGGTCGTCGTCGGCTTCGATGGCGGTGACCCCGACAAGCCCATGATCCTCGGCACGCTCTACAACGGCACGCACCCCACCCCGTTCCCGCTGCCTCTCGATCGGACCCGAAGCGGCTGGCGCACCCAGACCTCACCCGGCGGGGGCGGATTCAACGAGCTCAGCTTCGAGGACCGAAAGGGGGGCGAGCAGGTCTTCCTGCACGCCCAGCGCGACCTCGACGAGGTCGTCCTCAACGATCACCACACCACGGTCTCGCGCGACCAGTCGGCGCTGATCGGCGGGAACCGCAGCGACGACGTCGCCGGGAACGCGCTGTACCGCACCGCCAAGAACCGCGGCGAGCAGGTCGGTCAGGACTACAGTCTAACCGTCGGCAAGAGCCGCAAGCTCTCGGTCGCCGGCTCCGACCAGGAGCGCGTCGCGGGCGATCGCACCACGCAGATCGAGAGGACCCACGGCGTCCAGATCGGCGGACACTACAGCCTCATGGTCGGCACGAAGGAGCAGCCCGCGAGCTCGGAGTCCTTCATCTGGGGCGACTACAACCTCGGCGCTGTCGGCCCCATGATCATGACCTCCGACGACGCGATCACCCTCCGCGTCGGCGACTCCGTCCTGCAAATCACGAAGGACGGGATCTCCATCAAGGGCGGCAGCGTGGCCGTCGAGGCCTCGAAGAGCGCCACGATGAAGGGCAACGGTCCCTCCATCTCGCTCGGTGAGGAAGGGACGATCTCCGCCAACACCATCAACCTGGTGTCGAAGAAGGCGAGCCTCGTCCTCACCGAGGAGGCGAAGCTCGATGGCACCTCGGTCAAGCTGAACTGTGGCGGCATCGACCCGAAGGATCTCGTCCCCAAGAACGATGAACCCCAGACCAAGAAAGTGTCGCTCAAGCTCGCCGACGCAGACGGCAAGCCCCACGCGAGCAAGGAGTACGTCCTCACCGCGGGCGGTGCTCGCTTCGAGGGCACGACCGACGGCGACGGCAAGCTCGAGGTCGACGTGCTGAAGACCGCCACGGTCGCTCAGATTGTCCTCTACCTGGGCAAGCGCCCGGAGGGCGAGCAGCTCCGCTACCGCGTCGCGCTCGAAGATCTCCCCGAGAGCTCCGTCAAGGGTAGCCTCGCCCGCCTCAAGAACCTGGGCTTCTATTGGGGCGAGCCGTCGGACGTCCTCGACGGCCCTGCCCACGACGCCATCTGCGCCTTCCAGATCGCGAACCAGCTCGAGCCCACGGGCGAGCTCGACGGCCCCACGCTGGCCAAGCTCACGGAGCGCCACGGACACTGAGCTGCGGGCGCTGGAGCGGCCCTCCCGCGAGCCTTCCTGCCCTAGAGCACCGACCGGTTTGAATCCGCGGTGGATTCGCGAGAGTTTGGGTGGGAGGCGCGCGCCCGAGGAGCGCGCACCGGAAGACTGCTGCTGACAATCTGTAAGCGCTGCATGGACCGCACTTCGGGCCCGCCATTGACGGAATCCGGACATTGCGGCAGCCGGCGTCAGGCCGGCGGCCCCGGAGCAACGATCGCAGCGCGCGCGGGCGCTTGGGGGACGGTGATCACACCAGCCGGGGCCGCGAGCTCCGCAGCCGACAGAGACTTCACGCTGCCACTCGCCTGCTGCTCGTTGTCGTCCCATGCATGGATCTTCGCAGTCGCGCCACCGGTATCCGATGTGGGGGCCACGCAGCGGTCACCCTACTTCTTGACGCCGGCCACCGCCTGACGGGCGAGCTCCTTGAAGCGACTCATGAGAACGGGATCGCCTTCGAGCTTCTGCGCCCAAGCCTGCGCAAGTACGTCGTAGAGCGCGTCGGTGAGTCCGCGTGAGTTGAGGAGCGCCGTGCGCTCCTCGCCCCGCGCGAGACCCCCGCTGATCTCGGCGAAGATCTCGAGCGGAAAGAGGGAGAGATCGACTTGCTCGGGCTTGAGCTTCGTGTCTTCCTTCGCGTTCTTCCGCGCGAGGAACGGTAGCGAGACTGGGCTCGTCGCGCTCGGCGCGGCCGTGCCGGTCGAAATCTGCTCGGGTCGCTGGTCGTCGGGCGGGCTCAGTGGCTTCGGTGCGACTTGTGCCGCCGCGGGACCTGGTTTGAAGGGGAGGGACATTGCCTCGCGCACGCCGGGAAGCGGCCCCGAGATCAACGCCGTGCCGCTCATGCCCGGTCGGGGCTCCGGTGCGGAGGCCGCCATTCCGACAGGACCGCTCGGTCCGCCGATCTGAATGGCCCCCGCCGCCAGCGGAGCCGCTGTTATGGCGGGTTCGGCGGGCGCGGGAGCGCCTTCGCGCAGGTAGCTCGGCACTTCAGCGGCGGCGGCGGGCAGCGCAGGCGTCGCCGCTTTCGGCGGAAGGGGCTGCTTCTGGCGGAGCGGCGCTGCCCGAGCGGGGGCTGGCGCCCCGGCCGGCTCGTCGGGGCGAATGTCTGCGATGGGCCAACGCCACAGTCGAATCGCCTTGCGGATCCGGCCGAGCGTCGCGGCGCAGTCGAGCAGCGGATCCGCGTCGCCGGCCTCCAGCGCGGCACCGATGTGGCGCGGCCAATACGCCCTGGCCGCGTTCCACGCCTCGCGCGAGGCGCCGAGCTTCTCGAGGATCACATCGTGATCGCGCTCTGGATATTCGCCCGTATACGCGGCCAACTCGGCGAAGCGACGGAGGGAGAGTGGCGTCGTCATTCGTTCCTCAGCTTGTCGAGCAAGAGGGGGGGTATGGTCGCGCCGAGTGGATTGAACTCGCTGTCCAGTTTGTCGCGCGATGGACCGACGGTGGGGTCGTGCTTCTCGGAGAACGGAGCCTTCCCCCACTCGCGGTAGGCCAGGACTTCCTTGATCTCGGAGGCGGGGTCGTACTTCTTGGGGTTCCAGCCGCTGTCCTTGTCCGCCTTCCTGGCATCGTCGATCGTCTCCGGGGACCAGGCCCATTTCGACGCGTCGCTGTCCTTGAAGAACCACTCGATGTTGCCTGCGTAGAGGTGCTCGCGTTCGAGATCCTGGAACTCGGCGAGCCGCGGGTGCTCCTTGTAGGTCACCGACTCAGCCTTCATATGGGCTTTGATGAGTTCCACCTTTTGATGCCGCTCGGCGAGCGCCCGGTTCATGTCGGCCTCGTACGATTGCTGCACCTTCTGGAAGTGCGCCATGTCGGGCATTCCAGGCGTCCTGAACAACCAGGTCGCGCGTCCGCTCCGATCGCCGTCGCCGCCCGCAGAGTTGCAGTTGTCTCGCCACGTCTGGACGACTCCTCCCTCCGGGGTGCTGGCGAGGATCGTGATGCACATCAGGTCGTTGGTGACCGAGAGCACGTCGCGCTTCGTCTTGAGCTTCTCGTCGTCGGCGATCGACTGGATGGCCTCGGCAATCATCGTCGAGAGGGTCTTGTCGCGCGCGCCCTCGGCCCACATCACCTTCGCGAGGTGGCCCGTGGGCGAGAAGACACCCCAGTGGACCACGAGCCGATCGCGGTAAGGCGTGTTGCGCAGCGACCACGCGAGCCTCGCGATCGAAAGGCGCACGAAGGAACTCCCTCGATAGGCCCAGAGCGGGATCGCCCGGCTCATGAAGATGACTTGCTCGGGCCCCTCCTTGATCGTGCTGTCGAGGATCGCGAGACGGGCGACGCCCACGAGGCGGGCATCGCCCAGGAACTTCCTCAGGTCGAGTGACGCATCGATGGGGGGGACGACACCGAGGCCCACGAAATTGTCGACGCTCCCAGGGATCGGATTCGTGTAGCCCTCGCCGCAGAGGTGGCCCTGATACCCCAGCTTGGCGACGACCGGATAGTCGGCAGGATAGGGCGCGGTCCTCGCTCCCGAGTCGAAGAGCTGCACCATCTTCGGGGCGTCTGCCGCGGCGCCGGCCGGGAGGTACGTGCGGAGCACCATCGAGGCGTGGGAGCCTTCGTACTGCATCGCGACGCCGATGCGCGCGACCACGTTCGGCACTTTGTACGTCTTGCCATTTGCGTCCGTTCGCTCGGTGGTGCCGAGATCCCGACCTTTCGCCTGCGCGTCCTTCGCCACTGCGTCGCCGGATTGGAGGTTTCCGAGCCCGGTCTCGTTCGTCCCGAGCAGCTTGCCGAGGACGCTCGTATTGTCTGCGACGGCATCCTTTTGCATCTGCATCGCATAGCGGTTGGCTGGACCTTGCTTCATGAGCGGCGTGGAGTTGCCGTCCGTGGAGCGCGTCTCGTCCATCGGCACGATGCCGAGGACGGTCGTGTCGTACTTGAGCGGATTGTACGTGTAGACGGTGCCCGGGCCATATCCGGGGATCTTCTTGGTGACATACGCGGCGTCGTGCGCGTCGGCGTTCGACAGAGGCTGCACCGGAAGCGGATCCTTTCGGCCGACGATCTGCGTAGGCTGCTGGGCGAACCATGCATTGGAGTTGGCGAAGAGCGGCAGCCCCGCTGTGGATTGACTGGCGGCGATCCCCACGTGGCTCATCCTCGAGGACGAGATCCCACGCGCCAGCATGCCGTACGACGTCATGTGCTGGCACGCCATGGCGAGCGAGACTGCGGGGTCAGCAGGGATCGAAGTGTCGCCCGTCCCGTCCGGGTCGATCGAGAACCGTCGATAGATGTATTTGATCGCGGAGAAGTCCTTGTCTCCAGGCGCGGGGGGCATCTTGTGGCTCGGAAATTGAGGGATGATGTCGGGACCGGAGTAGGCGGTCCCGAACGTGAGGTCGTCGACCCCTTTGGCCCAGAGCTCATCGGAGTCGTCGGGGTTCGCCGGCGGGATCGGGAGCTTGCCGGCCGGACATTCCCAGATGTCGTCATAGCTCCGGTACGCGCCATCCCGAGGAGGCTCTTGCGGGAGGAGGAGGCGTTCGCAAACACATCTCGTGATTTCGCTCACGTGCTGGCCGGTTACCGAGCCTTCGATCTTCGCGCTCGCGTGCTCGGGTTTCATGTAGCCCGCCACCTGGTCGGTCAGGCAGATCGCCAGGCTCGGCGGACGCGTCGACCGCGTCGACGGGTCGCTGTGCTGAACCTGGGCCTTCGGATCGGCGTTGGGTGCCATGGCAATATGTGCCTTCAGCTCTTGTGGCGCTCCACGAGCGCACCTCGGGTCGCGTCGTCGGGCTGGCCCGTCGGCTCGAGCCCATGATCGCGCTGGAATGCCCGCAGCGCGCTCATGGTGGCTTCGTCCAGCTCTTCCGAGTCGTTGCTCCCCGCGAGGTAGCCGAGCTGGGCGAGCCGCGCGCGCACACCCTCGAGCGTCGAGACGCTCGGCAGGGGCTCGATCACGAACGTGTACTCGCGGCGTTTGCCCTTCGGGTACACGTCCACCCAGAGCTCGACGCGCGCGAGCCGCGCCTCCTTCGAGACCTTGGCAACGATCCGACCCTCGCCATCGGTCTCCCCCTCGATTGTCTCCTCGCCTGCTCGGAGCTCGTAGTGCTTGCCGGCATAGGGATGGAAGTACTCGTCCGTAAACCGGATCTTCAGCGTATTTTTCTCGGGGTCTTCCTTGTCTGATTCGGAGGTTTCGCGCCCGTCACCCTTGGCCATCTGGATGGCGTCGCCCTGCAACTTGATGCCGGCGTCGTCGAGCGTGAGGAGCGACTTCTTCCCGCGGATCTTCACTTCGTCGGAAGACACCTCGGCTCGATCGGTCAATCGGAGGGACGGTCCGTCGCCCGTCATTTCGATCGATTTGGCCGAGAGTTTTATCTTCGAAGATTGAATCTCGATGGCGTCCTTCGTGAGGACGATCTGACTGTCGCCGCACACGAGGCGGAGTTCCTGGCCCGCGTGGAACGACATCTTCTCGTCGACCCGCTGGAGGAAGGCACCGCGCACCTGAATCTCCGCGCGCGCGGGCGCCCGTCCAGTGCCCACAGTGAGCGCGAAGTCAGCATCGGTGCGCGCCGACCACAGGCCCTTCACTTCATCGTAGCGCGGGCCGTTTACCTCTGAACGGTATGCACCGGCGACGACGCATCGGGCCCCGCCGGAGAGCTCGGCCACGTAGGGCCCGCCGATGCGCTCGCTCCACGAGCCGGCGACGTTCAGGGCTCCGGACGCGGTGGTGAGCTGGGAGAATCCATCTACCCGCGTCGTGTAGACGGCGCCGACGTTGACGCTGTACGTCGCGCCGACGTTGACGTTGTGATTCGCGCCCGCGTTCGTCTCCAGGTGCCGTGTCGCCCTTACCCTCACGTCGCGCTCGCCGAGGAGTGCGATCTGCTCCCCGCCGCGCTTGTCGTCGAACGAGAGGACGTTGCCGGCGCGGTGACCGGCGTCCGGAGAGCTGCGCGTCCTCAAGCCCGAGACGAGCTGCTCACCGGGTAGCGCAAAGGCCGGTGGGTGGGTCGCGTTCGGCAAGCAACCAGTCACGATCGGGCGATCGGGATCTCCGCCGAGGAAGGAGACAATCACTTCCATGCCGACGCGCGGCACGAACTGGGTGCCGTAGCCAGCGCCTGCCCAAGACTGACTCACCCGTATCCAGGTCGAGTCGCCCCCATGCTTCGTGTCCGCGAGATCCCAGTGGAAGCGCACGCGCACGCGGCCCAGCTCGTCGGTGAAGACTTCGTCGGGCTCCGGACCGACGACTGTCGCGGTCTCGAGTGTCTGATACACCCGCGTCGCGGGCCGGGGCGGCCGATGCGTGAAGTCGCTCCGGACCGCGCGGAAACTGTTCCGATAGAGCGAAGTCTCGGAGCTCGCGTGGTGCTCCGAGCGGAGCTCGTGCTCGATCGCGACGACCGCGTACTCGCCGTTCAGGGTAGGGTCGTCGTGCTCATCGAGCTGGAACACGGCGCCCGGCGCGAGCCGCACGGTCTCGCTGGCGCCTTCGAAGATGCGCGCGTCGCGCCGCATTTGATCGAGTACGACCTCCGCCGGAATCGGCGCCGCTTGCATTTCGCTGCGCGGACCCTGGTGCTCGTGGAGAGCGCGCAGATCCTTGAGCGGCTCGACCTTCGCTGGTCCCGCAAGGTCGACACCGGCCGAAGGAAATGCTCGAGGGCGGCCGAAGTCGAACTCACGGAGCAGCACGCGCTCGGTGCTCACGCCCATGTCCTCCACGAACCGCGCGACGTGGTGTTCCTGTCGGCGGAGGGTGGTTGCGCCTGCGCCGCCCTCGCTCCGATAGACGAGCCGGCGATCTCCGATGATGTCGGCATAGCCTTCGGTCGCGTCGAAAATGGTGATGCGCTCGACGTGCTGCCCGGTCGGTTCGAGGTGCGCGTCGACGCGGTACGCATAGCCTTCCTCGGCGAGGACGCGCTCGACGAGCTCGAGATCGGTCTCGCGATACTGGAGCGCCATCTCGTGGTTCGCCGGGGGCCGCGCGACGATCGCTCGAACGGTCAGGCCGTGCTCTTGCAAGACTCGGCGTGCGATCTCGACGGCAGGCAAGGCGAGGAAGACTCGGCTCGTGCGACGGTGCTCCAGGAGCTTGAGCCCCGAAGTGAACTGAACAGCGATCTCACCGCCGGCGTCGCCGATCCTAACGCGCGAGACGGTGCCGACAAGCTCGCGTCCGGCGCCGCCCACCTCCATTCGAAGCGAAGCGCGGCGTCCGAGCCAGGCGCGAGGATCCTCGTCCGGTCGAACGAGGCCTAACTCGAACGTAAAGGCCTTGGAGAGGGCTTCGTGTCCGCGTAGGCGGAGGACGGTGACCCCCACCGGGAGACCTTCGACTGCGAACGAGGCGTGCGTTCCGCCCATCGGCGACCGGAGACTACGCGGCTCTCTCCCTGCGATCAACGGAAGCTGCCCATGTGTGAGTGCGCTACCGCACCGGCGAGACGGTCTTCCCCGCGACGAAATCCGCGAACAGGTGGGGATGCGCGAAGGCCGAGGACGCGCTGGGTGGTTCGAGCTTCGCCTCGAGGAGATTCACCCCGTGCCGCACCCGCAGCGGGAGCGCGTCGATGTCGGCCGGGTCAAAGACATTCTCGTCGGTGATGGGCCCCTTCCCACCGAGAAAGATCAGGCGCCGACCGTCCGCGACGCGGTAGCCAACCAGGCCCTCGTCTTGTCCGCTCCACACGAACGCGCCGCCTGGTGCGACCCACACGCGAGACGCGTCCCAGGGGAACGGCAGCTTCACCTCGTGCTCGAATGTCGCGGTGTCGACGAGGACCAGATCCTTGCCGTTCGTGGCCATCACGACGTACTCGCCGTCGTCGCTCCCACCCCGGACGAAGGCGTGCTCGATCACCCGCAGCTGCTTCCCGGAGGCTCGATCGAGGACGCGCGTGTCCTGCTCGCCCTCCGCGAGGACGATGGGCTTGGCGCCCAGGAAATGGATGACCTCGTGAGGTGCGCCGCGCCACGCCTTCCTCGGCGTCGAGAGCTCGTACACGTCGCCGTCGACGACCAAGTACTGCGCATCGGGCGAGAAGTAGAGCGTCGAGCCGTTCGTCAGCGTGCCGACTGGGAATGACGAGCTCGCGCTCGGATCGTCGAGGCGATCGATTCGGATCGAGCCGCCGGTGCCGTTCGGGCTCACCTGTACCGACGCTGCGAGCTTGTCCGCGTCGTCCAGGACGAACGGGGCATTGGATGCGAGCAGGGGAAATCTGCGGTCCCTTCCGTCCGCTCCGACGACCGCCGCAGCGATTCGCGATCCCTCTTCGTTCACGAACCCGCTCGTGACGAGGTGGGCGCCGGCTGGCGACGCCTTCCACGTGTAGGGCTTGCTGAACGGCGCGGGGATCTTGGACCGCGCGAGCGTGGTGGGATCGACGATCTCGAGGCTCTCCGCCGCCTTCGATGGGACATATGCGCCGCTGCCGCTCTCCGAGAGCGCGACACCGGTGACGACTCTTCCCGTCGCGACGTCGAGGAATCCGGGCTCGTCCGCGTCTCCGTCGTCGCGGCGGAGCGAGAACCCCACCCGGCCGGAGCCGTGCTGCGTCAGCGACATGGAGCGCCGTGCAGGGGCCAGGCTCCAAGTGACTTTTCTCTGCTCGACGTCGATGACCGCGAAGGGCGCACTGACGAGCACGCGCTTGCCGTTGGCGGAGATGACAGCGCTGGCCCTGCTTTCATCGAGGTGAACGAGCACGTCGAGCGTGGACTCGTCGAGGATCGTCGTGCCGCCGTCCCCCGTGAGGGCGATCACCCCGCCCCTCGCGTCGAGCGTGGAAGCGGCGTGAATCGGACGCGTGACGATCGGGGCTCCGAGCTCGAGCGACGTCAGCTCGAGCTTCGCGTTCCGCTGCCCATCTTCGGCGCACGCGACGATCACGCGCTTCCCATCCGATGTGAACTTCGCGCGCGACACGCGATCCTCGCAGAAGTCGGCCTCGCGCAGAACCTCTCCGCGCGCGGTGTCGACGATCGCGACGTGGCGGCCCGCGTGCACCAGCAAGCGATCAGCGCCGTCGGCGAACACGCCAGTTCCCTTGAACGGGAGCTGCACACCGCCGAGCGATTCGCCGGTGCTCGAGCGCGTCGCGAGCTTGCCCGAATCCGACCAGGTGACGACGGTGCCGTCCTTCGCTAGCGCTGCCGCGTCGAAGGACTCGCCGTTGCTGCGGAGATTGACACTCTCATGCGTGTCTCCGTGGACGAGCGAGAGCGTGCCCTGCCCCCAGTGCAGGAGGTCTGCGCCGCGCGTCGAGGAGTGCGGGTCGTTGTGCTCGACCTCCGGGGCGACGGTCGTCGTCGCGTCGTGCTCGAGATCCCACACGCGGCTCGTGGCCGTGAGCTTCCGCCCCTCGGATTTGTGGTCGCAGTCGACGATGAAGAGGTGCTTCCCATCGTCGGTGAACGCGACGCTCGACGCGCAACCCGGGAGTGTACCCACCACGCCCGCCGAAGGGGTCCCGCGCGTGTCGACGAGAAGCGTCTCACCGGATCCGGCGAGCGCGACGAAGCGGCCGTCCGGGCTGAGCGCCGCGGTGCGGCGGCTCCTGTTCTTCGTCGGGAACTGCTCGACGAGCACGGCCCTCCCGGTCGGCTCCGCTCCAGGGCTCGACACCGAGCTCGAGGACGGGGTCGCGGAGACGGCAGGGCTCGAGGGTGCGGACGCCTGGCTTCCGCAGCCGAGAAGAAATATCGCCGAGGCGGCCCACGAGGATCGACGGTTCATGCACTCGACATTCGCACGGCTGCGTCGATCGCGTCGAGTCGTGTCTTCTCGACCCCCAATGCCGCAGTTCGCCGCAACGACATCGTCGCGACCCTCCTCGGGGAGGCAGGGATTGGCGTACAGTGGCAGCTGGTACGCCCGTATCCGCTCCGCGAGTATTGCACCCAATACGAGGAGACCGACGCGCAGTTCATCCGCCGAATCCTCGCCGAGGCAGGCATCTTCTTCCGGTTCTTCACGGGGGGCCGAGCGACGCTGCGTCCACCGCAGCCACGGTCGCCACGGTCGCCGGCGCCGCGACTGGCGCGGCCTCGGCGCTGGGCGTCCCCGGCGCAGAGACCCTCTCGGCGGCCGCGTCGCTCGCGGCGGGGCTCGTCGCCATTCCTGGGGATACCCTGGTGTGCGCGGACGACGCTGTCTGCTATCCGACCCCCGGGTACGACGACCCGGCCGGGGCCGCAGCGTCCGCCATCGTCGGCGCGTTCGCGGGCTCTGCGCCGACGCTCCACTACGCCCCTTACGAGGCGGGCCGAGCGGTCCTGCGAAACACCGTCCGCTCCACGGGCGCGACGTTCCGCGATTTCGATCCCGAGAAGCCGTTCGTTCGCCTCCAAAGTGTCGCCGTCTCGACGGCGCCGTTCCCACCCTCGCCGGCCGAGGCGGCACCCATCGCCGCCGCCACCGCCACCAACGCCCTCGGTGCCGTGAGCAGCAGCCCGGTCGCGAGCGCACTCCCCGGGGAGGCAGGCGCCGTCGTGGGCGCGGTGGCCGACGTCGCCAGCACGCTGCTCGGCGCCACCGTCGCCCACGAGGTCTACGAGCACCACGGCGACTTCCTCTTCCCTCGGTGGGAGGCTGGATTCTGAATCCGTTGGAAGGTGACCCCGATCCCGAGTCGCGCCCCTACCGCTGCCCCCGAAACATCTCCGGATCCAACCCGTATCGCTTCATCCACCGGTGAATCTGCATCCGCGTCTTTCCGAGCTCCCGCGCGATCTCACTCACGTTCCCCCGGTGCCGCACGAGCGCGTCCCGCACGAGCGCCGCCGTCTCGTCCAGCGGTGCCGGCGGCGTAATGGGCAGCGTCGTCGCCCCCACGCGCGCCATGTGCCCCACCCGCCCCGCGCCCACCCCCGCGCTCGCGCCCCGATCCGGTAGCTCCTCCGCGTCCACTTCCTCCAGCGCCGCGCGCAACGGGCTCGCCCCCTCCGGCAAGTCGAGCGTCCCGTCCGTCGCCAGCACGGACGACACGCCCACAATCTGCGTCAGCTCTCGCATGTTGAGCGGGAACGCGTACCGCAAGAGCGCGCGCCCGAACCGGACACTCGTCCGGATCCCCTCCGGCGCGCCCGCCGCGCTCAGCACGCTCGCGAGGATCAACCCCGCGTCCTCCCGGCGCTCCCGGAACGGGCGCAGCCGGTGGATGAACCCCGCGAGGCGCGCGTACAGATCCCTCCGGAACTCGCTCGCGCCATCCAGCTTCTGGTGCGTCGCCGCCACGACACGCAAATCAACGCGCACCGGCTTCGTCCCCCCCACCGGCAACACTTCCTTCTCTTGCAACACCCGCAACAGGGCCGTCTGCGACGAGGGCGACATATCCCCAATCTCGTCCAAAAACAGCGTGCCCCCCTCCGACGCGCGCACGAGGCCGAGCTCGTCCTTCACCGCGCCCGAGAACGCGCCCTTCTTGTATCCAAACAGTTGACTCTCCAGGAGGCTCGACGGGAGCGCGGCACAATTCACGGCCACGAACTCGCCCGTCCGCTTCGACTGGACGTGGATGGCGCGCGCGAGCACCTCCTTGCCCGTCCCCGACTCCCCGAGCAGCAGCACCGGGACCTCCGACGGCGCGACCCGCGCGACCGACGCGAGCTCGTCCGCGAGCGACGGGATGAGCGTGCGCAACCCCGGTGGGAGAGCCGCGAGCTCCCCCGCGTCCAGATCCCGCGCCGGGCCGCGCGTCACGACGCTCGTGCGCAGGAGGAACAACGTCTCCCCCGTCTCGAACATCCCCTCGTCGTCCAGCAGCACGGACGTGATCCTCCGCCGCGCCACCACCGTGCCGTTCGTCGAGCCCAGATCCTCCAACCGGAACCCATCGCTCGTCCGCGTGAGCCGCGCGTGCCTCCCCGACGTGCGGGCGTCCGGGACCTCCACCCGCACGCGCTTCGTCGATCCATCACTCGTCCGCGTCACCCGGCGCTCCGCGCCCCTACCGATGACGACCTCGTCCACGCCCTCGAGCGACACCCGCATCCCGCCCGCGCGCGGCCTCGCGCACTCCAGCACCACGAACAGGTACGGCGCGGGCTCCGACACGCGCCGGCTGCGCGTCTCCACACCCTCTTCCGTGGTCTCGTCCAGGAATTCCATGCGCGCGCCCGAAGCTCCCATCCGGGGCTCCGCCGAGGCCCCACTGGGCCTCGAGACCGGCTCACCCTATCCCCGCGACCGCCCCCCGCCAAGCGCGCGCTCCCTAGCCCAGCATCACCCGCTGCCTCTTCATCTTGATGCCCGGCAGTCCCGCCTTTCCAATCGTCACGTCTCCGGGCGACTCGAGGACGACACTCTGGCTCTTCAGCTCGAGCTTCGTCTGCCCAATCTCCGCGCGCACGCCCGCATTCTCCACCGTGAGCGCGCCCTTCGTCGTGTTCAGCGCCGCCCCGAACGTCTTCAACTGATCCCGAAACCCGAGCGTCGCCCCGTCCGACTTTGCCGCGAGCGCGTACCCCGCCGCGCCCCCCGCGCCCACGTACGCCTCCTCCTTCGCGACCATCACCGCCTTGCCCTCGCTCGCGGTGATCTCCACCCCCTTCTTCCCCGCGAACGTCCCCTTCCCGCTCGCCGAGGACACGCTCACGCCGAGCTCCCCCTTGATATCCGCCTTCCCGAGATCCGAGCTCAGCCCGACCTTGTGCATCCCCTTGATGCTCGTATCGAGGCCCCACACGCTCGCCCACAAGAGGCCCCGCACGCCCGCCGTCATCCCGAGGACGCTCGCGCTGAGCAGCGACGACAGCGACGCCGAGAGGTTCCCGTACACGCTCGCCGCCTCCGCGCCCGTCAGGCCCGCGTTCGTCGCCGCGAAGATGTCCACGCTGCCATTGGACGCGTCCGTGCCCTTGTCCCAGCTCGCGAGATCCTGCCCCCAACGCGCCACGCTCGACCCGATCTTCAGCACGTCCAGGCACCACTTCGCGCGGTCCGCGTGCTTCGGGAGCCACCCCACGCGCCCCGGTGCCGGCGACTCCGTCCACGGCTTCACCCGCGTGAAGTAGAACGCCGACGTCGCCGCCGCGAGGTCGCCCAGCGTGAGGAGGTACTTCGGGAGCTTGTTCGAGAACACCTTCCCCGTCGTGTCCGTGACCCCCTTCTTGAAGCCATCGATCTTCGCGGGGTCGAGCTCACGCCACCCATCGCCCTCGAGCTCCGCCCCCGGATCCGCGACGATGGAGATCTTCTTCACCGCTTGGACCTTCACCTCCTTGTGCGCGTTGACGCTCACATTCCCATGCGTGGCCTGCAGCGTCTCATTGCCCTCCGGCACCTCGAGCCACAGCGAGCTCGCGCCGCGCGGCCGCTCCGCGAGCGTCGGCGGTTTGCAGGCCTCCCCGACCGTCTTGACGGCGCTCTCCATCCACTTGGGTTCGATGATTCCATGGCTCGACGGGACGAACATTCTTCCTCTGGCTCCTATCCTTGGTTCTCTAGACAGACAATCGAACGGAGACGGCGGTCGCGTCGTCAGCTCTCCGTGACCACCATTCGGACCCCCGACGCGAGCTCGAGGATCGACTTGTTGTGGTTGCTCTGGTGCACCGGGCTCGGCGTCGACGTGTTCGGCACCGCGCCCACGATCACCGGCTGATCCGGATCGCCCCCCACGAACGCGACGAGGACCTCCGCGCCCCGGCGCAGCGGGAAGTGCATCCCCGCGCCGTTCGCCCCCGAGAACGGCTCCGCCATGCGCACGTTCGGGATGGCTTGCGTGGCGGACGCCAGCATGGGCAAGCGCACCGTGTACCCCCCCGCACCGTCCAGGTTCGGGAACGTCGCGGTCGAGGCGGACGTGTCCTCCACGTACCCCCGAACCACGCCCACCACGCGCGGCCACGCGGCGAGCTGCGGCACGAACCCCGTCGAGAGCGGGACCGCGGAGATCCGCGCCCACCTCCGATCCGGGTGCGCGGCGCTCGCGATGACCTCCGCGAGCTGCGCGTCCGGCGAGCACCCGAACGAGACCACCGACCGCGTCACGAACAGCCGCTCCGAACCCGGGACGCCGTACGCGCCCTCCACGTCCACGATCGAGCCCGCGCGCACCGGCAGCGACGGCGTGCGCGCGCTGATCTCCACCCGCTCCGTCCCGAACCGCGCCGCGCGCAGCGACGTGATCGCCTCGCTCGCCGGCGTGATCATCGAGGTCGCCACGTTCCCCGCGACCGGGCGCTCCGCGCCCAACAGCACCATCCCGAACCGCCCGAACCGGGGCGCCGCATCGTCCCCCGTCTCCGCGACGCACACCCTCCCCGTCGGCCCCGCCGCCTCGAAGTCGAGCCGCGCGACGCGCGCCGGCGTCCGGCGCACCGTGCGGTGGAGCTCCGTCACGAACTCGAGGTGCGTCGTCGAGAGCCCATCCGACTGCCCCTCGTACGCCAGCGACACGATCGACGCCGCCGAGGGGTCGCGCAGGTTGAACACGACCCGATCCCGCCCCCCGCTCGGATCGTCCACGTGTTCGAACGAATAGAACACGCCGTGGCACCGCATCCAGCGATCGAGGAACGCGAGATCGCTCTCCTCGAGCTGGAGCGCGTACGGCACCGCCGGGAGCGCGCTCGCTGCGATGTTCACGATGAAGTCCGTGCCCTCCGCGAGCCCGTACGTCGGCAGGATCACGCGCAGTAGATCCGTCACGCGCAGCTCCCCGCTCGCGCCCCCCGGGAACACGCGGCTCGCGCGCCCCAGGCCGAGGAGCGCGAGGCGCGGGACGATCGTGATCCGGTAGTACGCGTGCGTCGCCGTCGGCCCCGCATCCATCCGCTCGACGCTCGAGAGGAGCCCGTACGTCGTCTGCGCGTGGAGCGCGGCCCCCGCGTGCTCGTGGAACGTCAGCGCGCACGGCGACGCGAGCAGCGCATCGAGGGACGGCCCCGTGCTCGAGGTGTCCGGGAGCGGGCCCGCGCTCCGCTTCGCGATGCAGACATACTCGAACAGTTCGCCGACCTCCTCTCGGCCCCGCGCCGCGAGGACCTCGAGCTCCTCTTCGTGCCCGCCCGCATTCCAGTGGAGCTTCGCGTTCGATTTCGTCATCGGGATCCTTCTCTCGTTCCTTCGTTCGTTCGGGTTTGGGTTCAGGGCGCCACGAGCACCGTGGTCTGGGACACTGCGACGAGCGTGCCGGCCGGCGCGTTCGCGCTCGAGCCGTTGTGCGCCGTCATCGAGGCGAGCGGGACGATGCGCGCGCCCTTCGCGTACACCTTCGAGCTCCCCTGCTTGAACGAGACGACGCCCCGGTTCACGCCCGAGGTGACGCCCCCGTTCGTGCCCGCCTCGTCCCCCATCGACTGGGGAATCTGAGACGACTCCGTGATCGTCTCCTTGTTCACGATCAGGATCTCCGCGACCGCGCGATCCGTCAGCGCGAGCGATCCATTGTTCGGGTACGGGACCGGCGTGGGGGGCGCAGGCGGCGCGGGCGTCAGGCACACGTCCGGCATCGCGAACGCGGTGCCTCCCTGCTTCGTAGCGGCGGGCATCATGGTCGTCCTTCTCCTCCTTCGTCTCGCATCAGCCGAGCAGCACGCGGCTGCCGTCGATCTTCGTGTCCTTCTCGGAGCGCAGCGTCGTGCGCCTCGCGTCGAGCGCGAAGTGGTCCCGCACGGACTGGCGCATCCGACCCGCGCGCAGGCGCAGCATCTCGCTCGCCTCGCGAAGCACGTCCCGCGCCCGCTCCACGACGGTGCCCGCCGTGAGCTCGTACCGATCCGCCGCCGTCGTCACGCGCTCCGCCGCCGTGTCGATCGACCGCGCCAGCACGCTCGCCGTCCCCGTCACGAGCTCGGACGCGCGCGTCTTCGCCGTGAGCCGCGGCGCCTCCACGCGGACGCTCCGCGCCGCGCGCTGCACCACGTCCCGCGCCGCCTCGATCTCGACGTCCAGCGCGGACTTCATCACGACGCGCCCGTTCGGCGCGGCGAGCACGAGATCTCCCTCCGGCGCGGCGATCTCCGCGCGCCCATCCACGTACGCGACGAGCAGCCGGCGCTCGCGATCCCGGAGCTCGAACCCCGCGTCGCGCACGGTGAGCTCCTCGCCTCCGTCGAGCACGATGAGCCGAGGCGCGCCCTCGCGGGGCGGCGGGAGAGGGAGCTTTCGAACGGTGCCATTCATCGAGACGAGTCCTCCTGTGCGTGTTGGGTGGGAGCGCGTCGGGGGACGAAGTCCTCCGCGCGCGCGAGTTCAGGGTCGGTACGCAGGGCGCCATCCATCGCGGCGCCCGAGAGATCCGCGTCCCCTCGGACGCGGTGCAGGTTCGCCTGCACGAGGCGCCCCCCGGTGAAGCACGCGGCCTGCCAGTTCGCGTGGGACAGATCCGCGCGCGTGAGATCCGCGCCGCGAGCGTTCGCGGCGCTGAGATCCGATTGCACGAGCCGCGCCGACGTGAGGACGGCGTCGCGCAGATCCGCGCCCACGAGGGACGCCTGCACGAAGCTCGCGAACGCGAGCCGCGCGCCCTTCACCTTGCAGCGATCGAGCCGCGCCCTGTCCATGCTCGCGGCGTCCGCGACGGCCCCCGAGAGATCCGCGCCCGTGAGATCCGCCCGCCCGAGCGACGCCTGACGGAGATCCGACGAGCGCAGGATCGCGCCCACGAGGCTCGCCCGCGCGAGCGTCGCGTCGCGCAGATCCGCGCCCGAGAGATCCAACCCGTCGAGGCGCGCCTCCTCGAGAAGCGCCAGGGAGAGGCGCGCCCCGCACGTTCGCGCCCCTCAGATCCGCGCCGTCGAGCGTCGCGCGCCGCGCGTTCACGCCCGCGAGGTTCGCGCCCGAGAGGTTCGCGCCCGCGAGCGACGAGCCCTCGAGGTTCGCGCCGTCGAGGCGCGCGCCCGAGATCCGCGTCGTCGAGGGTCGTCCCCTCGAAGTGCGCGCCCCGGAAGTCCGCCGACGCGAGCTTCGCTCCCGCGAGGCTCGTGCCGCGCGCGACGACCTCGCGCAGGGACGCGCCCGTGAGATCCGCGCCCGCGAGATCCGCGTCCCCGAGGTGGCACCCGTCGAGCCGGAGCGCGGGGGCGATCACGCCCGCGAGCCCCACCCCGCGAGCGAGCAGCCCTCGAGGACGGCGTTCGTCAGCGTCGCCCCCCGAGATCGACCCGCTCGAGCCGCGCCCCGCCGAGCCGAGCGCGCGAGAGGTCGGCCCCGCGCAGATCGGCGCCCGCGAGATCCGCCTCCGTGAGGATCGCGTCGACCATCCGCGACCGCGCGCCGCGCACGCCCGCGAGGATCGCGCGCCGCAGATCCGCGCCCCGGAGATCCGCCCGCTCCAGGTTCGCGCCCGCGAGGTTCCCCGCCCACGTTCGCGAACGCGAGGTTCGCGCCCTCGAGGTTCGCGCCCTCGAGCTTCGTCTCCCGGAGATCGAGCCCCGAGAGGAGCGCGCCCGAGAGATCCGCGGACGACGCGTCCGCGGGCGCCCGAGCGACGCGAGGTCGAGCCCGCACGCGCGCGCCATGTGGAGGTTCGCTCCCGCAGCTGCGCGCCCTCGAGCGACGCGCCGTCGAGCGCGACGCCCACGAGGGACGCCTTCGACAGATCCGCGCGCCGGAGGATCGCCCCGTCCACCGCCGCCTCGTCGAGCGTCGCGAGCCGGAGATCCGCGCCCTCGAGGTTCGCGCTCGAGAGGATCGCGTCCCGGAGGCGCGCGCCGCCGAGCTTCGCGCCCGAGAGATCCGCCTCCGAGAGGAGCGCGCCCTGGAGCGACGCGCCCTCGAGATCGACGCCCGGGAGCGACGCGCCCGAGAGGAGGACGCCGTCGAGCATCGCGCCCGAGAGGAGGTTCGCCCGGCCCCCGACCGCGACGAGCTTGCTCGCGGAGCTGCCCGTGAACACCGCGCCCGTGAGATCCGCCCCCTCGAGCCGCGCGCCGTTCCAGATGCACCCGTCGAAGCGCGCGCCGCGCGGTCGCGCCGCGCCACGTGGAGCCGGAGAAGTCGCACCCCGAGATCTCGAGGCCGTCGAGGTCCACGCCCTCGAACGTCTCCTCGAGGAAGCTGCGCGAGCGCTTCACGCGCTCGAGGAACGCCGCTCGATCGCGGATCATCGCGCACCTCCCGCGGACGCGCGCCGCGCGGGTGGCCGCGCGAGATCGTCGTCGAACGCGGCGCCGTCGAGGACCGCGCAGAAGAGATCGGCGCCGTGCGGTTCGCGCCGCGGAGATCGCTGCGGGAGAGATCGGATCGTTCGAGGGACGCGCGCATCAAGTTCGTTCCAGAGAGGAGCGCGCCCGAGAGATCCGCGCGCTTCATCCGAGCCATTGCGAGATCCACGCCACGGACGTTCGCGCCGCGGAGGGACGCCTGGACGAACCCCGCGTGGCGGAGCACCGCGCCCGAGAGATCCGCGTCGTCCAAGATCGCCCGCTCGAAGCTCGACTCCGGGGCGCGCGCGTCGACGAACGAGGCGCGCACCGCGACGACACCGTCCGCGCGCGCGTTCGTGAGATCGGCGCGCGCGAGGGACGCGAACGCGAGGCGCGCGTCGTAGAACGTCGCCGCGGGGAGCACGGCGTCATCGAGGACGGCGTGGTCGAGCGTCGCGCTCGAGAAGTCCGCCCGCCCGAGGGACGCGCCGTCGAGCCGCGCGCCGGGGAGCGACGCCTCCGTGAAGACGACGCCCGCGCCCTCCACGCCGCGCAGATCGACGCGCGGCCCGTGCACCCGCTCGAACGAGGCCCCTTCGAGGCACGCGCCCGCGAGCTTCGCGTCGTCGAGGCGCGCGTCCGCCGCGTCCACGTCCGTGAGGTTCGCGCGCTCGAGGGCGACGCCCCGGAGATCCGCGCCGCCGAGGAGCGCACGGCGAAGGCTCTTTCCGGTGAAATCGAGCCCACGGAGATCCGCCTCCCGGAGGTCCACGTCGTCGAGATCCGCGCCCGATGCGAGCAGCCTCTCCGCGAGCGCGCGACCGCGCGGCTCCGCCTCGACCTCCGCGTCCGGGGCGGGCGGCGTCCCGGCCTCGGCGAGCGCCGCCATGATCTCCCCGGGCGCGCCTGCCTCGCGGAGCTTCGCGGCGATCGCGGCGAAGTCGGGCGCCTCCGTGGGAGCGTCCGGCGCGTCCCCGCCCGGCGCCGGGAGCGGGACGCCCGCGCGCTCGAGGCGAGCGCGCAGATCCGCCTCCGCGGCGGCGAGGTTCGCTTCGACCTCCGCGTCCACGTCGTTCGCCGGAGCGACGGAGCCGTCGATCGTCGGCTCGTCCGCGAGGGGTGCGTCCACCCCCTCGTCCGCCGCGAGGGTCGCGGCGAACTTCGACTGCGCGTCCTCGATGAGGAGCGGCTCGGCGCACGGCTCCGTCGCGACGAACAGCGCGGCGACGTCCGGCGCGTGCTCGCCCGCGACGTCGATCGCCCCGCGAAACACCGCGTGGACCTTCATCGCGTCGCAGTCGAGGACGACCGTGTCGAGGCGCAGATCGATGCGCTCGAAGAACCCGCCCGCGTCCGCGGTGCGCTGCACGAACATCGCGACGCGCGCGCCCGAGAGCCACCCATCGAGCCAGGGCGCGTCCTCGTCCAAGCCCTCGACGCGGAACCCCTCGTCCCCGCGGATCGCCTCGACCTGCTGCGCCTCGGGGGCCGCTTGGAAGTGGGACCAGTCGAAGTCGTCCGGGAGCCAGGGCCAGCGCGTCTCGCTCCACCGCTCGTCGTACGTCCCGAGCTTGCTCGCGCGCGACGGATCCGCGGGCGAGATCGGTCCGAGCGCGGCGCGCGCCGCGGTGCGATCGACCCCGCTCTCGGGCTCGCCGAACTGGAGGCGAATCGTGCGCGCCTCCGCGGCCGGATCGGGCGAGCGGCGGAGCACCACGTCCGCGCGCGGCTTCATGAGCGCGAAGTCGCTCGGGTACACGAGCGGCCCCGTCCGATCATCCTCTCCGAAGACGTCCCCCGTGGGCGGATCCGCCTCCTCTGCCGCGCGGAGCACCTCTCCGGGCAACCAATCGAACGACGCCTTCGCGATCACGACGAGCGAGTCGACCTCCGGGCGGAGCCGGAACCGCACGCTGAACGCGGAGACGTGCGAGGTGCCCGCGCCGCTCACGACGGGGACGGACTCGCTCGTACGCGCGGGGATCGCCGTCTTCGGGGCCCACACGCGGCGCGCGTCGCCCTCGCTCGGCACGCGCGTGACGCGCACGAACGACGCGTCCTCCTCGGGGCCGGACGCGCTCGGCGCGCCCGCGTAGCGCGCCCACGGCGAGGCGCCGGGGTGCGTGGGCTCGAACGGAAGCGCCGTGAGCCGGCCCTGAGGCGGCGCGAGCGCGTGGACTCGGGCTCGGGGAACGGGAGCGCGGGCGCGCGCGTCGCGGTCGAGTGCGCCTCGCGATCGAGCTCGACCGTGAACGCGCGCGGCCGCGCGTCGAGGAGCATGGCCCGCCCGTCCACGAGCGAGCGCGCGGGCGCGTGCGCGAGCTCCGCGTCCGCGCGCCACGTGACGACGAGGACGAGGCGATCGACGTCGAGCACGATCGCGATGGGCGCCACGTCCTCGACGACGATCGCGCGCTCGCCGCGCAGCTCGAACACGGGGCGCGCCGTCGGGAGGTGGAAGCGAAGGAGCCCCGCGCCGACGCTCCGCGACCTCGACCCAATCCCCCGGGAGGATCCCGGACGGGAGCGCGAGCTGACCGCTCAGCGGCGCGCGCCGCGCGTGCCCCGCGCGCTCGGGGAGGGCGCGCGCTTGCTCGAACAGGATCTCCGCGTCGCGCAGGACCGCGACGCGGAGCCGGCCCGCGTCACGCGGGGCGCCGTGGACGAGGACGCTGCACGCACCGCGCGCTCGGAGCGCGGCCGCAGATCGAGCTGCGCGAGATCGAGCGCGCGCGCCTCCTCCGGATCGATCTCCGCTCCCCCTCGGGTACCACGCGAAACGCGACCTGCGCGATCGCGACGACGCGCGCGCGCTCCCCCTCGATCCAGCGAACCGCTCCCGCGCTCGCCCCATCCATCCGCACCGGCAACCACTTGACGCTCTCCATCTGGAGAGGTCCTTCGCGAGCGCCGTGCCACCGTCACGCGCCGCGGCTGGGCGCGGACGGGCCCTCGTTCGCGCGCGAAACGGGGCGGATACACCCCCGATACAGGCGATACACCCGGTACACCCCGATACAGGCGGCGGATCCGTCAGCGAACCAGGAAGTGCGTCGCGAGGGAGGCGACGACGCCGGACACCACGACGCAGGCGATCACCCACGGGATCGCGATGCGGCGCGGCGGCTTCACGCCCGCTGCAGAAGCCCGCTGCGGGGCGCCGTCGACCGCCCGATCCGCCGCGGTGACCGGCGCCGTCGGCGCGACGTTGGGGCGCGGCGGGAGGGGCACGGTCGCGGGCGTCGGCGTGGGCGCGCTCGGCGCCGCCACCTGCGGCGGGACGAGCGCGGGCGGAGGCGCGGGGAGCACGAACGCCTGCGCCTCCCCCGTCGGGGCGGCGGCGCTCGGCGCGGGCGCCCGGGCGCGGGTGCGCGCGACGCGCTGGAGCGCGGACGCGAGCTCGCGCGCGCTCCCGAAGCGGTCTTCGCGGCGCTTCTCGAGGCACCGGACGATGACGCGATCGAGCTCCGAGGGAAGGTTCGGGACGAGCGCCGAGGGCGGCCGAGGGATCCGCGAGAGGTGCATCCCGATCACGTCGATGTGATCCACCGCGTCCGCGAACGGCCCCTCCCCCGCGACCATCTCGTAGAGCACGAGGCCGAGCGCATAGAGGTCGACGCGCGCGTCGAGCGGCTCGAGGAGCGCTTGTTCGGGGGCCACGTAGCGCGGCGTCCCCACGAGGCGGCCCGGCACCGTGAGCGCGGGGCCGGCGGTCGCCTCCGCCGCGCCCGCGACGAACTTGGCGATCCCGAAGTCCAGGATCTTCACGCGAAGGCCGCCGTCGTCGCGGCCCAGGAAGATGTTGTCCGGCTTGATGTCTCGGTGGACGACCTGCGCCTCGTGCGTCTTCGCGAGGCCCTCGAGCACCTGGAGCGCGATCTCGAGGGCCTCGGGGACGGGGAGTCGCTTGCGCGCGGAGAGCTCGTCCGCAAGCGACCGCCCCTCGAGGTGCTCCATCACGAAGTAGGGTTGCCCCGACGGCGCGACGTCGAAGTCCGTGACCCGGACGAGGTTCGGGTGGACGAGCCCCGCGAGCGCCTGCGCCTCCCGTCGCATCCGCTCGACGGCCTGCTTGTTCTGCGCGCGATCCGCCCGGATGATCTTCAGCACGACGCGGCTGCCGAGGGATCGGTGGCGCGCCTCGTAGACCTCCCCCATGCCACCCCGCCCGAGCAGGCGCACGGGCTGGTAGCGCGCGCCCGGGCCCAAGAGGTCCGCGACCTCGCGCAGCTCTGGGTTCGCGCCCTCCGTCTGCACTGGTCCACGCATCCTACGAACCGGGCACGGGTTGGTCGAGGCGACGGCAGATCCCCTCACGCGACGAGATCTCGCCGCGCCGCCCGCGCGACGGAAACCCGGGTCAACCGGCGGAGCGTTCGCCGTACAATCGGCGCATGGGAACCCCGGTCGCGAAATCCGGACACCGCGTCATGGGTGTCGACACGCACATCATCCTGGTGCCGAGCCCGAGCGGGCCCATCCCCACGCCCACGCCGCTGCCCTTCGTCGGCGAGCTGGACGACGCGCTGAGCTCGAGCGTCTTCATCGACGACCAGCCGGCGGCGCTCGTGGGGAGTGTCGCGCGGCACGTCACCGGGCACGTCCCCATCGGCGGCACATTCCAAAAGCAGCCCGCGAACCGCGGCGTCGTGTCCGAGAACGGCGCGACGATCTTCATCGACGACCGGCGCGTCGCGCGCGTCGGCGACGCGGTGAAGTGCTGCAGCGACGCGAACGACGGGAACGGATCGATCGACGGAACGGGCACGGTCATCACCGATCCATGACGGACGCGATCGCGCCGCCCGTCTCGTTGGAGCAGTTCGCCGGAGTGACCGCGGCGATCGCGGAGGGGTATCCGCTCGACGACGTGTTGGCGCAGGAGGGCATCCCCGCCGACGTTTGGACCGTCGCGGCGCGAACGTGGCCGAAGGCGTTCGCCGAGTCCGCGGATCTCCACCTCGAGCTCATCCGAAAGCGGCGGGTCGCCGAGGACTGCCTCGTCCGGCGGCTCGCGCCGCTCGACGAGGATCCCGGGGCGTGGATGGGGCTCATGAACGCGCTCACCCAAGCCGACGACCAGGCGAGCGTCACCGACCCGCTCGGCCTCACGATGGCGGACGTCGCGCGCCTCGGCCGCCATTGGACCCGCAAGACGCGAGAGGATCCCGCGCTCTCGAAGCGCCTCGAGGAGGCGGCGAAGACGGGGACGCTCCCCACGTCCATCGACGCGGGCCCCCGCGTGCTCCGCCCGTTCCCGTGGACCCCCGAGCGCGCGGAGGCCGTGGACAGTCTGTCTCCGGAGGCGCTCCTCGAACGGGGCAATCATCCCCCCGAGGTCCAGTTCGCGAGCTTCCAATTGAGCGCGCGCGCCGCGAGCCATCAGGCGATCTTGCGCAAGCCCGTCGTCCCCGGGCCGACCGAGGAGGAGACGCAATTCGGGGGGGACGAGCCGTCCACTCCAGGCCCCGTCACCCCGTTCGAGGCGCTCGAGCCGGAGGCGCACGGCCTCTCTCTCATGAAGTACGCCGAGCTCGTCGTGCTGTTGCAACAACCCGGCGCGGACCGCGCGTCCCTGCTCGCCGCGCGCGAGCTCGACGAACCCACGTGCCACTCCATCGACGAGCACTACCGGGCGAAGTGCGCGCGCGAGCCGCGCTGGGCCGCGGAGCTCGCGCGCTTGCTCGCCCAGGCGAGACAGGACGTGCTCGCCCGGCAGCAGGGGAAGTGGAGCTCGACCGGCTCGTCCGGGACCGAGGATCTCCCCGCGACCGACTATCTGCACGCGGCGCTCCTGCCGTTCCAGGCCCGCTCGCCGGGCGCGTCCGCACCCGCAGCGCGGCAGCTGCTCGCGGAGGAGTCGACCGCCCAAGCCGACGAGACGGCCCAGCCCACGCCGCCCGCGCCGCCGCCCCCGCCCAAGCCGGTTCCCGAGGTGGGCACGGTGGAGGTGGACGCGTCCGCCTATCTCGCCGCGCGCCCGCTCCCGTTTCGCCCGGTCGATCCGAACCCAACACCGAGCCCGACGGACAGTCGGCCGCCCGAGCCGACACCCAGCCCGAGCGAGCGGGCGGCGCGTGCGATCGAGCTCGCGTCGACGGAGGAGATCTCCGCGTCCGATTATCTGTCTCGCCCCGCGACCCCGTTCGCTCCCTCCTCGAGACCGGGTGAAGGCTCCCGCGCGGAACCCTCGGCCGCCCAAGCTCCTCCGGCCCCCGATCTCTCACCGGAACAATATGCCTGGATCGTGGTGACGTTTCGACGGACTCCGCCGGAGCGACTCGCAGAGACCCTCGCGAGATTCCGCCTCACGCCCGATTCGCATAGGCTCCTCGACGCGACCTGGCAAGCGCGAATGGCGGCGGATCCGCGGCTCGCGGAGCAGGTCAATGCTGCGGTGCGGAGACATCTGTCGGGCGCCTGATCCCACGGGGGAACATCGACCCCCGGGTGTCGTATCACCCGTCATCATGAAGCCTGCGACACGGATACCCCACGGTACCTTGCAGACCCCTCGGCCGCGCGGGCTCCTCGCGCCATGAATCCGTATGAACTGACCATCGAGGGTCTCGCGGCGGAGACATTCACCGTCAAATCCTTGAAGGGCACGGAGGCGATGTCGGAGGCCTACGTGTTCCGCCTCGCCGTCACCGCGGACGCGACCCAGAGCGCGGACGTGGAGCGCACGGCGCTCGGGCGGCGCGCGGTGATGAAGTGGAACGTGGGAAAGACAGTCCGCGCGTTCTACGGCGTCATCTCGCACGTGCGCCTCGGCCGCAGCAACGACGCGAAGCGGATCGAGTACCGGATGGAGTTCGTCCCGCGCCTTTGGCTGCTCAAGCACAAGCGGCGGACGCGGATCTTCCAAGACATGCGCGTCACGGACGTCGTCGCGAAGGTCCTCCTCGAGGAGGGCATCGCCGTGCGGTGGCAGCTCGCGCACGACTATCCGCCTCGGCCGTATTGCACCCAATACGAAGAGACGGACTACGACTTCGTCCAGCGGCTCCTCGCGGAGGCGGGCATCTTCTTCTACTTCCCACAAGGCGGCGTCGTCGACGACGCGTTCCTCCTGATGTCGACCGTCGCGGGCGTCGCCGGCCGGATCGGCGCGGGGGTCGCGAGCGCCGTAGGCTCCCTCCCCGGTGCGAGCGCCGCGGCGGACGTCGCGGCGTCGATCGGCTCGGTCGCCTCCGCCGTCTCTCCCTTGATCCCCGGCGACACGCTGATCTGCGCGGACGACGCCGCGTTCTATCCACCCATCGGGACGGACGACGCGGCGCTCCTCCTCGCCACGACCGCGCTCGCCGTCGCGCCCGAGGTGATCGACGCCGTGGGCGACGTCGCCGGGGGCACGCCCGCCGCGGTCCACCAGGCGACGAGCGCCGCCGCGGGAGCGGCCGGAACCCTGGTCGGCGCGCTCACCAAGCAACCCGCGCCGCCGCTCCGCTACGCGCGCTTGCTCGAGACCTCGTCCTCGCACATGCATCGGATCACGGACTTCGAACTCCGCACCGCCGTGCGTCCCACGAGCGGCGTCGTGCGCGACTACGATCCCGCGCGGCCCGCCATGGCGCTCGAGGGCACGGCGCTCTCCGTCGCCCCGTTCCCCGAGACCGCGCTCGAGACACTCGCCGCGATCGCGACGCAGATCGGGAGCGCGGTCGAGGCGGCGACGCCGGGCGTCGCGGGGGAGATCGGGGCGGGCGTCGCGCGCTCGGCGGGCGTCGTCGCCACGGTCGTGGAGGGCGCGCTCGGTGAACCCGTGCCGCCGTTCCTCGAGGTGTATGACCACCACGCGCCGTTCCTCTTCCCCGAGTGGGGCGTCGTGACGGACGAAGCGCCGCGACTCCTCCGTCACGAGCGCCGCCGCGTCGTCGTCGCGGAGGGCCGGAGCGGCTCACCGGATCTCGGCGCGGGTCACAAGTTCGCGCTCGTCGAGCACCCCACCGCGCGCCTCGACCAGCCTTATGTCGTCACCACCGTCGAGCACCGAGGCCGCTCGCACCCCAAGGAGGCGCCGCGGGACGGCAAGGAGGACAAGCGGAGAGATCGCTATACGGTCTATTCCAATCGCTTCGAGTGCGTGCCCGCGCTCGTCCCCTACCTGCCGCCGCGACCGCCGCGCCGCAGCGTCCAGGTGATGCTCACGGCGGTGGTCCTCGGCTCCGACATCGACGTCGATCCCATGGGCCGGATCCGCGTGCGCTTCCACTGGGACCGCGAGAACAAGAGCTCGTGTTGGATCCGGACGATGCACGCGTGGGGCGGCGCGGGCTGGGGCACCCAGTTCATCCCGCGCGCCGGGATGGAGGTCGTCGTCACGTTCGAGGGCGGGGATCCCGACAAACCGTTGGTCGTCGGATCCGTCTACAACGCGACGCACCCCTCGCCGTTCTCCCTGCCGCAGGACAAGACGCGGAGTGGCTGGCGCACCCAGAGCTCGCCGGGCGGCGGCGGGTACAACGAGCTCTCGTTCCAGGACGCGGCCGGCGGCGAGCAAATCTACGTGCGCGCGCAGCGGGATTTGGACGAGGTCGTGCAACACGATCACAAGGTGCACGTCCAGAACGACGAGGAGATCCAGGTCGACGGCAATCGCAAGGACATCGTCCGGGGGAGCCTCGACGAGCGGGTCACCGGCGCGGTGACGACGCGCATCGAAGGGCGCGAGCGACGCGACGTACAGGGGCCTTCGGACGTCGTCTACGCGGGCGATCACACCGTGCGCGCGCTCGGCTGCGTGACGACGATCGTCGGGAAGAACGACAAGAGGCGCTCGTGGACGACCCACGCCGAAGGCACCGCGACGCTGTCCGGGCTCGACCGATTGGAGCTCCGCTCCGACACGGAGATCGTGCTCGCCGTGGGCGACAGCGCGGTCCGCATCACGAAGGCGGGGATCGAGATCTCGGGGCCGACGATCACCACCACGGGCGAGGGCGGCAAGCAGGTCCTCGACAAGAGCGGCGCGTCCACGAAGACGAAGACCGCGTCGTTCTCCGTCAAGGGCAACGTGGAGGGAAAGGCCCCGAAGATCTGCCTCAACTCGCCGTCCGAGTCCGAGGAGCCGGCGCCGCCGCCGCCGACGCGGATCGAGGTGAAGGATCAGGACGGCAGCGCCGTCCCGTTCCAGCGGTTCGTCGCGAAGCTCGACGACGGCTCCGAGGTGAGCGGCAAGACGGACAAAGACGGCAAGGCGGAGATGGAGCTCAAGTCCGGCGGGAACGTCGTGTTCTCGGACATGACGATCGACGGCGAGCCCGGCCCAAGCGACCTCCTGCCCTACCTCGTGCGGCAGGGGGATCACCTCGATCGCATCGCGTTCCGCTTCGGCTTCGACGCAGACAAAGTCTGGAACGATCCCAAGAACGCGGAGCTCAAGCAAAGGCGCGAGACGCCGAGCGTCCTCCACCCGGGGGACATCGTCCACGTGCCCCAGGGCCCGCGCACGGGCAAGCCTCTCCAGCAGGGGACGACGAACACGTACACCGTGCGCGTGCCAAAGACGAAGTCCACGTTCACGTTCGAGGACGCGCGCTTCCACAACGCGAAGTACGCGGTCGAGGGCTTCGGCGCGCCCGTCGAGGGCGCGAGCGATGGGGGCGGCAAGGTGGAGCTCGACGTGCCCGTCCACGTCCGCGAGGCGACGCTGAAGTTCGTCGACCTGGGCGAGGAGTTTCCGCTGCTGTTCGGCCATTTGGATCCGGCGGACGAGCTCTCGGGCGCCCGCGCGCGGCTCCAACACCTGCGCTTCATGCATTGGGGCGACTACACGTCGGAGGCGGAGCTCACCGCGGCGGTCGCCGCTGCGCTCGGCGCGTTCCAGGCCTGGGCGGGCCTCCCCGTGAGCGGCGTGCTCGACGCGCCGACCGTCGCCAAGCTCAAGCAGGCCTACGGCTCGTGATGCGCGCGCCGATGGCTTCCCCCACAATCGCTATGGAGTCGACATGAGCCCGCCAATCGTCGCGAATGGAAACGGCAACCAAAATATCAGCGCCGAACTGATCGAGATCGTCGACTCCACCACGAACCAGGTGGTGAGCGGCAAGACCTTGAAGGTCGTGGCGGGTCGCCTGCTCAGGTTCACCGTGCGGACGAGATCCCCCGCCGCGAGCCTCGAGGACACCCTAAAGTGGACGATTGAGGGACAGCACACGGGGAACCGCCTGTTCCTGGAGAACGGAAAGGTAGGGAGCGATCCTCCACAGTTGAAGAACGAAGAAGTTTTTTTCTACTTCACGGGCGGCCGCAAGGGGGCGATCAAGATCCAGGCGAACGTGCGCGTCCCCGCCACCGCGACTGACCCTGGTGGTGCACGCGCCGCCGAGGCCTCCGTCCAGTTCGAGGTGGACTCGCCCCGTTTCGACCGTCTCGCCGCTGAATTCACACCGCTCGTCCAAGGCAAAGATGGGAGGGTCACGACGAAAGTAGCGCTCGACTTCCATTTCACGCCCCCTGGCAGCTCGAGCCAGACATGGGAGGAGTGTCTGTGGCACGAGATGCACGCCGAGCACACCATCGATGGCAAGCCGGCTGCGATGCCTCAGGTCCGCTCGTTGAGCTTTTGGCCGATCCACAAGTCGAGGTTGGTCCCCATCACCGCGCTGAGCGGAGCCAACGACTCTGGTGTCAAAATGATCCCAATGGAGGGGAAGGACTTTCGGCTAAAGAGCACGCACACGTTCCATTACTTTGTCCGCGAGGGTGCGGCTTTGACTGAGACGACGGCCGGGCCGACGATAGGCCTCTCGATTGGCCGAGTGATCTGCACGTTCATCGCTGCTTTCGACCGCACCACTTCGCTGGGGTTCAGCTGGAAGATCAACACGAGCTACTGCGAGCCCGACGGAGAAGCGGCGGGGTTCGCTTCGTCCGATTGTCCGTACTTCTGAGCGGCATCTCCGCATGCCGTCAGGACACTCCTATTCAGAGCGGATACTGGAGCGCGTTCACGATGACGTCGCCGAGGGTGGAGCTCGTCCCGCTGTCGACGAATAGATTGAGGTCCACGCGGTTCCGGCCTTTGCGCTTCCCGCGCAGGATCAGCGGTCGGCCGTCCACGAAAGACGCGACGACGGTCACGCCCGGCGCGGCGGTGAGGTCGCAGTGCGCATTCACGGTCGCCGGCGTCACCCCGACGACGAGCGGACTCATCGGCTCGTTGAACGTTGGGTCGATGTTCGTGGCAGTGGCGAGCGCGCCGCCGTCGTCGTTCAGGAAGTAGCCGTCGCTCTCGAAGCGGCCGCGGATCCGATATTGGTCGGCGCAGTTCGCCGCGGTGCTGAGGACCGCTCGACCGCCCTGATCGACGTAGTCCGCGAGCACGTCACCCACCTTCGCTGGATCGGAGAACGGATGGCTGTTGTAGACGAGCACGCTGGAGTAGGGCGTGAGCTGCGCCAGGGTCAGCGTCACCGGGGCGTTGTTCAAGTAGTTGATCGAGTCGACGCTCCCGAAGGCGCCTGTTCCGCCGAGCGCGCTCTTGACGGACGCCGCTTCCGAGTCCGACACAGCGCTCAGGAGGAGGATCTTCTGCGCGCAGTCTCGATCGTTTCCATTGAAGCACCCCATGGGGCAGCACCCGTCACCGCTCTTGCAGGCGATGAGGGGCTTGAAGTCGCAGGTGAGGTCGCACTCGGTGCCCGCCGGGACCTCGCTCGTGCAGAGATTGGGATCGATGCACTCGACCGGGCAGTCCCCGTCGCACGTCTCGGGGGACTCGACGATCCCATTGCCGCACATGGGTTGCCCGGTGCTCGTGGACGCCGAGCCGGTCGAGGACGCGGACGTGGTCATGCTCGCGGCGCCGCCGGTCGAGTCGAACGGCCCGCAATCGAGCGTGACCGTACAATCGGAGCTCGGAGCGCACCCGAGGAGCGTCGAGGAACGGCGAGCACCGCGAGCGCGCGAACGGTGGTCATCCTCAAAACGCCCCCGTCATCGACACTCCGCCCCCCGTGGCGTCGAAGAACGGAACGACCGCGACAGGGTGACGCCGAAGGAGCCGACTGGCTGGGTGGCGCTCGCGCGCGGCCGCGGCCACACGCCATAGAGCAGCGTCGCGACAGCGGTCGCGCCGCCGACCACGATCCCCGTGATGCCCACCGCGCGGAACGTGTTCTCGTCCGCGCTGAGGGAGCGGATCTGCGCGCACTCGTTCGGGTAGGGCGAGCCCGCGCCGCAGGGGTTCGTGCCCGAGAGCGTTCCGCCGAGCGCCTCACGGTCCGAACCCTTGCCGAGGGACACCGCGAAGAGGCCAATCCCCGTTCCGACGAACCCCGCGCCGAGCACGGAGCCCACGACGAGGACGGCGACGCTCGGCTTCGAGGACGCGACCTTCCCGCTCGCCCCCGAGGTGAGCGCCATCTCCAGCACCCCGGTCTGCCCCGCGACCACGTCGAGCTCGCGCTGGAGATCCGGGTGACCATCCAATCGACCGATCAACACGTGGTGCCCCGGATCGAGGAACAGCTCGCTCTCGAGGGGCGCGGTGCCCGCGTCCGCGCCGTCGACGTAGAGGACGGCGCCGCGCGGCGCGAGGTGCACCGTGATCACGCCGATGTGTCGGCTCGCGTCCGTGAGGAGCTCCGTGAGGCGCGTCTCTGCCGTTTGTCGCTTCGCGGGGTCGAGCGATCCGGGGATGTGCGCGAGCCCGTAGCGGAGGAGGCGCGCGGCGTCCGCGTAGCGGCCCATTTTGTACGCGCAAGTTCCCGCGTTCGAGGCGGAGTCGTACGAGGGGCGGAGCCGGTGGGACTTCTCGTAATAGGCGTACGCGTTCGCGTAGTCCTTCGCGTCGAAGAGCTCGTTCCCCCGGACGAAGAGCGCGACGGGGTCATCGCTCGCGAGGCTCACCGGCTCGGCGCGCGCCGGGACTCCGACCGCGCCGATCGCCACGGCGAGCGCGACGGCGACCGCCCAGACCGCACGACGTCGACGAACCACGCCGGCGAATGTACACGAGGCGGGCGCGCGCGTGTCGACCGCGGGCGAGCGCGCTAGACTCACGCCGTGCAGGAGGAAGGAGCGCTCGCGCCGGGGACACGCGTCGACGGGTACGTCGTCGAGCGCATGATCGGCGCGGGGGGCATGGCGCGCGTGTACGCCGCCTCGCACGCGTTCCTTGGTGTCCGCGTCGCCCTCAAGGTGCTCCACGCACAGTACCGTCCGCAGCCGGACGTCGTCGCCAAGCTCCGGGGGGAGGCGCAGCTCCTGCGCACGCTCGACCATCCCAACCTAGTACGCGTCTCGGACGCGGGTGTCGCCCCGGATGGCGCGGTGTGGATGGCCATGGACCTCCTCGCGGGCGAGACGCTGCGCGCGAGGCTCGACCGCTCGGGCGCGCTCCCCCTCGAGGTCGCCCTCGGCTACACGCTCCAGGCGATCGCCGGGCTGCAAGCGGCGCACGGCCAGGGCGTCATCCACCGGGATTTGAAGCCCGAGAACCTCTTCATCACCGAGCGGGGCGAGCTCAAGCTCCTCGACTTCGGGACCGCGAAGTTCCGCGATCACGCGAAGACCGCGGGCACAGGAGGTTTCGCCACGCTGGCGTACGCGGCGCCCGAGCAGATCGTGAGGGGGGGTGTCGTGGACGCGCGCACGGACATCTATTCGCTCGGGATCGTGCTCCACGAGGCGCTGACGGGCTGGCACTTCCTCCGGAGGCCGGATCGCACGTTCCCCTCCATGGGCGACATGGTGATGCTCCAAATGTCGGTCGAGCCTCCCGTCGATCGATTGTCTGCTCCCGTCGCCGCGGTCGTCCGCCGCGCGACAGCGAAGCGGTCCGCGGATCGGTACGCGTCGATGCAAGAGTTCGGCGCCGCCCTCCGCGGCCTGCTCCGACCCGCCGAAGCCCCGCCCGCGCCGGACCGACCCGCCGAGGCCGGGTCGAAGAGCTCCGTCCGAGGCGCGCGCGTGCCGACCACCGCGGCGCTGATGGTGCTCGCCGCCGCGCTGTCCTCGGGCGCGACGTTCCTCGTCGAGTCGCGCGCGCGCTCCTCCCCCGCGACCTCGACCGCGCGCCCGCGCTCCACGGCCACTTCGGCCGCCGAGGCGGCGCCCTCCACCCCCACCTCACCCAGCACCGCCGCGAGCGTCGCGGTGACGAGCGCTCCCCCAACCACGCCGAGCGCCCCGGCCACGAGCCCTCCGGCGCCGAGCGCCGCGCCTTCGGCGCCCGTGTCGCTCCCCACGAGGCCCATCGGCCCGACGCCGCCGCCCACGTGGCCGGGCCCCTCGCCCCAACCGTCTCCGAGCCCTCGACCGCCGGGCGGCGAGTTCCGGTTCTGAGTCGCTCTCGCGGATAGCGGGTCGGAGAGAACTCCTCTTCGGCGCCCGCCTCTACGATCGAGACGTGAGGTCCTTCACCTCGCCGACCCACTTCGCGCCGAGCTCGGGCTGCACCATCTTGGCGTAGGCGGCGAAGCCGCGCAGCCACGCGACGAACTCGCCTACGGAGCGCCGGTCGTCGGCGCTGCGCTTGGCCGCTTCGGCCGCGAGGCCGTGCCTCCTCACGTTCGCGAGGATGGCGCGGAACCGGTGTCGATCGCGGCGCGGGAGGAACAACCCGGAGTTCACGACGACGCCGGTGATCCGCTGCTGGTTCTTGCGCCGGAGGACGCGGCGCTTCCGCGCGTTCTCGGAGAACCCCTCCTGCTGGCAGATCTGATCGACCCACCAGAGGAACCGCCCGAGGGTCTTCGGCTCCGCGTCGAACGAGAACGTGAGATCGTCCGCGTAGCGCGTGTACCTCGCGCCGGACTTCTTCGCGAGCGCGGCGAGGCGCGCGTCGAGCCGGCGGCACGCGAGGTTCGCGAGCGCGGGCGACGTCGGCGCGCCCTGCGGGAGCACGCCGGGCCACGCGACCGCGCCGTCCTCGAGGACGGGGCGGTACGTCGACAGCGACGCGAGGACGTGCGCGACGAGCCGGCTGTACCCGAGCTCCTGATAGAGGCCGCGCACCCGCCGGAAGTGGAGCGTCGGGAAGAAGTCGACGAGGTCCATCTTCACGACGAGCGCCGCGCGCTCGTGCGGCGCGGCGTTCGTCACGGTCGATCGCCCGCGAACGAACACGTGCGCGGCGTCGTGGACGGGGACCTTGTCGAGGATCTCGCGGAGCAGCTTCCGCTGCACCTTGCGGAGCGGCGCGCGCGGCGCGGCGATGGGTCGCTTCGCGCCGCTCGCCTTGTCGATCTCGAACTCCACGTACGGCGAGCCCGGCCCGACGCCCGCGCGCGTGAGCCGTGGGATCGCCTTCACGCCCTCGAGGCCGAGGAGCGAGACGAGATCGCCGACGTTCGCGAGCGCGGGGAGCGCGCGCTTCGCGATCCGGTCCGGCGCCCCGGCCGCCTTCACGGAGCGGCGGTGCAGGCCGAACAACCACCCGCTCGGGTTCCACGCGCCCGGGTTCTGGAGGCGCGGGCGGCGCGCTTCGTACCGCCGATCGGGGAGCGCGACGTCCCCGAGCTCGAGCCTCTTCAGCGCGCGGCGCGCGCGCGTGCGCGTCTTCGCGTCGGGATCCTTCACGAGCATGCGCAGGAACCGGCCCGCGCGGGTGCGGGGGAACACGACGTCGATGCGCGCCGCGGCGTCGCACCGGACGCGCGGATCGCGGCTCCGCACGCGCGCCTCGAAGTCGTCCGGGACGAACCCCTTCGAGGTGGCGTAGTGGCGCAGCACCTCGAACTCCGCGAGCCGTCGGCCGCGCCGGAGGAGCTGCTCGATCGCGCCCTTGTTCCCCGAGGGATCGACGAGGAGCGCCTTCAGCTCGATCAGGAACTTGCCGAACGCCACTCGTCCTCCATTCCTCTCGTCTCCGCCCTCTCGTCTCCGCGCTCGCGTCGAACAGCGTGCCCCGCGGCGCCGGACTACTTTCAGCTCAGAAGACAATCCACGAGAAGTGCTGGAGTTCTCGTGATTCTTCTTTCTTCTTCAATGCGAGACGTGATCAGCCGCGACGTTGCATCGCGGACGGAAGGCTAGCTCTCGGCGCCGCGGGGCATGCCGGGAACGTATCACTCAACCGAAGCGCGGATCGAGCGCGTCCTCGCCATCGAGCCACTCGCCGAGCGCGGCGACGCCCGCCTCGGGCGCATCCTCGCCGAGCACGCCGACGGGGTGCCGGCGGATCGATCGCCCGAAGTCGCGGCTCTCCTCCCGGACGATCGCGCCGTGCGCGCGGAGCTCCGCCTGCCTCGCGAGCGAGAGCGGCGGCGCGGAGAGCACGCGGAGGTTCTCCTCGAGCTCGGCGCGCGTGCGGGGGGCGGACAAACAGGCGGAGATCCCGGCCTGAGCGAGCGCGTATCCGTACGCGTCGGCGGCCGAGACGGCGGCCCCGAGCACGCGGCCGTAGGAGAGCGCGCTGAACCCGAGGACGCCGACGCCCCGCTCGCGCGCGAGCGGGAGCAGCCGCTCCTCGGCGCCCGGGTGCGCGGCGCTGTGGCGGATCATGACGACGTCCCAGGGCCGAGCGTCGCCGCGGCGGAGCGCGTCGCACGCGAGGTCGCGGTCGTGCGTCGAGAACCCGAACGCGCGGATCTTGCCGGCGCGCGCGAGGCGATCGAGCACGTCGAACGCGTCCGCGTCGATGCGCGCGGGCGAGCGCACCCAGAACAAGAGGAACACGTCGATCGCGTCCCGGCGGAGGCGGCGGAGCGCGCGCTCCACGTCCGCGACGATCGCGCGCTCGCTCGCCTCGTACGTCCCCGCGACGACGCCCGCGGATCGCTCGCGCCGGAGCGCGCGCTCGAGCGTCGCGTACCTCGGCTCCCAGAAGAAATGCGTGCAGCCCGCGGCGCGCGCGTCCTCGTACGCGCGCGGCGGGAGGAGGCCCGCGCCCGAGATCACGAGCGGGGCGACGGAGAGGCCCGTCGCGCCGAGCGGTCGGAGCGGCACGTCGACCGGCGCTCTCCCGGGCTCGGGCGGGGTCGCGCGAGGCGCGTCGTCGCCGAGCGCGTCGTCGATCCACGCGCGCACCGCCTCGGGCTCCGACGCGCGCGCCGCGCGCAATCGCGCGACGTCCGCGTCCTCGAAGCGCCGACCGCGGAGCGTGTGCGCGGCGATGCGGATCTCGGCGTCCGCCTTGGGCGCGCCGCCCAGGACGCCGTCGAGTGCCGCGTCGAGCGCGAGCGCGTCGAAGCCGAGGAGCCGCTCCGCGGCGGCCGCGCGGACGCCCGGAGCGCGCGCGCGAGACAGGCGGAGCAAGGCCGTGAGGTGCGCCGGCGTCGCGGGATCGAGCGTGGCGCACGCGCGCGTCGCGAGCCAGGGGTCGGTCGCTCGGCTCGCGAGCTCGCCCGCGAGGAGGATCGGCGTCGCGCACGAAGCGGTACGCGGCGCGCCGCACCCATGGGTGCGGATCGCGCGCGAGCGCGTCCGTCGCCGTCGCCGGTCCGAGGCTCGCGGCGCGCACCCACGGATCCGGATCGGCAGAGAAGCGCGCGCTCCGCGGCGTTCATCGCGCCGACGGCGATCGCGCGGACGCGCGGGTCGGGGTCGCGCGAGAACCGATCGACCGCGTCGGGATCGGCGCGGCGCGCGGCCAGAGACGCGAGCACGCGGCGGGTCGGCGCGTCCGCGGGCGCGTCGACGGACGCGAGCTCGTCGAACATCTCGAGCGCGAAGGCCGCGTGCGCCGCGATCCGGACGACGCGCGGCGCGGGATCCGAGAGCGCGGTCGCGATCGCCGCGCGCGCTCGCTCCCCGCCGAGATCACCGAGCGCGGCGATCACCGCGGACCGGACGATCGGGAGCTCCGCGCGCGCGAGCGCGAGCAGCGCGCCCTCGCGGGACGCGTCGCGCGTGAGGCCGACGTAGGATGCGGCCCAGCACACGGCGCCCGGACCGCCTCGTTCGAACGCGACGTCCAGGACGTGATCGGCGCGCGGCCGATCGAGCCCGTCGAGCAGCTCGACCACGGTCTCCGCCGCGTGCGGGATGCGTGGCTCGTCGAGCCAGAGGAGCGCGAGCTCGAGCGCGCGCGGATCCCGAGCGCGCGTGAGCCGCTTCCGGGCCGCGGCGCGCAGCGAGGCGTGCGCGTCGCCGAGGCACTCGACGAGGAACGCGCTCGCGACCGCGTCCCCGCGCGCGACGCGCGCGGCGGCCACCGCCGGATCGGGATCGGGTTGGCCGGGGATCCGGGGCGGCTCCGCGACCGGACCGCTCGGCCGAGACGCGTCGCCGAGCCGACGCGCGAGGTAGCCTAGCGCGCCCGACGAGCGATCCGTCGTCGCCGGACCGAGGCGCTCGAGGAGCGCGTCGTCGGCCTCACCGAGCGCGACGAGCGCGCGGACGGCCGCGGCGCGGACGCGCCAGAACGGATCCTCGAGCGCCGCGCGGAGGGTCGGGAGTGCGGCGGAGGCGTCCCGTGTCGCCGCGGTCACGACGGCCGCGCGCCGCACCCACCAGATCGGATCCTCGATCGCGAGCCGATGGATCTCCGCGCGCCCGGCCGCGGAGACGCGGGCCGCGGCGAGCGCGCGCGCGGCGGCGTGACGGACGAGGGGCGCCGCGTCGTCGAGGGCATCGATCAGGGCGGGGACGGCGATCTCGTCCGGCGCGCCGCCGAGGAAGCGCGCGGCGCGCGCGCGCACGCCCGCGTCCTCGTCGTTCGCGAGGAGCTCGCGCGCGGCGTACGCGCTGTCTCGATCGAGGGCGAGCCGATCGAACGCGTGGCGGCGGAGGTGGCGAGACGTGGAGAGGAGTCCGCTCATTCGTCGTCGTCTCCCTCGTCCTCGTCCCGGGCGGGCCGCCGCTTGCGAGCGGGGGCGCGCGCGCGATCCACGGGGTCCTTCAAGCGGAGGCGCATGCGCCTCTCGATGTCGAGGCGCACGCGGGCCTCGCTCGACTGCAGCGCCTCGGGCAGCCAGTGATAGAGGATGCGCTCCTTCGCGGTCGCGTGGCGGCGCAGGAACACCTCTCCACCGAGCTCGACGCGCTCGGGAGCGGCCGCGAAGCACCTCATGCAGAGGCACGGGAGCGGCCCGACCTCGTGCCGATTGAGGTGATACGTCTTCTTCGGCGGGGCCGCGGGCGCGCCGGACGGCGCGGGCGCGCCCGCCGCTGCGAGGAAGAGCGCCTCGTCGGCCGGCGTCAGCGTTCGCGGCGTCTGGAGCGACATCCCGAGCTTGCCCTTCTCGGCGGTGATGCCCGTCCCCGTGGCGAAGCGCAGCTTGCTCTTCAGCGCGCTCACGTCGACGGCGGGCGCGGTGTTGGGGCTCGCGCGCCAGCCCTCGGCCACGAGCTTCGGATCGCGCAGCACGGCGACGAGCCAGAGCGCTTCGTCGGGTGGGCGCACGGTGACGAGGAACAGGTGCCCGCCCTCCCCGAGCGGTCGGAGGGACGCGTGCGTGCTCTTGTAGATCTCCGTCGGCCAGACTCCTCCGAGACCGAGGACCTTGCCCCGATCGCGGGCGTCGGTCTCGAAGACCTTCTTGGAGACGACGGCCATGACGCTCGCCACACGCGGAGGCTATCAGCTGTCGGGCCCGCGCCCACTCGACGCAAAATGTCCCATCTGTGGCAGGACCCGCCGGGCGCTCATCCGGACCAGCCCGCATTTTTCGGCGATTTTTGCGTGGCATGACGTCTGCCAAACGCCAACCGGCTCGGCGAACCGACTTCGCGCAGGGGCGAAGCGTGACCCGCCGAACAGTTCAAGCCGCCCGCACGGCGGCACTCGAAACGGACCGGAGTGGCATGACCGCGACCATTCTCTTCGTCGACGATGACTCGGATCAGTGCGCCTTGATGGAGTCCCTCCTCGCGAGGCAGGGCTACGACGTACGCACGACGACGTCACCGAGCGAGGCGCTCGACATCCTCTCCCGCGAGGACGTGAAGATCGTCCTCACGGATCTCGGCATGGCCGAGATGGACGGGCTCGAGCTGTGCGAGCGCATCCGCTGCGCCCGCCCGGACGCAGCCGTGATCGTGACGACCGGCCTCGGGAGCTTGGACTCCGCGGTCGCCGCGATCCGCGCGGGCGCGATCGACTTCCTCACCAAGCCGATCGATCCGCAGAACCTCTCGATCGTCCTCGATCGCGCGCGGAAGCACCGCCAGCTGAGCGACGAGGTGATCCACCTCCGGCGCGCCGCCGCGAGCGAGGTCCCCTCCACGCTGATCGGCCGCAGCGCGCCCATGAGGCGCGTCCACGATCTGCTCGTGCGCGTCAGCGCGACGGACGCGTCCGTCCTCATCCACGGAGAGACGGGCACCGGCAAGGAGCTCGTGGCGCGCGCCCTCCACACGATGAGCGACCGCCGTGACAAACCCTTCGTGGCCATCAACTGCGCCGCGGTGCCGCCCACGCTGCTCGAGAGCGAGCTCTTCGGCCACGCGCGCGGCGCGTTCACGGACGCGAAGCAGGCCCGCCAGGGGCTCTTCACGCGCGCGAACGGGGGCACGCTGTTCCTCGACGAGATCGGCGAGATGCCCGTCGAGCTCCAGCCGAAGCTCCTCCGCGCGCTCCAGGAGCGCGTCGTTCGGCCCGTCGGCGACTCCGTCGAGGTGCCGTTCGACGCGCGGCTCGTCGTCGCGACGAACCGGGATCTCGAGCACGAGGTGTACGAGCGCCGGTTCCGAGAGGACCTCTATTACCGGATCAACGTCGTGCGCGTGGATCTGCCGCCCCTGCGCGATCGCGGCGAGGACATCCTCGTCCTCGCGTCCCACTTCTTCGAGCGCTTCGCGAAGCAGAGCGGCAAGACGCTGTCCATGGCGCGCTCGGTCACCGAGCGCCTCCGCCGCTACGATTGGCCGGGGAACGTGCGCGAGCTCGAGAACGCGATGGAGCGCCTCGTCGCGCTCGCGCGACCGCCCGAGGCGACGCCGGAGGACCTGCCGGAGCGCATCCGCAACTACCGCGCCGATCAGCCCGTCCTCACCGCGAACGACGCGACCGAGGTCGTGACGGTCGACGAGCTCGAGCGGCGCTACATCCTCCGGGTGCTCACCGTGGTGCGCGGCAACAAGTCGCGCGCCGCGCAGGTCCTCGGGCTCGATCGGCGGACGCTCTACCGCAAGCTCGAGCGCTACCAGAGCAAGTGGGCCCCGCCGGAGGCCGCCGCGTCCGCGATGCGGTGACCGAGGGCTCGAAACCTCTCTTCGGGACGAACGCCGTGAACGACGAAGCACCCAGCCACAGCACCACCAACCTCGTCGACGTGCTCGATCACGTCGTCACGGAGTTCGACGTCGAACGCATCGCGCGCACCGACGAGATCGACGGCGCTCCGCCGTGCGTCGTCGCGGGGACGTTCGACGCCTGGGCGCGCGCGCTCCGCGCGATCATCGGCGGCCCCGTCCTCCTCTCCCCGAGGGATCCACCCGTGTGGCTGCACCTGGTCGCGACGCGGCGCGAGGTCGTCCTCTCCGTCCGGGACGAGACGTGCGCGCTCTCCGAGAGCGAGCTCGAGGGACTCTACGACACACCCGCCTTCGAGCCCGTGGTCGCCGCCGTGGAGGCCGCGGGCGGCGCGTTCCACGTGGAGACGGCGACCGCGTTCGGCGGCCGCCTCGTCCGCGTCGTCCTGCCGCTAGCGCATCGGGCGCGCGTCGACCACTCCAGCGCGGCTTGATCTCCGAGCTCCCGTCGCGCCCCCACGGCAGCGGGCGCACGGGTTCTACGGAGCGTCGGTCGAGGGCGGCTTCGGCGAGGATCGGCGCGCCCCGAGCGCGCGTCGAAGATCGCGGACGACCACCCAGAGGAACATGGCGGCGCCGATCGTCCCGACGCCTTGGCCGATGCTCATCGCGGCGATGACCGCGAGCGGGACGGGATGGAGGATCGCCCACGCGATGAGCGCGAGCGAGATCAGCACGAGGACGCACGCGATCCGGAGCCAGAGGGACGGCTTCTCGGCGGGGAGGGACGGCGGGCCGGCGACCGAGGGCGGAGGCGGAGGCGGATCGCTCACAGGCCTCCTTTGGGCTTCCACTCGGGGTGGGGGCGGCCATGACACCCGCTCTCGGTGCACTTGATTTCACGCGCCGCGATCTTGTCGGCGTGCACGCGGTGCTCGAGCGGCGCGTCGGCGCGGAGCGGGTCGTGGCAGGACATGCAAACGCGCGTGTCGTACGGCTTGTAGAGCTTCGGCGGAGCGTGGTCGGGGGTGGACCAGTCGTCCGTGTAGAACTCCCAGACGTGGCGCATCCCGTTCAACTTGGTGGTGACGCCGCCGAACATTCCATAGTCCGCGTGACAGCCATAGCAGGCCTCCTCGTGCTGCGCGGGCAGGCGCGCGTGGCGCGACGCGAGGGACACGCTCGCGGGATCGTGCGCGTCGTTCACGTGCGTCGTCATCGCGTGGCAGCTCCCACAGAACCGGACGGTCTTCGTCGTCTCGAGGTTCGAGGCGTTCCCCAGCACCGCGGCCACGGTCGGTAGCAGGAAGAGCCCGAAGAACAGCACCACCTTGACCCCGAACGTGAGCCGCGGGCGCTTCACGAGGAACCAGACGAGCACCGCCGCGGCGATCGCGCCGATTACGAGCGCCGCCATCCCGAGCCAAGACCAGGTCACGTGGCGCCCCCGCAGAGCAATCGCCGGACCGTTCGGGGGCACGCCGGAACGCGCGCCGAATGCGCGCTTCCCGCGCCGCGCGAGCGCGCTCGACGCAGGAATTGCGTAGACGTGCACCGCTCGCAGGGGCGCACCGAGCGGCCTCGACGCGCAACGTCCTCGTCGGTCGGAGATCTCCGCGTGGCACGTGCGCTGCACCAGGCGCGCCCGATGAAAAGCCGATGGCTCCTGGTCCCTCTCGCGGTCGTCGCGACCATCGCAGCGTGCGAGGGCCCGCTCGGCCCGTCGGGTCCTCCGGGTGACCCGGGCGCGAAAGGGGACCCGGGGGGCGTCGGCGACGCGGGTCCCCCAGGGGACGCGGGACCGGACGGCAAGCCGGGCAAGGGCCCGTACCTGACGGACGACAGCCTCGATTTCGAGATCCTCTCGGCCAACCTCACGGGGGGCAAGGCCGTCGTGCGGTTCCGCGTCGCGGACAAAAACGGCGTCCCGCTCGACCGAGAAGGCCTGCTCACCGAGGGCCCGGTCGAGACGCGGTTCGTCCTGTCGCACCTCCACCAAGACACCGCGGGTCCGGGCCACTACGTCGCGTACACGACCGCGTCGGTGACGAGCCCCATCACCAACCAGACAGTCACGCAGCCCTCGTCCGACACGGGCGGGACCTACACGACGATCGACGCGGACACGGGCGTCTACGAGTACACGTTCGCCGCGGACGTGTCGGCCGCCGACGCGGCGGAGACGCACACCGTGGGCGCCTGGGCGTGGCGCGACGCGGGCGGGCAGCGCTTCGTCGGCAACGCGGTCTACGACTTCCGCCCGGACGGCGCGGCGGTCACGGCGCACCGGGAGATCGTCGACCTCGCGTCGTGCAATGGATGCCACCAGCGATTGTCTGCGCACGGCGGCCTCCGGCGCGACACCCGGCTCTGCACGACGTGCCACACACAGGACGTGGTCGACCCCGACACGGGCAACTCCGTCGACTTCTCGGTGATGGTCCACAAGATCCACCGCGGCGAGGATCTGCCGAGCGTCACCGCCGGAAAGGCGTACCAGATCATCGGCTACATGCAGTCCGTCGAGGACTACTCCACGGTCGCGTTCCCCCGCCCCGTCCAGGAGTGCGTGACGTGCCACACCGGCCCGCAGGGCGAGGTCTGGAGGACGCACCCGACGAAGACCGCCTGCGCGAGCTGCCACGACGACGTGAGCTTCGACGCCGACGTCCCCATGGGGATGGTCGCGCACGCCGGCGGCGTGCAGCTGACCGACGCCAACTGCAGCGTCTGCCACACGCCGACGACGAGCGGGCTCGAGAGCATCCAGACGAAGCACCTCACGCCCGCCACCGATCCGGCCGCGCCGCACCTCACCGCGCAGCTGCTCTCGATCACGAAGACGGGGCAGGGACAAACGCCGGAGATCGTGTTCGACGTGCAGGTCGACGGGCAGCACCGCGACATCCTCGCGAACCCGCTCACGCGCCTCGTGCTCACGGTGGCGGGGCCGACGACGGACTACGCGAGCTACACGCAGTACACGATCCAGGGCTCGGGCGCCGTCGGCGCGCTCTCCGCGGATCCCAACGGCTTCCGGTATGTCTTGCCGAGCGCCATGTCGGGGACGGCGACGGGCACGTTCGGCTTCGGCCTCGAAGGGTACATTCAGCCCGGCGGGTCGACCGGCCCCCGATACGCCATTCCGAACCCGATCGGCTACGGCGCGGTCACCGACGCGAGCCCCGTCGCCCGCCGCGACATCGTGACGTCGGGCCAATGCAACGCGTGCCACGGCAGCCTCAGCGCCCATGGAGGGACGCGGAACACCGCCGAGTATTGTTCGTTCTGCCACAACCCCAACAACGTGAACGACGAGCGGATCGCGCGGTTCCAAACCCCCGCGGTGACGGCGCACAGCGTCGACCTCCGGGTGATGGTCCACAAGATCCACAGCGGGACCCACCTCACCCAACAGCCCTATGTCCTCTATGGGTTCCCCGCGCCCTCGGTCGCGGCCCCCGGAGGTACGCCGCTCGACTTCGGCGAGGTGCGCTACCCGGGTGATCTGCGCAACTGCGGGGCGTGCCACGTGGCCGGGAGCTTCGACCTCCCGCTCCCATCGGGCCTCTTGCCGACGCACGAGACGGAGCTCACGTGCGCGGACGCGCCGCCGCTCAGCTCGACCGCGTATTGTACGAGCCGCGTCGTCTCGAACGACACCGCGACGAGGCCGACGGCGTCCGCGTGCCTCGCTTGCCACGACGCGCCCGAGACGCGCGCGCACGCCAACACGAACACAGACAGTTCGGGCGTCGAGGCGTGCGCGACGTGCCACGGACCGGGGGACGCGTTCGACGAGGCACACGGGCACACGCTCGCGCCGTGAGGCGAGCGCTGTCCATCGTGACGCTTGCGGCGGCGGTGGGGTCGGCCGCCGTCGGGGGTTGCCTGGTCGATCGGGACCGCGTGGACGGAGGCGGGATCCACCCCTCGGGGTACACGGATCCCGCGAGCGACGCGTTCCACGGCGCCGAGCTCGTGAAGAGCGGTTACCCGCTCGCGACGTGCCGCTCGTGCCACGGAGACGACTATCACGGCGGGTCGTCCCGGGTGGGGTGCGTCGACACCGGTTGCCACGCGAACGCGGGCGGCCCCGAGGCGTGCCCGACGTGCCATGGCGATCCCCCAGCGACGGGCGCGCACGGCGCGCACGCGGGCGCGCTCGCCTGCACCGATTGTCACCCCGCGCGGGTCGACGCGCGCTCCCTCGACCACCCGGACGGCACGACGGATCTGGCGTTCGGCCCGCTCGCGGCGGCCCACGGTCACAAGCCGACGTTCGACGCAGCCTCGGGCACGTGCGCGGACTTCTATTGTCACCTTGGAAAGTCGGCTTCGTGGTCCCCGGGCTCGAGCGAGGGCTGCACCGCGTGTCATGACAGTCCCCCGCCCTGGCACGCGAGGTTCGGTGCGAGCGGCGCGCCGTGCGCCACGTGTCATCCGAGCGGATCGACGCACGTCGACGGCTCGGTGGAGGTGCTCCCGCTCGCGTGCGACGCCTGCCACGGAGCCGGGCCGCTCGGCGCGCCGCCGCCGCGCCTGCCCGAGAGCACGGGGCCGGACGCGCACGCTCGACACTTGGATCCCTCGCTCCCCGATCGCATCGGGCGAATCGCCGTCTGCGCGAATTGTCACATCGTCCCGGCGACGGTCGACGCCCCGGGTCACGTCGACGGGGCGCCGCCCGCGGACGTCGTGCTCGGGAGCGCCGCGCAGTACGACGCGACCACGGGAGGGTGCGTCGTCCGCTGCCACGGGAAAGGGAAGCCCGTGTGGACGGACACGAGCGGAGCGGCCCGCGCGTGCGACGGGTGCCACGCGTTCCCCCCGGCGACGACGACGTCGGGCGCGATCCACCCACCGGCGGCGCCCGATCTCGCGACGTGCGTCACGTGCCATGCGTACGACGTCTCGACGCACGTCGATGGCGTCGTCGACCTCGTGGGAGGACCGCCGCCGTGAGGCTCCTCGGCCTCGCGATCGTGCTCCCCTGCGCCCTGCTCGTCGGGGCGACGGCGCCCGCGCGCGCGGAGCCCGTGGATGGCCGCGCGAGCGGCGCGCTCCGCCTCACCGCGGACGCGTGGGCGACCGCGCCCGATCCGTCTGCGTTCTTGATGGTTCAGGCCGAGGCCCAGGGGCGCTCCCCGCTCCTCTACGACGCCGAGGCGCTCGTGTGGGCGGGCGTCTTCGAGCGCTACGCCCCCGACCGGCAGGGGTCGAACGAACAAGGGCCGATCGCGCGCGGCGACGTCGCATTGATGGAAGCGCACGTGCGCGATCCCGTCCATTGGTGGGACGTGCGGCTCGGCCGGATCCTCTATCGGGGCGGCGCCGTGCGCCCGCTCCACCTCGACGGCGCAGCCATGGGCATCCACACGCCCACCGGCGCGACCGTGGAGGTGTTCGGCGGCATGCCGGTGCTCGACGACCAGGAGGGCCGCTCGTTCGATTGGCTGGTCGGCGTGCGCTCCACCCAGGCGCTCGGGGATCTCGCGTCGATCGGCTACTCGTATTGGCAGGAGCGCGACGGGGGCGTCGCCGCGCACTCGGAGCTCGGCGTGGAGGCGTCGTTCACGCCGGCGAGCGCGTTCCTCCTCTCGAGCACGTTCGCGATCGACACGCTCGAGCTCGGGCTCGCCGAGGCGCGCGTCTCCGCGCTCCTCCACGATCGGGTCAACCGCCTCGAGCTCTTCGCGACGCGAAGGTCCCCGAGCCGCATGCTGGACGCGACGAGCTTCTTCGCGACCCTCGGGAGCTACGACGCCGACCAGATCGGACTCAGCGGGTTTTGGCGCGCCGCCCCGCGATTGGATGTCTCGGCGACGTTCACGCTGGACCGCGTCGCGGACGCGCCCGGCGCGACGCAGCTCGTGCGCGCGGAGCTCCGACTGGTCGACGACGGCGCGGGGGCGCTCGGCGGCGAGGCGCGCCGCGTGTCGGATCCGGGGTCGTCGTGGACGGGCGTGCGCGCGTTCGTGCGCCTGCCCCTCCCCCTCCGACTGCATTGGAGCGCCGAAGCGGAGCTCGCGTTCCCGGACGATCCGCGGGGGCGGGGCGTCGTTTGGCCCTGGGCGCTCACGGCGCTCCGCTTCGACGCGACGCGCGCGCTCTCGCTCGCCGCCTCGGTCGAGGCGAGCGCGACGCCGTCCTACGCGAGCAGCGTCGTGGGCTTCTTCCGCGCGTCCGGCACGTGGGGCGGCGCGGGGGCGGGGGCGCCATGAAGCGCTGGGCGACCGCCGCGCTCGCGCTGAGCCTGCTCTTCACGGGGGCGTGCGCGGGCATCCTCGGCCTGCGCACGACGAACGACGCGCGCGCGTTCGAGCACCACGCGCACGCCGTCGCAGGGGTGCATTGTCTGAAGTGCCACGTGGGCGTCGAGGACGAGCGCGGCTCCGACGAGCTGCACTTGCCGAGCACCGCCGCGTGCGTGCGTTGCCACGATCCGCCGCACGACACGCGCGCGTGCGACACCTGCCACGGCCTCGGACATACGCGGCGCGAGGCGGCGCGCGCGAAGGCGACGCTGCGGTTCGATCACGGCGATCACGTGCGAGAGACCCACGCCGATTGCGTCCGTTGCCACGCGGACGGGGCGTCCGGCGCCGCGGTGATGCGGCCCCGAATGGCGGCTTGTCTCGGGTGCCACGGGCACGACGAGGCGTTCGACGCGCGCGACTGCAACGCCTGCCACGTCGACCTCCGCGCGGAGGAGACGCGCCCCGAGGATCACTTCGTCCACGGGGGCGACTTCGTCCACCAGCACGGCGCGCCCGCGGCCCGGAGCGACGGGATGTGCGAGTCCTGCCACGCCGAGCGGTTCTGCGTGTCGTGCCACGCCGCGGGGCGCATGCCCCTGCCCCTCTCGACGCTCCAGTTCGACGCGCCTCGCGCGAGCACGCTCCACCCGGCGGGGTTCCTCTCGCACCACGCCGAGGCGAGCGCGAACGAGGCGGGCCTCTGTACGACGTGCCACGCGCCGGAGTCGTGCGCCGATTGTCACAAGCGCAATGGATTGACGGGTTCGGGGGAGCGCCGGCTCGCCGACCCGACCTCGGAGGAGCCCAAGAGCCCCCACCCCGCGGGCTGGGTCGGCGCGCCCGGGAGCGAGAACGCGCACGGGCGGGCGACGTGGCGCGACCCGGCCGCGTGCGAGGGATGCCACGGCGGCGCCGGCACCGCGCTCTGCGTGCGGTGCCACACCGCGGGAGCCGGCGGGGGCAACCCCCACCGCGACGGACGCGCGCCGGGCAACAAGGCGAAGGAGCCCTGCGTCCAATGCCACCCGGGGGGCCGATGAGCCGCACCGCCTCGCGCGTCGTGTGGCTCGCGCTCCTCTGCCTCGCCGCGCTCGCGGCGGCGGCGTGTGGGCTGTTCTCGGCGCCCGCCCCGAGCGACGGGTCCCCCGCCGCGAGCAGCGCGTCCGCGTCCCCGGGCGAGGCCCCGCACCCGGCGGCGCCGGGCAAGTGCTCGCGCTGCCACGACGAAGCGAGCCGCACGCCCGAGTGGCGGGCGCGCGCGAAGACCCTCGGGCACGACGTCTCGCGGGAGATCGCGACCGCGAAGACCTGCACGTGCTGCCACCTCGGCGAGATCCAGGGGTTCGGCGAGCCCCTCGCCGAGCGGTGCGCGGACTGTCACGACGGCGTGCACGTGACGCTCCCCGCGATGGCGAAGACGCATTGTCTGTCCTGTCACGACCTCACGAAGGGCGCGGATCTCCGCGCGAGCGCGTGGGAGTGCACGAAGTGCCACGGCGCCGAGGGCAAGGCGAAGGGCGGCGCCCGCGCGATCGCCGCGCACACCGTCGTCGAGTGCCAGAGCTGCCACCAGCCTCACACCGAGCCCTGGGTCCGCGAGCGCGCGTGCGACGAATGTCACACCGAGCTCGGCCACGTGAAGCACGGCAAGGCGGGGCGCGAGACGCAGATGATGTGCACCGACTGTCACGCGCCCCACGAGCAGGCGGGAGACACGGCGGGCCGGTGCCTCGCTTGCCACGGCGAGGACTCGGGGGCGACGTTCGCGAGCACGCTGTTCCAGGGGCACGACGATTGTTCCAATTGCCACGCGCCGCACCGGTTCGCGCGCGCGGAGGCGAAGTCCTGCGCGTCCTGCCATGCAGACAAAGTCATGGGGAGCGACGCGCCCGAGCGCCACCAGCGGTGCGACAGCTGCCACTCGACCCACGCGCCGCGCGCCGTGAGCGACGCAACGTGCCGAGGCTGCCACACCGCAGTCTCCGTCGACCACGGCGACGCCGACCACGAGCGCTGCACGACCTGCCACGACCCCCACGGCGGCTCGCGCGGTCACGCCGCGCGCGCGGCGGAGTGCACGTCTTGCCACGCCGATCGCGGGGATCACGGGAAGTCGCACGTCAGCCGGATCGGGGCGTCGCCCGGGGTCGCGTGCGAGCGCTGCCACGCGCCGCACACGTTCGGCTCGCCCTCGGCGTGCGAGGGGTGCCACGCGACAGAGACCGTCGCCGCGAAGCGCCACACGGACTGCAAATCCTGCCACGGCGAGGTCCACGCGGTCCGCACCGGGGAGGACGCGCGCGCCGGGTGCACCACGTGCCACGCCGCCGAGTCCGGGTCCATGACCCACGGCCACGGCCCGTGCGAGAGCTGCCACGAGCCCCATGACGGCGGGCTCACCGCGCGCGCGACGAAATGCGCGAACTGTCACGCCGAGGAGGGCTCGAAGGGCCCGCACGCGGCGCTGCCCGGCGGGTGCGAGTCCTGTCACCGACCGCACGGGCCGAGCGGGCGCGAGTCTCCACCCGCTTGCGCGAGCTGCCACGGGAGCTCGAGCCACGCGATGCATGGGAAGCAGGGTCACACCGACTGCAGCGCCTGCCACAGCTCCCACGAGGCGCCGGACGCGAGCCGAGCGACGTGCATGCGGTGCCACACCGACAAACAAACCCACGAGCCGACGGCCCGGGTGTGCAATGGCTGTCACACATTCGAAGGCTATTGAACCGCGGGCGACGGAGCCGCTCGGTCAATCGCCGGAGGAGCGCCCGCCGGGGGCGGCGCGAGGTGGAAGCGGTCGACGACCGTGAACACGAGATCCTCGTCCGGACGGCGGGCGGCGGCGACCTTCCCGTTCCTCGAAGCGGTCCGGTTCTCGATCGAGATCACGTATCCAGTGAGCCCGCCCGCGTCGACCTTGAAGCGAATCATCTGGCGAAAGGCGGTGACCCGCGCGGCGCCCCCGACCTCGTTGTTGTGCGCGTCGAACAGGGCGGCGACCGCGAGGTACCACGTGAAGATGCAGCAGCACGGCACGATGGCGAGCACCGCGCCGACGATCAAACCCGCGGATCGAAGCGCCCAGTGGGCCTCCCCGGAGAGCGTGCGCCCACCTCCGAGGACGACGAGGAGCGTCATCACGCCCCACCACCCGAGCACGCCGAGGAGCGCCATCGCGGCGCCCCAGAGCGCGCGCCTCTTGAACAGGGCGCGAGACGCGACGAGGAGGATCGCGAACAGGACGTTCGCCGCGACGGCGATCCCCGCCGTCGCGAGGTCGACGATCGACAAGGAGAAGAAGACCGCGGTCGCGACTTGCAGGAAGCCGTGCACGACGCCCAGCGCGGCGACGCCGGAGCGTCCCCACGCGGAGAGCCCTTTGCCCCCCGCGAAGAACGCGAACGCGAACCCACCCGCGAGCGCGCCGACGCCGAGGAGCCAGGTCGCGACGTCGAGGATCGCGTGCTCGCTCGTCGGCGCGAAGGGCAGGACGGGGAGGACCGCGACGACGGCGACGGCGGCGACGACGAGGGCCGTGGAGACCCAATAGCTTCGGTTGGGATCGAACCACTTCCATGGATTGAACCGGACCCTCGCGTCAGGCAGCGCGATCCGTCGGTCCGGGTCTTGGGTGTGGAGCGCGGTGACAGCCTGAAAGCGCCACACCGCGAGGCCCACGCACGCCGCGGCGAGGAGGATCCAAAGCGTGGACGCGAGGGACCGGACACCATCCCCGGCGTCGCCCGCCGGGATGGCGAGCCGGCCCACGAAGGGGATCCACGAGAGCGCGCCGCGAAGCGACCATTGGCTCGCGCGCGAGCCGAGCGCCGCGAACCCGAACACGAGCCCGAGGATCACCGGGAAGGCCCGGAACCAGCTCCCGACGAGCATGGTCCGCGGATCGAGCAGGTGCGCGCCGACCGCAGCGATCGAGCGCCTCCGCGTCGGGTATCGACGGGCCGCATGGAGCGTCCCGTGCTTCGTGAAAGTGGGGTGGTGGAAGGCACCCCCGAGTCCGGAGACGACGGACGTGTAGCCCCGTGCGGGGCCCTCGTAGCGCGCGTAGTGATGCACGTCGCCCGAGAGGTCGAGCTGCGCGCGGCTCCCCTCGGCGCCAAAGCCTTGATCGACGTAGCCGCGCGGGATGCGGAGCTTCGCCAGGCTCTCGTCGTGGTGGTCGGCGAGATCCACCGAGTCGAACGCGCGCGGCGGGGACGGCGTGCAGAGCACGAGCCGCGAGGGAACCGGGCCCAGCGTCCCGAAGTAGCGCGCCTGGTCGGCGTCGAGCCCCGTGTAGATGTCGAGGCCCCAGAGCAGCCATTGATGGGGCAGCTGGATCGCGACGTACGACGCGCTCTGCACGGGCTCGAATCCCCGGAGTTCGATTCGCTCGGCGTGCTGGCGCCGGAAGACCTTCGCGAACCCGTCGAGGTGATTGTACCAGTCGTGGTTCCCCGGGATCCCGTAGAGGCGCGCGCGGGCGGCCGCGAGCGACGGATCCGCGCGCCGCGCGTCGTCATACGCCCATTCGAACGGGTCGCGCACGCGGCGCGTGATGGTGACGGCGTCGGCCACGTGGTACGCAGTGTCGCCTCCGAGGAACAGGAAGCGCCCACGAGGGAGGACGCTGCGCGCCTCCCCGTCGCCGAGGTGTCGGCGCAAGACGTCGCCGACGTCGGGCTCGTCGCCGGTGGGCGCCGCGAGCGCGACGTAGCAACCGTAGGCGACCGCGTACATCGAGTCGGTGTCGTCCCCGAGATCGGCGATGTAGTCGAACCAGACCGTCCCGTCGTCCTCGGGGGACGGCGGCGCTGCCGGGGCGACGCGAATCGGCACGAGAGCGCCGCTCCCGCCGACCCGCTCGTCGTGCACGCGGCCCTCCTCGACGTGCATCCAGCCGTTGGGTCGCTGCGCCTCGCGCAGGATGACCCCGAGGCGCGACAGGAGATCGGGGCCCCCCATCCACCCCACGGCGCGGAGGTGGTGGCGGGGCTTTTCGCTCTTCGAAGGCTCGTCGGGCTCGGGTTCGACGTTGGATCGCGCGGCGTCGACGGGCTCCATCTTCCCCTGGAACATCAGGAGTACACGAGGCGACGCACCGGCGCACCGGGGACGGAGCGCGACGGCTCGGCGAGACGACTGTCGGCGCGCTCCGCAGGATGACGATAAGTCGCCTGTCCGACGAGCTCCGGCGGCGGACTGTCCAGGACCGAGTTCGAGGGACCTTCGGACGATCACGCGGGTGGTCGGGGCGCAAACGCGCTACGGTCCCCTTCCCTCAGACGCGGCAGATCCTCCGCAGATTGTCCAAGCACCCATTGAGCAAACCAGCTACCTCCGCCGACGCCCCCAAGAAGACCGCCACCCCGAAGAAGCGCGCCCCCGCGCGGCGAAAAGGCGCAGCCGTCCCCGTCCCCCTCCGCCTCGGCGAGGCCGAGATCGCCGCCGCGCAGTCGAGCGCGCGCCACTGGACGCGACAGGACCGGTACGCCGTCAACGAGTACGTCGTGCACCCGAAGTTCGGCGTCGGCCTCGTCACCGGGTTCACCGAGCAGGGCTATATCGTGTGCCTGTTCGCCGACGGGGACACGCGAAAGCTCATCCACGCGACCCCCGCCTGACACCGGCGGAGAGAGATGAACCGCCAGGGCGCCAAGCACGCCAGGAAGGCAGAACGACCTCTGCCTTCCGGCGTCCTCGGCGTCTCGGCGATCCGTCTTCTCCGCCCTACTCGTGATTCAGAGGCGCTCACCCCTCGTTGAGGGTGATCTTCCCGTCGTAGACGTCGTCCCCGAGGGCGGATTCGTCCGTGTGGTTGCCGTCGACGACGGAGAAATAGATGGTCACCGGGCCCGTCCCCTGAGGGGGTGCGGTCCAGGAGAAGTTCCACGTCGTCGTGTTGGGCTTCGGGATGTAGATGATCGCCTTGCAGCTCCCGTACACGTAGGTCGTCCCGTTCGTCGGGTTCATCGCCGGGTACGTCTGGGGGCAGTGCGCGGGCGTCGAGTCGATGTTCGGAATGTCCGACGCGAGCACGCCAGCGAGCTTGCCGGAAGCGTCCTCCACGGTGAGGCTGAACCCGTTCAGCGTGTTGGGCGCGCCGGCGCCCTGCACGTGGTGCTCGCCGACGAGCGTCATCGTCAGGTTGTATTTCGTGCCCGGGGTGTACGTGTTGTTCGCGAACGCGGGCGTGAGGTTGCCGACGATCACGCCCTCGGTGTTCACGTCGTTGCCTTGGTCGTCCTTCGCGACGTGGCACACGGAGCAGGCGAGGCCTTTGTCCTGCTTGCCGCCCGTGTAGAAGTATCCGCCTCCGCCCGCGCGCCCGAGCGGCGTGTCCGGGAGCGGGTTGATGTTCCCGTCCGAGGGTTGCATCCACGAATAGCCGAACGGGAACGCGAACGCGGCGGTCGCCGCCGACGCGATCACCCCTACCGCCGCCGCCGTCGCGAAGGCGCGGCCGCACCATGCGCCGAACCGGTTTCGAATCGCTTTCATCGAGGTTCTCCTTTCCGGTTCAGTTGTTGGTGTTGCACGACGCGAGCGTCTGGTGATCGAGCCAACCCTTCAGCGTGGCGTGCTCGGGGTCGGTCGACTTGAACAGCTTGTAGCCAGCGTGCGCCTTGCCCGTGCCCTCCATCGGCTGTTGGATGAGCTCCGACTGATCGGTGTCGGCGAGTGTCTGTCCCGCGGTGTCGAGCAGGAGCCCGCGCGCCGCGTCGAAGTTCCGGCGCCACTCGTTCGTGGTGTGCGGCGCGATGTAGCAGGCGCACTCGATCGAGCCGATGCAGTCCTTGAGATCCTTCGTCTGCATGGGGCCGCCACACGACGCCGTCACCATGTCCCCGGCGAGGCGGTAGCGCCCCCGCGCGTACGTGCGGAGCCCGCGCGCGTCGCTGCCGTGGCAGCCCATCATCGCGCAGCCCCTGTCGAGGATCGGCTCGACCTTGCACTTGTAATAGTTGAGGTCGAGCTGCGGCAGCGTCGCCGCCGTGACGGGCTTGTTCATCGTCGTGCCGCAGCCGTTGAGATCGACGCACGCGCGCGTGCCGTTGTCGTCCGTCCCGTTCGTCGTCCAGGGGCCGCACTCCCAGGCCTCCACGCACACGCCGCTCCCGGAGCTGTTCCCCGTCGACATCGTCCCGGTCGACATCGTCCCCGACGACGTGGGGTTCGAGGACCCCGTGGTCGATCCGGATCCCGTCCCTCCCTCGCCACAGATTGTCTGCGCGGGGCAGCCCGTCGTACTCGTGCCCGTCGCGCCGTCGTCGCACGCCGCGACGGCAAGCCCCGTCGCGGCCGCGGCGAGGGCCACGGCGAGCAGCGCTCGGCCGCGCCATCGTGTCTTTGTCATATCCGCCTCTTCTTTCTCGTTTGAAGGAACCCCAAGACGAAGATCGCTCCCGCTGCCCCGATCGGGAGCGAGGCCAGGGGAGCCGAAGCCCCCGCCTCGCGCTCGGGGGCGCGTGCCGTGGGCGGCTCGTGGACGAGGTTCGGCGGGCTCCACGGGCCACCGGACATCCCCGTTCCCGCGGGCGCTCCAGCGGCGGGCGCGAACCGGACGTGCGTCATGAACACGTCGTCCCCGAGGGGATCCTGGAACACGTCCGTCGCCGCGCCCCCATTGCCGTCCACGAGGCCGAGCCAGAACGTCGTCGGCTTCGCGGTGGCCGCGTCGGGCGCGAACCAGTTGAACGTGAAGACGCGCGCGCCGGTCTTCGTGCCCTTGTACGTGAGCGTCGCGCCGTTCGTGATCGTCCAGTCGTCCGCGACGCCCGTCGCGAGGCCGCTCGCGGCGCCGTCGTCGTCCTCGAACGTCGCAGACATTGCGTTCGCGTTCCCGGGCGAGGCGGCGCCGAGCTCCTCGGCGCCGCCGTCGATCTCCATCGTCGCGGTGATCGCGTAGCGGAGCCCGGGCTGGAACTCGAAGCGCTCGAAGAGCTCGGGCGGATCCGATTGGAGGCGGAGCCGGATGCGCTTCGGCGCGTCCCGGTGGCACATCCCACAATCCCAGCCCCGCTCCTTCGGCGTGCCGAGGTAGAAGATGCCGCCGCCTCCACCCGAGCCGGGGGGATCCGAGAAGGTCTGCCCCGCGTGGAACGCGAACGCCCGCTGGGGCGCGAACCACGCTGCGATCAGTACGGCGAGGGCGACGAGCTTCCACCTCATGGCGTGGGCCCTCCCGCACCCGGCTCCGCGCACGCCTGATCCGCCTCGACGGCGCCCCCGATCCACTCGCGGATCGTCTCGTACCCCGGGTCCCCCGTCCCGCGGAACACGTCCCCTTGGCCGTACTCCGTCGCGCCCCCGTGATAGAGGCCATACGCGCGCTGATCGAGCGGCTTCTTCAGCAAGTAGCTCTCGTCCGGAGCGGAGGCGTCCACGTAGCCGAGCGCGGAGTCGAAGTTGAATTGGACCTCCTTGTCCGAGAGCGGAGTGTTCCGCTTTCGGTTCTCGTCTGCGCCGAGCAGAGGGCGGAACCGGTTTCGCCCGAAGAGGCGGAAGAAGCGCTCCTGGTTCCCGTGGCAGAGGAGCGATCCGCACCGGGCGACGAGCACCGGCTGCACGTGGCAGCGGAAGAACGCGAGATCCAAGGCCGGCTTCTCGCGGGGATCGGACAGTCCGGGTTCACACCCCAACGCGCCAGCGAGCGCGGCGATCAGCGCGACGAGCACGAGCCCCATCGCCGAGGAGGAGAGCGGTCGCGTCATTCGAATGACAATCCCAGGCCGAGCTGGCCGAGGAAGCCTCCGCGCTCCTCGAGGAGCGGAAAGTCGAAGAACTTGAAATAGAAGCCCGTGAGCTCGAGATCGACACGGAGCTCTTCGACGACCCCCATGTCCTTCTTGCGGAGGCCGGCCCGGAGGCCGCCGAACACGTCGAGGAACGTCGAGAGCTCACGATCCACCGTCATGTAGCGGAGCGCCTGCTGATACGTGCCTTGGTAGAACGTCGCCGACTTCTGTCCGTAGAGCCGGACCCACGGCGCGATCTCGAAGTCCCCGACACCGAACATCACCTCGACGGAGCCCGTGCCGCTCGCGACGCCCCAGCTGTCGACGTAGGCGCGCGCCGCGGACCGCACGGCGCTCCGCCCGAGGATGTGGTGATTCCAGCGCCCCGCGAGCGCGTGGCGCGAGCGCTGCTCGGGATCCGTCTCCGGCTTCGACACCGCCGCGTTGTCGAGGGTGTCGAAGAACCGCACGAAGCGATAGGGGCTCGCCTGGTATCCGTCCAGATAGAAGAACGAGTAGGTCAATCCCAAAAGGTCATCGCGCGAGGCGACGACGGTCGTGCCGAGCGTCACGCTCCCCTGGAGCAGTCTCTCGTCGAAGTTCGCGTCCCCGGATCGCCCGACCTCGTTGTACGTGAACGAGCCCCCGAGCGAGACCGTGAGCCGGTGCTGGAGCGCGTCGTGCGACATCGAGAGCGCGCCGGTGTGGGACCGCCAATCGTTCTCGACCGAATAGATGTACGTCCCGGAGATCGAGCGGTCGTCGTCGTGGTATCCGATCCCCCCCGTGCCCTCGTGGCGAATGTCACTGAACTCCGGCGTGGCCGCCGACACGACGTCGACCGACGCGGAGGTGACGACGTCGATCAAGTATTGTCCGTTCACCGTGAGGAACGGGACGGGCGTCGCGGACGCTTGGATCGCGCTCGTCACGATCGTCGTCGCGTCCGTGTCCGTATAGACGGCGCCGCGCGCGTCCACCGTCGCCACCGGGACGGGCCCGGCGAGCGCTACGCGATCGCGCGCGCCGACGGCGGCGAGGGTCACGGCGCAGAGCCCCGCACCGATCGAACGCGTCAGTTGCACCCGCAGCCGCCCCCGACGATCCCTGATCCGCCCGCCGAGCCTTCGCGGTAATCGAACACATGCTCCGCAAAACCTGCGGACATGGGTCGCGGCTCCGGCGCCATGCAGGGTTGGGCGAGGCGGGACCGATCCCATGCTGGGACAGATCCGCACGCGGTCGAGAGCGCGCCCACGATCATTACGAACACAAGCAGTCGAAGCGTCACCCAGACCTCCGAACGACAGGGAAGCAAGTTGGGCGGACCGCAAGTGCAGCAAGCGGGCCACGCGGTCGCCGCGCAAAAGCCGCGCACGATCGCGACGTGGCCCCATGGGAACCGCATCCCTTTTTGCGAGGCTCCGCAAAGTTGTTCGATCAGTCCGCTCGCGGGTTCATCGCTCGCTCCACGTCGGCGCGCGAGGAGTCGGCGATGCGGTCAGCGAAACACGGTCGCGGCGGCGCGGGTCGAGTCGGTCCCGCCGATGCTGAGGAGCGTTCCGTCGGTGAGGCGAGCGAGGACGCCGAGGCCGAGGGACGGCTCGAGATCGGATGCGACGCCGGTCTCGAGATCGACGCGTCGGGCGCCTCGATCGGTGGCGACGACGATCGCGGCGCAGAGCTGCGCGACACCGAGGATCACCGGGGTCGGCTGGGCGCCGCCGGTCGTCCAAAGGCGGGTCCAGGTGACGTCCCCGGATGCGTCGCCGACGCCGAGGAACCCCGCGACGTCGACGACCGCGAAGCCGCCGCCGTCGATCGCCGTCGCGACCGGTCCGTTGAGCGCGTCGGCGCCCTCCGGCAGCGGGTGCGGGACGAGCGCGAACGAGCGCGTCGCCTCATCGAACGCCACCACGCCTTCGTACGTCACGACCCACGCGCCGCGCGACGACGGAGCGACGCCGACATAACCGGTCGCGACACCGGGGGGCGCGGGGACGGTCTCCCACGACTCCGCGCTGGGGTCGAAGAGGAAGGCCACGTCGTCGACGACGCCCGAGGAGAACCCGCCCGTCACGAGGACGCGCCCGCTCGGGAGGCGCGCGGCGCCGTGGACGTAGCGACCCGCGGGCATCGGCGCCGTGGATTGGACGACGCCCGAGTCGGGATCGACGATCTCGGCGCGGGAGATCCCCGCGCCCGATCCGTCGGCCGCGGCCGTGTACCCGCCCGCGACGAGCACTCGACCATCGGCGAGGAGCGTCGCCGTGTGGAACTGGCGGGGCTCGGCGAGGCTTCCGATCGGCGTCCACGACTCCTCTCCGGCGTCGAAGCGCTCGATCGTCGCGGTGAGCGCCCCCTCGGAGCGCCCGCCGATCGCGAGCGCGCCGTCGCGCTCGATGGCCACGAGCTCGGGGAGCCACCGGGGCGCGTGCATCGGCGTCGTCATCGTCCAGTCGCCTTGATCGATGCATCGCGCGCTCTCCTCGATCGCTGGAGCGTCGAGGTCGGCGCGCGCGCCGCACGCCGCGAGGACGAGCGCGAGCGAGAGCGGGGGAAGGAAGGAGCGGAGGAGAGGCGGGAGGAGTCGTCGAGGGCGCACCGCGTCGCAACCTAGAGCACCGACCGGTTCGAATCACCGAGTATTCACGCGATTTCAGGTGCGATCCACGCGGCCTCGTCGCTGTGCTCCTCAGATTGTCAGCAGCAGTCTTCCGGTGCGCGCTCCTCGGGCGCGCGCCTCCCACCCAAACTCTCGCGAATCCACCGCGGATTCAAACCGGTCGGTGCTCTAGCGAACGGAGCGCTTCGAGCGAGCTCGACAGGAATCGTTTTTCCCTCCTGGGCGGCCCCCGTGTCCAACGGTCCGTGCCCCACCGACGGCTTCTCGGCGCAGCCTCCCTCGTCCTGGTCGCGACGGCGCTGCCCGCCTCTTCGGCCCTCGCGAGACCCGCGGGACCGAGCCTCTTCTGCGCGACTTATCCCACCTCGCCCGCGTGCGATCTCGCCGCGGTCACCTGCTCGTACTGCCACGAGCGGACCACGGAGCCCGTCACCTGGAACCTCTACGGGGAGGCGCTCCGCGCCGAGCTCGGCGGGGCCCCCCTCTCGGACGCGGACTTCGCGGCGAAGCTCCCGGGCGCGCTCGCGGCGATCGGCGCGGCCGACGCGGACGGGGACGGCGTCGCCAACGAGAAGGAGATCTTCGGCGGCACCCTCCCCGGCGACGCGAAGAGCCTTCCTTCCACCGACGTGTGCCCCGCGGACGTGAGCGCGTTCGACTATCGCGTCTGCCAGACCGACTATCGCTACTTGCTCCGGAAGCTCAGCATCGACTTCTGTGGCTATTCGCCCGTCCTCGCCGAGCTCGACGCGATCGCCGCCGCGGACGACGCGACGGCGGGTCAGATGATCGACGCGGCGCTCGATCAATGCATCCAAGGCGAGTATTTCCGCGGGCCCGACGGCGTCCTCTGGACGATGGCGCACCGCAAAATCAAGCCCCTCTCGAGCGTGAAGTCGGGAGAGGACCCCGGGATCATCCCGCTCGCCGACTACGATCCGGACTACGCGCTCTTCGTGTACAGCCAGATCGACGATCACGACGCGAGCTCCGTCCTCACGGCGGACTTCTTCGTCGCGCGCGTCCCGCCGAAGGACGCGACGGGCGTCTCGAAGTACATCGAGCTCCCCGACATCGACGGACAGAACGTCGCCGCCGCGCGGCGCGCCGGGCTCATCACGAGCGCCTGGTTCCTCGTGACGAACGTGATGTTCACCGCCCTGCCTCGCACCGCCGCGGCGCAGTTCTACCGCGCGTACCTCGGCCACGACATCGCCCGCGAGGAGGGGCTGCACCCCGTCCCCGGGGAGCCGAAGGAGTACGACGCGAAGGGCGTCACCGCAGCGGCGTGCGCCGGCTGCCACTCGACGCTCGATCCGCTCTCCTATCCATTCCGCAACTACAACGGACTCGGGAGCGGCGGGCGCGGAAAATACGTGCCCAACCGGATCGAGAAGTTCTTCGCGGACGAGGCGCCGAACATCACCCAGATCCCCGAGGCGGGAGCGCTCTTCGGTGAGCCCGAGGCGACGCTCGTGGACATGGCGAAGGCGGCCGCAGACAGTGATGACTTCGCGATCGCCACGGTGAACGACTACTGGATGCTCACGGTGGGCGCGCCGCCCACGCCCGAGCAGCACGACGCGTTCGCCTCGCTCGTGTCGAACTTCAAGGCGAATGGCTACTCGGTTTCGAAGATGCTGCACGAGCTCGTGCACCTGGAGGCTTATGCGGCTCCGTGAACGGTCGATCGCCGCGGTGATCGGTCTCTCGCTGCTCGCCGCCGCGAGCGGCTGCGACGACGGTGGAGGACCCACCCCCCTCCCGTCGAGCTCGGCCGTCCCCGCGCAGCCGGCGTCGCCGACGGCGCGGGCGCGGTTCAAGGGCGATCGCGTCCTCTCGAACGATCTCTCGCGCGACTTGGGGCTCGAGGCGTCCGCGATCTGCAACGAGCTCGGCACCCACCCCTGCACGAGCGAGGTGCACAAGGTGACGCTGGGCGGCGTGGACGCGTACGACCGTCAAATCTATGTCCCGCTCGGGACCACGGCGCCGTCGACGCCGCTCGCAGCGGAGCGCGTCGTCCTCTCGGCGTGCCTCGAGCGCGCGAAGCGAGACTTCGCGACTCCGGACGCGGCGCTCCTCTTCGGCGGCTTGCCCCTCGACGGCGCCAAGCTGACGGACATTCACGGGGAGGCGGTGACCGCCTCGATCGAGCGCCTCTACGTCGCGCTCCTCGCGCGGCACGCGACGCCCGGAGAGATCGCCGCGGTCGCAGACAGTTACGCGGACATCGAGGCGAGCGGGGACGCGACGCCGGCCCAGACGTGGGCCGCCCTCTCGTGCTTCGCCGTCGGGACGTCCGTCGAGTTCCTCTTTTACTGAGCAGGTGCCGAACCCATGAAGCGACCCACTCGACGCAGCATCTTGAAGGGCCTCGGCGCCGCGTTCGGCGCGGCCGCGCTGTCGCGCGGGGCGCGGGGCGACGATCAGAAGCCCTCGTTCCTGATCGTGCTCGGCGGGGCCGGCGGCGCCTCCATCATCGACTCGTTCCTCGCGATCCGGGCGTCCGAGAGCGCGAACCCGTCGACGCTCAACGTCTTCCCGGACGCGAGCGTGGTGAGCATCCCGGGCTCTCCGCTCCGCGCCGTCGACACTTCGGCGAGCTCGATCGGACCCATCCCGTTCCCGTATTCGACCAGCCAATCGGCGTTCGTGGCGAAGCACCACGACGACATGCTCGTCGCGACGATCACCGGGACGAGCGTGAACCACACGGTCGCGCAGGAGCGGAGCCGCACGGGCAACGGGGCGTGGCTCGGGCGCACGCTCGAGGAGTGCGTCGCGAACCAGTTCGGGGCGAGCAACGCCCTGCCGAACGTGAACATGGCGACGGGCGGCTTCGCGGCGCGCGGGCGCGACAGCACGCTTCCTTTGTCGGTCTTCGGCGCACCCGTCGCGACGCCCACGCTGTGGCCGTTCGGCCTCGACGGCGTCCGCGGCGTGATGGGGGCGCCGAGCGCGGATCTCGTCGGCCGGGCGCGCGCGCTGCGCGACAAGAAGCTCGAGCCCGGGACGTCGTTCATGCGGGCGTTCGGGGACGGCGAGGCGATCTCGCTCTGGAGGCAGCAGCGGACCGACTCCGTCGCGAAGCTCGAGGGGTCGGATCTCATCGAGAAATTGAACCTCCTCCCGGACACCGCGGCGACGCCTCTGTCCCACTATGGGCTCCAGAGCTCCCCGGACGCTGCGGCGCTCGCCGCGACGTTCACGAACCTCGGGACGGACGAGCTCGAGGCGCAGGCCGCGCTCGCCTATCTGCTCCTCAAGAACCGCGTGTCGTCCGCGGTGACGATCGCGCCGAGCTTCTCCGTCCTGCTCGGCGGCGGGGGCATCCTGAACCCGCCGCTCGCGTTCGACTTCTCCCACACCGCGAACCGCGCGACGCAAGCGATCATGTGGAACCGCCTGCTCGGGATCGCAGACAAACTGATCGGTCTCTTGAAGAACGCTCCGCTCGACGCGACGTCCGCCGAGAGCCTGTGGGATCGCACGCTCATCTACGTCGCGACCGACTTCGGCCGCACGAAGACGCGCCCGGCGGACGCCGCGGAGTTCGGCGCCGGGCACGACCTCAACAATGGCGTCCTCATCCTGTCCCCGCTCGTGAAGGGCAACCGCGTCCTCGGCGGAGTGAACCCGGACACGGGATTGACGTACGGCTTCGACCCCGTGACGGGCGCGCCGGATTTGGGGCGGACGACGAGCGAGGCCGAGCTCTTCGCGGGCATCCTCGACGCGCTCGGCGTCGACACCACCGGCTCCGGGCTGCCCTCGGTCACGGCGTTCCGCGGCTGACGTTTCGTCGGGCTCGAGGGCCCGTCGCCCGCGGCGCGCCGCCGGGCTCGGACCCCGATCACTTCAGGCGCGGATGATCTCGCCGTCCGACATCGCGTGGTGGGCGACGGCTTCTTTGTAGGGTCGGAGGAGCTTCGCGAGGTCGCGCTCGGCGTCGCTCGAGATCCCGTTCTGGATGAGGCGGATGGTGATCTCGTACGTGGCGCTCTCGACGAGCTTCGCCGCGACCTCGGCCTCCATCAGCGCGATGCTCCGATCGACGCGCGTGGATCCGTGCGCCACCTCGTCGAGCCGGCGAGAGAGCGTGCGGCAGTACTCCTGCCGCCGCCGAGCGGCGTCGCCCAGGGCCGGATCTTGGATGCGGACTCGCTTCGCACTCATCGCGGTCCCACACCTATCCACCGGGCGCCGCCTTGGGAAGGACCGTCGGCAACAATTTCATGCGCGCGTCGAGGGCGCTCCGCTCGACCGCGGTCCTCCCTCGCGCCGTTCAGGCGCGCCGACGAGCCGCACGGCGGCCTTCGGCGCGCTCCGAGAATGTGTCAGGCTCACCGGCATGCTTCGCATGTTCACCCTGTTCAGCGTCGCGGCGGGCGCGGCCCTCCTGGTCGCTTGCGACGATGCCCTCCCGGACGACGGCGCGGGCGGATCGCAGGGAGGGAGCGCGCCGCTCACCGTGAAGACGGACCACGGAGAGGTGAAGGGTGCGCTCGAGGGCGCGACCCGTCAGTTCCTCGGGATCCCGTTCGCGGCGCCGCCGGTCGGGCCGCTCCGTTGGAAGCCGCCGGCGGACCACGCGCCGTGGACCGCGCCGCTCGACGCGTCGAAGACGGGCCCCCAGTGCGCCCAGCTCGATCCGCTGTCGGGCGCGTTCGTCGATCTGTCGAGCGAGGACTGCCTCACGTTGAACGTGTGGGCGCCGTCCCGCCCGAAGTCCGAGAAGCTCCCGGTGATGGTGTGGATCCACGGCGGTGGGTACGTGCTCGGGAGCGGCGGCGACCCCGCGTACGACGGGCACAACCTCTCGGAGGCGACCGGTGTGATCGTCGTGTCGATCAACTATCGCCTCGGACCGTTCGGGTTCCTCTCCCTCCCGGCGCTGCGCGCGGAGGACGCGAGCGTCCCATCGTCGGGGAACTACGGCCTCCAGGATCAGCGCGCCGCGCTCGCGTGGGTGAAGGCGAACGCCGCTGCGTTCGGCGGCGATCCCGCGAACATCACGGTGTTCGGCGAGAGCGCGGGCGGCGCGAGCGCGTGCCAGCACCTCGTCGCGCCGCGGAGCAAGGGGCTCGTGGCGCGCGCGATCATCGAGAGCGGCCCGTGCGATCTCGTCTCCACGAAGGACGCCGCGGACACCCAGGGCAAGACGTTCACGGACGCGCTCGGCTGCAAGCAGGGCGACGACGCCGCGGTGCTCGCGTGCGTGCGCGGGAAGACGACGGAGGAGCTCGCGATCGCGCTCCCGCTCAGCAAGGACTTCATCTCCGCCGGCGGGGCGACGTGGAACCCGGTCGTTGACGGGTTCGAGCTGCCCGATCGGCCGTCCGCGCTGCTCGCGTCGGGTGCGTTCGAGAAGGTCCCGACGATCCTCGGGTACAACTCCGACGAGGCGGCGCTGTTCTTCGTGCTCGGCAACACCAAGATCGCGGACGACGCCGCGCTCGCGGCGTTCGCGGAGACCATCGCCCCCGGGCACGGCGCGGAGATCGCGTCTCATTACCCGAGCAGCGCCTACGGCTCGGCGCAAGACGCGGCGGAGGCCGCGGTGACGGACGCGGGCTTCCTGTGTCCGACCAAGCGCATGGCGAAGGCGTTCGCGAAGGCCGGCGCGCCGACGTTCCTCTATCACTTCGCGTATGTCCCGATGGGTGGGTTCCTCGGGGACATCGGCTCGTTCCACTCGGGCGAGATCCGCTACGTGCTCGGGGATCCTTCCCAGCTCTTGCCGCTCGGGCTGACGGACGACGAGAAGGCGTTCTCCTCGGTGATTCAAGGGTACTGGACGCGCCACGCCGCGAACGGAGACCCGAACGGCGGAGCCTTTGCGTGGCCGCGCTACGACGGGGCGAGCGATCAGGCGATCGTGCTCGACGCGACGCTCTCGACGGAGAGCGGGCACCGCGCGGAGCAGTGCGCGTTCTGGGACGGCCTGGCCGTCGTCATCTGATCCGGAGCGCTGCCCCGAGCGCGAGTTCGGTTCTTGCTACTCGCCCCCCCCATGAGCTCGGACACACGGGTGGTGGGGCCTTGCGCCGGCGTGGGCGCGCATGCTTTGCGCGACAGCGCAAAGAACGCGGAGGGCGCTGCATCCGAGGCGCTGCTCCAGCTCGTCGTCGACCGCACGTCGGCGGCCATCGCAATGCTCGACCGGGACATGCACTACCTGTACGTCAGCAAGCGCTGGCGATCCGACTATGCGCTTGGGGACGCGGACCTGCGAGGCGCCTCGCACTACGCCGTGTTCCCCGAGATCAACGCCGCGTGGCGCGAGGTCCACCACAGAGCCCTCGCCGGCGAGTCGATCCATGCCGAGTGCGATCGCTTTGAGCGCTCGGATGGTTCAATCCTATGGCTCCGCTGGGACGTCGTGCCGTGGCGAGACGGGACGGGGGCGATCGGCGGCATCGTCATTTTCACGGAGGACATCACTGCAACGACCGAAGCGGAGCACGCGGCGCGCAAGACCGCCGAGTGGATTACGCAGGCCCTCGCGTCGGCGCACGCGGGCGCGTGGCAGTGGGACGTACAGACGGGCGAGAACGTCTGGTCCGAGCCGATCTGGCACCTTTTCGGCCTCGAGAAGGACAACGTGCACCCGAGCTACGCGGCGTGGCTCGAGGTCGTGGTTCCCGAGGACCGTGAGCCGGCGGCACGCGCCGCGCGCGAGGCCGCCAAGCGCGGCGATGACATCGCGATCGAGTTCCGCGTGCGCTGGCCGGACGGGAGCATTCATCACTTGATCTCGCGCGCCCAGCGGTTTTGGAACGACGATCACCACTCGAAGTACATCGGAATCGTGGTGGACGTGACCGACCAGAAGCAGGCCGAGGAGGTGCTCCGCGCGCGAGAGCTCGAGCACGCCGTGCGCGAGGTCTTCGAGCGTGCAGCGGCGTCCGAGCGCGTGACCGCGGAGCGTCTTCGGAGCGCGGTCGAGAACATCGAGGACGCCTTCGTCCTCTTCGACGGCCAGGATCGGTTGGTCCTCTGCAATGAGAGCTACCGCCACCTCCTGCGGCACGTCCTGCCGCGCATCGAGCCGGGCGAGACATACGCGAGGCTGCTCGAGGCGTGGAGCCACGAGGTCTCCACGAACGATGCCGAGCGAGCCCGGTACATCGTCGATCGCACGGAGAGCCGCCGCGAGTCCCCCACGGCGCCCTTCGAATTGCGGACGCGCGACGGGAGGGTGCTACGTGTGAAGAGCTCTCGCACGTGCGAGGGAGGTATCGCTTCGGTGGTCTACGATCTCACCGAGGACCGGCGGATCGCCGAGGAGCTTCGACGAGCGCACGCCGCTGCAGAAGCCGGCAGCGCAGCGAAGAGCGAGTTCCTCTCGTCGATGAGCCATGAGCTCCGCACGCCGCTCAACGCGATCCTCGGCTTCACGCAGCTCCTCCAGCGCGACCGCATCGCGCCCCTTTCCGCGCGCCAGCTCGCGCGCGTGGATCACATTCTGAGCGGCGGGGAGCACTTGCTCCGGCTCATCGACGACGTGCTCGACCTGGCGCGCATCGAGTCGGGTCGCGTCGCGCTCTCGATCGAGCCGGTGGAGGTCGCAGACATCCTCTCGAGCGTGAAGCGCTCCCTCGTCGCGCTGGAGGCGCGCCACGGGATCGATGTGAAGGTCGCGCCTTGTCCACCCGATGTTCCACCCGTCGCCGCGGACGGAACGCGCTTCGTGCAGATCCTCCTCAACCTGTGCTCGAACGCACTCAAGTACAATCGCCCAGACGGCACGGTGGACGTCGAGGTGACCTGCCCTGCTCCCGATCGCGTACGCGTCGCCGTGCGCGACACCGGGGTTGGCATCGCGGCGTCGAGGCAAGCGCTCCTCTTCACGCCATTCGAACGCGCGGGACAGGAGACGGGGCCCATCGAGGGCACCGGCATCGGCCTCGTCATCACGCGACGCCTCGCGGCGATGATGGAAGGCCGGGTCGGCTTCAACAGCGTCGCCGGCGAAGGCTCGGTGTTCTGGGTCGACCTGCCCGCGACGCGTGCGGAGCGGAACGATGCCCCGCTTCCATCGCGCGTCGACGCGCCCCCATTGTCGCATCGGATTCCCGGCGACCGCCTCGTCCTCTACGTCGAGGACAACCCGGCGAATGTCGCCTTCATTCGGGACGTCTTCGAGTCGCTCGACGGCGTGGACCTCGTCACGGCGCCAAGCGCTGCGCTCGGCGTCGCGCTCGCGCGGCAGCGCCGGCCGCAAGCGATCTTGATGGACATCCACCTCGCGGGCGAATTGGACGGCTTCGACGCGCTCCGTATGCTGCGCGCGACCGAGGCCGCGGCGATCCCCGTGATCGCGCTCTCGGCAGCCGCGTCTGACAAGGACCGAACGCGGGGCCTCAAGGAGGGGTTCCGCGCTTATCTGACCAAGCCGGTGGCCGTCGACGAGCTCCTCGCCGCGCTCGAGCCGCTGCTCGCGTTGAACGATGCGTGCGCCTGAGCGGAGCACCCGCTCGGACGGAAGGCGAGCGGATCGGGGTACCCTCACCGGATGGCGGTGGAACGGGAGCCCGAGGTTCGTGAGCACGTCGACCTCGTCGCGGAGGGGCGCGTCGATCCGCGCGCGCTCGGGTGGTCGCGGGGCGCGCTCCACCGATGCGTCGTCCCGGGGCCATGGGGTCGGCGAAAGCGGTGGCACCACTGGTGCGTGACGTCGGACGCCGAGGCGCTCGCGATCACGGTGCTCGACGCGGACGTCCTCACGGCGGCGATCGTCAGCTCGATCGATCGCAGCGCACGCCGCGCGGTGAAGGAGGTCGGCGTCCGCAGCGGGGGCCTCGGCGAGATGCCCGAGCGCGCGGATCGGGGGGCGATCGACGTGCGCGCGGGCCGCGTGCGCGTCACCGTGGAGGACGTTGGAGAGCGGATCGCGATCCGCGCGCGCTCCCCGCGCGTCGACGCCGACGTCGAGGTCCACCGGCCCGCCTCGCACGACACGCTCGGCGTCGCGACGGCGTGGCCCGGTACGGGCGGCGCGCGCTACGCATACTCGAGCAAGCAGACGGGCCTCCCGGCGCGCGGTCGGACGCGCGTCGAAGGTCGCGCCGCGCCGATCGCGGACGGCGCGCGCGCGTGCCTCGACTGGGGGCGCGGCGTGTGGCCCTCGAGGACGAGCTGGAACTGGGCCTCGGCGAGCGGCGAGGTGGACGGACACGCGGTGGGGCTGAACCTCGGCGCGCGCTGGACGCACGACGTGACGGAGAACGCGGTGCTCGTGGACGGTCGAATGGAGAAGATCCACGGCGACGTTCGGTTCGAGTGGGATCGCGCGGAGCCGCGGAGAGCGTGGAGGCTCCGCGGCCGGGGGGTCGACCTCGCGCTCGAGCCCGAGGTGATCGAAGGCGCGCGCGTGCCGCTCGTCGGTCGGCTGTGCATCGCGTTCGGCGTGTTTCGCGGGGAGGCGCAGGGCGTCTCCTTCGATGGAGTGTTCGGGTGGGCCGAAGAGCTGAGCGTTCGCTGGTGACGCGACCTTCGGCGAGCGTGGTCAGACTCCGGTCCGCGCCTCATCTACCCGTTCCGGGTGCGCACGGAGCCCGTCGGCAAAGTGCGGAAGCCCATCGAATCGATCGTCCACGGCGACCACGGCCACTCCATCCTCTCGAACACCGAGATCGCGCGCGGCGTGGGCGACGGGCGCGTCCACACGCGCGACCGCTATACTGCGGCGGATGAACGAGCCGGCGCGGAAGCAGGCGACCTACGAGGATCTGCTGGCGGTGCCCGATCACCTCCGCGCCGAGATCCTCGACGGCGTCCTCTACACGATGCCGCGACCTGCGACGCGTCACGCGGCGGCCGCGTCGGCCCTTGGCGAGGAGCTCGGGCCGCCGTTCAAGCGAGGGCGCGGAGGGCCGGGCGGGTGGATCCTGTTGGACGAGCCCGAGCTGCATCTCGGATCGGACATCCTCGTCCCCGACATGGGCGGTTGGCGCCGTGAGCGGATGCCGTCGCTCCCGGACGCGCCGTTCATCAGCCTGTCGCCCGACTGGGTGTGTGAGGTCCTGTCGCGCAGCACGGAGACGCGTGACCGCACCATCAAGCTCGACATCTATCGTCGGGAGCGCGTCCAGCACGTCTGGTTCGTCGAGCCGATCCGCAAGACCCTCGAGGTGTTCCGGCTGACGCCCGACGGATGGCTCCTCGTCGGCGTGCACAGCGGCGACGCGAAGGTCCGCGCAGAGCCGTTCGACGCGATCGAGCTCGAGCTCGGGACGCTCTGGATGGACGTCGTTCCGGCCGACGAGCCGTGATCAGCGCGTGCCCCGGAAGCGCGCGAGCTCGCGGAAATGAGCGTCCCCGTCTCGTGGCGAGCCGGATCCTCGTGGTGCCGCGATACGGAGCGACGCGCCGGGTGCGGCGCTTGTAGGGATTGCGAAGGCGCCGAAGCCGAATCGGGACCACTCGGTGCTCGTGTTCGGGGATGGGCTTGGAAGGGGAGGAAGGGCGACGGTCGGCGTATTCTCCGAGCGATCAGATCTCGACGGGCTCGCCGCGAGCGCTCTCTCGCACCGCTCGAGCGCATGCCGTCCGTAGACATCGGTCAGTCGCCTGGAGGTCCATCCGATGCGCCGCCTCGTCATTGCTTCTGCTGCCCTAGGCTCCCTCGCCACCGCTGGATGCACGGCGGCCGCTCCCGCGTCGACCGATGAGGTCGTCGACAGCGCGCAGGCGCCCGTCTCCTGGGGCACCCCCGATGGGAACGCACACCCCGCAGTCGTGGCGCTTCTCATCGACACTGGCGGCGGCGCTTACGAGGAGTGTTCGGGCAGCATCGTCCAGCAGGCGAACGGCTACGGGTATGTCCTGACCGCCGCGCACTGTTGCGCAGCTACCGCGCCCACCATCGTCACGACCAAGAACGACTACGACGCTCCCGGGGCGAGCGCGGTCAATGCTCTCTTCGGCGGTCCTCTGCCGGCAGGCGTTTACAAGGTCGATACGACTTCGGTGTACGTCGACCCGCTCTACGACGCCAACAACCTGGGAGCGGGCCACGACTTCTGCATGCTGAAGTTCTCGACCACGAATACGCTGTCCGTCCTCGCGTTGCCGAGCGCCACTTCTGATGGGCTGGGCGCGGGCACCATGCTCGAGCACGTTGGATTCGGCACCACGAACACCAACCCGAACAATACTTTGCGCAACAAGGGCACCGGCCCCATCTCGCAGCTCTCCAGCGCTCTCATCGTTTACGATCAAGGCGGCACTCCCGCCAACCACATCTCGGGCACGTGCCAAGGCGATAGTGGCGGCCCTGCGCTGACGACGGGTTCGCCCCAGGTCCTCGTCGGAGTCACCTCGTTTGGCGGAGCCGATGCTCAGGGCAACCCGGTTCCTTGTGGCCAATCCGATCAGGGCGGCGCAGGCCGTGTGAAGTCCGTCATCGGCGCTGGCAAGTTCGTCACGGCCTTCCTCGCCGACATGCCCTTCGGCAATCAGCCCGGTACGACCGGAGCCACCTGCGACGCCTGCCAACAAGACACGCTCAGCGGTGGGGCCTGCGCCAGCGCCTACAGCGCGTGCACCAACAACACTGCGTGCAATACGCTCCTCACGTGCTTCAACAACTGCAACGCGAGCGATCAAACTTGCATCGACAACTGCTGGAACGCCGCCGGGTCGACGGGGCAGACGCTGCATACCAACATCATCAACTGCATCTGTGAGACGGGCTGCGTGAGCGAGTGCGCGAGCGATCCGCTCTGCCAGCCCGCGACGGGCAGCTGCGGGTTCCAATCGGCGAACATGGCGTGTGACACATGCGTTCAGGCTCAATGCTGCGCCGACGGGGCGGCGTGCGCCAACGACACGACCTGCAGCAACTGCATGACAGGCGCGATCACCGGGACGGCGTGCGCCAACAACGACGCCTACAAGACCTTGACCGACTGCCTCGGCACCAACTGCCCCTCATGCGGCATTGGCACGAGCTCCTCGAGCGCTTCGAGCAGTAGCACCTCGTCTTCGTCCAGCGGATCGGCGTCGTCATCCACCTCCTCGAGCGGGGGCGCGTCGTCGAGCAGCGGGACGGGAATGGGCGGCGCGGGCGCGGGCGGCAAGGGCGCCGGAGGTGACGTGTCGACGGGCGGCGCGCCGGTGGCGACGGCGACCAACGCGGACACCGGCTGCTCGGTGAGCGGCGAAGGCACCGGATCGAGCAAGCGCGACGCGGGCTCGATCGCGCTCGTCGTCGGCGCGGCGATCACCTTCATCCGCCGCCGCAACTCGAACCGCGCCTGATACGCACTCGACATGTTGGCGCGGGCCGCCAAGACGCGAACACGCCAACACGAAGCAACCCAACTCTTGGCGTGGTGTCGGTTGATCTCATGTCTCAGAATTGCGCTCGCTGATCTAAATCAGCGAGCGTGATTCTGAATCAGTTTCAGAGGAGAGTCACAGGAAGACGGAAGACAGGAAGCCCGGAGAAGCAGAACAAAATCATTCTGCTTCTCCGGACTTCCTGTTCTGTCTTCCTGTGACTCTCCTCTGCTGCCGACCGAGAATCACGCTCGCTGATTTAGACCGGGGGTGGGAGCGACTTTTCGCCCCGGAGATCGCGCACGAGGCCGCGCGCGATCGAGCCCGCGAGCAGCTTCCCGATCTGGAGTCGCTCGGGCGGGATCGCACGCGTGGCGAACTGGAAGTACCGCTCGTGGTAGACGGGATCCGTCATCAGATACCGGATCGCCGTCTTCACCACGATGGGCGGTGGCGTCGAGTAGAGCTCGCGCCTCAGCCGATCGACCGTCGCGAGGTAGAACGCGTGCGTCGCCCTACGGAGGCGCTCCGTCCAGCGCGCCGGGAGCCCGTCGTCCTCGCTGGTCCGCGACCAGGACTCGAGCAGGAGCTCGGCGAGGATCTTCGTCTCGAGGAGGGCGTCGTAGATGCCCTGACCGTCGACCGGATCCTTCATATGGACCGCGTCGCCGGCGAGCAGCCACCCGGCGCCGCCCGCGTCCATGTAGCGGTTCGCGATCTTCTTGATGCCGACGAGTCCAGTCACCCGCTTGGCCGAGCGGAGGCGCGCGCGCGCGAACACGAAGCCGTCGATCGTGCGCGCGTAGTAGGCCTCCGCGTCGCCGCCGATGTCGGCGTGGTCCGCGCGCTGGTGCGTCGCGATCGCGGTGCGGCCCTCGGGCATCGGGAAGAAGAGGAGGTTCGTACCGCGGCCGTTCGTCAGGACCTGCATGCACGGCGTGCTCGGGTGGATCGACGGGGACGGGGACGAGAGCCCGAGCCACTCGGCGTAGTAGGCGGTCGCGAGCTTGTCGAAGTCCTCCGTCACCTTCGCGCCGACCTTCCGCGCGACCGCGCTGTAGCGGCCGTCCGCGCCGACGACCCAGCGCGCGCGGAAGACCCGCTGCGATCCGTCCGCGTCGCTCCCCGAGATCCCGATCACGCGGCCGCGCGCGTCCTTCACGACGTCCTCGAAGGTGAACCCGGTGCGCCGCTCCACCGACGGGAACGCGCCCGCGCGCGCCCATATGGCGTTGTCGAACGTCGCCCGGTGGACGCCCACGACGTAGCGCCGACCCGCGGTGTCCGGGAGGCGCGCCTCGCTCATGAACTTCCCGTCGAACCCGAGGACGACGCGATCGAACTTGGCGCTCGGATCGACGTACGAGGACTCCTCCACGCCGAGTTCGTCGAGGAGCTCCATCGTCCCGGTGTGCACGATCGGGCAGCTCGGCACCGTCGGTGTCGACGGGAACGTCGCGCGGTCGACGAGCAGCACCCGCTTCCCGGCGATCCCCAGACGTATCGCGAGGCTCGCGCCCGCCACGCGACCGCCGACGATGATGACGTCGAACGCTCGTCCGCTCGACGCCCCTTGTTCAGGCTCCCCACTCACGCGCGCCGGAGCGTAGCATCCGCCGCAGGGCCGACCGCGCAACTTCGTCAGCAAGGCCGATACGGCGAAGCTCCACACGGCGCCCGCGAGCGCGACGCCGCCCTTCCCGACGAGGCAGAGATTGGTCCACGACCTCCTGCTGAACGTCGTCGACTGAAGAGCGATTGGAGGGCGGGACGATCGCGTCGACTGTCAACGACATCGAGCTCGAGGTTGGTCCTGCTCTCCGACGGTCACGAAGAGCTGCGCGTGTCCGCGTCGGCAGAGCACGGCGCGAGCGCGGAGCCGTTCCTCGCGAGCGTCGCCTGGCGTGGCGTCGAGCTCGACGGAGCGCCGCTCGGCGGGTGCGCCGACACCTCGCGCTCCTCGAGCGCGCGCACCGACGATCGCGAGCGGTAGTGGCGACCATAGGCGGCTTCGCACTCGGGCTCGCCGCTCTTCGAAAACCGGAGCTTCGTCTTCGACGCTCGCCGCACGTACTTTCCAGGGACTGGCTCCAGGCCGAGCTCTCGCGCGTGGCCCTCGAGGACGGTGAGCATGCGGGCCACTTTGGCGAGACCGCTCGTCATCCCTCGCTCGAGGTAGGGAACGCCGCCGCTCCTCCAGCGATCGACGAGTTCGGGGGTGATCACCTCCAGATGGACGAGCACGTCGATCGGGCGCACCACGTCGCTGGATTGGAGGATCGCCGCGACGGCCTCCTGGATCGGCGAATAGAAGCGATCGCGGTGGAGTGGGTGGGCGGGCGTCAGATCCATGTCGGAGTCCTGTTCACGGTGGAGAGGCGGACGTTCGGTGTCGCCGGAGCCGGATCTCCAGGGCGCTTCAACCTCGCAGGCTACCCGACGCGCGTCGCCGAGGCTCGGGCGGCGGGGCCGCTCGAGTGTGCGCCCGGGCGAACACCGTCACCTTTTTTCGAATCCTTCTCCCCGCCCCGGGATTGGAGGGGCGGAGGAACCACATGACTCGAAACGTCGGGAACTGGGATCGAATCGGCCGCGGCATCGCGGCGCTGCTCATGATCACCTGCGCGGTCCTCGCGCCGCTGCCCCTCGGCGTTCGGATCGCCGCGCTCGGGCTGCCCGCGCTCTACATGGCGTTCACCGCGCTCCGCGGGACGTGTGTCGGCTACCGTCTCATGGGTATGTCGACCTGTCCGACGAGCCCGCGATGACGACGAGCGCGCACGCCCGGCTCGTCATGGCGGCCGCGCGCGGCGACGACGTCGCGCTCGAACAGGTCGTCCGCGCCTACCACGATCGGGTGCACCGGTTCGGGCTGCGCGCGTGCCGCGACGCCTTCGACGCCGACGATGCCGTGCAGGAGGCGTTCGCGAAGCTCGCGCGGCGCCCCGACGTCGCACGGGATCCCGGCGTCGTGTCGTGGCTCTTCACGGTCGTGAAGAACGCGTGCCTGCGCCTCCTGCGACCATTCGCGCGGCAGCGCAGGCTCGGCGACCGCGTCGACACGGAGGAAGCGGAGGGAGCGAGCCTGCCCGCGGACATCGCGCTCGAGCGGTTCGAACTCGTCCGCGCCGTGCACGAGGCGATCGCGCGCCTCCCGCCCGACGAGCGGGACGTTCTCTTGCTCCGTGACGTGGAGGGCATGACCGGAGAGGAGACGGCGCGCGCGCTCGCCCTTTCGGAGGCGGCCATGAAGAGCCGTCTTCACCGCGGACGCGCCGCGGTGCGCGCGTTCCTCGCGAAGCGGAGGCGCGCCTGATGTTCGCGTCGAAGACGCTCTCGGAGCACCTCGTTCGCGGCATGGTCGGCCTCGCGTGCGTCACCGCGGCGCTGATCGCCTGGCCCTTCGAGGCCCCCGGGCCGGTCGAGATCGTCGGCCGCGCGGTCGCCGCGCTCGCCGCCCTCGCGCTCCTCCGCGGTTGCCCGATGTGTTGGCTCTACGGCTTGGTCGAGACCGTCGTCGCACGCGCGCGAGGGCGAGAGGCCCGGGGGGCTTGCATCGACGGATCGTGCGCCGGGTCGCATACGGGCGAAGGGTCGCTCGTTGATTCACCGGCGCAGTCTCGAGCGGTCGTGGTCGTGGTCGCGCCGCAGTGAGGTGTCTACTCGCGTCTCCTCGCATCGAGGGCGAAGTACACGGGCGCGCGGTGGTGCTCCAAATCAGCGAGCGCAATTCGGAGACATCACGAGATCAACCGCCAAGACGCCAAGAGCGCCAAGCAGGCGAGAAGTGGCCTCTCCGGCGCGCCGAGGACGCCAGCGGAGACACCACTTGTCGTCTGCTTGGTTGCTTCGTGTTGGCGCCCTGGCGTGTTGGCGGTTGATCCTCTGGATGTGTCGGGATCGGGCGCGCTGATCTAGCGGCGCGATGACGACCCTCAGATCCGGACGTGCGCCTGCAGCGTGAGCATCGCCTGCCACAGCTGCGGCAACCATCCGTCCACGAGGGGATCGCTGGAGAGGAGCTCCGGGAATTCGAAGCGGCCGATCACGTCGAGCACTGGGGCACCGTGCACGGGGACCGTCCCGCCCGCCGTGAAGCCGAGCTTCGCGAACTCGTGCTCGGCCGCCTTCGACAGATCCCGGATTCCGAACCCGGTTTGGATCCCCGCGAAGAGGAACGGGGCGAATTGCACTGTCGCATCCAATGGGATGCCCGGCAGCAGGCGCACGCCGAGCGGATCGATCGCGGCGAGGGACGTCGGGAATCCCACGTCGCCCACGCGGATCGCCATCTGCGCGCCGAGGTCGACCCGGGCGATCGCCCCGAAGCGCAGCGACAGTGGAATCCTCGGCTGAAGCACGACCTCACCGCGCTCTGGATCGACGACGAGCTCGACGCCGGCGCCGAGCTCGGCGCGCTCTCCGTGCTGCACGCGGTCCAGCAGGCCGACCGCGAATCGCCCGAACTCGACGCCGTACTGCCCCTCCATCGAGAGCGGCGTCGCGGTGAGCGTGACGTCGTCCGTCAGCCCGTAGCGGCCGCCGATGGCGGCGCTGCCGAACGGCTGCGCGGGCTCGACGAACGGGATCATCGCGATCGAGAGCCCGGCCTCGAAGGTGAGCGCGCGTTGCGGCGAGGTCATCGGACGTTCGACGAGCGCCACGGGAAGCTCCGCGGACGCGGCGTCGTCGGCGACAGCGACGCTGGGAGCGGCGAGCATCATCGCGATGGAGCAGACTGTCGCTGGGGTCCTCATCGCTTCGGGGAGCCGGCGATGCCCGGCCGCCATTCCGACTCGCTGGTCGATTGACAATCCGACACTCCGGGGTTGGCGCGCCCCGGGAGCTTCGTCGGATTGTCACCCACGATTCAGGGCTGGAAGCGACGACCGACCCGGCGCGTCAGGGTGGCTTCGGCGGCCGCGAGCATGAGCTGGGAGGACGAGCGCTCGCGGGTGACGCCGCCCTCGGCGAGCGCGGTCAGACTCCGGGCCACGCTCCGTCGATCGCCGGCCGAGGTCCTGCCATGACTCGCTCCCCCACCCGCCGTCCCTTCTTCCGCGGTTTCGCTGCGGCGTTCGGGCGCGCCGCCGCGTCGCTGTCCGCCGCGCTGCCGAGTCACGCTCGGCGCGCGGCGCGCGCTTCGGTCCGGGGCTGAAGCGCGCCGCAGGCGCGCGCGAGGGCAGCGCGGATCGTCTCGTTCCCTTCTCCCCGAAGAGGACGCGCCGGCGCACACGTGTGCGCGGCGCGAGACGACCATGACCCTCCGATCCATCGTTCCTTCCCTCTCCGCGCTCGCGCCTCTGACCCGGAGGCGCGCGTTCGGCATCGTCGCTCACGTCGACGCGGGCAAGACCACGCTCACCGAGCGGATCCTGCACGCCACCGGCCGCATCCACGCGGTCGGCTCCGTCGACTCGGGCACGACCACCACGGACTCCGATCCCCGCGAGAAGCGCCGTGGCATCACGATCGGCGCGGCCGCGGTGAGCGTCGATCATCGAGGCCACGCGCTCACGCTGATCGACACGCCCGGGCACGTCGATTTCGGCGTCGAGGTGTCGCGCAGCTTGCGCGTGCTCGACGGCGCGGTCGTCGTGCTGGACGCGGTCGCCGGCGTCGAGCCCCAGACGGAGACCGTCTGGCGCGAGGCCGATCGACGCGGCATCCCGCGCGTGGTGTTCATCAACAAGATCGACCGCGCGGGCGCGGATTTCTGGGGCGCTGTGCGATCGATCGACGACACGTTCGGTCGCCGGGGCTTCGCGGTCCCGCTCGTGAGACCGAGCGACGATGGCTCGCTCGTCGACCTCGTCCGCCTCGAGCGCGTCGAGGCCTCCACCGGTTCGCGCGACGCGCGCGCGCCCCTCGAAGGAGAGGCGCTCGCGCGCGCTCGAGCGGAGCGCGAGGCGCTCGTGGACGCGGCGAGCGCGTTCGACGACGCGCTCGTCGAGGCGTGCCTCGACGAGCGCGACCCATCGGCCGAAGATCTCGTCCGGGCGCTCCGCAGGGGGACGCTCGCGGGCGCGATCGTCCCGGTGCTCGCCGGCTCCGCGAAGGCGGGGCTCGGCGTCACCACGCTCCTCGACGCGATCGTCGACCTGCTCCCGGATCCCGTGGAGCGGCGCGGCGACGCGTCCGCGGCCTCCCCCGAGGACGCGCCGCTCCTCGCGTTCGCCTTCAAGCGCACGTGGGACGGCCACGGCCCCCGCACGTTCGTGCGCGTGTTCGAGGGCGTCCTCGCGCGCGCCGCGTCCGTACGGCTCGCGCGCGCGGACAAGCGCGTCCGCGTCGGGCGGCTCGTGCGGCTCTTCGCGGATCGCGTCGAGGACATCGACCGCGCGGGGCCCGGCGAGATCGTCGCGATCCTCGGGACCCCTATCCTCACGGGCGAGACGATCACGTCCCCCTCGAGCGACGTGATCCTCGAGCCCCTGCAGTCGAACGCGCCCGTCCTCTCGGTCGCGCTCGAACCCAAGACGGCCGACGATCGAGCCCGCTTGTCGGGCGCGATCGCGCGCCTGACCGAAGAGGATCCGTCGCTCGTGGCCGCGGTGGATCCGGAGACGGAGCAGACCCTGCTGCGAGGGCAAGGCGAGCTCCACCTCGAGATCACCCTGGAGAAGCTGCGCGAGGACCACCGCGTGGCGATCACGCCGTCGGCGCCGAGGGTCGCCTACCGCGAGACCATCACGAGACCCTCAGAGGCGGAGGTGAAGCATTCGAAACAGACCGGAGGTCCGGGGCAATTCGCGGTCGTGAAGCTCGCGATCGCGCCCACCCCGCGAGGCAGCGGCGTGTCGTTCCGCGACGCGTCCGAGGGCGGCTCCGTGCCGCGCGTTTTCGTCCCCGCGGTCGAGCGGGGCGCGCGCGACGCGGCGTCCGAGGGCGTCGTCGCGGGGTTCCCGATCGAGGACGTGGAGATCGTCCTCGTCGGGGGCGCGTTCCACGCGAACGACTCGAACGACGTGGCGTTCCACATCGCAGCGAAGCTCGCGATGAGGGACGCGCTCGCGCGCGCCGCTCCCGTGATCCTCGAGCCGATCATGCGGCTCGAGATCACCGCCCCCGAGCCGAGACTCGGCGCGGTGCTCGGCGATCTCGCCGCGCGCCGCGGCCGCGTGCTCGGCCTCGGGGCGCGCGGGACGGCCCGCACCGTGGACGCGCGCGCGCCGCTCGCGGCGCTCGTCGGCTACGTGACGGCGCTCCGCTCGCTCACACAGGGGCGGGCGTCGGCGTCGATGACGCTCGCGGGATACGAGCCCAGCCCGAGGTAGCCACGAGAACAGGCTCGCCGGGTCCGCCCCCCTGCATGGGCTGCGGGGCGGGCCCGGCATGGCCTCTCGCCGGGCCATCGAATTCCGCGGACGGAGCCGCGGCCGATCGAGCGCCTTCGGCGCGCTCATTGAGTTCCAGGCCGGCTCGACCGTCAGTTGCAAGCCGGGAAACAGCAGAGGATCGATCTCAGCACGCCACCGCAATGGAGGTCGCCAGCGACGGTGTGGAGCCCTGGTTGAGCAGGGTCATAGATCGTGTCCCCGTCGAGGTGATAGGTGGGCTTCCCCGGCGCGTCGAACGTGGCGTACTCGCCGTCGGAGGCCTGGTTTCCCGCGTCCGTCCAGTCGTTGCAACGACCACCAGGGCCGGGCTGCGAGGGCTGTCCGCCGACCGACGCGACCGTGGTGCGTTGAAGCCAAACGATCGTCCCCATGGGGATGGCGGCGAGCTCGCCCTGCGCTTCGGCCTTCAAGACCTCCTCGTAGTCGCAGACGTGGTCGGCGCCGACGCCGAGGTTCGCGCACTGTGCGTCCCCGGCCGCCAGACCGGTCATCGCGTTTGCCCCGGGCAGAGCTGCCCAAACCGAGGACGCACCGTCGAACTTGCCAGCATAATAGACGTGGCCCATGCACGGGTCGCCCGAGCTGCTCGAGCTCTGCGCGCAGTCCTGAGGGAAGTAGAGCGCGCTGCTCGGGTCGCACTCGCCGGGCGCCGCGCCGTATGTCTGCTTCGCGATCGCGCGAGACGCGCCTCGTCACGAAGTCTGTGAACGGTGCACTCGCCGCGAATCGCCGGCCGTCGCCTCGACGACCTTCCCAATAGACCTGTTGACGCGCTCCGCACCCTCGCGCTCCAGCCGTCCTCTTGGGCGGGGCGGAGGAGCTCGTCGCGCAACTGTACGTTCGCCGGAGGGACCGCACCCGAGCGGGGCGCCTTCGGCGCGCGTCTTGGATGGCGCGGATCAGGTCTCGACGGAGACCGTGAACAGTCCGCCGACCTTGCCGCTCGGGAGCGTTCCGACGATGTACACGGAGATCGCGCCGATCAACCCGGAGCCCGACAGGCGGCCGAGGCGGATGACGACCGGGTTCTTCAGGGTCGCCCGCATGGTGTCGAGGATCTTCGTCATCTGCTGGTGGTAGACGAAGTTGTCGGCGTCCTCTCCCTCGACAGGGACGAACCGGGCGGCGAACGACTCGAAATCCACCGTCTCGGACTTCATCTTGGAGAGCGGCTTGTCGGCCATGTCGTCCCCGTCGGTGACCTTCGAGAACGACTTGTGGATGAACGCCGCGTTCGCGGGGCCGGAGGCGATGGTCGATGAACGCACCCAAACGAAGGGATGATCGCTCTCGGAGAGGAACGAGACGTCCTTCGCTGCCTTGACGATCTGGTTCTTGATCTTCGTGTCGGTGAGCGACGTGAGGTCGCTCTCCTCCTGCGTCGCGTCGTCCGCGGTTTCCACGCTGCAGCCCAAGCACTGCGTGCCGAAGGCGAGGGCGAAAGCGAGGACGAGCTTCTTCATGCGCCGACTCGTACGCCGGTCCGGGCGCGCGCGCCAGCCGCTTTCGCGTGACGGCTCCGTGTCCGGTGCGCCGAGCCCGGCTCGCCTCCGCCCGGCTGTGGTCATCGACTCGATCGCGATCCCCTCGTTGATCCTGGTGTGCATGCCTGTTCATCGACGCGACGCGCGTCGAGTTGCCCCCCCGCGTCGATCTTTTCTCCTTCTCCCGCGCTCGCGGCTCAGGACGGGCAGCGCACTTGCACGGCGGGCACCAACACCGGTCGGAGGTCGCCGCTGCCGAGGAGAAGGGGCGATTGCCAACACGTGCCGTCGGGCCGGTGTTCGACCGGGTCGCCCGGGATGGGAAGGGGCAACTCCTCGTCGGTGCTCGAAGGCGCCGGCGGGAGCGTCGGGCGGACGACGGGATCGCTCGTCCGGGTCCCGACGATACGGCTCCCTACGTTGTTCGTGCCTTCGTACATCGCGCGGTCCTTCGAGAGGACGACGTCGTCCACCCACGCGCCGCCCGGCGCCGACTCGGTCGGCCACCGCATCACGAGGCGGTCACCTTGGATCGTCCACGTGCCGGTTCGACCGTTGGCCGTGTTCTTCATCGTGCCGTGCTCCGCAGCCGGCTTCGTGGACGCGCTCGCCCGCTGAAACTCCGAATCCACCCGCAGGAACTCGACGTGGCCGTCGAACCGGCCGTCGACGAAGTGGTCATAGCGGATCGCGATCCCCACCGGCTCGGACGGGGCCGAAGGCGCTTCGACGACGCCCGGGCTCGGGTTCGACGCGCGGCCGTGAATCTGGACGTAGCAGCCGCCGGTGAACAGGCTGACCGCGATCGACGAGGAGAGGAGGACGACGGGGGCGAACGACGGAAGGGGGAGTTTCATGGTCTGCCTCCTTCAGTCGACGCTCGGGCCACCACCGTCACGCGAGGCGGAGGAAATGGCTCCTGGCGCCCGCCCCCCCATGGGGCCCGGGGTCCGTCCAGGTTGGCGGGGAACGACGGTTCATTGGCGCGCGAACGAGGGCGCCGCGCGCTAGAGCACCGAACATGTTGAAACCCGAACGAACGCGCTCGAGTTCGAGGGAGAACCCCATCGACGCCTGCTCTCCGGTGGCTCCGTTCACGTCTTCGCCCATGAAGTCGCGCGGCGTCGTCGCGGGTCTTGCCTCGTTGGCGCTGTGGGCCGCCGGGTGTGGCAAGGCGTCGTTCGATGTGAAGGCCGAGGCGGGCCGCGTCGAAGACGGCGACTGGGCGCAGCACCTCTGGGTGACGGTGACGTCATCGCCCAAAGCGCGCATCGTCTGCAAGCCGAGGTGCGGCGAGTATCAAAGCGACGCCGATGGGCTGGCCAACTTTCCAATCCGACTGGAGCCGCAGGCAGGCACTTATACCTTCGAGTTCACGGCGACCGAGGACGCGCTCTTCGGCAAGTCGAAGTCGACCACGCTGACGTTCGAGTACAAGGCCAACGTCAGCGCGAAGACCAAAGAAAACGTCACGACCATCCAATGCGGCGCCGAGAAGTGCGAGGGCTCGATCCCCTGGCAAACCGAAGCTGCCCTGTTGCTGGCGGGCAGCGGGCTCGAGCGCGTCGAGCTCGGCACCGCCGTTCAGCCAGTGAATGGCCAGGTCCGTGTGCCGATCGGCAACGCGATAGGGGATATGCCGCTCTCGGTGCTCACCGGGCACATGCCCACGGTCTCCGTCGACCTGCCGCTCAAGCTCACGTTCAAGAGCGGAGCCGTCGCCGAGGCGAAGGTGAGCGCGGAGGTCCCCCCGTCCGCCCTCGAGCGCGGATTGGGCGGCGCCGCCCGAACCCCGATCGTGTACGCGGGCGAAGACGCGGGCGACCCGCGGCTCAAAGCGATCCTCTTCTTCGACACGCACAGCTCGTCCGTCCTCGGCACCGCCAAGACCTTCCGCGATGTCGACGCGATCGCCTTTACTTCGATCGACAAGCACGAGATCAAGTGCGGCAAGTACAATGCCGGCTCGCTCGGCACGCTCGACGTCGTGCTGGACGCCATCGATCTCGACGTGGAGGTCTACCGGCGCCGCACCTCGAAGCTACTCGCGAAGAAGCACTTCGTCGCCGCGAGGGACTGCCCCTCCTCCTACACTACCGAGAACGGCGCGGCGGGGCGCTTCTTGGCGAGCATGGTGCCCGACAACCTAATCAAGGAGTGGGTGACCGCGCAGCTGAAAGCCAAGTAGCAGACAATGGCTCTTGCAGCGACGGGCGCTGCCGTACCGCGCGGTCCTGAGCTGGTCGTCCCCGCGACGAGTGTTGGCACTCCTGCCGTCCCTCGCGAAGAGCTGCGCACCCGCGCGCAGCTTCAGGCGTCGTCAGCGATTCGAGACATGCAGCGCACCAACAGCTCGGGCTTCGCCGCCGCAGCAATACAAGTCGTCGCGGACGCGATCACGACGCTCGCTGACCCGAACCCCAAAGAGGATCCCTTTCCATGTCGAACGATCTCGACGCGCGCATCGTGAAGCTCGTGTCCGCCATCCTCGCGAGCGCCGTGTGCACCGCGTGCGCCGCGTCCGTCACGCGTGTCCGCCAGACGGAGAACGAACCGACCGCCGTCCCGATCAGCACGACCCTCGCCTCGAGCTTTCCACCCGGGGATCCCCGAGCCCTTTGCGCCGTCTACCGCGACAGGGTCGCGCTGGATCCGACCGGACCGAAGCTCAGGGACGTCAGCCTCGAGACCCCCGGGAGTCCATTCTCCCAGGACGTCACAGCCGAGGCGCGCGAGGGTGGCAGGATCGTGTGCCAAATCGCTTGGGAGCGCACGCGGTCCTCGTCCACGTTCATGGCTGCCCCACCGTGCTGTCCGCAAGCAGACGCGGAGGGCTTGCCGTGTCCGCCCCCGTCGCCCCAGCAGATCGGCATCGAGCGGACGAAGACGGAGACCGTCGTGCTCGAGGCTGACGGGACGGTCGTGTCGAGCCACCTCGCCTGGAACGTCTGGCAGGAGATGCCCGAGGTGCACACGTGCGGGCGCCGGCCGGAGGGATTCGCCGGTAGGCGGGCGCGTTCCTCGACACAGGAAGGAGCTTTCCTCGCCGAGATGGCCGAGCTCGAGGCCGCGTCGATCGGCGCGTTCGAGCGCCTCGCGCGCGAGCTCGAGGCGCTCGGCGCGCCCTGGGCACTCGTCGATCGCGCGCGCGCCGCTCGCGCAGACGAGATCCGCCACGCACGCGTCGTGCGATCCCTCGCTCGCGCACGCGGGGCCGAACCGCGACCACTGCGAGCACGACGGCTCCGCGCCCGACCGGCGCTCGAGGTCGCGCTCGAGAACGCCGTCGAGGGATGCGTGTTCGAGACGTTCGGCGCCGCCGTCGCCACGCTTCAAGCCGAGCGGGCCGCCGAAGGAGACGTTCGAGAGGCGTTCGCGCAGATCGCGATCGACGAGCGCGCGCACGCCTCGCTCGCCGCGGATGTGGACGGATTCTTCACCACGATCCTCGACGCCCCGAGTCGCGACGCAGTCGCAGCCGCGAAGCAAGACGCGCGCCGCCGCTTGCTCGCGTCTCGCGCGCTCGTGAGCGAGACCACCCGCGCCTCGCTCGGACTGCCCTCCGAGGCGGAGCATCTGGCCCTCGCTCGCGCGGTGGCTTCGCTCGTTTGAGCTTGGGTCAGATGCCGGCCGGCCGGATCGGACCTCCTCCGACGTGGGGATCCCCCCGATCACATAGAGTTTGCCGGCGTAGGCGTCGGTGTCACCGCCGAGCATCGTTATTTCGACGCCCGGCGTCGCGTCGGGAGGCGCGACATGGAGGGCGCCGCGAGCTCGAGCTCGGCTTGCTCCCGAGCCGACGCGCGACCGCCAGCGCCGCGCCGCGGAGACAGAGCGAGCGCGCGCCGAACGTGACGAAGCGCGGCCGGGAAGGATCGCTCGATCACCCGAAAATCGATCACTTCGTCGTCCATTGAGCGACGCCGGAGCTCGCCACAGCGACGTCTTGGCTCCGCAGATAGGCGGCCGCGCGCTCGTCGCCGCGCAGGTAGGTGTCGACGAACGCGAGCGCGGTCGCGTCGAGCCACGAGAGAAACTGCGCGCAGCGCTCCGGGGTGGCGCTCTTCTCGCAATTGTCGGTCTTGTGCTCGAACACGGTGTGGAGCGCGTCGACGTCGTCGATGAAGATCTTGAACTTGTCGCCAGGCGGCATGAGATCGAACGGACGGATACGGGTCTCGGGGGTGTCGCCCTCCGTGTCGTCCCCGGCTCCGGTGCCGAGGAGGAGGGGGCGGGAGATCGCGCCGAACGAGCTCTCCGTGAAGCCCTCCGATCCCGGGCCTTGAGGTGAATACGTCAGGAAGGCGATCGGCCGCGGATCGTCGAAGACAGTCGGCATCCCAGGGATGTACTCGCGGCTCGCGCCCGCCTCCATCATGGTCGCGCCAGCGCCCGCGGAGTGTCCCGCGATGGCGATTCGCGTGAGGTCCAGTTCGGCGGGTGGCGAGGGTTTGCTGGCGACCTCCTCGAGGCGATCCAACACCCGCGCGATGTCGTGCGGGCGGTACCAGTTCAAGTATTTGAACATCGTGCAGTCGGCGACGCCGAGGGACGCGCAGAGCTCCGCTCGCTGCGCGTCGGACGCCGGGACATGGGCGATCGACACGGTGAAGTAGCCCGCCCGCGTGAAGACCGAGGCCCACTCGTTGAGGCTCGTCGTCGGATCCGTGTGACCGGTCGCGCCGCCATGCGAAAGGATCACGATGGGCAGAGGTCCCGTCGCCCCCTTCGGGATGTGATAGGCGACCGGGACGTCGCGTGGACCGCCGATCGCATCCGGCTCGGTGAGCACCTCTTCCGCAATCCCCTCCTCGTAGACGGCAGTAGGCGCGTAGAGGCAGCCCTCCGGGGTCGCGACGCTGCACGCAGACCCCGTGCCCGTGGAAGAGGACGTCGAGCTCGCTGCCCCGCCACCGCCGCCTCCCGTTCCGTCTCCGCGGGGCGATCCACAGCCCCCCACGGCGATGGCAGCGAGGGTGATGAGGCCCAAAGAAAGAGTGCGTTCGCGTGTCGTCATGGCTGCCTTTCGGTGTCCATCGTTCGACACGGACGGTCCGCGCCGCGGCCCTTTCAAGATCTTACAAGGCGTCGAGCCGCGGAGAAGACGCCGCCAGCGATCACGTCGAGCTCGATCGCCGTTGCACTCGCCCAGCACAGAGGGTCGCTCGCCACCGCAAAGTGGTTGGGGCTGGATGTGCCGTGGATCGGACACGCGCGCGACACATGAGCTCCGCAGGCTACCGAGACGTCGACTCCGTTGTGTCGCCAGCGTGGTAGCCCGTCCGATACGCTCGCGCGGTGCAGACGAATCGGGCGAAGAACGGCGCGTTCCTCGGGTCGTTCACCACACCCATGCCCATTCGCTCGCGAGGCGCATTCCATGTGGTCGCGTGCCGCCGGCTCGAGGATCAAGCGCCCGTCACGGTGGTGTTCTCGCCGAAACCACACGACCGCGATCGGGCAGCGTCCGCGCTCGGAAAGCTCGCGCGTGCGCACGCGGCCATCGACCATTCCCTCGTCCCGAAGACGTTGTCACACGGCACTTCCGACGCGGGTGTGCCGTGGGTCTGTCTCGACTTTCCGGCCGACGTCGACGGCTTCGAGATGGTTCGCCTGCTCGCCGAAACCCGCGTTCGCCTACCGTATGCCATTGGCGACACGCTCGGAACGGAGCTGCGGCACGCGCTCCAGGCGGGCCACGCCGCTCGTGACGACGCGACCGGCGGCCCGAGCTGCCTCGGCGTCCTCGCGAACGGGAACCTTCTCTTCGCGCGGGACGGCCGTCTGGCTGCGTTCGGCTTCGGTCACAACGTCGCAGCGCTCGACGAGTCGGGCTTCGTCGAAGCCGGCGAGCCCGTGTTCAGCGCACCCGAGGTCGCAGCCGGCTCGCCCCCTTCACCGATGGGGGACTACGTCGCCCTTCTCCTTTGGCTGCGGTCGTACCTCGTGCACCTCGACATTCTCCCGATGGTCGGCCGGGTCATCTCCGGACATCTGGCCCCCGGGGACGACGAGCTTGCGAAGCACCTCCGGTTCTTCGAGACCCAAATCCTCCACAACTTCCCCGCGGACCGCCCGCCGATCGAGGAGGCGATCCGGGTGTCGGTTCGCATCCGAGAGCTCCTCGACTCGCCCCTCGATCCGGAAGGACTGACCCAGACGATCCGACGGCTGCTCGATCCCGATGGACGGTCCCCTCCGTTCGCCGGGGGCGCGAAAGCGCCCTCCGCCGACTGGGACTCGGATGAACCCCCGGAGAGTGAAGCACCGCGAACACTCCTCCTGGGTCCCGACGCCATCTGGATCGAGCCGTCCGGTGGCGCGCGACAACCACTCGCGCGGGCGCAGCGCCGCGTCGCGCTTGCGCTCGCGCGCGCCCGGTTGGACGCGCCGGGCACGACGCTCGACGTCTGGGAGCTCGTCGAAGCCGGTTGGCCCGGCGAGCGACCGATCTTCGAGGCCGCGCGAAACCGTGTCTACGTCGTGATCTCGCGTCTCCGACGCCTGGGATTCGCGGGCGCGCTCGAGCGGTTCGACGAGGGCTACCGGATCAGCCCGAACGTTCGCGTCGTGACGTCCCCGTGATCCCGCGTCGGGTACCGGGCCCCCTGACGTCGACGTGCGGGATCTTACTCAGCGCTCGACCTCCCAGTCGATGCGCCCCTTCGTGCTGAACACGTCCCCACCGAGGGCGAGCGCCTTGCGGAGGGCGAGGCCGGTCGCCTTGTAGGCCGCTTCGATCACGTGGTGCCGGTCGTGTCCGTCGAGCACGCGCAGGTGCAGCGTCGCGCCGAGGGTGACCGTCATCGACTGGAGCACGTGCGTGTAGAGCCGGCTGGGGAGCGCGCCCACGAAGAACGGGCGGCCGCCGACGTCGATCACCGCGGTGACGAGCGCGTCGTCCATCGGGATCGTTTGCTCCCCGTAGCGCGCGGCGTGCTCCGGCGTGATCTCGCGGAGCGCTCGGCCGAGCGCGAGCCCGACGTCCTCCATCACGTGGTGGCGCAGATCCCCCTCCGCGACGAGGTCGAGATCGACGGCGGCGTACGTCGCCAAGGCGGTGAGCATGTGCTCGAAGAACGGCAGCCGCTCCCGCTCCCCCTTCGCCAACGACGCGATCTCCACGCGCACCGCGGCCGAGCCTCCAGCGGCCTTCGCCGCGCGCACCTCGATGCGTGTCTCCTTGGTCCTGCGCCGGATCGTCGCCATCTGTCGCGACGAGGCTACACCACCCACGCGATCCCGGGCGCGCCGGCCGCGACGCGCTCGACCCGCAGATCAGCTCGCGTACGTCGCCGCCACGCGGCGCGGATCGAGCGCCCCCGTGTAGATCGCCATGCCGATGACGACCTCCGCGCAGCCCGCGGCCGCGAGCGCCGCGAGATCCTCTTCGGAGCCCACGCCGCCGGACGCGATGACCGGGACGGGGGACGCGGCGGCGACGCGCGTCATCAGCGCGGCGTCCGCGCCCTGCATCGTCCCCTCGACGTGCACCGCCGTGACGAGCACCGCCGCGAGGGGGACGTCCGCGATCGCGCCGAGCAGCGCGAACACGTCGAGCCCGCTCCCACCGCTCCAGCCGCGCACGAGCACCTCCGTGCCCCGCACGTCGAGCGCGAGGACCACGCGCCCCGGGAGCGCGGAGGCGATCTCCGCACGGAACGCGGCGTCCTCCACCGCGCGCGTCCCGACCACGACGCGCGACGCGCCTCGATCGACGAGCGCGCGCGCCCGCTCGACCGAGCGGAGCCCACCCCCGACCTGCACCTCGCCCATGCCCGCGTCGAGGATGGACGCGATGACGCTCGCGTTGTCTCCGCGCCCCGTCGCCGCGTCGAGGTCGACGACGTGGAGCGCGCGGAACCCCGCGTCGCGGAACGCGCGCGCCTGCGCGACCGGATCGGGCACGCGCACGCGCTCGGCGGCGTAGTCCCCGCCGACGAGCTGCACGCACGCGCCGGCGCGAAGATCGATCGCCGGAAGCGCCCTCACGCGGTGACCTCGCGGACGAGCCGCCCGAGCAGCGCGAGCCCGGGCGCGGAGCTCTTCTCCGGGTGGAACTGACAGCCGATCGCATTCGCCGTCCGCACGATGACCGGGAACGCATCCCCCGGGACCTCCGCCGTCGCGAGGACGCTCCCCGGATCCGTGGGTCGGCAGGCGAACGAGTGCGCGAAGTAGAGGGCGTCCGGCATCGCCGCGGCGAGCCACGGCGCGTCCGCGCGCACGCGGCTCCAGCCCATGTGCGGCAGGCGCGGCGTGCGGAGCCGCGTCACGCGGCCCTCGATCACGCCGAGCCCTTCGCCCGGCCCCTCCTCGCTCGACTCGAAGAGCAGCTGCATCCCGAGGCAGATGCCGATCGCGGGCTGCCCATCGCGGATCGCGGCGCGGAGCTCGGCGCGCGCGGGCGCGAGCCGCTCGGCGGCCGCGCCGAACGCGCCGACGCCGGGCAGCACGAGGAGCGCGTCGCGCGGCGGCGCCCCGGTGACGATCTCCACCGTCGCGTCCGGCAGGAGGCGGGCGAGCGCCTTGCCGAGCGAGTGGAGGTTCCCCGCGCCCGTGTCGACGATCGACACGCGCCCGATCACGCGAGCACCGCCTCGAACGTCGAGAGCGTCTGCTCCATGAGGCCCCAGGGTCCCACGGAGATGCGCAGCGCGTCCCCCACGCCGCGCACGCTCGGGAACGGCCGCACCGCCACGCCGCGCTCGCGCAGCGCGAGGCCGCGCTCGACCGCGCGATCGATCGGGACCAGGACGAAGTTCGCGGCCGAAGGGAGCGGCGCCCGGCCGATCTCCCGGAGGAAGACCTCGAACTTGGCGCGGCTCTCGAGCACCTCGGCGACCGACTCACGCACCCACTCGCGATCGTGATCGAGCGCGGCGACCGCCATGCGCTCGGCGATCGCGGTCACTTTGTACGGCCCGCGCGATTTCTCGACGGCGTCGACGAGCGCGCGCGGACCGACCGCGTACCCGACGCGCAGCCCCGCGAGCCCGAACGCCTTCGAAAGCGTGCGCACGACGAGGAGGCGCGGCTCCGTGGGCGCGCGCCGCACGAGGCTCTCGGCGACGCCCGCCCCGATGGCGTACTCCACGTACGCCTCGTCGACGATCACGACGCCGCGCGCGCTCTCGAGGAGCTTGTCGATCGCCCGCGGGCTCGCGAGCGATCCGGTCGGGTTGTTCGGCGAGCAGACGTACGTGATCCGCGCGTTCTCGCGGACGAGCCCGTCGTCGTCGATGTCTCGGTCGCGCTCCGGCGAGAGCAGCGGGACCACGCGCGCCTCGAGGCTGTTCATCGACGCGAAGCTCGAGAGCATCTGGAACGTGGGATCCGCGAACGCGATGGCGTCCCCGGGCTCGCTCATCGCCCGGATCGCCGAGTCGAGGATGTCGTCCGAGCCGCACCCGGTGACGACGTTCTCGGGGTCCACGCCGACGTACGCGCCGATCGCGCGCTTCAGCTCCGCGCCGTAGAGGGACGGGTACCGCGTGACGGTCGACCCCACCACGTCCGCGAGCGCGGCCTTCGCGCTCGGCGGGACGCCGCGCAGGTTCGTGTTGTCGGAGAGGTCGATCGCGCACGGCTTTCGAAGCGGCGCGTAGAGGTCCATCGCGCGGTACGCGGGGCGCACCAGCTCCTCGGCCGCGATCCGGCGCGTCATCGCCCGCCCTCGCCCCCGAGCGCGCGCGCGGCGGCGGCGTGCCCCGGGAGCCCCTCCGCGTCCGCGAGGCGCGCGACGTCCGCGCTCATGCGCGCCGCCGCCTCCGGGGAGACGCGCTGGTAGGTGGTGAAGCGGAAGTAGTCGAGCGTCGAGAGCCCGGACATCGAGCGCGCGAACCCGGCGGTGGGCAGCACGTGGTTCGCGCCCGTCATGTAGTCCCCGAACGCGACGGACGCGCTCTCCCCGAGGAACACCGTCCCGCTCCGGATCGCGTGTGGGAGGGCCACGTCCGGATCGGAGACCGCGAGGAGGAGGTGCTCGGGCGCGTACTCCGCGATGAACGTCAGCCCCTCGTCGAGCGCGTCGACGTGCAGCACCGCGCCCCGCGACGAGAGCGCCGACGCGACGATCTCCGCGCGCGCGGGCTCCGCGCGGGCGAGCCCGTCGAGGACGGCGCGCGCGAGCGCCTCGCCGACGACGACCGCGACGCAGCTCGCCTCGGGATCGTGCTCCGCCTGCGCGATCATCTCGCGGACGATCGCGGCCGGCGTCGCGCTCGCGTCCGCGACGACGAGGATCTCGCTCGGCCCCGCGGGCGAGTCGATCCCGACGAACCCCGCGACCTGTCGCTTCGCCTCGGCGACGTACGCGTTCCCCGGGCCGACGATCCGATCCACCTTGGGCACGGTCTCCGTGCCGAACGCGAGCGCGCCGATCGCGTGCGCGCCGCCGAGGGCGAACACGCGCGTCGCTCCCGCGAGGTGGGCCGCAGCGAGCACCACGCTCGACGGGCGCCCGTCTTTGCCCGGGGGAGAGCAGACGATGATCTCCGGGACCCCGGCGACGAGCGCGGGCACCGCCCCCATGAGGACGCTGCTCGGGTACGCGGCGCGCCCGCCCGGAGCGTACACGCCCACGGCGGACAGCGGATCGGGCCGCCGACCGACCACGACGCCGGGCTCGGTCTCGACCTCGATCGTCTTCGGCACGAACGCCGCGTGCGCGCGCTCGATGTTGCGCCGCGCGCGCGCGAGGGCGGCCGCGATCTCCTTTGGGAGCGCGTCGAACGCCTCGCGGAGCGCGGCGCGCGGCACCTCGATCGCGCGGAGCTCGACGGCGTCCACCTCGCGCGTGATCTCGACGAGCGCGCGATCCCCGTCCCGCTCGACGCGGCCGAGGATCGCCTCCACGCGCGCCGTCACGTCCGAGGAGCGGCCGACGGGGACGCGGCGCACGAGCTCGCGGCGATCCCCCGCGGGGAGGCGGCTCAAGCTGCCGGTCCACCTCGGAGCGAGGCTCATGGCGTGAGCCTCTCGATGCGCGTGACGAGGATCCCTTCGCAGCCGAGCTCCTTGAGCCGCGCGATCGTGCGGTAGACGAGGCGCTCGGCGACGACGGCGTGCACGGCGACGAACACCTCGTCCTTCAGGTCGACGACCGTGGGTCCGTTCAGGCCGGGCAGCACGCGCGCGATCTCGTCGAGCTTCGCGCGCGGCGCGTTCGCCATGAGGTAGCGCTGGCTCCGCGCGCGCACGACCGACTCGAGCGCGACGGCGAGCTCGTCGAGCGCCTTCACCGCGTGGTCGGATCGTTCCGCGCGGGGGCGCGCGACGAGGCGCGCCGAGGACTCGAGGACGGTGGCGAGCTCGACGAGGCCATTCACGCGCAGCGTGGAGCCCGTCGAGACGAGGTCGACGATCAGATCGGCGATCCCGAGGTGCGGGGCCACCTCGGCGGCGCCCGACATCGTCGCGACACGGACGTTCTTCCCGCGCGCGCTGAAGAACGCCTCCGCGAGGTTCGGGAAGCTCGTCGCGACGGCCGCGCCGTCCGCGACGCCCTCGATCGTGGCGGGCCCGGTCGCGCGCCCCGCGACGACGAGGCGACACCGTCCGAACCCGAGATCCAGGAGGGACTCGAGGACTCGCCCCGACTCGGACACGCAGTCCCACCCCGTGATCCCCGCGTCCGCGGCGCCGTCCGCGACGAACCCGGGGATGTCTTGGGCGCGAACGAAGAGCGCGGTGAACTCGCCGCCGAGCGAGGCCGTGAGCGCGCGATCGGAGGCCGCGCGCACTTCGAGGCCCGCGTCGGAGAGCGTGCTCTTCACCTCTTCGAACAGGCGACCCTTGTTGGGGAGCGCGATCTTGAGGGGGTTCATCGGTCGCGCTTGCCGAGGATCGCGCACGCGGTTTGGACCCGCACGTCGGTCGACGCGTCGCCCAGGTTGGGCGCGGCCTTCACGAACTCGCCGAGCGCGATGAGCCCCCGCCCGCCGACGACGCGCGCGTACCCGTTGTCGCTCTTCAGCTGCTTCTCGAGGAGCGGCTTCACGCGGGCCTCCCCGAACCACGCGAGCTCCTCCTGCGCGCGCGGCGCCTCGGGGTGCTCGCCCTTCGCGATGTCGAAGAGTTTGTCGATGGAGGTCTTCACCTCGTCCGAGGTCCCCTCGGTGTGGAGGCGGCTCCAGGCGACCAGCGAGATGCCGACGTCGCTGTCGTCCTTCGCGAAGCGGATCGCGTCGAGGACCTCGTTCGAGCTCGGCGACATGCTGATCGCGCTCACGCGCTCGGAGCGCGTCCCGAGCTTGATCGCGCGCGTGAGGACGCCGAGCGCCGCGCCCTGCTCCTCCGAGCCCGCGCCCGAGGCGCGCGCGAGCGCGATGGAGGCGTAGATCCCGCCGTCCCCCTCGGCGTGCTGCGCGGCCCAGAGGAGCTCCTCCTTGCCGCCCGCGTCGAACGTCTTCGGCGAGGCCCACGCGATCGCGATGGCGCGGCGCCCCCCGGAGTCCGCGGTGTTCCAGAGATCGCGCAGCACCTGCACGACGCGCGGCCCTCCGATCACGCCGAGCGCGCGGAACATGGGGCGCTGGTCCTTCTCGATCGCGAGATCGGCGTACTCGTCCGCGCTCACGAGCTTGTGGGAGAGGAGCATCGCCCCGGCGGCGGCCGCGACGTCGTCGTCCTTCTCGGAGCGAGCGTCGAGCGCGCCCTCCACGCTGTCGGCGCACTCGCCCATCGACTCGATGACGACGACCCCGGGATCGCCCTTCGCCTCCCGGATCTCGCTCTTCGCGAGCGCCCGCGCGACGTCCTCCACCTCACCGTCGTCGAGCTTCCCGCTCTTCGCCTCGGCCTCGAGGGCCTTCGCGAGCGCCGGGATGTCGTGGTCTCGCGCCGCCTTCACCGCGGCGCTGACGCCGCACCCCGCCACCGCGGACAGACTGACGAGAGCGAGCGAGAATCGCGCGAGGCGCCGAATCATGGGGCCTCGTCTTACCACGGCGGAGCTTCGCGCGCGAAAACGCGGGGCGACGGACGACCGCGCCACCGTCGCTCGGAGTGGGGTCGTCGCTCCGGTCTCGCCGCTCTCCGCCGCAGAGCGACGAGGCCTCCGGGATCCAGGGGGCGCTTCGACGGGGTCCGTGCTCTACGCTCCGATGATCCGGAGGGTCGCCCCGGCGGACACGCGCACCTCGCGCGCGCGAAACATGTCCCCGTCGAGGACGTACGGGCCCTCCCCGTCGAAGCGGAGCGAGAACTCCTCCACGAGCGCGTCCACGTGGTCTCGGCCCCCGATCGATCGGCCCATCATGACGAGCGGCATCCGCGGCCCGAGCGCCGTGGGCGGGAGCGAGCTCGCGACGAGGTGGAGGCGATCGAGGCGCTCGCCCGCGCGGTAGTTCACGCGCATGCGGAGCCCGAGATCCGGAACCACGGAGCAGCAGAGGAGGGAGTAGCGCCCCGCCAGGTGAGGCCCCCCATCGACCTCCAGCGCCGCGGGCATGGGCGTGAGGATGCGGCGCGCGAGCGGCCCGCCGGTGAACGACTCGAGGAAGATGCGCGCGACGATGCGCGCCGCGAGGGGGATGCCGTTCGCGCCCCCCGCCTCGTACGCCTCGAAGAACCGCGCGACGAGCCCCGTCCCGAAGATGAACCCGTGGCGCTCGATCTCGGGCCCCTCCGCGGGCACCTCGCGCACCCGGACGATCGGCCTCTCCGTCCAGCGGATCGCGTCCGGCGCCTCGAGCCAACGCTCGAGGAGCGCGAGCGAGTCGCCCGGCGCGCCGAGCCCGCGCACGCGAGGCCCGAAGTTGCGCGCCACCGTGCCCACCGTCCCGAACGGGAGCAGCCCGACGATCGGCGGCGGGAGGCCGGCGCGTATGCGCGGGGCCAACGCGCTCGCGGCCGACATGGACGCGCCGTCCCCGCCCGCCACGACGAGCAGATCGAGCGCGCCCTCCGCAGACAAAAACGCGTCGAGCGCGCCTCCAACCTCGGAGACGCGCTCGGTGACCGCGAGCTTCGCGCGGCCTCGGGTGACACGATCCAGCGACGCGAGCCTCGAAGGGTCCGTCGCGAGCCCGCGCGCGCGCGCGTTCGCGATGACCAGGATCTTCGGGCTCACGCCTCTCGGATCAGCGCTTCGAATACTGGAAGCGCTTGCGGGCGCCCGGCTGACCGTACTTCTTGCGCTCCTTCTTCCGCGCGTCCCGCGTGAGGAACCCCGCGCGCTTCAGCGGCGGACGGCGCTCCGGATCAGCGACGCAGAGGGCCCGCGCGATGCCGTGACGCATCGCCTCGGCCTGCGCGGAGTGACCACCGCCCGCGACGGACGCCGTCACGTCGTAGTCCTCGAGGACCTCGATGAGCTCGAGCGGCTGACGCATGATCATCCGCGAGGTCTCTCGCTCGAAGTACTCGTCCGCGGGGCGGTCGTTCACGGTGATCTTGCCGCTGCCCGGCTTGAGCCACACGCGAGCGACTGCCGTCTTCCGCTTGCCCGTCGAATAGATGCGCTGGTCGGTCATGGTCGTTTCTTGTTCTTCTCTGCCGCGACTCGTCGCGGGACTACTTGAGGGGCTGCGGCTTCTGCGCCGCGTGCGGGTGATCCGCGGTCGCGTAGACCTTGAGCTTCGTGAGGAGCTCGCGGCCCAGGATGTTCTTCGGGAGCATCCCCTTCACGGCCTTCGTGATCGGGAGCTCGGGCTTGCGCTTCAGGAGGTCCGCGTACTTCTCCTCGCGGAAACCACCCGGCTCGCCGCTGTGCCGGTAGTACTTCTTCTGCTCGAGCTTGCGACCCGTGAGCTTGATCTTGTGGGCGTTCACGACGATCACGAAGTCGCCCGCGTCCACGTGGGGCGTGTAGGTCGGCTTCGTCTTGCCGCGCAGGACCATCGCCACCTTGCTCGCGAGGCGACCGAGGGGCTGGTCCGTCGCGTCGACGACCCACCACTTGCGATCGAGCTCTGCCTGCTCCTTCTTCGCGGAGAAGGTTTTCTGGATCGGGGAGGTCTGCTTCGGCGTCGCCGCCGTGGTTGCTTCGTTCGTTGTCATGACTCGTCGGGCGAACCCGCTTCCAAAGGGGCGCGTTGTGTACAGGCTCGTCCCCACCCTGTCAAGCGGCATGGCTCCGCTCGAACGGCCGGGGCGAGCGCTACTTCGAAGGGGGTGCCGGGTGCGCGCTCGCCGAACCACTCGGGGCGGCGACCGCGCTCCGCGCCTTGGGCGCGGACGAGGCGGGAGGCGCGCCGCTCGACGACGCGGTGGACGGAGGGCTCGACGACGTCGTGGACGAGGAGCTCGACGATGAGGCGCTCGGCGATGGGCTGGACGACGAGGCGCTCGGCGTCGGCGATGTGGAGGGATCCGCGGGCTTCGGCTCGGCGTCCGCGTCGCTCACGATCGACTCGGCGTCCGGCAGGCAGACGGCGGGGAACGTCGACGTCGTCGCGCCATACTTGGCGACGTACTGGCGCGCGAGCGACACGATCGCGGGATCGGTGGGCGACCCTTCGCGGAGCTGACGGCACACCACGTCCTCCTGGAGGGGGCTCTTGCCCGCGCGCGCGAGGTACTCGTTCGCGAGCTCGGGCTGCCCCGCCTGGGAGTAGAGGTTCGCGAGGGTGATCGCGAAGCTCGGGGCCGACGGGTCCCCCGGGAACTCGTCCACGATGCGCTTCGCGGCCTTGATCGAGAGCTCCCCGCGCTTCGCCTGGCGCATGAGATCGCAGAGGATCGCGAGCTCACCGGGAGACCGCGCGCGATCGATCGCGCTCGACGCGCCGCCCGACTCGTCGAGCGACTTGAGGGCTCCTCGCCAGTTGTCCGCCTGGTACTTCGCGAGCCAGTCGGCGGGCTCCTCCGAGGGCTTCGGCTCGTTGTTCGCGGACGGTGGGTTCGCGACGGGCTCGGAGCCGTCCGGATCGCGCGCGAGCGCGAGGGAGCCGTGCCACGAGGGCGCGGGGGCCGCGTCCGCGTTGACCGGGCTCGTCGGCAGGGGAGAGGGCGCGACGACGCGCGCGGTCGTCGTGCGCGTGGGGACGGCGTGGAGGCGCTCTCCGCTCGCGATCACGCGGTGCCCGAGCGGGGAGTCGATCTCGACGGGCCGGCCCATCGCGATGACGTCGACGTCGTTCGCGTTGCGGCGCACCGCCATGCTGCCGCCCGCGGGCGCGGTCATGCGCGCGTCCCCCGCGACGATGGAGACGGAGCCGCCCGCGAGGTGCGTCCCGTCCACGGACGCGGTGCCCCGGAGGAGCTTCAGCACGATCGTCGCGTCCGACAGCTCCGCGACCTCGACCGTGGACTCGGGGTCGAGCGTGAGGCTCCCTCCGTTCGGGAGCGCGAACGTGCGCGGCTTCGATCCGGACGCGAACACGTCGAGCGTCGTCGCGCTCTCGGCCGTGACGGGCAGCGCGACGTTCGCCGCGCCGCGCGGCGCGGAGCTCCGACCGATCCAGACGCCCGCCCCGAGCATGGCCCCGAGGGACGCGGCGACGAGCCACGTGGTCGCGCGCGGCCGACCCGTGAGCCGCAGCCGATCGCTCCACCCCGCGCTCCCCGCGCGCCGCGCCGCCATGGCCGACACCTCGGGCTCGAGGCGGGCCCAGATGCGCGCGACGCGCTCTGGATCAGCCTGCTGGCTGAGGTCTTCGGGATCGATGGGCGGCAGGGGCGTGGTCATTTCGAAGCTCGGAATCGAGGGGCAATCTTGGAAGGAAGCGAGGGGAGTGTCGAAGACGTGGGTGCATCGTCCGCGCCGGGCTCGCCCGCCCCCGCGTTGGAGGCGGCGTCCTCGGGCGCCGTGACGAAATGCTCCTCGAGGAACCGCTGCGCGCGCGAGATGCGGCGCTTCACCGTCGCGAGGGAGCACTTGGTGAGCCGCGCGACGACCTCGAGCTCGTGCCCCTCGACCGCGCGCAGCGTCCAGGCGATGCGCTCGTCCGTGGGGAGCGTGCGGAGGAGCGCATAGATCTGGGCGAGCTGGGCGCGCGTGTGGGGCGAGGCGTCGTGGCTCGCGATCGAGTCGAGATCGACCGGATCGGCGCCGCGGCCGAGCCCGAGCATGTTCATCAGGCGGAGGCGCCGGAGCCGCGTGCGCACCGCGAACACGACGATCGATCCGAGCCACGACTTGAACGCGTTCGGCTCCGCGAGGTCGTGGATGTGGGTGAACGCCTTGATGAACGCGTCGTGGACGATGTCCTCGACGTCCCGGGTAGAGCCCTCGATGCGCGTCGCCAGGTGAATCGCGAACGCGACGTGACGCCGGTACAGCATCTCGGGCGCGCGCCGGTCCCCGGACCGAGCGAGGTGGACCAGCTGAGCATCCGTCAACGTCGACAGGCCGGCGCTCAGGACGACCCGATCGCCAACGCGCTTGGCATGGGCCAGCGGATCGATCATGGGGTCCGGAGCGCCCATGGACGGCTGGAGCTCCGGCTCGGGCTGGCTCGACGGCTGCGCCCCAACCTCCCCCTCACGCGCCGGGACGAGCGCGAGGTGCGCCCGGCCGATGCCGTGGGAGGACGTGCGAGATTTCATCGCTCTCCCAAAGACGCCCGAGCCCTCGGAGAGGGCTCAGCACATCGCGCGGTAGTCACAGAAAGCGAGCTCATGGGCACGAAGCTTGTAAGATACATGGGCGGATGCGGCGGGCGTAGGATGGGGATCTTCATGAGCGGTGCTTTCTTAACGGTGGCCGTGGCTCACACCTCACACGCCCCACCGCGCCGAGCGCGGTGCGAGGCTGTAAGACGCGCGCGCGGCGCGCGTTCTTCGAGCGTGTTTTCGCGAGGGATCGCCGCGGAGGGTGACGCGGTGAGCCCCTCGTCCCGAGCGCCGCACGGGCCGCATCTCTCGGAGCTCCTTTTCGACGTGAGCGCGCACCGAATCCGTGACGATTTTCCGATTCGCCGGCAACCTACGTCAAAAGTGGCGGAGCCATGAGCAGTGACACCTGGGAGGGACCGCCCTCCGGCACGATCATCGCGGGGCGCTACCGGCTGGTGAAGCAGCTCGGCGCGGGCGGTATGGGCCAGGTGTTCCTCGTCCAGCACATCCACACGGACGAGCGCCTCGCGCTGAAGGCCCTGCTCGACACCGTTATCAAGGACGAGAACGCGCTCGAGCGGTTCCGCCGCGAGGCGCGGACGCCCGCGCGGATCGACAGCGATCACGTCGTCCGCGTGACGGACGCGGACGTCGCGCCGGAGCTGAAGAACTCGCCGTTCCTCGTGATGGAGTACCTGAAGGGCGAGGATCTCGATCACTACCTCGCGCGCGTCGGCTCTCTCCCCCCGAGGGACGTCGTCCAGTTCCTTCGCCAGATCGCGCGCGTCCTCGACAAGGCGCACGGCCTCGGGATCATCCACCGGGACCTCAAGCCCGAGAACATCTTCGTGACCCAACGCGAGGATGGCTCGGCCCACCTCAAGATCCTCGACTTCGGGATCGCGAAGTTCACGGGGAGCGCCGCGACGGACCTCGTGCACAAGACGGCGACGAGCCCGGGAGAGATCTTCGGGACGCCGATGTTCATGGCGCCCGAGCAGGCGAAGAGCGAGGCGGTGTCCGCGCAGACGGACATCTGGGCGCTCGGCCTCATCGCGCACAAGATGCTCACGAACGACGACTACTGGACCGCGCAGACGCTGACGGCGCTCATCGCCCAGATCGTCTACGAGCCAATGAAGACGCCCACGGAGAAGGGCTACGCGCTCGGTCCGAAGTACGACGAGTGGCTCCTCCAGTGCTGCGCGCGCGACCCCGCGGATCGGTTCCCGTCCGCCGGCGCCGCCGTGCGCGCGCTCGCGGCCGCGTTCCAGCTCGACAGCGAGCTCGGCATCCCGGACGCGGCGCCCTCGCTCCGCGCGAACCCGATCCCGGCGCGCAGCACGTCGATCACGCCCGCGCGCGACTCGCTCTCGAAGACGGAGCTCCAGCTCGCGACGACCGGCGTGGCGACCGCTCGGCCCGAGCCTCGCGGGAGCACGCTGAAGCTCCTGCTCGCGCTCGCGGCGACCGTGATCGTGGGCGGCGCCATCCTGTTCTGGTTCTCCCGTCGGGACGACGCGTCGCGCGCCATCGGGACGGCGGAGGCGCAGCCCGCGGTGACGACGAAGGAGACCGCGCCCGCTCAACCGTCCACGAGGGTGGAGGTCGGCGCCGCGGCGACGCCCGCGACGACCCCGGAGCCGCCCGCGTCCGTCGCGGCGACGGTAGCCCCGTCCGCGTCCGCGGTCGCGGCCGTGGACACCACCAAGCCCGCCCGACCCGGCGTGAGCGCGCCCCGCCCTCCGGCGTCCGCACCCCCCCCGACCAACCCGCCTGCGAGCGCGAAGCCCGCGACGAGCGCCCCGCCCGCGACCACGGGCGGGGACGAACTGAACAGCCGGTATTGAGACGAGCGGCGGCGCGGACCGAGCGTGCCCCGCCCGGACGTAGGGTCGCGTCGAGAGCGCCCACGCACGAGGCTCCGCACCTAAGCTGACCGCGTCGGGTGTCTTCAGTATGCTGGGCGCGCTCGAATGCGCTCGGGTTCGCCGCTACGCTCCCTCCTTCCGCTCGCGATGACCGCGCTCTCCGTGTGCACGGCGAGCACCGCGCGCGCCGACTCGGGCGCGGCGGACGCGCTCTTCAAGGACGCGAAGAGGCTCATGGGCGAGGGGCACATCGCCGAGGCGTGCCCGAAATTCGAGGCGAGCTTCCGAGAGGAGGAGCTCCTCGGCGCGCTCCTCAACGCCGCGGATTGCAGGGAGCAGCAGGGCCGGCTCGCGACCGCGTGGGCGCACTTCGGGCACGCGATCGATCTCGCGACGAAGAACAAGGACAAGCGCCTGAAGTACGCGACCGATCGGCGCGCGGCGCTCGATCCGAGGCTTCCCAGGCTGAAGGTCATCGTGGTGAACCCCGTGCCCGACGTCGAGGTGTACCGCGGCGATCAAAAGCTCCCCGCGGGGACGTTCGGCGAGGCGCTCCCCGTGGATCCCGGCGACACGGTGCTCCAGGTCACACTCCACGACGAGGTCCTCTGGGACCAGACGATCTCGCTCGCCGAGGGACAGACGGTGGAGCGCACGATCGACGTGAAGAAGATCTACGACGGCGCGCCGACCGTGAAGCAGAAGCGCAAGCAGGTGGACGAGAACAAAGGAGGGGACGTCGTGGCGGTGCCCCTCCCGTTCTTCAACGGCCAGCGGATCGCCGGGCTCGTCGTCGGGATCACCGGGATCGTCGGCGCCGGCGTGGGGTTCACGTTCGGCGGACTCGCGCTCGGCGAGAAGAGCACCGTGGACGAGAACTGCGCGACGAAGCCCAACTCGACCGATCGGTACTGCACGGCGGCCGGGATCGCTGCGTCCGCGACCGCGATCGACGACGCGAACATCAGCCAGTGGACCCTCATCGCGAGCGGCGCGGTGACCGCCGTGGGGCTCACGATCTTTCTCACGGCGCCGACGAGCAAGATCTCGGAGCTCGACGAGCGCGCCGATCTCGCGCCGCGCCTCCGCGCGATCGTGCCCGTCGTCGGGCCGGGCACCCTCGGGATCGACCTCCAAGGCGCGTTCTGATGGCGCGCACGTCGCCGCGAGGCGCGCGCGCCCACCGATCCCGCGCGCGCTTCGCGTTCGCGTTCGTGCCGCTCGCGCTGCTCCTCGCCGCGAGCTGCGCCGAGATCGTCGGGGTCGCGGACGAGTTCAAGAGCGCCGTCGGCGCGATGTGCACGTGCGAGAACGTCGCTCAAACGTACGGCGGCTCGAAGACGGCGTGCGTCGACCATTTCAACGGCCTGCTCGCCGAGGGGAAACCCTCCGACGTTCGCGCGTGGCTCGACGTCTATACCGAGCTCGCGTGCGACAAGTGCGGCGACACGTACGGGCAAACCAAGCTCGCGTGCGTCCACTCGAAGCCCTTCTGCGCCGAGGACGGCGCGGCGTGCACCTCCGCTGTGGACTGTTGTGGGTACCCCGGGTCGAGCGCGTGCGTGGGCGCGACCGTCGGCGTGGGCATCTGCGGCGCGTGCAAGGCGGAGGGGGACGCGTGCGCGACGGACGAGGAGTGCTGCGGCTACCATGGCGCGAACGGCTTCCTCGGGTTCGATCCGCCGTACTGCAACCAGAAGACGGGGACCTGCGTGCGCGAGCCGGCGGATTGCTCGCGGACGGGCAGCTCCTGCCTCACACGCCCGTGCTGTGAGGGCGACCTCTTCTCGGTGTGCGAGACGAGCAACCCGAACTCGGTGTTCCGGTACTGCATCGAGCTCTGCGATCCTGCGAACCCCCACAATTGCCCGGGCTGCTGCGCGGTGACCTTCAAGGACGACGTCGACCCGCAGGCAACCGGGATCTGCTTGGACGGCGAGCCCGATCATTGCGGACTCTTCTGCACGCACGAGGGCGAACCGTGCGCGAACGGCGGCACGTGCCTCCGGAGCTGCGAGCCCGTGGCCGGCGTCCTCGTCTCGATGGGCAACTGCTACCTCACCTGCCTCTGAATCAACGCGCGCGATCCTTCATCACGAGAGAAGAGACACAGCCGCGAAGACGCCCGGTTGACCTTCTGTGCTGTTCTGAGAATCGCGCTCGCCGGTGTAGAGCCCCGACCGTGCTCGTGCTCCAGAGGACGCTCGAGGGGTCGGGATCGGGGCTGCGGATCACCGCGCCGAGACATCGCGTGAGGACGTGAGGCTGGACACTCGTTTAGCCTCTGGGCTATGGGTTTCGGCCCCATGAGCGAGACGTCGAGCCAGCCCTCCACCGAGACCTCCACCGCCGCCGTGAGCGCCGCCAAGGCCGCGTTCGACGCGCAGATCCTCGGCCTCATCGTGGCCGAGCTGAACCTCCCGCGCGCCGGCGTCGCGGCGGTCGTCAAGCTGCTTGTCGAAGGCGCGACGGTGCCGTTCATCGCGCGTTACCGCAAGGAGGCGACCGGCGGCCTCGACGAGGTGGACATCCGCAAGATCGAGGAGCGGCGCACGTACCTGAGCGAGCTCGAGGAGCGGCGCGCGAGCGTGCTCGAGGAGATCAAGAAGCAGGGCAAGCTCACCGAAGCGCTCGAGAAGAAGCTCCGCGCGGCGGCGACGAAGGCGGAGGTCGAGGATCTCTACCTGCCTTACAAGCCCAAGCGCCGGACGCGCGGGACGATCGCGAAGGAGCGCGGCCTCGAGCCCCTCGCGGACATCCTCTGGTCGCTCCCCACGTCCGGCGCGGATCTCCTTCCGGCCGAGGTCGCGTCCCGGTTCGTGGACCCGGCGAAGGAGGTGCCGGACGTGAAGGCCGCGCTCGCGGGCGCGCGCGACATCTGCGCGGAGCGCATCTCGGAGGACGCGGGGATCCGCAAGCGCGTCCGCGATCGCATGCAGAGCGAGGGCGTGCTGCGCGTCCAGAAGACCAGCGAGCACGAGGACAAAGTCACGAAGTTCGACACGTACGCCAAGTACGAGGAGAAGATCGCGGGCATCCCGTCCCACCGGTTCCTCGCGATTCGCCGCGGGGAGACGGAGGGCGTGCTCCGCGCGTCCCTCGAGGTGGACGTGCCGAGCCTCACGCAGGAGATCGCCGGCGCCGTGGGCGCGGGCAACAGCGCCTCGCCGTGGGTCTCGGAGCTGCGCCTCGCCGTGGAGGACGCGTACAAGCGCCTGCTCGCGACGAGCGTCGAGGTGGACGTCCGCGTGGAGCTGAAGCTCGGCGCCGATCGGAGCGCGATCGGCGTGTTCGCGGAGAACCTCCGCGAGCTGCTCCTCGCCGCGCCCTACGGGACGGAGGTCGTGCTCGGGATCGATCCGGGCCAGCGCACGGGCTGCAAGTGCGCCGTCATGGACGGGACCGGGCGGCTCCTCGAGAACACGACGATCTACCTCGTCCAGGGCGACGCGTCCGTCGAGCGCGCGCGGGCGACGGTCATCGACCTCGTGAAGAAGCACAACGTGAAGGCCGTCGCGATCGGCAACGGGACGCACGGCCGCGAGACCGAGGCGTTCGTGCGGGACACGCTGAAGGCGGCGGGCCTCTCGGCGCTCGTGGTGCCGGTCAGCGAGTCGGGCGCGAGCGTGTACTCCGCGAGCGACGTCGCGCGGGAAGAGTTCCCGGATCTCGATCTCACGGTGCGCGGCGCGATCTCGATCGGGCGTCGCCTCCAGGATCCGCTGGCGGAGCTCGTGAAGGTCGATCCGAAGAGCATCGGCGTCGGCCAGTACCAGCACGACGTGTCCCCCGCGATGCTCGAGCGGAAGCTCGGCGAGGTGGTGGAGAGCTGCGTGAACTCGGTCGGCGTGGAGCTCAACACCGCGAGCGCCCCGCTCCTCGCGCGCGTCGCGGGGATCGGCCCGAGCCTCGCCAAGCGCATCGTGGCTCACCGGAACGAGAAGGGGCGGTTCGCGAGCCGCAAGGCGCTCAGCGAGGTGCCCGGCATCGGCCCGAAGACGTTCGAGCAGGCCGCGGGCTTCCTCCGCGTGCGGGGCGGCGCTCACCCGCTCGACGCGAGCGCGGTGCACCCGGAGCGCTACGCGCTCGTCGAGCGGATCGCGTCCGACCTCGGCGTGCCCGTCGCCTCCCTCGTCGGGTCGGACGCGATCGCGCGGATCGATCCGAAGAAGTACCAGTCGGACGGCGTCGGCGAGTTCACGATGAACGACATCCTCGCCGAGCTGAAGAAGCCCGGCCGCGACCCCCGGGCGACGTTCGAGGCCCCGAAGTTCCGGGACGACGTGCGGACGATGGAGGACCTGAAGCCGGGCATGATGCTGGAAGGGATCGTCACGAACGTCGCCGCGTTCGGCGCGTTCGTGGACATCGGCGTCCACCAGGACGGCCTCGTGCACGTGTCGCAGATCGCCGATCGGTTCGTGAAGGATCCGTTCGAGGTCGTGAAGGTCGGCGACAAACTCCGCGTGAAGGTCCTCGAGGTCGACATGGCGCGCAAGCGCATCAGCTTGAGCGCGAGGAGCGACGCGAAGCCCAACGCCCAGCAGCCCCAGAGCGGCAACGCCCCGCAGAACCGCGGCGAACGCCGGCCTCCCGCGCGGAACGCGCAGGGTGGAGGCGGCGCGCCCCAGAAGCAGCAGGCGCAGTTCTCGTACAATCCGTTCGCGAAGCTCGGTCAGAAGTAGCTCGCGCGGCCCTGGATGCTCCAGGGTTGCCCAGATCGATCTCCGGCCTGGATTGTTGGTCTGCACGCCAAACCTCGTCGAAGGTCCGCGTTCCGGGCACCTCCGGGTCGGCGACGCGACGCTCCCCAAGGGCGGGAAATCGATCCCCATCGCCGACGTCGGCGCGTTCCTCTGCGCGGCGCTCGACGATCCGACGTGGGTGCGGAAGCGCGTCGGAATCTGCGCCTGACGAGGGTGGAGAGGTCTCCGGCGCGCGTGTGACGCCCGCGCGGCGCGTTTCGCGATCCCCCACGATTTTCAGAATCCCACCGCCTCCGTCACACGTCGAAGGCGCATGCTCCGGAGCTCGTTCGCGGCCCCGCTCGTCCTCGCGCTCGTTGCCCTGCCCGCGTCGCTCGTGGCGTGCGCCCGGAGCGCGAGCCCCATCGCCGCCGAGTCGTCGGCCCCTCTCGTCTCCGTGGCGCCCGTGAGGTCCGCGAGCCCGAGCCCGAGCGCATCGGTCGCGCCGCGCACGTCGCCCGTGGGACCGCACGCGCTCTATTCGGTGCTCGATGGTCTCCTCGACGTCGGTCCGCCGAACACCGCGTGGGCCACGGGGCAGCCGCAGGTCCACGTCACCGAGAACGGCGTGAGCGACGTGTTCCAGAGCGTGGATCTCGCGAAGGTCCCCGCGGCTGCGGCGAAGCTCGTCGGCGAGCGGATCCGCGTGTTCTTCTCGAACGTCGACCCGGACAGCCATTGCACCGCGAAGGTCACCGGCCTCGAGCTCTACACGTCGAGCTACTCACAGTCGGACACACGCCCCCTCGTCCCCTATTACAACGCGACGCCCGAGCCCAAGCGCCCGACCGATCGAAGCTCGTCGCCGAGGCGAAGCGGATCCTCGCCGAGGTCGGCGGCTACCGAGCGCTCGTCGCGACCGTCGAGATGGACGACCCGGCGACGTGCAGCCCGGGCGGCACGTGGGCCGCGCCCATCGACGCTCCGGTGCCGGAGCTCGCCGCGTTCCAGGACGCGACGCCCCAGCAGGAGGCGGACGCGATCGCGCGGCTCCACGTCCTGCCCGTGTTCTCGCGCATCGACGCGTACTACGCGAAGAAGCGCAAGCGGACCGACCCAGCGCACTGGTGGCAGCTCAGCGACTACGCCGAGAGCGTCCAGATCGCGCGCCTCTCGGACGGTCGCGCCATCGCCGTGGTGCGGGGCGGCGCGTGCCGTGGCTACGACGAGTTCACGATGAACCTCGAAGCGGTCTACTCCCTCGCCCCGAACGGCGCGCTGATCGCCCTCGAGCCCGCGAAGCCGAGCGAGGCGCGCTGGCCGGTCGCGATCGGGGACCTCGATCACGACGGCGAGGTGGACATCGTCACCCTGGACGGCTTCATCCTCTCCAGGGCCGGGAAGCTCTCGGATCAGGTCTACACGCGCGGCCCCATCTACACCTGCCCCGGGGACGGCGCCGCCGCGGGCAACTTCAACGATCAAGACCACTGACCCATGTCGCGGTGCGCGCGCGAACAGCCGACCCGCGATCAGGGGCTCGCGCTCTTGATGACGGGGACCGTCAGCGTCTTCTCGAGCGAGCCGAAGCGCATCGTGACGACGCAGTCCCCGGTGGAGATCGGAGAGAGCGCGAAGCCCGCGACCCCCCTCGTCGTGAGCTCCCCGAACCCCGCGTCGCACACCGCGGGCGTGAGGATGTCCACGTGGTACTCGAGGCTGAAGGGGTAGTCGTACTCGCCGAAGCAGACATGCCGCGCGCCCACCGCGAGGCGCGCGTGGACGTACACCTCGTTGAGGTTCGGGTTGAACGTGGTCTCCCCCATCTCGAACCCGTCGATGGTGCTCCCGTTCGCGATCGCGAACCGCTCGAGCTCCTTCCCGTCGAGCAGCGTGAGCGCCACCTCGGGCGCGGTCACGTCGTGGGCGAGGTCGAGCGAGACGAAGTCGGTGTGGCCGTCGACGATCGTGCCCTCGATCGCGCCCGCGCTCGCCGGGCTCAGCGCGAACGGCGGATCGCCGTTGCCCGCGAGCGAGTTCCCCGCCGCGTCTTTGAACGTCGCGACGAGACCGATCGACGCCTCGGGCGGGAAGGCGACCTGGTCGATGTTCACGCCGTCGCCGCACGCCGTGAAGACTTCGAGCGCCGCGCTCGCGGCGGCGCCGACGCGGATCGTCGCGGTCCCCTCGGTCGGCTCACCGTCCGGGGTCGTCCCGCGGACGGTGAGCGTCGCAGAACCGGGCGCGACCGCGCGCACCTCGGCGACGTTCTCGGAGACGCCCTCGACCGTGAACACTCCGGGGTCGAGGCTCACGACGCTGTCGATCGTCGTGAACGTGCACGTGCTGCCAATCCCGAACGTGCCCCCCGTGCACCGCGTGGGTCCGCGGAGCTCCACCCGCTGGGTCGAGCCCACGAGGAGGACCGGCTCCGCGCCGGGAAACGTCCAATCCGGGTTCGGGGGCGGCGCATCATCGTCCGCCTTCAGAAAACAGCCTGCGCCGCTCACCGCGAAGAAGAGGAGCGCTGCGATTCGTGTCGATCGGAGCATGAGCGAGACCTCAGCAAGAATCATCCCATACGTATGGGAATATTTCTGCCGAGATCTTGGGGCTCGTGCGGGAGGAGCGCGGAGCGAACTACGCACCCGGTTCGAGGGACGCCGCGATCATGTCGACGCAGAGCGCGTCGAGGGCGCCTCGATCCACTTCGCGCGGGAGGCTCGTCGGCAGCTCGGCGAGCGCGGCGTCTTCGCGCTCGGCCCACGCGCACACCTCTTCGTAGGTCCACGCCCCTCCGCGAATCGCGAGGAGCTCTTCGGCGTCCGGGCGCCGCACGATCACCTCTCCCCTCGTGAGGATCTCGCGGCACATGCGCATCAGCCGAACGACGTGGCAGGCGCGCTTCCCATACCCGCCTACCTCGCCGCGCTCGTGCGCGGACTGCATGCGCTTCAGGTTCGCGAACGCGAAGCCGCGAAACGTGTGCCGAAGCTTGGTGGAGAGGAATCGATGACGAGCGGCGAACAGCCGATCCATCAGCGGCGTTCGCACGAGGTGATCACTCGGATCGGTGAACAACATCTCGATGACGGGGGCCGCGCCGTCGACGGCCTGCCGGAAGAACTCACGCAGTTCGAACACCGCGAGGTCGGGGACCTTCTGCTCGACGATCCGGACAGAGTGCAGGAACCCGAGCTGGTAGGCGCGCGGCGCGACGCAAATGCCCCGGAGGTCGACGTCCGACGTGGGCGTCGACGTCCCGTACGCGTGCGATCCGTGCCTCGTCATGAAGAGGGTGCGGCGGGGCAGCCAATCCACGTTGCCGGTATACGTGCTCCAGTCGAAGGTCATTGCGCTCCAGACGCTCCCGTCCAACATCCCCTGACGCTGCCTCTTCCGCGTTCGACGCGCTCCAGCGAGGATGCAACCATGATCCCCTCTGCCACGTCGCGCGCGTCGACCTTCGCGCTCCTGTTCGCCCTCGCGTCGACCGCCTGCGGCTCCCCGCAATCCACGACGGGCGCGGCGCGCGCTTCGGCGAGCGGGAGCACGTCCGGCCCGATCGCGGGGTCCGCGAGCGCGTCGGCCGCCCCGAGCGCGGAGCCGCTCGACACGACGGTCTACGAGCGGATTCAGAAGGAGGCGGGCGGGAAGGGGGACGTGCTCCTCGTCGTGGATCCCGGCGCGGGCGACGCGACGGCGATCGTAGCGATGTCGGCGAACGACCCGACGCGGCGCATGAAGCTCTACGGCGGCAACGTAAGCTGGTTGATCGCGGATCCGTACACGCACGTCCTCTGGTTCGGCGCGAACATGGAGAAGACATTCGACGTGCGGATGCTCGATCTCGACGGAAAGTCCCTCGCCCCCGAGCTCGTCGTCTCGGTCCCCAACGATCCGAACTGCGTGGGGTGGGCGGACGTGAAGTATCCACAGGGCTTCGCGTCCCCTCCCCCCATGGGCGCGGTGACCGAGGGCGATGGATACGGCGTCATGCTCCACCTCGAGGAGGCGACCCCTCGGCTCGAGCTCGTCTGGGTGCCGCCCTCTGGAATGGCTGGCGAACAGCTCAAGCCGGCCGACCGCACCCCCGCGCCGCGCGCGGAGCTCTCGAAGGAGATCGTCGCGCGGCTCGGCGACATCGCCAAGCGCGCCGCGGGGAAGAAGCCGCTCCCCGCGCCGACCGCGCAGAAGAAGAAGGTCACGATGAACCTCGGCGGGTGCGAGCCCAAGCCGAACCTCAAGCCGGTGAAGGGAAAGACCCTGCTGGACGAAGTCTGGTGCGGGGACGCCGAGGCGCTCGAGGGGACGAGCTTCGTGCGCGTCGTCACCGGCATCACGGTCGGCGCAGGGACCCACGCGCGCTGGAGGATCTACGACGAGACGGGGAAGCTCCCCGCGGATCAGCTCCCCGAGTTCAGCGGCGTGACCGTCTCTCCATCCGGCCGATGGGCGTTCATCGACGGTGGGCTCGTCGACATGACGACCCTGCAGTTGAAGCTGCCCGACGTCATCGGCACGTTCCTCGACGGCGGCATCGTGTTCCCGGAGCGGTACAGCCCCACCCCTGAGCTCCGCTGAGTTTGGCGCACGCTTCATCACGAGGAGCGGCCGTTGGAATCACGACGGACTCGCGGGAGTGGGGATGGCCCCCCCAAACCGCCGAAGGCACCGGTGATTGACGTCGTCGTCGATCATTCGGGAGAGCCGGACAATCGGGTTCCGCTCTTCGGTCGAATGTCCGCATCGGCTCGGGGGTCTCTCTCGCATGCAAAGCCGAGCTCTCTCGTTCGCCCTCGTCGCCTCGCTCGTTACGCTCGCGGGCTGTGATCACGCCGCGCCCACGTCGACCGTGACGCCCGCGATCATCGCCCCAGTGGACTCGCTCCGCTCGCTCGAGCACACGATCACGGTCGAAGGGACCGCGCGGATCGAGGTCGCTCCGGACGAGGCGTGCGTCGAGATCACGCTCGCCGCGCGCGACCCGGCGATGGGCGCGGCGCACAGGCGGGTGAGCGCGTCGACGGAGGCCGTCGCCGCCGCGCTCGGCAAGCGGGGAGACGTGATCGTCGAGCGCGGCGCCACGCGCTACATGCCCCAGTACCAGACGGATCTCGCGGGTCGCACCACGCTCACCGGCCACCTCGCCACGGTGCAGCTCAACGTGCGGACGAAGAACTTCGGGGCCATCCCCGAGATCGTCGGCGCCGCGTCCGAGAACGACCTCGATCGCGTGGACGTGGTGTTCTACTCGACGGACATCGCCTCGAAGAAGGAGGCGGTGCGCGCGGACGCGCTCGCGGCGGCGCGCACGAAGGCGGAGCGAATGGCGGAGTCGCTCCACGTCTCGCTGGGCGGGGTCGCGTCGATCGCCGAGGGCGGGACCGCCATGAACAGCTCGGTGTCGTTCAACAACTACCTCGATCGCGCGAACGCCGATCAGGCGCCCGACGCACCCGCGCCGCCGGGATCCATCCCGCTCTTCATGACGGTGAAGGTCGTCTATCTCCTCGGATCGTAGGCCCGGGATCAGGCTCGGCGCGCGCGGTAGACGCGCCAGCCGCGGGACCGCGTCGCCTCGTCGAGCCGCCCGCTCGCCGCGTCCGCAAAGGCGCGAGCGAACTCTTCCACGGTGTCGAAGCGCTCGCGCGGAGACTTCGCGAGCGCGATGGCGAGGACCAGCTCCACCTCGATGGGCACGTCGCGCACCAGCGTGGACACCGGCGGAGGGTGATCCAGCACGACGGCGCGGAGGATCTCGTGCAAGTCCCCCTCGAACGGCGCGCGGCCCGTGAGCGCTCGGTACGCGATCGCGCCGAGCCCGTAGAGATCGGTTCGGTGGTCCACCGCGCCGCCCGTCACGTGCTCCGGGGTCATGTACGCGGGCGTGCCGACGATCTCGTCGCTCACCGTCTCGTACGGATCCGACTCCCCGCGCGAGAGGCCGAAATCCACGACCTTCCAGACGCGGGGGATCGAGTCGACGAGGAAGAGATTCGACGGCTTGAGATCGCGGTGCACGACGCCCGCGTCCCGCACCGCGGCGAGCGCGCGCGCCGTGTGCTCGCAGAGCTCCACGACCTGGTCCAGGGCGAGGCGCTCGACGCGGCGGAGGTGCCAGCCGAGATCGTGGCCCTCGAGGAGCTCCATCGCCATGTACGGCGTGTCCTTGTCGAACGTCCCGACGTCGTAGATTCGGGCGACGTGCTCGCTCGGGACGGTCTGCGTGACGCGCGCCTCCCGAAAGAACCGCTGCACGTTCTCGGGGTTCTCCATCGCGCGCGCGTGCAGGACCTTGATCGCGACGACGTCGTCGTTGTCGAGGTCGATCGCTCGGTAGACCTCACCGAGCGATCCGCGCCCGATGAGCTGCCCCACGCGGTACCCCGCGATGATTCGATCCGTGAGCCGCCCGTCCCCCGGTCGGAGCGCGCGCTTGAGGGCGCTGTGCGCCTCCGCGAGCTTCGACTCGCTCCTTCGGAGCGAGCGCGCGACCTCGTCGCGCGTGCGGGCGGCGAGCGCCATCGAGAGCGTCTGCCCGATGCTCATCGCGAACTGCTGCTCGTCCAGGGTCCACCCGCGCGCCGGGCCGATGTGCTCGTGGCACAGCACGCCGACGAGCTCGCCGCGGAGGAACACGGGGACGTCGAGGAGGGCTCCGATCCCCAGCGGGCCGAGGTAGCCCGGCGCGAGCTCGTTCGTGCGCGGGTCGATCATCGCGTCGTGCGCGGGGACGATCGTCTTCGTGTGCACCGCGGCGAAGTAGTTCGGATAGTCGCGCGCGAAGAGCTCCGCGCCGGTCGCGCCGAACGTGCCCGCCGCGCGGTCGTACACCGCCTCGCACACGATGGACGCGTGCGCCTCTCCGAGTCGCCAATAGCTCGCGCGCGCGACGTCGAGGGTGTCCGCGTCCATCTTCAAGATGAGCTTCAGGTACGCGTCGAAGTCCTGGTCGTCCGCGGACGCGAGCTTGAGGAGCGCCTGCTGCTGGCGCGCCGTGCGCACGATGCGATCCCGCACGGCGAGGCTCAGGCCGTCCGGGATCGAGCGCTCGTCGTGCGCCTCCTCCTCGTGCATGGAAGCGACGTCCACCTCCTCGACGAGGAGGCACCCGAGCTTGCCGGCACCGATCGCGTGCACGCCGATCGAGAAGTCGGCGGAGAACTGGGAGCCGTCGGGGCGTCGCCAGCTCCCGCGGGAGACGCGCTCGCGCTTGCCGCTCGCGATCACGGCGCGCAGGAGCTCCTCGACGCGCGTCGGGTCGAGCGCGACATCCCGAATGGAGAGGACGTTGTTTCCGAAGAGGCGCCCCCAGGTGGAGTTCGTGCCCAGGATGACGAAGCGCTCGATGTCGAAGAGGCTCAGCGCGTCCACGTGAGCCCGATAGAAGAACTACCGCCCGGAAGAAAGCGACTCGCGGCGAAGAGCGGATTCAGCCTGGTAGCGACGGGCGCGCGCGACCGCGACGGCGGCCGATGGCGACGCCGAGCCCCGCGATCGCAACGACACCCCAAGGGGACTCGCCCGCGCTCCTTGGGACGGAGCAGTCGCACGTCGGATCGCTGAGCTGCGGATTGCCGCCGCCGGCGCCACCGTCCCCGCCCGCGCCGCTCGACGACGTCGTCGTGCCCGAGCCCGTGGTCGCCGCCGCGTTCACGGCTCCCACGGGCGCGTCGACGACCTGGAACTGCATCACGACGGCCTTGTCGTCGGGCCCGCCCTCGTCCGCGAACCAGGTGACGCCCTCCTGCACGAGGCCGAAGGTCTCCGTGTAGAGCCCCGGCTTCGAGGGCGCGACCATCTCGAAGTCGAACGTGAACGCGTCCCCCGACTTCACGCTCCCGTCCACCTGCGCGGGGCGGTTCGGACCGATCCACGAGGGGGCGGCGAACGCGCTCTCGCGGTCACGCGGTTCGGTCGTGCCGAGGCGCGTGCTCCCGTCCCACGCCGGGCCGCCCACGTTCTTGAAGGTCACGTGCGCCGAGATCGTCTCGCCCGCGATGACGGTCGTCGGCACGTCGACGGAGACGAGCTTGCCGGCGTACCCCCCGCCCGCGAGCAGCTGAAGCGCGGCCATGTCCCCGTTGAAGAGATCCATGTCCACGCGCCCCGCGATCCCGGTGACCTTCGTCTGCGACGAGAACTGCCAGAACTGCCAGTCGTCGAAGTGATCCGAGATGTTCGGACAGTGCGTCGTCCAGCAGTCGTGCGCCGCGACGAAGTTCGGGGACGTGCTGGGATCCTTGTAACACTCGGGCGACGGGTACGCGGCGTTCACGAGCGCGTACGAGTCGAAGTTGCTCGACGCGACGTTCGCGTCCCAGAAGTATTTCCCCGTGTAGATCATCGGGTGCTTGCCGGTGCCCGCCTCGACGAGGTCGACCCACTTCTGGATCTTCGCGGCGTACGCCGACGCCGAGAGGCTGCCCGCGGCCTCGACGTCGATCATCGCGGGGAGGTCTCCGTTGCCGAGCTTGCCGACCGCGTCGATGACGATGTTCGCCTGAACGGTGACGTCCCCATCGGGTTCGAAGAACTGGTAGACGCCCCGAATCAGGCCCGCGGCCTTGATGCCGTCCCAGTTCTTCTGGAACTTCGTGTCGAGGTACGTGCCGTCGCTCTTCCGAGCGATCGCGAACTTCACGTCCGTGTTCTTCACCGCGTTCCAGTCGATGTCGCCCTGGTAGTACGAGACGTCGATCCCGATGACGGTCTTCGCCTTGTCCGCGGGGCAGATCGTCATCTCGCTCTGGGCTTCGCCGAGATCGTCGCGAGAGCGCGACGGATCCTCCGTGGAGCACGCGACCAGCCCGCACGCGACGATCGCCGGAAGGAGGAGACGCTGGGTTCGCTCGAAGCCGTTCACGCTCGCCACTCTTGCCCAGAAATCCCGCGCGCGGAAGGCACTGCGTTTCCCCAGCCGCGGGCGCTCGGGTGCGCCCTCCGGGGGATTCGGGATCCATGCCGTCGTAGGTCGATGTGTGCGCTAGACGTTTGTTCTACCGGCCTCGCCGCGCGCCGCGCTCGGTCCATGGCGACGCTCAGCGGCTCACGTCAGGGGGATCGGGCCTCGGGGGCGTCGACGGCGCTGGCGCGGCCGCGCGGGCGGACCAGATCGCGTCGTCCGCGCGGGTGTTCTTCACGTCGGCGCGCTCCATCTCGACCTCGCTGAAGACGGTGCGCTCGATGTCCGATACCCTCCAATCTCGATCTCCGGGTAGGCGGCGCGGACGCTCGCCCGGTCGGACCTGATCCCCCGCCCCTTCGCCGAGGCGACGTCGAGGCGGAGCGCCGCGCCGAAGGGGGCGTACATCCCGTCGAGCAGGTCGAACAGGCTGGGCGGGATGTTCTCCGGCTCGACCGGACCTTGGTTCAGATACCGGAGCAGGATGAAGTAGCGGAGCGGATCCGCGTGGCTCGTGGGTGGCGCTACGTTCTCCGCGAAGCGGATGGGCCGAAGCACCCAATCGCTCCAATCGATGAACGGAGTCCAAAGCGCTATCTCGTGCTGGAGCGCCGCGATCCGCGACGCCTCGGCGACGGTCGGCGCGCGAAACGCGACCTCGAAGGGCGGAGCCTCGACGCCCGCATACTGGAGCCGAACGGAGTATCGGCCGGGTGGGAGCCCGCTCGCCGGGAGATCCTGGTAGAGGTCGACGAGGAACGCCGCCTTCGCGCCTTCGGCGAGGAGGAACGGATCGGCCCCGAAGACGCGCTTCTTTCGCACGGACTCCACCTTCACCTCGCCGGTCGCGACGTCCGTGATGCGCATCGTCGTCATCCAATGCGAACCGACCGTCTCCGGCGACACGGCGACCTTGCCGACCCCCGAGGCGGGCGTGACGGTGAGGACGACCATCATCGGAAACCCCGCGATGTATTCGGGCTCGTGCGCGACCGTGACGACGAGGCGCGCATTGTCGGTATCGAGGTTGGGTGTCGGCATGGATGACGCGCTCGAACTGGATGCAGAGTGGAGGGAGGTGGGATCGGAGGCAAGCGGAGGTGGGGCGGGACGCGACGCGAGCGGGGCCGACCCGCGCTGGGCTTCGCCGCACGCGATCGCCAGTAGGAGGAGGAGGAGGAGGAGCAGGGCGGCGAAGCCGACGAACGGCGCCCTCACTTCCAGCCCAGGTCGGTGTTGTCCTCGAGGTGGACGCGCCGAATCTCGCGCGCGTGCGTCGCGCAGAGCTCGACGGCCGTCGGGATCTCCTCGTCCCCCGTGTCCGGGTCGAGCCGTACGTCCGCGAGGGTCTTCCATCGAAGCAGCCATTGTCCCCGGTAGTCCATGATGCATGGCTTGACCCGCGGAAGACGGAGATCCCAGTTGCCGCACTTGTGCTCGAACCCGAGCGCGTGCGTCAGCTCGTGCGCGATGACGCTCGGCCGGTGCGCGACGACATGGGGTGGAACCTGCCCCGTGTCGGCGTCCTTCTTGGACGCCGTGAAGATCACCGTACGACCCGCCGTTCCGCTGGAGATTCCGTCGATCTCGCGCGTCACGAGGGAGTTCACCACGGCCCGTGCCTCGCCGATCCCGTAGCCCCCGGTCTCCCAAGCGCCGCGCCGAAACTGGTGACGAGGGCCGAACAGGAACTTCTCGGTACCCACGTGCACGAGAGGGAAATAGTCGTGGAAGTCGACTTCGAAGACCGTGACGGGCTCGTAGGGGTCATCGACCACGGACACGTCGTTCGCGAGGAATTCGGCCCGGTGCGGGCTCGGATCGTCCTCCGCGTCCCACCAGAAGAGCGCGGCCGCGTACGCGTCCGGGTGCAGACCGGGCAGGACGAACGTCGTCTTGAATGGCGGGTTCGGATCGACCGTCAGCGTGATCTCCCCATCGTAGAGGACGGGCACCGGCGGGCCGGTGGGCACGGCCTGGAGTGCGGAGATCAGGATGAACCAACCCGGCTGGTGCAGGTGTTGAAAGTGGGCGTCGACGAACGGCCGGAGCTTGGTATCGAGGTCCTTTTCGGTGCGCGCGATGAACGGTTTGTCTGGGATGACTCGGGGCGCCGTGAAGTCCAATTGAACGAACGCGGGCTCGAACTTCACCGCGACCTCGTCGACGGGCAACGGGTCGGCGGTCTTCATCTTGACGTACTCCACGTCGATCCGATCCCACATCGACAGGATGCCCGTCTCGTCCGCGAAGCTCTCGAGCTCCGCGTCACTCACCAGCTCGGCTCGGACGATGAAGCTGTCGCCGCCCACGTTCGGACAATGGATTCGGACGACGCTCCTGTTCGCGACGATCGAGGTCTTCGCTTGCGACTCCGAGTCGACGGAGAGCGCGTAGGGGGCGACGGCCTCCCAGCGAGGATCTCGGTCGAAGCGGCCTTCGTTGTCGAAGCCCATGGATCCGAGGTGCTCGCCGGTGTTGGGGTCGTAGTCCTTCGCGTCGATGTAGACGCCCGCCTCGGGGTGGACGTCGGGATCGTCGTTCGTGGGGTCGTCGACGTCGACGACGGTCCAGCGGAGCTTCGCGTCGGCCGGCAGGAACCCTCGGACGACGTTCACGGTCGCGTGCACCTCGATGAGCTGCACGTCGGCCTTGAAGGAGCCGTCGAGCCGCCGATTGCGATAGACGCGGCCCTTGTCGTCGAGCGCGAGGTACCCGGCGCGTCGGCGGGCGAGGGGCGCGCCCGGCGTGGGATCGGGATCCGGCTCGTACGCCCCCACGATGTCGGTGAGCTCGACGACCGCGGTGTCCGGGATTCGGAGCGTCGCCTGGGTCGTGGTGGACGCGGTGGATCGCGGGGCGACGCCCGTCGGGATCGGCGCGGGTACGGGGCGCGTAAAGACGCGGAAGTGGACGGCGAGGTTCACGTCGCTCACGACGCGCGGGCCGAAGGTCCACGGATCCGAGACCGAGGTCTCGAGCGTCGCGAGCGGATACGTGCCCTCGTCCGCGGACCACACCTCGACGACCACGGGGATGTCCTCGCCCGCCGCGACGCGCAGCCTGTGCGAGAATTCGCCCCGCTCCGCTGCGAGATCGAGGGAGGCCGCGCCCGCGGGGATGACTCGGGTGCGACCGATGCGCCGGGGCCCGATGCGCACGAGGAGGTACGGCTGCGACGCCGTCGCGAGGTCGCCCTGGAGCGACGTGGAGCGGAAGTCGACCTGGTCGATCTCGAGGAGGACGAGCGCCGCCGGGATCGCCATGGTCAGGCGTCGTGGCGCGCGACGAGCGCGCCACGCAGGGGGTCGGTGATCTCGCCCGTCTCGGGCCACCCCAGCGAGGACTCGAACGCGCGGACGGCGTCGCGCGTCGCCGCGCCGAGCTCTCCGTCGACGGGGCCTCCGTAGAACGCGAGGTTCATGAGCCTCCCCTGCACGCCCGATGTGGTGTCGATCGGATCGAGCTCGCCGAGCGCGACGTGGAGGACACGCGCCGTCTCGTCCGTCCGTTCCGTCGTGTCCGCCGGCCAGAGGCGTACGAGCGCGGCCTTGGCCGCGCGCTCGATCGGATGGACGATGGGCTCCTTACCGTCCGTGGTGCCCTCGTACGTCTTCCCTTCGTCGACGGTGATCGCGTACGCGAGCTTGCGCGAGGACTCGACCTTCAAGCGCAAGAACGCGCCCGTCGTCCGCGCGACGAAGGTGTGGCGCTTCGTGGTGGCCGCGTCCTCGACGCGCTGCTCTTTGTCGGGGATGACGACCTCGTCGCCCTCGAAGAGGACGTCCGGGTTCGGTCGACGCGCGCGCAGCCCAGCGTTCGCCGGATCGTCGTAGATCGTCTTCCCATCTCGGAAGCCGTAGCGCGCCGCGATGCTCGACATGCAATCCCCTCGCTTCACGATGTGCGTCGTCGGCACGGCGGGAGAGTAGATCAGCCGGTGCGGTCCTCCTACGGCCAGAGGCCCCCCACCGACGCGTCCCCGCGCATGCGCCTCGTGGAGGAGCGAGAGAGCTTGCTCATCGCAGGTGAGGACGAGCGCCCCGAGCCGTGCAGGCCCTGAGCCACTTACCCAATGTCGGTGCCATGGTGTGCCGCTCGCCGCACGGGGCTCGCCTGAATGTGACGGAAGCAGGCCCACTTCACGATGCGCGGAGACATGCGGCTTCTTCGAAGACTGGCAGTGCCTCGATCCCGACCATTGCTGCTCCGTCTCTCGAAAGAGTGCGTTCGTCGCGGTGACGTCGTCGGACAGGTTGGTCACACCGGCTTCATCTGCGGCCCGTCCCACGTGCACGTCGGTGTCCTGTCGGGCTGGAGCAATGCGAACGCGCGAGCACACAGCATGGGGGCCCATCGTCGGCGATGGCTTCGCGCCTTGAGAAGCGGACATTGCGTTCCGTAGGTGCAGCGAAGGGCCCCAGCGCAGGGCCGCCAATACTCCAGAGCGGCTGGAGCGCGACGACGGGCAGCGCTCGCTGCTCCTTCCGACGAGGGGAGCCGAGCCGAGTCGGCCAGGGGCCAAGACGCGACCCATGAACCCCGGCGGATCGGCCGTGCCTACCGTCTCGCGCGCTACACTCGATTGTGGTCCACTCGCCCCGATGGCGCCGACCTACCTGCCTTACATCGTTCACCAGGGGGATTACGTCGACAAGCTCGCTGCCGCGGCGGGCGCGGATCCGGACGAGGTCTGGAACCACCCGAAGAACGCCGAACTCCGCGGCAAGAGAGCCAGCAAGGACGTGCTTTGCCCGGGCGACATCATCTACTTGCCGAGCGGTCCAAGAGACGGGCTGGACTGCGACAGGGGGACGACCAATCGATACGTCGCCAAAGTCAAGAAGCGGCAGCTCGCCATTGTGTTCGACGATACGGAGCAGCCCCACGCCAACCTCGACTACGAGATCCGCGGACTGCCAAAACGCCCTGGTGACCAGAATCCGCGTGGCAAGACCGACGGCGACGGCAAGACGACCCTGGAGGTGCCCGTCTTTGTTCGGCACCTAACCCTCTATTTCCCCGCTCTGCACCACGAGGTGGCGCTCTCGATCGGTGATCTCGACCCCACGGACGAGTCGAGCGGGGTCGTCCGGCGGCTACAGAACCTGCACTTCCTCGCGCAGCTCGAGACCGAGCCGAAGGAGATGCATGTCACCCGGGCGATCCGCGACTTTCAGGCCGCGTATGGTCTCGAGGTCACCGGTGTGGCCGACGAGCCCACGCAGAAGATGCTCATCGAAAAGGCGGGGAGCTGATGGCTCTCGACACTGCTGCGACGCGATAGGAGGTTCTGATGGGTGATGCGCCGACGGCCGAGGAGACATTGACGAAATCGGCGGCTGCTGCCGCTCCGAGCGGGGGAAACATCACCGTTCCGAAGGGAAAGACGGGCTTCGTGGAGCTCGCCCCTGGGCCGGGACACTATGGCGCTTATGGCGACGGCAATTTCCATTGGGGGGTGCCCGGCGTCATTCGGCTCGTGCAGCAGGCTAGCGTTGCCTGGTTCCAAAAGATCGAGCAGGGGGGCGCCAGTCTCGCAAGGGAGAGCGAGAGAGCACTTCCCCTGTTCGCCGTCGGCGACATTTCCGACAAGGACGGCGTGCTGATGAACTCGAAGAAGACCATCACTGTGAAGAAGAAGGATGGGACCTCCGAGACCATGGAGGTCACCTTTGGCCACTATACTCACACGCAAGGGAATGCGCTGGACGTGATGGTCTTCCGAAGAGATAGGCTGCGGCAGCGGTACCGGCATGGCCCCAGCCAGGTCGACCTCTATGACGCGGAGACCGGGTTGAACAAGGTCGCCAAACAAGTAAAGTGCACGGCGTGTGACTCGCAAGGCGGTGATGCGTCGGTCTATGACCGAGATCTCACGCGCGACTTTATCGATTTTTTCATCGATCACTGCAAGCCCTCGAACTTCCAATTCGTCATCTTCAATGATGACGAGGTCATCGAGTTTCTCAAGGGCAAGTACGGCGCGCACTTCCCAATCGGCAAGGACGACACCTACAACAAGCACACAGACAAAAAGGGTCGCGAGTCCGTTACGTGGATACACTACAACCATGTCCACTTTCATCTCTTGCCCAATCCGGCTTGAGCGACGCTGCGTCGGGTGAAAGAAAGGAGTCTTGCCGATGATCGTGGATCTCGATGCAGCCCCTCGCGAGGAGGTTCACCGACTGACGCTCGCGCAACTGGCTGACGCCGATCTCACCGTGCACACGTTCCATGGCACGGAGGAGCTCAACAAGCTCTACCGCTTCAGGATCGTCGTCACGAGTCGCGTGGGCCTCGACGGCTCGCTGGAGGAGAAGGCGCTCGGACACCGCGCAGTCCTGTCGACGCGGATTGGCCGTGTAAAGCGCGAGTTCCACGGCATCATTTGGAAAGTAGAAGCGGAGGGGCGCAGAGGGATCGGCACCCATGCTATGGCCCAGCACCAGCTCGTGCTCGTGCCCCGCGCCTGGACGCTGAAGAAGCGCAAGAACACGCGCTTCTTCCAGAATATGCGGGTCGACCAAGTGATCGCAGCAGTGCTGCGCGAGGCTCGAGTGCCGTCGAGCTTCCGCATCGAGCGACTTCCGCCTGTCCGCAAGTACATCACCCAGTTTGACGAGACCGATTGGGAGTTCGTCTCGCGGCTCGCGGCAGAGAGTGGGTTCTTCTTCTTCTTCGCTCAGCCGCAGAAGATGCCCGACGAGACGGCCGAGAACGCCGCGGCTGCCGCGGCGGGGCTCGCGGCGTTGGGGAGTCAGCAGCTCGGGGGCGAGATCGGCGGGGTCGGTGGGGCAATGCTCGCCGATCTCGGTGGCGCCGCAGCGGGCGCTCTCAGCGCTCTGGTCGAAGGCGAGATGTTGGTCTTCAGCGACAGCGCCCGCGCCTATCCGGCGCTCGACGACGAACAATATGACGCGCTGGACTTGGCTGCAGCGATCGCGGCCGAGACCGCTGCGGCGGCCGAGAGTGCAGCTCTCGCGGCTGCGGAGTCAGCGTCGACCGCAGTGGGTGGTGTCGTGCCGGGCGCGTCCGCGGTCGTGAGCGCTGGCGTGGAGGCGGGGGTCTCCGCCCTCGAGGCGCTCCTTCCGAGGGGCGTCGCGCCCACCCTCGTGCTCCGGTCGGAGGCTGGCGCGCTTCGGGGTTCGGAGTTCGACAGCTTCGAGACGTTCGCGCCGGCTCGAGCGCTTCGCGCGACCCAGGCCATGAGCTCCGAGTTCGATCCCGATCGGCCAAGGGTCCGCTATACCGGTAAGGCGCGGGTCGACGGGCTCGAGATCGTGAGCGCTGGGGTCGAGCTCGCGATGAACGCAGCCGCGGACGCTGTCGCGACGGCGCTCGGCTCGGCGGAGCCCGCACCGTCGATGGGCGCGGCGGGTGATCTCGCTGCGACGGCGCTCTCCGCGGCGGGACTCGGCATGAAGGTGGACGCGATCGATCCCGCAGCGTCGATGGAACTCTACGAGCACCACGGGCGCTACTTGTTCCCCGACGCAAGGGATGTCGAGGAAGAGGCCAGGCGCACGCTGAAGCAGGGACGGCGGCGAGCGCGACTCGCGCATGGCTCGAGCCACTGCGCGCGCGCCTGTGCTGGGCGGCGCTTCGTGCTCGCTGGACATCCCATCGACGGGGCGGACGGCGAGTACGCGTTCATCTCGGTCGAGCACTGGGGCGCGCGCGGCTCGGGTGACGGCCAAGACGTCTATCGCAACGTGTTCACCGCCGTCCCAAAGGACGTCGCCTTCGTGCCGCGGAGACCCGAGCGGCGCGTCGTACAGAACTGCCTCACGGCCATCGTCGTCGGCCCGCCCGGAGAGGAGATCCACGTGAACCAGAAGGGTGAGATTCGCGTGATGTTCCATTGGGACCGCTCGGGCCGCGGCGAGAACAGCTCCTGTTGGATTCGCACGCTCCAAGCGTGGGGCGGCGCCGGCTGGGGGACGCAGTTCATCCCCCGCGTCGGGATGGAGGTCGTGGTCACCTTCGATGGCGGCGATCCCGATCGCCCTCTCGTCCTCGGCAGCGTCTACAACGGCACCCACCCGCCGCCGTTTCCGCTTCCAATGGCGAAGACGCGCAGCGGAATCAAGTCGAGCTCTACGCCCGGGGCCAGCGGATTCAACGAGATCTCACTCGACGACACCGCCGGGGGCGAGCAGGTCTACATCCGTGCGCAGCGCGACTTCGACATTCAGGTCGAGCACTCGCGGCGAGCGGTGATCCGCGTGGACGACGAGGTGAGCGTCGCGCGCGATCGACGCGAGACGATCGCTCACGATCAGGTCGTCGAGGTCCGGAACGACAGCGCGGCCCGCGTGCATGGGAACCGATCGATCACGGTGGACGGCTCCTCGAACCACAAAGTCGACGGCGACGCGCGCGCCCGCGTGGGGGGTAGGGCTTCGTTCGAGTATGGGGACGACGCCAAGGTGAAGGCCGAGGCCGACGTCGTCCTCGAGGTGCGGGGCTCGACGACGGCCGTCGTGGGGCGACACGACGCCCCACGCTCGCTCGTCGTGCGCGTGGATGGCGAGGCGAACGTGTTCAGCACGCGCGCGCTCGAGCTGGCCTCGGACAAGGAGGTCATCCTTCGGTGCGGCAAGAGCGCCATTCACATTGGCCCCGAGAGGATCGAGCTTCGGGCCCCCGCGCTGAGCGCGAGCGGCGATGGGGCGCGGCTCGCGTTGGGCGACGGCGACGCAAAGCTGAAGGTCGGTGGCGCGCTCTTGGTCAGCGGCGACAAGATGCTGTTGAAGGCGTCGGGCGCGAGCCTCGGCTTGAGCACCGAGGCGAAGATCGACGGCACCAGGATCCTTCTGAATTCGCCGACGAGCGCCTCCGACGTAGTGAAGGACGAGACTCCACCCGCGACGCACATCGAGCTCGTGGATGAAGACGGCTGCGCGCTGCCCCGGCAAGCGTTTCGGATCGTGCTCGAGGACGGCTCGGAGCGGACGGGGACGACGGACGACGATGGCAAGGCCGAGCTCGACCTCGCGGCGTCGGGCAAGATCTTCTTCAGTGCATTGCCCGAGGTTCGGAAGGGCTGAGCGAGCGGGCCAGTATCGCGGCGAAGAGCTGCTTCGCAGGCGCTCTCGGGGCACTGGATAGGGACGATGTTGCCGGCGTCACGCGGAGCGACCAGGTGGACCGTACGACGCCGTCGTCGGCCACCCGCTCGAGGCCGACGCGGCGCACCGCCTCGGCGGCGACGGGGACGATCCGCGGTGGTTGCGCTGCCCGTGGCGTCCGCAAGCGGGTCCCCGAGAGCTATTTCGGACAGTCGAGTGCGTCGACGTGCCCGTGGAGGCCGATGCCTCCGCCGTTCGCGTCGATCTCGATGGGAACGACGCCGTCCTTCGCTTCGCCGACCGTGATGGACGCTTCGCGGAACGAGGAGATCAGGCTGGAGTCGTCCGGCCTGAACCGATCTCCTTCGACCCAGATCGCGCCGATCTTCGGTGGAGTTCCCTCGATGATGACGCCGAGCCCAACGTCCTGGTTGGGAAACGGCGTGTACTCGCAGGGGACCGGCTCCGTCGAGAGCACCAGCCGGCGCCCGCTCGGGTAGGGCTCGATGCGCGCCGCGTGGATCTCGATCTCGTCCCCGATCACGGTCGCCTTCAGCTTGGTCTGCGGGCGGTCTTTCGCGTCCCGGAGCCCGGCGATCACGCCGCAGCCCCGGGCCACGATCGGGCCGGTGACCGAGACCACCTTGGGCGACGCGTTCGGCAACGTGTCGTGCGTGACGAGCTGGAGCGTCGCATCGAGCCCGTCGGGATCCGCTCTTTGCACCTCGATGGGGTTGCTCCTGTCGGGCGGGAGGCGCATGTGCCCGGGCCCGCGGTCGCCATAGGTCATGAAGCGCGACACCCAATAGCCCTCGTCACGGCCTCCCGTGCCGAAGGTCCGCCCGAGCGTGAGGTCGACCCGCTTCTCGCTCGCCTTGCCTTCGATCACCCCCCCTGGGGTGCAGTCGATCCTCTCGGTCGAGATCGTGACCGTCAACGACTTCGCTCCGGAGCCGTAGATCACCGCGTCTTTCACGGGCAGCTCCACGCCGTCCAACGTCACCTTCGGGAGCACCAACGCCTTCGCGGTGGGAGCGGCCGACGCATCCGCGGCCACACTCGATGACGCGACGGGCGGCGCCGAGCGCGCGCTCGGGGCGACCGCCGAGCTCGAGGGCGCACCCGAAGTCCCGGGGGAGCTGCACCCGAGCAGACACATGGAACCGACGATCAGCGCTCGCACCGCGCCGATGTATCCGCTTTGGCGAGCGCGCACGAGCGCGATCGTCTCCCCTCGCTGGCCGTGCACGAGGGAGAAGTCTCGCCCGCGAAGCCATCGTTCGAGGAGCGAGGTGCCCCGCACGGCTGGCGGAGACGGCGGCCGCGGGCATGGAGCAAACCGCGCGGCGCGGCCGCGCTCCCACACCTCGATTTGGCGCGGGGCGCTGCATCGGCTAGAGATGTCCACGGGAATGTCCGACGACAAACGCAAATCCTCACCGCCGACCTCGCGCTTCGGGCGGCTCGCGCGGCTCGCGGCGCTCGCGCCGAAGGGGATGCCTCTGGCGCTCGAGGGGGCAAAGCGCGTCTTCGGCATCAAGAAGAAGGACGAGCCGCCCACCGAGGAGGAGCGAAAGAAGCTCTCGGCGGACGCGAAGAAGGCCGCGGAGGCGCTGCTCAAGACGCTCGGCGAGATGAAGGGCCTGCCGCTCAAGGTCGGCCAGATGGCAAGCTACATCGATGGGCTCGCCCCGCCCGGATACGAGGAGCGGTTCCAGCAGGAGCTGAAGAAGCTCCTCGACCGCGCGCCGCCGCTCTCCCCGGAGGCCGCGTGGAAGGTCGTGACGGAGGAGCTCAAGGCGCCTCCCGACCAGGTCTTCGCGGAGTGGGAGAAGGAGCCGTTCGCGGCCGCGAGCATCGGTCAGGTCCACCGCGCGACGACGAAGAACGGCGACAAGGTCGCCGTGAAGGTCCAGTACCCGGGCATCGACAAGGCGATCGAGGCCGATCTGAAGAGCATCGGCTTCTTCCAAACGATGCTGTCGCCCGTGGCGAAGAAGCTCCACAGCGCCCAGACGATCGACGAGATCAGCCAGGTCTTCCGCGACGAGCTCAACTACAGCCGCGAGGCGGAGATGACCGAGCTGTTCCGCCGGATCCACCGGGGGGACGACCGCATCGTCATCCCGCGCGTGCACCACAGCCTCACCACGAGGCGCGTCATCACGACGGACTTCGTGACCGGGGACAGCTACGCGGACTTCATCCAGAGCGCGCCCCAAGAGGCGCGCAACGCGGCCGGGATCGCGATCTGGTCGTTCACGTTCGGCGCGCTCCTCAAGTACGGCGTGCTCTACGCCGACCCCCACCCGGGGAACTACCGCTTCTTCCCGGACGGGCGGGTGGGCTTCCTCGACTTCGGGTGCGTGAAGATCCTCCCGCCGGATCTCGTGGGCGGGATGAAGCGCTACATGCGCTCCGCGATGGACGAGGACTGGGAGGAGTTCGACCGCGCCTGCGTCGAGGTGCTGGGCTATGACCCGGAGGACGAGAGCTGGGACCTCTACCGGAGCTACACGCTCGAGCTCCTCATGCCCATTTGCACGCAGGACGAGTGGCACTGCTCCCGAGAGCGCGCTCGAGAGACGGTGCAGTACCTCTCGCGCGGGCTTCGGAAGCTCGCGTTCAAAGAGGGCGACACGCTCCCCACGCTGCCGAAGGTCCCCAAGATGCCGCAGGACTTCACGTTCGTGAACCGACTGCAGTGGGGCCTCGCCTCGGTCATGGCGGGGCTCGAGACGATCGCGAGGTTCCGCCCCATCGTCGAGCCCTGGATCAAGGACAAGACGTACCCCCCGCCGATGAAGTAGTCGGCCGGGACGCCGTGCCGTTCTGCCCCTGACGGGCGCTCGCGTGGGGCGAGAGTCCTCGCCCGCGGACGATCCCGCCCCAGGGGGAGTCGCCAAACCATGCGCAAAACCGTGCGATCCCGCCCTGGTACCGCGCCTGCAGCGGAGCCGCGCGATGCAACGCGACCTCGCGCCCCGCCGACCGCCGCCCGCGCCGCTGTCGGTCGTCGCGTTCGTCCCGGGGTGGACCTCGACGCGCTTCCTCTCGGAGCAGCGCCGGGTGCGCGCGGAGCTCCGCGCGCTCGGCGCGGACCTCGTCGTCGTCTCCGAGAGCGGCGCGTTCCGCGTCTCCACGGACGGCGCGGGGCCGCTCCCCGACGCGCGGCCCGAGGGCCTCGGCCCGCCCGAGGGCAGCGTCGGCATCTACCTCGTGGACGACGCGCGGCGAGTGCGCTTCGAACACGTCGACGCGAGCGCGGATCCAGCGGACGCCGCCGAGAACCTCGCGCGCGCGCTCGGCGCTGCGACCGCCGCGATGCGCGGACCCGCCACCGCGTGCCCCGCGCGGATGACGAGGCGCGAGTGGACGATCGCGAGCCTCGCGATCGGTCTCGGCGCCGTGTTCCTCGGAGGGTGCGGGGATCGCGCGCCGACCGAGGCGAGCTCCGCCGCCGTGGAAAGCTCGACAAAGCCCCCCTCGCAGCCGCTCGTCACGCTGCGCGTGAACGGGCAGGTGCACACGTTCCAGATGGATCCCCGCGCGACGCTCCTCGACGCGCTCCGCGAGCGGCTCGATCTGCCGGGTACGAAGAAGGGCTGTGATCACGGGCAGTGCGGCGCCTGCACCGTGCTGGTCGGGGGACAGCGCATCCTCTCGTGCCTCGCGCTCGCGATCACGATGGAGGAGAAGGAGATCACGACCATCGAGGGACTCGCGCACGGCGAGGCGCTCCACCCGATGCAGCAGGCGTTCCTCGACGAGGACGCCTTCCAGTGCGGGTACTGCACGCCCGGCCAAATCCTCAGCGCGGTCGGCCTGCTCCTCGAGGGAGCGCCCCGGGACGACGCGGACATTCGCGAGCGCATGTGCGGGAACCTGTGCCGATGCGGCGCCTACGAGAACATCGTCGCGGCGATCCGGCGCGCCCACGGAGCGGCCGGCTGATGCACCCCTTCGCGTACGTCCGGCCCGTCGAGACCGCCGACGCCGTCGCGCGCGCAGCGACGGACGGGCGATACCTCGCCGGCGGGACGAACCTCGTCGACATGATGCGCCTCGGGATCGAGCACCCCGCGGCGCTCGTCGACGTGCAGTCGCTCCCGCTCGTCGGGATCGAGGCGCACGAGGGCGGGCTGCGGATCGGCGCGCGCGTCTCGAACGCGGCGCTCGCCGCGGACGCGAGCGTGCGCGAGCGGTACGCGGCGCTCTCCGAAGCGCTCCTCGCGGGCGCGTCCCCGCAGATCCGGAACATGGCGACGACCGCAGGCAACCTCCTGCAGCGCACGCGCTGCGCGTACTTCCGAGACCCTTCGATCCCCTGCAACAAGAAGACGCCGGGGGCCGGTTGCCCGGCCATGGACGGGATCAACCGCGCCCACGCGGTGCTCGGCGGGAGCGACGCGTGCATCGCGACCCACCCGTCCGACATGGCGGTCGCGCTCGTGATGTTCGGCGCCACCGTGGAGGTCGAGGGGCCGAACGGATCACGCACGATCGCGCTCGCCGATCTCCACACCCTGCCGGGCGATCACCCAGAGATCGAGACGTCGCTCGCGCGCGACGAGCTCATCACTCACGTGAACCTGCCCGACGCCTCGGCGCTCGGGCGATCGACCTACGTGAAAGTCCGCGATCGCGCGGCGTTCGCGTTCGCGCTCGCGTCCGCGGCGGTGGCTCTCCGCGTGGAGTCGGGCAAGGTGGCCTCGGCGCGCGTCGCGCTCGGCGGCGTCGCGACGAAGCCGTGGCGCAGCGAGGCCGCAGAGGCGGAGCTCGTGGGCAGCGCGCCGACCCGCGGAGCCTTCGAGCGCGCGGGCCGCGCCGCGATGGCGGGGGCCGCGCCCCGCACGCACAACGCGTTCAAGGTCGAGCTCGGCGCGCGCGTCGTGGTGCGCGCGCTCGAGCGCGCGGCGGAGGCCGCATGAGCGAGATCGGAGAGCCCCGCGTGCGCGTCGACGGGCGCGCGAAGGTGACGGGCGCGGCGGAGTACGCCGCCGACATCCCCGTGTCCGGCCTCGTCCACGCCGTCATCGTCCCGAGCGCGATCGCGAAGGGCCGGGTCGCGTCCATCGACGTCGCGTCCGCGGCCGCGTCCGCGGCCTCGCCCCGACCGACCTGACGTTCGCCGACGGCGCCCTCCGCGCGAAGGCGGACGCGGGCCGGCTCGACGCGTACGGCAACATCGTCTCGAGGGCGGGACGCGCGAGCGTCGAGGGGCACGCGAAGCAGAAGGAGAGCGCGTCGCGCGACGGCTTCGCCCACCACGCGTTCGGCGCTCAGTTCGCGGAGGTCCGCGTCGACGAGGAGCTCGGCATGATCCGCGTCGTCCGTATGCTCGGCGTGTTCGCGTGCGGGAAGATCCTGAACCCGAGAACCGCGCGGAGCCAGTTCCTCGGCGGGATGGTGTGGGGCCTCGGGCTCGCGCTGCTCGAGCGCACCGAGCGCGATCCGCGGACGGGCCGCGTGGTCACCAAGGATCTGGCGGACTACCACGTGCCGACGTGCGCGGACGCGCTCGCGATGGAGGTGCTGATGATCGACGAGCGCGACGATCGCGTGAGCGACGTCGGCGCGAAGGGCATCGGCGAGATCGGCATCACCGGCGCCGCCGCCGCGATCGCGAACGCGGTGTACCACGCGACGGGGAAGCGCGTGCGGGACCTGCCCATCCGCCTCGACGCGCTCCTGTGAGGACCGAGTGAGCGACACGCGCGAGATCGTCCGAGCCACCGCGAGCCTCCGCGCAGAGGGGCGCGCGTACCTGATCGCGACCGTGGTCGCGGTCGAGGGCTCGTCTTATCGCAAGCCGGGCGCGCGCATGATCGTCACCGAGGACGGGTGGGTGGCCGGGAGCGTCAGCGGCGGCTGCCTCGAGCGGGACGTGGTGCGGCGCGGGGCTTGGCTCGCGGACGCCGCGAGGGCCATCGCCTACGACGCCACCGAGGACGGCGAGATCGCGCGCACGCTCGGATGCGGCGGCGTCGTGCACGTGCTCGTCGAGCACGGGGGCGGCGCCGCGGATCCCACCGCGTTCATGGAGGAGTGCGTCGGCGCGCAGGAGCGCGGCGCGATCGCGACCGTGTTCCGGGTGCGCTCCGACGCGCCCGACGCGCCTCGCGTCGGCGCGCGTGTGCTGCGGCGGGCCGGCGGTCCCCCGCGCGCGAGCGGGCTCGACGGCGCGATCCGCTCCGCGTGCGCGCGCGCGTGCGAGGTCGCGCTCGAGGCCGGAAAGCCGGAGGTCGTTCGGATCGCGTGCGACGGCGGAGAGGCCGATGTGCTCGTGGAGGTCATCACGCCGCCCACCCGGCTCTTCCTGTTCGGCGCCGGGCGTGACGCGAAGCCCGTCGCGAGCCTCGCGCGCGAGCTCGGGTGGGAGGTGACCGTCGAGGGCGGCCCCGCACGGGCGGTGCGCGACCGAATCGACCGGTCCCACCGCGCCGCGTGCGTCGTGATGAACCACCACGTCGAGAAGGACCGGGACGCGCTCGCGACGGCGCTCGACTCGCGCGCCGAGTACGTCGGGGCGCTCGGCCCGCGCCCGCGAACGGAGCGGCTCCTCGCCGAGCTCGGCCGCGCCGACGCGATGGCCGATCCGCGCCTCCACGCCCCCGTGGGCCTCGCGATCGGCGCCGAGACACCGGCGGAGGTCGCGCTCTCGATCGTGTCCGAGATTCAGGCGGATCTCCGGTGCGCACCCGGTGGATCCCTTCGCGCGAGGAGCGACCGCATCCATGTCGAGCGCTGATCGGGTCGTCGCGGTGGTCCTCGCGGGCGGGACGTCGACGCGCCTCGGGCGGCCGAAGCAGCTCGTCGAGTACCACGGCGAGCCGCTGGTCGCGCGCGTCGTTCGCGAGCTCTGCGCGTCGGGCTGCGCGGACATCGCCGTCGTCACCGGGCCGTACCGAGAGGCGGTGGAGCGGGCGATCGCGCCGTGGGCGGTCGTGCAGCTCCACAACCCCGGGTTCACCGAAGGGATCGCGTCCTCGATTCGGGTCGCGGCGCGGTGGGCGGAGTCCGCGCGGTGCGGCGCCCTGCTCCTCGCGACCTCCGATCAGCCGTTCGTCTGCGCGGCCCACGTCGACCGGCTCGTCACCACGTTCGAGCGGCGCCGAGGGCGAGTCGCCTCGCGATACGTCGGCGTCGCAGGGATCCCCGCGGTCTTCCCGCGCGTGGACTTCGCCACCCTGCTCGAGCTGCGCGGGGACATCGGCGCGCGCGCCCTGCTCGGATCGAGGACGGTCGCGAGTGTCCCGTTCGAGGAGGGCGCGCTCGACATCGACACGGCCGCGGACGCGGCGCGCCTCCTCTCACGCTGAGGTCTCGATCCCGAGGATCTCTCGGTGCCGGCCGATCGTCGCGCGGAGCCACTTCGCCGCGGGCGGCGACGCGACGAGGGGTGGGACGTACACCTCGTAGGCCGGGAGGAACCGCTCGATGTAGTCGCGCGCGTCCTCGTCCGAGAGCGCGGGCTCGCCCGCCGCGCGCCGCGCGCGCTCCGCGTCCACGCGGAACTCCGCGATCTGCGAGACCTCCTTCGCGACCAAATGCACGAACGCATCGAAGAAGCGCGCCCACCGCTCGTACGTCGGCAGGGCCTCGTTCGCCGCCCGAAGCGGCACCGGACAATCGGCGTTCTCCGCGCGCCGAAACCCGAGCATCCACCCCTCGAGGATCACGACGTCGAGCGGCGCGTCGACGCGGACGAACCGATCCTCGGACGCGCGATCGCCGCGCCCGCCGTGCGCCGATTTGTCGTACACGGGCACGACGATCGTCCCCTCGCGCTGGCGCACGAGCGCCTCGAGGACGCGCTCGCCGAGCGACACGTCGTGTGTGCCCGGGTAGCCTCGGTGCTCGAGGCAGCGGTCCCCTGGGTGCGCGGCGGCGAGCGCGCGCTGCTCCGCGTGCGTGAGGTAGAAGTCCTCGATCGAGACGGTGACCGCGCGGAGTCCACGCGCGCGGAGCTCGTCCACGAGGCGGCGCGCGAGCGTCGACTTACCGCCTCCCTGCGGCCCCGAGACGCCGATCACGAACGCGCGGCCACGCTCTCCCCCGCGCCGCGCGTCGCTCGCCGCCTCGACGCACCAAGCGGTGATCGGATCGAGAGGAGGACCACCCCCGCCACGAGCGCCTTGCGCCACCGGATTCATTCGGGGAACGCGGTCAGAGCGCGCGGATCTGCGTGACCGTGAGCCCCGATTGGGCGAGCCCCGAGAACGTGAGCCCTCCGTCCGATCCGATTCGGATCGTGTCGCTCGCCCGAAGGATGACCGTCGTGCTGCAGCTGTTGACGGCCCCTTGCCCGATCGTCCCGCAGATGGCGATCTCGCCCGCGTCCGCGACGAGCTTCGAGGAAGCCATCCCGGTGAGCTGCGCCCCGGACGCGTTCCGAAGGATCGTAAAGCCGCCGCTCGCGTTCTCGGCGCGCAAGAACGCGGAGATGGCGTACACGCCGTCCTGCGCGATGGTGACGACGGTGCCGTTCGCGGTGGTCGTCACCGACGACAGCACCGTGGGATCGGCGGGCTCTAGCACCTGGGAGAACCGAATGATCCCGGTGTCGGTCGTGCCATAGCCCGCGAGGGTCCCGAGCGAGAGCTGCGAGGCGTGAAGCTCCGCCTGCGCCGTATGGAGCTGCGACTGGAGATCGTCGAGCGCGGTCTTCAAATCCATCGCCTTGAGCGGTTGCCCCGCCGAGACCCAGCCGGTGGTGATCTCCGCGTGGCTGAGCTGCGTGACCAGGCCCGCGAGCAAGGCGAACGACGCAGAGAGGAGACGCCGGCTGAGCCGCAGGCGGATCACGATGTCGTGGGGTTCGGAGGTGCGCATGAAGATCCTTCGGTGGCAGGTCCGTCTCGTCGACGCCGACCCGACTCGGGACGAACCTCCAGCATAACCCCTGCTGCGCGGTCTCGGATCGCTCGCCCCACTCGCCTCGGCGGGCTCGACAGAGCGGGGCGAGACTCGAGGCACCCTTCCGCGAGGGATTGTCTGCTTCGCGCGCCGAGCGGCGGAGGGGTGAGACGCGGAGATTGTCGACTCGCGCTCTCGAGGTTCGCTACACTCTCAGGGTTGCGCGCTCGACGAATCGGCCCCTGGATGCTCGGAGCGTGCGCCGCGTGCGTTCCTGGGTACGCGCTCGCACACCACGGCAGCGACCCCGCGCACCACACGTCGATGCCGAACCAAATCACCGCTGGGGGGAGCCCGATCTGCGTCGCTCAGTACGACGTCGTTCGGCGCGACGAGGAGGGCAACGAGCACAAGGCGAACGTCGCCTCGGTCCCGTGCGTGGGGATCGACGTGGGATTCACGCGCGAGCTCGGGCGCTGGTTCGATCTGCGCCTCCGGTTCGGGTACGTGAAGCCGTTCCCCACGAGCGAGCTCGTGGACGACTCGCTCCACGAGCTCCGCGTGACGCTCGCGCCGGAGCTCCTCCTCTACCGAGCGAACGATCGGTTCACCCTCACGCTCGGGCCGGAGATCGGGTTCCAGGCCTCCCTCCTCAACGCGATCGACCGCGGCGTCGTGGTCGACACACGGCCCGTCGGCCTCGCGCTGCCGGAGGCGTGGGCGCTCGGCTGGGAGGCCGCGATCGTCGCGGGGTTCCGCGGGTGGGTCACCCACCACGCCGGGCTCTGGGTCGAGCTCGGCGCGGGCCACGCGCGGGTCGAGGGGGACGGCGCGAGGATCGAGTCGGGGTGGCTCGGAAAGATCTCGTTCGGTTGGGCGGATCGATTCTGAGACACCCGACGACGGCCCACCGACGATCGACGCGCCGCGCGCGCACGCTCAGTCGGTGATGTCGAACCCGCAGTCGAAGTTCGCCTCGCCCGCGTCGCTCGGACAGTCGGCGCCCTTCGTGCCGTTGTCCTTCCCGTCCACCGAGCAGACGCAGACGTCGTTCGCGCACGAGACGTCGTACACCTTCATGTCCGCGCAGTCCGAGTAGTGGAGCTGACACGTGCCGAGCAGGTCGACGAAGCTCTTCGACGTACACTTGATGTGCCCGGGCGTGGTCCCGTGGCTACACGCCGCAGCGCCGAACACCAACCCCGCAAGACCAACGAAAACGATCGCGACTCCTCGACGCATGAACGCCACCTCGCGGCCACGATACCCGACGTAGGGTCAGGCGAGGCTGTCAATCGGCAGGCGCGTCGGGGCGTCCGTGCGACGCGTGGGTAGCCGCTCGCTCACCGTGACGTGGACGCCTTCCCCCTTCGGACGAAGCGTCACGGACGGGGCGAAGCGCAGCTCCTCGAACGGCACGAGTTCGAAGTGGTACCGCTGGAGCGTCATCGCGAGCATCAGGTTCGCTTCCATCGTGGCGAAGTGGTTGCCGATGCAGACGCGCGGCCCGCCCCCGAACGGGAAGTACGCGTAGCGCGGCCGCTGCTTCGCGTACTCCGGGTCGAAGCGATCCGGGTCGAACACCTCGGGGTTCGGGAACCACCGAGGGTCGCGGTGAACGATCCACTGGCTCATCACGATCTGCGTCTTCTCCTCGATCGCGAGGCGCTCGCCCGAGTGGAGGGCGAGCTCGAACGGGCGCGCGGCCTCGCGGCCCGTGATCCACGCGGGGGGGAAGAGGCGCATGGACTCCTTCACGATGCGGTCGACGTAGACGAGCTTCGGCACGTCGTCCTCCGACAGCGCGCGATCGCCGAGGACGTGTCGGATCTCGCGGAGCGCGCGCGCCTCGATCTCGGGGTGCTTCGCGAGCAGATAGATCGCGTGCGTGAGCGCCAGCGCGGTCGTCTCGTGCCCCGCGAGGAACAGCGTGAGGATCTCGTCCCGGAGCTGCGCGTCGTCCATCCTCGTGCCGTCCTCGTCGATCGCCCCGAGCAGCGCGGAGAGGAGGTCGTCGCTCTCCTGGGCGCCCGAGCGCCGCGCCTCGATGATCTGCGCCACGAGCGCGTCGATCGCGCGCGTCGCGGCGTTCATCGCGCGGTTCCGCGGCGTGGGCACCCACGGTGGGAGGCGAAGGATCGCCTCCGGGCTCTGCGCGAAGAAGTCGTTGTAGACGTGCATCGTGTCGCGCACCGTGTCGGCCTCCGCCGGTCCGACGCTCGCACCGAAGAGGACGTCGGCGACGACCTCCATCGTGAGGTGACTCATCTCTTCGTGGAGGTTGATCGTCCGCTGCCCCGCCGCCACGCCCGCGAGGCGATCGAGCCCGTTCGCGGTGACGCGGGCCATCGCGGTGGCATAGCCGCGGATGCGCTTCGGCGTGAACGCCGTCGCCGCGAGGCGCCGCTGGCGCTTCCAGAGCTCGCCCTCGGAGGTGAGGAGGCCCTGCCCGAGCGCGCGCTTCAAGACGTGCGAAAACTCGTCACGCACGAGATCTCCCGCGTGCCCGATGAGCACCCGCTCGATGTCCTCCGGGTGACTCAAGATGAGCCAGGGGTGCCGAAGCATCGTGAGCTTCGCGACGTCCCCGTGGGACGCGCGCGTCGCCTGGAGGAACGGGAGCGGCGCGCGCATGAAGCGGCCGACGGTGGGCAGGCCCGCGGCGAGCCGCTGAATCGTGCGGAGCGAGTTCACGGGCCGAAGCGTAGCGAGCCGCCCCCGTGCCGCAACCCACGGCGAGCCCCGAGCTCGCTTAGGGCGCGTCCGGAAATAACTGGCGCATTCGGCCGACGCTGCATCCCCGCGGCCGGCGTTACTCCTCCTCAAAATAGCCCCACTATTCCTCGTCGTCGCGCCTTGGCCGCGGGGCGCATCGTCGCCCTCGGTGCAGCCACTTCTTTCCGGACGCGCCCTTAGGGCGCGTCGGGCATCGACGTGAGCGAGCCCCGACGCTTCGCCTTCTCACGCCGCTTCTCGAGCACGCGCTGAACGCGCGCGTACTTCGCGTCCGTGAGCGGCATGCAGAGGAACACGACGACGCCGATGAGGAACGATCCGCCGACGGCTGGGCCGAAGATCCAACCGAGGCGCGTCCCGACCTCCGGAGGCTGCGCGGTCACCGGCGCTCCATCCTCGTTCGTGACGTATCCGATCGCGGTGAGGACGAACCCGGACGCGAACACCGAGAGGCCGCGCGCCGCCTTCGCCGCGACCTTCCACGTCGCGAAATAGAGGCCTTCGCGGCGCCTCCGCGTGCGCATCTCGTCGACGTCGACGACGTCGATCACGAGGGCCTCGATGAGCACCATCGACCCCGCGAGCGCTCCCCCGAAGCCCGAAATGAGGCACGGCAGGACCATGCTGTGCGGCGGACAGAGCGGGTAGCAGACCGAGTTGAGGATCCCGACGAGCGTCACGCCGACGATCGAGGGCCACCGCTTGCCGTACTTGCGCGCGACCAGGACCCACGGAGGGATCGAGAGGATCCACGTCCCGATGAAGACGCCGATGATGATCATCTCCTGGTCGTGCGAGATGCCGAGCCGGTACTGGTAGTAGTAGGGCGCGAACGTGCCGTAGACGGCGATGCCGAACTGCGCCGCCATGTACGAGAGGACGAGCGGCCCGTACGTCGAGTCCTTCACGACGTCCCGCATCGAGCGCGCCACGAGCCAGAACCCCATGGGGCCGACGTCCGGCTTGCCACGGTCCCTGCCCTTCGTCGCCGCGAACGTCGTCATCGCGGTCGCGAGCACGGCCGCGCCGAGGATGTACGTCGTGAGCCGGTAGGCCGACTCGATCGTGATCTCCCCCTTCTCGGCGCGCCCGAGGAAATACATCGGGAGGATCGCCCCCACGAGGAGGCCCAGGTTGCCGAGGAACAAGCGGTAGCCGAAGAGCTCGGTCCGCTCGTTCCGGTCGCGCGTCATGTCCGCGCTGAGCGCGGAGTGCGGCACGGCGAGCAGCGAGATCGAGGTGTTCATCGCCATGAAGCTGAGGAGCAGCATGGCGGCCTTGATGTACTGGTTCAGAATGGCGGGCGGACGGAACACGAGGATCGTCGTCATCGCGAGGAAGATGCCGCCCGCGATGATGTAGGGCCGGCGCCGCCCGAGGCTCGAGCGCGTGCGGTCCGAGACGAGGCCGATGAAGAGATCGGCGAGGCCATCCCAGACGATCGCGATCGCCGCCGCGACGCTCGCCAGATCCGGTCGGAGCCCGGCGACGTCCGTGTAGAACTTGAGGACGTGGAAGCGCGCGAGGGCCTCTACGGCGATGTTTCCGAACTCGGCGGTCCCGTAGCCGAGCTTCGTGCGGAGCGGGAGCTTGGGACCGGCCGGTGTGGAGTCCGGTACTTCGTCGTCGCCGTGCAATGGGGGATCGAGAGGATCACTCGATCGCGTCGCCCGCGTCCAGTGACGCGTCGGGCGCGAGGCGAGAGATTCCCGGCGGAGCGCCGGAGCCCCGCCCGGGCGTGCCCCCCGAAGGAGGCGGGAGCGCCGCGCGGAGCGCCGCTACGTGTGACGTCCGCACGCCCGAGACCGCGAGCAGCGCCTCGTCCGAGGCGGAGCGGATCGCGTCGATCGAGCCGAAATGCTTCAACAGGGCGACCTTCGTCTTCGGGCCGACGCCCGGGATGTCGTCGAGCCCGCTCTGGAAGCGGGCCTTCTTTCCGAGCCGCTTTCGCAGGTGGTTCGCGAATCGGTGCGCCTCGTCGCGCGCGGCCGCGAGGAAGAACAAGGCCGAGCTCGACGATCGGAGGGGGATCCCGTTCTTCTGTCCCGGCAGGTAGACCCGATCCACGAGCTTCTCGCCGGTCGCCGATTCGCGCTCCTTCGCGAGCCCGACGATGGGCAGATCGTGCACGCCCATGTCCTGCGCGGCCGAGAGCGCGACCGCGAGCTGGCCTCGACCGCCGTCCACGACGAAGAGATCCGGCAGCTCCCAGTCCCCCGGATCGCTCTCTCGGGCGCGCTTGAAGCGGCGCGCGAGGACCTCGTACATCGCGCCGTAGTCGTCCCCGCCGCTCACCGACTTCACGTTGAAGCTGCGGTACCGCTTCCGATCGGGCTTGCCGTTGAAGAACGACACGATCGAGCCCACGGTGTCCGCGCCGCCGAGGTGGGAGATGTCACAGCACTCGATCCGCCGCGGCACCGCGGGGAGGCGGAGCCGCTCACGCACTTCTTCGAGGCGCGCCTCGAGATCGTCCGCCGCGCGCTGCTTCTCCGAGAACGCGTGCCGCGCGTTGTCGCGCGCCATGTCGAGCAGCTTCTTCTTCGGGCCGCGCTGCGGCGTGAACACGCTCACCTTGCGGCCCCGCCGCTCCGCGAGGAGCTCGGCGAAGCCGGCCGAACCGTCGGGCATGATGGGCACGAGGATCTCGTCCGGGATGGGGCCGTGCTCGTCCCCGCCGTAGCGCTCGTTGAGGAAACCCGCGAGGACCTCCTCGTCCGGGAGCTCCATCTTGCGGAGCGAGAACGACGCCGTCTCGCTCACGCGCCCGGCGCGCACGAACAGCACCTCGATCTCGACGACGCTCCCTTCGCGGTAAATCCCGATGACGTCCTGATCCACGTCGCTCACCGCGACGACGCGCTGGTTCTCGCGGATCGCGAGGACCGCGTGGATCTGGTCCCGATAGATGGCGGCGCGCTCGAACTCCATCGCCGCCGCCGACTCGCGCATGCGCGTCTCGAGCTCCTCGGAGAGCTCGTCGTGCCTGCCTTCGAGGAAGAGGCCGACGGCCTTGACCTGTACGCCGTAGACGTCTCGATCCACCTCGTACACGCAGGGGCCGGGGCAGCGCTTGATCTGGTACTGGAGGCACGGGCGCTTCCGCGCGGCGAACTCGCTGTCCGAGCACGTGCGCAGCTGGAAATGCTTGTTCACGAGGTGGAGCGTGCGCCGCGCGCTCGTGGCCGAGTGGTACGGGCCGAAATAGCGCGCGCCGTCGGGCGTGGGGCGGCGGACCGTGTCGAGGCGCGGCCACGCCATGCGGTCGTCGATGCGCAGACAAAGGAAGTCCTTGTCGTCCCGCAGCTTCACGTTGAAGCGCGGCTGGTGGCGCTTCACGAGCTCGTTCTCGAGGACCGCGGCCTCCTTCTCGGTCGCAGTGACGACGGTCTCGAGATCCGTCACGATCCGGCGGAGCAGCGGGATGAAGTAGCGCTCGTCGCTCCCGGACTCCTGGAAGTAGCTCCGCACGCGCGAGCGGAGGCTCTTCGCCTTGCCGACGTAGAGGATCTCGCCCTTCTGCCCGATGAACACGTAACACCCGGGCGACGCGGGCAAGCCCTCGAGCTTCGCCTCGACCTTGTTCCCGACCGCGGCCTCGGCCGGATCCTCGGGGTCGGGCTCCTCCACCGCGTCGCCGTCGGAGATCGCGTCGCCCTCGGCGAGAGCGCCGGGTTCGGCCCACGCGTCGACCTCGCCCCCCGGCGCGCGCGCGTCCTCGTCTTCGCTCGGAGCTCGGACGGGATCGGCCGCCGAGCGGCGGGATCCGGCCGCCGCGGCGTCGAGCGCGTTCGACGCGCTGATGGGGGAGGTCTTCTTCTTCGCGGGAGGCATGTCGGGTCGCTCGAACGGTCGCCGTTTGGCGGCTCGCGGGGGACGGCGCTCGAGCGCCGCCTGACGCACATTAGCGCTCGCTGGCTAGAACGTGCCGGACAGATTCAGTCCCGCCCCGGTGAGGACCCCGTCCGTCACGGGGCCGAACCCTCCGCCCGAGATTTCGATCTGGTAGGGCGCGGGGCGCGGCCCCGTCGCACCTGCGGGTGGCGGCTCCTCGGAGGGGACCTTGAGCGGCGGTCGCGGGCTCGGCGGTGGTGGCCTCGGCCTCGGCGGCGGCTCGTAGGGCGCGGGGTAGGGGTAGCCGGGGTTGTCCCGCGCCTTCTGGACGTACCAGCTGATGAGGGAGCCCGCGCCGTGCAGCGTGAGGACCCCCGACCAAGCAGACAATCCGATCCAGGCGGCGCGGTGGGGCTTGTCGTTCACCGCTTGGTAGATCGACCCGATCGTCTCGCCCGCGCCCGTGAGCACGGTCGGGATGGAGAGCCAGGGCTTCGTGCAGCGGCAGTCGGAGAACGCGCTCGCGATCGCGCCGGTCGAGAGGGTCAGGTTGGCGCCGACCATCCACGAGACGCCAAAGCGCGGGCCGACCTCGACGGAGGGGTTCGACATCGACCACACGCTGAACGTCGCCATCGCGTTCGCCCAGACGGACAGGGGCAGGGCGGCGATCCCATAGAGCACCGCGATGTCGTCCTTCTCCTCGAGCTGGGACAAGACGATCGGGATCGAACCGAGGATCGTCTGCGGGGACGTGACCGCCGTCTCGGCGACCATCCAGCCGAAATCGGGCTCCTGCTCGTCGACGGCGTGGGACGCGTCGTACGCCGTGAACGCGACGTCCCACCCGAACGTCGCGGAGACCAGGGCCACCGCGGTGATGACGAGCGCCGCCGAGTCGTCCGCGCGCGCCTCCCGCGGCGGCAGCGCGATCGCCGCGACGGCGCTCATCCCTCCGAACAGGAGCGCGACGCGCCGCAGACCCTTCGGGCTACGAACCATCGGTGCGGACGATATCACGGCATGTACGTCGGCCCGTCGTCGTCGGAGGGCCAGTCGTCGGGGATCTCCTCGAGCATCTTCGCGATTGCGTCCGCCGGGGGCCGCGGCCGCTCCGCGAAGCGGAGGTACATCTTCGCCGCTTTGTGCTCCGGGTCGAGCTCGAGCGCGTCCCTGAAGCAGCGCGCGGCGTCCGCGGGGCGCTTGAGAGCGAGCCGGGTCACCCCGAGCAGCACCCGCGCCTGGACGTACTTCGGTCGGCTCTCGATCGCCGCGAGGAGCTCCGACTCGGCGCGCTCGAGCTTCCCCGCCTCGCGCAGGATCGTAGCGAGCTCGACGCGCAGATCGGCGAACTCGGGTCGGAGCCGGAGCGCCTTCTCGAGCTCCGCGACGGCGTCGTCGAAGCGGCCCGCGTCTTTGTATGCCTCCGCCACCGTGGCGTGGAGGTTCGCGATGCGACCGAGCGCGAACGCGTCCGCGTGCTTCGCCTCGCGATCGCCCGGCTTGCGCGTGCGCTCGAAGACCTCGCGCGCCCGCGTGAACTGGCCCACGTCGTTGCTCGTGATGGCGAGGTTGAGCAGGGCCTCCGTGTAGTCGGGGTTGAGCTCCACCGCGCGCTCGAAGAACCGGAGCGCCGTCGTGAAATCGCCTCGTTCGTGGTGGATGACGCCCAGCATGTTGTGGACGTCCGCGTAGCCCTCCGCGGCGGCGAGGGCCTCGTTGAGGAGGGCCTCCGCGCGGTCGTACTCGTGTCGCTCGTAGTGTTCGCGGCCGAGGACCAGCGCCTGCTTCGAGCGAGAATCCATCGTACGACCGTTATACCATCCGCGACGGCATGCCCGAGAATACCGGCGCGCCGTGGGGACGGAGACGGTGCGTCGTTGACGTCGAAGCGCGCCCGCTCGACGCTGTCCGGCTCGAAGGAGGTCGTCGATGAAGCGCGCCAGCATCGTCCTCACGTGCGTCTGGATCGGAGCGTGTGCGGGCACGAGCGACGTGGACGGGACGGGCGGATCGACCAGCACCGCGACGCAGACAGTGGCAGCGACCACCGCGAGCGCGAGCACGAACTCCGCCTCGAGCGGGACGCCGACGTGCGGAGACCCGGGGCCGAACGTGTACGACAACACCACGGGAGCAAGCGAGGCGAACTGCACGTTCTCGCTCGTCCCCCTGCCCAACGAGGATGGCACGTTCGTGGTCACCGTGTTCGGGCCGTTCTCCACGCCGTTCAGCTTCGACACGGTCGTCTTCGCGGCGGGGAACAGCCCGCCCGTCACGGAGATCACGGATCCGTGGACGGTGTCCGTCCAGCGCGTCCCGAACGGCGGCGATCCGAAGCTCGTCGACCCCAACACGGACGCGAAACCGCGGCCGCTGACGCTCGTGGAGTCGTTGTCCTCCGACCAGATCCGGCGCTACTCGATCAAGCTCGACGCGCCGCTCACCGTCGGCGCGTGCGAGAGCGTCGTCGTCGCGCTCCGAAACTCGCGGGTCGACCCGCCGGATCCCAACGGCGCGGCCACCGCGATCCACATGTGCGGCGCCAAGTCGACGCACTCGTCGACGAACCTCTGGTGGAACCTCGACGGGACGATGGTGCCCATCGCGTCGTTCAACCCCGACTTCGATCGGGACTGGTGGGTGTCGATGACGCCCCTGCCGTGACCGAGGGTCGGGGTCGGGCTCCGTCGGACGGTTCCGTTGCCCTCCTCACCCCGGGCTGGTAAGCCTCGGACGCCGTGTCGGAGGATGACCTCAAGAAGCCGTTTTCGCGGCTGGACGGGCCCTCGAGCGACACGGGACCGGGATCGCGCGGGCGGCGTTGGCCGATGGCGCTGCGCGACCTCGACCCCACGTCGAGCGCCCGGCGGCGCGTGCTCGATCGCCTCTCGGACGACGACGACAGCGTCCGCGTGATCTCCGCCGGGGGCCCCGCGATCCTGCCGAATCCGCTCGGCCCGTCGACGCCGCGGCCGTCCTTCGCGCGGGGTCAGCTGAGCGCGGAGCGCGCCGAGCGGACGCCTTCGGCGCGGGAGCGAACCCCCTCGCCGCGCGCGCCCGTCTCGAGCCGCCCGCCGTCCGTACGGGTCCCGCCTCGCACGCCGACACCTCCGCCGACGGACGCGATCACTTCACTTCCGATCAGCAGTCGGCGCCGGTCCCTGCCTCCGATCGAGGCGCCCCCGGTGGACGACGGGTTCGCGCGCGTCGTGCCTCGCCAGCGGCGCGGGGTCGCGACGCCCCCGCCCGTCGATCGCGCGCTCCCCGCGCTCTCCTTGTCGCCGCGCATGACCGCGATCTTCGGGGCGCTCTTCGGCCTCGCGACGATGACGACCATCATCGCGCTCCTGATTCAGGCCGCGCCTCCGCGGGACGACCGCGCGGCAGCGGCCTCCGCGTCCGCAGCCTCTCTCGCGAGCGCGGCCGGCGCGCCGGGCGCACCGGGCGCCCCCGCGTCGAAGAAGCGCGTGCGGACGAAGCTCCCGGGGCCGTGGCGATTGTCTGCGCTCGAGAAGGATCCCTCCGTGCGCATCGTCTCGGCGACGATGGACCAGCGGAGCTTCGTGACCGCGCTCGACGAGAAGGGCGTCCCCAAAGACCAGGTCTACCGGCTGATCAAGGCGTTCGACGGCGTCCACTCGTTCGACAAGACGAACAAGAAGGACAAGTTCATCGTCGCGATCGACAGACAATCGAAGCAGGTCAAAGCGTTCGAGTACGTCGTCTCGGGCGAGGAGATCTACCAAGCCAAGGAGGGGGACGGCGGCGCGCTCGTCGCGACGCAGCTCGACCTCAAGATCGCGAACGAGGAGGTCTCCGGGAGCATCTACATCGGCAAGAACCTCGGCCGATCGATCGAGGCGGGGGGGTTCGAGAACGGCCTCGCGAAGGCGATCGACGAGGCGTTCCTCGGGCGCATCTCGAGCGAGGGGTTCGAGGAGGGAGGGACGCTGCGCGTCGTCGCGATCGAGACGACCGCGCTCGGCGAGTTCGTGCGCTACAAGCAAATCGTCGCCGTCGAGTACCACCCGCCGGATCCGAGCGCGCCCGGGATCCGCGCGTACAACTACGACGGGGTGCGGTTCCACGGGTACGTGGACGAGCAGGGGCGCGCACCGGACGGGAGCGGGTGGACGAAGCCCGTACCCACCGCGCCGATCACGTCGCACTACAACCCGAAGCGCCTCCACCCCATCCTGAAGAAGATCGTCCCCCACACCGGCACGGACTTCGGCGCGCCGACGGGGACGCCGATCTACGCGGCGTTCAAGGGCAAGGTGACGCTCGCCGGGAACGCGGGGCCGTGCGGACAGATGGTCCAGATCGACCACCCGGGAGGCATCCAGTCCGGCTATTGCCACATGTCCAAGTTCGCCCCCGGCATCAAAGAGGGGATGGTCGTCGGCACGAAGCAGCTCATCGGGTACGTCGGGACGACGGGCCGATCCACGGGCCCGCACCTGCACTTCTGGGTGAAGAAGGACGGCGTGTTCTTCGACGCGGAGACGCTCAAGCTGAACGGCCTCAAGCCGCTCGCGCCCGAGGAGCGCGACGGGTTTGCAGCGCGCAAGGCCGAGCTCGACGCGCGCCTCGACGGGATCGCGCTGCCCGAGCCGCCGCCCCCCGATCCCACGCCCTCGAAGCCGTCCCCGTCGGACACGCCGGACATCGGTTCGAACAGTAAGGTCGACGACCCGTCCGACGTTGAAGCGTCCGGCGATGTGTCCGGTGACTCGAAACCCCCGAAGAAGTCCGACAAGCCGGACAAAAAGCCGGACAAGAAGCCGCCGCCCGAGGATCCCGGGGACGACGGAGAGGATCTCGTCGGCGCCGATCTGGGCGGTGGCAAGTAGCACGCGCCTCCTCGCGCGGAGCCTCCCGCTCGCGGCCCTCATCGCGGGGTGCGCGCGCGCCCCGAGCTCGACGGCGAACTACCCTCCGTCCGCGCTGACGCCGGAGTGCGCGGTCACGGCGGAGGGAGATCGCGTGCTCCTCGACGTCGGTCTGCCGATCGGAGGCGAGCTCGCGCTGCTCGGCGAGGAGGATCACCTCGCGGGGCGAAGGGGGGATGGGCCCCTCGCGCTCTTGATGCCGTACACCGCGGTGGAGGTGACGGGCCGCGAAGAGTACGTCCGCAAGCGCTACGAGCTCGCTGTCGAGGGCAACGGCGTCCCGAGGCTCGCGTGGTCGCGCGGCGTCGATCCGTACCGCTGGGTCGACCTGCCGCTGCCCACGGAGCCGACGCTCCGCCTCAAGAAGGGCACGCCCGAGGCCGTCCCCGCGCCCGACGCCGCGATGGGCGCGCCGGCGACGGAGCGAGAGGACACGATCCTTTGGGCGAAGGAGACGAGCGGACGCCGGAGCATCGACACCCGCCTCTATGTGACATGCGCCGAGCCCTCCGAGGACGATGCGTGCGCGAGTCGCCGCGGAGTCGGGTGCTGGAACGAGCACCCCGTGGGGCCGGAGCTCGAGTCGATCAGGGTCGCGGATCTCTTGGCGCCGAAGGACGGCGAGCTCGATCTGTCGCGCTGCGAGCGCTACCGCGTCGTCGCGAAGAGGCGTGACTCGCTGTCCCTCGACGGCCTCGGGCTCGCGCCGGGCACGGTGTGCGCTGCGGAGCGCTCGAGCGCGATCACGTTCGAGAGGACCACGCGATGAAGCTGCGCCGCTCGTTCGAGGTGTTCGCGTTCGCGCTCGCCGCCCTTGGTGCGTACGGCTGCTCCAGCTGTCCGACGCCGCTCGCGACGAGGCGGGTCATCCCCGTCGTACGCGAGGAGGATCCCGCCGACCTCGACGAGTGCGCGGAGACCTGCTCGGGGAAGTGCGAGCGGACGAAGACCGAGAACGGGACGCCGGCGGTCGTCTGCATGGAGGTCACCGACGCGGACTGTCGGACGGACCACCGAAACGCGCCCTGACCTCCGTGAGATCGCCCGAGCTCACGCGTCTTGTCAAACCGAGAGCGAAGCCAAAGGAACGATGTCGATGCACCACGCCGAACAGCTCCGCCTTTCCATCCTCGCGCTGCTCGGAGCGGCGGGGCTCCTCCCCGCCTGCGCCGCCGCGAGGTCGGAGTCGACCACGAGCGGTGGCCCCGGGGACGACCCATCCATCAGCCAGACGAGCCAATCGACGACGACGACCGCCATCCCTCCCGCGAGCGCGAGCGCGGACACGCGCCCGCCGCGGCTGACGGAGGCGAAGAAGGCGCGGGTCTGCTCCGTGAACGTCGCGGCGGCGAACGGAGCGAAGGTGCTCGCTTGCCGGGAGGTCCTCGCCGAGACGCAGAAGAGCTCGATGCGCGCGTGCGCTGGGCCCGCCGACTGCAACCAGGGCGAGTGGTGCGAGAGCGACGGCTCGGGCCAAAAGGTCTGCATCCACCTGCTCGGCCAAACGCCGGACTGCGCGAGCGATCTGGACTGCGTGCAGGGGACTCGCTGCGTCCTCGACGAGGGCAGCCTGACGCACGGCGTGTGCACGCGAGACGGCTGCGGCGAGGCGTGCGCCGCGGGCAGCCTGTGCGCGCCGTACGCGACGTACGACACGTCGATGGACGACGAGATGCCCGATTCGCCGCCCTCGCGGGGGTTCCACCCCGCGGGCCTCATGTGCCTCCCGGCGGCGGCGGAGGCGTTCGAGTCCAGGTCTCCACCGTCCGGGATGTGCCACGTGTCGATCACGACCACGTGCAGGATCGACGACGGGGACTGGCACTGCACGCTCTCCGGTGGGCTCGGTCGCCACCCGTGCGGGCGGCCGCTCCTGATCGACGGACGAGCGAAGACCGCCGCGCACGGCGCCGACGTGGCGCCGAACGATCTCGTCGCGCGCGTGCGCGCCATCGCGTACGACGAGCACGCGAGCATCGTCGCGTTCTCGCGGACGATCACCCAGCTCGCCGCGCTCGGCGCGCCGCTCGCGCTGATCCGGAGGACATCGGCGGCGCTGACGGACGAGATCGAGCACGCCCGGCTCGCGTTCGAGCTCCTCGGAGAGCTCGATCCCGAGGCCGCGAGCGAGCGGCCCGGAGCGTTCCCCGAGGCGCTCTCCCCGCTCTGCGACGCGGCGTCGCTGCGCCGCTCCCTGCTCGAGGACACCCTCCGAGGCGGCGCGATCGGCGAGTCCGGGAGCGTCCTCGAGGCGCTCGGCGCTCGAGAGGGCGCGCCCCCGTCCGTGCGCGCGTTCCTCGATCGGATCATCGAGGACGAGACCCGGCACGCGGCGCTCGCGTTCGAGACGATCGCGTGGCTCGCGGCGGACGATCCAGGGCTCTGGAGCGCCGTGGCAGCGACCGTGCGCGCGTCGAGCGACGCGCCCGTCGTGAAGGGCGTCGTCGCGCCCGTGTTCGCGGCGATGCGCGCCTGACGGCGCGCGCCGCCGATCGTCCGGTCCTCAGCCGAGGAGGGCGCGCAGCGCGGGCGCGATCACGTCCGTCGCGGCCAGGTGCGTGGCGCGCGCGCGCAGCGCCTCGCTCGGCTGCCCGTGACGCTCGAGCGCCTCGTCGTCGGGGCTCGGCGTCGTTCGCTGCGACGCGGTCGGGGAGAATCCTCGCGCGCGCTGCGCGAGCGCGTCGCGCGCCGCGGGATCGTTCATCGCCCACGCGATGAACCGGAACGCGAGCTCCGCGTGGGCCGCCTCGTCCCGCGCGACGATCGCGAGCGCCTCACGCGCCTCCGGGTCCGTCGTCACCGCGAGCGTCTCGATCGCGACGACCGCGGCGATCGTCTCGCCGATCACGCCCTCCACGAGCGCTCGCTCCGCGATCTCCACGAGATCCGAGCTCGTCTCGACGCCGAGGACCGGGAGCGGGCCGGGGCCGAGGCGGCGGCCGTCGAAGCGGGAAGCGAGCGCGAAGGCGCGCCGAGCGTGCTCGACCTCGTCGAGCCCCGCCTGTACGGCGTCTCGCACGAGGACCGCCGGAGCCCCGATCGCGAGCAGCTCGTGGGTGAAGCGCGCGAACGACGCGACGCTCGCGTGCTCCATCGTCGCGTCGCGCGTCCACGCCTCGGCGAGGGCTCGACGCGTCGCAGGGGGGACCTCTTCGCGACGACGGTCATCCATCGACACGGCGGTCGATCGCACGGGGGCGAGCCGCGGCACCCCATCGACGAGCAGCGGTCGCCCGCAGCCGTAGCCGTGTATGCCCTGGAAGAGCACGCCGTAGCAGCACCGGATCGTCGGCGCGGCCCCGCCTCCGCCGGCGCCGCCCATTCCGCTTCCCGATGACGACGAAGACGAGGACGAGGACGAGGACGAAGACGAGGACGAAGACGAGGACGAGGACGAGGACGACGTGTTCGACGAGGTCGAGGTCCCGCCGTTCGTCGGCGGGAAGGGGCCGCATCGCACGTCCTGGCCTGGGAAGAGGGAGCCTGCGTCCGCGAACGCCGGACACGTGGCCGCAGCCACCTGGGCGCAGTCCTCCTCGACGTGATCCAAGCTGGACTCGAGGCGGACGGAGCACTGGGCGTTGAGGACCTGGGTGTACGGCCCCGTGTCCTCGGGCGGCGGGCAGCAGCCGACGTTCGCGGACCCGCCCGCCAACACGAACACGGCGGTCGAGCCAAGCCCGGCCGCCGCGAGCAAGCGAAGCAAGAGAGGGTGTGACTTCATCCCCGCAGGAGAGCAGATCTCGCGGCGGACGCGCCACGCGAGCACGAGGTGGACTCGCGCCTTCGCGCTCCCCGAGCGGGGTTCGCCCCGCGGGAGTCTGGGCCGCGGAGTCCTTCGAGCGATCGCGTCAGGTCGCGGAGGCGGCCTGCGCGCTGCGGATGGCCGCGTACTCCTGGACCCAGGAGGCTTGGTATTCGCGCACGACCTTCGCGTTCTGGATGTTCATGTCGTTCTTCTCGACGCGCCCGAGCTCCTCCATTTGCCGCCGGATCTCGTCGAGCTTGTCGATCATCGTGCCGAGCTGCGCGAGGTCGACCGTCGTCCGGTCCTTGCCGGCGTACTCGTCGCGGTACTTCTGGAAGATCTCGTTCGCGGCGCCGCCGAGGTTGCTCATGATGTCAGCGAGCTTCACGCCGCTTCGGACCTTCCGGATCTCCCCGAGCTCCGCCTCGTACGCCTTCACGCGCCCGTCGACGACGCCGATGTTGCCGTCGTTCGACTCGCTCTTCAGGCCCTGGCTCTTCAGGTTGAACATGGCCGTGCGGTAGCGCTTCAGGTTCTCCGTGAGCCGCACGAGCAGCTGCGGTCGGCGCGTGAGGCGCGACTGCCCCGCGAAGAACGTCTGGTAGAGGGAGAACTGATGGTTCGCGAGGAACGCGAGCCGATCGGCCTGCTGGTCCGGATCGCCCGACGCCTGCGCCTTCGGGATCTCACGCTCCTCGGTGCTGTACCGCTCGATGTTCTGCTGCACGAGCTCGATGTCGTTCGCCATCTGCTGCGGGAGCTTCTTGCCGCCGATCGCGGTCATCCGCTTCTTGATGCCGCGCAGCTCCTCGACGAGCTCCTTGAGGAGGCCGAGGTCGCGCGTGTCGCGACCCTGCCCCGCGAAGTGACGGTTGTAGCGCTCGAACACGAAGTTCGCGGCGGCGCCCTCGACGGCGAACTTCTCGAACCCCTCGCCCATCTCCTTCGCGGAGAGGATCAGGTTGCGCTCGCGCTCGAACGCCTGGACCTGGGAGTCCAGCTGGGCGCGGAGGTTCGCCGAGCCCTCGCCCGCGGTGAGCGCCCCGATGGAGTCGAGCTCGCCCGTGATCTTCTTCAGCGACGCGATGAACGACTCGAGGCCCGCCGGATCGCAGAGGTGCCGGTCCTTCCCGGCGTAGTCACGCTGGTACGCCTCCTGGATCTCGGTGAGCTGGTTCGCAATACTCTCGACGGTCGTCTCGCTCATGGGACGGGGTGTCTAGCACAGTCGCGTCTCAGAGGATCTTCAGGCCGCAGTGGAGCTGCGCGGACGGGTGGATCTCGGGGTGGGCCGCGTCCCGCGCCCGGAGCGTGACGGTGAGGTGGACGCCGACGGAGCCCGTGATGTGCCCGCCCGCCAGGTGCCCCGTGAGGAGCGCCGCGCCCATCCCGAGGTGCGCACCGATCGCGCTCACGGCGAGCGCGTTGCACGCGACGGAGCCGGAGAGGTCGAGATCCACGCGGCCTCCCTCCTCGAGCGTGACCTTGCCCGTACCGTCGAGGACGAGCGCGCCCGCCGCGACGTGGAGCTTCGTGAGATCGACGCGCGCGCCCTGCATCGTGAACTCCCCGCTCGCCTTCGTGGCGTCGCCGAACACGATCCCGTTCAGCTCCACGGGGTGGGGCGGGACGTAGTGCTCGAGCGTCGACTGGAACGCGCCGGTGGGATTCGCGCCCGAGAGGTCGATCCTCGCGGTCGCCGTCAGGAGGAACCCCGGGGGCCGCGACCAGCCGAGCTCCTTCGCGAGCTTCTCCGCGGTGACCTTCGTGAGGCCCACGTCCACCGTGAGCTTCTCCGTGTCGAGCGCGAGCGAGAGCTCCGGCTCCGAGGGGACGGCGACGGTGAGGACGTCGCCCTTCGTCTCGATCGAGATCTCGTCGAGGTCGACCGGCTTGCCGACGATCGGGAGGACGAGCTTCGCGCCGCGCAGCGTGACCTTCGACGGGGGCGTCGGCGTGATGCGGTCCACGTCCACCTCGAGCGGGAGGGGGAGCGCGGGGAGGGGCTTCTTGATGCTGACGTGCACCCCGGTCACCGTGGGCGCGACGCGCACGAAGTCCTCGCTCAGCGCGACCTTCTCGAACGCGAGCACCGCGGCGAGGGACGGCGCGTCGATCGTCACGTGGTCGACCGCGACGCCGCTCTTCGCGAGGTCCAAACCTTCGAGATCGAGGGAGAGCCGCTCCTTGGTGGAGGCGACGGGGTGCTCCACCTCCAGGTGGAGGCCGTCGAGGCGTGGTGCGAACTGCATGAGCGTGTCGCCGAGCGCGATCTTCTGGAGCGCGATCATCGACTCGAACGTGCTCGTGACGACGGTCACGCGCGAAACGACGACGTTCTTCGGCTTGAAGTCGACGATGTCGGCCGAGCCCTGCGCGGCGTCCACCGTCGCGTCCTTCGCGCCCTCGAGCTCGATGTGGGGCGCGTCGATCGCGACGCGCTTCGGGTGCCAGTCCCCGTCGAGGGAGAGCGTGAGCCGCCGACCCGTGAGCTTCAGCCCCGGCACGTCGGCCATCGCGATCTCGGGGTCGGAGAGGAGCAAGTCCTTGTCCGAGAGCTTCACGCTCGAGAACGCCAGATCCACGCCGTGCTTCTTCGCTTCACGCTTGATGAGCCACGCGAGGATCTCGTCGAAATACACGTAGACGAGGAGCGCTCCGACGCTCGCGAGGACGATGAGCGCGGAGAGCACGCCGCCGAGCCACTTCGCCCACCGTGGCCACCGCCGCCTCGGCGGCGGCAGCGAGTCGCGCGCCTCTTGCGACGCCCGCGCCGGCTCGTCGACCCGGGCGGTGCCGACTTCGTCGACCGCGACGAGCGCGTCCGGCTCGTCGCGCGAGTCGTTCGAGTCGTTCGAGTCCGTCGAAGCGTCCGTCACTCGTGCACCCTAGAGCACCGAACGGTTGGCATCACCGAGTATTCACGCGATTTCAGGTGCGATCCACGCGGCCTCGTCGCTGTGCTCCTCAGATTGTCGGCACCAGTCACCCATACTCCCGCTCGAAAAATCAGCGAGCGCAATTCTGACACATCTGTGAGATCAACCGCCGAGAGCGCCAGGAAGACGAGAGGCGGCTTGGCGTTTTGGCGGTTGATCCTCCGGATGTATCAGGAGCGCGCTCGCTGATTTTTGGCAGGCGGTTGCCGCCCGGGTTCGGGCCCCGCCGCAGCGGCTCAACAGCTACAGACGCAGTAGCCGCGATCGGGGCCGTCTTCGACGCAGTAGTAGTTCGCGCCGCAGCCCGTTCGCTCGCAGGGGCCCCACGCTTTCGGTCCGAACGCGCAGTTGCACGAGGGGACCGCGGGGACGGGGGGGACGGCCGCGTACGACGTGGCGGCGGTGCAGAAGTAGTCGTGCAGCCCGGGTGGCGCGGTCTTCAGCGTCGTCCGGAGCTCGGTCGCGGTGTAGCTCCCCTGCGGGTCCGGGGCGTCGAAGTTGCGGGCGCACGCGGGAGAGGCGCCGGTGACGCCGGAGTACTCGAGCTTCGCCGTGTCGCCCTTGAAGAGCTCCACGATGTAGCTCTCCGCGCGGGTGTGAACGCCGTCCCCGAAGGCGACGACGAAGTGCACCCACGTCCCGGTGCGCCCGTCGTTCACTCGGAACGAGAAGGTCCGCACCGCGATATCGCACATGGCGGACGGCGCGTTCCGCGCCTTCATGAGCACGCGCTGCTTCCCGGCGCTGGTCTGGCACTCGCTCAAGAGGCGCCGCGCGTCCGCGGACGATGCGCACCCCACGTCCGGGAGGAGAGACAGGGCCGCCTTCATGGCCGACGGGGTGAGCTCCGCGCCGTGGGGCTGATCGGGGAGGATCGAGCAGTCGCCGACCGCGAGCGCCGGAGCGGAGGTGACGGAGGGCGGGGGCGCGGGCGGCGGAGACGTCGGCGGAGCGCTCGGCAACGCGCTCTTCACACGTCCGGAGCCGAGGCCCCAGGGCAGGCGCGCGGTGGGGACCTCCGTGATGGGAGGGCCTCCAGAGCGGATCGCGGGCGGCGCGGCGGCGCGCTCGACGCACGCGCCCTCGTTGCACACGCGATCGCCCTTGCACTCGGTGTCGACGGTGCACTTTTTCGGGTCGCTGTCGCCGCCGCAGGCGACGGTCGAGGCGAGGATCAACCAGGGGATGAGAAGCGTTCGTCTCACGTCGCGGTGAGGGTAACGCATCCCCTCGATCGGCGGACCTCACGCCGATTTCACGCGCTCGGCGGCGAAGGGATCCTCGCCCGACCAGTTGGGAAGGAATTCTCCGAGCGCGCCGGAGGCGCTCGATTCAGCCGCGGCTCCGGCCGCGGAAATCGCGCTGACATTGGCGCGAGGCGCGCGCGCACAACGCTACGAGCGCGCGATGGATGCACGAAGTCAGGCCACGCTCACGCGCGTCGTCGAGCCGACGCTCATGCGCGTCGCGCCCCCGCCCGGCGCGCGCTCGATCAGCGCGGGGCCGTTGAGCCCGGCCTCCGAGAGGGAGATGCGCGTTCGGTGGATGAGCGTGTTGAGCTGCTCGCGCGTCGCGCCCGTGGAGCCCCAGATCCGCGGGACGAGCACGGCGTCCTCGACCCACTCCCCGGGCCGGAGCGGGGGCGCGGGGCGCAGCAGCGCGGCGACGAGATCCGCGCGCTTCTGGGGCAGCCACGCGTGGCGCGGGCGCGTCGTGACGACGCGGAGCAGCGCGCCGTTCGGGACGAACTCGAGCGCGATCTCTTCGACGCCCACCGCGCCCGTCGTGCGATCGGCCGCGACCGCCTCGACGACCTGGATCGCGTCCGCGCCGCACGTGAGCACCGACCCTGCGGTGAGGAAGTACGCGCCGTCCGCCGCCTCCGCGCCGTCCACCCGGACGGAGGCGTGTGTGTCCGCGAGCATGCCTCCTTCGACGAGGAGCAGCCGTACGGCGGTCGGCGGCCACCCGTCGATGGAGAGATCGTCGGAGGGATCGCCGCCGATCGTCATGCCGCGCGCGCGCACGGCGTACTGCCTGCCGCGAAGCGAAAGCACCCAGCCCGTCGGACGCTCGACCGCGGGGAGCTCGAAGCGAAAGCGCGCGCCCTCGACGACGAGCTCGTCCCCGTTCGAGGCCCACCCCACGCCGTCGATCACGCGCCCCGCGAGGGTCACGGGCCTTCGCCCGAGCACCAGGATTTGCGCGCGCCCGCCCGCGGGAAGGACCAGCAAGTGCCGGCGGCTGACCTGCGGATCGTCGACGACGACGTGCGAGCCGAGCGCGCGCCCCACGAGCACGCCGCCGGGATCGAGCGGGACGCGCACGCCGTTGTCGTCCTTGAGCCAGCCGAGCATGCGTGCCGGAAGGGTACACCGACCGACGACGAAGGGCTTGAAGAGAGGCACATGACGGCGAAGGATCCCAGCGTGGCGACGCCCGGCATGATCGTCGGTGGGGACTTCCGAATCCGGCAGCCCCTCGCCTCCGGCGGGATGGGGGACGTGTACGAAGCGGACCAGATCTCGACCGGCAAGCGCCGCGCGCTGAAGCTCATGGCGCCCGAGCTGACGTTCGACCGCGTCGCGATCGAGCGGTTCGAGCAGGAGGCGCGGGTCGGCGCGCGCATCGAGAGCGACCACGTCGTGGAGGTCGTCGCCGCGGGGTTCGACGCCGCGCTCGGCATGCCGTGGCTCGCGATGGAGCTCCTCGAGGGCGAGAGCCTCGCTGCCTTGGTGCAGCGACAGGGCCCGCTCCCGTTCCACGAGGCGCGCTCGCTCTTCGCCCAGCTCGGACACGCCCTCGCGGCGGCGCACCGCGCGGGCGTGGTCCACCGCGATCTGAAGCCCGAGAACATCTTCGTCGCGCGCCCCCGACAGCTCGGCGTCGCCCACAAGGTGAAGGTGCTCGATTTCGGGCTCGCGAAGGTGCTCGCCGAGTCGCAGCGCGCCCGCACGGGCATGGCACAGATGCTGGGGACGCCGAGGTACATGTCGCCGGAGCAAGCAGGCGGCGGGAAACCCATCACCCCGCGCTCCGACGTGTGGGCGCTCGGGTTGATTGTCTTCTTCACGCTGACCGGGAGGAGCTATTGGCTGACGGGGATCGGCGCGACGCCCGGGACGATCCACACGCTGCTCCGAGAGATCCTCATCGATGCCCTCCCCGTCGCGTCGTCGCGCGCCGCGGAGCTCCAGATCGCTCAGTTCCTTCCGCCCCAGTTCGATGCGTGGTTCGCGCGCTGCGTGGCGCGCGACCCCGACCAGCGCTTCGCGGACGCCACGCAGGCGCACGCGGCGCTCGATAGTCTGCTCCATCAGGCGTCCGCCGGCGCGATCACGCGCGTCCCATCGACCAGCCTCTCGGGCGCAGGTGCACTCACTGCGGGTGCACACACGATGCCCGGGGCGCCGCTCACGCCGGGCCCCGCGCCCGCAGATCCGTCCCACATGAGGCCGGGCTTCGCCGAGCGCCCCACGATGCACGCTCCGCTCCACGCGATGGGGCCGCCCCCCCCGACCGTGCCGAACGCGGCGGCGAGGCCCGGCCCACACGATCCGACGCTGGCGTCACCGGGCGCCGCGCGCGCGAGACGCACCCCGGTCATGCCGCTGCTCGTCGCCGGCGGGTTCTTCGCGGCCGCGGTGACGGGCGTCATCTACCTCGCGACGCGCAGCTCGCCGACGCCCGCGCCCGCGGCGAGCGCGTCCGCGGGCCACGACGGACTCGCCGGCACCTACGAGATCAAGAGCGGACTCTACGCGGACGGCAAGACGTCCTATGGCGGCTCCGCGAAGATCGAACAGTCCGGGGAGCGACTCCGCTTCTCGTGGTCCAACGGCGCACAAGGCGTCGGCCTCGAGACGCGAGGGGGCGTCGCCGTGGGCTGGGGCGTCGGCCGCTTCGGGGTCGCGGTGTACCAAATCGACGGCGGGACGCTCACCGGCCGCGTCGCGACGAGCGACAGCGACGTCGTCACGCGACAAGTGGTCGAGGGCCCCTCGACGCTGAGCGGAACGTTCAAACCGTCGGGCAAAGATCCCGGTTGGACTCTGGAGATCAGCCCCACCGGGTCCGCCTACTCCGTCCGACTCCTCGCGGACGGCAAGTCCCTCGAGGGCACCGGCGTGAAGCGAGGCACCTATCTGATTGTCGGTTTCGGCGAGGTGGGATCGCCGGGCGGCGCGCTCGCGTACGTGCAGAACGGCCGATCCCTCGAGGGTATTTGGGCGACGCGCCGAGCCGAGGAGCTCGGCGCGGAGACCCTCGTCCCGCGCGACTGACGGCGGGCCGTCGCCCTGCCCTCTTCGGGGAGAGTCACCCCTCCCGGAGGAGATGCGCCCCGCCCACGGACCAATCCGCGCGTCAGGCGAGCAAGGCGCGCTTCGTCGGTGCGCGATCGGAGGCCCACCGTGCACCCCCTTCTTCCATCGGCCTCGCCCCGCTCGGCTCACTGAGCCGCGGTGCGACGGCCACTTCCAAGGAACGTTCGACGCGAGCGCCTCGACCTCGAGGTCGTGGCGTTTCGGGCGGCGAAGACAGCGCCGCCCCAACTCTTGGAGCGATGGAATGGGACAGAAAAAGGGAAGGTGGCCGCGCGGTGATGCGCGCGCCGCCGAGCTCCGCGGCCAGCGCCGCGGAGCCGATGGGAACAAAGACGACGGGGGTCGAAGAGAGCAGCAGCTCTGTCGGGAGGCCTTCGAGGCGATCGGGTTCGCGCTCGCGAGCCTCGACGACGCGACGTGGTTGGACGTCACCGTGGTGTCCGTGGAGCCCGCGCCGGACGCGTCGCGCCTCGCCGTGCGGGTGCGCGTCGGCGAGTCTCTCGACACCGAGGCCGTGCTCGAGAAGCTCGAGCGGATTGGCGGCTACCTGCGCGCGGAGCTCGCGCTCGCGATTCAACGCAAGCGCGTACCCGCGCTCACGTTTCGGGCCGCGGAGCCCGAGGAGAGCGGCCTATGAGCGCCGAGGTCAGGAGGTGGCTCCCCGGCAAGCCGCCCGCGGGCCTCGATCACGCGGCGACCCGGCTCGCTCGAGTTCCGGGCGTCATCGGGATCGCGCTGATGCCCGACGCGCACGTCTCGGAGGACGTGTGCGTCGGGACCGTCACGGTCACGGAGGGTACGATCGTACCCTCCGCGGTCGGAGGTGACATTGGCTGCGGGATGCTCGCCGTCCCGTTCGATCTCGCGTCGACCCCGCTCGACGCGAGGTCTGCGTCGCGCATCCTCGCGCGCCTCGCGGCCGCGGTGCCTCCGCTGAAGCACCCCTCGGCGTCCGCGCCGTCGCTCCCCGAGGAGCTCCTCTCCGCACCGCTCGGCGCGCCCGCGCTCGAGCGGCTCAAGGAGCGAGAGGCGCGCGTCGAGCTCGGGACCGTCGGGCGAGGCAACCATTTCGTCGAGCTCCAGGTCGACGACGCCTCGCGGTACTGGCTGCTCGTCCACTCGGGATCACGCGCGCTCGGACCCGCCATTCGAGCGCACCACGAGGCGCGGGCGGACGCGGAGGTCGGCGGGCTGCGCTTCTTCCACTCGGACGGAGAGGGCGCGTCACGCTACCTCGCGGACGCCGCGTGGGCCGGGCGCTGGGCGCGGCTCAACCGCGCGCGGATCGCGGACGCCGCGCGCGACGTGGTCTCCGAGACCCTCGGGACCGGCGAGGCGCCGGGCGCGCGCGTCGAGGTGGATCACAACCACGTGCGCCGGGAGCTCCATGGGGGAGCGTGGCTGTCGGTCCATCGAAAGGGGGCCTTGGGCCTCGACGAAGGGGAGATCGGCGTCGTGCCCGGGTCGATGGGCGCGCCGACCTTCCACGTCGAGGGGCGCGGCTTCGCGCCGGCGTTCCGCTCGTGCGCGCACGGCGCGGGGCGCGCGCTCGCGCGCGGCGTCGCCCGGCGGACGATCACGAGGTCCCGGCTGCTCGCCGAGACCCGCGGCGTGGTCTTCGACGAGCGCCGCGCGGACGCGCTCCGCGACGAGGCGCCGAGCGCGTACAAGGACATCCACGACGTGATGCGCGCGCAGCGCGAGCTCGTCCGGATCGTCCGGCGTCTCCGCCCCGTCCTCTCTTACAAAGCGGGGTGACCCTCCGAGAAGCAGGCTTCGGGCGCGGCCCCAGAGCGGCCGCGCTCGAGCCTCGCGCTCAGCGCTCGAGCTTCGCGGCCTTCTGCACGAGCGAGACGAACTCCTTGCGGTACCCCTGCTTGTCCTCCCCGACCGAGTCGGTCGCCATCCGCTCCACGTCCGCGTACCCGATCGTGCCGATGGACTTCGACCCTCGAAGGAGGAGCCCGAACGACGCGACGCTCGCCGCGAAGCGGAAGTCGACCGACGCGCTCGCGAAGTCTCCCCCGCCGTCCTCGATCTTGAAGTCGAGCGCGCGGCTCGTGCTCGCCTCGGGCTCCTTGTAGCGGATCGCGAAGTCGGCGAGGTGCAGGCCCTTCTTCGCCGTGACGCCGGGCGCGAGGATGACGTCGTAGAGCGCGGTCACCGTGTGGCCCGCGCCGATCTCGCCGGCGTCCTTCGCGTCGTTCGTGAAATCCTCGTGCGCGAGCATCCGGTTCTCGTAGCCGATCAGCTTGAACGAGCCGACCACCCCCGCGTCGAACGTGACCTGGATCTTCACGTCCTTCGCGATCGTCTGGAGCGTCGCGCCCGCTTGCTCGGAGAGGACCTTCCGGGCCTCCGCCTGCGTGTCGATGTAGGCGTAGTTCCCGTTGCCCTTGTCGGCCAGATCCTCGAGGGTGCCGTCCCTCAGGTTGCCCTTTCCGAAGCCGAGGCACGTGAGGAACACGCCGTCCTTGGCTTTGGTCTGCACGAGCTCGACGAGCTTCGATCGGTCCGTGATGCCGACGTTGAAGTCCCCGTCCGTCGCGAGGAGGACGCGGTTGATGCCGCCCTGGACGAACCCCTTCTTCGCCTCCGCGTAGGCCAGCTCGATCCCTGCGCCGCCGTTCGTGCCGCCGCCCGAGCGCAGGCTCGAGAGCGCGCTCGTGATCGCGGACTTGTCCGCACCCGAAGTCGACGGGAGGACCACCCCCGTCCCCGCCGCGTACATCACGATGGCCACGTGATCGCGCTCGTCGAGCGACGCCGTCAGGAGCTTCAGTCCATCGACGAGGAGCGGGAGTTTGTCCGGCGAGGACATGGAGCCCGACACGTCGACCAGGAACACGAGGTTCGCGGCCGGCCGCTCTTTGGCGGGCACGTCGCGGCCGTGCACGCCGATCCGCACGAGCCGGTGTCCGCCGTCCCAGGGCGCGCCGGCGACGTCCGTCGTGACGCTGAACGCGGCGTCGTCCGGGTTCGGGTACGTGTAGGTGAAGTAGTTCACCATCTCCTCGACGCGGACGAAGTCCGCGCGGGGCCGCGCGCCGTCCACGATCGATCGACGGACCATCGAGTAGCTCGCCGTGTCGACGTCCACCGAGAACGTGGACTTGTTGTCCTTCTTCGCGTCGATGAACGGGTTCTCGACGAGGGCTTGGCCCACCGGGAACTTCCCGCACCCCGGCGCGCTCGGGTCACACGGCTTGCCGTACCCGTCGTCCTCTGCCTTCTGCTTGTTGTCGCGCTGATCCTGAATGGCGCGCGGCGCGGCGCTCGCCGCCGCGTATGCGAGCGGCGTGGCCGTCGCCGTCGCCATCGCCACCGCCGACGACTTGCCGAACGTCGACTTCTCCATGGCCTCGTCCGCGCGACTCGACCCGACCGACTTCGAGCCGCTCTTCGTCACGAAGAAGACTCCGGCCGCGGCCGCGGCGAGCGCCAGCGGCGCCGCCCACATCGCCATGCTCCGGCGCGTCACGCGCTGGGCGGGCTTCGCGACGATCGGAACCACGGGCGCGAGGGCCCGCCCCTCCTCGATCGCCCTTCGCTTCTCCGGCTCGAGCGCGCTCGGCGCGTCGTGCGCGAGCTCCTCGCTGAGCTCCGCCGCGAACCCGCGGATCGCTTCGACCTCGGCCTTCGCCTCCGGCTGCTCCGCGAGGAGCGCCTCGAAGTCAGCGACCTCGTCCTCGGGGAGCTCCCCGAGCGCGTACGCCGTCAGGCGCGGATCGTCCAATTCGACGCGGCTCATACGGTCCTCCGCTGCATCCCCTGCACGCGCTCGGCCTGGCCGACGCGCTCGCGAACCTTCTTCAGCGCCTCGTGGAGGATGACGCCGACGTGGCTCACGCTGAGCTTCGTGACGTCCGCGATCTCCTTGTACGAGAGCCCGCCGGCGAACTTCAGCGCGACGATCTCTCGATCGCGCTCGCTCAGCGTCGCCATCGCCTTCGCGATGCGCGCTCCGGCCTCCTTCTTCTCGAGCGCCCGATCCGGGCCTCGATCCAACTCCTCTGGCACGACATCCTCCTCGAGATCGGTGTGCCGCGCGCTCTTCCGCCGATGGGAGATCGCCTTGTTGCGGCACACGGTGAAGAGCCACGCAGCCAGGTGCCCCTCGACCTTCTCCCAGGGCTCGCGCACGAGCTCGAGGAAGACGTCTTGGACGACGTCCGCGGCGGTGTCCTTGCCCACGATCGTCGAAGCGAACCGCAAGAGCGGGCGTTCGTAGCGGTCGAGCGCGTCCCGGATCCCCGTCGGGGCCAATCCCGTCTGCATGTCTCCTCCCCTCAGCGCGCGGGGGCGCCCCTTCTTAGGAACTATTTTTCAGCAGGTTGGGGTTCAGCCCGGGGACCGGATCGAGCCGCAGCGCCTCGATGCCGGTCTGGACGAGGAGCCGCCAGAGGAGCTCCACGAGCGTGCCTTTGTCGATCTCCCTGCGATCGAGCCAAGAGAGCGCGGCGGCCTCGACCGCCCCCACCCACGAGCGGAACGCGAGCCGGAGCAGCGGTCGCTCCTCCTTCACCCCGATCGTGTGGAGGATCACCCCCACGGCGACGTCCCGGGTGGACTCGAGGATCTCGAGCACCTCCGGGTCCGAGCCGACCCCGCTCCGCATGAGCGCGGTGTACGCCTCCGCGCGGTCGCTCACGAAGTCGAGGTAGAGCTCGAGCCCACGCCGCGCGCGCGCCTCGGGCGGCAGGCCCGGGTCGAACACGAACTGCTCGGCGAGCTTCGCCGCCGCGTGCCGGACGACGGCGACGTAGAACCCGCGCTTGCTCACGAAATAGTGGTAGAGCAGGCCCTTCGACATGCCCGCGCGCTCGGCGATGTCGTCGATCGAGATCGCGTCGTAGTTCGTGGAGCCGAAGATCGACAAGCCGAGCTCGAGGAGCTGAGCGCGCCGCTCGTCCACGCCGAGCCGCACGCGCGCGCGGTCGAGCGCTCGGCCGATCAGGGGCGCGACCGACTTCACGCCCTTGAACGCGGGCTTCTTTCGGCGAGTCTCCACGGCGGGCCTACGCCATCGCTCCGACCATCGAGCGGGCCGCCCCGGGCGCGCGGGTCTTCGTCGGGATCCGAGCGCGCGTGAGGACCTCTCGGCGCGAAGTGTCGGCAACCATCGCCGAGAGCCTACCCCAAACGTGCGACGGGCTCTCCGAAGGGGGCGCGAGCCGCGCGCCTCGTTTCGCACAGACGCGAAGCCGCGTTTGCGATCGCTCGCGAGCTAGGCCGTGAAGAGGCGCATTCCCCGCCGCCGCTCAAATGTAACCATACGGCACAACATTTGTTAGGCTCGTTGAAATGCGCCACACACGACTCTCGCGCGGCACGTTCGCCCTCGCGCTGCTCGGATTGTCTGCTTGCGTGGGAGACCCCTCGATCCCCGACGAGCTCGAGCCGAGCTCCGTCGCCGCGCCGGCGGACCTCGGCGCCTTCAGCGACGCAGGGACGCGGAAGAAGTTCGAGCTCACGCTGCACGACGGCGCGGACGAGGACGCGTTCGAACTCGGCATCCTCGACCAGGGGATCGACGGCAACCCCACGGTCACGATCACCGCGTCGGGGGACGGCGTCGCGCCGCTGGACCTCAGCGTGTCCTTCGCGTGCAGCGACGGCTCGGGCGGCACGTCGAAGGGCAGCACGGGCGGAGATCCAGGCCTCGTCTTCACGACGTCCTGCCCCGGCGGCGGCTTCTTCGACGACGACGACAGCGGCACCGCGGTCATCGTCGTCAAGCGCGCGGCCGGCGCGTCCACCGCTCCCATGTTCTACGATCTGGTCATCGACGTGGACTGAGCGCCCCGCATCAGTGGAGCTTCTTCACCGTTGGCCGGCGCAGCGCGCCCGCGGTGGACTTGGAGGTGGAGGGCGGCTTGGGCGTTCCGCCGACCATCGACGTCAGCGCGGCGTTTTGCTGGTCCGCGTACGCCTTCTTAGAGGCTTCGTTCGTGGACTGCGGCGCCGGCGTGTGCGACCCACCGCCGGGAGGCGCCGCGGGAGGCGGCGGATCGTTCGCGGCGACCTCGGCGGACGCGCTCGACGCGGGCTCCGCGGCGGGCTCGGCCGCCGCGACGAGGCTCGTCCCGCCCGACTGGAGCGAGTCACACGCTTTCGCGATCTGCTCCGCGTGCGTCTGCTTCGAGGGGGCGATGGACGTCGGGGTCTCGCAGACAATCACCTTCGAGCCGGACTTGTAGATGCCCTTGTAATAGTACGCCGGCGATCCGTCGACGGACGGCTGGGAGAGGATGAGGCTCGTCTTCTCTTCCTTGATGAACTTCGTGTCCTTCGCCCAGGCGGTCGCCCCCTGCTTCATGAGCTCGATCGTGGCGGTGGGGTCCTCGTGGACCCAGACGAGATAGCCATAGGCGGCGTCCTCGATCTCCGCGCCGTGGCCCCCCGGCGACGGCGCGACCTTCGCGCCCTCGGGGGCGAGGATGGACAGGCCGGCGACATCGGCGACGAGGTCGACGCGCGCCATCTTCTTCTTCTCGCCCGTGATGTCCTCGATCCACATCGGGCCCTCGGGCGCGGCCGGCGTAGACGCGGGCTTGGTCTCTCCGCTCGAGGGGGTCGAGGGCTTCTCCGCGTCCGTCCGCTTCGCCTCTGCGGTCGCGGCGGGCTCGCTCGACGCGCTCTTCTTGTCGGTCGAGAGCTTGAGGCTGCAGCCCGCCAGCGCGGTGAGCGTGAGGAGGAGGAGCGAGCCGTTCTTGAGGGTGTTGAGCATGGTGGGTTCCTTCGGCGACCTGCTACGGAGCCCTCCCGCGAATCTTCGTCGACATGTTTCGACATGTCCGTCGACACGAATCAGGCGCTGGGGGGCACCGTGTCGACGAGGCGCAGGAGCCCCGTCCGCGGGGCCAGGACGACGAGCCGGCCCTCCTCGTCCCACCGCAGGAACCGGTGCGGGTCCTCGTCCAAGAGCGCGGCCAGGCGATCGACCGCCTTGTAGAGCGTGGGCGCGCGGCCCGTATGGAACCGGGTGCGCCAGACCCCCTCGAACAGCCGTGATTTGTCGAACCGCGCGCCCGGGTCCGCGAGGAGGACCTCGAGGAGGCGCGCCGCGATGGGCTTCTTGCGGAGGTCGACGCGTGTGCCCGCGGCGGCGGCCACGACCTCGACCGCGTCGAAGAACAGATCGAACAACCCCGGGTCGACGTCCTTGCCCACGCGCGCCGGCCCCACGCGAGTGACGATCTCGAACGCCGGCGCGAGCGAGCGCGCGGCGTCCGTGGTCGATTCGGCGGGCGCGCGCCGCGCGAGTCGGATCGCGATGCGCGCCTCCGGGGATCCTCGGCTCGGCGCGAGGTCGGGCACGTCGACGCGGTCGTCGACGACGGCGCGCCACGCGTCGAGGACGCTCGCGGTGTCCGGCTTGGCGGTCGACGCGAGGGCCGCGGCCTTCCGCGAGGCGCGCGCGCCTCGTCCGGCGCTCTACGCCGAGCGAGGGCGGCAGAGAGACCCGCGAGCGCGAGCGCGCGCGCGTCCGTGTCCGCGATCCCCTCCGCGACGACGAGCGCGCGCTCGAACGATTCCACCGCCAGGTCCACGCGCGCTTCGTCGAGCGCGATGGCGCCGAGCAAGCGGAGCGCCGTGGCGTGGTGCTTCCGATAGCCGACCTCCCGGAGGACGCGCTCGGCCAGGAGCGCGCGGACGCGCGCCTCGGGCGTCCGCCCGAGCTCGAGCTCGAGCGTGGCGAGCTGGAGCAGCGCGATGCCCTCGACCCGGCGAAACCCGCCGCGCTGCGCGCCCTCGAGAGCGCGCGTCGCGACGTCTCGCGCGCGATCGAGCTCCCCCTGCGCGACGAGGAGGCGCGCGTGGTTCGCGCGAACGATCGCCGCGTTGACCGCGCTCCGCATCGCCTCCGCGGCGGCGAGGCCGCGCTCGAAGTGGTGCTCGCCGTCGCCCCAATGGGCCGTCGAGATCGCGAGCATTCCGAGCAGGTTGTGGACCAGACACTCGACCTCCAGGACGCCGACGTCCTCCGCGATCGCGAGCGCGTCCGCCGCGTGCCGCTCGGCCCCCCGCACGTCACCGACCTCGATCTCGAACCAGGCGAGCTGCTGCAGCGCCTTCGCGAGGAGCGCCGGGCGCCCCGCCGCGCGCGCGGCGTCCACCGCCTCCTCGGCCGCGTCGCGCGCGGCTCGCGGACCTTCGGTGTCGCCCACCGCAGACCCTCGGATGAAGAGCGCGTGGGCCTCGAGGTCGAGGCGACCCGCGCCAGCCGCGAGCGATCGTGCCTCGGCGATGGACGCGAGGGTCGCCTCGGGTCGACCGAGGCGGCGCTCGACGAGGCCGCACGCGATCATGAGCTCCGCACGGACCGCCGGCGCGGCGCGGTCGCTCACGCGATCGAGCGCGGACGCGAAGATCTCGTGCAGGCTCCGCGCGGAGTGCCCGACCGCGAAGAGCGGCTCGAGCGCGAGCGCCTCGCGAGGCTCCGCGTGGAACGCCGCGAGGAGGTTCTCTCGATCCGTCGCGAGCTCGTCGGGCGGTGCGCCCGCCGCGACGCGATCCAGAAACCAGGCCGCGTGCGCGGTCCGCGCGCGGCGCGCGAACTCGGGCGCGGCGTGGGTCGCGAACGCGCGGACGCTCTCGGTCATCGCATAGCGGTGCGCGCCCACGGCGCTCGGCTCGAGGTAGAGGAGCGACTGATCCAGGAGCGACGCGATCAGCGCGCTCGCCTCGACCCCGCCCTCGACCGCGCCGAGCACGTGCTCGGCCGCGTCGAGCCGAAAACCACCTTGAAACACGGAGAACGCGGCGAGCGCGCGCCGCTCGACCTCGCTCGCGAGGGCCCACGACGCCGCGACGACCGCACGGAGGCTCCCCTGCCGCTCCTCGCGCCCGCTCGACACGAGATCGAGGTGGCGCGAGAACCTCGCGATGAGCGCCGCCGCGGGCAGCACGTGCGCGCGCGCGGCGGCGAGCTCGATCGCGAGGGGGCTGCCGTCGAGGCGGCGGACGAGCTCGCGCGTGTCGGCGTCCCCGACGAGCTCGGGGACGCGCCGCCGCGCATGCGCTTCGTACAGACGAACCCCCTCTTCCTCCGACAGTCCTCGGAGCTCGATCACCGGCTCGGGGCGATCGATCCGGACGCGGGAGGTCGCGACGATCCGCCCGACTCGATCGTCGTCGAGCCACGCGTCGAGCGCCGCGGTGACCTCCGCCGCGACGCCCTCCACGTTGTCGAGGACGAGCAGCCGATGGGGCGCCTCGACGAGCGCGTCTCCGATGCGCGACGTCGCCTCCTCGTCGGACGCGACGTCCGCGAGCGACACGCCGATCGCCGCCGCGACGGCGCGGAGCACGCCGCTCGAGCCCTTCGCCTCGCTCAGATCCGCGAACGCCCACGCGCGCCCGTCCCGCGTGAACGCCGTCGCGCACCGCACCGCGAGGCGCGTCTTGCCCATGCCGCCGGGCCCGAGGAGGGTGACGAGGGGCGCGCCCTCCTCGAGGTGCCGGATCACGGCCGCCTGATCGGCCTCGCGACCGACGAAGAGCGACCGATCCGAGAGCCTTCGCACCACGCCTCCTCCGGCCACCGCCGCGCGGCGCGGCGATCGAGTCATCCCTCTCGAACGTCTGGCTCAGCCGCCGCGCTGCGACCGGATCCCGCTCGTGCGAACCATCTGCTCGAGATCCGCGAACCGCTGGGCGAGCGCGCGGACGAGCGCCCCCGTCCAACCCGACAATCCGAGCCCCTCGTCGAGCGTCGCTTGGTCGAGCACGAGGACCGTGACGTCGTCGACCGCGACCACGGTCGCCGCGCGGGGCTCGTACAGGATGAGGGCCATCTCCCCGAACGCGTCGCCCGGCTCCATGAGCGCGAGGAGCTCCTGCGCGCCCTTCACGTCGCGGTACGCGCGGCAGCGACCGGCGACGATCATGTACGCCTCGGAGCCTTGATCGCCCTCACGGACGATGATCTCTCCGGCCTTGAACGTCTTGCGCGGGAGGTGGAGGCCGCCGTGGAGGAACGCGCGCATCGCGTCCTGGAGCTCGGTGATGGACGCGTAGCGGCGCGCGGGATCGGGCTGCGTGGCGCGCTCTGCGACCAATCGGATGCGGCGCGCGATGCCGTAGCGCTCGCACGCCTGATCGATGGACACGACCTCGCCCGCGACCGCGTGCGCGATGATCTTCTGTGGATCGCGCTCGGTGCCGTACGGCCCGAACCCGGCGAGCACCTCGAACAACAGCGCGCCGAGACCGAACACGTCGCTCCGCTCGTCCACGTCCGCCGGGTTCCCGCGCGCCTGCTCGGGAGCCATGTACTCCGGCGTACCGACCGGTCCCCTCGCGTTCATGAGCGCGTACTCGCCCGACGCCGGCGCGGTGCGCGTCAGCTTCGCGAGCCCCCAATCCATCAAATAGACCTGTCCGAAGTCGCCGACCATGATGTTGGCGGGCTTGAGATCGCGGTGCACGACGCCCCGGTGGTGCGCGTACGCGAGCGCGTCGCACACCTTGAGGAGGATCTCGATCCCCCCCTCGATGCGCTCGATCGCGCCCGGCGGGCGCTTGCGCAGCCACTCGTCGAACGACTCGCCCTGGACGAGCTTCATGGTGAAATACGGCACGCCGTTCTCGTCCACCGAGAGCTCGTGCACGGGCACGATGTTCGGGTGCTCGAGCTGGCCCGCCATCTGCGCCTCGGCGATGAAGCTGTCCCGGTAGAAGGGAGTGCCCGTGTAGTCCTTGTCGAGGCGCTTCAGCGCCACGCGGCGGAGCAGGTTGCGGTCCACCGCGGGGTGGACGTGCCCCATCCCGCCGGCCGCGAGCTCGCGCCCGACCGAGAGGTGCGCGGGAGAGGGGATCTTCTCTTGTCGCACGAGCTCCGGCGGCAGCTCCGGCGTGATCTGCACGGGGATCTGCTCGACCACGTACACGGGCGGCAACGTCGGCTCGGCGGGGGGGTCCTCGTGGAACGGATTGCTCATCGCCTCGAAAGCTAGAGCACCGACCCGATTGAATCACCGAATATTCGCGCGATTTCAGGTGCGATCCACGCGGCCTCGTCGCCGTGTGACCGCCGCGAATCCACCGGTGACTCCACTTTTTCGGCGGGAGTCGGCGGCAGCGCCGGAGGAGACGCGCACAGGGAGCCCTTCGGCGCGCGGGACCTTCCGCATAGTCGCAGTCGCACCGAGGCGCGTCGCCGGTCCACGCGCTGGCGCCGGCGCCCTGACATCCAATGGCTCGTGCCGCAGGCTTCTGGTAACGACGAGGGACAATGAAGCGCCCTATCGGCTCCGCGCTCGTCGCGCTCACGCTGTCGCTCGCCGTGCCGCTCGGGTGCCACGACGAGGTCATCAACCCGCTCCCCGGGAAGGTCCACGTCGCGCGGTCGAAGGGGTGTAACCCCCTCGGCTACGTCGACGTCGCGAGCGAGTTCGATTCCCCCGTCACTTGCACGTTCCCGTTCCCGAGCTTCTGGGTCGAGCGAGAAGATCCCGCGAGCCCGACCCGTGCGCGCGTAAACCTCTCCCCCGAAGAGCTCCCGGTGACGAGCCCCGCGCTGGATCCCGCGCCGTACGATCTCGCGGACGGGTTCTCCCCCGTCACGCCGATCGGCGTGCACTTCGGATTCGACGTCGACACGTCCGAGCTCGCGGGGCTCCACACCGCGGAGCGATCGCTCGCCGCGGACGCGAAGGTCGTTCTCCTCGATCTCGAGACGGGCAAGCACGTCCTCCACTTCGTCGAGATGGATCAGAACCGAAGCCCCGAGTTCCCGAACCGCTACGCGCTCGTGATCCGGCCCATCGAGCCCATGGAGATGGGGCACCGCCACGCGGTCGTCCTCCGCACGGGAATGGTCGACACCGCTGGCCACACGATCGCGCCGACCCCGGCGTTCGCCGCGCTCCGCGACGGCGCCCAGACAGACAATGAGGACGTCGAGGGCGTGCGCTCGCACATGAACGCGCTGTTCGAGGAGCTCGCGGCGAACGGCGTGAGCCGCGAGGATCTCCTGCTCGCGTTCGACTTCCACGTCGCGAGCAAGGACTGGCTGCTCGGGCCCGTGCTCTCGATGCGCGCGCAGGGGCTCGACGCCATCCAGAAGGGCGAGCTCGGGTACACGATCGAGACCGTGACGCCCGACCCGAACCCGAACATCGCGAAGATCGTCCTCGGCAAGTTCGAGGTGCCAACGTTCATCGACGACAACGAGCGCATCGTGTGGGACGCGTCGCACGCGCCCGTCCGCCAGCCCTCGCGGAGCTACCCGTTCACGATGCTCGTCCCCAAGCGCTCGGAGACGGACGGTCCCCTGCCCCTCGTCGTCCTCGGGCACGGCATCTTCGGCAACGGGCGCGACTTCCTGACGAGCGGCGGGGACGGCGACGCGATCCAGAAGCTCGCGCAAGACTTCGGTGGCATCGTCGTGGCGACCGATTGGATCGGGCTCTCGTCGAACGACCTGCCGCGCATCGGGGGCGAGGTCGCGCCGGACTTGAACCACATCGACCTCATCACCGATCAGCTCCAGCAGGCGCTCATCAACGCGGTGACGTTGACGAAGCTCGCCCTCGGCCCGCTGAAGGACGATCCGATGGCGAAGACCGCGGGCGGCCCGCTCGTCGACACGTCCCGCGTCTACTACTGGGGCGCGAGCCTCGGCGGCATCGAGGGGTCGAGCTTCGTCTCGATCTCACCGGACATCCAGCGCGCGGCGTTCGGCGTCCCCGGCTCGGCGTGGAGCACGATGCTCACCCGCTCCATCGTGTTCACCCCGGTCAAGTCGTTCATCGAGATCGACTTCCCGGATCCGCTCGACCAGATGTTCCTCACGACGATCGCGCAGGCGCGCTTCGACCACAGCGATCCGGCGAACGTCACGCGGCTGATGTTCAAGGACCCCTTGCCCGACGTGCCGAGCGATCGGCTCGTCCTGCTCCAGGAGTCGATCGGCGACTCCCAGGTGCCGAACCTGGCGACCGACATCCTCGTCCGATCGATGGGAGCGAAGCTCCTCGCGCCCGCGTTCTACGAGCCCGCGGGGGTCGAGCTCGTCAGCGCGCCCACGACGGCGCCCGTCGTCACGCAGTTTCGGATGCAGGGGTGGACATGCCGTTCCCGCCCGAGACGAACCAACCGCCCGCTTCCGACAACAACGTGCACCACGACATGAACTTCTTGTCGAGCGCGCAGGCGCAGATTGGGGCGCTCCTTCTCCAGGGAAAGATCATCCAGCCCTGCGACGGGACGTGCGACCCCGATTGACCCCGGGGTACGCTCCCCGAATGACACGTCCTCTCGCGCCGCTCGCGCTCGCGGCCGCCATCGCGCTCGCTCCAGCGTGCGACGACGGCTCGACGCCCGGGACGGGCGGCGACCACGCGTCGACGACCACCACCCACCCGACGACGACCTCGAGCAGCGGCGTGACGACCGCGACGACGAGCGGCTCGACCAGCGCTTCGACGGCGACCTCGACGTCGGCCTCGAGCAGCACGGGCGGCCCTCCGGTGGGCTGCCTCACGGACGTGAGCGCGGGGCACAAGACCGTGAGCTGCGACGGCGGCATCACGTACGACGTGGAGATCCCCGCGGCCTGCGTAGCGGGCCCGTGCGGGCTCATCGTCGACCTCCACGGCTACACCATGACGGGCGAGTCGGAGGAGGAGAACACCGGCATGCGCGCGCGCGGCCAAGCGCACGGGTACGTCGTCGTGCAGCCGACGGCGCCGAAGGACGGGTTCGGTCAGCCGAGCTGGGACCAGCCCACGCACGCGCCGCTCGTGCACCACTTCCTCGCGGACCTCGCGGCGAGCCTCCCGATCGATCCGAAGCGCATCCACGCGATGGGCTTCTCGCAGGGCGGCGGGATGACGTTCCGCCTGCTCTGTGGGCACGCGGACTTCTTCGCGTCGGCGGCCCCGATCGGCGCCATCGAAGGGTGCGAGTTCGCGGGCGCGAACACGCCGAGCGAAGAGGTCGACATCCTCCAGGTGCACGGGCACGACGACGCGATCGTCAACTTCCAGAGCGTCGCGGTACCGCAGCGCAACGCCGCGCTCGCGGCGTGGCCCTTCGGCGCTCCATCGATGATCGAGCAGGACGGCAAGCACCTCGCGACGCGGTGGACCACGCCGAGCGGCACCGCGTTCGAGTTCTGGGAGCACGACTACAAGACGAGCGCGCAGGTCTTCTTCGTCTCCATCAAGGGACACTGCGTCCCGGGCGGGACGGACTTCAGCGGCACGCCAGCGGGCTACTCGTGCGAGGACGCGAACACGTTCGTGTTCGGGGAGCTCGCGATGCAGTTCTTCCTCGCGCACCCGAAGCCCTGAAGAGCGCGCGCCGTCAGCTCGGCACCGTGTTGCGGCACGTGTACGTCGCGCCGTTGTCGACCGTGTCGCAGAGCAGGCCCGTCTGACAACAGTCTGCGATCGGATCGCACGTCTGCCCTTCGCCCAGGATCGACATGCAGCCCCCGCTGCTCGAGCTCGATCCCGCGCCGCCCGCGCCGCCGCCGCCGCCGGACCCGTCCGCGACGTCGAGCGTCCAGAACGCTCGGTGGTTGTTCTCCTGGAGGCCCTGGAACGGGACGCGGAACGCCGGAAAGCTCGGATCCGCGCCCTGCTCCGCCTTCTTGAGATCCACCGCGGCGACCCAGATTTGCTGCGTCCCCTTCGGGAGGACGACGCCGTAGGGCCGTTGGCTGTTGAACGCGATCCAGTCGTAGTCGCCGGGAGGCGCCCACGTCGGCTGGCTGTTCTGGTACTGGCCATTGGTCGTCGCGTTGTTCGTGATCCGGTTCGCGTTGAAGAGATCGATCGGGGTCCCGCTGTTCGACGCGATGACCTGGAGCTGCGCGGTGAGATCACCGTGTCCGCCCTTTCCTTGCGCGAACGCGATCCAATCGCCCGCCGGCGAGAACATCGGGAAGAGGTTGCTCTTCATCGGCGGGGGCGCGAGGAACGCGGTGGGCGCACCCCAGCTGCCGTTGGTGAAGGGGATCCGCGCGAGGCTCGATCCGCCGGGCGCGTCGCCGTCTCCGGTCGCGAAGACGAGCTCGTCGTTCTTGGGGGACCAGTCGGGGTGGGTGCCCTTGAGCGCGCCCGTCGGGAGATCCTCCTCGAACGTCCCGGTCGCGCGATCGACGGACCACATCTTCCCTTTGTAGGCGACGACGACGTGCGCGTCGTCCGCCGAGATCGTCGCGAACCCGTGCCCGCCCGTGTTCGGGATGGTCTTCACGAGCGGCGTGGGCGGCGCTTGCGCCGTGACCTCGGTGACCCACACGCTGTTCGTGTCGTCCGACTGGACCGGGGCGGCGAGGTACTTCCCGTCCCTCGAGACGACGTGGCACGCGACGCACTTCACCGAGTCACCATCCGGGTACGTCGTCCCGGGCTTCCCGCTGATGTAGTCCTCGGGGTTGGTCTGCGAGATGCGGCCTCGGCGCACGCCCGCGGACGTCGTCGACCAATAGAAGATCGCGCCCTCCACGTCCTGCTTGGAGAAGCCAATCGAGATCGGCGCTCCGGATCGGACCGTGGGCGGGTTCGTCGACGTGTCGAGGGCGTCGACGCGCCACGTGGCGCTCGCGCCCGCGTTCGACCCGGCGATGAACGACCAGTCCACCTCGTCGACCTCCCAGCAGCCCGCGGCCGGCGTCTTCCCCGCGCAGAGCGCGTGTGTGCCGTCCGTGTAGACGGTGACGTGCGCGCTCGGACCGTCGAACGACAATCGGAACTGGCTGAATCCCGCCTTCTGCCATTGGAAGAGTGTCCGGTAGATGTTGCGAGGGAAGACCGTCTTGTCGCTCGGGTAGACGATGAGCGGCGACGGGTCGCCCGTCGCGACCGGTCCGCCCCAGTCTCCGTTCGGTGTGCCCACCGTCGCTTCCAGCGTGAAATGCACGTCCGTCGAGCCGATCACGCCGCAGCCGTCCGTCGCGTGGACGTGCACCGTCCCGCCCGCGCTCGGGTAGGGGCTGAGGACGCCCGCTGCGATGTTCCCCGGCGGGGTCTGATCGTCGCGGGTCACCGCCCACGCGAGATCGGTCGGCGCGACGTCGATCGATTGTCCGCTCACCACGGCGGTCGCTTTGAAGGGGACGAGGGCGGCCGGGTCCTTGCCATCGAGCTTGATCTCCGAGATGCCGCTCGCGGGAGCGACCGCGATGGACGTGAGCCCGGGGATGCACGTCGGTCCGCCGCCCGTGCCCGAGAACGTCCCCGTGGACATCGCCGCGCCGGAGCTCATCCCCGCGCCCGTCCCCGTTCCGCTCGCGGACGACCCCGACACGGCGTGGTCGTCGGTGCAGCTCGCGAACCCGAGCAGCGCGGCGCCGACGCCCGACCAAAGGAGGAGAGTACGTGGGTGGATGGGCCTTCGCTGTCGCATGTTCACCTCGAGCGGATGCGTCAATGTCCGGTGGAAGGCGCCGATCCCTGTTGATGGATCGAGCCCGGGTGCTCTTCTTTGAACCGATCCGACTCGGCCTTCGCCGCGCCGCTGCGGCCGAGCTTCTGGAGGGCCGCGATCGCGATCACCTCTCGCTCCTGGGCGAGCTTTCCTGCCGGGAAGCGTCGCTTGTGCTCCTCCGTCAGCGCGAGCGCGCGCTCCGGATTGACGGCGAGGGCGCTCTTCGCGGAGAGGAGGAGAGCGGCCTCGGTGGGCCCGTCCGCGGCCTTCGGCGGGGTCGACGGCGCGGCGAGGACGCGCGCGGTCGCAGGGCTGCTCGCGCTCGGGGACGCCTCCGGATCGGCTGCGCGCGGAGCAGACGGTGGAGGCTCGGCCTGAACTGTCTCCACCGCGGAGACAGACCCTGCGAGGCGCTCGTCGGCCACGATCCCCGAGCTCGCTGGAGGCGCGCTCTCCGCGAGGGGCGCGCGTCGGAGCAGCGCCATCGCGCCGACCACGACGACGGCGACGATCGCGACGCCCGCGCCGATCTTGAGCGGAAGCGCGGACGTCACGCCGGTGGGCGCCGCTGCTGCGGGCGGCAGCGCGAGCGGCAGCGCGGCCGCGAGCGACCGGAGCTCGGCCGGGCTGGGCGTGTGCCGGCGCGCCGCTCGGAGAGCGTGCGAGAGCGAGCCCGCGGGCGCCGCTCCGAGCGCTCCTCCGTGAGCGTCGTCACCGAGCCGCGGAGGGTCGACCTCGGTCATCCCCGCTCCCCTCCCCTCTCGAGCCGCTCCCACGTCTTCGCCATCTCGTCGCGCGCGGCGTACAGCCTCGAGTACGCCGTCCGCAGCGGACAGCCCACGATCGTCGCGATCTCCTGCATCGGGCGCTCCTCGATCTCGAAGAGGACGAACACCTCCCTCTTCTCGTCGTCGAGCGCGTCGAGCGCGCGCTGGAGCCGGGCGCGCGCGCGCTGCTCCTCCAGCTCGACGAGTTGCCGGGGCTCGACGCTCGTGTCGGGCGTCTCGGACACGGGCACCTCGCGCCGCACGTAGGCGCGCTTCCTGTAGGTGGACGCCGTGCGGATGCAGATCCCGTAGATCCACGTCTCCAGCGAGGAGCGACCTTCGAAGGTGGCGAGCTTTTGGTGCACGACGAGGAAGACCTCCTGAGAAACGTCCTCGAGATCGCGCTCGCCCACCCCGAGGTACCGGAGCGTGCGCCATACGAACGGCGCGTGCGCGTCGAACACCTCGCGGAGCGAGGGCCGCGCGCCCGCGTCTCCCTCGTCGGTCGCGAGCAAGCTGGTGAGCGTCAGGGTCATTCGTGCGCCTTCGCCACCTCGAACCGTGAGTGGGAGCGCCCACCGCCGTTTGCTAAGGAATCGTCACCGACGCGGTGAGATCGAAGAGAACCACGGCCGGCGCCGGTTGGTGGAGGATCCTTCGGGTAGGGTCCGCGCCCAGCGTGTAGTAGAAGCGGTCGCGGATCGTCGGGATCGAGAGGCCGATCGCGGGCGCGAGCGCGAACCTCTCGCCGAGGTGGATGAAGGGCGTCGCCTCCAGCCGGACGTTCGCGAGCCACGCGGTGGACGCCGTGGACACAGGCAGCCCGAAGCCCTCGCCCCGGAGCTGACCGATCTGGAAGCCCGCACAGATCCGAGGCTCGATGATCTTTCGGAGCAGCGGCGCGCAGAGATCCAGGCCGACCTCCCACGCGGTGAAGTCGGCTCCCCGCCCGTCCTCCTCGGCGGCGCTCGGCAGCCAAAACCGCGCTTCGGCCCCGATGGGCCAGAACCCCGGCGGCTGCACCGCCGCGCGGAACCCGAGCGCCCCGGCGACGCCCGGAAGGAGCCCGAACGAGCCCGCGGCGACGACGCCCACCTCGCCACGCCAGGGCGTAGGCCGCGGCGTCGGGACAATCGGCGGCTCATGCAGGGTGGGCGCCGGCACCTCGCCCAGCGCGTCCACGGCGAGCGCGACGACCAGCGCGATCGAGTCGTCGAACGCGCGGCAGTCCGCCTCTTCGCTGTCGACGTCACGCGTGCCGAGGACCTTGCCGCTCGCGTCGTCGAGGAACAGGTGCGCCGACCAGCCCTTCGGGCCTCGCTGGATCCGGCCATGGACCGTCGCCTCGGCGGTCGCGCGCGGACCAAACACCCCGCGGCCGAGCACCGCGTCCACGGCCTTCGCGAGCCCCGCCTCGTCCACGCAACTGTCTGCTCCCTCCGCGCGAGACCAATCGAGCGCGACACGCCGATCCGCCGCTCGGGCAACGCTCGGGGCACTCTCGACGAGCGCGGCGACGAGCAGCGCGAAGCGGCGCGGACTCTGTCGACGGCGGATCATCAGGGCTGAGGGTAGAGCACCGAACGGCTTGAATCGTGGGGTATTCCGCGCCACTCCGCGGTCTCTCCGCGCGCGGATGAAGTCACTTGATGCGCATGATCCAGACCACGGCCATGTTCACGGGCCGCGTCTCGGCCGCGGTCCGCGGCGTGCCGAAGGCGCCGTCGACCTTCGGGGAGCCGCTCTGGACGCTCTTGCCGTCGTTCGCCGCCGGCACGACACGGTACCAGCTGCCGCCTGCGTCCACCGTTGGCATCGATCCGTTGTAGTCGAGGGAGTGCGTGTGCCCTTGGAAGGCATCTTGCTGCGCAGCGCCGGAGGTGAGGCCTCCGCGGAGGAAGTTCGCGGCCACGCCGGTCTGCCCGGGGAGCGCCGCGCCGGAGGGGTCCCCGTTGAGGTTCGGGATGACTTGGTCGTTGTACGGCGAGTCGCCGTCGTTGATTGTCTGTCCGTTGCACTCCACCCACTGCCCGCCGATCGGCAGCGCGGGTGTGTTCGCGAAGCTCTTGTGCCATGCGATGATCGCCCCGATCGGCGGCCGATCCGCCTCGAGCCCGGAGAGGCGCTGATCCGCCTCCACGAACAGGTCCTTAAGCTTGCCGGCGGAGATCGGGCCTCCGGAGATCATCCAGGTCGCCGGATCGAGCTGCCAGTCGGCGTGCGCTTGCGCGACGGTTCCGACGAAGCCGACGAGGGCGACGCCCATGAGGGTGCGCTTGAGGCGGGCTGAGATCTCCAGGTCGATACGTATTCTCACGGCACTGAACCTCCTCGTCGTGCGAGCTGCGAGCGTCGGGCGGCGGCACGGCATGTTTCGCGAGACGAAGCGAAGCCTCGCAGGCCGCCGCCCCGACGGCTACCCCCTCGGTGGGGGCTCGATCCCGAGAGCCGTCGGAGGGTCTCCCATAGTATCGTCTTCGACCATGAGGGAGCTCAGTCGAGGCGCTGCGATCCTGGTCCTCTTGGCGCTCGGGGGGTGCGACGACGCCGCGTCGGGGTCGGGCGGCGCGACCTCGAGCGCGTCCGCCACGGGGGCGACGACCTCGACGACCTCCTCCGCGTCGACGGCGTCGACGTCGTCGACGACGTCGACGGGGAGCGGAGGCGCCGGCGGACAAGCGGGTTCTCCGCGGTTCGTCGCCGTCGGATATGGCGGGCGCCGCGTCGCCTCGTCGGACGGGATCACCTGGACGAACGACGTGATCGTCGACCCGAACGGAGGGGACGACAACAACCTGTTCCGAGGTGTCGCGTTCGCAGGCGGACAGTTCATCGCGGTGGGAGGGTCGTCCGAAGGCCAGATCGCGACGAGCCCGAACGGCGCCGACTGGACGTTCCGCACGCCCGGGACGTCCTGGCTCGCGGACGTCGCTCCGGTCGGATCGACGCTCGTGAGCGCGGGCGGCAATGGCCTCAAGCAGCGCTCGCTCGACGGGGGAGCGACCTGGAGCGACTTCGCGCCCTACTACGCCGGGCACTACCGCGGCATCACCTCGGGCAAGGGGCTCGCGGTCGCCGCCGGTCACACGTACGGAAACTCCACGGCCGGCCTCACGTCGACGTCGATGGACGGAAAGGGTTGGACCGCCGAGGTGACCGGAGGCACGCCCTTTCACTCCATCGCCTTCGGTGACGTCGCCGGCGGGGTGTTCGTGGCGGCGGGAGACAATCGATGCTCCACGTCCGTCGACGGGGCGACGTGGAAGGACTGCGGGGGAGTCACGGGCGCCGGCCTCGACAAAGTCGTGTTCGTCGATGGCGCGTTCGTCATCGGAGACGCGTCCGGCTATTTCACGTCCACCGACGGCTCGAGCTTCCAACACGTGGACGCCGAGCACCACGGCGTCGTCGCGTTCGGCCTCGGGATGTACGTCGCGCTCGACTGGCCCGACAAGATCCTCACCTCCCCCGATCTGAAGTCGTGGACACAGCGGTATGGGAACGGCGGCCCCGCGTTCGTCGACGTCGCGTTCGGGTTCGTCCAGTGACGTATACTCGGGCGATGTTCTCCCGCACGAACGCCCGCGAGACGAGCGCGCGGCAAGCGGTCGTTCCTCGCATCCTCAAGACGGCAGCGCTCGCCGGCGCCGCGGCGCTCGCGGCCTGCAACGGCGTGATCGGCGATCCACCCGACGGGCCGGACCATCGCCCGGCGTGCGCGGTCGACGCGCCGCTCCTCGTGCCGATGCAGAGGATCACGAGCGACCAGTGGAGAGAGCTCGTCGACGAGCTGTTCGGCCCCGGGCTCACATACACGAACGGGTTCCCCGCGCCCCTCAAGGGGTACGCGTACTCGACCTACGCGGACGCGAACACCGTGGGCGGCGTCGAGGTCAAGTCGATCATGGAGACGGCGGAGTCGGTCGCGATGGCGGCGGTCGATCGCGTGCCCGCGTGCACGGGCGACGAGACGGCGTGCGCGAGCGCGTACCTCGGGGATCTCGCCCGTCGGGCGCTCCGCCGAGACGCGTCGGCGGAGGAGCTCGCGATCCTCATGAAGCTCTACGGCGACGCGCGCGCGGACATCGCGTACGCGGAGGCGGTCGGGATCGCGATTGCGGGCCTCCTCCAGATGCCCCAGTTCCTCTACGCGCTCGAGGCGAAGCCCGCCGTGGGCGCCGCCGCGACGACGCTCGATGGTCAAGAGATCGCACAGCGGATGGCGCTCCTCTATTGGAACGGCCTGCCGGACGACGAGCTGCTCGCGGCCGGCGCGTCCGGCGCCCTCGCCGATCCCGTGAAGCGAGTCGAACAGGCGAAGCGGATGCTGGTCGATCCGCGCGGCCGGGCGGTCCTCGCCGGGTTCCTTCGCGAATGGCTCATGGTGAAGGACTTCCGCGCGAAGACGCACCCCGTGGATCTCCAGGACGCGCTCGAGGAGGAGCTGCGCCGCGATCTGGACGCCGCGCTCGACGCGCCGGACGGCCTGCGCCTGCTCCTCACGTCCAATCACACCGAGGTGAACAGCGTGCTCGAGGCGTTCTACGGCCTGCCGTCCGTGAGCACCGGGCCGACGGATTGGCGCCCCGTCGATCTGGATCCCGAGGTGCGCGTCGGGATCCTCACGCACCCGCTCCTCCTCGCGAGGTTCGCCCACGATCTCGCGCCGTCCGACATCCTCCGCGGCAAGTTCGTGCGGCTGAACCTCCTCTGCGGTCAAATCAACGCGCCGCCCGCCGGCGCGCAGGACAAACAAGCGCAGATCGCGCCTCCGGGCGCGACGATCCGCGAGCAAGCCGAGGCGCGCCTGAACGACGAGGTGTGCGGCGGCTGCCACCGATTGATGGATCCCATCGGCTTCGGCCTCTCCGCGTTCGACGGCGCGGGCCACTACCTCGGCGCCGGGACGGCGGACACGAAGGGCAACTTCGCAGCTCCATCGGACATCGCCGGTGAGTTCGACGGAGCGCGCGCGCTCGGGGAGAAGCTCGCGACGTCGGGCGAGGTGCAGGCGTGCTTCGCGACGCAATGGATGCGCTACGCGCTCGGAAAGACGGAGTCGAGCGACGAGCGCTGCTCGACGGGGCTCATCAGCGCGGATTTGGCGGAGCGGAGCGCGACGCTCGAGGACGTGTTCGCCGGGGTCGTGGGCACGCCGGCGTTCGTTCTCCGCGCGAGTGAGGAGGCGCCATGAGCGATTCGAGAGGCCATCGAATGGGCCGGAGGGCGTTCCTCACGGCGGCGAGTGGCGCGGCGATCGCGCTCCCCTTCCTCGAGTCGACGCTGTTTGGAGCGAAGCCCGCGCGGGGCGCGCCCGGCGTCCCGACGCGGTTCGTGATCTACCAGACCGGCGAGGGCACCCTCCCGAGCCGGTGGACCCCGCCCACCATGGCGAACGATCAGCTGATGCTGACGGAGATGTTGGCGCCGCTCTCCAAGTTCCAATCGAAGATCAACGTGATCTCGGGCGTGGGCAACCACCTGCCCGCGCTGCACACGTCCAACGGGCACAACGCCCCGGGCCACACGCTCCTCACCGCGAACGTGATCGACACGACCGGGAACGGACAGTTCGACGCGGGCATCGAGGTGACGTCCGGCATGAGGTGCCTCGGGCCGAGCATCGACCACTTCCTCGCGGATCGGCTGGGCGTGATGGAGCCGCTGAACCTCGCCGTCGGCACGAGCGATCCGGGCGAAAACCGGATGTTTTACAAGGTGAACCCCGCGGGCAACACCGGGGCGAACCCGGAGGCGCCGCTCGAGGACGATCCGGTCGCCGCGTTCCAGACGAACATCGCCGGCCTCCCCACCGGGACGACCACACGCGCGGATCGCTTCCGAGCGCGCCGAGGCTCGGTGTTGAACGGCGTCATGGACTCGTTCGGCAAGCTCAAGAAGACCGTGAGCGTCGCCGATCAGCACCGCCTCGACGATCACCTCGACGCGCTCTCCGCGCTCGAGAAGTCGCTCAACTACATCCCGCCGGCCGAGTGCGGCGGCATCACGCAGGACGTCCCGCCCGGCTTCTCGGTGCCGAAATATCCCGAGTACGCGAAGATGGATCAGCAGGCGACGCTGATGGTCGACATCCTCTTCAACGTGTTGAAGTGCGGAGCCCGACAGATCGCGACGATCCAGGACACTCAATACGACGGTCCGAGCTTCGAGTTCTTGCCCGTCGGCCCGGTGAGCGGCTGGCACGCGCAGGTGCACAACGATCCAGCGCTCGGGCTGGGCTACGCGAGCAACGAAGACAATCCGACGCTCCGCGCGGGGTTCCTCTATTACGCGACCGTCTTCAACCAGCTCCTCGAGAAGCTCGACGGCTTCGTCGAGCCGAACGGCAAGACGATCCTCGACAACTCCGTCGTGCTTTGGATCAGCGAGTTCGGTTGGGGACAGACGCACGACCCCATGAATCTCCCGATCGTGATCGCCGGCAGCGGGCAGGGCCGCATCCAGACGGGTCGACACCTCGCGCGGAGCGGGAAGACGACGGGAGACCTCTTCCGGACGCTCCTCTCGGCCTTCGACGTGACGGACACCGCCTTTGGCTACGAGGGCGCCGCGGGCCTCCACACGGGCGCGATCCCCGGGCTCGTGACCTGAACGCGCCCGCGCGCCGCGGTTCGGGTCGCGCCCCTCCGGGGCGAGCGGCTCTTCACGAATCACGCGGAGCCACGGCACGCTAGGGTGCGCGCGGCTCGAGCGTGACGGACGACAACCCGACCGACGCGCCGGGCGCGGTTCAGGAGCCCGCGTCCGCGGCGCCCGCGGCCGCCGCCGCGCTCGCGGTGTACGCGCCGTCTCGCCGTACCTCCACCATGGGATCGAGCGCGGGCGGAACCTTCAGGGCGACCGCTCCCGCCCCGCTCTCGCGGAGGCGCTCGAGCGCGAGCGCGTGCCGGCGACAGTGCTCGAGGTAGGCGCGCTCGTGGAGCGCGACGAGATCGATGAGCGACGCCCACATCCAGCCCGGGGCTTCGATGCTCTTCGAGCGGTGGTTCACCATCTCCGCGTACCAGGACCGACGCGCCGGTCCATCCATCTGTCTGCCGTGCGCGCGCCCGACGACCATCCCGAGGTAGAACGCGACCGCGCGCCCCTGCTCGACCGAGATGCGATCGAGCTCGACCTTGAGATCCTGCGGGAGCAGCTCGCGAAGGAACACGGATCGGTCGAGGACGCGGGCGGCGAGCATCCGGCCGCCGAGCGCGGGCGCGAGGCGCGCCGCCCCTTCGAGGACGCGCTCGGCGGGATCGAGGTCGAGCGCGGCGTCCTTCGCCCAAGGGGCGCTCGCGTCCACGGCCTGCTTGAGATCCAAGAGGCAGAACGAGCGCTTCGGCCTCGCCTTGGACGGCGCGGAGTGGAGCTCGAGGAGGGCCGCTGCGCGCCAGAGGCCGAGCGAGCTACAGCCCTTCACCCAGAACGCGGCGTCCACGAACGAGACGCGCGCCACGTCCTTCCGGCTCGCGATGGAGGACACCAGGCGGCGGACGGGCTCCGTCTCGACCGCGTCCTTCACCGCGGCCCGCTCCTCCTCGGTGAGCGGCCAGAACCGCGCGCCGAACTGGAGCGCCGCGCGGCGCTTGCCGAGTCGGTCCTCGAAGAGGCGCCGCCACGTCCGGCGCATCGCTCGCTTCATGACCACGCGAATGGGATCCGGCAGGTCGTCGATCGCCTCGGACACCTCGGCGCCCTCGAACGCGGACTCGTACCCCGCGACGAGATCCTCCGTGATGCGAGACGTCGTCACGCCGGGGAGATCCGAGCTGCGCGCGGCCATCGCGAGGGAGAGCGCGAGGCGGACGAGGTCGTGCGCCGGGTTGCCGACGACTGTCTGGTCCAGATCGCGAATCTCGACCACCGCCTTCCCCTCCGGGTGTCCGATGGGTCCGAGGTTCCCGACGTGGCAGTCTCCACAGATCCAGACACTCGGTCCTCGAGGGAGGTGAATGCCGGAGGCGGAGGCGATCCATTGGTAGAACTGCTCGGTGCTCCCGCGGACGAACGCGTGGGCGGAGCGCGCCATCTTCAGCGCTCGGCGCGAGAGGAGGGTCGCCGTGCGATCGGTCGGGTTCGGAGGGACCGTGAGCGAGAGGAGATCAGGCCGCGTCATGGTTGGCTCGAGGCGAGCGCCTCGGTCCCCACATGCAACGGAACAGCCAGGCGGGAGGCGCGCGCGCCACGCGCGCGATCACCTCGCCTCCACCCCGGTGGGGTCCGCCGCCGCGACGGGGCGATTCGCTACGAAGGTGTGCTCCGACGCCGCAGTCGGTCGCGGATCTCCCAAACCTCGAGTACGCGCGATTGACCTCGTGCTCGAGGCGTGGCGTAACGCGGCACGATGATGACGCGTGAAGAGCTCGGTTCGTGCGCCGACGCGCTCCGCGGGGGCGACGTCGGCGGAATCGTCGCGGGGGGCGTACCCGCGCGCCTCGCCGCGACGCTGACGTCCCCGGACGAGGTTGCTCGAGGGTGGGCGGCGATCCTGTGGGGAGCGCTCTTCGATCGAGGCGCGGGGGCGACCATCGGCGACTCCGCGGACCTCGAGGCGTCCGAGGCGCTCGTCGAGGTCGCTCGTGGGGAGGGAGCGCACCTCGCCGAGCTCGACGCGCTCGTGGGTGCGCACCCCGTCTATGACGAAGCGCCGGGGGCGCGGCTCGAAGCGCTCGCGTCGATCGCGGCGCTCGGGGCGCGCGCCGGGGCTTCCGTCGGCGCCCTCGTCGAGATCCTCGAGGCGTCGGGCGAGACCGAGGGTGCGCGCGTCCTCGCAGCCGAGGCGCTCGGCGCGATCGCGGCGCGCGGCGGCGCGACGCGCGTCGAGGATCCGCGCATCGTCGCGGCGCTGACGCGCGCGCTGACCGCGGAGAACGACGGCGAGGGCGCGATCCGCGAGGCCGCGCTCGGCGCGCTCCGCGAGATCGGCTCTCCCGCGCGCTCGGCGATCCCCGCGCTGAAGGCAGCGCTCGGCGATCGGGCGAACGTGTTCCTCTTCGAATCGATCAGCGAGACCCTGGCCACGCTCGACGCCTCGTGACCGCGGGTGCTCAGCTCATGCAGAGATCCATGGTGCTGCACGCCATCGAGCGCTGAGCGCCCTCGGTGATCGCGCCGAGCGCGCCGCACTCCTGCCCGCGGATCTTGGCGAGACACTCGTCCAGATCCTGGACATTGACGCCGTTCCGACAGTCCTTGTCCTCGCCGAAATCCTGGTCGAGGTCGCGCTTGATGGAGGTCTGGCAGGCCTTCGCGTCCTGGGGACCTTCCTGGGCCGAGACGTTCTGACACCGCGCCTCGCGCTCGCAGCGCGCAGCGGCGATCTTCTCGACCGCTGCGGCCGCGGTGGTTCGCGGAGCCGTCGTCGCCGCGGCCGAGCGAGGGGGATCGCTGTGCTCCATGCAGCAGATCGAAAGGCAGCTGAACACTGCGCCCGCGCAGATGGAAGCAATGGGTCTTGTCATGGTGGTTCCTCCGGCGGTGGAGTTGGCAACCAACGAGCCAATCGGGGATCGCGCCGCGAATCACCGCGAGACGAGCGTCGCTCCGACGCGACCGCGCGAGTTCCCGAGAAACCGATGAGCGAGACGGACTGGAGCCGACGAGATCCAAATGACGCCCATCCGCCGCGCTGGATCGGCCGGAGCTCGACTGTCCGACCCGGTTCGGATCGAGCCCGGCGGTTCACTCCCTCGTAAGCTCGACGTCTTACTAGCGTTCGGCGTCACCGCCGCGCGGATCGAAGACGTGGAGCGCGTCCCTCTTCACCGGAGCGCGAAGAGCCACACGACCACGGCGGAGACGCCGAGCGCCGCGACGCCGATCACCAGCCATACGATCCAGTTCGGGCCTGATTTGCGCCGTATCTTGCGCGTCTCTTCCAACGACGAGAGAGACGGAGGGCTGCGGCCGGGCGTCGCCATCGGCATGGTCATGTGCTGGAGCACGTCTTCGAGGGGCAGCGTCGCGGCGCTCTCGGGCGTCGCGTGAATGGTCGTGATGTGAGGCGTCTGCTGCTGGTGTTCGGCGGCGCGGCGCGCGGCGGCGACGGCGCTCGGATCGATCATCACGGTCCCCATCGGCCCGGCCGACGTCGCGGGCGGCGTGGGAGCGGCGCCGGGGAGGAGGGCGACGAGCGTGGAGCATGCTTCTCGCGCGTGCCGGAAGCGGCGCGCGGGATCGCGGACCACGCACCGCCCGAACCACGCGTCGAACCCCGCTGGCAGCGCCGCCGTGGCGCCGAGCGCACGCGCGCGCTCCGACGCGCTCGGGATGGGCGTCGACTGGATCTCGAGCAGGATCGCGAACGGCTTGTCCCGCGCCGTCACCGCGCTCGTCCAAAAGATCTTTCCCGTGAGCACATAGAAGGCGACGAGCCCGAGCGCCCAGACGTCCGTCGCGGGGGTGATGGTTTGGCCGAGCGCCCCCTGCTCCGGGGCCATCCAATACGGGGAGCCGACGGTCATGGACCCGGCGAGCGTCGCGTCCGCCACGACCTTCGCGATCCCGAAGTCGAGCACCTTCACGATCTGCCCCCCACCGACCGACGCCGCCTTCGCGAGGAAGACATTCTTCGGCTTGAGATCGCGATGAACGATGCCCGCGTCGTGCGCCGCGCCGACGCCGTGCCCGATCTGTCCGAACAGATCTCGTACGAACGCCGTGGGTTGCGCGCCCCTCTTGTCGACGAGTTCGAACAGGTCGACGCCGTCGAGCAGCTCCATCGCGAACCACGGCAGACCGCCGCGCGTGTCGTCGATCCCAGCGGCGAGCACCCGTACGACGTGGTCGCTCTGGATCTTCGCGCCGAGCTTCGCCTCCTGGATGAACTTCTCGCGCAGCTTCGGATCGGCGAGGAGGTTCGGGAACATCACCTTGATCGCGCACGAGTAGTCGAGGGTCTTGTGGCGGGCGACGTAGAGCACACCCATCCCCCCCGCCGCCAGCTCACGGACAATCGCGTACTCGCCCCCGATCGAGGTGCCCGGCGTGTAACCCGCGGGATCGACGGCAGCCAAAGGAGGCTAGAGCACCGAACAGGTTGAAACCCGAACGAATGCGCTCGAGTTCGAGGGAGAGGCGCACGCCCGAGGAGCGAGCACCGCAAGACGACTCCTCGTCATCTGAGGAGCACAGCGACGAGGCCGTGTGGTTCTCTCCGAAATCGGGCGTATACGTCGGCGTTTCAACCTGTTCGGTGCTCTAGTGCTGCGGCGGCCAGGGCGCCAGAGCCCATGCATCCCAGGGCAAACATTTTACTTGCGAGTTAATTAACTCAAGAGTAAATCGTTCTCATGCAGCCCGCCGACCTCTCCCTCGTCTTCTCGGCGCTCGCGGACGAGACGCGAAGGGCCATCCTCGTGCAGCTCTCGGCGGGCGAGGCGCCGGTGAAGGATCTCGCCACGCCCTTCGCGTTGTCGCCGCCGGCGATCACCAAGCACCTCAAGGTGCTCGAGCGCGCGGGGCTGATCTCGCGGAGCCGCGAAGGGCAGCACCGCCTTTGCCGGCTCGAGCCGCGGGGATTCGAGCCCGCCGCCGATTGGATCGAGCAATACCGCGCGATGGCGGAGGCACAGCTCGACCGCCTGGACGCCCACATCCAGCGCGTCACGGGACGAACCCAGCAGAAGGACACGAAACCGAAAGGGCGAACGCAATGGGCGCGAAAGAGAATCCGAGCGAAATCCGGCTGACCCGCGTGTACGACGCGCCGGTCAGCGTGGTCTGGGACGCGTGGACGGTGTCGGAGCAAGTGGAGCAGTGGTGGGGGCCACGCGGCTTCACGATCACCACCCACGAGAAAGACCTGCGGGCCGGGGGGTTCTGGCGCTACACGATGCACGGGCCCGACGGGGTCGACTATCCCAACATCACCAAGTACCACGTGGTCGAGCCCCACAAGAAGCTCGTCTACGATCACGGGGCGACGGAGAAGACGCCCCCGCTCTTCCAAGTCACGGTGACGTTTGCCGAGCAGGACGGCAGGACCACGATGGAGATGGTCTATCGGCTCCAGTCGGAAGAGGCGGCCGCCCAAACCCGGAAGCGCATCAAGCAGGCGAACGGCAACTCGACGTGGGATCGGCTCGCCGAGCACGTCGTTCGGTCGGTGACCGGCCGGACGAGCTTCGTCATCAATCGGACATTCGACGCCCCGATCGCGCGCGTGTTCGAGATGTGGACGAGCCCCACGGAGCTCGTGAAATGGCTCCCTCCGACCGGCAGCGCCATGCGCTTCCTCCGCTCCGAGATCGCGCCCGGCAAGAGCACGCTGTTCGTCATCACCGGCCCGCACGGGACGATGCACGTGCGCGCCGAATACCTCGCCATCGAACCCCCTCGTCGAATCGTCTACCTCCAGCAGTTCGTCGACGAGCGCGAGCAGCCCGCGCCCGCCCCTCACACCGAGGCGTGGCCCGCGATGCTGCGCAACACCGTGCTGTTCGCAGCGGAGGCGCCCGACCGCACGCGGGTGACGGTGACGACGGAGTCGCATGGACAGGCGACCTCCGCCGAGCTCGAGGCCCTGGTCCGCGAGCGCGCGGGTATGACGGTGGGGTGGACGGGCTCGTTCGACGCGCTCGAGACCGTGCTCTCGGATGGCTGAGGGCCGCTCCTAACGTGGAGCACCGAACAGGATCGGTGCTCTCCATCGACGGGCGTGATCCTCCATCACGAGAGGACAGACATCACCCCCAAGACGCCAGGGACGCCAACGACGGAGAAGGTACATTTGCGGTCCTCTCTCACTCTTGGCGTCCTCGGCGTTTGGTGGTCTCTCCTCTGAAACTGATTCAGAATCGCGCTCGCTGATTTAGCGAGGACGAGCGATCCGCCGGGGCGGCGCCGCCCCGCGGGTGTCCCGCAGCGGCTCCCGGGCCGCGCCGCGCGGGCCTCCGCGCGCGCGACGTGCGAAGCTGTGCGTCGATGCGCGCGTCCAATCGAGCCACGAAAATGGCGCTGGGCCTCTCGGCCCTCGCGCTCGCGTGCGGCCCGGTGACGCGCCCCGACGGCGGCGTGGGGCTCCTGCCCGTCGGAGCCGAGGCCCCCGACCTTGTCGGGACGGCGTCCGACGGCACGGCGACCCGCCTATCCGAGGTTCGCGGTCACCCCGCCGTCGTCTACTTCTATCCGAAGGACGGAACGCCCGGATGCACGAAAGAGGCATGCGCGTTCCGCGACGCCTTCGACGCGTACGAGGCCAAGCACGTCGTCATCTTCGGTGTGTCGCGCGATTCGGAGGCGCGCCACGCGTCCTTCCGCGCGACGCATCGGCTGCCGTTCCCGCTCGTATCGGACACCGACGGCGCTGTCGCCCGCGCGTTCGGCGTATCCAGTACGCTCGGGATGGCGTCCCGCGTGACCTTCCTCATTGGCGCGGACGGCCGTGTCCGCCACGTGTGGCCGGACGTCGATCCCGGTGTGCACGCCGACCAAGTTCTCGCGGCGGTCGGCGAGTAAATCGTAGAGATGGGCGATGAGCGCTCTCAGCCCCTCACCGGCGCGCTCACCCTCACGATCCCGCGCTTCGCTGCCAGTCGACTTCCCCGTTCGCGCGCGCGTCAGCGCTTCGTGTGATCCCTCGTGCAGCTCGAGAGGGTCCGGTAGAGCCTCGCGGCCGGGAGGTCCTCCTTGAGGGGGCGATAGAGGACATCCTCGTGCGCAAAGAGTGCGGTGACCCGCGTGAGGTCGCGGTTGTCGACGATGGGGCACGGGTCGCTGCAGGTGTCCGCGAGGGTCGACCTCTTGTGGAAGCCCCGCAACCCGTTGAGCACGGTGAAGTCGAAGTGGATCTCGGAGCACGCGTTGCAAGCGCGGCTTCCACCGCCCGCGCATGGCGTCGAGACGATGGGGCCGCAGCTCGCCTCGACGCGGACGGCCTCGCCCTCGAAGTGAGCGACGTCGCCTTCGACGCCGCTCAGCGTGCCGGCGTTGCCGACGTCGCTCGCTCCCCACCCCGCGCTGGGCGACCACGTGCCGTCCGCCCCGCGCTCCTCGGTTCCGCCACCGAAGCCGAGCCGGAGCACCGCGCCGGCTTGCCCGTCGACGAAGTCGCGAACGCGATGCCCCGCCACGACGCGCTCCGGGGACCGAATTTGGAGCGCGATCAGCTGGTCGTCACGCGTCGCGCGACGGCCCACCGTCGGCGCGCACCGATATGGACCAGCCGTGAGATAGAGCAGCGTCTCCTCACCCGGCGGAACCCAAGCGAGGAGCGCCCCGATGTCGTTGTCCGACCGAAGGTCCGAAAGGTCTGGGTACGTGGCGCGCGCCCACGCGAGCTCGGCATTCCAGTCCGGTGTCGGGACGCTCGGCAGCACAGTCGACTGAGCGCTCGGTAGCGCGCTCGGCGGAGGGGCATCGTCGTTCCAGCCGGACGCGGCCGCCGTCGGAGCGACACCGGCCGGTGGCTGGCTGGCGCACGCTGCGAGCGCCAACGTGAACGACAGGCTCCGCATCATCGGACTATCGTAGGTTGGCCGAGTCGTCCGGCGCCACCGACATCTTGTTCGCTGACGCCATATCGGCGGAGCATCGTGCCGTACGAACCGCGAGGTGCGGCCTCACGGACGCGACTGCACTTCGCGATGCGGGTCGAGCATCAACGTCCGAGCCCCACGCGGACGACCGCGCGAGGACAGTCCGCGGGTGACACTCTTCCCCATTCGACCAAGGGCCAACCCACCGGAGAGGCGCGACGGATGGCGCGGTTGTGGCGAGCCGGACGCACATTGCGTATGCCGAGAGGATGAACCGACACGGCGTCCTCGCGCTCTCCATCTCGTCGTTCGCGCTCGGGGCGTGCAGCGATTCCTCGACGCGCATCGCGTCGACCGCGTCGGCGTCGGCTGCGTCCGCGGCGCCCCCGCCGTCATTGTCCGCGGCGCCTCCCGCGAGCGCCAGCGCCGTCGCGACGCCTGCGCCGACGGGATCCGCGTCACCACGCGCGACCGTCACACCGCAAGAGTTCTGCGCCCGCGCCGTCGCGCTCGGCGAGCGGAACATGCGCGGCGCGCCGCTCTCCGATCGCGAGAACATCTCCGCCCACCACTACGTCAAGCCTCTACGGCTCGTGGGAACCGAATGCGCGCTCCGCGCCGAGTCTACGTCGGTCGAGTTTCATGGCGATGTTGCGGCGCGCTGCCTGGAGGCGGCGGAGCGCTGCGGTGCGATCACGTTCTATGCGTTCTACATGCTCCCCGAGTGTCGCGGGGTCGTCACGGGAAAGGTCGGCGAAGGTCAACCCGCGCTGTTCAGCGACGCCTGCGCGCCCGGCCTCTCGCTCGTGAACGGCCGCTGCGTGAAGCCCGTCCCGAAGAATGGTGATTGCGACGAGTTTCCTGGCGGTTTCCTTGGAGACTCGTCCGAGCACCCGCGGTGTGAGGCGGGTACGGAGTGCATCCAGCTTGGGTTCGGGGCCGACGGCATTCCCCATGATTTGAGGTGTCTCGTCGCGCAGAAGATCGGCGAGCCCTGTAAGTTCTTCCCCGATACGTGCACCGACGGGGCGGCTTGCTACCAGGGCAAGTGCCGGGCACGGGCGCAGGTCGGCGGCGTCTGCATGAACCAGCGCGACTGTGTGGACGGCGCGATGTGTGAGATCAAGGACGGCGTGTTCGGTCAATGCGTCGTGATGCGGACACTCCTCGACTCGTGCGCTCCCCCGAAGCCATGACGCCCGCGGGAGTCGACCCGTTCGATCTCTCCCTGCCCTCCTCCCGCGCGTCTCGGGTGAGTCGCGCTCGGGAGTTCGCGAGCGCTCGATCGGCCGCGGCTCCGTCCGCGGAATTCGATGAGCGCGCCGAAGGCGCTCGATTTCGCCGCGGCTCCGTCCGCGGAATTCGATGAGCGCGCCGAAGGCGCTCGATTTCGCCGCGGCTCCGTCCGCGGAATTCGATGAGCGCGCCGAAGGCGCTCGATTTCGCCGCGGCTCCGTCCGCGGAATTCGCCAAGGGGGCAACTGAAGTCGCCTCGCGTCGATGATCCCTTCGAGGAGCAACGACCATGGCTGATCGTCTGTTTACCGCCCCCTACAATTGGTGTGATCGCCGGTGCGAGCGCTGTCCGCTCTCCCGCGAATGCGCGGTTCCCAAGCGCGAGGTTCAGATCCGTGCGATGCACGAGGCGCACGGAGTCGACTGGGATCCCCTGGATACGGCCGTGGACGACGAGTGTCGCGACCTCGAGGCCACGCTCATCGATCTCACGTCGCCCGGAGGGGAGGCCGATCCTCCCCCCGATTGTCCGGACGCGGCTCGGCTCCGGCGCGCGGCGAGCTCCCTCATGTTGGCGTTCGCGAAGGCGACCAAGCCGGATCGCGCGGCGTTCGCTGCGGCCGTCATCACGGCGACCAAGGTCATGCGGATCGCGACCTATCTCATGCTCGGCGCGACGAACGCGGACGTCTGGCGCGTCGACGCGGTGCCGAACCTGCTCCTGCTGGAGCGCGCGAAGACAGACATTCGCAGCGCCGTGAAGGGCCGGAGAGACAAGGCGAGCCGCAGGGCCTCCCTCGCGCTCGACGTCCTCGACGAGATCCTCGACCCGCTCATCCAGCAGATCGGCGCGGAGCCGCGCAACGCGCTCCGTCTCCTGACGGAGGGAGGCCGAGCGCCCTCCCCGTTCTGCCCGACGGGCGTGGCGACTCCCGTCGCCAGTCTCCTCCACTGACGCGCTCACCCCGCCCGGTGCGATCCGCGCAGCGCGCGAGGGCGAGAGCGACGGCGAGGAGGACGAGGGCCCCGCTCATCACGACGCCGACGATGATGCGCGCACGACGGACCGCGCGATCCGTGGGGAGCGCGCGTCCCGTCGAGGGGTCTACCGCGACCCATACGCTTGGAGCTCCCGGGTCCTGCGCGTCGACCGCAGGGGAGAGCGCGACGCCGTCGAACGACGGGACCGTCCACGTCCGGAGCGCGCAAGCGTCGCCCGCGATCGCTCGGCCGTACGTATCGATGGCCGCGTCGGTCATGGGCGGCGGAGCCATCGCGGGATGCACCGCTCCGCCCAGTGGCCGCGAGTCCCGATTCGAGACGGGCGCCGTCTCATTTTGAGACTGCCCCGCCCTCGGAGCGGGTGCCTCCATCGAGTTCCTCGGATCGACGACGTCCACGCGCGACTCCATGCATCGCGCGCGCCACCCGGGGGTATATCTCGAGTATGCGTGCTCCCCAGACTCGCGACCTCGTGTGGCTGACCGCGGGGGTGGTCGCGTTGGGGTGCAATCCATCCAATCCTGGCGCGGGCGCTTCGGGAAGCGCTCGGACCTCGAGCAGCGCGAGCGCGGATCTCCCCGCCGTGCGCGGCGATCTCGGAGGGCTCGCCGCCTTCAAGGCGCGCTGGAACGCGCGCGCCTTGCGCGACAAGGTGCCCGAGCTCGGGGATCTCTCCGTCTCGCAAGCGAACGGTGTCGACCAGGTCCGCGCGCCGACGTTCGATCTCGGCGCCCCGGTCACCCTCTCGGCGACCGTGGACCATGGGACGCAAGCCCTCACGCGCGTGTCCCTGACCATCGAGTCGCGCGGAGAGGGCGCGAGGCGCGCGCTCCGCCGCGCGATCGCCGTCCTCCTCGACGCGATCCACCCCGAGGCCACGGCGCATCAGCACCAGATCGCCGAGCTCAGCCTCCCGTCGGGCGCGAGTGGGTCGGCGGATTTGTATGGCGGGTACACGATCTTCTTCGAGTCGACCGAGCGGGGCGGTGGAGCGTTCTCGATCGTCCCGACCACCGCCGAGCGCGTCGCCGCGAGGCGCGCCGCGGACAGCGAGCCGGTCCGCTGACCACGCGCGCCGTAGAATCGCGTGAGCGGACACCGAGATTGCATCGGTCGCGTGATCGAAAGCCGTTCAGGGCCCCTTCTTCGATATCGCAGCGCTCAAGACGACCGGGGGCTCCGCATCCGCCCACGCGATCATCAAGTCGTATTGGGTGCACGCAGTGGGTTGCTTGGGGTCGACGCACCCCTTGGATTGCGACGTGCAAACCTTGCGGATCGCGGCTCGAACCGCGGCCGCGGTTTGTCCGTGGAGGCGTGCGCAGCGCACGGTCAGCGGCCCATCGGGGCTGTTTCCAGCGATGACGAGCGGGGTCGGTGGAGCCCTCTCGCACCCTCGACGGTCGAACGACAACGCCACGTCGTCGGTGAAGGAGAACGTGCCATCGGGCAGTGAGTGGGCCAGGAGAGGGGCGTCGAGGGACTCACTCATCTGCATGTCGCCGCAACTCTGAGTCGTCGGTCCGCGGAAGGGCGCCAGGGTCATGAGATCCGGTCGCCCGTCGCCATCGACGTCCTCGACCTGGTGCACGTCGATCGCCTTCGCCGGGCCGAACGGCACGACCCTTCCGCCGTCGAGGGTCAGGACGACACCCGTTTCGTCGTGCGCGAACGGTGCATCCCTCGTCGTCCCGACGACGACCTCGTCCTGGCCATCGCCGTCAAAGTCGAACGGAGCAGCGACGCTCGGAAAGTCCGCGGTGTAGGCGCCGAGCGTGAACGCATATGTTTCGCCCATCACCCTTTCGTTCTTTGCGTTCACATGCACGAGCGCTGCGGTAGCGACAACGAAGCGCGCCATGTAGTCCACGGAATCGGGGCTCATCGCGATATGCTCGTACGTGAAGAACCACGCGCCATGCTTCCCAGCCACACACGCGCCCGGAACGAAGGCGGCGCCGGCGTTCATCGCATCGCTTTGCGGGATTCGATCGAACAGGTCGCGCTTCGCAGGCGCGAGTAGGGCGTCGCAGACGTCCGCGGCCCCGCGGGGAGGTGCGCTCTCCTCCGCGCCTCCCGCCACGGGTGTGGAGGTCGGGAGGGAGGTCGACGCTGCCCCCGATGGGGCCGCCTCGGTCGAGCTGTGCGCTCGCGGCGAAAGCGATGCGGGAGGCGTCGGAGCGCAGCCCATCCCCAAGAGCGCCCACGCGATCCAGCTGGTCGAAGTCCCCTCGCGCGCCACGCCATTGGGTTAGCACGTCCTCTTCCGAGTGGTTGGTTCGAGCGAGCGTGGCGCGAGGCCGCTCCCCGCGTCGTCGACCGCTCTTAGGTCCTCGTGGGCGCGCGCTCGACGCGAAGGGCCACGGAGGCCGGCGGCCCCTCGGGCGCGTGCCGCCGCTGAGGCCACAGGTGATGTACGCTCGCGCCGCATGCAGCGTCGCGCTGTCCTCCTGTCGTGCATCGCGCTCGGCGTGAGCTGTTCCTCGAAGAGCGATCGCGCCTCGCGAGGGGAGCGCGCCGAGCCATCCACGACCGCGTCGGCGCGGACGACCGGCGGCGTGAGCTGGAAGGATGCCTGCCGCGATACGAGGGATTGTCGGGTCCGCTGCGATGCGAACGAGGCGCGCGCATGCACGCGCCTCGCTGATCTCCTCTTCAAGGGCGCGCGGGCGGAGCGCGATCTCCCGGGCGCGCTTGCCGCGGCTCAGCGCGCGTGCGCCGGGGGGGACGGTCTCGGGTGCTCCACGGTCGCGCTCATGCTTCAAGACGGGATCGCGACCCCGCGCGACGCGAAGCGCGCGGCCGAGCTCTACGACAAGGGGTGCGAGCTCGGCGTGGGCGTGGCGTGCTTCAATCGCGCGTTCATGTACCGCGAGAGTCAGCCGCCGGACGAGGCGGCCGCGAAGCGGTCGTTCGACAAAGCGCGCGCCGCCTACCAAGCGAGCTGCGACGCGGGCGATCAAGACTGGTGCACGAACCTCGGCGTGATGTTCGCCATGGGCGCAGGCGTCGAGCGCGACGAAGCCGCGGCGCTCGTGATCTTCCGCAAGGCTTGTGACACTGGGAACGACAATGGGTGCATCGAGGTCGCGCAAGCGCTTCAGCGCAAAGGCACCCAGGAGGACGCTGCGGCCGCGCGCGATCTCCTGCTCGCGACCTGCGATCGCAGCCCCGGGCTCGCGTGCGCGCTCGCCGCGCTCGCGCTGAGCGCCGGGGAGGATCAGCGCGTCGCGGAGCTCTCGAAGCGCGCCTGCGATGCCGGTGCGACCCTGGGCTGCACGACGTTTGCGCGCCTCTCCACGTTGCCCGGCATCCTCATGCCGCCGAGCTCGCTCGAGCTCCTCACCTCGAGCTGCGAAGCCGGGGACAGCGACGCTTGCGCGCTCGCTGCGCTCGTGAGGCACAAGCAGAACGAGGACGAGGCCGCGCTCCGCGTCGAGCGCCAAGGCTGTCTCATCGGGGATCGAGAGGCCTGCGCCAACGGACTGCGCACCGCGAGGACCGTGGACCGGCGCGACGTCGCGCTCGAGCTCGCCGCCCGCCTCTGCGAGCTCGGAGAGTCGATCGGGTGTGACCTCGTGAAAGCTGGCCGACGGTCCTCTCCCTGACCAGCGCCGAGGCGCCGGTTTCCGGCCGAGCCCGGGGGATCGACGCTTGCACCTCCGCGCACCATGCAGACTTCGCACATGGGGCGGGACGACGTTCTTCAGGCGGTCATCGAGGTCGCCGCGCCGCGGACAGAGGCCGCGCAGCGGGCGCCAGTCACGTCGAAGAAGGAGGGGCTCGGCTCCCTCCTCGGGCTCGCGGTCTTCGGCGCGGCCTCCGCTGCGGCCGCCGCCGTGGGCGGGTGGATTACGTCTCGACCGAAGAACAAGCGCTGGTACCGCTCCCTCGTAAGGTCGCGCGCCACGCCGCCCGACGCGGTGTTCTCGGTCGTCTGGCCCGTGCTCTACACGTTGAGCTCTCTGTCGGCGTGGCGCGTGGCGCGCACGCCCGCCTCACCCGCGCGGACGCGCGCGCTCGGGTGGTGGGCCGCGCAGACGTCCGCGAACGCCGCCTGGTCCCCGCTGTTCTTCGGCGCGCATCGCCCGAAAGCCGCGATGGCCGATCTCGTCGGCAACGTCGTCACCCTCGGCGCCTACGCGGCAGAAGCGCGCAACGTCGACAGGATGGCCGCGCTGCTCGTCACCCCATATCTCGGCTGGCTCGGCTTTGCGTCCCTCTTGAACGCGACCGTGATTCGGAAGAACGTGACTCGCGGCTGACCCGATTGGAAGATCGCCTCGGATCCTCGCCCGCGTGCCGACGCGGTGAGGACATTCGAAGGTGCAAATCGAGGCGCTCAGGTAGTGCCCTCGGGGCGGTCTGGGACAACGCGGACCTCGGCGACCGCGTCGAGGTTCAGCGCGCCGTAGAGGTGCGGAAAGGAGTCCCCGTCCGCCGGCTCGAAGCGGACTTCGTGCGTCAACCGGCGCGGATCGATGACGAGCAGCACGAGGTCCGTGGCGCCCGCGAAGAAGCGCGTTCGCGCGAGCGGCCATTGTCTGTCGAGCGACAAGTGGATGAACCCGACGGACGTGAGGGAGGCCGCGACGTACACGCCCGCCGCGCGCGCATGCTCCCACGCCTCGCGCGTCGTGATGTGGAAGTACAGATCCGCCGGTGGGCTGCGCTCCGGTGCGCCCATCAGGGGCACGGGTTGATCGCGACGAGCGGAGACTGGGTCGCGCCCCAGAACGCCGCATTGACCGTCGCCTGCACGGTGGACGCGCCCGTCTGCGGGTTGATGAGGAGGATCTCGCCCGCGGTCGTGAGCCCTATGACCTTGCCGTTGGCGAACGCGAGCCCCCAGACTTGCGAGTGTCCGGTCGGGCCGACGACCGTGGCCGCGCCCGTCGTCCCGGAGACGACGATGAGATTGTCCCCGACGCTCGTGCCGTAGAGCGTCCCGCCGGCGACGCCCACGAGATCGCCCGAGCTGCCGAGGCCGCCCCCGTAGTTCCCCACGGAGGAGACGGCGCCCGTCGCGGGGTTGATGACCTTCACGTCCCCGTTCGAGTCCGCGGCGATGAGGTTGCCGTTCGGGAGGAACGTGAGCGCGTTGTTCCCGCTGCCCGAGACGTCCGCGATGAACGTCGCCGCGCCCGTCGTCTTGTTGACGTGATAGAGCGACGTGAACGAGATGCCGTAGAGCTCACCGTTCGGCGTGAGCGCGATGTCCGTCATCTGATCGCCCGCGTTGAAGTTGCCCACCGTCGTGAGCGCGAACGTGTTGGGATCGAGCCGGTAGAGCGTGCTCGGAGAGTTCGCCCAGATCGTCCCGTCCACGCTCCCGGTGCCCGACGTGCAGCACGCCGGCGCGGGCGCGCAGAACGGGTCGGTGCAGTCGATGAGCCCGTTGCAGTTGTCGTCGAGGCCGTTCATGCACTGCGCCGCCTCGTTGCCCGGCGTCACCTCGCCCACGCACGGGCCAAAGCCGCTCCCGTCGGCCGCGCAGGTCTGCGTCCCGCCGTGGCACGGGCCCACGTTCTCCGTCCCCGCTGGACCGGAGTAGCACGGCTGCGTCGCCCCGGCGGTGCAGTTCATCTGACAGTGCGGATCGAACAGACAATTGAATTGCGCGCAATCCGTCTTGCCGTTGCAGTCGTTGTCGAGCCCGTCCGCGCAGTGGCCCGGCTCGCTCCCCGGCTTGACCTGACCCATGCAAGGCGCCCACGCGCCCGACAAGTCACACGTCTGCGTGCCCGCGTGACAGACGCCCACGCCAGCGGTCCCCGCGGGGCCATCGTAGCAGCTCCGCGTGTCGCCCGCGGTGCAGCACCCCGGCAGGCCCGTGCACACGGAGTCCTCGCAGCCGACCTTCCCGTTGCAGTTGTGATCCAGCTGGTCGTTGCAGTTCTCGTCCGTCGGGACGACGTCCCCCGTGCACGCGCTCCAGACGAGGAACTCGCCCGTTTGCTCGCACGTCTGGAGGCCGTCCTTGCAGGCGCCGAGCTTCTCCGTGCCCGGCGCGGCCGTGTAGCACGGCCGCATGTCGCCCACGATCATGCAGCCGCACCCCGCTTGGTTCAGGGGGTTCGTACAGTCCGTCATCGACGATCCGGTGCTCGACGACGACGACGCGCCGCCGCCCCCCGCGTTCGTGCTCGAGCTGGTCGTGCCGCTGCCCGTCGTGCCGCTCCCGTCGCCCCCCGTGCCCACGCCGACGCCGGCTTCACAGCCGATCGCCCCGGCCCCGAGCGCCGCAACGAGACCCGCGCACCGGAGCCCATGACGGAGAAGCGAAGTCGAATACGTCATCCGGAGACGATCTCACGGCGCGGCGCCGACCACAACGCGCCTCGACCCGCGCACGGCTCCTGGGCCGAACCGAGCGCGCGCGCTCGAAAGCACCGACCTCACCGGTGGATTCGCGGAGCATCTGAGATCGAGTGAATACTCGGTGATTCGAGCCGGTCGGTGCTCTCGTTTGGCCTGCCGCGCGAAGGTCAGGGCGCGCGCTTCACGCCCCAGGCTGCACGGAGCACGCGGAGCGCGTTGCCGTGGCAGATCCTCTCGGCGAGGGCGGGGTACCGGTCGACCAGGTGGAGCGCCACGTCGAGGTGGTTCGCGGCGCTCGAGAGCCCATAGAGGGTCGGCTTGATGAACCCATCCAGGTCCGATCCGATGGCGAGCACGTCCGGCCCGCCCCACGCGATCAACTTGTCGACGTGCTGGTCGATCCGCGCGAGGGACTCGGCGCGCGTCGTGGTCGTCGGCGCGCCGTCCGCGATGTAATGGTCGCAGTAGAGGATCCCGCAGATGCCCTTGCGCTCCGCGATTTTCTCCACGAACTCGCGCTTCAGATTGTACTCGTACCCGCCGATCCTCATCGCGCACGCGATGTGCGTCGCGATCACGGGGACCTCCCGCGCGGGATCGATCTCGTCGAGGAGCGCGAATGTCTGTCTCATCCCGAGCTCGCTCATGTGCGTGACGTCCACGATCACGCCGTGCTCGACCATCGCGCGGATCATCGCTCGGCCGAGGGGATCGAGGCCGACCGCGTCGTCCTGTGGGAAGAGCATGCGGTAGACCTTGTCCGGGAGGAACGGCAGCGCGGGGACGTTGGTCGCGACTTGGCGATAGAAGAGGTGCGCGATCGTGATGTATCCGAGCCCCATCGAGGCGAGCTTCGCGACCGCGCGGCGCACCCCCGGCTCCGTGCCGCCGACGTGGAAGCCGCCCTCGATCGCGTGGATGAGCGCGACCTTCCCCGCCGCGCGCGCGGCCTCGAGCTCGGCGACGTCCCGCACGATGCGCGCTCGATCGTCCTTCGCGACGTGCGACTCGACCACCTTGAGGAGATCCACCACCGTCTCGAGGTACGCATCCTCCGGGGGCGCGCCGTACGACTTCGTGAGATCCACCTCGAGGAACGGACAATAGGCGACGGACATGGCGACGCCGACCCGACCGTCCACGAGCGTGTCGATCGTCACGGCGTGCCCCGACGTCGGAGTCGCGCGGTTGAAGAACCGGTCGGCGATCTCGAGGATCAAGAACTTCAGCCGGTCCACGAGCTTCTCGTGGTGGCGCGCCGCCCGCCGGAGGTGCCGGCGCATGCTCTGCTGCTCGGGGTCGAACTGCATCGGATAGTGCGCGTGCCAATCGAACACGAACGGCGGCTCCGCCATGGGTCCCTCCCTGAATGGTGGAAGATGCGAGTGGGGCGCGCCGGCCCCTCAAAGATCGACGGGAGCGTGTCGAGATCTCACGACAGAGGCAGTTGCGCCAAAGAAAACGCCCGCGGCGACGGACGCGCGGCAGCTCCTCTCGGCGCGCCACATGGGTGGGTCGAGGGGTCTCACGCCTTCTACTGGGGGACGATGCAGCTCCCGCTCGTCGCCGCGGAGGTGTTGTTGTCCGTGCGGCACTCGTGCCAATCGTGCGCGGGCATCCCGTCGTCCACGACGACGAAGACGGGTGTGGTGCCGTTCGTGACGTCCATTGGCGGGTTCGCGAGCGGGAGCTCGACGACCTCCGCGCCCGCGGGATAGAGCACGTTCGTGGTCTCACCCGTGCCGAGGAGCGTGCCGCCCGCGCCCGGGGTGCCCGCGTAGAAGCCAACCGGGACGTGGGCGGGGAGGGAGACCTCGCCCACGTTCCGCACGACCGCCCGCAGCGAGTACGAAGGCGTGCAGCTCGGCGACACGCTGACGATCGCGTCAGGGGCGCCGAACACGGAGCCCGGCTGGCGGTTTTGTCGATAGTTGTCGAGCCCCGGCTGCGTCCAGTTCGGGAGCTCGTTCGTCGGGACCACGTTGTCCTCGCCGATGTTGGTGATGTGGTACGTGTGCTGGTTCCAGACGCGTCGCGTCCTCACCCAGCTCCCCGTGGGGCTGCCGAAGACGCGGATCCCGCTCTGCTTCGAGCCATCGTCGGGGCAGGTGATGCCGTACGCGTTCGACGCGACGACGATGTCCGCTTGTCCGTCGTTGTCGACGTCCGCGACGAGGGGGTACTCCCAGAGCGTGCCCGTCGTGTTGCACGTGCTCGGGATCAGGTTGTTGCCCGTCACGCCGTCGTACATCCAGAGGTGGTACTCGTCCGAGTAGACGACCTCCGCCTTCCCGTCGCCGTTGAAGTCGAACACGCTGCTCCCGGTCACCGCCGACGAGCAGTCGTGCGTCGTCTTGAACCACAGGACCGTGGACGCGCTCGGCGCCATGGGATCCATCAGCTTCTTGCCCGAGAAGACGACGTAGCCCACGGCGCCAGCGGCGCCGACGTCCGGGAAGCCGTCGCCGTCGAAGTCCGCGACCGTCGGCGGGCCGCCTCCGTATTCGCTCGCCGCACCGCAGAACGTCGCGGTGGAGTTGCCGTTGTTGATGTCAAGCCCAGCGCGGACGACGGACGCCGCGCCCGCGACTTTGTCGTAGTGGACGAGGGACATCGTGTGCGGCCCGGCAGTGGAGATGATCGCGACCTCGGGGGTCCCGTCTTTGTCGAAGTCACCGACCGCGTGGTACCCGCGCGGGATCGCGTTGGGTCCGCTCGAGAAGTTCCAGAGGACGGAGCCGTCGGCGCGGAACGCGCGCTGCCCGTCGACGACGTCGAGCTTGCCGTCGCCATCGAGATCCGCGAGCCCCGTCAGGCGAGCGCCCCAGCTGGTCGCGGGATCGAGCTCCTTCTTCACGGCGCCCGTGGCGCCGTCGAGCAGCGTGAGACCGACGAGGACCTCGGGGTGCCCGTCGTTGTCGACGTCCCCGATCGCGGGGGCCTCGTATCCGCAGTGGACCTTGGTCGTGTCCGTCTGTGTCCACAGCAGCGTGCCGTCCGCCTTGTACGCCGAGACCCCCGTGTTCTGCGCGAGCGCGTCGCAGCAGCTCGCGCCGCTCGGCCCTGGGTTGTTGCACGCGACGATCTCGGGGAGTCCGTCGCCGTCGAGATCCGCGGCCGCGAGGCCGCCGCCCGGCTGGGTGACGTTCGGCTTGGACCACTTCTCCACGACCGCGCCGTCGATGATCGAGATCGCGTGGAGCGTGCCCTGCTTGAAGTACGCGCCTCCCGCGAACGTGGAGAAGACAATCTCCGGGATGTCGTTCTGGTTGACCTTGCCGTCGCAGTTGTCGTCGTCCAGCTGGACCACGATGGGCGCCATCATCACGTCGTTCGGTGTGCCGCTGACGACGCCGCCCCAGCTGTACTTGAGCTCGACGGAGAAATCGTCCGTCGGCGGTTTGTACTCGCACTTCTCGAGGCACGTCACTGGCGGCTCACCGGGCAGACATTGCGGCGGCTTCGGCAGACACTTCCCCTGCTTGGCCACGACGCCCCCCATGCAGCCCGGATCCGCGCCGCCGGTGCCCATCGTGGGCGGCGGCCCGATGGAGAAATCGCAGTAGTGGTCCGACGCGCAGTCGCTGTCGTCCACGCACGCCGCGCCGGGCGTCTCGCACTTCTTGAACGAGCAGACGTCCCCCGTGGGACAGCACTGCGATCCGCACGCGAGCGCCGCGTCGCAACACACGCCTCCCGCGCAGATGCCTCCGCCCATGCAGGGCGCTCCGTCGACGCACGTCGGCGCGCCGCCGCCCACGTTGAACCCGCTCGAGGACGAGTTGCCCGAGGTCGTGCTCGTGAGCCCACCCGTGCCGCTAGAAGTGGACTGGCCCCCCGTCGTGGAGGTCCCGTCGTCGCACGCGGCGGCAGCCGAGAGGAGGAGCACGAGGAGCGCGCGTCGGTCGCGATGGGGGCGCATGGCGCGAGACTACAGGGTTTGCGCGGCGCCGCGCGCGGCGATCCAGCCCGCCGCGACGTCGCGATCGTTCGCCTCGGGGAGCGCTACGGCGCTTGGGGCTCGTGCGCGGTCGCCTCGATGGTCGCGCGAGAGAGCTTCAAGATCCGCACGTTTTCGGGCACTTGATCGAGGAAGCACTGCTTGTGGCGCGGGTCGCCGAGGCGCTCGGCGAGCGCGATGATCCGGTGACGGGCTTGGCGAATACGGACGCTCGCCTCTTCGAGGTTCCCCGACTTGTGCAGCGCGCGCGCGTGCGTGAGGCGAAGGAGGCTCTCGCCCTCGCCGGCGCCCCCGTTCACCGCGAGGAGGCGCAGGGCCTCGCGGGAGGACTCGAGCGCGAGCGCCGTCCCCCCGAGGGAGAGCTGGGCGAGCGCGGCGACGGCGAGGGCGCGCGCGCGGAGCGCTGGGAAGCCGCCCGCAACCACGACCGCGGTCTCGGCCTCGATGAGGCTGCGCTCGTGCTCGTGCTCGAACGCGAGCGCGAGCGCGACGTGCGTCCGGACGATCGCCTCGAGGTAGCGATCCCCCGACTCGACCGCGCGCGCGAGCGCCGCGTCGTAGTGCTCGCGCGCGAGCGCGCTGTCCCCTCGGCGGTACGCGGCGAACCCGAGGTAAGCGCGGGCCGTCCCCGCGACGTGGAGCTTCATCGGCTCCGCGATCGCGAGCTGCTCACCGAGCGTGCGCTCCGCCTCCTCGAGCGCGCCGAGGCGGAGGAGCACCGCGCCGAGGTGGGTGCGCTCCCGGCAGCTGTTCCGGACGTCCCCCGCGGAGGTGAACCGCTCGCACGCCGAGATGCGGCGCTGGAGCTCGCGCGCGGGATCCCCGCAGAACGCGGAGCGCTCCGCGAACGCCGCGTCGAGCCACGCGTAGACGGCGGGCTCGTTCGCGGCGTGGCGGTCCATGCGATCGCGCACGTCCCTCACGAGGTTGCGCGCCTGCCCGAGGATGCCCGCACGCGTGAGGACGATCGCGAACCGCGAGATCGCGATCACATGGCCCGCCGTGAGCTGCTCCGGCAGGTTCTTGACGAGGCGCTCCGTCATCGCCGGGAGCTTGCCGACGCGGCCGAGCGAGCCCGTCGCGAGGACGGAGTGGCCCATCGCCCCGAACCAGCCGTGGGACTCCGGATCGAGCTCTTCGATGGCGCGCGCGGCGGCCTCGTCCGAGCGCTGGTGCTCGCCGAGCCAGTGGAGCGCGATCGCCTGCGCGAGCCGGAGCTGGCCCTCGAGCTCACCCGTCGCCTGGCCGACGACGACGCCGAGCTCCGCGTGGTGCACCGCCTCCTCGAGCGCGTTGATCCGGAGCGCGCGCTGCGCGGCCTCGAGCGCGCGCTCGGGGGCGTCGCGCGTCATCGCGACGGCCCGCGTGAAGTCCGTGCTGACCTGCCCGGTGCCGCGCATCCACTGCTCGGAGGCCACCGGCTCGTCCCGCGGGGCTGGGCGCTGAGGGGGCGCGGTCACGCGCTCGGACGCCTCGTGCGCTTCGTCCTCGTCGTCGTCCGGCTCGACGTCGAGCTCCACCTCGATCTCGGCGGCCGGCGCCCCGCCCGGTCGGGCCTCGGCGCGTGGGCCCGCGGAATGCGAGGGAGGAGGCGCTTCGCTGTCGCGATCGATCTCCACGTCCATCTCGATCGCCTCCTCGGCGAGCTCGAGGACGTGCATGCGCTCGCTCGGCCGCTCGGTGTCCGCGGCGGTCTGCGCGATCAGGGGCTTGCGCGGCTCCGGCGCGCGCGCGGCGACCGTGGGGAACCCGGCGAGCAGGGAGAGCTCCTCGAACATGCCGCGCATCGACGGGCGCTTCGCCGGATCCCGCTGGAGCGCGCCGTGGATGAGCTCGACGAGGCGCGTCCGGAGGAGCGGCGCGTGCTTTCGGATGTCCTCGACGTTGTCCGAGAGGACACGGGCGAGGACGACGTGTTGGTTCGGGCCGTCGAACGGTGTGACGCCCGTGAGCGCCTCGTAGAGCACGACCGCGAGCGCCCACACGTCCGTTCGGCCGTCGATCCCGGGCTCCCCGAGCGCCTGCTCGGGGGACATGTACTGCGCCGTCCCGAGCAGCGTCCCGATCATCGTCTTGCCCTTGCCGACGTTCGAGTGCATCCGCGCGATGCCGAAATCGATCAGCTTCGGGACGGCGACGCCCGCGAGCGCCTGCGAGAGGATGATGTTCGAGGGCTTCACGTCCCGATGCACGACCCCGAGGGAGTGCGCCGCGACGAGCGCGCTCGCGACGGGCGCGAGGATCCCGAGCGCTTCGTCCTCGCTGAGTCGCCCCTTCGCGTGCCGGTGATCGTGCAGCGTCGGCCCGACGAGGAGCTCCTCGACGAGGTAGAACGATCCGTCGCCACGCCGCCCGACCTCGAACACGGTGACGACGTTGGGGTGCGTGACCGTCGCCGTCGCGTGCGCCTCACGCCGGAAACGGCGAACGACCTCCGCGCTCGAGGCGTGTTCGGGGAGGAGCACCTTGAGCGCGACGCGGCGACCGACGAGCGTGTCCTCCGCCTCGTACACCTGGGCGAGCCCGCCCTGCGCGACGAGGCGGACGAGAGCGAACTTCCCGGCCACGATCATCCCCGGGTGGAGCCCGCTCTGCACCGCGTCGTCGCGGCCGGGCGACGACTCGTCCGCCACGGTCGCGTCGGCGCTCTCCGCGATGCGCTGCCCTGCCTCCCCCTTGGCGGACATCGCGGAGGCGCGCGCCTCCGCGGCGACGTCGCGGAACTGGCCGATGCCCTGGAGGGTTCCCGTGCGCGCGCGCTTCCGCTGGGTCTCTTCGGGGTCGCGCGCCATGGCGGGGCGGATGATCTACCACCCTCGGACTCCTGTCTCGTACGATCGAGCGATGCTGACCCGCGCTCGCTCTAGCTTCTTCTTCGTCGCGCTGCTGGTCGCCTGCCTCGCCGCCCTCTTCGCGGCCTGTGACGACTCCGCGAACAGCTCGTCCACCTCGTCCGGCACCGGGTCCGGCACGGGGTCGGGCGGGTCGATGGCCTCGAGCAGCACCGGCTTCGGTGTGGGTGGCTCGACCACGCAGTCCCTGACGATCGATCCCCCGACGGCGACGATCACGATCACGTCGAAGGGCGCTCCCGCGACGCAGTCGTTCGTCGCGAAATCGGGCGACACCGTGATCACGAGCGGCGTGACCTGGACGCTCGACACCTACGCGCAGGGCAACATCGACGCGAGCGGCGCATACACCACGCTCGGCCTCGTCGGCGGGAAGGTGAAGGTCACCGCGACGCTCGGCAAGGACACGGCGACGGCCGAGCTCACGGTGAACGTGAAGGTCTCCGAGGACGTCTCGCAGTCTCCGACCGACCCGGGCGTGAACCCCGCGAACCACACGGCGCTCGAGGGCGCGCCCATGCCCGATCCGGGCGCGGGGACGGGCAACGCGACGAAGATCCTCTACCCGTACGACAAGACGGTGATGCCGCGCGGCCTCACCGCGCCGCTCCTCCAGTTCAGCCCGGGCAGCCTCCCCCCGGAGGACGCGAAGGTCACGATCAAGTCCACGTACTTCGAGTGGAACGGCTTCATTCACCTTCAGAACGCGGGCGTACCGCAGTTCTACATGCCGCAGGACGTGTGGGACGCGGCGCTCCTCAGCACGGGCGGGCAAACGCTGATCGTGGACGTCACGAAGGCGGCCGCGGGCGTCGCCTACGGACCGGCGGAGACGTCCATCATCGTGGCGGACGGATCGCTGAAGGGCGCGGTCTACTACATGACGTACGAGACGCCGGGGAACGGGCTCTACGTCGTGCGGCCGGGCGTGAAGCAGCCCGCGAACCTCCTCATCCAGGGATGCGTCGTCTGCCACTCCGTCTCGTCCGGGGGGACGCGCCTCGCGACGGGCGCGGACGACGCGTCGTTCGCGGCGCAGGCGGGCGTGTACACCGTGGACACGACCGGCACGGCCAAGCACGTGTCGACGTCCCCGCCCGGGCTCGGCGGAGACTCGCGCGGCCTCTCCATGGCGACGTTCACCTCCGACGGGAACTACGTCATGCGGAGCCAGAGCAACTTCTGGGGCGGCATCAACCAGCTCGCGTGGAAGGTCGACGCCACGAACAACGCGCTCGTGCCCGCGAACGTCGTCGGCCTCGGAGCGAACGTGAGCGCTTACCTCCCCGCGATCTCACACGACGGGAAGCACTACGCGTTCACGAACGGCGCGGGCGAGCCCACCGCGTTCGGGACGCCGTCGCGCTCCATCAGCCTCATGGATTTGATGGTCGACACCGCGACGGACACGCTCACGTTCTCGAACCGCAAGCTCCTCCTCGACAACGGCGCGGCGGGCTCGGTCGCGAAGTTCGTGACGTTCCTCCCCGATCCGAACTTCATCGTGCTCCAGGAGGGTGAGGGGTACACGTCGAGCTACGGCTACATGCTCCCGACGTGGGGCCCGAACTCGAGCTACGACACGACGACGGGCCGCCTCTACATGCTCAACGCCGCGACGAACGAGCACATCGAGCTCGCGACGATGAACGCGGGGAACGCGACGATCGACAAGCAGCGGAACTACGAGCCGTTCGCGCTCCCCGTCACCGCGGGCGGGTACATGTGGGTCGTGTTCACGAGCATCCGGGAGTACGGCAACACGTACTCGGGGTCGAACGTCCGCAAGCAGCTCTGGGTCGGCGCGATCTCGACGAACCCGCAGGCGGGCCAAGATCCGAGCCACCCGCCGTTCTACCTGCCGAACCAGTCGGCGACGCGCAACGAGCGCGGGTTCTGGGCGCTCGAGCCCTGCAAGTCGGACGGGGCGAGCTGCGACACGGGCGACGAGTGCTGCAACGGGTTCTGCCGGCCGTCGGATCCGAACGACCCGCTGTCGCCGAAGGTGTGCGAGCCCCCGAGCGGTGGCTGCTCCCAGATCAGCGAGAAGTGCGACTCCGACGCGGATTGCTGCGACGTCGGGGGCGGAGCGCACTGCATCGGCGGGTTCTGCACGCAGCCGCCGCCGCAGTAATCGTGGACACCGAGCGGCAGCGGGTTGCGGCTCGGGGGCCTTTGAACGAGAGTTCCTCGGGCGATGACGAAGCCTTCCTCGCACGTGGTGCCCCTCGAGGCGTGCCTGCAGACGTTGCCGCGGACGCCGCTCGTGCCCGTTCGGCTCGACGCGGGGGAGCCGACGATCTGGTGCAAGCTCGAGTTCCTGAACCCCTCGGGCTCGACGAAGGATCGCATCGCGGCGCACATCCTCGGGAAGGCCTGGCGCCAGGGGCGCCTCCGCGCGGGGGACCTCGTGGTCGAGGCGTCGAGCGGATCGACCTCCATCGCGATGGCGATGGTCGCCGCGCAGCTCCGGCTGAGGTTCGTCGCTGTGATGCCCGAGGGCGTGTCGAACGAGCGCCACCTCATCATCCGCGCGTTCGGCGGTGAGGTGCGGACGACGCCGCGCGCCCTCGGGATCCGGGGCGCGATGGAGGCGACGGAGCGGATCGTGCTCGAGGAGGGGGCGTTCTGTCCGCGCCAGTTCGAGAACCCCGAGAACGCGGAGGCGCACCGGTTCGGGACCGCGACCGAGGTGATCGATCAGATCCCGGGCGGCACGCTCGACGCGTTCGTGAGCGGCGTGGGTACGGGCGGGACGCTCGTCGGCGTCTACCAGGGGTGCCGGGATCGCGGAGTCGACGTGAAGCCCGTCGCGGCGATCCCCGTGTCGCGCGGGACGACGAGCGGGCTCGCCTGCTTCGGCGCCCCCGAGACGTGCTGTTTCTCGGGTCGCATCCCGGGCGTCATCGAGAGCATGAGCAAGCTCTACGCGAAGGACTCGCTCGCCGGGCTCGAGGAGATCGAGGTGCATGACGAGCGCGCGCTCTCGGTCGCGCGGGCGCTCGTGCACCGCGGGTTCCCCGTCGGACCGAGCTCCGGGCTGAACCTCGCGGCGGCGATCGACATCGCGAAGAAGCTCGGCGACGACGCGCGCGTCGTGACGGTGTTCCCCGATCGGATGGAGCGCTACTTCTCGACGGAGCTCTTCGGGGCCCGGTCGTGACCGCACACGTGGAGGACGTCCTCCGACGGATCGAGGCGCTCGCGCCGCGCCTCACCGCCGCCGCCGCCACGACCGAGGCGAATCGCCGGCTCGCGCCCGAGCTCGTCACCGCGCTCGCGGAGACGGGGTGCTTTCGCATCGCGCTGCCCCGCGAGCTCGGCGGCTGCCGCGCGGGCTCGACCGAGTACCTCGACGTGCTCGAGCGGGTCGCCCGAGCGGACGGATCCGCCGGGTGGTGCGTCATGATCGCGGTCACGTCCTCCCTCGTGTGCGGGTTCCTCGACGACGCCGTGAACGCGGAGATCTTCCGCGACCCGCTCGGGGTGACGGCGGGAGTGGTCGCGCCGACGGGGACCGCGAAGGAGGTCGACGGCGGCTACGAGGTCAGCGGTCGCTGGTCGTTCGCGAGCGGATGTGAGCACGCCGCGTGGCGGATGGTCGGCGTCGTCGTCCTGGGTGACGATGGCCCGAAGCGGGCGCCGAGCGGCGCGCCGATCGCGCGCCAGGTGATGCTCCGAGGTGCGGACACGAACGTGATCGACACGTGGACGGTGAGCGGATTGCGCGGCACCGGGAGCCACGACCTCACCGCCGAGGGCGTGTTCGTGCCCGCGTCGCACGCGCTGGATCTTCTGAGCGGCGAGCCGCGCGTGCGCGAGGGCGTCCTCGCCTTGCCCGTGCTCGGCGTGCTCGCGGCCGGGATCGCGGCGGTCGGGATCGGCATCGCGTCCGCCGCGCTCGACGCGTTCGTCGCGATCGCGCGCGAGAAGCGGCCCATGGGCGCGAAGCGCGCCATCTCGGAGCGAGAGCTCGTGCAGGCGCTCGTCGCGGAGTGCGACGCCGACATCCGCGCGGCGCGGGCTCATCTCCGGGTCGCCGCGGAGGGCGCCGCAGCGGGAGATCTCGCCGGGCGCGCGCGCCTTCGCATCGCGGCGACGCGCGCGACCCACGCGATGGCGGACACGGTTCAACGCGTCTACAAGGCGAGCGGCGGGAGCGCGATCTACGCGACCCAGCCGATGCAGCGCTACCTGCGGGACGCGCTCGTGACGACGCAGCACGTCATGGTCGGGGAGCAGACCCTCGCGGTCGGCGGCCGCGTCCTCCTCGGGCTCGATACCGACGCGACGCTCTTCTGATCGCGCGCCCGGAGCGCGGCGTTTGCGGTTATCGTGGTCTGTCTCGCGGACGCTCGATGCGTTCGCGAGCCTTTTTTGATGAGCGCGTCGAAGGGCGCGCTCACGCCGGCGCTCCGCCGTTCCCCTTTCCGGCCCTCGGAGGTTCGCGTGTCTCGTATCCCCTCCTTCTCCTCTCACACGTTGCTCACGCTCCTCGCGACCGGCTCACTCGTCGGGCTCACGGCCTGCGAGACGATCGTCCACCAAACGTCGTCCACGACGAGCACGACGAGCGCGGGTGGCAGCGGGGGGACCGGTGGCATGCCCGCGGACACGACTGCGTCGACCTCCGACGTGAGCTCGTCCGCGAGCACGGGGAGCGGGATCGGCGAACCGAGCGACGTGTACCCCGCGCCCCACCCGGCAGCGCCGACGGTCGTGGATTTCGGAGGGAAGGTCCTCACGACACCGAAGATCGTGCCGATCTACTTCTCGAACGACACGCCCGCGATGAAGGCCGCGATCGTGGACTTCACGAACAGCGTCGGGGCGACGGACTACTGGAAGGCGGCGACGAGCGAGTACGGCGTCGGCGCCGCGACGGGGCTACCTGCGATCGAGATCGCGGGCAACGCGCCCACGAGCCTGACGGACGCTCAAATCCAGTCGTTCCTCGCGGCGCAGCTGCAGAGCAACCCCGCGTTCCCCCAGCCCGACAACCAGACGCTCTACGCGGTGTACTACCCCACCGGCACGAAGATCTCGCTCCAGGGCGACACGAGCTGTAGCGCGTTCGGCGGCTACCACGCGGAGTTCAACTGCCGAACATCGCCGTGCCGTGGCATGCCGTGATGCCGCGCTGCAACTATCCGGGCGAGACGAGGATCGACACGCTCACGAGCACGGCGAGTCACGAGTACATCGAGGCGGCGACGGATCCCTTCCCGTACAAGGACGCAGCCCTCGCGCAGACGGACGTGCAGCACATCTACTGGCTCTTCGCGCTCGGCGGGGGTGAGACGGCCGACATGTGCGCGCAGAACCCGAACGCGTTCGTGAAGTTCCCGGGGTTCGACTACAAGGTGCAGCGGAGCTGGTCGAACGTCGCCGCGAAGGCGAGCCACGATCCCTGCCAGCCCGCGCTCCCGGGGCACGTCTACTTCAACGCGGCGCCCGTCTTCAAGGACATGGTCAATCTTGGTCAGAACATCGGGAAGGTGAAGGGCGCGCTGATCCCGGTGGGACAGTCGAAGACCGTCGACGTCGCGCTCTTCAGCGACGGCCCGACGAACGGCAACTTCCACGTCGCCGCGTACGACTCGTCGGACTTCTTCGGCGGCGCGAAAGAGCTCGACCTGTCGTTCGACGAGACGGCTGGGCAGAACGGCCAAACCCTCCACCTCACGATCAACGTCCTGAAGTCGAACACGTACAAGACCGAGATCTTCTTCCTGATCGCGAGCAAGGGCGCGGACCAGAACCTCTGGATCGGCGTCGTGGGCCAGCAGTAGCGGCCGCCTGCCGGCCCTTTCTCGCGCATGGAGTAGGATCTCGCCACCATGGCGGGCTCCGAAGACTCCCGAGACGACGCGTTCTACACGGCGGGGACCGTCCCCGCCGGTCGGCGCATGGAGACGCTGTCGCGCGCGAACACGTTGCCGCGCGCGTTCGCGTCGCACGAGTCCGAGCCGCGCGCGGTGGACATCGAGCCGTCGACCGAGCGGTTCGACGCGCTCGCGCGCTACCACGTGAAGAAGCTCCTCGGCGAGGGGGGCATGGGCGAGGTGCGCCTCTGCGGCGACGCGTTCATCGGTCGGGACGTCGCGATGAAGGTGAACCACCGGAGCCACGGCTCGGAGAGCGACGCGCGCGCGCGGTTCCTTCGCGAGGCGCGCGTGCAGGGCCAGCTCGAGCACCCCGCGGTCGTCCCCGTCTACGATCTCGGAGTCCATCCGAACGGCGAGGTGTTCTTCACGATGAAGCGCATCGTCGGTCGGACGCTCGAGGAGATCATCGCGGGGCTGCGGCGGGGGGACGCGGACACCATCGCGAAGTTCCCGCTGCGAAGGCTCCTGTCTGCGCTCTCGCAGGTGAGCCTCGCGCTCGCGTTCGCGCACTCGAAGGGCGTCGTGCACCGCGACCTCAAGCCCGCGAACCTGATGCTCGGCGACTTCGGCGAGGTGTACGTGCTCGACTGGGGCGTCGCGAAGATCGCCTCGCTCGAGGACATCCGCACGGACGCCCTGAGCGGCCCGAGCGACGCGGTGGAGCACACGCAGGCGGGCGCGCTGCTCGGGACGCCGGGCTACATGTCGCCCGAGCAAGCGCGGGGGGACGCGTCCGTCTGCGACGGGAGGGCGGACATCTACGCGCTCGGCGTGGTCCTCTACGAGATGCTGACGCTCGAGCCCCTGCACGGCAGCGGCAACCTCTCCACGCTCATCGTGTCGGCGCTGAAGATCGACGGCGCGCGCCCCACGGCGAAGAACCCCACGGTGCCGTCCGCGCTCGACGAGATGTGCGCCCGCGCGACGCGCCTCGATCCGGCGGAGCGCTACGCGTCGTGCCGCGATCTCTACGAGGCGATCGAGGCGTTCCTCGACGGAGAGAAGGATCGCGAGCGGCAGATCGCGATGGCCGACGCGCACGCGGACCGCGCCGAGGAGCTCATAAAGGCGGGCGAGGTGAGCGAGGCGACGCGCGCGGAGATCATGCGGGAGCTCGGCGCCGCGCTCGCGCTCCACCCGGTGCACAAGCGCGCGCGCCGCGCGCTCATCGAGGTCCTGCTCGACGAACCGGACACGATGCCCCCGGAGGCGGAGAAGGAGCTCGACAGCATCAACCAACGCGATCGAGAGCGCGGCGCGATCGGCGCGGTGCTCGCCTACGCGGGCTGGATCCTGATGTTGCCGCTCGTGATCTGGATGGGCGTACGCGAGCACCGCTGGCTCATCGCGCTGAGCGCGGCGCTCTTCACGCTCATCGGGTACCTGTTCTGGATGGGTCGGACGCACAACGCGCGGCCGAGGTACATGCGCTTCGCGGTGTGGGGGAACTTCGTCGTCGTCGGGTTCCTCTCGGTGTTCTTCGGCCCGCTCCTGCTCGTCCCGCAGGCGGTGACGACGGTCAGCGCGTCGCTGATGGTGTCGCTGCGCGCCAACAAGCTGACGCGCCTCTTCATCGCCGCGGCGGGCGCGAGCGCGGTCTTCGTCCCCATCCTGCTCATCGTGCTCGGCGTCGTTCCGAGCCCCTACACGTTCGAGAACGGCTCGATCGTGATCCACCCGATCGCGGTGAACTTCACGCCCGTACCGACCGTGCTCTTCCTGTTCTGCGCGACGGCGTTCAGCCTCATCGTCCCGGGGAGGTTGATCGGGAGCGGCGTCGAGGCGCTCATCCGCAGCGAGCGTCGCACCGTGAGCCGCGCGCACCGGCTGCGAAACCTCTTCCCAGCGACCGATGGGCCGCTGAGCGAGCGGACCTGACGAGCGCTCGAGAGGTCCGCCGCCCCGCTGCGGGTGCCGTCGGCACCTTCGCGCGTGTCGGTGCGGACGGCCGATATCGTGACTCCTTTCGGTAGTCGTGGCACCCTAGCTCCCCGTTCATGGCCAAAGAGCGCTCCTTCTCCCTCGACGCGGTCCGTACCGATGGGTGGTTCGAGCGCATCGGCGAGGGGATCGGGAGCTTCCAGGCGCTCTGCGACATCGTCGGCGAGGCGTTCTTCGCGTTCTCGATGATCACCGGGGCGCGGATCACCGCGCTCACCGTCGATCGGCGCACGCCCGAGAACACCCTCGTGGATTTCGTGGCCGGCGCCCCCGGGGACGACGACACGGAGGCGTCGGAGCCGCAGCGGCTCACGCTCGGCGATTTCCGCCATCGCCTCGTGGGCGCCCTCCTCACGGACGATCCGACCGCGCCCGCGCCCTCGAAGGAGTCCGAGGTCGAAGGGATGCAGCAGCACATCGGCGTGCGGTACCTGCTGCTCGCGCCGCTCTACGGCTACAGCCTCCGCCGGCTGATCGTGAAGGGCGGCGTGAGCGAGCTCATGCTCCTGCACGACGGGGAGGAGGCGCGCTACGAGCTCTCCGAGTTTCGCATGCGCATCCGCGCGCACGTGCGCGAGGAGCTCGAGCGCGCGTCCGCGGGTGGGCGATCCGCGATCGATCTCACGAAGGTCGGGGAGGCGGAGCTCGCCGCCGAGAGCAACGATCATCCGCGCGTCCTCCAGCTCCTCGCGGCCTGGCCCGCGCCGCTCGCGATCTTCCTGCGCACGCCCGAGGGGCAGATGCTGGCGCCCGAAGCGCGCTCGCTCATCGCCAAGGGCCTCGGCCTGCTCGGGACGGCGTGCGTCGAGATCGGCGAGCCTCAACAAGGTGAGGAGGTGCTCCGGCTCGGCATCCAGTACGCGCAGGACGGCCCCGTCGCGAGCGACCTGTTTCGCCGCCTCGGGCAGGCGCTCCTCTCGACGGATCGGTTCGGCGAGGCGATCGGCCCGCTGCGTCGGGCGATCAGCCTCGGCGCGTCGCCGAAGGCGGTGTGGCCGCTCCTCGCCAAGGCGTTCGTGCGGCGCGAGCGCTACCTGGCGGCCCTCGCGTGCGTGCGCGAGGCGCGCAGCGCGGGCGTCGAGGAGCCCGAGCTCGTGGCCGAGCTCACCCGGATCGAAGAGAAGCTCGGCAGTTCGCTCACGAAGTGGCGCGCGCTGATCGTGACGTCGAAGTCGGCCTGAGCGGGCGTTTCTCGAAGACGTTCGCCTCCTCGAGGAGTGCGTCCTGTAACCTCGGGGCATGCCCGACCTACAACTCGATCCTCACTCCGCGCAGCTCTTCTCCGAAGTCCTCGATCAGCGCCGTGTGCGCGGCTTCACGCTCAGTGAGGGCTGCAAGCTCACCCTCGATCCGCTGCACAGCGCCCCCGAGAGCTCGCTCTTGCAGGACCTCAAGGCGAAGCTCCCGTTCATCGACTTCGAGGCGGGCGGCCTGAAGCTCTACGAGACGCACTACCGCGGCAGCACGATCAAGTTCACCGCGAAGCCCGGCTGGGAGTTCGACGCGCGCGGCGGCTCGAAGGGGCTCGGCCAACCGACGATGACGCTCCAGTTCAGCGTGCATTTCTAGTTGGCGGCGCACGCAGACGGGGTCCGCTGATGTCCGAGGCGCGTCGGCTCGGGGGGCGCTTCAGGCTGCTCGAGCTCGCGGGGCGCGGCGGGACCGCCGAGGTGTATCGCGCGATCGACGAGTCGACGGGCGAGACCGTGGCGATCAAGTGGGCGCTCGGCGGGAAGGCCAAGGTGATCGCCGACCCGACGACGGAGCGCTTCATGCGCGAGGGGCGCCTGCTCGCCGCGGTCTCGAGCCCGAACGTGGTCCGCCACGTGGGCCACGGCGCGAGCGAGGACGGGCGGGCGTTCATCGCCGTGGAGTGGCTCGGCGGGAGTGATCTCGCCAGGCGCCAGCGCGAGCGGCCGCTCGACGGTGGCGCGGTCGTGGACGTGATCCTCCAGGTCGCCTCCGGCCTCGCGGCCATCCACGCGCTCGGCGGCGTCCACCGTGACGTGAAGCCGTCGAACATCTACGTCACCGATCTGCCCGAGGGTGGCGTGCGCGCGACCGTGATCGATCTCGGCATCGCGTGGAGCGAGCGCGAGCAGGGCCTCACGCACAAGGGGCTCATGATCGGGACGCCCGCGTACATGTCTCCCGAGCAGATCCTGCGGAACGAAGCGACGACGCCCGCGAGCGATCAGTTCTCGCTCGCCGTCGTGGCGTTCGAGCTGATCACCGGGGCGCGCGCGTACACGGGGGACGACGGCATGTCCGTGGTCGCGAAGATCGCGCTGACGGATCCGCCGCGCCTCCGCGACCTGTCGAGCACCGCGCCGCTCGAGCTCGACGCGGTCGTGGCGCGCGCGATGTCGAAGGAGCCGGCGGACCGATACCCGTCGATCGCGGCGTTCGCCGAGGCGTTCGCGCGCGCGACGCCGTTCGAAACGTTCGGCTCGAGCGCGCACGAGGACCCGAAGACGATCGTCGAGCCGCCGAGCGCCGGGCCGAGCTCCTCCATGGCGAGCGGCGAGCGGCGGGTCGTGACCGCGGTGTTCGCGCGCTTCGCCCGAGCGGACGAGGCGAGCGCCGCGAGGGCCGCGTTCGAGGACGCGGTTCATCGGCGCGGCGGGGTGTCGCACACGCTCCTCTCGCTCGCGCACGTCGCGGTGTTCGGGAGCGCGCGCTCGACCGGGGACGAGGCGGTCCGCGCGGCCTCCGCCGCGCTCGCGCTCAGCCGCGCGCTGCCGCACGCCGATCTCGTCGTCGTGACGGGGCGGACCGCAGACGGGATCTCGGGGCTCCCCCTCGACGCGATCGAGCGAGGCGCGCGCCCGCTCCGGCCGGAGGGGCCGCGGCGCGTCCAGATCGACGAGCCCACGGCGCGACTCGTCGGCGACGCGTTCGAGATCCACAAGGTCGGCAGTGTCCTCGAGATGTTCGGCGAACGGAGGCCCCACGGCTTCTCGCGGACGTTCCTCGGGGCGACATCCGTTTGCGTGGGCCGCGACCCCGAGATCGCGCGGCTCGAGGCGCTCTACGCGCAGGTCGCGAAGGACTCGTTGGCGCGCGCGGCGATCGTCGTGGCGGTGCCCGGGACGGGGAAGTCGAGGCTCCGGCAGGAGCTCTTCAGCCGGCTCGGCGCGCGAGACGACGCGCCCGACGTGCTCCTCGGGCACGGGTCGGCGATCGCGGAGGGCGCGACGTTCAGCCTCGTCGGCTCCGCGATCCGCCGGAAGGCGGCCGTGCGCGACGAGGACGCGCTCGACGTCCAGCGCGCGAAGATCGCGCGCCTCGCGGCTCCCACCGCCGCGACCGCGGAGCGCGCGCGCATCGAGGCCGCGCTGCTCCAGATCGCCGCTCGCGGCACCGAGTCCTCCGCGACCGACGCGACGATCCTGCGGCCCGACCACGTGCGCGCGGCGTTCGAGGAGTGGCTGCTCGAGCTCACGACGCGCGGGCCGGTCGCGCTCGTCCTCGAGGACGTGCACTGGGCCGATCCCCCCTCGGTCGCGCTCGTGGACAGCGCGCTCCGCAACCTCGCCGACCGTCCGCTGTTCGTGCTCGCGCTCGCGCGCCCCGAGGTGGAGGCGCGCTTTCCGCGCCTCTTCGATCTGCGGAGCCCGGAGCGCATCGATCTCGAGAAGCTCTCGCGGGAGGCGAGCGCGGCGCTCGTGCGAAACGTGGTCGGAGACACGTTGCCCGCGGCGCTCGTGGAGCGCGTCCTCACGCGCGCCGACGGCAACGCGTTCTTCCTCGAGGAGCTCGTGCGCTCCGTGTCTCACGCGACGCCGCGCGGCGCGGACGAGCCGTGGGAGCTGCCCGACACGGTCCTCGGAACGGTGCAGGCCCGCCTGGACGCGCTCGGGCTCGAGTCCAAGCAGATCCTCAAGGCCGCGAGCATCTTCGGCGAGGTCGTGACGGCGGCGGGCGTCGCCGCGGTGCTCGCGAGCGACGAGCTCGACGCGGTCGAGCGCGCGCTCGGCGCCCTCGCGGCGGACGAGCTCTTCGAAGAGCGGCGCGCGCCGGAGCGCGCGTACGTGTTTCGGCACGCCCTGCTGCGAGACGGCGCGTACGCGCTGCTGCTCGATGAGGACCGACGGATCGGGCACCTGCGCGCCGCCGCGTGGCTCACGTCTAGCGGCGAGCGAGGCGCGCTCGTGCTCGCGCGGCACTTCGAACTCGGCGGCGCGTCCACCGACGCGATGCCCCATTATCACCGCGCGGCCGAGCACGCGCTCGAGGCGAGCGACTTCGCGCTCGCGGTGACGTGCGCGGACAAGGCGCTCGGCGCGGGCGCGAGCGGCGCCGCCGCCGGTCATCTGCTCGTGATCAAGGCAGAGGCGAAGCGGTGGCCGGGGGACTATGCGGCCGCCGCCGAGGCGGGGTCCCGAGCGATGGAGCTGCTCGATCGAGGGACGCGCCTCTGGTTCGCCGCGGCGCGCGAGGTGATCGACGCGCACGGCCGCCTGGGCGCGGAGCGCTTCGTCTTGCCGCTGATCGAGCAGGTCTGGAGCACCGCGCACGCGCGAGACGCGATCGGCATGAAGATCACCGCGCTCACGTTGGCGGCGACGAACCTGCTCTACAACGGAGACTTCGCGCGAGGCGGGGACATCGTGGGCCGGGTGGAGCGACTGGCCGAGGCGGAGCGGGAGCTGCTCTCCGCCGCCGATCGCGCGCGCGTGTTCGAAGCGCAGGCGACGCTCGCCGCCCTGACCGATCAGCTCGAACGGGCGCGCGACGGCTACCTCCGCGCGCTCGAGCTGCTCGAACCCGCGCGAGAGGAGCGCAGGGCGCTCGTCGTGTGCTCGAACCTCTCGTTCGTCGAGACCCAGCTCGGTGACGTCGAGCGCGCGGACGCGCGCCTTCGCGCCGCGATCCCGAGGGCGGAGCGCCTCGGCGTCGAGACGACGCGCGCGCTCCTGCTCCAGAACCACGGGATCGCGCTTCGCCTCCTCGGGCGGCCAGAGGAGGCGCGCGCGACACAGACGCGCTCGCTCGAACTCTTCGAGGCCTACAAGGATCCGCGCCTCGCCGGCTGGAGCCGCCTCCACCTCGCGCTCCTCGCGCTCGATCGGGGCGACCTCGAAGGCGCGCTGGCGCAGGCGACGATCGTGCTGTCCGGGGGCGGGGACATGCAGGCGATCGCGGCGCACGCGATCGTCTCCCGGGTCTCGCTGTCGCGCGGGGCGCCGGACGAAGCGCTCCTCTCTGCAAGGCGTGCGGTCGAGGCGATCGCGCGCGTGGGGTGCGTCGAGGATTTCGACGTGCTCGCATACGTAACGCTCGTCGAGGCGCTCTGTGCGACGGGTGACATCGCGGGCGCGAAGGGCGCGCTCCGCTCGGCGACCGCGAGGCTCGAGGCGCGCGTCGCGGGGATCCAGGATCCCGTGCTCCGCCGGAGCTTCCTCGAGCGCGTGCCCGACCACGCGCGCGCGATGGAGCTCGCGAGCGCGCTCGCCTCAGCGTGAGAGCGTCCCCGAGGCGAGCTCGAGCTCGCCCTCGAGCGTCGCGTCGCGCTCGTCGATGCCGTTCGGGTGAGCGACGCGCTGGTACCGGACGCTCCACGCGACGGGCTTGCCGGCGCTCGCGGCGCCGAGCTCCAGGAGGATCTTCGCGCCACCGTCGCGAACGCGGTCGTCCGACAGGAGCTTGCGGCCCATGCCGGCGGCCTCTGCGCCGAAGTGGCGCGCGAGGAAGCGGACCGCTTTGTTCGAGGGGTCGTCGGCGACCCACGCGGAGATCTCGACGCGTCGGAACAGATCCCCGGTCGGGAACGCGTGGCCGAGCTGATCGGGGAGGAGCGAGACGAGGACGTGCGTGTCGTCGACGCGCTCGGCGCGGATCTCGACGGCGCGCCTCACCTGCTCCGCGTCGCGCGAGGTGGTGAAGCGGTGGCTGCGGCGCGGCGGAGCGGATCCGCTCGAGGCCGCGGGCATGTGGCAGTCCGCGCACGCCTGCTCGCGCCTCGAGGAGGCCGCGTGCTCCGCCATCGTGCCCTGCATGAGGTCCTCGACGGATCGCACCTCTCGACCGGGGAACGCGAACTCGTGACATCCCGCGCACGCGCCGCCCGAGGCGAAGCGAGCGTCGCGGATCACGCGGTGGGGCGCGCGCTCGTACGGGCCCAGTGGGCTCCCCATCGACGCGCCGGCCGCGCGCGGCGCGGCGAGCACTGCGCCGGGTTCGGTCACGTGGCACGTCACGCAGCCCACGCCGAGCTCACGCACGTCGTCCGGCTCGTCCCGGTCCGCGATCGCCTCGGGCGCGTGGCACGACCGACAGAACGGGAGCGGCTCGATGTCGAAGCTCACTCGGTACGCGGGCTCGGTGTCGGACGTGTGGTGCAGGGACGCGGACCACTCCGCGGCGACGTCCGCGTGGCAGCGGACACACTCGGCGTTCTCCTTCACGGCCGCTCCGAGGCGCCCGCGCTCGGGTCCGGGCATCGGCAGGGGTGTGCCCGGGGCCGCGCTCGGCGCGCTCGTGCCGAGCGCTGCGCTCGGCGCGGCCGTGGGCGGGCTACTCGCGCACGCAGCGCCGACCGCGGCGCCGAACGCCGCGAGGAGCGCGACGGTCGCGACACCGATGGCCTTCACGGCGAGCTCGTGACGAACGCGCGATAGGGCGCGCCGGCTCGGGCTCGCTCGGACGCGGGGAGCCACTCGCGGAGCTCCGCGGTGCGCGTCGACGCGTCCACGACGAGGTGCGTACGGGTGGCGCGCTCGAGGGGCCGGCCATCCGCGAGCGCCTCCTCCGACCACGAGCCGAGGTTCACGTACGTCGCCTCGCCGCGCGGGAGAGGGACGACTCGGGGGCCGTGCGTGTGGCCCATCACGACGTACCGGACCTCGGTGATCGCCGCGACGTCCGCCGCGCGCGCCTCGAGCGTCTCGGCCATGTTGCGCCGGCGGATCCGCGTGAGCTCGCGGTGGCCGAACACCCAGGCGGCGATCCCGACGAGCCCCACGATCATGAACTTGAACGACCAGAAGCCGAAGAACGTGCAAAGCAGGGAGGTCGGTCCGAGCGCGAGCGCGAGCGCCACGCGATCGAACAGCATGCACGACGCGATGCCGAGCGCGCTGTTCGTCGCCGGCTCCACGTGCAGCCCGAGGAGCGCCGCGAGGCGTGGCTCCGCCCACGCGTTCGCCTCTGCGAGCCCGCGAACGCGCGCCTCGTGGATGCGCCGGGCCTCGGCCCCGTTCGGCCCGCGCCGCGCCGCGCGGAGCTGGAACAACGCGCGGAGCGCGCGCAGCGAGCGAAGCCCCACGCGCGTGGCCTCCACGATCCCGATGCCCGCGGCGTACCACAGGAACCCGAGCCCGCCGCGGCCCTCGTGACCGTACTCCCAGAGGCCCTTGCTCGGCCTCACCACGAAGCGGTTCAGGACGTCGCAGAGGCCGGGCTCGGTGCGGTCGGTGTCGATGGGGCTGAGCGGCGCGAGCAGGTTGTTCGCGGCGCAGAGGTCGTCGTACTGCTGGCCGTGCTCGATGAACGCGAGCCCCTCGGCGTACACGAACCAGGGGCTGAACGCGACGCGGGCGCCGAGCGTCGGGTCCCCGCCGGAGATGCGCTCGCGCGCCCGGTCCTGCACCGCTTGCCAGTGCAGGTCGACGTCGTGGTTGCCGCGGATGATCGTCACCGCGTGGCCCGCGTCGAGGAACCTCCGGAGCGCGGAGAACACCGCTGGGTGCCGATCGACGAGCGCGTCGAGCTTCGCGACGGCGTGCGGCGCGGCGCCGCCCAGCCCGTGCGCCCTCTCCTCCTCGGTGAGCGGCGTGCCGAACGCGTCGTCGCCGGGGCGGCCGTGGACGCGCGCGCGGAGGAAGTCGAAGAGGTCGCCGTCCACGACGAGTCGCCACGTCCCCGAGGGCGGTGGCTCGAGGGCGTAGTGGTCGAGGAGCGCCGCGAGATCCGCGTCCACCTCGGAGGTGCGGGAGGAGAGCCGGGGCGCGCCGGGGGCGTCGTCGAGGTCCGAGCCGAGGTGCACGTCCGAGAGCACGATGAGGCTCTCGAGCGAGCGCGCGTCCTCCGTCGGAGAGCTCGAGGGCACCATCTCAGTTTGACCCGAGGAGGGCGCGGGTCCAGCGCAGGGTGACGAGGTTCGGCGGTGCGTCCTCGAGGAACGCGCGCCGGTCCTCGCCCTCGAGCGTGTCCGCGATCGCGGTGATCCGCGTGTGCGCGAGCCGCGCGACCTCGCGCGCCTCTTCGGTGCGATCGAGCTTCGCGAGCGCCTCGCACTGGATCGCGAGGATCCATGTCTTCGCGCCGATCGAGACGACCTCGTCGTTCTTGCGAAGGAAGTCGCGCGCGACGGAGAGCGCCTCCTCGTAGCGCCCGAGGGCGAGGAGCGCGCGGCCGAGCAGGGAGCACTGCATCGCCTCGATGATGCGGACCCCCGAGGCGGGCATCGGCTTTCGCCCCCAGTCCTCGGCGGTCGCTGCGTCGCCCTCGAGGAGCGCCACGTTGCCGTAGTTGACGAGGATGGTCGACTGCACGACCAGGCTGTCCGTGTGGATCGCGCCGAGCCCCTCCAGGACGCCCGCGGTGCGCCCCGAGATGACCGTCGCGCCGTGGCGGAGGGCCTTCGACCAATCGCGGAGGTACGCCATGCCCGTGCGATCCGCCTCGGCCTCGGAGAGGACCAGCTCGGCCTTCGCCTCCTCGTAGCGTCCGGCGTCCATGAGCGCGCGCGAGAGCGCGACGCGCGAGAGGACCGTCGCCATCGGATCGTGGATGCCCGGGAGGAGCTCGACCGCGCGCCGCCCCGCGTCCAGCGCGCCTCGAAGATCCAGCTTCGCGACGGAGAGGAGACAGCGCGCCAGCACTCGATACGCGGTGTACGCGGCGGGCTCGCCCGCGTGCCCGGCGCGATCGAGCCCATCGACGAGCGGCTCGACGATCGAGACCTGGCCCATGAGCGCGAGCGCCGCGACGAGCACGGCGACCGCGCGACCGTACTCGGCGGTCGGCTCGACGACGTCGAGGCGGACGAGGCCCTGGAACACGTCGATGGTGCCCGTCAGGCGTCCCTCGTTCACGTCCGCGAAGACGGCGGTGGCCGCGGCTCGGAACCAGCTGCTCGATCGGGTCCCCCCGGTGGACCTGACGACGAGCTCCATCGCCCTGCGCGCGGACGTCCCCGCGGCGGCCCACGCGCCGCGCATCCCGAGCACGGACGCCTCGAGGACGCGGAGCTCGGCCTCGTCATGGCTGCTCGGTTCATGTTGGAGCGCGCGCTCGGCGCTCCGGAGCGTCGCATGCAGATCGCCAGCCTCGAACGCGCGGCGCGCCGCGAGCAGGAACCACGTCACCGCCTCTCGGCTCTCCCCACCGAGCGCGTGGTGCTCGGCGACGACGGCCGGATCGACGCCGCGCTCCGACCCGAACACGCGCGCCGCGAGCGCGTGCGCCGCGCGCCGATCCGCGTCCGTGAGCATTCCGTAGGCGGCGGAGCGAAGGAGCGCGTGCCGGAACGCCCAGCGGTCGGGTGTGGAGGCTGGCCCGGGGCGCAGCGCGAGCACTTCGTCGCGCACGAGGCGGTCGAGGATGGGCGCGAGATCCAGCGGCTCGCCGAGGATCGACGCGAGCGACGCGGCGTCGAACGACTCTCCGAGCACGCTCGCGGCACGGATCGCGCGGCGCGCCGACTCGTCGAGTCGACCGAGGCGCACCTGGGCCATCGCGACGACCGAGTCGGGCAGCGTGTCGTTGCGGCCCTCGGCCGCCCACCGAGCGAGCTCCTCGAGGTAGAACGGGTTGCCGTCGGAGAGCGCGACGATGCGCGCGATCTCTTGCTGAGACGGCCCCTCGCCGAGCGCGGTCCTCGCGAGCTTCTCGAGCGCGCGCTTCCCGAGGCCCGCGAGGCGCAGCACCTGCGCCCCGAGATCCCGCGCGAACGCGGGGAAGATCTCCTCCGCCTCGGCGCGCGCGAGCGCGAGCACCGTGAGCGGACGCGCGGACGCGCGCCGAAAGGCGCTCGCGAGGAGCTCGACGCTCGACGGATCGGCCCAATGCAGATCCTCGACGACCACGAGGACGGGCCGAACCGAAGCCTCGCGATCGAGCCAAGCCTCGAACGCGCGCATGACCGCCTCGCGGAGCGCGAAAGCGATCCCGCTGCAGCGCCGCGACGACCGGCGCGCGTTCACCGCCCCGATCCGCGAGATCGGCGAGAACGCCTCGGCCTCGAGCCCGAGGCTCGACCAGTGCGCGTCCAGGTGATCGCCGAGCGCGGCGCGCGCGCGGCGACGAGATCCCCCGCGAGGCCGAACGCCGCCCCCGTCTTCAAGGGCTCGGCGCGCACCACGAGCCGCACGAGATCCGGTCGCTGCGCGGCGGCGCGCGAAACGAGATCCTCCACCATCCGGCTCTTGCCGATCCCGGGTGGACCGATCACGAGCGCCGCGCGCGCGACCGACTCCTCGACCGACTCCTCGAGCGCCGCCTCGAGCACGGCGAGCTCGCGATCTCGCCCGACGCACGGGATCGCCTTGCCGAGGAGCAGGCGTCGGCCCCCCGAGCGACGCCCGGTGAGCCGATGGACGCCATCCACCGACTCGACCGTGAAGCGTGCTTCGACGAGCGCGCGCGTGACGTCGTCGATCACCGCTCCACGTCCGGCGCGGAACGCATCGAGCATGGCGATGGCGCGCTCGATCATCGGCCCAGTCGGGCCGGCGCTCGTCGTCTCTGCGCGGCCGGTCGCCACGGTGACGCGGAGATCCCGCTGCGCGTCGAGCATCGACAGCGCGACTCCGGCGGCCTGGATGGCCTGGTCGGTCGCGCTCGTCCGCCCTTCGAGGACGAGCGCTGCCGCCGTCGGGCCGAGCGGTGCGACGCGCGACGGGTAGCGCGCGCTGGTGTCTTCGAGCATCGAGAACACCGCGTGAACCTCCTCGGCCGCGAGCGTGGGCGCGTCGGGATCCCCGTCCCGCGCGATCTCCGCGACCACGACGCTGACGACCCGCTGCTCGGCGCGCGTGAGCCCCGGTGCGCCCGAGCGCGGCGGGACGGATAGGGACGTCGGGGCGTCGAGCGCACCGAGCTCGGGGAGCACCGCCCCCGCCCCCGCGGGGCGCGCGTCCGGGTCACGCGCGAGCATGCGCGCGACGAGATCGTCGAGCGCGGGCGGGACGCTCGGGCGCGCAGCGCGGACGCGCGGTGGCTCCGCGAGCAGGAGCTTCGCGAGGAGCGCGATCGGCGTGGCCCCGGAGAAAGGCGGCGCGCCGGTCAGGCACTCGAAGAGCACGCACCCGAGCGCGAATACGTCCGCTCGAGCGTCGACCGACCCGCCCGACGCTTGCTCGGGCGCCATGTAGCCCACCGTGCCGATGACGGTCCCGGTCTGCGTCAGCGCGTGCTCCGCGCCCTCGACGCGCGCGACGCCGAAGTCGAGCAGCGTCGCGCGACGCGGATCTCCGCCGCGGAGCAGGGCGTTGGAGGGCTTCAGATCCCTGTGGACGATCCCTCGCGTGTGCGCGTGCTCGAGCGCCGACGCGAGCGACCGCGCGACCGCGAGCGCCTCCTCGATCGTGAGCCCCTCGCGCGCGATCCGCGCTTCGAGCTCCTCCCCCTCGATCCACTCCATCGCCAGCCAGAGCTCGCTGCTCCCCCCGGCTCCGGGCGCCTCGCCGTGACCGAGGTGCCGCACGATCGCGGGGTGATCGAGCGTCTCGAGCACGGCCATTTCACGGAGGAAGCGATCGCGCTGCGTCGCGTGCGCGCGCATGACCTTGATCGCGACCGCGGCTCCGGTCGCGGTGTCCTCGGCGCGGTACACGTCCCCCATCCCGCCGGACGCGGCGAGCGAGACGATCTTGAAGCGTCCGTCGAGGAGGAGACCCGGCTGCACGAGGGATCGGGATTCTAGGCGGGCCCGCGGCGCGGGGAAGCGCGCGCAGTCGGCGCCCCGCACGTTGGTCGGGCGACGCGAGGCACTCGGAGAGTGTACGCGATTCGCGCGCTCGGCCGCGACGGCGCACGTGGCCCCAGCCTCGAACCGTGCGCGACTTCATCCAAAGCGTCAGAGCCAGCCGTTCGTGCAGACGGCGCTCCGACCGCTGGACTCGTCGTACCACAAGGTCTCGTTCGGGTGCGCCGGAACCATCCTGCATCCGAAGGTGCTGATCCGCCTCGAGCCCCAGCAGCAGACCGCCGCCTGCGAGATGCCGTCGAGTTCGTCCACGGACGATACGCCGAACAAGCGATGCCCGAGCCAGGCGCGCAGATCCTGAGCCGTCGCGTGCGGATCGATCGCGGTCCAAAGTCCCGAGGCGGCCGCGCGCGCGGCATCGGGACGCACGGCGCGGAGCGAGTCGACGATCACGTCGATGCCGCGTCCGCGCTCGATCGCGTAGAGCACCATCGCGAGGCTCTCGCCGTAGGCGACGTCCACGTCCAGCTTCGTCTTGACCGCCTCGCTCCCGACGAAGCTCGGCACGGCGAGGACGCCGAGATCGATCGTCTCGTTGTCACGCAGGATTCTCCTCCACGCAGCGGAGGGGACGCGGTTCGAAAAGTACATCGCCACGCCCTCGTTGAACCACGCGGGAGTGCAGACGGCGGCGGCGTGCATCGCCGCGTGCATGACCTCGTGCCGGAGGGACTCGATTCGCACGCCGAAGTCCTCCTTCGGCTCGGAGACGACGTGCACCGCGCCGTCGTAGACGGCTCGCGTCCAGGTCGGCGCGCCCGTCTCGTCGTGGAGGTTCTGCTCGGACGGGTGGAGGATCACGGTGAGCTGCGCGCGCCGGTCCGAGTCGGTGAGGAGCGCGGCCTCCTCGAGCAAGCCAGCGACGAGGTGCGCGAGCAACGTCGGCTCGGCGACGACCACCGTCGGCGGCCAGGCGATCGTCACGTCCTCCGCCGTGAGCGTTTCGAGCTCGGGCGCCAGGGGAACTGGACGGATGGGCTCACACGGGTCGGCACTGTCGAACCATGTCGTGCGCGCGAGAACGCCGGCTGAGATCTCCTCCGGGGAGCCCGGCGCCCTCGGTGTCTCCTCGGCGGACCCCAACGCGGAGCGCGCCGTTGGGCCGCGACGGTGCGCCGACACGGGGGGCGCTACGGTGTCGGAGAGGGCGGTCGACGGGTCGGACGCGACGCTCCGAGCGGGGCGCGGTTCCGCAGGGGCGGTTGGACTCGACCGGGCAAGCATCCAGCACACGAGCCCCACGCACGCGAGCGCGGCGATCACGAAGGCCGTCCTCCAACCTGGCTTTCTCATCCCTCGGTGGGAGGAGCCTAGCCCGCGCAATCTCGACGCGCTGGCGGCGACGTGGACGAGCACGGTTTGGAACGGCTGCGGCTCCTGGGTTTCGGCGGGGAAGCGACTACTTCTCGCACTCCGTCGGCTGACCGCAGAAGTAGTCCACGGTGCAGACGGAGGTGTCGAAGTCTCCGCGCAGGCGCTCGCCGTCGAACGTCACGTCGAACGATCCCTTGATGAATCCATCGGACGAGGCGTCGATCCCCGTGACCGTCACGGCGCCGCCGTCGGCGTCACGGACGACCGACTCGTCGCAGTCGTCGTCGAGCGCGGAGAATCGAACGAGCGCGTCTCCCGGGCCGCGCGCGCCGCGCGTCACGCGGAACGTCCCCGCCCCAGTCACTTGCACGAGGTGCAGCGTGAGCGTCGTCGCGTCGGGGCGCGCGACCTGCTTGCGGTGCGCGTCGCAGTCGTCGCTCCGAGAGGAGAGGACGAGCGTCACGTCGTCCGGCGAGCCAAACCCGCTCGGGCAATAGGAGGCGGCCTCTACCGAGAGCTCGCGCCCGGCGATCAGACCGACCGCCTCGTTCGATCCGCGGCTCGTGTCCGTCGCCGTGTCGAAACGACAGGCGCTCACCGTCCCCCCGAGGATCGCGCTCACGGCGGCGAGGACGGCGACAGCTCGCAGGGGGACCCGGGGCACGTCGCTCTCCGGTGCAGCGACCTCCGCGCGCATTCACGCGGCCACGCTCGACGCTACGTCTGAGGCTGTTCGCCCCACTGAACGACGAGCGGCAGCGCGATGGCGGGGAGCAGGCTCAGTCGGACCGGACACGTCTCGGCGATCTCCACGAGCGCCCGCCGCGCGGCCTCGTCGATGCGCTCGGCCTTCTCCCGCGGGACGAGGATCTCGCTCGGGAGCTCCGCGATCCTTCGGGGCGGGGCCTTCGTCATCACCTTCTTCACGTGCACGCGCGAGCCCGCGAGATCGATCCCGTGCTTCGCCGCGTAGATGCCCATCACGGTCATCATGCAGGTGCCGAGCGCGGTCGCGACGAGATCCGTCGGCGAGAAGCTCTGCCCCTTGCCGTGGTTGTCGACGGGCGCGTCCGTGAAGAGCTCGATCCCGCTCGGACCGTGCTTCGCGACGCAGCGGAGCTCCCCTTCGTACGCGATGTGGATGTCGACCATGGGATCCGAAGGCTAGCAGCCGTGAGCCCCGACCGCTTCGCACCCCTCGACCTCCGAACCGGGGTACCGTTCTGCGCGATGGCCTTCGAGCTCCAGCCCCATCTCTCCGACGCCCTGGTGACGCTCGATCCCCTGCGCCCCGAGGACTTCGAAGCGCTCTACGCCGTCGCCTCGGACCCGCTCATCTGGGAGCAGCACCCGAGCCGCACGCGGTACCAGCGCGACGTGTTCGAGAACTACTTCCAAGGCGCGCTCGCGTCCGGAGGCGCGTTCCGCATCTCCGAGACCCGCACCGGCGAGCCCATGGGGAGCTCGCGCTACTACGATCTCGACGAGGTGAAGAGCGAAGTCGCGATCGGGTACACCTTCATCGCCCGAAAATTCTGGGGCGGCGCCTACAACCGCGCGCTCAAGACGCTCATGCTCGACCACGCGTTTCGCTTCGTCGAGAGAGCGATCTTCCACGTGGGCCGAGACAACAAGCGCTCCCGCGCCGCCATGGAGAAGCTCGGAGCGATCCTCGTGGGCGAGCAGGACATCGCGTACTACGGCGAGAAGAGCAACCCGAACGTGGTCTACGAGATCTCGCGCGCAGCCTTCCGAGGACCCGCGCGATGAGGCTCACTCCGGTCGCGGTGGCGTGGGTCACCGCGGGCCTCCTCGCGTGCACGTCCACCGCGCCGACCGCGTCGAGCGCGTCCGTCGCGAAGACAGCGGCGCGAGCGTCGTTCCGCTACCTCGCGATCGGAGACTCGTTCACGATCGGGACCGGATCGGGCGAAGATCACTCGTTCCCCTCGGTGTTCGCGCAGACGTCGGCCTGCCGCGTGGACATGCGGAACGTCGCGCGGAACGGGTTCACCACGCTCGACGTGATCGCGCGCGAGCTCCCGTCCCTCGCGACGTTCCACCCGGATTTCGTCACGCTCGCGATCGGCGCGAACGACATCGTCCAGGGACGCACTCCGGACGAGTACCGGGCGTCCGTGAAGGACATCCTCCAGGCGATCCTCGATGCGGGAGTGAAGCCCGAGCGCATCGTCCTCCTGCCGCAGCCACGGTGGGATCGCACGCCCGCGGGCGCGCGGTTCGGCCCGGTCGAACGGACCCAGGAGAGCATCGCGAAGCTGAACGCGATCCTGAAGGAGGAGGGCGCGCGCGTGGGGGCGCGCTGGCTCCCGATCGAGGAGCTCCTCGACGCGCAAGCAGCCGAGAAAGCGTTCGCCCCCGACGGACTCCACCCCTCGGCGGAAGCCCACGCTGCGTGGGCGAAGGCCCTCGACGAGCTGGTCTGCAACGATTCGGCTCGGTGAGGCGCGTAGCTCCGGCCCCGATTCTCGGCTACGAGTCACCTCGATGGCTTCGCAGCACCGCCTCCCGCTCGCCGCTTTGATCCTCTTCTCCGCCGGTTCGCTCGCCACCTCGGGTTGCGGCGCCCGCTCGCACCTCGGGTGGGACGACGAGGACACCTCGTCCTCACAGGGCGGCGCGCAGAGCTCCTCGAGCCACGGCTCCAGCTCGACGAAGGCGTCGTCGTCGTCCACCGGTCAGGGGGGCGAAGGCGGGTCGCCGGCCTGCAAGCCGGGGGAGACAGCGCCCTGCGGGTCGGATGTGGGCGAGTGCTCTCCGGGGTTGCGCCAGTGCATCAATGGGTTCCTCGGCCCGTGCGAAGGGGACATTGGACCGAAGCCCGAGCAGTGCAACGGGCTCGACGACGACTGCAACGGACTCACGGACGAGGGGTTCGGCCTCGGCAGCGCGTGCGACGGCCCCGACGGAGATGCGTGCGCGGACGACGTGGTCGTCTGCGGCGGGTGCACGGATGGCCCCACGAACCAGGAGAGCTGCAACGGACTGGACGACAATTGCAACGGCGTGATCGACGCGGACTGTGACTTCGGCGATTGTCAGCCGTCGCTGCTCGTCACGGGGTCGACTCCATCCAATCCGAACTGCATCGACTTTCCGATCGGCAAGGGCAGCCAAGGGACCATCCAGTTCCCGTGCACGGGCGGGCCCGTGTCGGCCGTGCTCGACGGCGTGACGATGTCCGGGAGCGTGATGAACGGGTTCGTGAACCTCTCGGGCGTGTCCACGTTCCCGGGCCCCGATGGGTGCACCTGGCAGGCGAACCACTCGATCACCGGCTTCTTGCCGAGCGGGACGATTTCGTACGGCTACATGGAGCACGTCGTCAACAAACCCCCTGGCGTGATGTGTTGGCAGCCCTGCACCGAGACCGGAACGGTCGCCGTCGAGTACGGCAACTGAACGAAGCAAGCCCCGGGATCGGAGCGCGTCATGCGCGCTTGACGGGGTTCTTCCAGTCCCACCGATCGACCAAGACGGCGGGACTGTCTGCGGACAGGGGGTCGACCTTGCCGATGACGAACCCCTCGATCCCGCTCCCGTCCGCGCGCACGCGCATCCGCACGAAGTGCTTGTACCCGGGGTGCGCGAGCACGCCGAAGCCCTGATCGGCGGCGACGCCGAAGATCGTCAGCGCCATGAAGTAGACGCCGATCAACGCCGTACCGATGAAGGCCGCGGCGACGAGCCCGGCCCCGTCGATCGCCCACGCCCCCGCCGAGGACGCCCGAAGCTCGAGCGCCCGGTTCACGAGCGCCGCGAGGTTCCCCATCCCGAACGGGACCGCGCCGAGCAGCGCGCCCGCGCCGAACGAATACGCGGTGATCGACGCCCAGCGGACGTGGCGAAACCCGTAGATGAACGCGAGCACCGCGCCGATCGCCGCGCCCGTGACGACCGCGCCGAGGACCGTCGGGTGGGCGTGCCTCGCGGCGAGGTGCATCGGTAGGTACGCGAGCGCGAGCGCCGTGTGGAGCATCCACCCGGCGCGCCCCATCGCGATCTCGAGCGGCGCGCGGAGCGCGATCTGGACCGATGCCTTCGGCCCGGGGAACTCCGCGTCCGGCTCGCGCGCGCCCTTCCTCGAGATCCGCGCCGGGTGGAGGAACGCGCCCCCGCCTCCCGCCGTGACGTGGAGCCCCTTACCGAAGGACAGTCGACAATAGTGGTGGATGTCTCCCGTCACGGCGAGCACCGCGTCCTCCTCGAGATCCAGGTTCAACGACTTGAGGACGCGCTGGCCCGTCGCGAAGGGCTCGAGGAACGCGTAGGGGGGATCCGCGAGGCAGAGCGCGATGCCCTTCGGCCCGGTGTCGTCTCGGGCGCGGGCGAAGTAGTGCCGCTGGCGCGGATCGAGATCGTAGAGCTGGCGATCGGGCCCCCAGAGGTCCAGGTCGGGTGCGACGCGGAGCGCCCAATACGACGCGCTCTGCACGGGGCGATAGCCGATGAGCGGCAGGGCCGACCGCTTCACCACCTCCTTGCCGACGCGGAACGCTTCGGCCCATTCGAAGAAGTGCGCGACCGTCGTGGTCGAGACGTCGCTCGGAGCCCGCTCGTCTTCGCGCCCGAGCATGACGCTCGCGCGATCCACGTCGCCGAGCGGCGCGCGGAACATGCGGCCGAACCCGTCGAGTCCCGCGTACCAGTCGTGATTCCCGGGTACGCCGATGAGCACGCGGGGCGTCGACGATCGGATCGACGTCGGGGGCGACTCCTCGTCGCGCTGCGCGCGGAGCGCCTGATTGAAGGGCACGATGACGCGGTTGTGGATCTCGAGATCGCTCGCGACCGGGTACGCGGTGTCGCCCCCGAACATGAGGATGTCTCCGCGCGGGAGCCGCACGATCTCCCCCGACTCGCCTTCCACTTCGTACCAGGCGAAGAGGAGCTCCCCGACCGCGCGGCCCACGTCCGCGTCGTCGCCCGTGTCGGCGACGAAGTCGATCCAGAGGTCGCGCCCGAGCGCCTCGGTCAGCGTCCCGCCGTGACCCGGCGCGCGGAGCTCCAGCGCGATGCGGCGCACGAGCTCGCCGGGCTCGTCGGGCGACATCCAGTCGCGGCTGTCGATGTCCTCGGACGCGATGATGCTCGCCGCGAGGCTCCAGAGGTGCCCCCAGAACGACCGGAAGCCGAACCAGGCGATCGCCTTCGGGTACGCTCGCCCGCGCCGAAACGTGCGCGGCGCCGCGTCAGGGGGTGCCGCGCCGAGACGAATCCAGCTCTTCTCTCGCTCCGGCACGAAGGCGCGATTCGAGCTCCTCGCACACGGCCACGTCAATCGCGGAGTGCGTAGAACACGCTCGATTCCGCCGCGGCTCCGACGCGCGCCATGAATCGGCGGCCGATCGAGCGCCATCGGCGCGCTCGGAATTCCGCGGACGGAGCCGCGGCGGATCGAGCGCCTTCGGCGCGCTCGGGGATTCCGCGGACGGAGCCGCGGCGGATCGAGCGCCTTCGGCGCGCTCGGGGATTCCGCGGACGGAGCTGCGGCGGATCGAGCGCCTTCGGCGCGCTCGGGGATTCCGCGGACGGAGCCGCGGCGGATCGAGCGCCTTCGGCGCGCTCGGGGATTCCGCGACGGAGCCGCGGCAGATCGAGCGCCTTCGGGCGCTCAGATTCCGGGCGGACACCAAAGGATCTCCGCGCGAACGGTGGTGTGTCGGGCGGGCGCGTGTACTACGAACGGCGCATGGGATCGTGGACGGTGAACACCGACGAGGAGCCCGGGATCCTCAAGCTGCGCCTCGTCGGGCAGCTCACGGAACCCGAGATGCGAGCGTTCGTGGCGGCGCACAATGCCGCGATCGACGCCTACAAGGGCAAAGACTATCGCGTCTGGGTCGATCTCTCGGAGCTCATGCCCCTCAGCCCGGAGTGCACCGAGCTCTTCCAGGAGGCCAAGCTCTACAGCAACGCGCAGCGGAATTTCCGCGGGAGCGCGGTCCTCGTCATGGGGGCGATGGTCGCGCTGCAGCATCGGCGGACGTCGGTCGACGCGGGCGTGATGCCGACGGAGCTCATCTCGTCGAACCCCGTCGAGCTCCGAGCCCACCTGCGCCGCGTCCACCGCCGCGCGTGATTCCGCCGCGGATCCAGATCGAGATCGGCGCGGCGGCGCCTCGAGCCCGCGCGCACCCGATCACCCCTCAGGGCGCGGGCGACGCGCACGCATTCGACTGGCAGGCGACGTAGCTGTCCTTGCACTTGGACACCACGCAGCTCGCGCAGTCGCCGCCGGAGCACTCCGTGGCGCATTGGGTTTGCACGCAGTAGCCGAGGGCGTTGAGCGGCTCGGACGCGGACGCGCAGCTGTTCACCAGACACTTCTGCCAGCACGCTCCCACGTCGATGCGCCCATCCGTCGGGTTCGGAGCGTCCCCGGGGGGGCACGATTGGATGCACGTGAGCGAGTCGGCGCAGTTCACCGCCCCCGCCCCGTACTCGTCTCCCACGCCTTTCGGAAACGAGTCCTGGACGCAATTCTCGAAGAGCCCGCGCTCGGTCTCGTCCTCGGAGACGATCGGATAATAGTACCCGATGAACATGCACATCTCGCTCGAGTCCCTGTTCTGCCCCTGGATGACCTCGTTTTCGTCGCCCATGTAGTCACAGACAGTCCGGACGTACGAGCCCGCCTCGAGCTCGAGCGTGTTTGCGACGGCCGGGTGCTCCCAGTCCTTGGACGTCAAGAACGGTTGGTCCGCGCGCGCCCCGCTCGGCGGATCGAGGAAGACGTTCACCTCGGTGCCGCGGGTGTGTTGGTGCGTCGACCCGAAGAGGACCGTCATGTCCTTGGGGATGTTGCAGCGCATCTGCGCGCGCGCCGCCGCGTGCGGCGGGACGACGATGTACGGATCGTAGAACTGAATGAGGCCGAGCGGGTTCGGGACCTCCTCGGGCGGAACGGTGTCGACGTCCACATCCAGCGTCACCGGGAGCGGCGCCGAGCTCGCGTTGACCGTGTGCGCCTGGACGATGACGACCTCGCCCGGCTTGAACGTCAGCCCCGTCCCTTTGGGGAAAGTCTGGGTGCCCTTCTCGCCGCCGCCGAGGATGAGGGAGCCGGGCGACGCGTACTTCATGCCGCCCGGCGCGAAGCAGTCGAAGGGCTCGTCGAGCTTCACGTCCGCCGGTAGGTCGGCCGTGGTCTTGTACATCGCCCAGTGGTGCATGTTCGTCCATGACCAGGAGAACCCCGTGATCGCGACGCCCTTGCCGCCTCCGTCCGGGAGGCGCGTGTACTGACACCAGTGCGTCTCTTCGCCGGGCGCGGTCGTGAACTTGAACGAATAGTGCTCGCCCGTGTTCGCGGGAGCGCCGCCGGATCCATCCCCGTCCGTCGAGGTCGAGCAGGCGGTCGACAAAAGGCCGCTGAGGCCGATGAGCGCGAGGGGGAGGGCGAGCGAGCGCAAGGTCATGGAGGAGACTCCTCGTAGAGGTGGGCGGGCCAGTGGAGCAATCTGAACGGCGTTTAGATTAGCCGCCATCTAAACGGTGTCAAGATCGAATTCGTCGGCGCTGCCCTGCTACGTTCCACGTGTGCGAGTCGCCCGCAGCAAACCGATCGAGAGCGCGCCCAAGGTGCACACCTCCTCGCGCGTCCGCCCGCGCAAGTATCACCACGGCGATCTGCGCCGCGCGATCCTCGACGTCGCGCTCGAGGTGCTGGCGAAGGAGGGTGCCGAGGCGCTCACGCTCCGCGAGGTCGCGCGCCGCTTGGGCGTCACGTCCGCCGCGCCGTACCACCACTTCGCAGACAAAGAGGCGATCCTCGCGGCCGTCGCGGAGGAGGGGTTCCTCGCGCTCGTCGAGGCGATGAAGCCGCCACCTTCGGCGAAGAAGCCCATCGCGCGTCTGCGCTCCCAGGGCATGGGCTACGTGAAGTTCGCGGTCGAGCACCCCGCGCACTACCGCGTGATGTTCGGGCGCCTCGTCGACATCCCGAAGTACCCGAGCCTGCACGCCGCCGCTGATCAGGCGTTCGAAGCGCTCGTCGGATCGATCGTGGCCGCGCAAGCGGCGAAGGCGATCCGTCCGGGGGACGCGGTCGAGCACGCGCTCCTCGCGTGGTCCACGGTGCACGGGCTCGCGATGCTGTGGATCGACGGCGCGCTCCGAGGGCCGACCTCGCACGGCTGCGAGGCCCCGGTAGGGGCCCCTTCGATCGAGGCGCTCGCCGAGGCCGCCTCGGAGATGCTGATCCGCGGCCTCGCGTGATGATGACCCGCGCACCGCGAGCGGCCCCACTTCGGGGAATCGGGTTGCATCGGCCGAGGGGCGAATCAGGGACGAAGCCGTGGCGCGCGCTCCCTCTGGTGTTCGTGCTCGGCGCGTGCGCAGGGCGATCCACGCCCACGCTGGACGCGCGCAACGCGGGTTCATGCGAGGTGCGCATCTCCATCGTCGCCAGCAGCGACGCGGAGGGGGCGATCTCGCGCACCGAAGTACGCGTCGACGGGGATCTCGTCGCCACGTCGGAGACGGGCTCGATCGATGTCCCCGCGCTCGAGCTCGCGGGAGGCCAGCACCGCCTCGAACTCCGCATCCTCCTCGACGCGCCCGCGGACGAGTCGGGCGCGGCGGTCGTATGGTCCACGTCGGAGCTCTTCCGCGTCGAAGCGCTCGCGGAGCCCGAGAGCGGCGGGGGCGCGCCGGCTTCGGTGGTGACGGAGGTCCTGCTCCTGCCGGGCGCTCGGCCTGTCGCGCGGCGGCTCGAGGCGCGTTTCCATGGCGCGCGCGCGGCGTTCGAGAGCGGGACGGTTCCTCGGATCGAGGCCGTCACGAGCGTGCTCGACCAGGCGGTCGCGCTCGGTCGAGACGGGTCGGGCGATCCGGTCGTCGACGCGGATCAACGGATCGAACGAATGATCGCGGCCGTCGACGAGCTCGACGCCGGAGTCGCGACGCGCGCGCCGCGCGAGACATCATCCTGCTGAACTGCATCAACGACAAGCTCGTGCAGCTCGGGACCGCGCTCACGAGCGCGCGAGAACGGCGCACCGCGCTCCTCCTCGCGCGGCGAGACGCCGACACGGCAGCGCTCTCGCGCGAGCACGCGGCGCTCGTCGACCTGAGCCGCCGCGCGGACACGCTGCTCGAGGAGTCGCGGAGCTGCGTGGGTTACACGTTGGGCGACCGCGACTGAGGCGTTGGTGCGTCCGTCGGTGACGGCGCGCTCCTCCCGGCCTTCGTCGCCGCGCGATCGCGGAGCCACGCGCGCACCGCTTGCCTCGGGGAGCGAATCGCTCGGACGGTGAAGAGCGCCTCTCCGTCGGTCAGGTAGGGGAGATAACAGACAATCATCACCATGCTGAACATCGGGATGATCATGAGCGCGTCGATCCCGGCGTGGAACGCGATCCCCCAAAGAATCAGCCACGGGCGTGGCTTCTTGAACCAAATCAAGAGAGGGAAACCAAGCTCGAAGACGAGCGTCATGTACGTGAGGAAGCCGACGATCGGGAACGTGGAGAGGTACGCGGGCCACTCGGCGAAGACGGGCGAGCTCAGCACGTCCCGGAGGGCGATGCCCGTGCGCCAGCGGGTGTTCGAGATCTTCGCGATGAACGAGGACAAGTACACGTAGGCGATCTCGAGCTGGATGAGGCGCGCCCCGAAATCCGTGCCGAGCGGGCCGTCCCCCTTGCCTCGCAAGCGACGCACGTACGACGTCACCGACCACCGGCGCGCGAGCGGCATGAACGCCGCGACGGCCGCGACGATCTGGAACAGTCTGTCTCCGCTGTTGAGGATGAACGGGTTCCGGTACTGCAGCGACACGTTCACGTACGAGATGACGATCGCCGAGACCCGCGGGAAGAGTCCGACCGTGAACAGAACGGAGGCGAGCGTGAACGCGACGGCGTGCCCCGCGAGCATCGCCTGCGAGTCCGGGGCGAGCGCGAACAGGCTGATCTTCTCGACGTACGGATCGCCCTTCACCATGTCCCACGGGACGAGGCCGTCGGGGCCGTAGTAGCGCTCGAGGTTCAGCCACACGCCGATCGACGTCCAAAGCGCGAGTAACCCGAACGCGATTCGGAAGAGCGCAGCGCTCTCACCGGTCGACGGTGCGCCGAAGAACGTGACGACCGCGCGCTCGACGATCTCGACGCGGGACGGGACTCTCGGGCGTGGCGCAGCCGGCGCGGCCAGAGGAGACTCGGCCGTCGGCGCGCTCGGCGCCTCGACCGCGGCCTCGGGCCCCGGAGCGCTCGGCACCTCGATCGCGGCCTCGGCGGGTGGCGCGTCGGTCTCCGCGGCATCGTTTCGTGGGGCGTCGGGCTCCTCGCTCATGGCTCCCCCTCGGACGGGGCGCTCGAGCTGCGCTTCGGGATCGGGATGCGGTTCACGGGGGAGCCGTCGCACCTTCGGCTCGCGAGGATCTCCGTCCTCGCGGTGCGGTTCACCACGCCGTCGTCGTCGCGCGTCTCGTGCAGGATGTTGCGCACACGCACCTCGCGGAGGTCCTCGAAGCGCTTCTTCCCCTCGCGACAATAGTAGTTGAGGAACACGTCCCCGAGCTTGTTGAGGTCGGCCGGATCCGCGAGCCGGCCCTCGAACTTGCGCATCCGCGTGTCACGGATGCGCTCGCCGAACGTGCGCTGGTGCGCGTCCGTCGTGGAGAGCACGACGACCGAGCCGTTCGCCCGGACGCCCTCGATCGAGACGTTCGTCGACGCCGGGGGCTTGCCGAACATGCCCCACGAGTTCGTCATCTTCAGGGCGTCCGCATAGAAGCCCACGATGGGCGTGAACACGCTTCGGATCTTGGGGATCGCACCGCCGACGAGGAGCGCAGTGAGGTGCAGCACCAGGAACAGAATCGTCACGATTCGGAGGGCTTTTCCCTTCCGATCGAGCTCCCGAAAAATCCGCGGTGCGGAGCTCGGAAGGGGCGCGGACGAGGCGCCCTCGGCGCTCTCACCGGCGGACGTCGCGGAGGCCATGGCGTTGTGTACCACGCGAGAGAGAGGATTGTTCTCCCTCGCTTGCACCGGTAACGTTGCATCGCTCTCGCCTCGCTATGTCCACCGTCGTCTATCCCGGAGACCGCGTCGCTGGCCGCTACTTGCTCCAGCAGGAGCTCGGGCGTGGCGGTCACGGTACGGTCTTCCGCGCCATCGACGAGGTCGAGCGGACCGAGGTCGCCGTGAAGGTCCTGAACGACGACATCGCGCAGGAGGACCAGTACGTCCTCCGCCTCTGGCGCGAGGCCCAATCCCTCGCCGCGCTCTGGGGGACGAGCGTCGTGCAGGTCCACGAGTTCGACACGGATCCTCGCGGCTTCGTCTACCTCGTGATGGAGCTGCTCGAGGGCGACGCGCTCGACGTACACCTCTTCGAGCGCGAGAGCTTCGGCGATCGGATGAGCCCGGCGGACACGATCGAGACGCTCGGCCCCGTCGCGCATGCGCTCGCGACCGCGCACTCGATCGGCATCATTCACCGGGACGTGAAGCCCCCGAACATCTTCCTCGTGGACGCGCAGGTCGGCGGGGGGACGCGCCTCATGGACTTCGGCCTCGCGAAGACGACCGGCTTCGAGGAGATCACCGACGCGGGGATGATCGCGGGCTCGCCGAGCTACATCTCACCCGAGATCTGGCACTCGGAGCCCTTCGATCACCGGTCGGACGTGTACTCGTTCGGCGCGGTGATCTACCGCACGCTCGCGGGCGAGCCGCCGTTCGTCGCCCCGTCGACGCTCAAGCTCTACGAGATCGCGACGCACGCGCCTCGCCCGCGCCTCACGAAGTTCCGCCCCGAGCTCTCCCCGCGCATCGACACCTGGGTCCAGCGCGCGCTCGCCATCCGCGCAGCCGACCGCTACCCCGACGTGAACACGCTCTGGAGCGAGTTCCTCGAGACCATCATGCAGAGCGACACCCCCTCGATCCGCCGCTACAAAACGCTCAATGGCGGCTGAGGGCAGAAGCAGAAGCAGAGAACCGCCAAGAACGCCAGTGCGCCAGGAAGCCTGGTCGAGGAGGAAGGAGGAGAAACGCCGGAAACCTCGAAGAGCAGCCCGCGGGTGAAAGCCCCGACGCCGACGGCAGAAGGTCGCCACGGTGAAGCGAGTCTTGCGCTGGTGATCGCGAGGTCACGGGTGAAGCGTAGACAGCGAGTGAATGGGCCGCGGAGTAGCCCCGAAATTTGGTGGTAGTGGGAGCCGACACCTTTGGCGTGGTGGAAGGCGACATCGAAGCGGCGCAATCGCAGGGCGGCCAGCCCGGGACCTAGGCGCTTCATCCCACCGGGGTCTTGGACCGCGGCACGTTCACAGGGGTTGCCCAGGAACCTGGGAGAGTTCGTCGTCTCCTGAGCACCAGGAACGCGGAGCGCGAGGGAGAACCGAAGCGCTGCGCGGGGCGGCGAGCGGTCGGAGCACCATCGTATGAGCGATGAAGCAGGGGAACCGAAGCCGAAGGGACCCTGTCGAGCAAAGGGCGGTGCCGGAGTGTCGGAACCCAAGAGGGAGCGATGGGAGAGACGAAGAGCTCGCCAACCATCTCAATGCGACTCGAACGGATAGCGAAACTGGCGGAGCAGTTTTCGGAATCGCCGCTGACGACGCTCGCGCACCACATCGATGTCGAGTGGCTGCGCGAGGCGTATCGCCGGACGCGCAAGGACGGGGCGACGGGCATCGACGGTGTCGACGCGGAGAAGTACGCGGAGAACCTTCAGGGCAACCTGGAGGACCTCCTCGGCCGCGCGAAGACGGGGATGTACCACGCACCGCCCGTGAAGCGGGTCCACATCCCGAAGGGCGACGGGGCGCGCACGCGGCCCATCGGCATCCCAACCTTCGAGGATAAGGTCCTGCAGCGCGCGATCGTAATGGTGCTGGAGCCGGTCTACGAGAGGGAGTTCTACGACTTCTCGTACGGCTTTCGACCGAAACGATCACCGCACATGGCGTGCGAAGCGCTGCGGAAGGCGACGGTGGCGAAGGGCAGCGGGTGGGTGCTCGAAGTCGACATCAAGAGCTTCTTCGACACACTCGACCACGCGCATCTCCGGGAGATGCTCCACCAACGGATACGTGATGGCGTGATCCTGCGCCTGATCGGCAAGTGGCTGAACGCGGGTGTGCTCGAAGGCATCGAGCTCACTCGGCCCGATCTGGGCACGCCGCAAGGAGGCGTCATCTCGCCTCTGCTCGCGAACATCTACCTGCACGTGGTCCTCGACGACTGGTACGTGCGTAACGTCCAGCCTCGGCTCAACGGCCGCAGCTCGCTGGTGCGCTACGCAGACGACTTCGTCATGGTCTTCGAGCAGGAGGAGGACGCGCGCCGCGTGCTCGACGTGCTGCCGAAGCGATTCGGCAAGTACGGGTTGACGCTTCATCCCGAGAAGACGCGGCTGGTGCGCTTCGAGCGCCCCAGCGACGACAATCGGGGCGGCGACGGCCCAGGCACCTTCGACTTCCTAGGCTTCACTCATCACTGGGCGACGTCGCGAAGCGGCTATCCCGTGGTGAAGAAGCGCACGGCGAAGGATCGTTTCGCTCGAACGCTGAAGCGCATCGGGGAGTGGTGTCGCGCGCATCTGCACGACCCCATCGCGCGGCAACAGCAGGCACTCTGCAGGAAGCTGCGCGGGCACTACGCCTACTTCGGTGTGACGGGGAATTCGCGGGCGCTCGAGCGTCTGCACTTCGCAGTCACCCAGGTCTGGCGCAAGTGGCTCAGCCGACGCTCGCAGACAGGCCGCGTCCCGTGGCAGAAGATGCGCGGCATCCTCGAGCGGTTTCCGCTCTCGAGGCCTCGCATCGTGCACCGCGCACTCACGTAGCGAACCCGCACACCGAAGAGCCGGATGCGGGAAATCCGCACGTCCGGATCTGTGGGGGCCCCCCGGGCAACCGGGGGGCTACCCGACAGAACGCCAAGAGCGCCAAGGAAGAAGAGATGTTTTTCTTCTTCCTTGGCGCTCTTGGCGTCTTGGCGGCTAATTCTTCTTCGCCGGCTTTTTGACTGCCGGCTTTTTGGCCGCTGCGGACTTCTTCGCCGGAGCCGTGGGCTTCTTCGGAGGAGCCGTGGGCTTCTTCGGAGGAGCCGCGGGCTTCTTCGGAGGAGCCGCGGGCTTCTTCGGAGGAGCCGCGGGCTTCGCGGGAGCGCCGCCGAGGGCTTCGAGGACGGCGTCCACGTGGCCGGCGACCTTCACGCTCTTCCAGGCCTTCTCGATCTTCCCGTCCGCGCCGACGATGAAGGTGCTGCGGATCACGCCCTCGACCTTCTTGCCGTACATCGTCTTCTCGCCGTACGCCTCGTACGCCTTGTGGAGCGCGAGGGTGGGGTCCGAGAGCAGGGGGATGCCGAGCTTGTGCTTGTCGCGGAACTTGCAATGACTCGCGATCGAGTCCTTCGAAGCGCCGAACACCTTCACGCCGAGCGCGTCGAACGCGGGCTTCTGCCGGGTGAACTCGATCGCCTCGACGGTGCAGCCCGGCGTGTCGTCGCGCGGGTAGAAGTAGACCACGTACCGCCCGCCCGCGAGTGACGCGGACGACACCTTCTTGCCCTGATCGCTCTCGAGTTCGAAGCTCGGCGCGAGATCCCCGACGTTCGGCATGCGCGGCAGGCTAACAGAGAGAAAAGGAGCGTGCGAAGGCGTGGCGGATGGGGCAGCATTCGCGGCAATGGCTGCTCCTTTCCGCCGCGGCTTCGCCTCGGGACCACGTCGTAGCGCCCGCCTCGGTCTGTCGCTCGGGCTCGCGTCGTTCCTCGGAGCGTGCACGTCGACGACTCCCCCGAAGGTCCCCGTCGCGTCCCACGGCTCTTCGAAGTTCGTGGAAGCGTTCGACCAGAACCTCACCGATCCCACGGCGGACGAGCCGTTCCTCGCCGCGATCGACGAGGCGGTGAAGGATCCGACGCAGGCCTCGAACGTCGACGTCGTCGTCGCGTCGCTCGACGCGCTCGTGTTCCAACGCGACACCGACGCGGGTCGGACGGGCATGCCGATCGCGTTCCTCACGCGCGAGGCGAACCAGCGCACCGTCCTCCGGCTGCGTCAGGCGTGGGACTCCCTCGACGGGATGAAGGCTCCGTACGTCGGCGCCATGCGCGCCGAGCTCGCGCGGGCGCTCCACGATCTGGCGCTCTTCTCCGGGGAGGCGCGCGGCGCGAACGTGTGGGCGGAGCGGCGGGGCTGCGCGTCGCGCGCGACCGTCGTCGCCCCCGCCGACTGGGCCCAGCTGACGGGCGTGTCGGGCGTGTCCGCCGTGGAGATGCTCGGCGCGCTCGCCCCCGAGTACCAGGGGCCGAGCGCGCTTCGACCACGCATCACGCCCCTCGTCGCGGTGAGCGACGCGTGCACGATCGATCTCCACCAAGTGGGCACGTACTCGGGCGTGTTCGACGTCGTCGTCGACGTGAAGAACCCCGCGGCGCAGGATCTCACGTTCCTCGTGACGACGACGGCGGCCGCGAGCCTGCGCGCCGGCGGCGCGACGATCCTCGAGCGGAAGTTCGAGAGCGGCGCGACGAACCTCACCGTGATCGGGACGGCGCACGCCGAGGAGGGCGTCGTCCGCGTGATCCTCCGCGTCGGCGATCGCGGGGACCTCGGGCCCATCGAGCTCGACGTGCTCGGAGAGGACGGACTGCCGCTCGAGACGCGGGCCCCGGCGCCGGGCGACAAGGCGACCGCGAAGGTGACCAAGCCCGCTGGCCTGGTCCGTGCCGCCCCCGCGTCCGACGGGGATGCGCTGCTCCAGGCGACCGCCGAGCTCGGGCTCGGGGATCCGCGCGCCGCCGAGCACGGCATCGAGACGTACCTCCTCGGCCGCGCGAACCCCGCGGAGCGTGTCTCTCCGTCGCTCGCGATCGCGTACATGCGCGCGATGGAGACCGCGGGAGACATGCCGGACGCGAAGCGCGTGCAGAAGCAGAAGGAGCTCGTCGCGGACATCCTCGCCCAGAAGCCGACGGCGTGGGAGGCCCGCCTCATCCAGACGGATCTCACGCAGCGCAAGAAGGGCGTGGGAGACGGCGTGTTCGAGGCGCTGAAGGAGCTCGGGATCACGACGCCGACGAGCGAGCTCGGGAGCCTCGGTGTCCTCGAGCTCTACTCGGTCATCGGGCTCGCGATGGACGCGGGCCTCGAGGACGTCGCGGAGCGCGCGTACGGAGAGCTCGCGAAGCGCACGCCGAACAGCGCGCTCGTGGCGCGCGCGGACAGCGGCCTGCACCGGCGTACCGGCAAGGAGTTGGTGAGCGCGACGTGCGGCGGAGGCGAGGATCGGAGCTCGACGAGCTGCTACGGCGCGATGTACTCGGTCGGCGACCGGAAGGGCGCGCGCGCGGAGATCGACCGCCTCCGCGAGCTGCGCCGCGCGCCGTACGCGCTCGCCGGATCCGAGCTCGAGATGCTCATCGCCGAGGGCGAGACGGACAAGGCCCTCAAGCTCTACGACTCGATGCCGCCGGGCTATCGCTCGATCCAGGACATCCTCCCGCTGCTCGCGAAGAACCGCGCGGAGGCCGAGGCCCGCATCGTGCGCGACCTGCCGACGGCTCCGGACGGCGTCTACGCGCTCACGAAGCTCGGACTCATCTTCGGCGAGCCGAGCGCCGACGCGAAGACGTACGAGACCATCGGCAAGGCGCTCGTCGACAAGGACCGCGAGAAGCAAGCGATGCCGGGCGCGGCGACGGCGGTGCTCAAACACGTCGAGCACTACGGCCTCGACGAGAGCGGCCTCCTCAGCGTCTTCACGTACGACCTTCGACGCATCGCCGGCACGACGGACGTGTCGCAGAGCGGCGGGAGCTTCGGCGCGTACATCGAGGGGCGCGGCAGCGGGACCACGCTGCGCCGCCGCATCTACAAGGCGAAGACCGGGCGCGTCCTCGAGCCGGACGCGGCGGATCGATCGGGCGCGGGCGGCGCGGGGGACCTCAGCCAGCTCGAGCAGAACGACTACTACGAGGAGATCTCGATCGCGTACTACATCCCGACGGAGGGCGGGCAGCTCACGCTCGACACGCCGGACATGCTCCCGGAGCGGACCGCGGTCGCGGACGGTGAGCTCGTCCTCCGCCTGCCCGAGAAGCTCGAGGTGCCGATTTGGGCCCACAAGATCCTGGGCGAGCCGCGCATCGACCGGCACGACGGGTATGTCTACCGGCGGTACGAGCTCGTCGGTCGCGGCGCGCGATCGCTCGAGGACGGCATCCCTCCGCTCGAGCAGGGCGTCCGCCTCAGCCTCTCCACGCAGACGTGGCCCAACATCGCGCGCAGTATCAAGGAGCAGATCCTCGCGCTCGACGAGACCGATCCGTTCATGGCTCGCTTCGCCGAAGAGGCCGCGAAGGGAGACGGATCGCCCGCGCCCGCGGGCGTCCCCGCGGACCTGTTCACGGTGCAGAAGGTCGTCGACCACGTCGGGCACACGATCAAGATCTCGAACGGCGGCGGGATGATGTCCGACATGGCCGCGCAGTACGGCGGCGGCTCGCAAGGCGGCACCGCGCGCTACATGATCGAGGATCGGCAGGGGAGCCGCGCCTGGGTCGTCTATCGCACGCTGAAGCAGCTCGGGATCAAGGTGGATCTCGCGATCGCCGAGACCACGCCGTTCTCGAGCGCGCCGGACTTCCCGCCGCATACCGGCCGGTTCAGCTACCCGCTCGTGGTCGCGCACCTCGAGGGCGGCGACAAGTGGATCGACGCGGACGTCGAAGGCGTCCCGCTGCCCCCCGGGAGGGTAAGCCCCGAGCTCCGCGGGCGAAGCGCGGTGCTGTCGGACGGGCGCATCGTGAAGGTCGAGGGCCAGGCGGACGCGGGCGTCGACACGGCCGCGATCGATCTGGCGCTCGACGCGCAGGGGACCGCGAAGGGCTCGATCAAGATCACCCTCCGCGGGCGCATGGCGCAGTCGCTGAACGAGTCGTTCAACACGGTCGTGGGCTCGGATCGACGCGAGCTCCTTCGCCGGACGGTGATGGCGTGGATGCCCTGGGCGGACGTGGACGACGTGAAGCTCGAGTCGGCCGAGGGCGCGTGGGAGGTCGTGATCAACGCGAGCGTGAGCGTGCACGGCTTCGGCAGCCCGGAGGGTCGAGACGGCCACACGCTCGTGCTCGCCGGCATGGACCCGATGAGATCGGCGACGCTCGCGCAGTGGTACGCCTCGCGCGGGGATCGTGAGAGCGCGCTCAACATCGAGTCGTCGATGCAGTACCGCGTCTCCCGAAAGATCACGCTCGCTCCCGGGATGACCCTCGCCAAGCAGCCGGACGCGGTGCACGTGAAGGGCGCGTTCGTCGAGGGCAACCGATCCATCAAGGTGGACGGCTCGACGATCACGGAGGAGTTCGACCTGAACCTCCCGACGGGGACGGTGAGCGCGGGCGACTACAACGCGTTCGTCACCGACGTGAAGGCGATCGACGCGGGCTTCCTCGCCGGGCTCCGCGTGAAGACGGGCGGCTGATCGCGTCGGTGCAGCTGCCCGCGTTCCTCTCCGAGCGAGTGCCGCTCGCCCCGCTCACGACGCTCGGGGTCGGCGGGGCCGCTCGCTACTTCGCGCGCGCCTCGACCCTCGAGGAGATCGAGCGCGCGCTCGACTGGGCGCGCGAAACGCGCGTGCCGCTCTTCGTGCTCGGCGGCGGGTCGAACCTCCTCGTCGGGGACGCGGGGTTCGACGGCCTCGTCCTCCAGATCGCGACGCGCGGCGTGCGAGACGAGGGCGGCGGCCGCGTGCGCGTCTCCGCCGGCGAGCCATGGGACGCGTTCGTCGCGTGGACCGTCGAGCGCGGGCTCGCGGGCGTCGAGTGCATGTCGGGCATCCCCGGGACGACGGGCGCGACGCCCGTCCAGAACGTCGGCGCGTATGGGCAGGAGGTGTCGGAGACGATCCGAGAGGTCGAGCTGATCGATCGCGCGACGGGGGAGCGATCGATCCGGAGCGCGTCGGCGTGTGGCTTCGGTTACCGCGACAGCGTGTTCAAGCGCGCGGATCGGGATCGCTTCGTCGTCACCGAGGTGCGCTTCGCGCTCGAGCCCGGCGGCGCGCCCTCCCTTCGGTACGCGGAGCTCGCGAAGCACTGCGCCGCGCGGTTCGACCGCCCGTCGCTCGCGGACGTGCGGGCCGCGGTGATCGAGCTCCGAGCGAGCAAGTCGATGGTGCTGCGGGAAGACGACGAGAACCGGCGCTCCGCGGGCTCGTTCTTCGTGAACCCGATCGTGCCGCGATCGATCGCCGACGACGTCGCGGCCCGGTGGGCGCGCATCTCGACGGACGGAAGCGCGGTCCCGCGCTGGCCCGCGGGCGATGACGTGAAGCTCTCGGCGGGTTGGCTGATCGAGCGCAGCGGCTTCGCGAAGGGCACGGCGCGAGGGGAAGCCGGCATCTCGACGAGGCACGCCCTCGCGATCGTGAACCGCGGCGGGGCGACCGCCGCGGCGATCACCGCGCTCCGCGACGAGGTGATCGCCGCCGTCCGTCGCACGTTCGGCGTCGAGCTCACGCAAGAGCCGGAGTCGATCGGCCGCTGATCGGCCGCGCTTCGGCGACTCGATGCTGGCTACTTGATGCTGACGGTCTTCGTGACCGTCATCGCGTTGCCCGAGAAGGGCGGGACGTGCGCGCCCTGGAACGCACCCGCGATGCAGCTGCCCGTCGGCGTGCCGGCGAACGGAGGACCGACGGTGGCCGTCGTCACGTTGCCGCTCGGGGCGAACGTCACGGACACCTTCGCGCTGCCGGTCGGGCCGCCCTCCTTCTTGCAGCCGGAGGCCGCGCCCGCGCGCGAGGAGAGCGCAGCGCTCGCCGCGCCGCGATCGAACTCCGCCGTGCCGGCTTTGCCGTCGTCCTTCGGCGGGTCGTCTTTCTTCTCGTCCTTCTTTTCGTCTTTCTTCTCGTCCTTCTTTTCGTCTTTCTTCTCGTCCTTCTTGTCGGTGAAGAGCTTGTTCGCCGGATCCTTCGGGTTGCCCGCGACCTTGTTCGGGTCGTCCGGCGTCGCGCTGTCGCTCGGCGGCGTGTCGGTCGCGTCCTCGGACTTCGCGGGCTCCGGATCCTTCTTCGCGGTCTCGGCGGGCTTCGCGTCGCTCGGCTGAGCCGTGTCGCTCGGCTTCGTCTCGCTCCCGGATTTCTCCGCGGTGCTGGTCGTGTTCGAGGCGGTCGGGGTCTCGGTCTTCTTGCCCCCGCTCAGCGCGAACACGAGGCCGACGCCGAGCCCGACGGCGGCGAGCGCGAGCAACCCGATGATGACGCCGGTGGCGCGCTTCTTCGGCGCCTCTTGCGGCGTGAACGCCGCCGCGCCCATCGGGTAGGAGCCCGGGCCGCTCATCGGGCCCATCGTCGTCGCGGCAACCGCGACGGGCTGCGGCGGAGGTGGAGGAGGCGGCTCGATGAAGGGCGCCATCATGGGCGGCGGCGCGAGCGACGGCCCCCCGACCGGTCCCGAGTCCAGGCTGAAGATGTCGTCGACGCGCGCTTCGGAGACCCCCTTGCCCTTGAGCGGAGGCTTCGGCCGGTCGCCCTTCGCGGCCTGCTCCTCGGCTGCGCGCAGCGCCCCGAGCGAGAACAGCACGCTCGTCTCGTTCCGCTCGCCGACATGTGACGCCGCTTGCGTCGCCGCGGCCATCCCGCCGCCTCCACCGTTCCCGAACAGATCGCCCGTGCGCCCTCCCGCGCGACGCGCGGCGACCGGCGCAGCCGCGGGTGCGGGTGCGGGTGCGGGTGCGGGTGCGGCGGCCATTGGCGCGGTCGCGTTGATCGCGGCGGGCGCCGGCGCGGTGACGTTGACGCCGTAGCCGTTGCCGTTTCCGTTGCTCTCGTACGCGGGCGCGGCGTACGCGGCGGCGCCGTACGCAGCCGCGGGGAGCGCGGCCGTCGCCTCGAAGGGAGCGGGTGCCGCCGCGGGCGGTGCGGCGTTGCTCATGAGCGACATCAGCTCGGGGATGTTCACGAGCGGCAGCCAGTCGGTCATCCCGTCGCGCCAGACGAACGCGTCACCGGGGATCTGCCCCGCCTGGTAGCCCTCGACGATCTGCTCCGTGGTGAGCGTCCGCTGATCGTCGTCGGCGACGCTCACCGTCCACTCGTTCGCGGCCATCGCGCCGTCGCCCGAGCCGTTTTGCTGCGTGAAGAGCTTCGTTGCCTGCTCGTCGGCGGCGGGCTCGAGCGCGCCTTGCTGCGCGAACGTGGCCGGGTCGTTGCCGTTCACGACGATCGTCGCGCTGCACTTCTTGCACTTGATCTTGATGACCTTGCCGACGACTTTGTCGTCCGCAATGGTGTACTTCGCGGCGCAGGACTGACACAGAATCTTCATCGGCTACGACCCTCTTTGTACCGAGCTCTGTTCAAGCAGCGTGAGGCTTCGGCGGCGTGGCAGTTCGGTTTGGCGTCTCCGTGCGCGGGACGCCCATCCTCGAAGAATGAGCGGAATCAGGCTCGAACGCGACCTCTTTTTCGTGACCTCTTTTTCGCGGAGTTTCTTTTCGCGACCGCTGCTTCTTTTCGCGACCGCTGCTTCTTTTCGCGACCGCTGCTTCTTTTCGCGACCGCTTCGTCCTCTCTGGCGCGGTTCTCGTGTCCCGACGCGACGAGTTTTGTGGACGAGGTTGTGTGGGGACGAGGTTTTTTGCGAAGAGGTTTTCGCGAAGAGGTTTCGGCGACCTGGTTTCGCGATCTCTCCCGGCTCCGCACGACCACTGGTTTGCTGCTCGATCATAGCGAAGCGCGCAAAAGTTGATCAAGGAAGGGGCTAGGCTGCGAGCACGACCGCGAGCCCTCCGACCATGAGACTGAGCATCCGAGCCCTTGTGACGATCGCCGCTCTGTTCGCCGTCTCGATGGCGCTCGTGTGGCCAAGAGCAGCACGCGCGGACGACGTTCCGACGCTCTCCGGGACGTGGAGCGCGTCGGGCATGTCGGCGAGCTGGAACACGTCGGAGTGGGGCGAAGGGTGCGGCGAGAAACCCTCCGGGAGCGGCGCCCCCGGGGGCACGGTCACGATCGTGCAGTCCGGCGGTGAGCTCACGATCAGCGGCGCGGGCTCGCAGACGACGAGCCAATGCTTCCAGCAGATGCCCGGGGTCTCGCGCGTGTCGCACTCGTCCGGGAGCACGAGCTGGTCGACGCGGTGCACGAGCGCCGCGGGTGATCCCCGCCACGTGGTCATCACGTCCGGCATGAGCGCGAACAAGACCGGGGACATGATCGGGTTCTCCGAGCAGGGCATCTACGAGGCGTTCATCCAGGGCAACACGTGCAAGGCCACGCTCTCCCTCTCGCGCAGCTTCAAGCTCATCTCGCGCGCCGGCGAGGCGCCGGCGCAGGCCTCTGCCGCGCCGAGCGCGCCGCCGCCGGTGACCGCGACCGCGAAGCCCTCGCCGACGCCGACCAACCCCGCGTGCGGTGAGCCGGGGCCCGCGGTCCGCTTCCAAGTCAGCCCGATCCGCAAGCTCCTCCGGCCGGGCGAGGCGTTCCGGTTCAAGTCGATCGCGTTCGATGCGAACGGCTGCGTGACGCGCGCCTCGCCGCTCTTCGCGATCGAAGGCGCGGGCGGCGCGGGCGTCACCGTGGACGCCGACGGGAACGTCAAGGCACCTGACGATGCCGCGGAGGGGGAGACGACGATCGTCGCGGACCTCGAGAACCACAAGGTCCGCGTCGTCGTGCAGGTCGCGCGCGCCGATCGCTACGACGCGCTCCTCGAGGAGCAGCACCTGAACGCCGAGGGCGAGGACGAGCGCGCCGCGTCCGTGGAGATCCAGTCGATGGTCGGCGGCGGCGCGACGAAGAACGAGGGCGACGCGCGGCGCCGGCAGCAGACGTTCCTCGGGATCGTCACCGCGCTCGCGGTGGGCCTCGCGCTCATCGGCGTCATCGTCGTTCGTCGCGGGCGCGGCGCCGCGAAGCGCGCGCCCGCGGACGCGGAGGGCGACCCCGAGCCCGTCGCGGCGCCGAACGTCACGCTGTTCGAGAAGGCGCGGCCCGAGGATCCGATGCGATGCCCGACGTGCGACGAGTACTACCCGAGTGGGGCCGCGTTCTGCGCGACCGACGGCTCCGCGCTCGTCCCCGCGCCCGGCGCGGTGCTCGTGAACGTGCCGCCGCCGTCGAGCGCGCCCGCGCCCGCGCCCGTGTCGCGAAGTGCCTCACCGAAAAGGAAGAAGCCGCCCCAGAAGATCTGCCCTACGTGTGGCGAGCGGTTCGACGGTAGCGCAGGCTTCTGCGGGAAGGACGGCACGTCCCTCGTCCCCATCAACTGATCTCCCTCGCGCGAGGTCGGCGCGCGCGTCCCCACCCCGCGGCGCATGCCGCGGAATTGGCCGCATCGTGTTCCGACGATAGAGTTTCGACTGGAGAGCTCATGCGCCTTAGCCATTCCTTGACCAGCGTCCTCGCCATGCTCGCGACCCTCGGCGTGACCTCCGAGGCGAGCGCGCAGCCGAAGGACTCGCGCATCGGCGACAACAACGGCTCCGGCGCGGACACGCACCTCTTCCGCTCGGTGCTCGACTCGAAGGGCTTCTACTCGGTCAACGGAGCCGACGTCCTCGGCCACAACGACGTGAGCTTCGGCCTCGTGCTGGACTACGGGTACGGCTTGATCCCGCTCGCCGACGGACACGGCGCGGACTTCATGATCAAGCACAATTTCCAGGGCACCGTGATGTTCGACTACGGGCTCCTGAACTGGGTCGTGCTCGGGATCTCGCTCCCCGTCACGCTCAGCCAATCCGAGCTCGTGACGGGCGTCGGCCCGACGGGGAACCTCTACGACATCAAGAGCGAGTTCACGCAGGGGCTCGAGTACGTCGCGCTCCACGCGAAGTTCCGCATCCTGCGGCCCGGCGTCGGCTCGGGGGTGTCCCTCGCAGCGACGGTGCAGGGCGGCGTCTCCGCGATCGGCGCGGACGACCTCACCGCGGAGCCCGGGGGGTTCATTTGGCCGCAGCTGATCTTCGAAGGCCGCGTCGGTCTGGGCGGCATCTGGCGCATCGGGTTGAACGCGGGGTTCCGCGCGCACTTCGGGGATCCGACGGTGTTCGGCACGGGAGCCGATGGCAAGCCGCAGCTCGAGCATGGGAACTTCGCGTACGACAACCTCGTGACCGCCGGGCTCGGGACGAGCGTGCGCGTGCTGCCGCCGCTCGATCTCGTCGCCGAGACGTACGGCACGTACATGGTCGGCGGCGACTCCGACACGAAGCAGCGCCCCAGCGCGGAGGTCATCGGCGGGCTCAAGCTGTTCATCGATGGCCGGTCGTACCTGATGCTCGCGGGCGGCGGCGGGTACGCGCCCGGGTTTCAAACGGCGACCGCGCGCGGCACCGTGGGGTTCATGTACGAGCCTTCGATCGGGGACAAAGACGGCGACGGCATCAAGGACGACGAGGACGATTGCCCGACGCAAGCCGAGGATCGCGACGGGTTCCAGGACACGAAGGAGGACTCGCCGAAGGGCAAGTACGGCTGCCCGGATCCCGACAACGACGAGGACGGCGTGCTCGACGAGGACGACGACTGCATCAACACGCCGGGGCCCGCGCGGAACCACGGCTGCCCCGAGATCGAGGATGGCGATCGCGATCACGACGGCGTGCTCGACTCGAAGGACAAGTGCCCCGATGTCCCCGGTTTGAAGGAGTTCCAGGGCTGCCCCGATCCGGATCGCGACCACGACGGCGTGCCGAACGCCGAGGACAAGTGCCCCGACGTCCCCGGCCCCGTGGACAACCAAGGGTGCCCGAAGGAGCCGGATCCGAACAACCGCGTCATCATCGGCGAGAACTCGCTCATCATCCTCGACAAGATCCAGTTCGAGACGGGCAGCGCGAAGATCCTCCCCGCGTCCAACGAGATCCTCGATCAGGTCGCGAAGACGCTGAAGGATCACCCCGAGTTCACGCTCATCGAGGTGCAGGGGCACGCGGACGAGCGCGGCGCCGACAACATGAACCTCCAGCTCACCGAGTCGCGATCGAAGTCCGTCGTGGACGCGCTCGTGAAGCGCGGGATCGAGTCCTCACGGCTCCGCTCGCAGGGCTACGGCGAGTACTGCCCGCTCGACCCTGCGAGCAACGAGAAGGCCTGGGAGGCGAACCGCCGCGTCGAGTTCAAGATCGTCCAATCGAAGGACGGACCGACCGACGTCGTCCTCGGGTGCAAGAACGCCGAGGATCACGGAGTGAAGTCGAAGCCGTGACCGGAGCCTCTCGCGCGTCGGGCGGCCCTTCACGTCCACGCTCCACTGCTTCACCTCCACTCTCCATGCTCGGCGACGTTCGAACGCGCCGGACCCGCGGGACGGCGGTGACGTAGAGCTCCGCGGCGGACTCGTCCGCGGCGAGCAACGGCTGCTGATCCGCATCCCTCGACGAGGGTCGCTGGACCGTGACGGGTCGCTGCGCGCGCTCCCGGGGTCTCAGTCGCGCAGCTTGGCGCCAGCGGTCTTCGTCTCACCCGCCTTCACCGTGACGGTGACGGACTTCTTGCCGAGCTCGGAGTGGACGAAGGTGACCGTGTGCGTGCCCGGTGAGACGGCGACGTGGCTCCGCGGCGTCTCGCCCATCGGCGTGCCGTCGAGGAGGATCCGCGAGACGGGGATCGAGTTGATGTTGAGGTACGCCTTGTCGTCCGGGGCGGGCGCGGCGGGCGTGTCGACCGGCTTCGGATCCGACGTGTGCGTGGGCGCGGGCGTCGACGGCGTGTCGTTCGACGCGACGGGCTTCGGAGGGTCCTTGTCCGGCTCGTTCGTCGCGACGATGTCCGGCACGGGCGGAGTCGGCTTCTCCATCGAGATCTCGAGCGTCTTCTCCGCGACGCCGTCCGAGAAATCGAGGGGCGCGACGAAGTCGGGGAAGCCCTTCTTCTTCGCGACGAGTTTCCACGATCCCGAGTTCGTCTCGACCTCGACGGCGCGGGGGAACGGACCGTCGAGCGCCTTCGCCTTCTTCTCGTCGTCGTTCGGGATGAGGACGATGCTCGTCCCCTCGCTCTTGAGCGAGACGGTCATCTTGCCGCGGACGACCTCGAGCTTCACGGCTCCCAGATCGATCTGCTCGCCGATCTTCACGTCGATCGACTTCTCGAGGGGCTTGTAACGGTCCCCGCCGAACACGCGGATCTGATGGTCGCCCGCGGTGAGATCCGTGAGGCGCGCCGGCAGCGGGCCGCGCTCCGTCCCGTCGACCGAGATGCGGAGGTTCGGCTGCTCGCTCGACGCGACGAGGACGCCGAACGACGGCTTCAGGACGATCGCGAGCTTGTTCGTCGATCCGGCGGAGATCTCGGCCTTCTTGGGCTCCTCGTCCGCGTACCCGGCGGCGACGACGCGGATCGATTTCGAACCGGGATCCAGGTTCGAAACGATGCACGGCGTGGTCTCGCAGACCTTGCGACCGTCGACGTACACCGTGAGCTGCGTGACGCTCGTCCCCTTCGGATCCTTCACCTCGATCTCGAGCGCGCCCGGCCTCCGGAGGAGGAAGAACGCGCCCGCCGCGGCCGCGGTGAGGAGGGCAGTGACGAGCGCGATCGCGATCGCCATCTTGCCGGTGCTGCTCTCCTGCGGCGGCTCGATGTGAGCCTGGGACACCATGGGGCGACGCGGTCGCTCGTTCGCGGACTCGCGCCCCGGACGAACGGTCGCGTAGCGCTGGTAGAGATCGTCGCTCGAGACGGACGTCGTCGGCATCGCCCCGGCGGGGATCTGCGCCTGCGGGATCGAGGGCATCGCCGGCGGCTGCGCGGGAGAGAGCTCGCTCGGGAACTCGAGCGAAGGTCCGCGCGTGGGGGGCAGCGGGAGCTGCCCGGGCGGCATGGGCGGCGGGAACACCGCCTGCGCGCTCGCGGAGCTCGGTGCCGCGTCGTAGTCGGGGATGGGCTCGTACGGGGGCGGCGCGTACGAGCTGGACGGCGGGCTGGACGGCTGTGGCGGGCTCGACGCCTGCGGCGGGCTCGATGGCTGCGGCAGCGGTCGCTGCCCGAGCGACTCCGGGCTCACGCCGAGGAGCGTGGCGCGCGAGGGCGCGGGCGGGACGATGCGCGGAGGCTGACGACTCGACCTCGCCATCTGCGAAGAGCTCGGCGGGGGCGCGGCGGCGCGGACGTAGTGCGCGTCCACGGGCGGGGGCTCGGAGCGCCCGTCCGCGTAGACCTGCGTGCTCTCCTCCTCTTCGCTCCACTCGAGAGACTCGCTCGCGCCGAGATCGGGAGGCGCTCCGCGGTCGGGTCGGTGGGGCGTCTGGGGCCGGACGTTCGTGACGGACTCCGCGAGGTTCTGCGGCGAACGACGAGGCGGGGGAGCGACGGGGGGGAGGGAGCTCGGATGACCGCTGCCTCGCGCGCCGCGCGCAGCGTTGGGCGCGAACCCCGAGAAGACCTCCATCTCGGGGACGGAGCCGATCTTCCGCGGCGGGGGCTTCACGGGTGGGAGCCGCGCCGCGGCGGGCTCCTGGTTCGTCGGGTCGTCTTGAAAAGCGTGCGCGTTTCGCGGCGCGTCCGCCCCACCGCGGAGCGTCCCGTGCGGTGCGGCCGGGGGTGCGACGTGGCCGTTCTGTCGCGGCGGAGGGGTGGGCTTGGGGAGTTGATACCCCCCGCCCCCGCCTCGCGGATCGTAGCCTTGGCCCATGAAGCGCTTCTCCGTCGCCGAGAGAGAGCCGCTCTCCGGGACGCTCCCGAGCTTAGCCTACGGGGCGCGCCGGATCCGCTGAAAGTTCCGGGCATCGACGCGTTCTTTGAACTACAAGGGCGAGCAGTGCCGAAGGTCTTGCTGTTCGACATCGACGGGACGCTCGTGGACGCGGGCGGCGCGGGCCGCCGGGCGATGGAGCGGGCGTTCACGGTCACGCACGGCCGGGCCGACGCCGTCTCGGGGTTCGTGTTCGGGGGGATGACGGATCCCGCGATCGCGCGGAAGGCGCTCGGCGTGATCGGCGTCGAGCCGACGAGCGCGGCGATCGCCCGCGTGCTCGACGCGTACCTCGACGCGCTCGCGGACGAGCTCCCGAGGGCAGAGAACTTCCGCATCTTGCCCGGCGTCGAGGAGACGCTGGACTGGGTCGCGATCCGCGGTCACGCGATCGGACTCGGCACGGGGAACCTCGTGCGAGGGGCAGAGCTCAAGCTCGAGCGCGCGCGCATCCACCACCGGTTCGCGTTCGGAGGGTACGGATCGGATCACGAGGATCGCGCAGAGCTCCTCGCGCGCGGCGCGGAGCGCGGCCGAGAGCGCCATGGCGATTCGCGCGCCGCCGTGGTCGTCATCGGAGACACGCCACGAGACATCGAGGCCGCGCGCGCGATCGGCGCGGCGTGCGTCGCCGTCGCCACCGGAAAGTTCACGCTGACCGAGCTCCGAGCGCACGCCCCGACCGTCGCCGTCGAGACGCTCGATGACCCGCGCGCGCGCTCCCTTCTGGAGTGATTGGCACCCTCGAGGGGTGGGCCCCTACGGTTTCTTCGGGTCGCTCGGGAGGCCCGTGATAGTGAGGGTGAAGCCTTCGGGCGCGGCGTTGCCCTTGTACGGGCAGTGCCGACAGGTGGAGTTGCAGCAATAGCCCCGCTTCAGGTGGTAGGTGCTCGTGAACACGAACTTCCCGTTCTCGAGGTAGTAGTCGATTCCCTGGACCAGCGGTGCCTTCATCGAGCGTTGGATGATCGTGAATCTAGCACGCAGTCGCGGCGCGGGCCGCGGGCGCGCCGCGCTCCGGGGCGCCGGGCTCGTTCTCGTCTCGACCTCGATCGCGGGGTGCGACGGGTGCTCGAGCCACAAGCCCTACACCCCGTTCAACCTCGACGGCGGGCCCAGCGCGTCGTCCGTGGTGAGCGCGGTGGCCGTGCCGCTCGGTTCGTCGAGCTTCACCCCCGTGCCCGCGGTCGCCGCGAGCGGGAGCCGGTTCGAGCTCGACTCGGGCTCGGTGGACGCGCCCGCGGGACGGGTGTTCAAGCAGGGGCTCGCGATCGACGCGAACAACGACGGCACGAAGGATCTCGTCGCGTGGGTCGAGGCGACGGACGGCCGCGCGTTCGAGGTGACGTTCACGTCCGGCGCGGAGCGGACGCACTCCATCACGCTCGGGAAGCTCCCGTCCGCGCTCCTCAGCTCCGCGTGCAAGCGCACGCCGTCGCTCGCGCAGATCGGGGCGACGACGGTGCTCGCGACCGTGGTCGCGGCGTGCGGCGGCTCGGCGAGCGGAGGCACGTCGACGTACTTCACGATCCTCCGCGTCGGAAAGGGCGCCACGCCCGAGGTGCGGCTCGACGGGACCGCGAACCCGCTCCCGAGCGGCGAGAGCTTCTCGCTCGCGTTCTCCGCGGACGATCGGGACAACGACAAGAACGACGATCTCACGATCAACGTCACGCTCGAGGGGGCGGGTGAACCGTTCGACCTCTCGGGGAAGATCGCGATCCCGATTCATTTCGTGGAGCGCCCCGCCGGCCTCGCGAGGGACGCCACGGAGCCCGAGGCCGCGCTCACGAAGCTCGGGGGCAACGTCATCGCGAAGGGCAAGGTCGCGAAGCTCGCGGGGGACTCGTTCGGGGACGCCGTGAAGCTCCTGCGCCTCGCGACGGCCGTCTGTGAGGAGCTCGGCGCGCCCACGCTCACGACGAGCGCGGGGTCGATCCGCTGCGGCGACACGGGGTTCGTCGGAGACGCCGTGTACGGCGTGGGCGTCGCGGCCGTCACGAAGAAGGACTGGCCGACCGCCGTGGGGATCCTCGACTTGCTCTCGAAGCTCAAGCTCGGGCGGACCCACGTGAAGGAGCTCGGCAAAGCCCTCGAGAAACCCCTCCCTCTCGTGGCCGCCACCGCGACGCACGTGCTCACGGCGCAGCCGTCGGGCGACGGCGTGCTGAGCCCGCTCGCGTTCGTCGGCCACGACTTGCTCGTCGCGGGCGCGTCGACGTCGACGCTCGTGAAAGGGGACACGCTCGCGGAGGAGGCGAGCCCGGCGGCGCCGTGGCCGCTCGCGTTCGCGTGGTTCGACGCGGGGATGAACTTCACGCTGCGCGGCGCGGATCGCGCCTGCGCGCCGCGCGGTTGGGTGCTGCACGAGGTCGTGAGCGACTCGACGACGGACGTGCGCCTCCCCGTGATCGAGGCCGCGCTCCCCCCGAAGGCGATCGCGTGCGCGGAGGCGCCGCTGCCGCTCTCGGTCCTCGTCTCCGTGGGGAACTCCGCGTACGTCGGCGTGGGGAGCTACGTCTTCAAGGTGGAGACGCAGGGCAGCGGCATCACCGTGAAGGCCGGTGATCCGCCCGACGCGAGCGCGCCCCCCTCCGCGCCGGGACAGAGCCGCGCGACCGACGGGAGCGCGATGGTCCTCCCGATCGAGGGCGGAGTCCTCGTCCTCGGTGCGACCCCGAAGCGCGTGGTGAGCGAAGAGCTCAAGGGCGCGCGTCGGTGCGCCGTCGAGCAGGGCGGCAAGCGCGTCGCCTGCATCACTGCGCGCGGCGGCGTCGTCGTGGACGTCCCC
>JAXLYP010000012.1:0-287526 GCA_046351395.1 Polyangiaceae bacterium
AGCTCACTCTAGGCAGGCGCCCGGTGGGCCGCTTGTCCGCGCTTGCGGATCTTCGGTCCTCCCCGAATTCGGCAACGGGCCGTCGCGGAGCTCGCCTGACGCGCCCCGGGCGAACCGCGCCCGGACTCCCCGAAAAAAGTTCGGAGCACCTGTCGTGGCGAACGCCGCTTCGGCGTCTCCGGGTGCGGGCCGCGCGTGGCGGCTCACGCTCAAGGAGTACGCGACATGTCATCCCCCTTCGTCTGGTTCCATCACAACGGCGAGCGCCCCGTCGAATCGAAGTCGTTCCTCGAGAAGCTGCTGGGCGTCCAATCCTCGGTCGGCCCCGGAGGCATGACGATGCTCGCGACGCCGGACGGTCCGTTCGCCGCCCTCGGGGGCGAGGATCGCCATGGCGATCGCGACGAGTGGATCCCGTTCGTGGCCGTCGACGACGTGGACGCTGCGTCGAGCCGCGCCCTCGCGCTCGGCGCGGCGCTCGTCCGGGAGAAGACCCGAGGCCCAGCAGGCGAGTTCGCGGTCGTCCGCGATCCGGGCGGCGCGGCGCTCGCGCTCTGGAAGAAGGCGTGATCGTGACCGTGCTCAAGAACTCCATTCGCATCGAGGCGCCCCCCGAAGCCGTCTGGGAAGCGCTCACCCGATTGGATGCGCTGCACGAGTACGATCCCGGCATCGAGCGGAGCGCCCTCCGCACCGTGCAGCGCGCAGGGGTCGGAGCGGATCGCCAGTGCGACATCAAGGCGGGTGGGTGGTTCCGCGAGCGCGTCACCGTGTGGGAGCCCGCGAGCGCGCTCGAGTTCACGCTCTACGCGTGCACGCTCCCGGTTCGGCGCCTTCGGCACCACTACGCACTCCACGCGGAGGACGGGGGCACACGGATCGACCAGACGCAGGAGTACACGCTCAAGTACGGCCCGCTCGGGGCGGCCCTCGACGCGCTCTTCGTCCGCCGCCAATGGGACGCGGGCGTGAAGCGCTTTTTCGCAGGTCTCAAATCGTACGTCGAAGAAGGCCGCGCGCGACGGGCGCAAGCCGGCAGCTGACCGCGGGTACGCTTCACATCGCTCGCGATGTGAACCCGAGAACAGTTCATTCTGCTCCGGCGGGCGAACAGCAGCGCCCCCGCCTCCGAGACGCGATGACGTCATACGCCCTTCTCATCTACCGAACCGCATCGGCCGACGAGCCCATCCCCGAGCACGACGACCGCGCCGCGCTCTTGGGACATCGTGCGCTTCAGGTGGAGGCATCGTCGCGAGGCGACCTCCACGCGGTGGCTCGGTTGGACGAACCGCGGGCCGCGAAGACCGTCCGGGTGCGCGCGGACGGCCATGACATCATGGACGGCCCGTTCATCGAGTCGAAGGAGTGGCTCGTGGGCTTCTACTTGATCGAGTGTGCGGACGAGGCGCAGGCCATCACGCGCGCGCGCCAGATCTGCGGCGATCCGCACCACGTCATCGAGGTGAGGCCCGTGAACTGGCGGTGGCGCGCGTGACGGACGTGGCGCACGTCGAGGCGCTCCGACGCGCGTACCCCGGTGTGCTCGGCAAGCTCCTCCGCTTCGCCGGCTCGCTCGCCGACGCCGAGGACGCGCTGCACGACGCGGTCGTCCGCGCCCTCTCCACGTGGCCCACGGCTGGATTGCCAGACTCGCCCGAGGCTTGGCTCGTGACCGTCGCGCAGAACGCGCACCGCGATCGTGAGCGGCGTCGGCGGCGCGCCTACCCCAGCGGCGACGCGCTCGAAGCGCTCGCGCGAGCCAGCCCGTGGGCGCGCATCGCGGCCGCGAACCGCGAGGGAATGCACGGAGTCGACGATGACCTGCTCCGGCTGCTGTTCACCTGCTGCCATCCGGCGCTCGAAGACGGAGAAAGCGCCGCGCTCGCGCTCGCGACGGTGGTCGGGCTCTCGAACGCGGAGGTGGCGCGCGCGTTCGTCGTCGCACCTCGCAGCATGGAGCAGCGACTCACGCGGGCGAGGAAGCGCCTGCGCGAGAAGGGCGACGTCGAAGGGACGACCGCGGAACAGGCGCGCGCGCGTCTGCCCGCGGTGCTGCGGGTAGTGCACCTTCTCTTCAACGAGGGCTACTGGTCGGCCGACGACGCGAACCCGATCCGCGCCGACCTCTGCCGTCTCGCGCTCGGCCTGGCTGGCTCCGTCGCGGTGACCTACTCGGACGAGCCGGAGGCCGCGGGGCTCCTGGCCCTCTTGGTGTTCCACGAGGCTCGACGCGGCGCGCGCCTCGACCGCAACGGCGCTCCGGTGCCGCTGCCCGCCCAAGATCGATCGCGTTGGGATCGAAGCGCGATCGCGAGGGCCACGTCGCTTCTCGAACACGCGGTGGGCCGAGGTCGGCCCGGCGCCTTTCAAGCGGAGGCCGCCATCGCTGCGGTCCATTGCAGGGCGGCCTCGCCGGACGCGACCGAGTGGGGGGAGATCGCGTCCCTCTATGCGGTGCTCGAGCGCTTTCGACCGACGCCCGCGGTGCGCGTGAACCGCGCGTTCGCGCTCGGTCGAGCGCGAGGCGCGAAGGAAGGCCTCGACCTCCTGGCAGAGAGCGATGTCGACACCGCAAGCTATCCGTACGTGCACCTCGTCCGAGGCGCGCTCCTCGCGGAGGCGAACGAACCGGAGCTCGCGCTCCGCGCGCTCCGAGAGGCCGCGCGCGCCGCGCGGAACCGGCACGAGCGCGACCAGATCGAAGCGCGAATGCGCGCGCTCGAAGCCGAGTCTCGAGCGACACGGTGAGCCGCTCCTCGGTGAAGATCGAGACGCTTCGACGATGTCCAAAAGTCGCCCCGTCGGGCGACATCCCCGAACCAGCGAGTCACCGCTGGCCGAGTCCAGGAGATCCGATGCCCCACTACCTCTGTTTGCAGCGCTCCTTCCCTTCTCAGGCCCCCAAGGAGAAGCCGTCACCCGCCGAAATGCAGGGCATGTACGCAAAATTCAACGCGTGGCGGGAGACCTTCCAAGAGCAGCTGGTCGACCTGGGAGGCAAACTCGGGGAAGGCCGCGTCGCGGCGCCCTCGCCTGCGCCGGACGGCCCGTTCATCGAGGTGAAGGAGCTCCTCGGCGGCTACATGATCGTCGCTGCCGCGAGTCTCGACGCGGCCGTCGAGATCGCCCGGGCTTGTCCGGGGTTGGTCGGCCCGGGCTCGGGAGTCGAGGTGATCGAGATTCGCCGCCCAGGATGACCGCGGCGATCGGGAGCGACTTCTTCCGACGCGAGTACGCACGTCTCGTCGCGATGCTGGTGCGACGTGTGGGCGCGCATCGCCTCGAGGCGATCGAGGACGCCGTCCAAGGGGCGCTGCTCGCGGCCGTGGAGACGTGGCCCCGTGGCGCGCTCCCGGACAACCCCTCGGCGTGGCTCTCGCGCGTGGCGCATCACCACCTCGTCAGCGAGCTCCGCACGCGCGGGCGCCGGGACCGTCTGGCCGCCGAACACTTCGACACCACGGCGGCCCCTTCGTTCGCGGAGCCGCCCGACGCGTCCCTCGCTGGGGAGATTCGCGACGACCTACTCCGTATGCTGTTCCTCGCGTGCGACGACGCCATCCCCGTGGAGTCGCAGATCGTGCTCGCTCTGAAGACGCTCTCCGGCTTCGGGGTGCGTGAGATCGCCGAGCGCCTCTTCCTGTCGGAGGCGAACGTCTACAAGCGCCTCCAGCGCGCACAGGCGCGTCTGCGCATCACGCCGCCGAGCGCAGAGGCGCTGACCTTTGCGGAGCTCACGACGCGGTTGCCCGCGGTGCTCGCGATCCTCCACGCGATCTTCACCGAAGGGCACCTGTCGTCGCACGCCGAGGGGCCCGTTCGTCGTGAGCTCTGCGAAGACGCGAGGTGGCTCGCATCGGTGCTGGTGGATCACCCGGCCGGTCGCACACCGGCCACGTACGCCCTGCTTGCGCTGATGGACTTGCACCTCGCGCGGTTGTCGGCGCGGCAGGACCCGTACGGCGCGCTCCTCCTCCTCGACGAACAGGATCGATCCCGCTGGGACGCGGCGCAGATCCAGAGCGGGCTCGCGTGGCTCGGGCGGGCTGCCGAGGGGGATCTCTTCAGCCGCTACCACGCGGAGGCGGGGATCGCGGCCGAGCACTGCATCGCGGGGACGATGAAGGACACCCGGTGGGACCGCGTCGTCGCCTGCTACGAGCTGCTCGACCGCGTGGCGCCATCACCCCTCCACACGTTGAACCGCGCGATCGCCGTCGCGGAGTGGCGCGGCCCCGAAGCCGCGCTCGCCGTGATCGAGGGCCTGGACCCGCCCGAATGGATTCGAAGGTCGTACGTGTGGCCCGCGGTCTTGTCCGATCTCCACCGACGAGCAGGCCAGGGCGAGCGCGCTCGCGCGCTGGGCCAAGCGGCGCTCGTTGCAGCGCCCTCCGACGCGATCCGAGCCGCGCTGGAACGTCGTCTCACGATGGCGCGTTGAGGCGCGCGCCCAGGTTGCCGGCCTCACTGATCGAGGAACGGCTCGCACACTCCGAAAGGCATGTGGACGGTCGCGAGGCAGCTCTGAAGGGGCTCGCACGTGGCGAGCGACTTGCGAAGGCTGCACTGCTTCGAGATGTCGAAGCACATCCCACACAGCTTCTCGTCGAGCTCCGCCTTGGGCAGTTTCTGCTCGAACACGATCACCTGCGCCGCGCCTTTCCCCGGGTTGAACGGCGGCGGGTGCTCCGTCGCCGAGCCGAACGTGGTGTAGAAGCTGACCTTCCCTTTTTGATCGTCGACGACGGGACACATCAGGCCGCCAGCCCCCGCGCGCGACCAGACGCCATCGAGCTCGTGCCAGCTCTTGCCGTCGGACTTGTCCGAGTACGCGAAGAGGGAGCCGGCGCCGGCCCAGATCACATTGCGGCCCGGGATGACGAGGGGCTTCGGAAGGTCCAGCTTGAAGTCGATCGGCGTCACCTTGTCCGGGCCCTTCTGGGGTCGGAAGACCTCTCCGGGTTCGAACGCGAGCCCGAGCAGGTAGCAGCTCCCGCGCTTCAGCGGCACGTCGATCGTCGCCGTGCGGAGATCCGCGAGGTCGAGCGCGACGCGCTGGATCTCGTGAAAGCCCTCCGGGAGCTTGAGGCGCGTGATCAGCTCGTCGACCGAGGGGTAGGCCTTCGGCTTCATCGAGAGGTACACGGCCGCGTAACCGCCCCGGTAGAAGCTCGTCCCCCACGCGCCCTGGTCGTAGTACGCCGCGGTTCGAATCAACGCGTTCGCGCCGTGTCGTGCCGCCTCGAGCTTGATCGCCGCGATCCGATCCGGACTCTCCGGCTTCTTCGCCTTGAGCTCGTCCACGTCCGCATCGAACTTCTCGGTGATCGACAGGTTGCCCAGGATGACGTGCGGGTCGTCGGCGCTCGGAAAGCGCGGCGCGACGAGCAGTTGCCCCGACGTCGTGTCCCGATCGAAGCCCTCGGGGAGCTCGTCGACGCCCAGGATCTGCACGCTCTCCGGCGCGACCGCGGGGCGATCGTCAAGGACGCTCGTGTACTTCACGTCGCGCTCTTCGGCGACGAACGCCGCGCCCGGCAACCGGCAAGCGGTCAATAGGAGTGCGAGGAACCATGGGTGGCGGAGACTCATCGACGCGCCGTCTTTCTCATTCTCGACGGCGCCGCAACCTCTCGTCTTCGGTCGCGCCCCCATCGTTCGAGCACTCGATCGTGCGGCTCCGCACCGGGATCATCTGGCGCCTACGAGCTCCGGCGGAAGCAGACTTCATCGCGAGAACCAAGCCGGGGAGCCTAGCGACGCCCGCGCTTTGGCTGCGGAGGGTGTTTGGCGACGCCGGCCACGCGGCGACCTGGGCGCGCGCGTCGAACGACTCCATTTTCCCTCCCGTAGCGCGGCAGTGTCATACGTCGGATGCACGACCGACGCTCACGCTTCCGAGCCACCTCGCGGATGGGTCTCCTGTGCGCGGCCGCGCTCGTCGCCTGCTCGACGACATCGACGGACGGACCGTCGACTGGTGGAGGCGGTGGGAGCGGTGGCGGAACCGGTAGTGACACGTACGTCCAGCATTGCACCTCGCTCTTCGCCGCAAGGGTCGTCGAACTCGCGGCCGAAGCGGACGCGTCGTTCCCGCTGGACTGCGATGCACCGCTCACCCGAGCGGTCGGCGCGGTCAATGGCAGTGACGCGCTGTGCGCATCTGGAGCGAGCGCGAACGCATGCGCGAAGGCCGCGTTCGACGCGCCTCCGCCCGTGTCGTCGCTCAAAGCAGGGTGCAACGGCGCCGGTTGCATGCGCGCCGCGTGGGTGCCGCGCTGTCGCGACGGCAGCGACGCGTGCGTCGCGGCGGACGAGGCTCGATGCGTCGACGGTACGCGCGGGCAGGTCTACGTGCGCCCCGGAGATGCCGGGTCGCGGAACTGGATCTTCTACCTCGACGCGGCCGGCTCGACGTTCGCAGGCGCAGCGACGTGGGTCGCCTACCGGTTCTTTCCGTCCCTCGGGCAATCCGACACGGCGAAGACTTTGTCCAATCTGCACCCAGACGCCCCGACCCCCGCTTCAATCAGCGCCGACGGCCTCTTGCAAGAGAGCGGACCGCTCGCGTCCTATCACCGCGTCGCGATCAACCGGTGTGGAGAGCTTTCGTCGGACGCGATCGAGGCAACCCCCGTCACGGACGGCGTGCCCGAGGAGAACCTCGCCGCGATGTCGACCGACGGATCGGCCGCACTACTCGCCGACCTCCCTCACGAGACGCGCCGGAGCCTGGTCGACGCTTTTCATCGAGGGCGAAACGTGTGGGACGCCATGTTCCACATGCTCGCGACGGACGCGGGTCGCGACATCGACGGAGACGGGAAACCGGACATCTCGACGTCGTTCGCCGACGCGGACATCGTCTGGATCGTCGGCGGCTCGGACGCCGCCAATTGGGTGCTTCAGGGCGCCGACTTGATGGCCGACCGGATCCACGTCGTCGCGCCCCACGCGTTGGTGCGCGTGGGCATCGACTCCTTCCTGCAGGGGGGGCTCGACAACGAGGGTCGATACGTCGCTGGGGCCTCCCCGGACTTCAACGTCTACGACGACACCTACCGGGTCACGCACGCATGCGGGCCCCTCACCCTGCGCGACCCCTACTCGGCGGCCGACGTAGACGACGTCCCGTGCTCCGACGCGAACTACCGACCCGGCAACGCGCCGTCCGCGTTCCGCGATCAGTTTCAACGCGTCACGATGGAGGCGCGCGGTTTCATCGTCGACGAGAGCTGCGCGGCGTTCCACGCGGAAGACGTGTCCCCCTGCTACGACAACGTCCACGTCCTCGTCCACCACCTGTCCACGCCCCACCTCCTCATCGACGATCGCAACGATCCCAAGCTTCGGAGCGGCTCCGTGATCTACGCGTCGGACGGGCGTCTCACGTGGCGCGGAGGCGCGCCAGACTTTTCGACGCGCGTGCTGGACACGATGAGGGACATCCGCGACCACACCGAGAACGGACAGGGAGCGCGCGAAGAGGGCGATCTGCCAACGGGGAGCACGGCGATCATCCTCCGGAACGGTGGTGATCAGGCGGCCCACGTCTTCACGGGCAGCGATCGCATCGACCTTCGAATGACCGCGTGCAACGGCACCGTCGCCGGATCCTCGATCAGCATCGGGGACGCGTTCGCACACTTCGACGAGCTGACGGATCGGTTCATGATCGAAGACCCGACCGACCCGGCGACGGGTTACTGGGCGACGGGAAACGCCTGCCCAGGCGCGCCGCAGTGATCCGCCGCGCCCACCTCCCTTCGGAAGATGGGCGCGGAGGATCCGTGAAGCGTGCTCGCCTCCACGGCGGGCGAGCGCTTTCAGCCAACCACTACTTCTTGAGGAGGTCGGCGAACGTGCCGAACTTCGCCTCGCGGGCGACGCTCGCGCGGTACTCCTGGTAGGCCGCCTTCTCGGTGTCCTCGCGGAGCGCTCGGATGGAGAGCTTCGTCTCGCCGCGGCGCGGATCCACCTCGAGGACCTTCGCCTCGAGCTTCGTCCCCACGGGGAACTGCTTGCGCAGATCCGTTCCGCGCTGCGTGCCCGTGTGGCCCGCCGGGATGAACCCGCGCGCCGCGCGGCCGGAGAGGCCGATGACGCGCACGATGAGGCCGGCCTCGGTCGCCTGCACGACCGCGACCTTCACGATGCGGTGCGGGCCGACCTTCGGGCGCGGCTCGCCCGCCTCGTCCGCTGGGGGCGCGGCGTGGAGCGAGATGCGCCGCGTGGGCCCATCGCACGTCGCCACGACGACCTCGATGGGATCGTCGATCTTCACGATGTCGCTCGGGTGCGTGACCTGCTTGAACGACAGGTCGGCCACGTAGCAGAGCCCGTCGATCCCGGGCTCGAGCTCGATGAACACGCCGAACGGCTGGATGCGCACGATCTTCCCCGTGTGCCGCGTGCCGACCGCGTACTTCTCCTTCACCGCGTCCCAGGGATCGTTCGTGATCGCCTTGCGCGAGAGCCAGAGCTTCTTCTTCTCGTCGACGCGGAGGACCTTCACCTCCACATGATCGCCGGGCTTGAACAGATCCCCGAGCTTCACGCTCCGATCGTGGCTCGCCTCGCTCGCGTGGATGAGGCCCTCGATGCCGCCCGCGTCCGGCAGGGCGACGAACGCGCCCCACTGCACCACCGTCCGGACGATGCCCTTGTGGATCGACCCGGGTTCGAGCGCCGCGAGCTGCTCGTCCCGCGACTTCTGCGCCTCGTCCGCGAGGAACTTCTTCCGAGAGACGACGACGTCTCGACCCTTCTTCTCGTACTGGACGACGATGAAGTTCAGCCGCTGCCCGACGAGCGGAGACAGATCCGCGCCCGGTCGGAGCTCGACGTGCGACGCGGGGGCGAACGCGCGCAAGCCGTCGATGTCGACCTCGAGGCCGCCGCGCACCGCGCCCGTCACGAAGCCCTCCACCGGCTCGCCCGAGTCCTTCGCGGCCTCCACCTTCTTCTTCGCGTCCTCCACCATCAGCGGGGCGCGCGACATGCGGAGCATACCGCCGCGAACGCCGTGGCTCGCGACCGTCGCGATGAACTGATCTCCCTCGGTCGGGGGCTCGCCCTCGCCGAGCTCACGCCGATCGAACAGGCCGAGCGCCTTGCCCGCGACGTCCACCCAGATGGCGTGCTCCGTCACGCGCTCCACGCGCCCGAACACCTCCTCGCCCACGCGGAACGGCAGGGGCTCTCGGTTCGGCGGCGGGCGCTTGTTCTTGCGCTCCTCTCCGCTCGCGCCCTCCTCGTGCGGAGCGGCCTCGTCGGCGGGCGGTGCGCCCTCCGCGCCTTCCGCTGGCGCAGCACCTTCCGCGCCCGGAGCCGCGGCGGGCTTCTTCTTGCGGCGTCGACGCCGCTTCTTCTTCACGGGAGCCGCACCATCCGGCGCCGCGGTCGTGGCCTCTCCGCTGCCCGCGGATTCGCCCTCTCCCTCGTCGTCGCCCTCGTCACCATCCTCGGAGGCATCGCTCGACGCGTCCGTCGCCTCTGCGGCGGGGGCGGGCGCGGCCTCGGCGGGCGTCGCGGCCTCGGCGGCGGGCGATGGCTCGGCCGCGGCAGTCGTCTCGGGAGTTTGGGTGGGGGCCGGCGCCGGGTCGGGCGCGGTCGACGCGTTGTCGGATTCGTTGCTCATATGGCTCTCGTGCCCGTGCGGACGTCGGGCGTGTGGTCGCGGTCGATGACGCGCGCGAGACGAGTTCTCAGCGCGCCTCTGTGATGAAGAACGGTGAAACAGGGCGTCCCCCGGGGGGAGACGAGGGAGCGCAGACTAGTCAGCGGAGGGGACCCGAACCAGACGGGTCGAACGTTCAGAGGCAGCTCGGCCTCAGCGAGCGATGGGGAGGTGCTTGTTCTTTCCACCCGAGCGGTCGATGACGAACGTCTCGCCCCGGGTCTCGATGTTGTGCGCGCTGATCCGCCCCGCGAGGCGGTACGCGAAGTCCACGAACGCTTTCGCGACGACGCTCTCGGGCGCGGCCTGGACGATGGGTGTGCCCGCGTCGCCCCACTCGCGGACGGCCGGGACGAGCGGGATCTGACCGAGGAGCGGCGCCTCCGCGAAATCGGCGACCGCCTGCCCGCCCCCCGACCCGAACAGCGCGTGCTTCTTGTCGCAGCCGTCGCACACGAAATAGCTCTCGTTCTCGACCACGCCGAGGATCGAGATCCCGACCTTCTTCGCCATACTGACGCTCTTGTAGACGTCCTGCAGGGCGACCTCTTGCGGGGTCGTCACGATCACCGCGCCCGTCGTCTTCACCTTCTGCGAGAGCGAGAGCGCGATGTCCCCCGTGCCGGGCGGCAGGTCGAGCACCAAGTAGTCGAGCTTGCCCCACTCCACGTCCTTCAGGAACTGGAGGAGCGCGCTCTGCAACATCGGCCCGCGCCAGACGACGGCTTCACGCGCGTTCGGCAGCATGAAGCCGATCGACATCAGCTTGAGCCCGAACCGCTCGAGCGGGAGGAACTTCTGACCGTCGGCGGAGACGGGGCGACCGTTCACGCCGAACATCGTAGGGATGCTGGGGCCGTACATGTCCGCGTCGAGGAGGCCCGTGCGCGCGCCCGACCGGGCGAGCGCCATCGCGAGGTTCGTCGCGACGGTGCTCTTGCCCACGCCGCCCTTCCCGCTCATCACGAGGACGATGTTCGCGACCCCCGGGCACATGTCGTCCGGCTGGATGTCGCGCGTCGTCATCCGGTAGCCCCACTCGATCGACACGCCCTTCGCGCCCGCCTTCTTCAGCGCCGCGTCGACGTGCTCGCGCAGGGGCTCGCGTGGCCCGTACGCCGGCGTCATGAGGTCGACCTTCAACGAGACGCGATCGCCCTCGACCTCGAGGTCCTGGATCATGTCGAGCTCGGTGATCGGCTTGCCGACCTCGGGCTCTCGGATCTGCGCGAGCGCGGCGTGCGCGGTCTCCACCGTGAGTGCCATGCACGCGCACTACGACCGAAAGCGCCTGAACGCAAAGCCGAACGGCCCGAAGCCCGCGCGGACGACGTCCACGTGGCCTCGGGCCGCTCGCCCGTCGACCTCGACCGGGGCTACTTCTTCGGCGGCGTGCCGACGCCCACGTCCGTGACGATCTTGACGCCGGCGTCGATCGTACCGGCGATGTTCAGGCCCGCGTCCGCGAGCGCCTGGACGGCCGTCGGCAAGCAGAAGAGCGCGGTCGCGCTGCTCGTCGGGTCGATGTTGAACTTCGCGGTGAGGTCGCCGAACGCCTCGATCTGCCCGCTCAGGAGGCCGAGCTTGCCCTCGACGATCAGGTACATCTGCGGGAGCCACTTCTTGAGCGCCGCGACCTTCTGATCGACGTTCGTCGACGCCGTGAACTCGATGTCGACCGCCGGCGGCGTGCACTCGGCCTTCGCGGACGCGCTGGCGTCGCACGACGCCTCGCACGAGCCCTTCGCCTCGCACGACGCGTTCGGTGGCTTGAACTCCCCCTTGCACTTCGGGGCGGTGAACTCCACCGAGCAGTCGCCGGTGCAGGTGCCCTCGCACGTCGCCGTCGCGCTCCCGTCCACGTCGCACGTGCCGCGGCACTTGCCGTCGCAGGTGCCGTCGCACTGAGAGCCCATCATGCCCGTGCTGCAGTTGCCCTCGCAGGAGCCCTCGCAGTGCCCGTTGCACGTGACGGCGAGGTTCGCCGAGCCCTCGCACTTGCCGTTGCACTGCGCGGAGCACTGGCCGCTCAGCTTGCCCGTGCTGCAGGACGCCTTGAGCTCGGCCGGCGTGTACATGCACTCGACGGTCGCGTCGCACTTGCCCTGGCAGTCGACCTTCGCGCTGAAGCTCGCCTCGCAGTGCGGCGGCTGGATCACGATCGAGAGCTGCGCGCTCGCCTTGAGCGTCGCGAGCTGAGACATCGCCTCCGCGCACCACGCGACGGTGAACTTGTTCGGATCGGCCTCGTCGATCTTCTCCGGATCCGCGCCCATGTCGATCGCCATGCCTTTGCAGGCGACGCCGAGGTCGTTGATCATCCCTTGCGCCGTGGCCGAGAAGTCGCCCACCGCTTGCATCGCGGCGCCGAACTCCGCGTTCCCCGTGGCGTCGAGGCCCCAGTCGACCGCGAGCATGTTCGTGCCGGGCTTGAAGTCCTTGCAGCACAGCTGATCGAGCGGGTTCGTGCCGATCGTGTCACAGCTCGCGAGGAACATCGGCGTCGCCAAGGCGGCGAGCGCGAACGGCGTGGCGATAAGCTTCATTTTTCGGTTCATGTCGGCTCCTCGCTCGCATTCAACACGACGGATGGGCTTTCGAGAACCCAAAAAGCACGTTGCTGGCAGCGAGGACGCGGCCGCGTGGAGCGCAGTGGATCTGCTAATCAGTGGCGGATGACGCACGTCGTTCGAACCGCTTGCACGCGCGATTGCCCGGACGCGTGTCAGATCCTCGCGACCGTCGAGAACAGCCGAATCGTCGCGCTCCGTGGAGATCCGGCTCACCCGATCACGCGCGGATTTTTGTGCTACCGGACGGACCACTACCTCGAGCGTCAGTACTCGAGCGAGCGCGTGACCACGCCCCTCGTGCGGCGCGGACGAACCGCGTCGACGCGAGGACAGGAGGGGCGCGACGGGCTCGTTCCCGCGACGTGGGACGAGGCGCTCGATCTCGTCGCCGCCCAACTCCGCGACGCGCGCGATCGGTTCGGGGCGTCCTCGATTCTCCACTACCAGAGCGGGGGATCGCTCGGCCTGCTCAAGCTCTTGAACCGCCACTTCTTCGAGCTCCTCGGGCCCGTGACGCACAAGCGCGGAGACATCTGCTCGGGCGCGGGGGACGCGGCGCAGATGGCGGACATGGGGCACGAGGACGCGCACGACCTCGACGATCTCGACAACGCGCGCTCCATCCTGCTCTGGGGAAAGAACGTCGCGGAGACGGGCGTCCATTTGATCCCTCGCCTGAAGCGCGCGCGCGCGCGCGGCGCGACGATCGTCGGGATCGATCCGGTGTTCAACGCGAAGACCGCCGCGCTCACCGATCGCTTCTATTCCGTGCGGCCCGGCGGTGACGGGTACCTCGCGCTCGGGATGGCGCGCGCCGTGTTCGACGCCGGAATCGAGGACCGCGCGTCGCTCGATCGGTGCGACGGGGAGGGCGCGTTCCGCGCGCTCGCGGGCCGCCACTCCGTCGCGGGGTGGGCGGAGCTCGCGGGCGTGGAGCCGTCCGTCATCCACGATCTCGTGGACGTGTACGCGCGCGCGAAGCCCGCGACGCTGTTCGTCGGCTGGGGCCTCGCGCGCCGGCGTCACGGCTCCGCGACCGTGCGGCTGCTCGACGCGCTCGGCGCGATTACGGGGAACATCGGCGTGCCGGGTGGTGGCGTGAGCTACTACTTCGCGCGGCGCGGCGGGTTCGACACCTCGTTCATCAAGCGCCCCGAAAACGCGGGCGCGCGCACGCTCCTCGAGCCCCTCCTCGGCGAGGAGATCCTCCGCGCGGATCCGAAGCTCAGGGTCGCGGTCATCGACAACGGGAACCCGGTGAGCATGCTGCCCGATTCGAAGACGGTCGCGCGCGCGATCTCCTCGATCGACTTCGTCGTCGTCCTGGACGCGTTCCTCACGGACACCGCGGAGCTCGCGGACGTCGTGCTCCCGACGACCACCATGCTCGAGGAGCACGACGTCGTCGGCGCGTACGGCCACTCGTGGGTGCAGCTCGCGCAGCCCGTCGTCCCTCCGCCGGAAGGCGTGCGATCCGATCTCGACATTTATCGCGCGCTCGCGGAGCGCCTCGGCTTCGGCGCGCGGCTCTCCGGGACGGCGGAGGAGTACATCGATCGCCTCCTCGCGCCCATGAACGCGGGCGGCGTCACGCGCGAGTCGCTCGCGAAGAGCGCGCTGCGAAAGCCCGCGGCGCCGCGTGTCCTCTTCGAAGATCGCGTCTACCCGACGCCCACGCAGCGCTTCCAGCTCGTCGCGGACTTCGCGGCCGCGCCGGCGCCCCGTGACCCGGCGTATCCGCTCGAGCTCATGTCGATCTCGAGCTACCGAACACAAGCTTCACAGGTGTCGAGGGCGTCCCAGCTCGAGGAGCTCCCCACCGCGTGGATCCATCCGGACGCGGCCCCCGGGATCCCCGACGGGGCGGAGGCGATCCTCGCGAGCGTGATCCACGAGGCGCCGGTCCGTGTGAAGCACGACCCGAAGCTCCGCCCCGATATCGTGCTCTACCCGAAGGGTCGGTGGGGGAGCCTCGGCGGCCCGAACGCGTTCATCCGCGCGCGCGAGACGGACGCGGGCGGAGGCGCCGCCTACTACGACGAAGGCGTGACGCTGAAGCCCGCTCGAGGCCGAGGACCTCTCGCGTAGGGGTGACGGCCAGACCGGCCGTCCGTTCGCTCATCAGGCGAACGAGTCTCCGCAGAGTGAGCCCTCCCACGCGCAGTCCGGGTCATCCTCACACTCCGTTTGGTTCTTGTGGGCCGGGCAGTTGGGGGAGCACGCGTTGAGCTGCGGGAGCCATTGGCACGCGTAGATCCCGGGCTCTTTGCACTCCGCCTCCGTGCGCCGGTCGTAGCACTCCTGTTCCGCAGTGCATGTGGCGACACCGCCGAGCATGCTGACCGAGAGGAGGGTAGGGACGATCAGCTTCTTCCGCCGCGCGTTCGCCATGACGCGAGCCTAGAGGATCGACCCGCTCGAATCACCGGGTATTCACGCGATCTCAGGTGGGCCCTCCGCAGTCGTCGGGCGCACGTGCCTCTCGCTGCTCGGTAGAGTGAGTCAAACCGCCAAGAGCGCCAAGAGCGGGCGAAGAAGACTTTTGGGTGTTTCGCCTTGGCGGCCTTGGCGTCGTGGCGGATCGATTCTTTTCGCGAGTCACTCGAGGCAGTCGGCGTCGGGGTCCTCGTCGTCGCACGCGTCGAGGGTGGGCGCGCGATCGAGCCGCTGCGTGCCGCTCGCGTAGGTGCAGGCGAGGATGTCGCTGCCGTCGTCGGCCTTCGCGGGTGCACAGGATTGGCCCTCGGCGCAGTCGGCTTGAGAGGTGCACACGAGCACGCACCGGTTCCCGGAGCAGACATTCCCCTCGAGGCATTTGCTGGGCTCGCACTTGCCCTCGCAGAACCCGTTGACCACCACCCCGCCCTGCTCCTCGCACGTCTTGCCGCACGCGGTCGCGCTCGCGACGAGCGCGACGAGCGCGACGAGCGCGGTCGCAGCCACGAGGGAGGTTCGCGACGGAGTCGGAGCGGGCTTCGTCATGGGCGAGAGACGGCTGATACCGCGGATGAGAACATGGCGGAAGAGCCCGGCAAACGCAGCGCTCCCCGGCTTGACGCGAACTCCGCCCGCCGGGATAGTGATCGCCCGAGGCTCGGCGCCCGACCTCGGACCGGTTGTCGCCATGAAGACTCGCCCCGCCCTCGTCCTCGTGACGCTGCTCCCCCTCCTCGGGTGCGACGTCGAGGTCCCTCCGTTCCCAGCGGGCCAAGGCCAGGCGAAGACCGCGATCTCGTACCCGGGTGGCCCCTACGGGGTGACGAAGACGAGCGTCATCACGAACTTCGAGCTCGCGGGGTTCCCCGCGCCCGCGGCGAGCGCCGATCCCACCGCGCTCGTGCCCATCACGCTCGCGGACTTCTACAACCCCACGGGGGACGGCGTGTACCCCGCGGGCTCGCCGTACGGCGAGGGCCAACCCAAGCCGAAAGCGCTCCTCATCGACATCGGCGCGGTGTGGTGCACGCCCTGTCAGTTCGAGGCGAAGACGATCCTCCCGAAGCTCTACGAGCAGTACAAGCCGCTCGGCGCGGAGTTCCTGTTCGATCTCGCGGACGGGCCGAAGGGCGGCATCGCGGCGACGCCCACCGAGCTCGTGAGCTGGGTGAAGAAATACAAGTCCACGTTCCCCTGCGCGCTCGACCCGGAGCGGAAGCTCGGCGCGTCGTTCAACACGGATTCGTTTCCGGTTAACATCCTCGTCGACACGCGCACGATGCAGATCGTGGACGTCGTCGCAGGGGTCCCCGACGAGGGCGGCGCCTTCTTCCAGAACCTCGACGCCCTCCTCAAGCCCTAGACGCCGCAGAAGACACCCCCATGCCCCTTCGTCTCCCCTCGGTCCTTTCGACGCTCGCGCTCTCCGTCGCGCTCTCGGCGTGCAGCTCCACCCCCAACGCCACCGAGCCGACCGGCGAGGTGGCGGCGACCACCACGACGACGGCCGCCACCTCGAGCGCGCCGAAGCTCGATCCCTCGAAGGACCCGGCGATGAACGTCGTCGGCAAGCAGGCGCCCGAGTTCACGCTCGACTCGATCGACGGCGAGCAGGTGAGCCTCTCGGACTTCCACGGGAAGAACGTCGTCATCCTCGATTTCTGGGAGACGACCTGCGACCCCTGCCTGAAGGAGATGCCGCACCTCGTGAAGCTCTACGAGAAGTACAAGGACCGAGGGCTCGTCGTCCTCGCGGTGTCCCTCGACGGGCCGGAGGAGCTCTCCCACGTGAACTCCGTCGTGCACGACAAGGGGATGGACGTGTTCCACGTGCTGCTCGACCCGCAGACGAGCGTCTACGCGAAGTACACGCCGAAGAACGATCGGCCATACACCGTCGTCATCGGCAAGAACGGCGCGATCGCGGACGAGCACGGGAGCTACGTGCCGGGCGACGAGAAGAAGCTCGAAGAGCTCATCGCGAAGCTCCTCCCCTGATCGGATCGATGCGCGTGCTCCGAGCGCGAAGCACCGCGGCCGCCTCTCTGGCCGCGCTCCTCTATGTGGCGTGGGTGCCCGCGCGCGCGAGCGCGTTCGGCATCGGGGACGAGAAGAAGGGGGAGGTCTTCAACCTCGAGATCACGAACACCGCGTACTTCACGTACCACTTCGACGACCGCAACTCGCCCGATACGGGCAAGGCGGCGCCCTCGACGATCGTGGACGACACGTACGGCGAGTGGCTCGATCGGTTCAACATCAAGGGGTCGTACAAAAAGTTCTCGGGCAGCATCCGCCTCGACACGGCGACGTTCATCGACGCGACGCCGAGCGACGCCGAGCTCTACGACTTCGCGCTGAGCCGCGCCGCGCCGGGTGAGTCCGGCGTCCAGACGTGGGACTACGTGAACTCGTTCAAGCGCGAGCTCAACACGCGCTTCCGGAACGCGTACTACCCGTCCAAGATCACCGGCGGATACAGCACCGCGGGCTTCGAGCTCACGCTCGGCGACTTCTACGCGCAGCTCGGGCGCGGCCTCGTGTTCTCCGTCCGCAAGGAGGACGACCTCGCGAGCGACACGACGGTGCGGGGCGGGAAGGTCGAGCTCAAGAAGTCCTCGAAGGACATCAAGGTCAGCACGACGGTGTTCGCGGGGCAGATGAACCCGGTGCGCGTCGACGAGATCAGCGGCAGGCGCCTGAACGGGGACGGCTCCCCGTTCTTCCTCGGCTTCCCGACGGGGGACGACCTCGTCACCTACCAGTTCGACGAGCTCGGCCACGCGGGGCACGTGACGGATCGCGCGAGACCGAATTACCTCGAGGACACGATCGTCGGGACGAGCGTGGAGGCGGGTCCCAAGTGGCTGCAGATCGGCGCGCACTCGTCCTGGTTGTTCCGCAAGTCGTACGACCGCGAGTACATCGACTGCGTCGCCGCAGCGCCCTCCCCGGACGTCGCGAAGGAGTGCGCCGCCGACTTCCCGGTGTTCGACACGACGAATCAGGCGCGCCTCCACAACAGACAATGGACGTTCAGCGGCTCCCTGAATTTCCCGAAGATCGGGAAGATCGGCGAGGCGTACATCGAAGCCGCGGGGCAGAGCCTGACGGACGGGCGCGCGATCGGAGCGCCCAACGCGAACGGGATCTACAAGGTCGTCCAAGACCGCCTCGGCTACGCGATCTATCTGTCGACCACGCTGCGCGGCGGCCCCATCACGTTCAACCTCGAGGGGAAGCACTACCGACAGTTCTTCCCGCTGTCGGCCAACGTGAACGCGAGCGGCGCCGCCGATCCGTCGTTCGCGGGCCCCGAGTTCGACACCGTCGCCTACAGCAACATCCCCACCGCGGAGCCGAACTACGTGGAGCAGCTCGGCGCGCCGAACCTCTGCATCACGGGCGCGAAGGCGAAGGTCGACTACCGCATGCGCGAGGACATCCTCTCGTACGCCTGGCTCGGCCACTACGTGAGCTTCAGCGAGATCGACGTGAACAACTTCGCCTGCGACACGGCGCCCGAGCTCCGCACGAACACGTGGGACGCGGCGATTGGCGGGGAGATCGAGTTCGACGACGGAGACTCGCTCTTCAAGGCTTGGGTCGGCAGCCGCACGACCGATCGCGAGGTCCCCGCGGAGAACGCGAGCGGGAGCGGCGCGACGGACGTGTTCTACCGCGAGGGCTACGTCCGCTACGACATCACCAAGCACATCAAGGGGGACGTCTCGATCCAATTCCAGGGCCTCCACCGCCACCGCTTCGAACCGCTCCTCACGAGCGATTCGTGGAACGAGGGTGAGAACTACACGGCGCTCCACATCGCGCCGTATTTCGGCTTCACCTTCGGCTACGAGTACCTCGGGCGGCCGGGCTGCACGCCCGACCCGGACACTCGGCTCTGCCACTACTTCAGCGGAGGGATCACGTTCCGCGCGAAGGACAGCAAGAAGTGGTGGGCGAAGGTCTTCGACAACGCGAGCTTGTTCGTCGGGCAGCGGCGCGGTGCGATCCGCTGCGTGTCCGGCGTCTGCAGACAATTCCCCCCCTTCGAAGGCGCCCGCCTCGAGATCGTCTCGCGGTTCTGACCCCCGAGAGAGGACAGCCGATGACGCTCCCCCCCAGTCCGAAGTTGCCCTCCGTCGTCACGACGTACCGGTGGATGCGCACCCCCTACGAGTTCTTCGACGAGTGCCACGAGACGCTCGGCGACGCGTTCACGTTCAAGCTCCCGGGTCTGCCCCCGATCGCGGTGTTCAGCGAGCCCGAGGTGGTCAAGCACGTGTTCTCGGACAACGGGGAGGATCTCCTCGCCGGCGAGTTCAACAAGTCACTGTCTGCGTTCCTCGGGGACAAGAGCGTCCTCATGGCAGACAAAGCGCCCCACCTCCGCAAGCGGCGCCTCCTGCTCCCCCCGTTCCACGGCGAGCGGATGGTGAAGTACGGCGAGATCATGCGCGACCTCACGGACGAGGTCATCGACGCGATGCCGCTCGGCGAGCGCTTCTCGCTCCACGAGAGGCTCAACAAGATCGCGCTTCACGTCATCGTCCGGAACGTGTTCGGCGTCGATCCCGGCCCACGTGAGGAGGCTCTCCGAAAGTCGGTCACCGAGACGCTCGACGTCCTCACGTGGCCCCCGTTCTTGCTGCCCATGATGCGCGTCGACCTCGGCCGCTTCAGCCCGTGGGGCAAAGCGGTCCGCACGCGCGATAGAACGGACAAACTCCTCCTCGAGGAGATCCACCTCCGAAGGCGCGAGGGCACGAAGGGACGCGACGACGTGCTCTCCCTGCTCGTCGATGCCCGAGACGAGGACGGTCAGCCGATGAGCGACGAGGAGCTGCGCGACGAGCTCACGACGCTCCTCGTCGCCGGTCACGAGACCACGGCGACCGCGATCTCCTGGGCGTTCCGATGGATCCTCGATCTCCCGGAGGTGGAGGCGAGGCTCCTCGAGGAGCTCGAGGAGGCGCGCGCGAAGGGCCCGCTCACGTCCGCGGTGATCGGGGCGCTCCCCTACCTGGACGCTACCTGCCGCGAGGCCCTCCGCCATCAACCCATCATCCCGATCGTCGGCCGTGTCCTCGACAAGCCGATGACGATTGGCGGTTACGATTTCCCAAAGGGGATGGCCGTCGTGTGCTCGATTTACCTCGCGCACCGCCGCCCCGAGGCGTACCCGGACCCGACCCGGTTCCACCCGGATCGGTTCCTCCAGAAGAAGATGACGCCCGCCGAGTTCTTCCCGTTCGGCGGCGGCGTGCGGCGCTGCATCGGCATGGCGTTCGCGCTCTACGAGATGAAGATGGTCACGGCTCAGCTGCTCCTTCGGACACGGCTCACGCTCGCGGGCAAACGGCCGGTGAAGATCGAGCGCAGAGCGATCACGCTCACGCCGTCGGAGGGGTTGCCCGTGAAGCTCCTCGAGCGGCGCCCTCGCGAGGGCCAGCGGCACCCGGGAGTCGCGGCGGAGTGAGCGCGCGTCGCCTCGGAGCCGCGGTCCTCGTCGCGCTGGGTGGCGCGGGGTGCTCGAGTCAGGCCATCGCGACGATGGTCCCGGGCGTGGTCAACGCGGCCGGAAACCGCGAGCTCCGGCGCGATCTCCTCTCGTTCGGGACGAAGACGCTCTGCCCCGAGCTGCTGAAGCGGAGCGTCCCGCTTCGCCTCCGCAACGACGACCCCAACACGGGGCGGTTCTTCGTGCGCTCGTGCGCGCTGAAGGAGCAGCCCAAGTCGGGGAACTTGCTCGTGCAGTGGGCGGGCGTGGGCTACGGGTGGTCGAACCTCACGAAGAGGATCGGGTTCGAGACGTCCGCGACAGTCGAGTACGACCAAGATTTCCGCGTCGAGAACGACAAGGTCTACCTCTACTTTCGCCCCGTTTCCGGGCTGCAGCCGCCCCAGCAGGTGTTCACGCTGAAGATGGCGGAGCAGGTCGCGACCGCGCCGTTCGGGCCGCTCATCGCGGTGGGTTCGCCGATGGAGTTCGCCGGAAACCTCGGGACGAGCCTGCTCGCGCACGAGCTCGAGCGAGGGTTCACCGTCGTGCGCGAGAGCGACGGGTCGACGGACTTCGCGCTCGGGCTCGTCCCTCCCGGGACGATCGGTGGGACGGGCTTCTACCGGAGCGACACGCCGCGCACCGTGCTCGCGAACGAGAACATCGAGATCCACGCGAACGAGCGCGATTTCGCCGGCCCGTTCGAGGTCGAGAGCAACGGCGACGCGCTCTACCTCACGATGACGCTCGAGGGCACGACCGCCGTCGACATCCTCGTCTACCAGCGGTCCCAGGGGGACGTCTGGCTCCAGCAATACTTCCAGGAGACCGCGCCGACGGCGCCGCCCACGCCCCCGATCTTCGACGACACGGTCAACGCCGGGATGCTCTACCGGCGGCTCGTCCGCGTCCCGAAGGGGTCGTACTACGTGGTGATCGACAACACCGCGACTGCGGGTAGGACGCCCCCCCTCGTGTACGGCGACGACGATCGCGCCGCGTTCGTGAGCCTCGCGGTCGAGCGCGGCTCCGCGCCTTGAGCCGTGCGATCTCTCGCGGAGGCCGCCGCCTCGCGCGGAGCTATTTCGGGCCGATCCCCGCGCGCGAGTCCGACGCGGCCTTCGCGTCGCCGCGCTTCTCGTAGACGCGCGCGATTCGCTCGGTGAGCACGGCGGCCTCGTCGATCCGGAGGGGCCCCATGAGGCGCCGACACGCCGAGAACGCGCGCGCGGGGTCGCCCGTCTCGACGTAGGCCTCGATGAAATAATCGGAGACCTGCGTGATCGCGAGCTCCGCGCACGGCGTGTTCGGCGCGGCGCGTGCTCGGTCCGCCGCCTTGTTCGCCGTCCGGAGCGTCTCGGGCCATTTGCCCCTCCTGTTCTGCACCCGCGCGAGCTCGACGTACGTCACGAGGTCCACGTCCGTGGCGTAGCCGAGCACGGAGTTGAACGACTGCTCCGCGACGATCCAGCGATCCGGATCCGACTCCGCCTGGTGCGCGGACAGGATGCCGAGCGCGAAATACGCGCGCGGGACGAGCTTGCTGCCCGCGTTCGCCGACACGAAGTCGCGGTAGGCGCCGATCGCACCGTCGATGTCGCCGTGCACCTCGAACGTGCTCGCCTCGATGTACGCGGCGCTCCCGGCGTCGGCCGGATCGGGCGTCGTCCCGCGGAGCGTCACGACGCACTCGGCGTACGCCGTCCGCGGCTGGATGGGGCCGCGGGCCTTCGGCGGAGCGGTGGCCACGACGTCCGCCGGATCCGTCGGAGGCTCGGTGGATCCGCAAGCCGAAAGGAGGGCGACACACAGGCGCGCGACGCGTCGCACGCGAGAAAGGTTAGCTACACTCGCGCGCATGATCGAGTGGAGCGAGACGCATAGGGCCATCCAGGACATGATCAGGCGCTTCGTGGAGGCGGAGATCAAGCCCGTCGTCCGCGATCTCGAGCACGGAGATCTTCCCCCGTACGACATCCTTCGGAAGATGTTCGCGACGTTCGGCCTGCGCGACATGGCCGAGATGCGCGTCGAGAAGGCCCTCGCGCGCGCGAAGAAGCGCGAGGCGGCCCGCGCCGCGGGCGAGGCGATCGCGAAGGAGGAGCGGCGGGAGTCCGCGGAGCAGGTCGCGATGCAGATGATCTCGGTCATCGAGCTCTCGCGGTGGTGCCCCGGGCTCGTCACGGCGCTCGGCGTGAGCACGGGGCTCACGCCCACGACGATCATGAGCCGCGGCACGCCGCGGCAGATCGAGCGGTGGGTGAAGGATCTGCTGACGCTCGACAAGGTGGGCGCGTGGGCGATCACGGAGCCGGGGTCCGGATCGGACGCGTTCGGCTCGATGAAGAGCACGGCGACGCGCACCGAGGGCGGCTACCTCCTCAACGGGAACAAGACGTTCATCACGAACGGCCCATATGCAGACACGATCGTGTTCATCTGCAAGCTCGTCGACGACGCGTCCGGCTCGGCGTCCGGCCGACCGGAGGGGAGCGCGACGAGGGATCGGCGCGTCTTGAGCTTCGTCGTCGAGAAGGGCGCGAAGGGCCTCGTCCAGTCGAAGCCGCTCCGAAAGATGGGCCTCCATTCGTCGCCGACGGGCGAGCTGTTCCTCGAGGACGTGTTCGTCCCGAAGGACCAGCTCCTCGGCGAGACCGAGGACATCAGCTACCGCGACGGCGCGAAGGAGACGTTCACGTCCGAGCGGACGGCCGTCGCGTCCATGGCGCTCGGGATCATCGAGCAATGTCTGTCCGTGTCGGTCGAGTACGCGAAGACGCGCGTCCAGTTCGACAAACCCATCGGGGACTTCCAACTCATCCAGCTCAAGCTCGCGAAGATGGAGGTCGCGCGCGTGAACGTTCAGAACCTCGTGTTCCGGATGATCGAGATGGCGGGTGCCGGACAGTCGATGAACCTGGCCGAGGCGAGCGCGTGCAAGCTCTACTGCGCGCAGTCCGCGACCGAGGTCGCGCTCGAGGCCGTGCAGCTCTTCGGCGGCAACGGGTACATGGCGGAGTTCCACGTGGAGCAGCTCGCGCGCGACGCGAAGGTCCTGCAGATCTTCGGCGGCACCGACGAGATCCAGATCTCGCAGATCGCGCGCAACCTCCTCTCCAGGTGACCACCGGCGAGCGAGCGCGCGCCGATGTGGCCGGCGAACGCGAAGAACCCCGTCTTCGAGCGCGACAGGGGAGCCGAGTTCAGCGTGCTGAAGACGTTCGATCGCTGCGACGACGAGTCCTGGACTGCCTACTATTTCGTGGCGCTCGAGCGGGGATCGCCTCGACGTGAGCGTGACGCGCGGCGAGCTGTACGTGTCCGCGATGGAGCGGCGCGAGATCGGGAGCTGGTACAACCCGACCTACGCGTGGGCCGCCGCGGACTTCGGGGCGGGAGCGCCGTACACTGGCTGGTACCGCGTGAGCCTCACCGTCCCGAAGAGCGATGGGCCCACCCCCGTCATCCGCTGGTCGACGACGAGGTAGTGGTGTAGAAGTCGCTGCGATGGCGACGAAGAACGCATCTCGCGAGCCCAGCTTCCTGCTCGATTACCCGGGCGCCTTTGCGGCGGTCTTCGCCCTGGGCGTGGTGGCCGCGTTCTGCGGGCTCCTCTACAACGTCGTCCTGGACGCGAAGGAGCACAAGGCGCACGGCGGCGGGCACGAAGGGGCCGCGCCCCACGCGAGCGCGGCGCCTCATGCGTCGGGTGCTCCCGAGAAGCACTGAGCGGATCAACTGTGTTGACAGGCGGGGCGCGCCGGCTAATGTGCGCGTCCCCATGGTCTCTGCAACGCAACAATCCTCGCGCATCCGCGCGCGAAAAGCCCGCCGCGCAGGCGCGAAGTCGAAGCGCGTCGCACGCGCCCACGGCACTCCGCCGTTCCCCATTCAGCCCCCCGGGTACGACCCGAACGCGCCCGACGCGAAGAAGCAGAAGTAGGAATCGACATGGCCAATCACGCCTCCGCCGAGAAACGGAACCGGCAGCGCATCAAGCGCACGGACCGCAACCGCTCCATCAAGAGCGCCCTCCGCACCGCCGTCAAGAAGGCCCGCACGGCCGCTGAAGGTGCCGCCGAGAACGCCGCGGCGCTCGTGACCGACGCGCAGAGCGAGCTCGACCGAGCCGCGAGCAAGGGCGTGATCCCGGCCAAGCGCGCTGCCCGCGTGAAGGGGCGCCTCGCCGCCGCGGCCCACCGCGCCGCGAAGAAGTAACTCACGATCCCTGACGGGACGAAGGACGCCGCACTCCGATGGAGTGGCGGCGTTCTCGCGTTTCGAACGGGGTCGCGCGTTCGAGCGCGCTCGCGCTCGAGTGTCGCGCTCGCCCTCGCGGCATCGAATGGGGAAGACGCGGACTGCACGGCTCAAAGAGAAGACGCCAAGAGGAGCGTGTCCTCTTGGCGTCTCGTGGCGCCGCGGGGGCCACTCGTTGGAGGCTCGGCTCAGGGCCGGATCGTCATCGTCACGGGGAACGATGGCTTGGTGAAGGGCTCGACATGCGCGCCCGACACAGCGCTCTGGATGCAACCCGCTGCGGGCTTGCCCGCCGCCCAACCGCCAACGCTCACCGATTGGACCGAGCCGTTCGACCCGAACACGATCGTCGCGGACGAGTCCTTGTCCGCCCCCGCGACGCACCCACGCGCGGCGCCGCGAACCGAGCCGATCGCCGCGCTGACGGAGCCGTTCGGAGGGGTGTCCGGCAGGTTTTTCGGTCCCGTTGGGGTCGACGCGGGCGTGCCCTTGTTCTCGTCCGCCGGGCCGGCCGCCTCACGCATGGCCTCGTCGAGCGTTCCGTTCGGCTCCACGTGGTGCGGCCCGTCCTTGGGAGCGCTCGTGTCGTCCGTCGAGGCGATCGCCGTGGAGCTCGCGACCGGCAGGCGGCCCGTCAGCATGGGGGCCGCGCTGTCCGATGCGTCCCCGATGGAGTCCAGATCGACACCACTCGGTGGCTTCGGATTGTCCTGGGCGACCTCGGGGACGCCCTCCTCCTTTGGAGGAGCCTGCTGCGCCGTCGCCTCCGACGTCGCCACCACCTCGGGCTGCGACTTCGGAGCCGCGGCGGTCTGGTTCACAGGCGCCTTCTTTCCGCTCATGTAGACGGCGACACCGGCCGCCGCCGCGAGACCGACGACCGCCACGCCGATGATCGCGTAGAGCCCGCCCGAAGACTTCTTCGCCGCGGGAGCTGGCTGCGCCACGACCGGGCTCTTCGCCACATCGTTCGCTGCTGCGGCAGGGACTGCCATGGGCTCCACCACGGGCGCGGTCTTCGCGATCGACGGGGCGGACTCGACGTGCGTGATCGAGATCGGCGCGACGGGTGGCCGAACGGACGCCGGCACGGGAGGAACCGCGCTGATTCGCCCCTCCGACGACGACATGGAGGGAGGGGGAGCCTTCGCGGTCGACGCCGCATCCACCACGGAGGCGGGGCGAACCGACGGGGGCGGAGGCGTCTTCGAGACTCGCTCGGCGAGCTCCTTCAACGATGGCCGACCTGCGCGTGAGGACGGGCGTGCAGCCGACGGGGGATCGCGATCATCCGACATCTTCAATTCTCCTGACATCTTCATGACCGGCTCGCCGGGCTCGTTCTCGAGCGAGGGAGCACGAAGCAACGCATCCAAATCTGCGGGAGATGCGGTCGCCGCGCCGGCCCCGCATGCCTTTTGGACGATGCTCGCAGCATGGTCGTCCCAGGCGCCGTCTCCCTGCCCCGCGAGCCCGGGAGGAGGCTGGACCTCCCACCCGCGGAGGAGTGAATCGAGTTTCTGGTCCTTCATTCGAGATCGCCTCCGAAGCCGCGCTCCTCGAGGTAGAGCCTGAGTTTGCGCCGCGCTTCATGCACACGCCATGCAATCGTACCCGACGGGCACCCCAAAACCTCTCCGGCCTCGTCGTGCGAGACCCCGTCGACACAGACGAGGATGAGCGTGGTTCGCAGCGTCTCGGAGAGGGAGTCGACCCCAGCAGCGAGGGCCTGACTCATCCGTTTGTCATGCGTCGCCCGCGAAGGATCTGCTCCTCGGCCGGGCCTGCTCTCCGCGAGGAGCCCCTCGATGCGCGGGTCGTCGTCGAGCGACGTCGTCCCCCGTTTGGTCTTTCGCGACCGGATGTGATTCAACGATAGGTTCACGGCAATCCTGTACAGCCAGGTGAATGGCTCACTTCGACCATCGAACCGCCCGATGGCTTGGTAGGCCCGCACGAAGGTTTCTTGCGTGACGTCCTCACCCTCGGACGCGCTCTTCGTGAGGTGGACGGCGAGGCGGTAGATTCGTTTCTGGTGACGCCGAACGAGCACACCGAAGGCGTCTGAGTCGCCTCGCTGCGCACGTTCCACCAGCTCCCGGTCTGAAGCACTCGCCATGTCAGTCGGCTTGCCGTGCCTGAGGCGGCTGGACCGCCAGCGGCACCACGAGGGTGACGGCGGCCTCCAGGAATCTCCTCGGCTGCGCGACGATAGCCGAACACTCGAAGTTGGACAAAGAACGCCGGAACCTCTTGGGTTCCGGCGTCGATGTTCGTGAATGGCCCTGTTTTTCGCCGAGATCGCCCCTCCATGGAGCGCGGCTCAGCTCAGGCCGGCGGCTCGTCGAGGCGCGCGCCGAGGCGATCGAGCGCGGCCTCGATGCTCTCCGAGAAGTCCATCTCGAGGCGCTCCACGGCGCTGTCGAGGTGAGCATGCTTGCGACGGATCTCCCAGGCGACGCGCGGGGCATCGCCGAACGGATCGATCGCGACTGGCTTCGGCGCGGACCGCGCCTCGCTCCGCTGGCGGATCTGGAAGTCCGGCCCCTGGATGAGCTGGGTCTCCTCCTGAAGGAGGCCGGATGTAAGCATCCACTCGAGGAGAGGACCATCAGTGACGCTCGCGAGCTGCAGATCGTTCTGCGTTTGCGCGACGTCTTCGACGAGGTCCGCGCGCCCCGACTCGTTCACGAGGTTCGCCATGGCGCAGAGGCGCCCCTCCGCGTCCCGCCAAACGAAACGGAGACCGTCGCCGTCGTTGAGCGCATACTGCTCGCGCGCGGCGTACGCGCGCAGCCGTGCGACCTGGAGCTCGCGCTGCTTCGTGAGATACGCGCGCCACTCCGAGCGGTATCGGCCGACGACGGGCGCTCCGCGCGTGTCCTCGACGCGCGGGGGATCCGCGAATCGCGCGAGCTTCACGCCCTCCGTCGGCGCGCACCCCGAGAGCGCCGCGCCCACGATCGTCACCGCACCGAACCACCACACCCGACGCTGCATAGCGAACTCCTCCGGCGAACGCGCCCGACGCGGGCGCCATCCGGAGGCAAGTGCGCGATCACGAGTGAAGTGTGACCGTCGCGATCACCTTCTCGATCCATCGATCGACGAGCGTCGCGATCTCCGCGATCTGATCGGCGCGCGGGCCGAACGCGCGCACGGGGCGCGCGAGGGAGTGATCGGCGCCCTCGAGGACGATGAGCTCGACGTGCCCCCCGAGCGGGGCAAGGGCGGCGCGCAGTCGGTCGAGATCGCAGAGCGGATCCTTCGTCCCCGACAAGAACAACGAAGGAACGCGGATCGCGCCGAGGTGATCGACGCGCAGCTTCTTCGGCTCGTCGCCGGGGCGCTTCAGCGCGGGGTGGAGCGGATACCCGAGCAAGAGGAGCGCGTCGATCGGCTCCCCCTGCGCGGCGAGGTGGCTCGCCATGCGGCCGCCCATCGACTTGCCGCCGATGATCCACGCGCACGGCTTTGACCCGCGAGGCGCTGCGCGGCGCGATCGCTGCGCGGTAGGTGGCCTCGAGGATCGGCGCCTTGTCCGGGAGCTTCGTTCGCAGCGCGGTACGCGCGAAGTCGGAACCGCATGATCGCGCCCCCGCTCGACGAGCGCGGCCGACAAATCCCTGTGAGAGCGGGTCCTCCTTCGACCCGCTCGCGCCGTGCGCGAGCACGAGGACGGCGCCCGAGAGCCTGGTGCGCGGTCGACGACGATCGCCAGCTCGCGCGGGCGGCGGATCAGTTGGCCTTGGCGAGCGCTTCACGGGCGAGCTCGTCCATCGTCATGCGCGCGGCGCGATCGCGCTCCGCCTGCGTCGCGAGATCTTCGAGGTACTCCCCGGGGACGCCGACGAGGCTGCTCCGCGAGGCGGCCGAACACCCCGCGCGTGACTCGGTTGGACGCCGAGAGCGTGTAGAGGCGCTGCAGCGATCGCAAGGAAGCGCGAGAGAACGGACGCTCCACACGCCTGGCTGCGTGTCGAGGGAGCTGCATGCGCTTGAAGGCCTCGCGCATGCGGCGCCGCTCCAAGTCGATGCGCGTCACCAAGGTCGACGAACACGTCCCGGATAGCGGCTTCGCGGTGAGGATCGAGGTCCTGGTGAACGTTGCGACGGCGCGCGATCTCCGACGGCGATCGACGGCTCTCGCGCGAGCTCGCTCACGCCGGCGACGCGTAGAACTCCGTCATGGTAGTAGTCGATCGACACGTGGCGAGACTCGTCGCGGTTGATGAGGTGCATCGCGTCGTGGCACGTGGGTCGTCCACGAAGTCGTCGATCGAGCGGAGCAGCGATATCGAGGAGCAGCTCACCGCCGACGAGGTACGCGTTCGCGACCTCGGCCGAGACGCCGAGCGCGCCGAGGAACCTCGGCCGAAACCGCACGAGGCTCGGGCTCGGCGCGTACGCCTGGAGGCGGCGCTGATCGAAATGCCGCGAGCCTTTCAGGCCCTCGAATGTCGCTCTTCGTCGACGACGAACGTCTCCGAAGATTTGCACGGAGCACCGGGTCCCGCGTGCGCCGGCGCTGCTCTCTGAAGAGCGCCCCCGCGAGGAGCTCGATCTCGCGCCATGTCCGTGAAGTACTGCACGACGTGCCGCTCGACGTCGGGGCGAAGGCGCGCAGGCCTCGACCAATCGACGGCCCCTTGAGCTTCCACCGTCCGCGGCGGCAGCGGTCGAGCATGTGGTCGAGGTCCATCCCCAGGACGAGCCGAGACGGTGTCGCCATGCGCGCGAAGGCGGGAGACATGAGCGCACGAGCGTTGAGTTGGGGTGGTGCTGGTGGCGGGGGTGAGCTCTGGGCTGCGTCGAAGGAGACGGAGGACGGCCGGCGTTCCTCGGAGCCGACGGCGACCGCGACCGCGACCGCGACCGCGGCGCAACGGCCGCGCCCTGCGTCATCGCCCGCGCCTTCCCCTGCGTCGAGCGAAGGCCCCGCCGCGAGCTCCGCCGAGCCCGCGTCCGGCTTCAGCTGCGCCGAGCGCGAGCGCTGCACCATCCGCGGTCGCGTCCACCACCCCCACGCCCACGCCCACGCTGTCCACCAAGCCGAGCACGAGCCCCACCCCGAACCCGACGAACCCGAACTTGCAGAAGGCCGCCTGCGTCCAAGCCTGCGCGCAGAAGGTAGGCCTCAATGCGCAGGCGCTGCAGGCCTGCGTCTCGCAGTGCCGATAGGACATCGACCATGGAGAACGTCTGCGTACTGGGCGCTGGATCGGGAACGGCGCTTCGCCAAGGTGCTCGCCGACAAGGGCGCGCCACGAAGATCTGGGCCCACGAGCCCTCCGTCGCGACCGCGATCAACGAGACGCACGAGAACGCGCGCCTGGAAGGGCGCGCCTCCTCCGAACCTGGTCGCGACGCATGATCTCGAGGAAATGCGCCTGGTGGGCGGAGCTCGTGGTGATCGTCGTCCTGATCGCACGCGCTGCGCGAGGTGATGGTGCGCGCGAAGCCGTTCGTCCTCGAACGGGGCGCTGTTTGCACGCGACCAGGCGATCGAGAACAGGCCGCTGATGCCTGTGGAGTGAAGCGCTCCTCGAGGTGTTCGGCGGCGACTCCGTGAAGGAGCGCGCGAAGTTCGAGCCACGCCTCACGTACTTGTCGGGGCCGAGCTCTGCGAAGGAGACCGCGGCCGGCGTCCCGACGGCGGTATCGCCGGGAAGAAGGAAGAGAGCACGCACGCGGTGCAGCGCGCGTTCGCGACCGACAAGTTTCGCGTCTACAGCTCGGACGACGTCGTCGGCGTCGAGATGGGCGGCGCGCTGAAGAACGTCATCGCGATCGCGGCGGGCGTGATCGACGGGCTCGGCTTCGGGCACAACTCGCGAGCAGGATTGATCACGCGTGGCCTCAGCGAGATCGGCAAGCTCGCCGCGAGCGCGTGGAAACTTGCAGAAAGAGTCGCCGGGTGCTATCGGGCATGGGTGATCTTACCTGACATGCACGGGCGACCTGTCGCGCAACCGGACCGTGGGCGTCGAGCTCGGCAAGGGCCGCAAGCTGGATAGATCTCGCGGGCTCGGGGCACGGTGGCCGAGGGTGGTGAAGACGGCGAAGAGCGCGTACGACCTGAGCCTCGTGCAGCGGGTGGAGATGCCCATCACGAGCGAGGTGTACCGGGTGCTCTACCACGACAAGGATCCTCGCCAGGCCGTGGTGATGGTTTCATGCACGAGGGCGCCACGTGCGCGGTCGAAGGAAGGCGAACAGGTTTCCCGGATTGGCTCGACGAGCGCCGCGGTCCTCGCGCTCACGCTCTCCATCGGCGTCGAGCTGGGTGCCTCCGCGCAGCAGGGAAATCCGGGCGGGAACTACTTCCCGCCGACGACGCAGCCCGGATACCAACCGGGATACGGGCAGCCCGGGTACGGGCAGCCGGGGTACGGGCAGCCGGGGTACGGGCAGCCGGGATATGGGCAGCCCACCAATTGTCCGCCGGGGCAGTGGTGCCCTGGGGCAGAACGGTACGGCATGGCACGGCGCCGCCTCCCGGGAAGCTGAAGGCCACCGGGCTCGAGCGCGGGTACTTGTACGTCACCGCAGCGGCCTGGGGCATCGGGACGGGCGCATGGATCGACGTCGCGGCGGACATCACGGACCCCGGGTTCGCGATCCTTCCGCCGCTCATCTTCGGCGCGGTGACGCCCGGCGCGATCGCGATCACGGACTACGCGGTCGGCGGCTTCCCGCGCGGGCTGCCCTCGGCGATCGCGACGGGCACGCTGCTCGGCGCGGGGCTCGGGCTCGGCATCGGCGGCTACGAGTCGACGAACGGCGACAAATGGAGCGCGAACGGCGTGCTCGCCGCGAACTTCATCGGCTCCACGACCGGCGCGGTGCTCGGCACGGTGGGTGGGCTGCTCCTCAAGCCCTCGCCGAAGTCGAACATGCTGATGATGTCCTTTTCGGGGTTCTGGGGAGCGGCGATCGGCGCCGAGTTCGGCGGAGCCGCGAGCAACGGCAACCTCGAGAAGTCCGATTAACGACATTTTTCCCGGGCGCCTCATCGGCTACGCGGCTCTGGCGTCGCGACGACCTGGGGACGTCTCCATCTGGTGGGTCTCGGTGTGGAACCGCCTGGCTGGATGTGGGCGGGCTTCGGCACGGTGAGGAAGATTGACGCCCATCTACCTTCGCCTGAGGCGACGGCGAACCCCGACGGGGCTGATCGCCCAGGCATCGGGGGCTCCTCGGGGCGCGAGCTTGTTCGCGCTGTGCGGGCGATCCCGATCAGCCGGGCAAGCTCGGCGACGACGAGCAAGAACGACCTGATCGTCGTCCTGCAGTACTGGTCAGGTGGCGAGGTGATGGGCGGCTCGTTCTTGCCCACGCCCGAGGTCCGCTCGACGGCGCGAGCAGCGCAGCCTGGGGTGAGCTCGACCGAATGCCGGCCCGGTCTGCAAGCATCGATGACCGAATGCTCTATTGAGCGGGTGCTGCTCGACGCAGTTCGAAAGCGCCTGTCCTCCGCGCTGTGGTCTCAAGGCGTGAAGCTCGCGGAGGCGCCGTCACGATCGTACAGGCCGACAAGGCGAGGCGACCGTGCGCGACGGAGCGGGCTGCGCGATCGCCCGGACGCTGGTCACCGGTAATGTCGACGACCAGGAGTGGGACCTGCGACTGCGGCAAAGGTCGACACGTGCGCATCGTCGGCCGCGGCGATCGCGCTCGCCGAGGTGGGCCCGACCACGACGGCGAGCGCCGACGTGCCCGATACGAAGGACGCCCCGCCGAGAGCGGAGCCGCGGCCGGCCGCGTTCGCGCGGATCGCGTACCGCCTGTCGGTCGACAAGACCGCCCTCCGGATCGATCGCGCGTTCGTCCTACCCGACGGCGGCGAGCGGCGCTTCGATCTGTCGCTCACGGATCGGATCGCGCGCGGGATGAAGGACCCGCCGATGCAGCCGACGCACGACGATCTCGCCGTGGATCGCGTGATGGGGAGGCGCGTGAACGGAGACGTGCTCTTCGCGGAGATCCCTCGCGTGCTCGCGGCCCTCGCCTCCTCCGAGCTCGTCACGTTCGAAGGAGCACCCACGCGCACGACGGGCGAGCTCGTGGGCGCCGAGGCGTCCGTCGTGGACGCGCCGAACGGGGCGGTGGAGCTCGTGGTGCGGGCGCATCGCAGCGTCCAGCGCGTGGTCGCGATGGGCGTCGCGATGACGTCGAACGGGCTCGCCCCGCTCGACACCTCCCTCGGCTACGGGCTCTCGTTCGAGCGGCTCCCAGAGCGCCGCGCATGGAAACGGGACCGCACGCCGGAGCTCGTGAGCGACGTGCTGCCGGCGCTCGAGAAGAAGGGTGTGCCGGTCGAGATCCTCACGAAGCGCCTCCCGCAGCGAGCCCGGCGCGCGCAGCTCGGGCCTCGCCTCTCGTTCGACCTCACGGTCGAGGCGTCGAGCTTGCTGGTGATGCCGCTCGTCGTGTACGGCGATCCCGCCATCGCGCGGGTCGACGCGGGGAAGCTCGTACTGCTCTCCACCGCGCGCGGCGCGACCGTACCGACGCGCAACGAGGTCGCGGAGCGTGATCTGGTCGACCGGTTGCGCGACGAGCTCTCGCTCGTGCCCGGGCGACGCGTTCGCTTCGACGGCCGAGACGCGGCGCGATTCGCCGCGCGCCTCGAGAAATTCCAGTCGAACGCGGCCGGGGACGACGAGGCGCCGAAGGTCGCGCTCGCGGCGCGGTTGGTCGAGAGCGAGGGCGCGTGGGACGTCGTGTTCGAGGGCGACACCGAGGGCGGTGAGACGAGGCGCGCGAGCGCCGAGGTCGCGCTCTGGGCGCACCGCGAGGGGCTCGATATCGTGCCGCTCGAGGGCGGCGGGTTCGGTCGGCTCCCCGCCGGGTTCCTCGCGAAGCACGCTCACAAAGTGGCGGATCTGCTCGCCGCGCGCGGGGAGGGCCCGAAGGCGGTGCGCGCCGCGCTCCCCGTCGTGGGCGAGCTCGCGGACGCGCTCGGAGCGCCGCGCCCGCGCGATCTCGACGCGCTCTCGGCGCTCGTCGACGGGTTCACCGCCGTCCCGAAATTCGTGCCCTCATCGCTCGAGGCCACGCTCCGTCCGTACCAGGAGGACGGGGTCTCCTGGCTGATGTTCATGCGGCGCGCGAAGCTCGGCGCGTTGCTCGCGGACGACATGGGCCTCGGCAAGACGGTGCAGACGATCGCCGTGCTGCCCGACGCGACCGAGGGTGCGACGCTGGTGGTCTGTCCGAGGAGCGTCGTGCACAACTGGGTGCACGAGATCGCGCGCTTCCGACCGTCGCTGCGCGTGGTCGCGCACGACAGCCGAGACAACGCGTACGAGCGCGCCGACGTCGTCGTCACGACGTACGCGCTCCTTCGCATGGACCACGCGCGCCGATCGGACGGGGCGTGGGTCGGGATCACCGGCCGCAAGTGGGGCGCGGTCGTCCTGGACGAGGCCCAGGCGATCAAGAACGCCGACAGCATGACCGCGCGCGCGAGCTTCGCGCTCGAGGCCGATTTCCGCGTCGCCCTGTCGGGCACGCCCGTGGAGAACCGCCTCGAGGAGCTCCACGCGCTCATGCGCTTCCTGAACCCGGGCGTGCTCGGCACGCGCGCGCACTTCAAAGCGACCTACGTGGACGCGATCGAGAGCGGCGACGCCGCGGCGTCGACCCGTCTGCGCACGCGCATGCGGCCCTTCCTCCTCCGACGAAAGAAGGGGGACGTCGCGCTGGATCTGCCGCCGCTCAGCGAGGCCGTCGAGTACGCGGAGCTCGAGGAGGACGAGCGCGCGGTGTACGACGCGGTCCGCGCAGCGACGCGGAAGGACATCGTGGAGAAGCTCTCGAGCGGCGGGAGCGTCCTCGCCGCGCTCGAAGCCCTCCTGCGACTTCGTCAGGCGGCTTGTCATTGCGGCCTCGTACCGGGGCAATCCCGGGCGACGTCGACGAAGGTGGAGCGCCTCGTGGAGATGCTCGCGGAGGCCCACGAGGAGGGGCACCGCGCGCTCGTGTTCTCGCAGTGGACGGGCCTCTTGGATCGCATCGAGCCGCACCTCGACGCGGCTCGGATCGCGTTCGAGCGGCTCGACGGCTCGACCCGCGATCGCGAGGGCGTGGTGCGACGTTTCCAAGCGCCCGACGGCCCCCCCGTGATGCTCGTGTCGCTCAAGGCGGGCGGCGCGGGCTTGAACCTCACCGCGGCCGATCACGTGTTCATCATGGATCCGTGGTGGAACCCGGCCGTCGAGCAGCAGGCCGAGGCGCGCGCGCACCGCATCGGTCAGGAGCGGCCGGTCGTGGTTCACCGCATCATCGCGAAGGACACGGTGGAGGAGCGGATCCTCGCGCTGCAGGAGAAGAAGCGCCGCCTCGCGGACGTCGCCGTCGGGGACGGCGGCGCGGGGGCCTCGATCACTCGGGACGATCTGCTGGCGCTCCTCGAGTGAGCGACTCGACGAGCGGGCGCATCGCGCGCGCGAGGAGCTCGCTCCCGGCCGTGGAGAGGTGTCCCGCGTCCCAATGGATCGGGGTCGCGTCGACCGAGATTCGACACGCGAGGCCGTCGCAGAGAGCCTCTCGCGGAGAGAAGAACGTGGCGCCCTGCTCCGCGGCGGCGGCGCGGAGCGGCTCGTCCATGAGGAACGCATTCTTCGGTCGGAACGTGTCGGCCGGCAGTCCGCGCGAGAGGAGCCGCGCCCTGATCTGCGGGCCGGTCGCGGCGTAAACGGGAGACTCTCCGACCAAGAGCACGCGCGCGCCGCTCGCCGCGACCCGCGTGAGCATGTCCCCCGCTTCACGTCGGATGCGCTCCCGATCGAAGAACTTGTTCCAACGCGCAGCCACGACCACGAGGCGCGGGCGCTCGGACGCGATGTACGCGAGCGCGCCGTCGACGAAGCCACGGCAGGTGTCCGTCAAATCCGTCGCCGCAGGGAGCGGCGGGCAGCCATCCTTGGTGACCTGAACCAGCTCGAAGGGGACGTCGGCCTGCAGCAAGCGCAGCCCCGGAGCGTAGTGTCCGGCGTAGGAGTCCCCCCAGAGGACGACCTTCGGGGCGTTCGAAGACGGCGCGGGGAACGTGCAGTGGTCCGGCTTCCACGCGTCGAACCTCTGCCTCGTCTCCAGGAGGCAAACTCCGTTGAGGTAGTCCTCCGGGCCCCGCGGGACGTCCGCGTCCTTGGAGGCGCGGAGGCCGCTCGTCTTGTAGAGCCACCCGCCCAGACCGACGAACGCGCCGATCACGACGAGCCCCGCCGCGAGCGATCGAAACGCCGCGGGCCTCCGCGCGCGCGCGGGCTGCTCGACGAGACGGTACGACGCGATCGAAAGCACGAGCGACGCCGCGATCACCGCAGCCCACTCGACCGGCCCGAGCTCGCGCAGGAGCCAGCCGCGGAGCAGCACGATGACGGGCCAGTGCCAGAGATAGAGAGAGTACGAGAGCTTGCCGATCGCGACGAGCGGCGCGGTCGCGAGGACGCGCTGGATGGGGCCGCCCTCGTCGTTCGCACCGGCCGAGAGCAAGAGCGCCGTGCCGAACACCGAAGGCGCCGCGAGCAGGCCGGGGAACGGGGTCTGCTCTCCGAAGAGAAAGACGCTCGCGAGGATCCCGGCGAGCCCGAGGATCGACGCGATCGTCCCCGCCGTGCGGCCGAGGTTCGGCAGCGGATGCAGCGCGAGCAGGCTCCCCGCGAAGAGCTCCCAGGCGCGCGCATGCGGAAGGTAAAACGCGGCGGCCGGGTGATCCTTCACGAGCCAGATCGCCGCCCCGAACGACGCGGCGAAGAGCGCCGCGACGATCGCCGTACGCGCGCGCGGCACGACGCGCGTCAGCACCCAAAGGAGGGGCGGAAAGAACAGGTAGAACTGCTCTTCGACCGACAGAGACCACGTGTGGAGCAGCGGCTTGTCGTGGGCCGCCGCGTCGAAGTATCCCGACTCTCGGTAGAAGAGCAGGTTCGCGCAGAAGAGCGTGGCGGCGAGGATTTGCTTCCCCATCGCCTTCACGTCCCCAGGGAACGAGAGCACGAGCACGCCGATGGCGGCTGCGGCCATCACCGTGAAGAGCGCGGGGAAGATGCGCCGGATCCGCCGGTCGTAGAACCTCGCGAGCGAAAAGCGCTCCTGCGCACCGACGAGCAGCGACGTGATCAGGAACCCGGAGATCACGAAGAAGACGTCGACGCCGACGAACCCCCCGCCGAAGCCCGGGATCCCGAGGTGGAAGAGCACCACGGGGACCACGGCGACGGCACGCAGACCATCGACGTCGCGGCGGTATCTCATGCGATCACGCGGGCGGGGTGAGGTGCTGGGACGCGCGGCGCAACCCCGCGAGCGCCGCTGCGCGATCTCCCTTCGCGAGCGCGAAGTACGCGAGGCGCCGGTCGAGCTCACCCGCCCAACGCGCGGCGTCCGGCTCGCGGAGGCGTGCGGCCTCGGTGAGGACCTCGCGCGCTTCGGCGAGGAAACCCGCGCGCGCGAGCGCGAGCCCCAGGTCTCGATAACCTTGGCGAGGCGCTCCCGCGCGTCGCTCGAAGACCGTGGCGGCGAGGGCGTTCGCGGCCCTCCGCACGGCGGGATCCTTCGTGCCGAGCGCGCGGCAGATCACGGCGAAGATCGTCGCGGGCACCACGGTCGCCGAGGGGATGCCGTCCTTCGCTCGTTCGAGCGCGCGGATCGCCTCCGCGGCGTGGCCTCCGCGCAGCGCGACGAGCGCGTCGATCGCGAGAGAGCCGAGCGACACGTCGCGCGGCTCCCGAGGATCGGAGGGCGCGGAGCGCTCGGGATCCGAGCTCTCCTCGAACAAGCGCTCGACGCGTCGAAGCTGCGGCCGAAGCTCCGCGGCGACCTCCGCCGTCCGGCGAAGGATCGCGACGGCGCGCTCGATCGAGGGCTCGGTCATCGCGTCGATCTCCGTGCGCAGGGCGAGCCTCGCGAGCGCGCTCTCTCGCTCGAGCTCGTCGGGCCAGTTTCGAAGCGCCGCGACGATGCGCTCCTGCTCGATCGGCTCGAGGCGCCCCGCGGCGTCCGCGTGACGCGCGCAGACGGTCATCGCTGCGCGCCGGATCGCGTCGTTGCCGTGGCGTGAGAGCTCGACGAGGAGCGAGAGCCCGCTCGCGCGTTGGAACTTGCTGCCGGAGAGCAGGCGCGCCCTCGCGATGACGAGGCGGGTGGAGGGGGGCGCGCCGTCGATGGGGAGCGCGAGCGCCCGCTCGATCATTTCGGCGCGCACCGCGCCGTCCGCGGATCGCCCGCCGTCGAGCGCGAGCTCGAGCCAGCGGCCGAGCGCCGCGCGGTAGACGGCGCTGTCAGGCTCGGGGCTCGCGAGTCGAACGGCCGCGAACCACGCGTCGAACGCGCGGGTCCCCGCGTCGTCCTCGAGGCGCGCGACGACGTAGGCATGGAGCGCCGTCGGGACGCGATCGTGGATCGCGCGCGCGAGCTCGAGCGCGACGCGACCGTTGCTCTTCGCGAGGGCAACGGCGGAGGTCATGGTCTCGTGCGCGAACGCGAGGAGCGCGTCCCGCTCGGAGAGCTCGGCGAGCTCGGCCGCCTCGCCTTGCACCACGGAGACGACCCCCTCGAGCTCGGCGGTGTCGGTGAGGGTCGCCGCGCAGCGGAGCGCGCCGAGGATCGCCTTCGTGCGCGTCGGCCGGCGGGACGCGAACATGCGCTTGTACGAGGCGAGGGCCACATAGGGCCCGAGCGAGGACTCGAGCTGCTCGGCCGCGCGCAGCCCGAGATCGTCGAAGAACGTCACGCGCGGCCCGACGTGCCGGTGCCCCCTCCGCGCTCGGTCACCATCCCGAGGGCGGGCAGGCGCTCGCGCGCGGTGTCGATGCGATCGAGCTCCGCGTGCGCGAGATCGAGCGTCCTGCGGAACTCTGCGGGTTCGGAGATCTCCTTGCCCTCGAGGCGCTGGAAGAGCGGGGACACCTTCTCCTGGAGCGCGGTGATGAGGCGATCCCGCTCCGCGATCTGCATCTGACCGAGCTCCGGCGCCGGGGAGGGGACGAAGTCCTCGAGCCCGTAGAGCACGCGCTTCCTGAAGTTGTCGAGCGACGCGAGGCGCGCCGCGAGGTACGAGGGATCGTCGAGATCGCGGCTCGCCCAGTCGAGCTCGTTCACCGTCTCGCGGAGCGCCTGCACCTCGTTGCACACGCGCCTCCAGCCGGGCGCGTCCACCGCCGTGTACGCGACGTTCGCCTGCTCGACGAGCTCCCGGATGCGATCCTCCCAGCCCTGACGATCGAGCCCGAGGAGCGCGGCCGTCGATCGGTAGACGGTGCGGCGGAGCAGATCGAGCTCGCGCTGGAACACTTCCATCGACGGCTGCAGCGGGTCGGACGCGTTCCCGAGGTGATCGTCGATGAACTGCTGGAGCTTCATGCAGAGCGCGCGGAGCTTCGCAGGATCGGTCGCGATGGTCTCTCGGATGCCGGCCGTGAGCGTCTCCACCTCGGTGCGGATGTACGTGCCCTTCTGGCCCCAGACGTTGCTCTTCAGGACCTCTGCTTGCTCGAGGAGCTTCTCGACCTCGGCGCTCGTGGCGAACCGCCCGTCCTCGGTCGGCTCGATGCGCGCCCAAAGCTCCTGCCCTGCGACGAGCGCGCACGCTTCCATGCGCATCGCCTCGTCGCATTTGAGGGTGAGCTCGACGGGCGTGCCGACGGGCACGTCCGTCTTCACGGTCAGCGCGAGCGTCTTGATCGGCATCCGCCCCTGCAAGAGCCGCAGGACGACGGCCCCGCTCTGGTCGGACGTGAAGAACGTGTGCTTGCTCTCCGTCGGGAGCCCCATGCCGCGTGGGATGAGGATGTTCCGCTCGCGCCGGCCAGCGCGGACGACCTCGAGGCCGATGTCCTTCGCGATGACGGACGCGCGAGAGAGCGCGCTCGCGCGCGGCCGGAGCTCACCGCGATAGATCACGAACGGCAGCGCCGCGACCTCGGTCGCTCCGTCCCGGAAAGAGAGCGCGACCTCGGCGTCCCCGTCCTTCTGCGGGGTGACCTCGAGGCGGAGGATCTTGCCCGCCTCCGCCTCGAGCGGGCGCTCGTCGAGGGCGTTCCCATCCTCCGTGATGGCGAGCGAGTTCGCGCCGCTCGGCGCTTGGTCGACGCGGACGCCGAGCTTGAGCGACATCCCGCTCGCGACGAGCGGCGTCGTGATCGTGGCCCGCGCCCCCGCGTCGGCGAGCGTGATCCCCCCGATCTGCGCGGCGTGCACGCTCGCGCCGAGCGCGACGCAGGTGTCGACGTCGTCCGCGGAGGGCTCCTTCGCCTTCGACTTCGACGCGAGCGCCTCGGTGACGCGACGCCGCACGAGGGGGACGCGCGTCGATCCGCCGACGAGGACGACATGGTCGATGTCCTCGAGGCCGACGGCGGCGCTCGACTTGCTCTGCTCGAGGGCGCGAAGTGCGCACGTGATCGTCGTCTCGACGAGATCACCGATGACCTTCTCGTAGTCGGCGCGTGCGATATCCTCCTCGATCGAGACCGACTCGCCCGCCTTATCGACGAGCACGTTCTGCTTCGCGAGGCTGAGCACCTCGGTGGTGGAGAGCGCCTCCTTGATCTCCTGCGCCGCGTGTACGAGCGCGTCGAACCTCCGTCGATCGGCGGGGTCACCTTGGATGTCGAGATCGAGCGCGAAGCCCTTCGCGACGAGCGACTTGCGGAGGTGCTCCGCGTAGCGTCGATCGAAGTCGTCCCCGCCGAGGTAGTTGTCGCCGTCGATCGCGAGGACCTGGTACTCGCCGCCCACGCAGCGCAGGATCGACACGTCGAACGTCCCGCCGCCGAGATCGTAGACGAGGAAATTCCCGCCCGCGACCTTGTGCCGCCAGGTGTGGTGGATGGCCGCCGCCGTCGGCTCCTGGAGGATGCCGATGATGTCGAGCCCCGCGAGCTCGCCCGCCTTGCGCGTCGCCTCGACCTGGGGCGCATCGAAATACGCGGGCACGGTGACGACCGCGCGCGTGACGGGCATCGACACTCCCTCGCCGGCGCGCTCCGCGAGGAACGCGCGCATGCCGGACGCGAGCTCACTCAGGATCTTCCCGCTCACCTCCTCGGGCGAGAGCGTGTGCGGTCCGATCGTGACCTTCGCGCTCTGGCCCATGCTCCGCTTGATCGACTCGACGGGGCCGTGCTTCGACCCGCGCTTCGCGCGCGCCGCGCGCCCCACCACGAAGTCGGCGGCCTTCTCGTCCCAAGCGACGGCGCTCGGCACCGTGCGGCGCCCGAACTTGTCTTGGTAGATTAGGATCTCCCTCTCCGATGGGACGAGCACGGCGATCTCGGAGTTCGTGGTGCCGAGATCGATTCCAACGGCGCGATCAACGATCATGTTCTCTTGGCTCCTCGGGGTTGGGACACGAGCGCGACGATCGGGTCCTCGGCGAACCGGGGTAAGACGCGCGGCGCGTCGCTCTTCGCGCGAGCGAACGCGGGAGCGACGAGCGGCCTCGGGAGGAGGTCGACGAGCGCGACGCCCTCGAGGAACCCTGCGCCGCCCTCGGGCGCCGGCGCCGACGCGAGCTCCGGAGAAAGGGGCGGCGGTCGCTGCGGGCGGGCTCCGCTCGAGCGCGGAGGTGAGGTGAAGAGCGCGGCGCGGAGGCGCGCGCGCGGGTGCATCGTGAGCTCCTCCCACGCCTCCCGGAGCTCGGCGCGCTCTGGCTCGGGAGCCTCCTCGGCGCGCTCGCGCATGACGCTCGTGATCTCCTCGACGGTCGCGAACGGCGAGAGGCCGAACCTGTCGAGCGGGTTGTCCATCGGGAGGGCAAACATAATCGGTTTCCCGGGGGCACGCCTGCCCAGAAACGCGGCGGGGCTCAGCCTCGCGGCGGCTTCCGCATCACGGCGCGAACCTTCGCGGCGCGCGCGAGCACGCGCTCGCGCGTCGCGAGGAACCGAGGGTCCGTGCGGTGGGGGGCGAAGAGGGCGCAGTGGTCGAGCCAGACGAGATCGACCAGACCGAGGTCCGTCGACGCCTCGAGGCCGGCGTACATCTCGTCCAGCTCGTCGCGCGACGCGGCGATCTCGGCGCTCATCTGCGCGAAGAAGGCTCGCCTGCGCGAGCCCCCTCCCGTGGTTTGTCCCTCGCGGAGCGCCGCCGCCGGCCCAGCGAGGGACGCCCCGGTCACGATGGCTCGTGAGATCTCGAGGGCGACGCCGATCGGCCCGAGCTGCGTGGGATCCGTGAGCTTGAGCGCCTCGCTCGCGGCGGCCTCCAGGATGACGGGGTCCTTTCGCCAAGCCGCGGCGCGCAGGCGAAGCATCGTCCGCGTCGTCTCGCCCTCGGCGCGGGGCATTCCGTTCGCCATCTCGTCGATGCGCGCCTCGAACTCCTCCCACCGCGCCCGCAGCGCGTCGATCCGCGCGAGCTCGCGGTGCGCGAGCCACTCCCGTGGGTCGAGCGACAACACGCGTCGGAGCGCCGCCTCGGCGTCGTCGATGGGACCGACCTCGGAGAGGATGCGCGCTCGCAGGAGCAGCGCGTCGAGGTAGAGGGGGGAAATCTCGATCGCGCGCTGCACCGCCTGCGCAGCCCCCTCGAAGTCAGCGACTTGGTAGCGCACGCTCGCGATCGCGAAGTGCGCCTCCGCCGCGTCCGGCGCCGCGGCGATCGCCGCCTCGGCTGCGTCGCGGGCGCGCTCCTCGCCCGTGCCGGTGAAGAAGAAGCGCCGCGCGAGGACGACGGCGTACGCGGCGAGCAGGATCGGGCTCTCCGGCTCGCGGACGAGGGCCTCCTCGAGGTATCCGGCCGCGAGCGCGAGGCCGCTCGCCCAGATCGCGCTCATCTGCGCGCGCGCCTTCAAATACAGGTCGATCGCGATGGGATCATCGAGGCGCCGGCGGGAGACGTTGGCCTCGAGGGTGAGCGCCGCCGCGATGGCGGCCGCGGCGGTCTCGTTCACGCGGAGGAGGTCTCCGTCCGCCTCCTCGAAGCGGTGCGCCCAGAGCTGGATGCCGTCGCTCACGCTCACCGCGCGCAGGCTCACGCGCACCTTGCCCGCGGCGGGGACGCGCTGCACCGAACCCTCGACGGCGACGTGCGCGTCGCCGCGGGCGCGGAGGTGCTCGTAGATGGCTTGCACGTGCGTGACGTCGCCGAGCACCGAGCGCGACAGCACGCGCAGGCCCTTCAGCATGGAGAGCGAGTCCGTGAGGTCGTCCGTCAGCCCGTCCGCGAGGTACGCGTCGTCCGCGTGGCCGCGGTTCTTCAGCGGCAGGACGACGAGTGCGCGCGTGTCGCGCGGGACGCGACCGGGCGTCGCGGGCGTCGCGTGCGGATCGGTTCGCCGACGCGACGAGGCGGACGAGGTCGTGGAGCCGGGATCGCTCGGGTGGACGCGCTCGAGCGCCGCGACGATCGCCTCCGACGATCCGTATCGATCATCGGGGCGCACGGCCATGAGCTTCAGGATCACTTCGGCGAGTCCGTCGGGGATGGGGCGCCTCGTCCGCGGGTCGGGAGGCTCGCCGAAGAGGCGCGCCACGGCGATCGCGAGCGGGGTCTCGCCGGAGAACGGGAGCACACCGGTCGCCGCCTCGAAGAGCAGCACGCCGAGCGCGTAGTAGTCGGCGCGCGCGTCGATCGGGTGCCGGCGATCGACCTGCTCCGGCGCCATGTAGTACGGCGTGCCGACGAGGCTGCCCGTGCGCCGCGCGTCCTTCGACTCGAGCGAGTACGCGATGCCGAAGTCGGTGACGACGATGCGCCCGTCGCGCGAGAGGACGACGTTGTCGGGCTTGAGGTCGCGATGGACGACCCCCGCCGCGTGCGCCGCGCCGAGCGCGTCCGCGAGCGCGACGCCGATCTCGAGCACGCGCTGGGTGCGGAGCGGCGCGCGCTGGCGGAGGTGCGCGCCGAGCGACTCGCCGTCCACGAGCTCCATCGTGAAGAACACATCCGCGCCGTGCTCCCCGATGTCGAACACGCGCGCCACGTTTCGGTGAGTGACGCGCCGCGAGAGCTTCACCTCGCGCCGGAAGCGCTCCACCGCGTCCGCGCGCCGGACGACGTCGCTCGGGAGCATCTTGAGCGCGACCTCCTCTTCGAGGACGCGGTCGCGCGCCCGATAGACCGCACCCATCCCGCCGGCGCCGATCATCCCGACGATCTCGTAGCGATCGGCGATCACGTCGTAGCTCCGACCGATCAAGCGCTCGCCCGAATCGGCCGCCGAGCCGATCGACGCGTTCGAGTCGAGCGTCGGCGGCGCGACGCCCCGCGCGCGCCGGGAGTTGGGCGCGCTCGAGAGCGGATCCGACAGCGTGTCCGCGAGGGGGCTGGGCGTGGCCATCCGGAGCCGAGAGTCTTAAGTCTGCCTCGGCTGCGCGCCGCTGCCGCCAACACTTCTTCGTATTCGAACTGCAGCTTCGCCGCGTTGACGCGTCGCAGCACCATGGTAAACGTGCGATGAAGCACCATGTCGACGACGCCTACGAACCGCTACAAGGCCGATCTCCGCGAGTTCAAATTTCTTCTCTTCGAGCAGTTCCCGCTCGAGCCGCTCCTCTCGCGTGAGCCCTTCGAGGCGTGGGGCAAGGACGAGTGCCTCATGGTGCTCGACGAGTCGTACAAGTTCGCGTGCGACGTCCTCGGGCCGCTGAACGCGGTCGGGGATCGCGAGGGCTGTCACGTCGAGGGCGGCCGCGTCCACACGCCGAACGGCTTCAAGGACGCGTGGACGAAGCTCTACGAAGCGGGCTGGAAGTCGATCGGCCTCTCGACGGAGTTCGACGGCCAGGGGTCGCCCCACTCGCTCCAGCTTTGCGTCGAGGAGTTCCTCTGCGGCGCGAACCCCGCGTTCAACATGTACCCCGGCCTCGCGCACGGCGCGGCCGAGGTGATCGGCCACTTCGGGACACAGGCGCAGAAGGACATGTTCGTCCGCCGCATGAACAACGGCACCTGGGGCGGGACGATGTGCCTGACCGAGCCGCAAGCGGGGAGCGACGTGGGCTCGGCGCGCACGAGCGCGAAGAAGATCGGGGAGAACCAGTACCTCATCACGGGGACGAAGATCTTCATCTCGGGGGGCGATCACGACCTCGCCGACAACGTCGTCCACCTCGTCCTCGCGCGCGTCGAGGGCGCGCCGCCGGGCACGAAGGGCCTCTCGCTCTTCATCGTGCCGCGCGTCCGCATCAACGAAGACGGCTCGCTCGGTGAGCTCAACGACGTGAACGTCGGCTCCATCGAGCACAAGATGGGCATCAACGGGAACGCGACGTGCGTCCTCAACTTCGGCGAGGAGGGCAAGTGCATCGGCCAGCTCGTCGGGCAGGCGGAGAACGTCGGCATCCAGCAGATGTTCCTGATGATGAACGGCGCGCGCATCGGCGTCGGGCTCCAGGGCATCTCGGTCGGGTCCGCTGCGTACCTGTCCGCCCTCGAATACGCGCGCGATCGCAAGCAGGGCGCCTCGATTACCAACTGGAAGGACGCGACGGCCCCCCGCGTGCCGATCATCGAGCACGCGGACGTGCGCCGGATGCTGCTCGAGATGAAGGCGCGCGTCGAAGGCCCGCGCGCGCTCGCCATGAAGCTCGCGTACCACCGCGACAACTTCCGCGCGCTGAAGGGGAAGGACGACGCGGCCGCGCAGTACCACAACGGCCAGGTCGACCTGCTCGTCCCGCTCGTGAAGGCGTACTCGACGGATCAGGCCTATCGGGTCTGCGAGCTCGCGATCCAGACGTTCGGCGGCGCGGGGTACACGAGGGACTACCCCGTCGAGCAGGCCGCGCGCGACTCGAAGATCTTCTCGATCTACGAGGGCACGAACCACATCCAGGCGATGGATCTCGTCGGTCGCAAGCTGCCTCAGAACGGCGGCGCGAACCTCCAGGCTTTCCTCGGCGACGTCAGCAAGTTCATCGCCGCAAACGAGAAGCACGAGCGCCTCGGGTCGTGCGTGCAGGAGCTCGCGAAGGCGCACGAGGCGGTGTCCGGCATCGCGATGCGGATGTTCGGCTGGTTCCAAGGCGGCAAGATGCAGCTCGTGCCGCTCGCGGCGAACCGCGTGCTCGAGATGATGAGTGAGCTCTGCTGTGGCTGGCTCCTCTTGGACGCGGCGCGCATCGCGAGCGACGCGCTCGCGAAGCTCCCTCCGGGCGAGGAGAGCGCACGTGATCGCGCGTTCTACGAGGGCAAGATCTACGTCGGGACCTACTTCGCCAAGAACATCCTGCCGAACGCACGCCACACGGCCGAGGTGCTCGGCCGCGAGGACACGTCCGCGATCGACATCCCGAACGCCGCGTTCGCCACGATCTGAACGTCCCCTCTCCCGCGGGCCACGCCCAGGTTTTTCCGCGCCGGAGCGACCCGGATCGCTTTACGTCCCGGAGAACCCGCTGTACGCCCGCGCGAGGGGCAGTGGACTACGATCTCCTTCCAGGTCAACGCGTCGGCAGCGACTACGAGGTCGTGCGGCTGATCGCGAGGGGGACGACCGGGCCCGTCTACGCGGCGAAGCAGCTCAGCACGGGCGCGCTCCGCGGCCTCAAGATCATGCTGGCGGACTACGCCGCGGACGAGCTCGCGCGGCAGCGGTTCGTCGACGAGGCGCGCCTCGGGGCGAAGATCGAGAGCGACCACATCGTCCAGGTGGTGGGCGCCGGGATCGATCCGGTGCTTGGGCGACCCTGGCTCGCGATGGAGCTCCTCGAAGGGGTCGAGCTCACGCAGGCCATCGTGACGCGCCCACAGGGCTTCAACTCCGCCGAGACGCGGGACGTGTTCATCCAGCTCTGCCACGCGGTCGGCGCAGCGCACGAGGCGGGCATCAGCCACACGGATCTGCGGCCCGAGAACATCTTCCTCGCGAAGTCCCGCCATCATCAGCACCCGTTCATGGTGAAGGTGCTCGACTTCGGGATCGCGCGCGTCGTGCTCCGCGGGCCCGGGCGCGCCGCCGCGGAGCGGTCGCGGGCGTGGATGGCGCCCGAGCAGATCCCCGTGAACGGCGTGGACACGCCCGCCGCGGACGTCTGGGCCTTGGGGCTCATCGCGTTCTACTTGCTCACGGGGAAGAGCTACTGGCTCTACTCGGCCCAGGCTCAAGCGCTCGAGCAGGAGGTGACGAGCGGCGCGTACGCGCCCGCTTCGGGCCGCGCCGCGCAGATCGGCGCGCGCGCGCTCCCGGACGGTTTCGACGCCTGGTTCGCTCGGTGCGTCGCCCGTGATCCGTCGGCGCGCTTCGAGAACGCGAACGTCTGCTGCGCGAGCCTCATGCCGATCCTCGAGGCCGCGGCCGCGCGCGCCGGCGAGACGAGCGCTGGCTTCTTCTCGTCCCTCGATCGGCCTTCGCGGAGCGCGCCGCCACCCGCGGGAGGCCCGATGTCGTCGCTCGACCGCACGCCGCCGATGAGCCACCAGGTGTTCATGACGACCGTCGGGGCCCAGCGCGAATCGCACGGCCCGGGGGCGACGTTGGTGGGTCACGATCTCATGGCCGGGATGTTCCCACCCCCGGGTGGCCCACCGTCGAACGCGAGCGCGGGTGTCGCGCCGTCGACCGGCTACTCCGGGACGATGCTCGGCTTCAGCGCAGCACCGGGGAGCGGCGCGCCGCAGCCGCAGCCGCAGCTCGGACCGTATGCGAGCACGTCCGGGGCTTATCCGGGTGCGTATGGCCCCGCTGGATACCCGCCCGTGCACGCGAGCACTTCGAGCGTCGCCATCCCGCAGCCCCCGCCGCAGCCCTCCGCGCGCTCGCAAAAGTCGAGCGTGCTCCCGATCGTCGCCACCCTCGGCGTGCTCGCGGCCGCGGGCGCGGGGGTCGGGATCTACTTCGCGACGCGCGCGCCCGAGAAGACCGCGCGGGACGAGCCATCGACCGGTCGCTCGACCACCAAGCCAACGCCGCCCGCGTCGAACGCGGAGCCGAAGACTGCGCGGGTCGCGCCCACGCCTCCTGTCGTCCCAACGCTCGCGCCGAAGCCCGAGGACCGGGACGCCATCACCGGCCGGATGGTGAAGCTCGACGGCGGGAGCTTCCAAATGGGCCTCTCGTCCGAACCCGGAGAATCACCCGTGCACTCCGCGTTCGTGGGCCCGTTCGAGATGGACGTGACCGAGGTCACGGTGAAGGCGTACGCGGCGTGCGTCAGCGCAGGCACATGCAGCCCAGCGACCGACGACATCGTCTGGCCGGACATCGGTCCGCTCGTCAGGGGCTACAAGCCCGGGTGCAACATGAACTCGCCGACGAAGCAGGACCACCCGGTGAACTGCGTCTCGTTCACGGAGGCGGAGCGGTTCTGCGGCTGGGCGAACAAGCGCTTGCCGACGGAGGAGGAGTGGGAGTTCGCGGCGCGCGGTGGCGTGGCGGGTCAGCGCCATCCGTGGGGCGCGAGCGCCCCCGATCCATCGCGCGCAAACCGGTGCGGCATGGAGTGCGCGAAGCTCTACGCAGGGATGGGGTTCAGCGCGAACGCGACGTACACCGCGGACGATCACTTCGAGTTCACCGCGCCCGTGGGCTCGTTCCCCGCGGGCTCCACGCCGACCGGCCTCGCGGACATGGAGGGGAACGTCTGGGAGTGGGTCTCGTCCCCGTTCTGCCCTTACTCGACGAAGGCGTGCGGAGATGCTCGCAAGGTGATCCGCGGCCAGAGCTACGACGACTACCTCCCGAACCTCGCGGCGGGACCGGACCGCGCGCCCGGTCAGATCGGCAGCAAGCTCCCGAGCATCGGCTTCCGCTGCGCTCGCGGACCCAGCGGCTCGCCCTAGAGCACCGACCGGGTTGAATCACCGAGCATTCACGCGATTTCAGGTGCGATCCACACGGCCTCGTCGCTGTGCTCCTCAGATTGTCAGCAGCAGTCTTCCGGTGCGCGCTCCTCGGGCGCGCGCCTCTCACCCAAACTCCCGCGAATCCACCGCTGATTCAAACCGGTTGGTGCTCTAGGCAAAATCGAGCTCTTCGGAGTCTGATCGACCAAGCAGAGTGCGCGAGTGGTAGGATGTGCGCTTCGGATGAGCGTCCCCCCTCCCCGCCCTTCGCGTCGCGGCGCCGCCGCCGCGGACGACGCGCGCCTGCCGATCCGGCCGGGCGACAAGGTGGGGGAGAAGTACGTCGTCGAGGGCGTGATCGGCGCGGGCGGCGTGGGCGTCGTCGTCTCCGCGCGCCACACGAGCCTCGACGAGCGCGTCGCGATCAAGTTCCTCCAGACGAGCGCGATGTCGAGCGAGGAGAACGTCTCCCGGTTCTCGCGCGAGGCGCGCGCGCTCGCGCGGATCCGCAGCGAGCACGTCGCGCGCGTGATGGACTTCGGCGCGCTCCCCTCCGGGGCGCCGTACATGGTGATGGAGCACCTCGAGGGAAAGGACCTCGGCGCCCTGCTCCGCTCTCAGGGAAAGGTGCCGGTGCACGAAGCGGTCGATCACGTCGCGCAGGCGTGCGAGGCCGTCGTCGAGGCGCACGCGATGGGGATCATCCACCGCGACCTGAAGCCCGCGAACCTGTTCCTCACCGCGCGCGCCGACGGGACGCCGATCATCAAGGTGCTCGACTTCGGCATCTCGAAGCTGCTCGGGCGCGGAGAAGCGGCCCCCGACATGTCGATGACGGCGACCGCGAGCGTGATCGGCTCGCCGCTCTACATGTCTCCGGAGCAGATGGAGTCGCCGCGGGACGCGAAAGAGGCGACGGACATCTGGTCCCTCGGCACGATCCTCTACGAGCTCATCGCGGGGGTCCCCCCGTTCGAGGCCGCGACGCTGCCTGCGCTCTGCGCGCGCATCTGTACGGGTTCGCCAACCCCCATCGCGGACCGCTTTCCCGATGCGCCGAACACCGTGCCGCGGGGGCTCGAGCAGGCGATCATGGCGTGCCTCGAGCGGGACGTGACGAAGCGCCCGCCGAGCGTCGCGGCGCTCGTTCGCCGCATCTCGCAGTTCGGGACGGTGGAAGCGCTCCGGTGCGCGGAGCGCGCGGAGCGCGTCGCGATCCAGGCGGGGCTCCCGCTGGGCCCTGCAAGCGACGAGGACACGACGCTCCCCGACCCGGAGGACGTGGAGGAGAAGACGGAGGTCATCGGAGCGCTCAGCGAGCGATCCACGACCGCATCGCAACGCCTCCCGGAGGCCGTCTCGTTCTACCCGAAGCCGCGTCGGGCACAGAGCCGTTCGCGCTTGATCGTCGCGATGGTCGCGGTCCTGTTCGTCGGCACGCTCCTCGGCACGCTCATCACGCAGCTGAAGGCGCCGACCCCGCCTCCCGTGACGCGCTTGGGGCGCGTCTACATCCGCGAGATCGCGCTGCTCGCGCTCTCGTCACCCGCGCCCGTGCCGCCGCCCACGCTCCCTGCAATGGCCACGGAAACTGCGCCGAGCCCGCCCGTCGCGGTCACCTCCGCCGCGCCGTCCGCGTCGGTGCCCGCGTCCGCGGCACCGGTGGCGAGGCCGTCGAGGCCGTCACCGCGCGTGCCCGCGCCGACTCCGCCGGTCAGCGCGAATCCACCGACCGACAACGTCCTCTTGGAACGGTAGTAAGCTGGCGAGGTGCGTCTCGGAACGCTCTTGATCCTGAGTGCGCTGGCCGCGTCGCCGGCCATCGCGCGCGCGGACGAACCGGATCCCACGCCCGTCACGCCGGACGTGGCAGCGGCCGAGTCGTTGTTCGCGGCGGGGCGCGCCCTCATGGACCAGAGCCAGTTCGAGGACGCGTGCCCCAAATTCGAGGAGTCGAACCGACTCGATCCCTCGGCGGGGACTCTCCTGAACCTCGGCAAGTGCATGGAAGCGCTCGGGAGGACGGCGACCGCGTGGGTGACCTACAAGCGCGCGATCACGGTCGGCAAGGCGAAGGGTCAGCAGCGACAGATCGACGCGGCGATCGAGTACATCGCGGCGATCGAGCCGAAGCTCGCGCGCCTCCTGGTCGAGGCGGAGTCGCCCCCGCCCGGGTTCGTCGTCACGCGCACGGACGAGGAAGGCGCTCGGTCGGACGTCGGCGTCGCTGGGCTCGGTGTACCCATCGCGGTCGACCCCTCGATCTACCGCATCCAAGCGAACGCCCCCGGCTTCGATGGCTGGGCCGGCTTGGCGGACGTGCGGGAGGAAGGCGCGACGATCCGCGTCTCCATCCCTGCGCTGAAGGCTTCTCGCCCTCGAGTAAAGCCTCCGAGCGAGGGAGACGCTTCCCCGCACCGCGTCGACCCGTTGCTGGTCATCGGCGGCGTGAGCGGCGGCGTCGGCTTGGTGGGGATCGCCGTGGGGGCGGCGTTCGGTGTCATGACGCTCGATGACGCGAACCGCGCGATCGCCGATCCGAAGCTGTGCCCGAACTTCCGCTGCAGCCCGCAAGGCCAGGCGCTGATCAGCACGGCGGAGTCCGAGTCCGTCGTCAGCACGGTCAGCCTCGTCGTCGGGGGCGCCGCTGTGGTCGGCGGCGCGGTGATGATCACCTACGCCGCCCTGTCCCACCGAGCACCGAAATCCGCTGCGCCCGCACTCCTGCCGCTCCTGAGCCCCACCCTCGTCGGTGTGGCGTTCGGGGGGCAGCTGTGAAGTCTGGCGTGGCGTCCGTCTCTCTGCTCGTCGCGGCGCTCGCTGCGGGTGCGTGCAACATCGTCGCGGGGTTGGATCAGTTCCACCCCGCGACGGACGCGACGACCTCCACCACCGGGGGCGGATCCGCGGGCGGCGGCGGCGCCTCGACGAGCAGCACGGTCGGCGACGTCTCTACCTCGACGTCCTCGTCGCCCGTCAGCAGCAGCAGCACGGGCAGCGGCTCCGCGTGCGCGGACCACCTCCTCCTCAACGAAGTCCACCTTCACGACGATTTCGTGGAGCTCTTCAACCCGACGACGTCATCGATCCCGCTCTCGGAGATCAAGATCTATGCGCTGACGAGCGGGGGCGCGTTCGACGTGAAGTGGAACGGCCTCGGGTCGACGAAGATGATCAAGCCGGGTGCGTACTTCCTGATCGTCGAGGACGCCGCGAAGTTCGGCAACGAGGACGACGTGCTCTCGAACGGCATCTCGGACTCGAAGGATCCCACCGTGGTCGTCGTGACCGATCAGTCGGACGCCATCATCGATTCGGTGTGCGTCTGCTCGGCGCCCGGCTGCTCTCAAGTGTTCGGCGTCGATGTCTGCGTCGGGCGCTCGCTCCCCGCCCCGGGGTTCCAGGCCGATCTGACCGACGGAGCGAGCCGCCAAAGCTGCAAGGACACGAACGACGACGGAGTGGATTTCGCGGTTGCCTGCGCGACGCCGAGGACCGAAAACGATTCGATCGCCTGCCCATGAACATCAAGCCGAGTTCGAAGTGTCCGTGCTTCTCCGGGAGCGCGTACCGAGACTGCTGCCAGCCCGTCCACAAAGCCCTCGGCGCTGGGGTCTCCGCCGAGAAGATGATGCGGTCGCGGTACAGCGCGTTCGCGCTGGGTCTCGTGGATTACCTCGTCGCGACGCTCGACCCGACGCACGCCGACGCGAAGCTCGATCCCGCGGCGCTCCGAGCCGCGATGGGGGCGAGCGCCCGCGGTCACAAATACACCGGCCTGCGCATCCTCTCGGTCGAGGACGGAGAGGAGAAGAGCGTCGTCACGTTCCACGCGCGCCTGTTCGAGAAGGGCCAGGATCGATCGTTCACCGAGCGCTCGACGTTCCTGCGTCGAGGCGACAAGTGGCTCTATGCGGTGGGAGAGGCCGAGCCATGAGCGCGGCCTCGACGCCGAACCCGCGGGCGCTCCTGGGTCTCGCGTCCTCCGCGGCGAGGGTCGCGGCGCGCCGCGCGCGGTTCGGACCTCGTCGCCCGTCGTGGACGTTCGGGTTCGAGGCGCTCGTCGAGGGACTCCGCTCGACGCGGCAGAGGACGGGTCGCCTCCCGATCGTGGAGCAGCGTCGCGCGTGGGACGAGCTCGCCATGCCGAGCCCCGCGCGCGCCGCGGTCCAGTTCACGCAAGCTCCGGAGTTTTCCATTCCGTCCACGTGGTGCCACGCGCGAGCGCGCAGCGAGGGCGGACCCGTCGTGCTGTTCCTCCACGGCGGCGCGTACAACTTCGGCTCGCTCGCGACCTACGGCGACTTCATCGCGAGGCTCGCGCTCGCGAGCGGCGCGCGCGTCCTCTTCGTGGACTACCGGCTCGCGCCCGAGCACCCGTTCCCGGCGGCGCTGGACGACGCGTCCACCGTGTATGACGAGCTCACGCGGAGCGTCGATCCGCGCCGGATCGTGATCGCCGGCGACTCGGCGGGCGGAGGGCTCACCATCGCGACGCTCGTCCGCCTGCGCGACCGCCGCGCCCCCCTTCCGAGCGGGGCGATCCTCGTGGCCCCGTGGGTCGATCTGGTGGACGAGAACCACGACGAGGATCCGGACGACTGGATCACGGGCGCCTGGGGTGCGGCCTTCGGGGACGCGTACCGAGCCGGCAAGCCCAAGGACCACCCCGAAATCTCGCCCGCGCGCGCGGATCTGCGGGGCTTGCCGCGCATGCTCGTCCAGATCGGAACCGCCGATCTGCTCCATCCCCAGGTGTCGTCGTTCGTCTCGGTGCTCCGCGCCGCCGACGTACCCGTCGAGGTCGAGGAGGCGCGCGACATGGTTCACGACTGGCACTTCTTCGCGCCCGTCCACGCGCCCTCTCGCGCTCCGTTCGAGTCGATGGGTCGGTTCGTGCGCGCTTCGACCGCTGGGCTCCGCGCTGGCTGAGGGCTCGAGAGACGGTTGACCGGCGCGAGTCGCTGGTCCACATCTAGCGCCATGGCGCTGGACACGACCGTCAAGAAGCAGATCGAAGACCTGATCCAGAAGAACCGGGTGATGCTCTTCATGAAGGGGAGCAAGAGCTTCCCGCAGTGCGGGTTCTCGTCGACGGTGGTGGCGATCCTGAAGGACGTGGGCGTCCCGTTCGAGACCGCGAACGTCCTCACCGATCCGGCGCTCCGCGAGGGCATCAAGGAGTTCTCCGACTGGCCGACGATCCCGCAGCTCTACATCGACGGGCAGTTCGTCGGCGGCTCCGACATCGTGCGCGAGCTGCACGCGAGCGGAGAGCTCCAGAAGACGCTCGGGGTGAAGGCCGAGCCCGTGAAGCCACCGACGATCACGATCAGCGACGCAGCCGCCAAGGCGTTCAACGACGCGATGGAGCCGGGCGAGGACAAGCTGCGGCTCGAGATCGACGCGTCGTTCCGGGTGGACCTCTTCTTCGCGCCCGCGAAATCGGGGGACGTCGAGGTGAAGTCGAATGGGCTCTCGATCCTGCTCGATCCCGGGAGCGCGCGGCGCGCCGATGGCGTCTCGATCGACTACGTCGACGGTCCGGAGGGCGCGGGCTTCAAGATCGAAAACCCGAACGCGCCCGCGCAGGTCAAGCAGCTCTCCGTGAAAGAGCTCGAGCGCATGCTGAAGGCCGGAGAGAAGGTGGCGCTGTTCGACGTTCGGACCGAGAAGGAGCGCGCCACCGCGAAGATCGACGCGGCGATCCACCTCGACGACGCCGGGAAAGCGAAGCTCGAGGCGCTCGACAAGGATGCGATCGTGGTCTTCCACTGCCACCACGGCGGGCGAAGCCAATCCGCGGCGGAGCACTGGATCAAGCAGGGCTTCAAGCGCGTCTACAACCTCGCCGGAGGGATCGACGCGTGGTCCCGTGAAGTCGATCCCACGGTTCCTCCGGACTGACGCGCCCGCGCTCGCGCCGTTCGCGGCGATCTTGTCGGCGATGCCGAGCGACCGCCTCCCGACGGTCGAGGAGATCGACGGCGCGTGCGGCGCTCGCGCGTCCATGCGCTTCGAGCGCGCCGCGCCGCGCCCTCGTCGAGCAGCTCGCCGGGCCCAGGACGACACGCGGCCATCGTACGACGAGCGCATCGCGGAGGGGGTCGTACCGACTCGGGCGGAGAACCTCCACGATCTGATGAACGCGGTGGTGTGGGCAGCGTTCCCGCGCGCGAAGCGCGCGATCCATGCGATCCAGCTCGCGCACCTTCGGGCGAGCATCGATCGCTCGGCGCGCTCTCCCGCGCACGACACGATCGCGATGCTGGACGAGGGCGGCGTCCTGTTCGCGGGTTCGCCGGACGAGCCGCGCGGGATGATCGTCGTCGGCCACGCGATCCTGGAGCACACGCTCACGCGGAGTCGCCCCGTGTTCGGGCTCGGTGTGGAGGTCGAGCGGATCGATCGCCCCCTCGACGAGCTCGATCGAGAGCTCGCTGGAATGTTGGATTCCCCCGGGCGTTTTGTGTCTCATCGGAGCTTCCCGCGCGTGCGTGTCGGCGGGTGAACCAAAGCCATGCGCGGAGCGTTCCTCGTCTATCTCGTGCCGGCCTGCGCGGTCCTCGTGGGTCTCGCGTGCTCGACGGCCGGGACGGGCGCACCACCACCAGCGGCGAGCGCAACCGAGGCCGCAGCAGCAGCAGAATCGTCGACCATCGCCGCTCAGTCCGCGACGGCCTCACCGAGCGCCACACCGGCGCCGACCGCGTCCGCGGTGACGGCGCTCGCGAGCGCGGCGCCCGAGCCTGCAGAGAAGCCGCCGTGTCCGCCCTCGATGACGCTGGTCGGGCGCTTCTGCATCGACACCTACGAGGCGGAGCTCGAGGTCCAGACCCCGGACGGAAGCTGGGCGCCGCATCCCCACTGGGAGCGGCCGCCCGAGGGGAAGACGTTCCGCGCGGTGAACGCGGCCGGCGCGTTCCCTCAGGGGTACATCAGTCAGAAGGAGAGCGCGGCGGCATGCAAGGAGTCGGGCAAGCGGCTCTGCACGAAGGGCGAGTGGCAGCGCGCGTGCAAAGGCAAGGGCTGGATGCGCTACCCCTACGGCTCCCAGGCGATCAAGGGGAAGTGCAACAGCAGCAAGCAGCACCTCCTCAGCATCATGTTCAAGAATCCCCCCAAGGGGATGACGTACGAGATCTTCAACGCGCCCGAGCTCAACAAGGAGCCCGGCTGGCTCTCCAAGTCCGGCGAGTACCCCGACTGCGCGTCCGAGCTAGGGGTGTTCGACATGGTCGGGAATCTCCACGAGTGGGTGAGCGACAAGGTCACCGACCAGCTGATCGACGACATGGAGGCCGAGAAGGTCGAGCGTCACAAGCAGCCACACGCGGTCGGCAACGGCGTCTTCATGGGCGGCTTCTACAGCACGACGAGCGAACTAGGACCGGGTTGCTTGTACATCACGGTCGCGCACGAGCCCTCGTACCACGACTACTCGACCGGCTTCCGGTGCTGCGCGGCGGCCGATCTGCCGAAGCCTCCGCCCAAGGCGCCCAAGCCGGGGGTCAAGCCCGGCGCATCAGCTTCATCACGATGAACAGAGGAATGCCGGCGCCCAGCAGCCAGGCGACGCCCGAGGTCGTCGGCGTGAACGTCACCAACGCGGACGCATAGATCACGACGGTGGCCGGTGCGTAGCCGCTCTGGTGAACCCATTTGAAGAGGGTCTTGTGGAACACACCCCACAGCGCCATGCCCACGAACATCCCGATCCAGCCGAAGTTCGCGTAGAGGACGAACGGGAAGGGCATCGGCAGAGGCTGCTGGATGAGGATCCAAACGATCGCGTTCTCTGACCATGGGAAGAGCTGGTTCTTCGCTGGCCAGATCGCTCGAGGGATCGGCGCGAGAACGATCGCGAGGTAGCTCGAGCCCTTCAGGTAGTCGACGCGCTCCGGAAAGTAGTACATCGCGCACCCCGTCGCCGCGAGGTGCACGCGATCCTGCTCGAGCTTCGCGAGCACCTGCATGGGCTGCGACATCGTCGTCGCGGGACGAATGTCGTCCGTGTCAGCGCCGGTGCGGGCGTCGCCGAGGAAGTTCGTGACGACGATCGCGATGAACGCCGCCGCGACGATGACGGGCGTGGGGATGCGACGCCAAACGTAGTGCACGATCCCCGCGAGGCAGATCAGCAGGATGATGGCGTTGCCCCGCTGACCGATGCGAGCCGCGAGGAGCGCGATGGTCCCCGTCAGAAACAGGAGCGCGACGATCCATCGCCGCCGTGAGCGCGCGTCGACCGAGCGGTCGAGGAAGCGCGCGGTCAGCACGTAGAGCGGGATCATCGCGAGCTGCAAGGCGCGAAAGAGCCACGCCATGCGATCGTCTTCGTTGCGCCAAACCGCCTTCGTCTCCGCCGTCGCCGCCTCGAAGAGCCCGCTCTGCGCCAGAGACTGGAACCGCGCGTAGGCCACCGCGAACACGAGCCAAAGACCCCCGATGATCAGCCACATCCGCCGCGAGTGCCAACGGAACCCCGGGAAGGTCGGAAGCAGCCGCAGGAGCAGGCTGAAGCCGCCCGTGAAGTAGTAGCCCAGGCAATACCCGACACCTTGGACGATGTACGCGAGCGAGATCAGGTTGAGCAGCTCGACGCGCTCGTCGTAGCCGAGACGCCCCATCCCGCCGAACGAGACGTCCTCGGTCGCGAACAGCGCCGCGGCGATCGCGATCAAGCTGATCCCGTTGACCATCGCGTGGTAGCAAGCCGGCGAGAACGGATCGAACTTGCGCGAGACGAAGAGCGGCGCCATCTGAACGATGGTCGCGGTGAGGAAGAGCGGGAGGACCTCCTGGACGATGCCGACCGGGGCGGCGACGTAGACGGAGACACCGATGACGATCATCACGAGCGCGACGACGATTCGGAGTCCGGGCTTGGCGGCCTCCGGCTCGGTGGTGAGCGCTTCACGCTCGCCGATCTCGAGGGCGCGGTCTTCGGTCTGCGAAGAACCCGCGACGGCATCGGCGGGATAAACGGGCCCTGCCGTCGCCACGGGTCAGCCTTGCGCTTCAGCCGGTTCGAACGAGGGCACGTGTGAGAACCGCCCGGACGCCGACTCACTCGAGGCCGCGAAGACCGTCGACTGCGATTCCGGCGCCGGCTCCAACTTCTCGGGCGTGAACTCGGGCACGAGATCCTGGAGGCGGCGACGGACGTCGCCGTCGTGGCCCTGGACTCCCGCGCGCTCGAGCGCTCGGAGCTGAGTGTCGAAGTCGGCGCTCGGTTGGGACGGGAGCCGCCCGACGAAGATCTTCGGGTGGTACGTCTTCTCGGCGGCCTCGTCCGCGACGCTGAGCTCCTCGAAGAGCTTCTCGCCGGGGCGCATGCCCGTGAACTTGATCTCGATGTCTTCGCCGGGTCGCAGGCCCGAGAGGCGAATGAGGTCCTCGGCCAGATCCTTCACGAGCACCGGGCTGCCCATGTCGAGGATGAAGATCTCTCCACCCTTCCCGATCGACGCGGCCTGGATGACGAGCTGCGATGCCTCCGGGATCGTCATGAAGTAGCGCCGCATCTCAGGGTGCGTGACCGTCACCGGCCCTCCGCGCGCGATCTGCTCGCGGAAGACAGGGATGACGCTGCCCGCCGATCCGAGCACGTTGCCGAAGCGCACCGCCGTGTAACGCGTGCCCCCCGACGCGCTCGTCTCCCGGCCGATCGCCTGGATGTAGAGCTCCGCGACTCGCTTCGTCGCCCCCATCACGGAGGTCGGGTTCACGGCCTTGTCCGTCGAAATCATCACGAAGCGCTCGACGCCCGTCTCGCGCGCGACGTCCGCGACGCACTTCGTCCCGAACACGTTGTTCTTCACGGCCTCGCCGGAGTTCCACTCCATCATCGGCACGTGCTTGTGGGCCGCGGCGTGGAGCACCACCTTCGGTTGATGCTCGCGGAAGACGGCGAGCATGCGCGTCCGGTCCGTGATGTCACCGATCACCGGCGCGATGGGGAGGGTCGGGAAGGTGCGGAGCAGCTCGCGATGGATGTCGAACAGCGCGTTCTCCGCTTGCTCCACCAGGACGAGCTTCCTCGGTTGGACGCGCGCGAGCTGTCGGCAAAGCTCCGAGCCGATGCTGCCGCCCGCGCCCGTGACGAGGATCACCTTCCCGCCGATGTTCCCCGCGATCGCGGTCTCGTCGAGCTTGGCGGCCTCGCGGCGCAGGAGGTCCTCGATGGCCACGTCGCGGAGAGAGAGGTTCAGCCGTCCGTCGACGATCTCGGACATCTGCGGGATGAGCTTCACCGGGATGTTCGCGCTCTCGCAGAGCTTCATGAGCTTGCGCACGGCGACCCCAGGTGCGTCGGCCACAGTGAGGAGCACCTGCTCCACGTTGAGCCGCGTGCACGTCGCCACGAGTTGATCGGTCTGCGCGACGACGGGGACGCCGTGAACCATCGTTCCGACCTTGGTCGCGTCATCGTCGACGAACCCGACCGGCACGATCCCCAAATCCGGTCGAGCCTCGGCCTCCTTCACGACGAGCAGCCCCGCGTCACCCGCTCCGACGAGGAGCGTCCGCTTGGACTGTCCGTTGGCCTCTCGCGCGGCGACGTGCCTGCGCTTGCCCTGGTGCTCGACCGTGATCCGCCAGAGGCTCCGCAGCCCGACGATCGCGCAGAACGCGAGGACCGCGTCCATCGCGAGGGTGCCCATCGGGACGATCATGTCCCACAGGATCGGGAGCTTCTTCGAGAGCGGGGGCGCGGCGAGGCGGACCGCGAAGAGGACCGCCGACGAGGTCGCGAGCGCCTTGCCGATCTGGAGCGTCTCGCGGAGGCCGATGTACCTCCACGCGAACTTCGGCACGTCGAAGAGGTAGAGCACTGCGTACTTCAGCGCGATCGCGTACGGCAGGACGAAGATGCACCGGTGCATCATGTCCGAGGGGATGTGCCAGTCGAACCGCAGCAGGAACGCGAGCACGTACATCGCCGCGAGGGCGATGATGTCGAGCAGCATTCTCAGCGCTTTCGGGACGACGCGGCTCATATCGATCGACTCGATGAAGTTCTCAAGAAAGGGGCGCGCCGTCGCGCCGGTCCTGTGAAGAGGCCGCCTTGGGCCCGGGGGTGATGCTGCGGCCGGACACCACCGGTCGGTCCCCACCCGCCGAGTAGTAGTCGCCGCGCTTGTAGTACCGGTAAGAGTACTTGTACTCGGCCTTCTGGAGGTTCACCGCGTTGAGGACGATGCCCGCGAGGCGCGAGCCGACCTCCGAGAGCAGGCTCCCAGCGTGCTTGGCGAGGTCCTTGGTCGTCTTGAAGGCGCGCACCACGAAGACCGTTCCGTCCACCATCGTGGAGAGGATCGTCGCGTCCGTGACGGGGACGATGGGCGGACTGTCGAGGATCACGAGATCGAACCGAGCCTGCATGCGCGCGAGGAGCCCACGGAAGCGCTCGCTCTGGAGCAGCTCCGCCGGGTTCGGCGGGATCGGGCCCGCGGGCACGATGAAGAGGTTCGGCACCTCCGTCGGGTGGGCGTAGTCCTCGAGCGTCTCGTCGAGCAGAGCGTCCGTCACACCGTGCTGCCCCGTCGACGGGAGACCGAAGATTCGGTGGAGGCGGGAGCGACGAAGATCGCAGTCCACGAGGAGCACGCGCCGGTTCGCCTGCGCCATCGCCGTCGCGATGCAGCACGCGACGGTCGTCTTGCCCTCGTTCGCGCCCGCGCTCGTGATGAGGAGGGACTTGAACGGCTTGTCCGGCGTCGCGAAGAGGAGGTTCGTGCGGACGGAGCGCGCGGCCTCCGCGATGCCGCTCATCGGGTTGTGGTGTGCGTAGAGCTCGCGGCCGGTCTGCGCGTTCCGGTGGCGCTTCTTCTCCGCGCGCGCGGTCGCCTCGTCGATCTCCGGAATCAGTCCGAGGAAGTTCGCCTTGAGCGCGATCTGCGCGTCATCCGGCGTCTTCACGGTGCGATCCAGCCGGCTCCGGCCAAGCGCAGCGGCGATGCCCAAGAGCAGTCCGACGGCGAGCCCCGCCCCGACGTTGCTCGGGACGTTCGGCTTCACTGGGCCCTTCGGAGCGGACGGGTAGTCGACGATCGAGATGTTGTTCATCAAGAACTCACGCGAGAGATCGTTCTCTTTCGCGCGCTCGAGCAGGAGCGAATAGAGCTTCTCCGTGTTCTCCTTCTTTCGGCGAAGCTGCGCGTACTCGATCTCGAGCAGGTTGAGCTCGAGCGCCTCTTTCTTCGCCTTCTCGAAGCGCCCCGCCGCGCTGCCCGCTGCGCTGTCGGCCTTCGCGAGCTCACCGCGAATCGCGCCTTGGATGTTCTGCACCTCCTGCATGATCGCGTCCCTCGATGCGTTGACGCGCGCGTTCGCGGCGAGGACATCGGGGTGGTTCTCGCCCTTTCCGCTTTGGGTGAGCGCGTCGAGCTCGCGGATCGCGGTGATGTAGTCCTGGCGGAGGTTCTGGAGCACGGGGCTCGACAGGAGCTCCGACGCGGGGAGCTTGCGGGGATCCGCGGGCACCTTCGCGATCTCGGCGTAGCGCGCGGCGACCTCGTCGCGGCGGGTCTGGAGCGTCGTCATCGTCTCGTTGAGCTGGCCGATCTGCTCCCGGAGCATGTTCGACTTGTCGTCGAACTCGACGGAGAGGAGGTTCTTCTGCTCCTTGTACCGGTGGAGCGCCATCTCGCTGTCGTCGAGCTCGGTCTTGAGCTTGTCGTGCTCGATGCGGAGTGACTTCTGCGCCGCCTCCGCGGACTCCGCGACGTTCGAGATGTTCTGGTCCTTGTACTTCTCCATCACCGTCTTGAGGAGGCGCGCTGCGCGCTCGGGATCGGCGTCCTGAAGTCGGACGGAGGCGAGGCGGGACATCTTGATGGGGTCGACGCGGAGCCTGCCCCGGAGCGCGTCCGCAGCGTCGTCCTCTTCGACGTCGTCGAACTTCGCCGGCACGGCGCAGGTCGCCGGCAGCATCATCAGGAAGCAGTAGTCGTGCGTCAGGCCCTCCGCCCGGACGACGTCGAGGGCGACCTTGCGCGACTGGATGACCTGGTACTGGGTCTCGTAGTACTCGCGGGTGTCCCACACGGCTCCGGACCCGAGCTCGACGACGCTCTCCACCTTCGCGCCGAGCGGGCGGGGCGGGTTGGGGTCGAACTGGACCGTGCCGTACGCCTCGTAGATCTTCGTCTGCCGCATCGTCCAGTAGGCCGCGCCGATCGTCACGAGGACCGCGATCGCAATGACGGTCAGCCAATACTTGCGGATCGGGCGCCAGAGCGCGCCGAGATCCAGCTGAGACGACGCGTCGTCCTGGGGAGCAGGTTTGGGTGGGTTCACTTCGGCGTTCCGGGAAGCTAGGCGACTTCACGCCCGCGCCGGGCGGGGCGCGTCGTGACTTGCGAAGGCCTCCCCTCGTCGAGACGAAGGGAGAAGTCCCCGAGGGGGGATCCAGCGCGTTGGAGGTACCACGCCTAGCGCGGCTCTCCTATCGATGCACGTGGCGGGACGACGGTTCACGTCAGCGCCCGAATCCCGTGCTAAACCGGGGAACGTGCGTGTCGGTTTAGTCGGCGTGGGTCGGTGGGGCTCGAACTACCTCCGAACCCTCCGAGACCATCCGCACGTCCAGCTCGCAGCCCTCTGCGACGCGGATTCTGCGGCGTTGGCGAGGGCCACCTCGGATCGACCCCTACCGACGTTCAGTCATCTCGCAGCGCTACTCGCGGCGGGCGTCGACGCGGTCATCCTGGCGACACCACCCGAGACGCACGCGGCGCTCGCCGTCGCAGCGCTCGACGCGGGGGCGCACGTGTTGGTGGAGAAGCCGCTCTCGACGACGGTCGACGGGGCGGCGGCGGTCGTCGCCGCGGCGCACCGATCCCGGCGGGTGTGCGCTGTCGGGCACCTCACGCTGCACCACGAGGCGCTCGCGCCCGGAGCTCCGTGGCGCCGCGCGATTGGGCGCATCGAGCGCGTGAGCGCGGAGCGGACGAGCTTCGGCGCGAGCCACAGCGCGGAGAGCGCGATCTTCGGGCTCGCCTCACACGACGTGGCGACCCTGCTCGGTCCGCTCGAGCTGCGCGCGCGCCGCGTCCGCGCCCGGGCCCTCGCGCCTCCAAGCGGAGGCCAACCTCCGCAAGCGGTCGTGCTGGATCTCGTGCTCGAGCACCCGCGGGGCTCCGTCGTCACCGCCGAGATCCGAGTGTCACGGCTCGGGCCGTCGCGCGTCCGCCGCGCTTCGATCGAGGGCGCGCTAGGCTCGTTCGTGTTCGACGAGGTCCGCGAGGAGCCGCGCGAGGGGCTCCTCCGCCGCCAATGCGACGCGTTCGCCGCGCGGGTGCACGCGGGCGACGCGTCGACTCGAGAGGCCCGCCTCGGCGCGGACGTGGTCCGCGTGCTCGTCGCCGCGCACACCTCCATGGCGGCGTCCGGCGCTTGGATCGACACCGCCGCGTCGGTCGAGCCTAGCGAGGAGCGCGCGCTCTGATCGCACGGACCGCCGCGCGGACACCTTTTCCCGCGAGTTCGAACGGGCGCGCCGCGTAGGCGCGCGCGAGGTCCCATCCTTCGAGCGGCCGGCCCGCGATCCTCGCCATCGCGCGGCGGCTGGGGGCGAGGATCGAGCGAGCGTGCAGCGCGCGGTACCAGAGCGGCGCACGCGTCAGAAGCGCCAGGTGGAAGCGGAGGACGCGCGCGTCCAGCGCGGCGGCCGAGATCGGGCGACAGAGCTCGAGCGCCTCGGCTCGTTCGGGCGCGTCGGGTCGCGAGAGCGCACGGCACAAGCCAAGCTCGCGAACGAGGCCAGCGCGCCGCGCGAGTTCGTCGATCTCCAATGCATCGGGGTGCGCCGTCTCGATCTCGTGGAAGTCCCAGAACGTCTTCAGCGCGAGGAGGGGCTCGTTCACGCTCGACCGAAAGAGGTGGTGGACCAAGTGGACGACGGTCGGCGAGAGCGTCGAGCGGGCGCGCTGCCAGCGCGCGAGATCGACGGCCGTGCCGTCCGCGTCCCAGTATGCGAACTCGTGGAGCTCGACGTAGACGCGGCCGCGGAGCATCGGGGGGAGGTGCTTCGGGCTCTCGCCGCTCGGCGCCAGGCGGTAGCCCCTCGCATCCAGCAGCGCACGCGCCGCGGCTCGATCGCGCGAATGGACGAGCAGATCGAGGTCGTGCATGTAGCGCGCTCCGAGGTCTCGGTGCACGCCTCGACGCATCAGCTCCGCGCCCTTCAACGGCGCGACGTCGATCCGCTTCGCGGCGAACGAAGCGAGGATCTCGTCGAGCTCGTGGCGAGCCGCGAGCGCGTGGACGACGTTGTTCTTGTAGGCGTGATCGAGGGCCGCCGACACGTCCTCGGGCACGGAGATCCGCGCTCCCCAGACGCGAAGACGCGCCGCGAGGAGGGCCTCGGCTTGGAGCGACGACGCGATCGCGTGCACCCCCGCCCACGCCGCGGCGTCGAGCCCGACGAACGCGTCCCCGGACGATGAGAAGAGCGCGCGCACGAACGCGCGATCGTCCACGTCAGCGCCCCTCCGCGCTGATGGGGTCGCGGGGTTGTGGTAAATGCGAACGCATGCAGCTCGCCGACTCGTCGAAGCTCACCGTCCCTCCCGAGGTGCTCTCGCGCGTGCTCGACGGAGAGGCCGTGCTCCTCCACCTCGGCTCCGGGACGTACTTCGGAATGAACGAGGTCGCGTCGCGCGCGTGGGAGGAGATCGTCAAGGGGACGACGTTGGCTGCGCTGGTCACGACGCTGCTCGCGGAGTTCGACGTCGAGCGAGCGACCCTCGTCGGCGATCTCGATCGGTTCGTTCGCGCGCTTCTAGACAAGAGCCTGATCACCATCGCGCCGCCCGCCTGAGGGGCGGCGCGGAGGAGCCGCCCGACCACAGCGTTCTTCACCACGCCGCCAACGCGACAAACATGTTTGGAACGCGAGCCGATTTGCTCGAGCTCGTTCGTGAGGCGCACGCCCGAGGAGCGAGCACCGCAAGACGCCTCCGCGTCATCTGCGGAGCACCGCGACGAGGCCGCGTGGATCTCTCCGAAATCGGGTGCATACGTCGGCGTTTCGACATGATCGGTGGTCTAGGCCGGCGGAAGCGTGAGCTTCCCCTTCCCGTTCCCATATTCGTACCCGACGCGCATGGAGGTGCCCGCCTCGACCGGTCGGCCCTTCGCGAGGAGCCACGCTGGGAAGCTCCATGAGCACGCGAGCGATACACGGTCGGGGTGACCGTCGAACGTGACCGAGGGCGAGAGCGTCAACTCGAAGAACTCGAGGACGCCCTGGAGCTCTCCCGTCACGTCGAACCTCATGTCCGCCGATCGCTCGAAGCGCGGCACGGGTGCGGCGAGATCGACCTCGGACAAGAGCGTCGGCGGCCCGAGCTTCTTCCAGCCGCGCGCCTCCGACAGCTCGAGCACCATGAAGAACGGCTTGTCGGCGGGGGGAGCCTTCCGACCGGACCGCGTCACGTCCCGGAGAGGGCCGAAATCGATCCCGTACCGACTCGACCACGACTCGACGTTCTCGGGGGTGAACGCGTGGCGATTGCGGAGCGCGGAGGGGACCTCGCACGGCTGCGCGAAGATGCGGATGTGCGAGGGGATGCGGCGCGCGTCCGGGGTGAGGAGGCGCTTGTTCGCGTCGAGCACGGACTCGATGATCTCCTCGCCGAGCGCCTGGTTTCCCACGGTTTCGCTCACGAGGACGCTCGCCCGCTCGGGGATGGAGACCCGATTCGACCAGCCGCGCACGAGCTCCACGGGACCGAGCGCGGCGTTCCGTTCGAACATCGCGGCGGCCACGTCGGCGATCGAGGAGGACTCGATCGCGAACACGCGCTTCGCGCCCGCGCGCGCTGCCCCGAGCGCGAGCACGCCCGTCCCCGTGCCGATATCGACGACGACGTCGCTCGGCTGGACGACCTCAGCGAGCGCGTCGAGGAACGCGCGCGTGCGCTGCTCGTCGCCCAGCATCTTCGCGTGGATGCTCGAGCCGTCCCACCCACCCGCAAAATCGGGGAAGACGGCGCCACGGTCCGGTGGCGTGAGCAGTCCGTTCGCGCACATCTCGAGGATGGTGGTCGTGAGCGTCATGAAGTCGCGCGCGCTCCGCGCACCGATCTCCTCGACCACGTCCCCTAGCTTTCGGGGCTCGGTGAACGAGTCGAGCACCGAGAGCGCGTGCACGCCTCCGTAGAAGTTCGCGCCGTCGCACGAGATCTCGACGGCGGCGTTGGAGTGCACGTGGACGGTCAGCTCGGGCGCGCGAATCAGCACCGTGTCCCGGTTGATCGCTGCGCCGCCGGTGGCTCGCTCCGTCATGAGAAACCTCCGAGCTCGGACAAGATCGCCTGCTTCACGAGGGGGAGCTTCGAGAAGTCGCGGGGGACTTGCAAGCGCGACATGGGGACGGCGCGTGAGATCCCCTCGAAGAACGCGACCTCCGCGGCGAGCAGGCGCTTGTCGGTGGGGTCGAGGCGGTGCGCATTCGCGGCGAGCGCCACGAGCGCGTCGCGCGGGCGGATGGGCTCGATCCGTACGGCCGCCGCGGCCTCGAGCACGAACAGCCGTCGGAGCGCGGCTCGTCCCCTCGCCTCGCGAAGGTCGACCTCGGTCTTCCCAAAGCTCGCGCGATGCGCCGCGCTCGCACCGAGCACGGCGAGCGAGTCGTCGCGCAGGCGGACGAACGAAGAACCGGGGGTGCACCACGCCGTTCCACCCTCCAGCGTGATCGCGATCGAGTCGTCCGCGAGCAACGCTCCATCGGCCGCGAGGCTCGCGGCGAGCGTCGACTTGCCGTGGCCACTCCGGCCGATGAACCCCACGGCCTGTCCCCGAAGCTCGACCGCACTCCCATGGAGATTGGGCTTGCCGCTCAACTGCGCGAGCAGGGGTGAGATTTGCTGTGCGAAGTACGCCTCCGCAGAGGCGCCGTGTGCGGACCAGTCGGGCGACCGATCGAGCACTTCGCCCGCCACGCTGATCCGGAACGTCCCAATCGTCGGCGCCGTGACGACGTATCCCTGGTCGTCCGTATCGACGAAGAGCTCCAGGGCACCGCTGGGCGCGTGTCGCTCGTTTACCCGCACGCTGTCACCCTCCCAGATTTCCGCGGGTTCGGTGCCCGCCTCCTGGGCGTCGTTCGAGGTTACGCGGCACTTCCCCTCCCGATCCACGCCCGAGCGCGGGAACGAAGAGCGGGCCGCATGCGCTTCGCGCGCGCTGGGACCGAGGCTGTCGCTCGTGGACGGGAGAGCTCTCCGCGTCGCCGGGGGATCTCGGCGAGCGGATGGTCCTCAGCGGGCTCACTCTCGCGGCAGCGCCACCGCCGCCCCGTAAACCGGCGCGTCGTAAACCGGCGCGTCGTGAACCGGCGCCTCGTGAACCGCCGTGTCGTGAACCGAACGCTCAGCGGGCGCGGACGCGCGTCGTACGGTTCGAGTCCAGGGTTGGGGAGCTACCCGTTCCACGGGTGAACTCCTTCACGCTCCCGAACTCGACGATCGCGGGCGCGGTGTACGGCCTTCGCGGACGCGCGACCTCGCTCGCGGAGTTCTCGTCGCCCACCTCGGGGACAGCTTTGGAAGTGCCAAGTTCGTTCATGGTGTCTCGCGGGCGCGGTGGGGGAGGCGGTCAGCCTACCATACGATGCAGGTCCCGCCCGAACCATTCACAGGAGGTTCGACCCAGCTCGTCGGTTCAGGTGCACGGTTCTCGAGCGCCGCGAGCCAGCCCTCGTACGTGACGAGCGTCATCGCGTCGCGGACCGCATGGTCGTTCGCCAGGGCGGTCTCGAAGGTGCGGAGCGCCTCCCCCGGCTGCACCTGCCCTTCGGCTGCGAGCCGCTCCGCGCCGAGGAGCTCGCGCAGGGCGGCCGCGTTCTCGCGCAGGACCATGCGGTAGAAGGGCATGAAGTTCGCGCGCTCGAAGCGCCGCGACAGGGCCGGAGGCGCGACTTCCTCGGTGATCCTGCGGAGCAGGGGCTTGTGGCTGAACGGGTCGGGCCTCACGGACAAGGGGAGGGCGAGCAAGAGCTCGATGACGCGCACGTCGAAGAACGGCTGGAGGAACGCAAGGCCGAGCGCTGCCGCCGTGTGGGCGCTGTGCGAGAGTCCGTAGGGCGCGGCCTGCCCTTCGACGAACGACTCGACGAGGACTCGCTTCGCAGAACCGATGGTCCGCTCGTCGAGCCGGATCCGCCGCTCCTCCTGCGCGCGCTCCACGTCTGCGCGCGCCTCGGGGACCAGGAACGCCGGTGGGCGACCGGGGCTCGGGCGCCTGATCGGGCCGATGAGGCGACGGACGCCCGTGCTCACGAGGCGGCGAACGGCCCACCGCTCCTTCATGGGGCCAGCCCAACGCACGGCGCCGAGCGGATCGACGTGCTGGAGGCACTCGTCCACCTCGAACCCCGTGTTGCGTTGAACCTCGTCACCGCCGAAGCCCAGCGTGAGCGCGGAGCACCCGTGATCCCGAAGGGTGGACGACATGCGCTCGACGAGCGTCATATACGGGTCCCAGAGCGTCTCGACGCCGTTCGGCACGGGGAACGAGCCGGGTCCTCGCGGCACGTCGTGAACGTGGAGCGGAGAACCCAAGTGGCGCGCGAGCACGCGCGCGAGCTCCGTCTCGTCCGTCGCGGGATCGGGGTAGCGGATCGTGACGAGCAGCGGCGGCGCGTCGCCTCGATCCCGGGCGATCCGGGTCGCGAGCGCGGCAATCGTCGTCGAGTCGAGTCCGCCGCTCACCGTCGATGCGACTCGGCCACCGCGGGCGCGCATGCGATCGCGGACGGCCGCCGTGAGCTCGGAGCGGAGCCACGCGCTCGCGTCACGCGCGTCGCGAACGGCGAGCGCGCGCGTCGCGTCGAGGGACCAGTAGCGTTCGATCCAAGCTCGCCCCTCGTCCACGACGAGCTGATGTCCGGGAGGGATCGCGAAAATGCCCTCGTACAGCGTCGCCTCGCGCTCCGGGTAGTCCTCCGCGAGCGCGAGCGCGAGCTCCGCTCGGTGGATGCGGGGCGCAGGGACGTCCGCGAAGAGCGCCTGCTTCTCCGATGCCACTCGGATCCGCCGGATCGGTTGGGGTTTCCCACCGAGCGGCGCGCCCCGGGGCTCTACGTCGTCGCAGCGGTAGTAGAGAGGAACCGCGCCGAGCCGGTCGGCCGCGGCGAGGACTCGCCCGGCCGCGTCGCGCCACGCGAACGCGAACTCGCCTCGGACGCGCTTCGCTGCGGAGAGGCCGAATCGCCGTAGGGCCGCGAGCGCGAGCGCAGCGTCCGGGAGATCGCTCCTCTCGCCGAGCTCGAGCGCGAGGCCCACTCGATCGTCGATGCGCCCATCGAACGCGAGCGCGTCACCTCGATCCAGGCGCGGCTGCTCGGTCCCATCGTCCTCCGCGGTGAGCCAGGTGGAGGCGTATCCGAGGACGCAGCTCGGCCCCCGCGCATCTCCGAGCTGTGCGAGGCGCGCCCCGTCCCGACCGCGTGATCGCATCGCGCGCAGCATCGCGGCGACCGCGACCGGAGCGCCCCGGGCCGCCGTGTCCGGCCCGGTCCACAGCTCGAGCGCGATCCCGCCCACGCTCAGTCGTCGTAGTCGGCGGGCTCCAGCGCGAGCTCCGGATCCTGCTCGGCGAGCCGCTTCGATCGGATCGCATCGACCGTGATGTCGAGCACCTCGAGCCGGGTCGACGGGGCATGGAACTCCTCCGTCGTCGCCGCGGGGAGCTCCGCGAGGCGAGCTTCGACGAGGGCTTGGTCTTCCTCGTCCAGCTCGAAGCCGAACCCGTCGCGCGCGATCTCCTCTTCGCTCGAGGTCTTGGCGGCGGCGCGGAGCGTTTCGCGCACCATGTCCATCGGCGAGAACGCGAGGAACATCGTCGCGAACTCGATCCGCGCGGCCCCCACGCCCTGGTCGAGCCGCCACCAGCACGGGTAGCGCCGCCGAACGAGCTCGCCGAAATAGGCGCCCGCGGCGAGCACCACGACGTCCCTCGCCTCCTCACGATCGGTGGAGGCACGCGCGGCGTCGCGCAGGTAGTGATCGAGAACGGGCAGCGTTTCGGGCGCAAAGTCGAGGCGCACGTTCGTCACGCGCTCGACGAAGCGCACGCACGCGTCCGCGAGCTCGACGATCTCCTGCGGCGAGGGGGCGCCCGACGCGCTCGGCGAGGCAGCAGCAGGGTCGGTCGACACGCGGGACGACTTAAGACGGAGCCTCTGCCGCGACAAGGACGCGGGATGGGTGCGCGCGCGACGAGTGCCGTTTTGCCCCGCCTTCCGACCGGGTGGCCCTCGATCGGCTCCTTGGTGAATGGATTCGTTTCGGAGCGCTGTCTTTCCTCGTTGGTCGAGGAGAACGCGTGCTAAGGTCCTGAGTTGATGCGGCTCGGCATCTTCAGCGACACTCACGCGAACTACGAAGCGCTCAGCGCTGTCTTGGAAGCGTACAAGAGCGAGCGCATCGACACGTACTACTGCCTCGGCGATACGGTCGGCTACGGCGGCTCGCCGAACGAGTGTGCCGATCTCGTTCGCCAGACGGCGAAGAAGACGATCCTCGGGAACCACGACGCGGCGGTCGCGGGGCGCATGGACTACTCGTACTACTACGAGGCGGCGCGCCAGGCGCTCGACACGCACGCGGCGATGCTCTCCGCGGACAACGCGGCCTGGCTCAAGAGCCTGCCCTACAAGGAGCAGCTCAAGGACATCAACGTCGACCTCTGTCACGGGTCTCCCGTGCGCCTCGAGGAGTTCGAATACATCTTCGCCCCGGAGCAGGCGCGCGAGTGCCTCCCCATGTTCGACGAGCTCGCGCACCTCACGCTGATCGGGCACTCGCACCTTTGCAAGGTGTTCGCCCTCACGCCGACGACGGTCGAGGAGCTCCCCGCGGTCGACTTCAAGCTCGAGCCCGATCGGCGCTACATCGTGAGCGTGGGCTCCGTGGGCCAGCCGCGCGACTACGACAACCGCGCGAGCTACACGATCTACGACACGGACGAGAAGCGCTTCTCGTTCAAGCGGATCGAGTACGACATCGAGACCGCCGCGGAGAAGGTCCTCAAGGCGAAGCTCGAGCGGAACTTCGCGCACCGGCTCTACATCGGCGTCTAGTCCCGTCCAGAGACGGGTCTGAATCACCGCTTGGATTCGCGGGCGTTTGGGTGGGAGGCGCGCGCACCGGAAGATTGCTGCGGACAATCCGAGGAGCACCGCGACGAGGCCCGGTGGATCCCACTTGAATTCGCATGAATACTCGGTGATTCGAACCGGCCCGTGCTCTAGAACGGGTTCGTGAGGACGCGCTCTCCTTCTTCGCCAGCCCTGCACTCGCGGGCTCTTCGAATCGTCGCGGCGCTCGCGTTGACCGTGCCCCTCGCGCGACCGCGCGCGGCGATCGCGGACGACGCCCTCGCACCGTTCGGCGGGCTGCCTCTTTCGAAGCAGGACGGAGCCATCCAAGCTGGCGGGTTCGTGTTTCGCCCGTTGATCGCGGTGCGCACGCGCGCCGAGGTGTGGAGCACGACGCCGCTCACCGTGCAGCGCGCCGTCCTCGCGCCCGACGCGGTCGTCTCGATCCCGTCCGAGCCGGACGCGCTCGTCGCGGAGCGGAGCCGCATCGGCATCGCAGCGGAGCGCGGGCCCGTGAGCGCGACGATCACGCTGCAGGACGCGCGCGAGTTCGGCTCGCCGCGGCACGCGGTCGTCAGCGGAGCGGCGGCCGGAGCGGCGGGGGGGCTGGGCGCGCTCGGCGGGGTGTTCTCGAACGTGCACGGGCTCCCGCGCTTCGAGCCCTACGAGGCCTACCTCGACCTCCACACCGCGAGTCGCCAGGTGTTCTTCCGCCTCGGTCGACAGGAGATCCAGCTCGGAGATGGACGGCTCGTCGGCACGTCCGACAGCAGCCCGACGGGGCTCACGCTCGACGCGGCGAGGGTCGGGGCCCGCATCAAGAACTGGGACCTCCAAGCATTCTTCGCGATGCTCGAGCCCCCCTCGATCGGTGAAGACGAGAGCGCCGCGGGGTCCCAGCTCTACGCTGCGGACGTCACGTGGAGGATCGCACCGTTCTTCGGCGTCGAGGTGTCGGGCCTCGCTCGCATCACGCGGGGCACCGCGAACGCGCGTCTCAGCCCATCGAACACGTTCGTGCCGTGGGCGCGCGTGTTCGGTGATCACAAGGGCGTTCGTTACTCGGTCGTCGGCGCGTTCGAGGCCGGGGACGTCGCGGTGGTGGGTGACGTTCGTCCGCATCTCGCGGGCGCGATCGCGGGCCGCTTCGAGTACCACAGCCGGCTTCCTGGGAAGCTCGTCTTCGGGGCGGAGGGCGCGTTCGCGACGGGCCGCGATCCGAGCGACACCGAGACGGAGTCGGCGTTCGATCCCATCCTCCCCGACTCCGCGCTGCACTTCGGACAAGCGGGCTTCATCGGGTGGTCGAACCTGATCGAGGCGGGCGCGGACGTCGGCTTCGACGTCGCGGCGCCCGTTCACTTCGACGTTGGGTACGAGTTCGCAGGAATGCCGGAGGCGAAGGGCACCTGGTTCTCGTCCGCGCTCACGCCGATCGGATCCGCACCGGACAACGATTCGAACATCCTCGGGCACATCGTCGGCCTCGGCGCCGTGATCGATCCCATCCCGCAGTTCGGCTTCCGCGCCGAGTACTCCGCGATGATCCTGGGCGCGGGCGGCAGCGCGATCCTGAAGAAATCGACGGGAGAAGATCCGTCGGTCATCCACTACGGGATGGTCGAGGCGACCGGCCACTTCCCCTGATCGCGGAGGGACGCGCGCGCGTGGTGTAGACGAGCGTGCGGCTCTCGTTCGTGGCCGGACCGTCGAAGTCGCCCTGAATCGAGAGGACTTCGAACCCGTTGTAGTGGAGGAGCGCCTCGAGCTCCTGCGGGAAGAACTGTCGGTGCGCGAGCGGCGTCATGAACGGCGCGCCGCTCTGCGGCTCGAACCGCATCGACACGAAGAGCACTTGCCGGAGCGGCTCGTAGTCGAACCGTTCGCTGTACCGGACCAATCCAACGCCCGGATACTTGAAGCGTGGGGTGAAATACGCGCGCTCGGGCTTCCGAGCGAGCTCCTCCGCGACAGGCATCGAGACGTCGAACACGAACCGGGCGCGCGGCGCGAGGTGCTCGCGGACGCGCGCGAGGAACTGCTCTACGTCCACGCGTGTGTAGAGATGGAGGAGCGCGTTGAACGGGCAGATGACGAGCCCGAAGCGCCGGTTCAGCCTCACGCGCCGCATGTCTCCGCGCTTCGCGGCGACGCGGCCCGACACGCGATCGTCCTCTCGACCGAGACGCACGCGAAGATCCGCGAGCATCGTGCGAGAGAGATCCACACCCACGATCTGCCGGCTCCCCGTGAGGACCTTGGCGATCGGGATGGTGATGCGACCGTTGCCGCACCCGTACTCGAGCACGTCACCGCGATGCGCCTCGGCAAGCGAGGCGTACATCGCGACGTCCTCGCGGCGCTTCTCGTACGTGGACGAGTAGTAGGCCGCGTCTTCGTAGTGCGCCGCCGACCCCGCGATCAACTCGTGGTCGACGCGCCGAGCGCGTCTCACGTCAGCCGAAGAGGGCCTTCTGCTGCTTGATGTACTCGCCCACCGCGTCCGCGCTCGGACGGTTGAAGTGGACCTTCCCCGCCGCGATCTCGCGGAGGCTCGTGACCGCGGGCTTGTTCTTCGAGCGCACGAGCGGGTCGTTGCCCTTCATCAGCGCGCGCGTTCGCTGCGCGGCCAACACCACGAGGGCAAAGCGGTTCTCTTCGCGCTCAAGACAATCTTCGACGGTGACACGAGCCATGCGGCACTCCTAGCGGGGCGACGGGAGGAGATCAACGTTCCTCCCATCGAAGGTCGCGAACGTGATGCGACGTTCAGGTGGTGGGGGCGGGCTTCGGCGCTCCGAAGATGGTCGCCGCGCGGCGCTTGTCCTTCGCGGCCTTCTCCCGGTCGCTGTACGACGGGATCACGATCTTCTCGCGCTTCGGCAGGTCGACGTTGTCGATGCAGGCGCGGATCTCCTCGGTGTCGAGCGTCTCGCGGTCGAGCAGCGCCGCGGTGATGCGCTCGAGCGCCGCGCGGTTCTGTTCGATGATCTGCTTCGCGCGGTCCGCCTGCTCCGAGATGATCGCCTTCACTTCGCGGTCGATCTCGATCGCGATCGCCTCGGAGTACTGGCGCGACTTGCCGCCGAAATCACGGCCGAGGAACGGTTCCTCGTGATCCTCGGTGTAGGCGACAGGGCCGAGCTTGTCGCTCATGCCGAGCTCCGAGACCATCATCCGAGCGAGGCGCGTGGCCTGGCGGATGTCGTTCGCGGCACCCGTGTTGATCTGGCCGAAGACGATCTCCTCGGCGCCGCGGCCGCCCATCGCCATCGCGATCATCGAGAGGATCTCCGGGCGGCTCATCGACTTCGCGTCGTCGCTCCGGGCGGGCATGGTCACGCCACCGGCGTTGCCGCGCGGGATGATGCTCACCTTGTGGATCGGCGGGTGGTTGCCGACCAGCATGCCGACGAGCGTGTGGCCCGCCTCATGGAACGCGGTCTTGCGCTTCTCTTCCTCGGTGATGACGAGGCTGCGGCGCTCGGCGCCCATCATGACCTTGTCCTTCGCCATCTCGAGGTCCGCCATCGTGACGACGTCCTTGTCTTGGCGAGCGGCGAGGAGCGCGGCCTCGTTCACGAGGTTCTCGATATCCGCGCCGGAGAAGCCCGGCGTGACGCGCGCGATGACCTCGAGGTCGACGTCGGGTCCGAGGGGGACCTTCTTCGTGTGGACGCGGAAGATGCCCTCGCGACCGCGGAGGTCCGGGCGGCTGACGACGATGCGGCGATCGAAGCGGCCCGGTCGGAGGATCGCGGGATCGAGCACGTCCGGGCGGTTCGTCGCCGCGACCATGATCACGCCCTCGTTCGACTCGAAGCCATCCATCTCGACGAGGAGCTGGTTCAGCGTCTGCTCCCGCTCGTCGTGCCCGCCGCCGAGGCCCGCGCCGCGGTGGCGACCGACGGCGTCGATCTCGTCGATGAAGATGATGCACGGCGCGTGCTTCTTGCCTTGCTCGAAGAGGTCGCGCACGCGGCTCGCGCCGACGCCGACGAACATCTCGACGAAGTCCGAGCCCGAGATCGAGAAGAACGGAACGCCCGCCTCACCCGCGATCGCGCGGGCGAGCAGCGTCTTGCCCGTGCCGGGCGGGCCCATCATGAGGACGCCCTTGGGGATGCGGCCGCCGAGCTTCTGGAACTTCTTCGGGTCCTTGAGGAACGCGATGATCTCCTCGCACTCGTCCTTCGCCTCGTCGATGCCGGCGACGTCCGCGAAGGTGACCTTGTTCTGGGCCTCGTTGAGCAGGCGCGCGCGCGACTTGCCGAAGCTCATCGCCTTGCCCCCACCCGCCTGGAGCTGCCGCATGAACAAGTAGAACATCACCAGGATGAAGACCATCGGCAGCACGGTCACGAGCGCGCTCGACCAGATGGGAGAGGAGTCCTCCTTCTCGAACTTCACCTTCACGCCCTTCTCGACGAGCAGGCGCGCGGTGTCCTCGTTCTTGTCCGGCCCGAGCGCGATCTTGGCTTCCTTCTGGTTGCCCTTCGTCGGGTCGACGACCGTGAACTGGTACTCGCGGTCCTTGATGCTGACTTCCTCGACGTGAGCCTGCTCTTTGGAAGCCGTCGCGTAGTTGAGGAACTCGCTGAACGCGACCTGCGTCGCGGGCTTGCTGTTCGAATCCAACAGCTGCCAGATCGCGAAGAACATCGTGGCGATCAGGATCCAGAGCAGCAGGGTCTTGTGCGATTGCTTCACGTATTCCTCGAGCGAGATGCGGCGCCGCGGTGAGGCCCGGCCCCTTGAGAGATCTTTGACTAGACTCTTGCATCGCGGAGATGGCTCGTCGAGCACCAACCGCGCGTCGACCTGCGAGACGCCCCGCCCGTTTTCGACCGACCGGAGAGGGACGCAGCCACGATATCGAGCCTGATGATAGGCAGCCAATTTCGCGTTGGGAACGGGGTCAACGTTTCTTCACCCAGGTTTTGCTGGCTCTACCTTCGCGCGCGCCGCCCTTTGGCGGCGCGTCATCCCCGCATCGGGCGACGGGGGTAGCTCGAGCGCGAGCATGTCGTCCGCGAGAGCACAGATCGCCTGAACAGCCCTCGGGCTCAACGAGGAGAGGAGCGGCATGACCTCCCGTCGAACGCGCACGCGCAGGAAGCGCGGGTTCTCGTTCGACGGATCCATCGAGGTGACGAGCCCGTGCCGCTGGACGTGGAGGAGGACGTCCGCGCGTGTCGCGCGGAGGAGCGGTCTCGCGAGATCACCCGCGCGAGGCGGGAGGACGGCGAGGCCACGCGGGCCCGTCCCGCGAACGAGCCGCATCAACAGCGTCTCGGCGCGGTCGTCGGCGGTGTGCCCCGTCGCGATCGTGGTGGCCCCGACCCTGCGCGCCGCGGCGCGCAGGGCGTCGATGCGCGCGAGCCGAGCGCGCTCCTGCAGGTTCCCACCGGGCGCGACAGCGAGGCGCGAGCGACCGAACGGGACGCCGAGCTCGGCCGCGAAGCGCTCGACGAGGTCGAGCTCGGCCGCCGCCTCCGGACGCAGGCCATGGTCGACGCCGTGGGCGCGGACCTCGAAGCGCGCGCGCTCGCGGAGGAGCGTGAGCGCGTGGAGAAGGGCCGTCGAGTCGGGCCCGCCCGAGCACGCGACGAGCACGATGGAACCCGCGCCGATTTCGCACTCGGAGAGGGCGCGGCGGACGAGCGTGAGGAGGCTCGGCGCGTGCGAGCCGCGCGCCCGCGTCATCGCCGTGCGCGGAGCGCGCTCATCGGAGCTCGAACTCCTTGCAGAACGTCAGCGTGACCGGAGCGACCGCTTCGGACGGCGGCGCCGCGAGCGCGTCATCGAGCGCCTCGGTGCGTCGGTGCGCGTCGTTCGGGTAGCCGAGCGAGCAGGCATCACCGTCCGCGTGGGCGCACGCCTCACACGTGAAGCGCAGCGCGAACCTTCGGATCTCGGCCGCGAGGCGCGCGTCGAGGAGGTGGTTCACGCGGGCCTCCGCCTCACGCGCTCGAGCGTGACGATCGTCTCGACGTGGCTCGTCTGCGGGAAGAGCTCCACGACCTCGAGCGCGCCGATCGCGTACCCAGCGGCGGTGAGCACGGCGACGTCCCGCGCGAGCGTCGGCGGATCGCAGGACACGTAGGCCACCCAGCGCGGTCGTGCCGCGACGATCGCCGAGACCGCACCGCGCGCTCCCGTCCTCGGCGGATCGAGGACCACGAGATCCGCGCCGGCGAGCGAGTGAGCGTCCGCGTCCGCGCGAACGACGGACGCCCGGAGTCCTCGGAGCGCGAGGTTCTCCTTCGCCTCCGCGCACGCCGCGGCGTCGATCTCGACGGACGTGGACGACGCGAACCCCATCGCGGCGAGCGTGAGCGTGAGGCCCCCGCTGCCGCTGAAGAGCTCCACGAGGGACGCACGCGCGCGCGCGTCGGTCGGGACCAGCGACTCCACGGCCGCCCGAAGGCGCGTCGCGAGGAGCGCCGCGCCATCGTCGGAGGGCTGCGCGAAGCTCCCCGGCGGGAGCCGGACCGGAGCGCCGTCCGGTCCCGCGTGGACGACGCGCGGATCTCCGAACGCGATCGGAGCGCTCGAACCCGCGGGCCAGACGCGCGCCCCCGCGAGCCGCCGCGCTGCGCACGCGGCGTCGATCCGCGTGAACGCGGCCGCCGCGAGATCCGACTCGGGGCGCATCTCGAGCACCGGGCGCCCCCCCTCGCCGAGCGCGATGGAGAGCTCGCCGCGCGCCCGCGATCCTTCGAGGATCGAGCGCGCTTCGTCGATGGCGACGGCGAGTCGCTCGTCGAGCACGAGGCAACGATCGATGGCCGTGAGTTCGTGCGATCCCCCGCGCCGATATCCGATGGCGACGGAGCGCCCGCGCGCGTCGAACGCGAGCCGCGCGCGGGTGCGGTATCCGAGCGGCTTCGACGCGCGCGCGAGCGACGGCTCGGGGACGGGCACCCCGGTCGCGTGCACGAGCATGCCGTGGACGATCGGCGCGAGGATCTCGAGCTGCCTGGTGGCCGCGACGTGCATGAAGTCGCAGCCCCCGCACGCACCGACGTACGCGCACGGGGGCTCGACGCGATCCGGGCTCGGCTCGAGCACGGTGAGCAGCCGCGAACGCCTCGTTTTCTGCTTCGCGCCGCGCGCCGGTAGGGGATCGATCGCGACGCGGACACGCTCGCCCGCGCACGCCCCCGGCACGAGCATCGCGCCGCCGTCCACGCGCGCGACGCCGCTGCCGCCCGCCGCCCAGCGCTCGATCACGACGTCCAGCGTTCGGGTCACTTCATGTTCACGCGGATGACCGCCGTTTCACCTGCCACGACCGTGGCGCTCACCGTGCGGTCCGGCTCGCCCGCGCGTGACAGCGTGATCACGTATTGTCCAGGGGGGGTCGGGTTCTTCACGACAGGGCTCTTGCCGAGGGACGTGCCGCCTCGCCGGACGTTGTCGCAGTACGGCTTGCAGATGATCGTCAGGTATCCCTCGTCCTTCTTCGGCTCCGCGCTCGGGCCAGGGAGGTCCGTCGTCGATGCGCTCGACGACGGCCTCGACCCGGATCCGTCCGCCGCGGGGCTCTCCTTGGTGGTCGGCGCCGCACTGCCCGTGTGCGTCGGCGCGGTGCCGCGAGCGTCCGCGCTCGACGCCTCGCCGCCGGGCGGGCCCGTCGCCTTGGGTGTCGTGGACGCGAGGGAGTCCGCCGAGATCGATGCGGGATCCTGCGGCGCGGCGCTGTACTTCATCCAGATCACGGCGGCGATCGCGGCCACGCAGATCGCGGTGAGCAGCGCGACGGCGACGAGCACCGCCGTGTTCTTCCGGTTTTGGCGCGCGGGATTGAGATCCTTCTGACCCCACGCCGCGGCGTCGGGTCTCTGCGCGCCGACGACCGTCTCTTTCACCGCGAGCCGCGGTCCCCGCACGGGCGTCGACGCTTGAGCGTGCGGCGGTTGCGAGGTGTTGGGTTGCTGCGGCTGGGGTGGCGCCCCGAAGAACCCGCTCCCGTTCGGAGGCGGGCCGAACCCGGGCAGCATGTTGTTCTGGGGAGCCGGCTGTTGCGGCTGCATCGTCGACGGAGGCGGCGCGCCGAAGCTAGGCGAGCCGAACGTGGGCGAGCCGAACGAGGGCGCGGCGTTGTACGCCTGTTGCTGCTGCTGGGGAGCGTACGCGGCCTGCTGACCGTACCCGTGCATCGACTGCGCGCTGCCCTGTGGGAATTGGCCGCTGACCGAGGGATCGTTCTGGATGGGGTACGGCGAGGACGGCCCCGGTCCGTACTGGAGCGGGTTGTGGACGGGGTTCTTGTCGGGTGAGAGCGCGAGCGTTCCGCCGAGCGCGTGCGGCTTTTGCCCCGTCATCGGGTTGGGGGGCGGAGGTTGCGGCGGCGGCGGGAGCTGAGCCGCGTGCCCACCTGCATTGGGCGAGGCGCCGAGACCCATCGCGGTGGAGCGGATGGAGGGGAGACGATCGCCTTGGGGATTGGGCGGCTCCGCTGCAGCGCCCGCAAACGCGGGCGTGACTCGGGGTGCGTTCGGCGCGAGGACGCCCGCGAGATCCTTCATGTGCTCGCGCGACGCGACGGTCGTGGGGACGTCCTCGTCGTCCTCGAGCAACGACGTCGACCCGGCCTGACGCGTCGCCGACGAGATGATCGCGCCGGACCCCTGCGTCGTCGGCGCGGAGGGCTTCATCGGCGCGCTCGACGCGGGGATCGGTTTGTGGCGCCGATCGTTCTTCTGCTGGTTCGTCGGCGGGCCGTCCACCTCGGACGCGTTCGAGCCGCGCCGCGACATCTCCCCAGAGCCCGCCGAGTCCCGGCTCGCGGGGACGTGCTTCGAGTTCTTGAGCTGGTCGATGTTGATCGTGGACGTGACGTCCGCCGCCCACGCGAGGTGCTCTTCGCGCGACTTGATCCGATCGCCGAAGAGCTCGCGGACGAACTGCGCGACCTCCTCGGGGCCGACGTACGTGCCTCGGTGCATCAAGTACTGCTGGAGCGCGCGCGAGAACTCTCGCGCGGTCTGGAACCGCTCGGGCTTCTTCTTTGCGAGCGCCTTCATGACGACGCTCTCGAGCTCGACGGGGTAGCCGTGCACGACCGTCGACGGGGGCGGCACGACGCACGCTTGGACCTTCTCCAGGGTGTCGAGATCCGTATCCATCCGGAAGAGGCGGTGGCCGGTCGTGAGCTCCCAGAGAACGACGCCGAGCGCGAACACGTCCGTCGTTCGATCCACGTCGTCCTGCGCGCGGACCTGCTCGGGCGACATGTACGCGAGCTTGCCCTTCAACGTGCCCGCGCGCGTCTCGCTCAGCCGATCGGCGACCTTCGCGATACCGAAGTCGACGACCTTGGTATGCCCGTCGTACGTGATGAAGAGGTTGTGGGGCGTGACGTCGCGGTGAACGAGCCCGAGGAGCTGATTGTTCTTTCCGCGAAGCTCGTGCGCGGAGTGGAGCCCCTCCGCGGCGTCCGCGCAGATCCGCGCCGCGAGGTCCGGCGAGATGAGCTGGTTGCGCTCCTCGCACCTGCGCATGATTTCCCGGAGCGGCTCGCCGTGGAGGTACTCCATGGCGATCCAGTAGGTGTTGTCGTCCTTCCCCAGGTCGAACACCTGCGCGACGTTCGCGTGGTTGATGCCCGCCGCGATGCGCGCCTCGTCGAGGAACATGTCGACGAACTGATCGTCCTCGACGAGGTTCGGGTGGATGCGCTTGATCGCGACCCACTTCTGGAACCCGCCGGGGCCGTCCATGCGGGCGAGGTGGACGCTCGCCATGCCGCCGATCCCGATCTCCTCCACGACGCGGTACCGTCCCAAGAAGAACGTCCCCTGGACGTTCCCGTCGTTCTTCTGAGCGGAGTTCGCACCGGCCCCAGCCGCCGGGCGACCGGCAGAAGGGCGGGGCGGAGGGGCAGCCATGTGGCTCGAGCTTATCGCGATCGCGGCCGGTTTTTCCAGCGCCTCACGGGAAGGGTTGGGCCGGCTGTCCCCGCTCGAAGAAGAAACGGAACCGACCGGTCAGCTCGCTCTGGTTCGGGACCGTCCCCCGGTCCGGCCCCTGGGCGATGATCTCCTGCGGATCCCCGACCATGATGTCGAAGTCCCCCTCGATCAGTTTGTTCGCCGCGTCGTCCTCGTTCGGATCGCCGCTGAAGAGCTCCGTGAACGTGATCGTCCCCGATACGCCGTAGAGCACGCGATTCACCGCATGACACGACTTCAGCAAGTAGAAGGCGACGTGCACACCGCTGCCGCCGCAGTTCGTCCCGCAAAGCTCTCCCGGCGCGAACCCGGGCGGGGTCACCCCCGCGGGGAGCGTCACGGGGATGGGCTGGCCGAGGCCCTGCTCACGGACGTCCGTCACGTCGTCGACGAGGATCGCGAGGCCGTCCGAGACGCCGATGAGATCGCTCCCGCGTTGGATGCGGATGTCGAGCGTGTCGCGGAACGGCACGGCCGCGAAGAAGTCCGGGAGGAGGTCGTACTTGCCCTTCCAGCAATCCTTCGCGTTCAGGTTGTCGCTCCGAACCGCGCCCGTGCCGTCGCCGAGCGAACACGACGCGACCACCCCGAGCGTCAGGGTCGCGAACGCGACGGCAGCGAGGACGCGCCTCACGAGGTTCTATCCGCGCCTTCCTGCGCGGGGATCTGCCGGTTCTGGGCGGCGAACGACGAGCGGATCGGCGCGCCCCCGAGCGCGCGCTCCCCGTCGTAGAGCACTGCGATTTGCCCAGGGGAGACCGCTCTCACGGGCGCGTCGAACCTCACGACGAGCCGCCCCGCTGCATCCCGCTCGACGCGCGCGTCCGCGCCCTGATGCCGCGCGCGCACCTGCACCGACGCCGCGCGTGGGAACTCGACGTCCGCCGCGAAGAGCTCGTCCGCGCCGAGGACCGCCCCGTCCGCGAGGAGCGCCTCTTCGTCGCCCGTGCGGACGGTGTTCGTCTCCGCGTCGAGTCCGACGACGAACATGGGTCGACCGTGATTCACCGAGTCCCGCGGCGCGGCCCCGAGCCCCTTCCTCTGCCCGATGGTGAAGCGGTGCAAGCCATCGTGGACGCCGATCGATCGCCCCGACGCGTCGACGATGTTCCCCGGGCGAACGCGCGTTGCGGCGCGCTCGGCGACGAACACGTCGTAGCGCCCGGAGGACACGAAGCAGAGCTCCTGGCTCTCCCCCTTCGTCGCGCCCGGGAGGGCGAGCGCGAGCGCCTCGTCGCGCACCTCGGGCTTGGTGGAGGCCCCGAGCGGCATGACCAGGCGGGAGAGGAGCTCCTGGGCGCCCACGAGCGTGTGGAGGAAGTAGCTCTGGTCCTTTCGTCGGTCGACGCCGCGCAGGAGTTCGAAGCGCTCGCCCCGCCGCTCGACCCGGGCGTAGTGCCCCGTCGCGATCCTCCGCGCGCCGAGGCGATCCGCGATCGCGAAGAGCTCGCGGAGCTTCACGGATCGGTTGCACTGGACGCACGGGCTCGGCGTCTCCCCCGACGCGTACGCCTCGACGAACGGGTTCACGACCGCGTCCCGGAAGAGGTCCCGACGATCGAACGTGTAGTGCGGGATCCCCAGCCGATCGGCGACGTTCCGCGCGTCGTGCTGGTCCTCGGGGGCGCAGCACCGCCCGGGCTCCTCGCCCTCGGGGTAGTCCCAGAGATGGAGCGTCACCCCAATCACTTCGAACCCCTCCGCCACGAGGCGAGCTGCCGCAACGGAAGAGTCCACGCCTCCGCTCATGGCGGCGATGATCCTCTCGCGGGGCTGAGCCGGTTCGAGCACGGGCGCGAGTGTACTCGATCGACGGGCTCGCCGCCGCGCGGAGGAGCCCGGGTCCCGCCGAAGGATCCCCCTGCAATTGGCCGGTCTCGGCGAGCGCGTGGTACCGTTTTCCGCAGATGTCGCCTGGCAGCGTCTTGGTGATCGACGACGACGAGTGGGTCGGTCGTCTGCTCGCGGTCGCGCTGCGTGAGGCGGGATACGAGGTCCTCCACTCGGCGAGCGCGGTCTCGGGGTACGAGCAGGCGGTCGAGAAGCAGCCGGATTGCATCATCTGCGACGTCGATCTCCCGGACGTGGATGGGTTCTGGGTCGCGCGGAAGATCCGCATGTCCCCGGAACGGGTGAGTGTCACCCCGTTCCTTTTTCTCTCGGGCCTGGACGATCGCGACACCCGCCTGCAGGGGTTCCACGTCGGGGCGGACGTCTACATGACGAAGCCCTTCCGCATCGACGAGGTCGTCGCGCAGGTCGGGGCGCTCGTGCAGATGGCGAAGCGCCTGCGGCAGCATCGGCGGACGTTCCTGTCCGTGCCGCCCATGGAAGCCGCGATGACCGGGGATCTCGCGCAGATGAGCGTCGCGACGGTCCTCACGCTCCTCGACATGGAGCGGAGGAGCGGGAGCCTCGAGGTCTCCAGCAAGAGCGGCCAAGCGACGCTCACGATCCTCACGGGCGCCATCGGGGGAGCAACGCTCAACGGACAGAACCAGGAGCCCCTCGAGCTCCTCCGCACGCTCCTCGCTTGGAACGAAGGGCGGTTCTCGTTCCACCCGGACGCGACGCGGAACAAGACCGCGCAGGACACGTCGATCAACGCGCTCCTCATGGAGGCCGTCCGGCTCGAAGACGAGAAGCACGCAACCGAGGCGAACGACGCGACGTCCGAGCCGCCCGGGAGCCGCCGACGGATCCCGCGCCTCGGGCGGATCACCGGAGAGCACGCCCTACCGTCGTCCGTCGTCCCCGCCGTCCCACGGAGCGCGCCGGACTCCTCCGACTTCTCGCCCGTGGGGATCCCCACCCCACCCCCCGCCGCGATCGGTCCTCGCGGAGCTGCGGCGCGCGTGCCGCTTCCGCCGCCAGCCCCCGAGGTCCCGAAAGCTCCGACCGCGGCCGCGCTCCCCCATTCGCCGGTCGGGCCCGCGGGCGTCGCCGCCGCTGCACCGGCGGGGACCGCGGCGCGCGTGAGCAACCCGCCCGGCGCATCCACGTCGCCGGCCGCGCCGAGGCCCGCTCGTCCGCCGCCGCCGACGTTCACGCCGAACGCAGCGAGCGTCGAGCGCGCGAAGCTCGACCAGGTGTTGGACGAGCTCATCCCGATCTCGTTGTCGCCCTCTTCGCTCAGCCCGGAGAGCGCGGGACGCGCGGCGCCCAAGAGCGAGCCGCCCGTCATCGAGTCGGGGTGGAGCGAGCCCCCGCCCGCGCCAGCTCCTCCCGCGCCGCCACCGGCACCGAAGGTCTCGCACCGCGCTCCGCCTCCGCCACCTCCCGCGCGCAAGCCCACACCGGGAGCGATGCCAGCCGTCGCACCCCGACCGAGCGGGGTCCCGCGTCCCGCGCCGACCCCGAAGCCGGTGGGAGCACCCGTCGCCACGAAGCCTCTCACGCCCCCGACGCGTCAGGGCTCGGGCGGCGAAAAGTAGGTCGTTCGGCGCTCGTGGGGAACTCGCCGAGCGGGGCTCGCTCGGTCGAAACGCTTAGGGCGCGTCGAGCTCAGACGTCGTCCGCGATGGGCTGCTCGCGCGCGGGCGCAAAATCGACGTCCCGAAGCAAATGCAGGTTCGTTGCATTTGCAAGAGCGTGCGCCAACACGGATCCGAGCAGCGACCCCGTCGCGGAGAAGATCGCAGCGAACGCGAGGCCACCGACGAGCGCCCAAGCGCACCAAATCCAGCGGCTCGGGCCGCGCATCTGGTGCAGCACGCCGAAGATCGCCGTGCTCGCGAGGAGCCCGACGAGCGGGGACAGGAGGCCCCGGAAGAAGAGCTCCTCTCCGAGACTCGAGAGGCACGCGACGAGCCCGATCTGCGCGGGCGTGAGCGCGACGGCGAACGGACGGAGCTCCTGGTGGAGCGCACGCGCCCACCCCCAACGGCCGACCAGCACGCGCGTCGCCACCGCAAGACCGAACCCCACGAGCACCCCGAGGAGGCAGCTCAAGCTGACGGCGGCGAACGGGGTCAGGCGGAGCCAGGGATCGGGGTGCGCGATCGGCGTGCGGTGAAGCAGGCCGATCGACAGCGCGCACGCGACGATCGCGAGCAGCGCGTACCCGATGGAGAGCCTCGCCGCGAGCGGACGGTCGCCGTGCGCGTCGACCTCCTTCCAGTCACCGCTCGGCCCCTCGACGCCGCGCAGCGCCTCGCTGCGGAGCGCGAAGCGGACACGGGAGCGAGGGCGAAACCACATCGGGGTCGAGGTTTTACGTCGGCGACCGAAGCGTCGCCACCGGGAATTGGACCAGACCCCCGACGTGCGCGAGAGACTGCCGGACCGTGGTCGAGGTTTCGCGGCCCCGCCGAGGCGGGAGGCGGACGGGCCCTCCCCGCCGGGTGTGGAAGTGGTAAGTCCCGACCATGCGCGCCGCCGTCGTCGTGTTTCCGGGGTCGAACGCCGACGCCGAGATGATCCGCACCCTCCGCGACGTCGCGGGCATCCCAACGGAGGTCGCGTGGCACAAAGACGCGGCGCTCCCCCCAGCGACGGATCTCGTCGTCCTGCCGGGGGGGTTCTCGTTCGGTGACTACCTCCGGTCCGGCGCGATCGCGAAGGCGAGCGCGATCATGGCGGACGTGAAGCGACACGCAGAGCGCGGCGGCCTGGTGCTCGGGGTCTGCAACGGGTTCCAGATCCTGGTCGAGGCGGCGCTCCTCCCGGGCGCGCTCGCGCGGAACGCGCACCTCCGCTTCTCCTGCCACGAGGTGTTCGTCACGGTGCGCACGAGCGGACCGTTCACGCACGCGATCGTCGGACGCACGCTCCGGCTGCCCATCGCGCACGGCGAGGGGCGCTACGTCCCCGACCCGTCGCGCCCACCGAGCGTCGCTCTCACGTACACGGACTCGGCCGGCGTCGAGACGACGCACGCGAACCCGAACGGATCGCACGCGAGCATTGCGGGGATCTACGGGGGACCCGTGTCCAACGTGCTGGGGCTGATGCCCCACCCGGAGCGCATGAGCGAGACGCACCACGGGGGCGTCGACGGTCGGCTGCTGTTCGAGAGCGCGGCGTCCTGGTTCGCCGCGCACGCTCCCTCCACGTCGGGCACGCTCGAGGGCCGCGCGCCATGAGCGCCGGGGGCCCGTACGATCCCCAGGGCGGAGGCGGCCCGGGCGCAGGGATGAACCTGTATCCGCACTTTGCGGGACCCGCCGCGCAGATCCCCGTGCAGCCGCTCGGACAGATGAGTCCGTTCGGCGCCGCACCGCTGCAGGGACAATGTCCGCACTGCAACGGCTTCGGCGGGGTCGTGGCCGACGCGTCCCTCTACAAGGTGTGCAGCCTCTGCGGCGGCCCGCGCATCCCGATGCCACCGAACGTCACGCCCAGTCCGGCGACGATGCAGGCGCTCCGAAAGGCGGAGGCCGCGCGCAAGAGCCGCGGCTACGCGCGGGGGCTCGCCGTGCTCGGAGGACTCGGCGCCGTGGGGGGCGCGGGCATCGCGTTCCTGACGTCGCTCTTCGCGTCGCTCGGCGCCACGCTCGCGGTCGGCGCGGTGTTCGCGGTGCCGTTCGTCGCGCTCCTCTTCTGGATGCTCGCGCGCGCAAAATCGAAGGACGCGGAGCTCCCGCGCCACCTCGACGAGGCGTGGTCGACGGCCGCGGCGGACGTGATGCGCGCCGGGTACGGCTCGTCGCCGCAAGAGCTCGCTCAGGTGTTCGGCGTCGACATGCTCCGGGCGGAGCAGCTGCACGCGATGGCGAGCGTGGATGGAGCGCTCGCCGATCCAGGCGACGGGCGAGTCCGCGTGAACGTGCCGCCGGATCCGCGGTTCGAGGCGCTCGAGCGAAAGCTTCGCGTCGCGACACCCGAGGACCAGGCGATGCGCGAGGCGGAGGCCGAGGTCGAGGCCGCGCTCCAGAACCGCAACAAGCAGGGCGCGTGAACGCGCCATCGAAGCCGCGCGCGCGGTCGGCGGAGCGGCGCTCGCTCACGAACGTGGGTGGCCCGACCGATCTCGGCGGGGACGCCGAGATCGCGAACGTCCTCGCGCACGCGCTCGACGTCGCCGCGCCGGCCGACACGGAGGACGCGGACGACGCGGAGCCGACGGATCACGTCGCAAAGATCCACGCGTTCCACGCGTACCCCGCGCGGATGCATCCCCTCACGGCGCGCCGCCTCGTCGAGGGCCTCTCGATCGCGGGCGACTACGTCGTCGATCCGTTCGCGGGGAGCGGGACCGTGATCGTCGAGGCGGCGCTCGCGGGCCGCAACGCCTGGGGCACGGACCTGAACCCGCTCGCGGTGCGTCTCGCGCGCCGCAAGGCTGTCGCCGCGAAGCCCGCGTACTTGGACGCGCTCGCCCAAGCCGCCGAGACCGTCGCAGCCTCCGCGCGTGAGCGGCGCCTCGCGCGCGCGGGCGCGAGCCGGAGGTTCGAGCAGGTGGACGTCGACCTCTTCGCGCCCCACGTCCTCCTCGCGCTGGACGGGCTCCGCGTCGGGATCGACGCGATCGAGCACAAGGGCGTCGCGCGGGATCTCGAGCTCGTCCTCTCCGCGATCCTCGTGAAGCTGTCGCGCCGCGCTTCGGACACGTCGGACAAGGCGCAGGAGAAGCGCATCGCGTCCGACTTTCCGGAGCGCCTGTTCGTCCGGAAGGCGGAGGAGCTCTCGCGCGCGCTCGCCGAGATCGCGCCCCGCCTCCTCGACGCTCCCCCCGCGCGGCTCGACGAGGACGACGCGACGGTCCTCAAGAAGATCCCTGAGAACAGCTGCGATTTGATCGTCACGTCCCCGCCGTACCCGGGCGTGTACGACTATCTCGCTCACCACGAGGCTCGGCTCCGCTGGCTCCGGCTGAAGGCGGATCGGTTCGCCGCTCGCGAGATCGGCGCCTCTCGCGCAGCCCGCGAGAGCTCCGTCGACGAAGCGATCGCGCGGTGGGAGGACGAGCTCGTGCGCGTCCTGCGATCGATGGAGCGCGTGCTGGTTCGAGGCGGACGGGCCGCGCTCCTCATCGCCGACTCCGCGATCGAGCGCACGCCCATTCGCGCCGACGCCTTGGTCGCGCGCGCCGGTCGCGCCGCGGGTCTCCGGCCCACCGCGCGCGCGTCTCAGCCGCGCGCCCATTTCCACGCGCCGACGCGCGCGGCGTTCGCCGAGCACGAGCGACGCGAGCACGCGCTCGTGCTCACGAAGTAGTGCTACACCCTCCGCGATGGGGAGAACTCCCGCGCGATCGTCGACCGTGCTCGCTGCGTTCCTGCTTCTCGCCTGCGGCGCGGCGCCGCGAGAGGCGCCGCCCGCCGCGCTCGAGCCGCCCGCGCGTTCGGCCTCGCCGCGCACGGACACCGCCGCCTACGAGGTCCACGAATGGGGGCTCCTCCGCGCGGAAGCGGGCGACGTTCTCAACGCGGGCGTCGTCGCCCCGCCCAACTATCACCTGATGGACGTGGGCAAGCCCGTGCTCTACTTCCACGCGGCCGCGGCGATGCGCCTCACGAGCGTTCGCGTGAGGACGCCGCTCGGCTCGATCGTGGAGAGCTGGCCGTCGACGGGGATCGGCAACGGCGCCGAGGTCACGTGGACCGGCGTCGCGCTCGGTCCCAACAGCGACTGCGCGGTATCCAAGCTGCCGACGACCGCCGAGCCGCCGTGCTCGCTCCTCGCCCCAGGCACCCAGTGCGAGACCGCGGGCCTCGCTGCGGTGCGCACGGAGGACGCGTCGTGCGTCACCTCGGGCGCGACGACCGAGCGGTTCCTGTTCTACCGCGCGCAGGCGAAGTTCACGCCTCCGCTGCGGTTCACGCGGGAAACCGGGGACGTCGTCGAGGTCGAAAACGACGGCGACCTCCCGATCCCGGGCATCCTCATCCGCGTCTCGGGCGATGGCCAGCGCACGCGGTCGACGGTCGCGATCCCGCCCGCGCCCCACGCGAAGGTGCGCGTCGGTCGAGCGCCGTCGACCGACGCGGACGTGGACGCGCCGTCCGATCGGCGCGGGCGAGCGCTGGGCCCAGCGGTGGGGCCGGGCCTCGAGGCGCTCCGAATGACGCTCGGGGATCTCGGGATGACGTCGGACGAGACGGACGCGTTCATGGGCGCCTGGACGGAGACGCTCTTCTCGGGCACGGGTGCGGCGGACGACGAAGCCGATGCTCGGCTCTCTCAGTCGGACAGCTTCATCTACTTTCTGCCCGTCCAGGCGATCGACGCGATCGCGACGCTCGAGCTCGACCCACCTCCGCGTGTGGTGAAGCGCGCGTTCGCGATTTGGTCGTCCGTCCGCGCGAGCGGCTCGGGCCGCTGAGCGCGAGCCTGCCCGACACCAGCAATTGCGCTCCGCGGGGCCAGAGTAGCCGCGCCTGATCAGGAAGCCGCGCGACGCGCATAGTCCGCCGCGCGCCGCTCGAGGAGCGCGCGCTCACGCGCGTTCTCGGACAAGGCCGCCGCCCGCGCACACTCGCGCGCGGCCTCGCCGAACCGGCCGAGCTTCGCGAGCAGCTCGCCGCGCACGCTCGGCAGGAGGTGATAGTTCGCGAGTGAGGGCTCCTCGGCGAGCGCGTCGACGTGCGCGAGCCCGACCTCGGGTCCGAACGCCATCGAGAGCGCCACCGCGCGGTTGAGCTCGACGACAGGGGACGGAAGGACGTTGGCGAGCGCGGTGTACAGCGCGGCGATGCGGCTCCAATCCGTCGCCTCCGGCGTGCGCGCCCGCGCGTGGCAGGCGGCGATGGCGGCTTGGAGGTGATAGGGCCCGCGCTCGTTCCCCGCGATCCGCTCCGCGCGGTCGAGCCCTGCGAGGCCGCGCTCGATGAGCAGGCGATCCCACCGCGAACGCTCCTGATCGAGGAGCAGGATGGGCGTGCCGTCCCGCGCGGTGCGCGCCCCGATGCGCGACGCCTGGAGCTCCATCAGCGCGACGAGGCCGAGCACCTCTGAGTCGTCCGGGACGAGGGACGCGAGCACGCGACCGAGGCGGAGCGCATCCTCCGTGAGGGCGGGGCGCATCCAGTCCTCCCCGGACGTCGCGGTGTAGCCCTCGTTGAAGACGAAGTAGAGCACCTCGAGCACCGACGCGAGCCGCTCGGGGAGCTCCGCGCGGCGCGGAACTTCGAACGGGACCTTCGCATCCGCGAGCGCGCGCTTCGCGCGCACCACGCGCTGGGCGATCGTCGGCTCGGGGACGAGGAAGGCGCGCGCGATCTCGGCCGTCGTGAGGCCGCCGACGAGGCGCAGCGTGAGCGTGACGCGGGCTTCCTTCGAGAGGACGGGGTGACAGGAGACGAACATCAGGCGCAGCAGCTCGTCGCCGATGTCGTCGTCGAGGTCGCGCTCGAGGTCGGGCTGCGACACCTCGCGCCAGAGCTCGACGTCGGCGGAGACGGCCGCGCTCTCGCGCTCTCGCACACGCGCGCGGCGCATGCGGTCGAGCGCCTTGCGCTTCGCGGTCGCCATGAGCCAGGCGCCCGGGTTCTCGGGGAGGGTGTCGGCGGACCAGTGCTCGAGCGCCTCCACGAGCGCGTCGTGCGCAAGCTCTTCAGCGAGCCCGACTTGACCGATGAGCCGCGCCAGGCGGGCGACGAGCTTGGGGGCTTCGATGCGATAGATCGCCCCGACGCGTCGACGGAGGTCGTCTTCCACGAGGACGCTGATAGTCTTGATGAACGATGCGCGAAACCCTTGGAGTCCCGCCCGTCGTCGCGACCGAGAAGAGGTCCCGCTCCCGCGTCCCCCTCTGGGCGTGGCTGTTCGCTGCGACGGGGCTGACGCTCATGATGACCGCCGGGATCGCGGTCGAGCGCTCGGTCCACATGGAGCGCATGAAGATGCGCGAGCACGCTCGCCGAGAAGGCGACTCGCAGCTCTGTGCGACCGCGGTGATGCGACTCGAGGCGATCTCCGCACACGCGCGCAGCTGCGGAAACCGGGCAGCCGCGGACGTGCTCCTCTCGGCTCGTGCGGATCTGCTCCTCGCCCTCTGGACCGCCCACGACGAGGCCTCGAAGGCGGACGCGACCGAGGCCTGCGCGGAGGTCCTGGCGGAGATGCCCTACGAAGTCTGCCCCTGAGCCCGGTCGAGATCGCCCGTGCTCCGGCTGACGCTCCGAACGCTCGCGGGATCGCACCATGACGTGGAGGCGGCGAGCCCAGAGCGGCTGATGGACCTCTGCGACGAGTCGTCTGCGCCGCTCCTTTTCTCGTGCCGCTCCGGTGAGTGTGGGATCTGTGCGCTCGTGGTCGTGCGAGGGGAGGCCGGCCTCGATCCCCCGTCCGATCGGGAGCGTGAGACGATCACGCTCCGTGTACCGACCGCCGACCCGCGGACCCGGCTGGGCTGCCAGATCCGGACGCGCGCGGTCGACGATGACGTCGAGCTGCTCCTGCTCCGAACCTGACGATCCGTCGAGGTTTCAACGGTGGGGTCGGCACGGAGCGCGCTAAGCGCTTTTCCACCCCCCGCCTGGGCGTGCTATTCGCCCCGGCTCGTTCTGTACCGCAGTTCTGCGCGCTCCAAGGTCCGGCCCGAATGCCGGGGATGGGGCGCGCTGTCGGATCGTGAGGAGTGTCCACGTGATCACCAAAGCCAGCAAGCTCCGCGAACTCATGGCCCGCCCGGGCCCCATCGTCATCATCGGCGCACACAACGGCCTCTCGGGCCGCATCGGCGAGGAAGCGGGCTTCGACGGCCTGTGGGCTTCCGGCTTCGAGATCTCAGCGTCGTACGCCGTGCCGGACGCGAACATCCTCACGATGGCGGAGAACCTCCACGCCGCGAAGATGATGAACGACGCGACGAAGATCCCCGTCATCGCGGACTGCGACAACGGCTACGGCAACGCGATCAACGTCATCCGCGCCGTCGAGGAGTACGAGCGCGCGGGCATCGCCGGCATCTGCATGGAGGACAACATCTTCCCGAAGCGCTGCAGCTTCTACGCGGGCGTGAAGCGCGAGCTCAGCCCCATCGAGGAGCACGCGGGCAAGGTGCGCGCGGCGAAGGCGACCCAGAAGGACAAGGACTTCGTCGTCATCGCCCGGACGGAGGCGCTCATCGCCGGCTGGGGCATGGAAGAGGCGCTCACGCGCGGCCGCGCGTACGCGGACGCGGGCGCCGACATGGTGCTCATCCACTCGAAGTCGAAGACGCCGGACGAGGTGCTCGGGTTCGCGAAGCTCTGGGATCGGCCGACGCCGCTCGTCTGCGTCCCGACGATCTACGAGAGCACCAAGGTCGAGGAGCTGCACAAGGCTGGCTTCAAGCTCATCATCATGGCGAACCACGCGATCCGCTCGTCGATCAAGGCGATGACGGAGACGCTCCAGACCCTCAAGAAGGAGCTCTACACGGGCAGTGTGAAGGACAAGGTCGTCCCGCTCCCGCGCGTCTACGAGCTCGTCGGCGTCGATCAGATGTCGAAGGACGAGGGCGCGTTCATGCCGAGCGAGAGCCCGGGCGTGACCGCCGTCATCCTCGGCGCGGGCCAGAGCCAGGGCCTGCTCCCGCTGACGGAGAAGCTCCCGAAGCCCATGCTCGACATCAAGGGCAAGACCATCCTCGAGCGCCAGATCGAGGTCCTCAACGCCTGCGGCATCAAGGACGTCGCGGTCGTGCGCGGCTACAAGAAGGAGGCGTTCAACGTCTCGAACGTCCGCTACTACGACAACGACGCGTTCGCGACGACCAACGAGGTCGAGTCGCTGTTCGCGGCGAAGAAGGAGCTCGGCGGGTCGTTCCTGTTCCTCTATGGGGACATCCTGTTCGAGCGCGGCCACCTCGAGAAGCTCCTGAAGAGCCCGGCGGACATCTCGGTCCTCGTCGACCGCGCCTGGAAGGACGCGCAGAAGGACGCGCCGACCACGGGCCGGGGCGCCCCCGATCTCGTGAAGCTCGATGACCCCCAGGAGTCCGGCTACCGCTTCGTCGGCGCCGAGGCGCCGCACAAGGTCGGGCAGATCGGCCGCAACATCCCGCCGGGCGAAGCGCACGGCGAGTTCATCGGCATGGCGATGTTCACGGCCAAAGGCGCGCGTGCGCTGACGGACGTGTACGGCCAGCTCGTCGAACAAAAGGGCAAGGTCCACGAGGCCGCCTCGCTGAAGGAGGCGTCGTTCACGGATCTCGTTCAGGAAGTCATCCGCCGCGGCACCGACGTCCAAGCGATCGACGTCTACAAGGGCTGGCTCGAGGTCGACTCCTTCGAGGACTACAAGCGGGCCTGGGCGCTCATCAAGGAGTGACCGGATGCGCGCGATCCTCCTCGCCGCGGGACGCGGCCGGCGCCTCGAACAACGGGCGCCCAAATGCCTCCTCGACATCGACGGCAAGACGCTCCTAGAGCGTCACGTCGCCGCGCTGTCGAAGGCGGGGATCACCGCGCTCACGATCGTGGTCGGCTACGAGCAGCAGATGATCCGCTCGTTCGTCGCCGACCACCGATCGAAGTGGTCGCTCCCGATCGATTTCATCGAGAACCCGGAGTACCTGCGCGGCAGCATCGTCTCCCTCCAGAAGGCGTCGAGCCTCCTGCTCGAGGGAGCGATCTACATGGACGCGGACGTCCTCTACCCGTCCGCGCTCATGCGTCGCCTCGTCGAGACCAAGCACCAGAACTCCGTCCTCTTGGACGACCGGAGCGAAGAGTCAGGCGAGGAGATGATGCTCGGCACGACGAACGGCCGCGTGTGGGCGGTCGCGCGCAAGGTGTCTCCCATCGCGCCTCCGAACGGCGGCACGTGGGACAAGATTGGGGAGGCCGTAGGCTTCGCGAAGGTGAGCGGCGAGGGCGCCAAGGTCCTCAAGCGAATCCTGGACGAGGAGGTCGCGGCGGGTCGTCTCGACCAGGAGTACGAGGCCGCGATGAACCTCTGCTTCAAGGAGGTCGTCTGGGGGTACGAGCCCGTGAACGACTTCGCGTGGACCGAGATCGACTTCCAGGAGGACGTCCTCAAGGCCCGCAAGCTCGTCGCCGACATCCCCGACTGAACGGGAAGAAGACTGCGAAGACGCCAGGGGCGCCAAGGAGAAGAGCTCTTCTCTTTGGCGCCCGTTGGCGTCTTCGTCTCTGTATGTGGCTCGCCTTTGGGCGATGAACCTCTTCAAGGAGGTCGTCGGGGGTACGCGCCCGTGAACGACTTCGCGTGGACGAGATCGACTTCCAGGAGGAAGTCCTCGAGGCCCGCAAGCTCGTCGCCCGCATCCCCGACTGACGGGGAAGAACAAACCGCCAAGTGCGGGTTCGGGCTCGCCCGGACCCGCACTTGGCGGTTCGTCTCTCGGTGTAGCTCGTCTTCAGGCCGCGACGGCTTGGTACGCGCGGCGCGACGTGCGGATGAAGTGCCGGTTGTAGGCGATGACGGCGACGATCCACATCAGGCCGAACGTCGCGAAGAACACCTGCGCATCCCACACCTCGCTGACGCCGAGGAAGCGTCCGACGACGAGCGAGACCATCACGAACGAGAGGTACGCGTCACCGCCGGAGAGGCTCCACAGCACCCCGATGAAGCGCGCGCGCGGCGAGTCCTGTTCACGCGCCATCGCGTCGATCTCGGAGCGCGAGAGCTGCGCTCGGCTCGTGTCCGGGTTGAACCACTCGCGCTCGAACGCGAGGTGCCCCATTCGGCCGATGAACACGTCGATCGCACCGAAGAACGTGGGGTTCGCGCGCTGCGCGAGGACCTTCGTGCGGAGTCCCTCGATCGTCTCGTCGACCCCGCGCTCGTAGATCGAGAGATACTTGTTCTTGAAGTAGTCGAACGCGAAGCTCCGCATCCCAGCCTGGAACCCGGACACGGCGAGAACCAGCACCGTCGTCCAAATCGAAGCAGCACCACCGCCGAGGAACCCGTACGCCGACGACGGCGGGAACGTTCGAAAGTGCATCGTCAGGCCGATGTACAGAAAGACGACGCCCAACCAATCCGCCATCGCGTCGATGGCGTGGCCGTTCGGGCTCGACATCCGCTTCGCCCGGGCAAGTGAGCCGTCGACGCAGTCGAGGATCGAACGGATCTCGAAGGCCGCGACCGCCAGCATCATCCGCGTGGGATCGCCGGAAGAAATCAGCCATCCGGACGTTGCAGCCAGGATGGGCTGCACGAGCGAGACCTGGTTCGGGGTGATCGGCGTGTGGACGAGGAGGCGCACGATCCACAGCGCGACGGGGTATCGGTAGTAGGTGTTGAACGGGTCCTCGAGGCGCCGTTTCCAACCCTGAGGGCCAACGATGGGACCCAGCGGCTTGGCTCCACCCTCGTCTGAAGCTGCCTGCACTCCGATCTCCGCCACGTCCGCTCCTCTCGCTAGCGCCCTACGGCGCCAGATCGCACCGGTCGTGCAATTCGGACGCCTACGCTCGCCCCCTGTCGGAGATCGCCTGTATGACGAAATCGGGCCGGATGGGGCAAAATGGTGGCGGGTGAGCGTCGAGCCTTCGACGCGTAGGCGGTTGCGCTATGGTCCGATGTAGGATGACGCGGTGGCGAGGTTCGTTCGCAGCGGTCTCGCTTGCGTCGATGCTGAACGCGTGCGGAGGTCTCGGGTCCGCCCTGAGCGGTGCCGCCTCCGAGCCCTCCGGCGCGGAAGGTTCCATCGGCGTGAAGCTCGGCCAGAAGTCGGAGGATCGAGCGCTGTATGTGAGGCACGTGCGCGAGGGGTTCCCCGCGGCCGAAGCGGGCCTCGCGGAGGGCGACGAGATCCTCATGATCGACGGCATCTACGCGAAATCGATGACCGCGAGCGAGGTGACGAAGCACCTGCACGGACCCATCGGTTCGACCGTCGCGCTGACCATCGCGCGAGGACAGAGGATCCTCCACATCGGCGTGAAGCGCGCGGTGATGACGTCGGAAGCGGAGGAGGCGAGCGAGAAGGAGAAGCAGCTCGAAGAGTAACGACGGGGCGAGGCAACCGGGTTATGCGGGGTCACGCATGGGGTCGGTCCTGAGAGCTGCGGAGATCAGTCGGGACGCTCCATCCGCCTACGAGGGCAAGCCGTTCCTCAAGTGGGCGGGAGGCAAATGGGGTCTCGCGCCCCAAATCCGAGAGCTTCTTCCCCCGGATCTTCCGCTCCGAACCTACCGGGAGCCGTTCCTCGGGAGCGGAGCGATGTTCTTCTATCTCGCTCGGTACGCTCGACCCCGACGCGCGTTCCTGAGCGACGCGCTGGGTGACCTCATCACGACCTATCAGATCGTGACGAGCGCGACCGAGGACCTGATCGCCGAGCTCGAAGCGCTCAAGAAGAAGCACTCGACGGAGACGTTCTACGCCGTCCGCGAGCGATTCAATACGGAGCGCGACGCGCGGCCGGTGCTTCGAGCCGCGTGGCTCATCTACCTGAACAAGACTTGCTTCAACGGGCTCTATCGGACGAACAGCCGCGGGGAGTTCAACGTCCCCGTGGGGCGCTACACGGCCCCCGCGATCGTCGATACGCCCCGCCTCCTCGCGGCGCGAGATGCCCTGCGGGGAGCAACCATCAAGCACGCCGCGTTCGACCACCTCGACGCGGAGGCCGAACCGGGGGACGTGATCTACCTCGACCCGCCGTACGTCCCGGTGAGCTCGTCCGCGAACTTCTCGGCGTACGCGGATGGCGGGTTCGACGACGCGGATCAGGAGCGGCTCCGGGACCTCTTCGTGAGGCTGGACGAGCGGGGCTGCGTCCTCGCGCTGTCGAACAGCGACACCCCCCGCGTTCGCGACCTATACCGAGGTTTCGAGGTCCGAGAGATCGTCGTCGCTCGGTCGATCAGCGCGAAGGGTCAAGCCCGCGTGCCGGCCGCCGAGGTGCTGGTCCGGAACGCTCCTCGGAGGACGCGCTCCGCGCCCCGAACGGCGACCCGCACGCGCGCGAAGGTGAATAAGTAACCCGGGCGTCCGTCTGCCGGGGTCTCACGCGACCGCCTCATGCCGCGGGCGCGGGTTCGATCCTTCTCGGGCATGACGCGTCACGTGCATCTTCTGGGTCCCCATGGCATGCATACAGCCGAGGCCGTGGGACCGCCGGCCGGCAGCGTTTTTGGCGGAGGGCTCGACGCCCCTCCGCGATAGTTCAACCCGCACACCAGAGCATCGGGTATAGCGGCGCGACCTGACCGGTGAGGCAGGGCCCGCAACGGAGGGAGTTCCATGGATTCTCGTAAAACATGGGCGGTGGCCGCGGGCCTCGCCCTTCTCACGGGTGGAGTCGCTGTCGCCTCCTGGGCGGGTTCGGCGGACGCGGAGGAGCTGAAGATCGGCACCCTCGCCCCGAAGCAGAGCATCTGGGGACAGGTGTTCCAGGTTTGGGAGACCGCCGTCGACAAGAAGACCGATGGCAAGCTGCAGTTGCAGTTCTTCTACAACGGGCAGCAGGGCGACGAGGCCGCCATGGTCGGCAAGATGAAGGCCGGCCAGCTCGACGGCGCCGCGATCACCGCGGTCGGCCTCAGCAAGATCTACCTCCCCGTCCTCGCGCTCCAGCTGCCTGGCGCGCTCAACACCTGGGACAAGCTCGAGGCCGCCCAGTCGCAGCTCCGCGGCGAGTTCGAGACGGGCATCAAGAACGGCGGGTTCGACCTCCTCGGTTGGGGCAACGTCGGTCAGGCGCACTTCTTCACGAAGGGCAGCAGCGTCACCGTCCCGGACGACCTGAAGTCGAAGAAAATCTACGTCTGGCGCGACGACAACATCGCTCCGGTGCTCTACAACGTCGTCGGCGCGACGACGGTCCCGCTCAACGTGCCCGAGGTGCTCCCGCAGCTCCGCACCGGTGCCGTGAACGCGCTGAACGCGCCGGCGCTCGCGGTCGAGCAGCTCCAGTGGGGCGGCGAGCTCGACGGCGTGAGCTCGGACGTCACCGGTTGTGCGATCGGCGCCCTCGTGTTTTCGAGCTCCAAGGTCGCGGCGCTCCCGGGAGACCTGCGAGAGGTCCTCGTGAGCACGGGTGGCTTCGCGAGCATGGCGCTCGGACAAAAGGTGAAGGACGAGGACGGCGCCGCGTTCACGCGCCTCTCCGGCAAGATGTCGGTCGTGAACTACAGCGACAGCGACCGAGCCGCGTGGTCCAAGGTGTTCGCGGAGACGCGCACCCGCCTGGGTCAGGGAACGTTCGACTCGGCGCTGATCAAGAAGATCGAGGGCATCGCGGGTCTCTGACCGCGAGCTCCGCCGAAAGCGCCTGGGAGGCCGCCCGATGGGCGGCCTCTCTGCGTTGGTCTGCGCGTTCGTGGGGTTTGTCTTTGCTTGCGCGGGGGTGGAGCGCTTAGGCTTCGCGCGGTATGTCGAGAGGCGCCGCGTGGTTGCTCGCAGTCATCGGCGCGAGCGCGCTGCCGCGAGAGACGCTCGCCCAGGACCCCGAGCCCACCCCCTCGGTGGATCTCCGGGGATACCGCAACCCCGTCGACGCGCGAGCCGGCCTCTACGTCGAGCCAGCGACGACGCCGGACACGGGCGAGTTTTCGGGGGGCGTTCGGTTCAACTACGCGTTCCGGCCGATCGTCCTCCACGACGCGGCGGGAGATCGGAAATTCTCCGTCATCGAGCACCAGCTGACGGCGGACCTCTACGCGAGCGTGGGCCTTTGGAAGCGCCTCTCCATCGGCTTCGACTTGCCCGCGATCGTCGCCCAGGCCGGCGACGATCCCGCGTCGGATCCCGCCGCCGCGAAGATCGTGGGGACGCACGTCCTGCCCACGACGGCGATTGGCGATCCGGGCCTGGTGGTGAAGGGCACGTTCGTGAAGCCCGCAGCGGAGAACCGCGGGGCCGCGATCGGGTTGATGAACCGGCTCACTCTCCCGCTCGGGGATCCGAGCTCGTTCATCGGCGAGGGCGCGGTGACGGACGAGATCCGCGCCCTCCTCGACGCGCATTTCGCGGGCTACTTCACGGTCCACCTCACGGCCGGGGTGAAGCTCCGCACGGACACGTCCACCGGAGAGGACTCGCCGCAGTTCGGGTGCATCGGGAGGATCGCCGTCTGCGACTCCCGCTTCGGGCATGAGCTCCTGTGGGGCGGCGGGTTCGAGATGGACACGGCCATCTTCAAGCTCCCGCACACGAGCATCTTCGCGGAGCTCAGGGGGTATTTGCCCATCGCGCCCGTCGCCGCGTTCGACAGCCGACTGCCTGCGGGCACGTTCGCGAGCATCTCCCACCGGGTCGATGTGCGGGACGTATCGTTCTTCATGGGCCATGAGTTCGCGCTCGACTCCGGCGTCGGGAACGCGCCCTACCGACTCACGATCGGGATGTCCTTCACTCCGCGGAACCGCGATCGGGATCGCGATGGGATCGACGACGACAAGGACCGCTGCCCCGATCGCGCCGAAGATTTGGACGGCAAGGACGACTCTGACGGCTGCCCCGAGGCGGATGGTGTGCCCGTCGTCGAGTGCGACGTCGAGGAAGCTGCCCACGACAAGGTCCCGAGCGCTCCGCCGGCCAAGGCGAACGACAAAGCCCCCGACGGCAAGGCCCCCGCCGACAAGCGGAGCGATGGGGACAACCCGACCGACAAGGCGCCCGGTGACACGGCGCCCGACCCCGCGAAATAGGGTTCGCTACCAGCGACCCGTGTCGCAGCGAACCTCGGAGGGTGCCTCGCAGACCTTCACGTCGATGCCCGCGTTCTGGAGGAAGCGCGTCATCACGAAGGGCGTCGTGTCGTTCGCGACTCCGAAGCGCGGGATCCGGAAGCGCCCCGTTTCATCGGTGATCTTGGCGCCCACGGCGCCGAACGCAGCGCGGTATCCGGCGAGCTCGACCTCCTTCAGCGCCGCGTCGTTCATGCTGCCCGACGGGAAGAAGAAAGTCTCCGGGGTGACGCCGAGCTCGGACTCGATGAGCTCTTTGGGTCTGCGCGCCTCGAGGCGCATCTTGTCGGCGGGGAGCTTCGCGAGGGCCGCGTGGGTGTGCCCGTGGCTCGCGATCTCCGCGAGCCCCGACGCGACGATCTCGCGGAGCTGATCCCAGGTCATCGTCACTTTGCGCTCCTTCGCCTGCTCGATCGCTGCGGTCGGGATCCCGAGCGTGAAGGGCGCGTCGTGCTTCTTGAAGACCTCGAAGCCGTGGTCGTAGAACGTCTTCTCGCCGTCGTCGATCGTCAGGACGGCGACGCGCGCCGGGAGTTCGCGTTCGCCCTCGCGCCAGCGCAAGAACTCGTGCATCGGCACGAAGACGACGTGCTTGCGCTCGAGAAACGAGAGCTGAGCGTCGAGCGTGGCCGCGGTGATGCCTCGCACCGCGGTGCCGTTCTCGAAGGAGTGGTACATCAGCACGAGCGCGCGCGTCTCGTCGTGCGGGACGAGCGCCTCGTTGGTGTACCAGGCGCGCGGGGCGAGACCGCCGCCGTCGTGCTGCTCGGCGATCGCAGCGGGCTCGACGAGGCCCGTCGCGGGTGCGGTGGTGGGCACGAGCTCGGCGCGCGGGGCGGCGACCTCGGCTTGCCGCGGCGGCGCAACGACCGCCTCGCGCGGCCTCCCGCAGGCCGAACCGACGAGGGAGGAGGCGAAGAGAACCGAGACGAGGAGCCGCGCACGCATCGCGCGCGACTGTTCCACGCGCGGATCCGGCGGGCCAAACTATGCTCTGTCGAGCGAGGCGCGCGCGTCCTTGAGGGCTTTCTTCTTCCCGAGGGCGCGCGCTTTCAACGATCGGTAGGCCGCCTCGTCGACCGGCTTGCCGCGCGCCCATCGCTGCAGCGCGGGGACGACGCCTGCGCTCCACGCCGCGTCGTCCATGCGGAGCTTGAGGAAGTCGCGGTAGAGCGCCTCGAGCTGCGCCTCCACGCCTTCGACCAGGCGCATACGCTCGTAGAGCGCCTCGTACTTGTCGTCGTCCGCCTTGAGTTGTGCGGGCACTTTGAGCCCGGACAGCGCGAGGTCGTCCGCCTTGAAGGCCCACGCGTACTCGTACTCGTCGAGCACCGCTCGGATGCGCGCGTCCTTCGGGAGCTTGCCCTGAACGAGCGCCTTCTTCGCCTCGGGCGTCGCGCCAGGCGAGGTCGCCTTCACGCGCGTCTCCTCCGTGTCGCTCGCGAGCGTGAGCTGCGTCTCGAGCCAGAGGGCGAACGGCGTCCCCTCCGACGGGGAGAGGTTCGTCTCGAACAGCTCGCTCTCGAACCAGAGCCAAAGCAGGAACTCGCGCCCGACGAAGCGGTTCGACTCGACGAGCGCTGCGTAGTCGATCTCCCTGACGGTCTCCTTGGCGCTCACGACGCCACCGCCTTGGGCTCGACGTCCGAGGAGAGGCGCCCGGATTCGCCGCTCGAGGCGAGCGTCGTCGGGATCAGATCGGCGAAGCGCGCGTCCGCCGGGAAGAACCGCTCCGCCGCGGTGCCGGGGCTCTCCACCCAGAGGCGTCGCTTGAACGTCTTCTCGAAGAGCTCGCTCGCGAGCTCGTGCACCTTCTTCGAATGGCTGAAGAGCAGCGCGACGTTCGTGCGGAGGTTCCAGACGAGGTCGACGCTCTTCGTCGCGGGGACGAGCTGCTTGCGCAGCTTCTTGATGACTGCGTCCTTCAAATCGGCCTTCGCCTTGCGGCCCAGGCGCTCCAAGGACTTGCGCTCGAGGAGCTTCTCCTCGGCTTCACGCAGGTGCGCCTTGAGGAGCGGCCCCGGCACGACCCAGCGATCGATCCGCACCGAGAGCGTGAGGTACTCGTTGAAGAACACCTTCTCGTGATCGAGCTCGAGGTCGAAGGGATCCTCGACGCTCGCCCACCCGTGGTGCTCGAGCGCGTCCTCGTCGGGCGTGAGCGGTTCGAACGCGTTCGCGCGGATCGGCTTCATGAAGGCTGCGGCCGCGTCGTCCGGCGTGTCGCCGAGCACGAAGAACCGCGTGAACGTGAGGCTGCCTCGGAGTGCTCCCAAAGTCGGAAGGTCCCAGGTGCGGCCAGCGGGGCCGCAAGCGCGTGGTAGACTGTCGCTCCTCGCTTCGTCGTAGGAGGCTCACATGCGCTTCACATCCAAGGCGCCGCGCGGCGCCGCGACCGCGCTCTTTGCCGCAGCGTTCTGCGCCGCGTCCGTTGCTTGTCGAGACGTCGAGATCGTGGACGGGACGGGCGGGGGCTCGACGTCCACCACGAAGGGGTCGAGCGTCGCGACGACGGGCGTGACCACCTCGACCGGTGGGACGACGATCTGCGGCGGCAAGCAAGGCGTGCCGTGCGCCGCGGACGAGTACTGCGACTACGCCGACGGGTCGTGCGGCGCCGCCGATGGAACGGGGATTTGCGTGTCCAAGCCGCTCGGGTGCACCGCGGATTGCCCCGGCGTCTGCGCGTGCGACGGCAGCTTCTTTTGCAACGCGTGCGGCGCCGCGGAGCAGGGGCTCGACGTGTCGAGTTCCTCCGCGTGCCTCCCCGACAACGCGGAGTACTCCGCGAAGCTCTGGCTCGGCGGGCTCGACCACCTCGTGATCCGGAAGGCCGACTTCCAGCGGGACGTCTGCTTCGAGGTGTTCTTGGACGCGCCCCAGATGATCCAGGATCCTTATTTCATCACGGCGCCCCAGCAGTTCGCCGCGTCGAACGCGATCGCCATCCTGGGTGCCACGAACTGCTACCAGGACGTCGCGCCCGATCCACCCATCGTGCAGGCAGAGGCCGGCAAGGGCGCGGTCGACTGGAAGACCGAGCCGATGATGTACTACCCGTGCGAGATCTCGCTCATCGACATCGAACTGACGTTCTCCGGTTCGAGCTCGTGGGTGATGCCCATCGAGACGCTGAAGGCGACCGGTGTGAAGGTCGAGGGCGGCTGCCTCTGACTCAGCCGAGCTCGTCGGCGGCGAGCCGGGCGCCGAGGTTCGCCTTCACCGCGGGCCACTCGCTCGCGATGACGCTGAAGTAGACCGTGTCACGGACGTGGCCGGTGGGCAGGAGCATGTGCGCGCGGAGCGTGCCCTCGCGCACGCCCCCAATACGCGCGATCGCCGTCTGGGAGCGCACGTTCCGAGCGTCCGTCTTGAGCTGGACGCGCAGCGCGTCGAGCTCCTCGAACGCGTGCCCCAGGAGGAGTCGCTTCGCGTCGGTGTTGATCGCGGTGCGCCAGACCGCGGGCGTGAGCCACGTCGCGCCGATCTCGAGGCCTCTGTGGGGGCGCCGGATCTCCATGTATCGCGTGGAGCCGAGGAACGCTCCACTCCTCGCGTCGAGGATCGCGAACGGCACCTGATCCCCCACGGACTGAGCCTGGAGAGCCTGCTCCACGAAGCTCTGCGCGTCCTCGCGCGTGGCGATCGGCAGGATCGGCATGTACGTCCAGATGCTCGGGTCGCGCGCCGCCTCGAGGAGCGCGTCGACGTGGTCGACCGTGAGGGGGACGAGGCGGGCGTGCTCACCCGTCAGCGTGATCGGCTTGGGATCGAAGCGACTCATGCGCCGCTCTCATAGAGCGCCGCGAGCGCATCGACCAGCACAGGCAGGGTGCTCGGCCGGGCGATCAGCGCGGGTTCGAGCGCGTGCGCGCGCACGGCGTCCGCGGTCGTCTCGCCGATGCACGCGATGGCGACGCCGCCGAGGAGCCGCGCGGCGCTCTCCCCGAGCGCGTCGACGAGGTGGTGGACGGTGCTCGGGGACGTCGCGAGGATCGCGTCGATCCCGGACTCGAACCGAGCGCGGAGCGCCTCTCTCTCGCTCGGTTCGGGGGCCCGAGTCTCGTAGATCGCGATGGGGTCGACCTCGACGCCCGCGCTCTGCAACACAGCGATCAGCTCCTCTCTGCCGGACGCGGCGCGCGGGAAGAGCACACGCGCACCCTGATGCGTGTCGAGCGCGGCGACGATCGATCGCCCGAGCGCGCCCCCATCCGCGCGGGCCGGGACGATGTCCGGTCGAAGGCCGACGGCGGAGAGAGCGCGCGTCGTCGCCGGCCCCACGGACGCGATCTTCACGCCGCCGAGGGCGCGCGCGTCGGCGCCGCGGGCCCCCAACGCCGCGAAGAACAGCTCGACGGCGTTCGCGCTCGTGAACGCGACGACGGCGTAGCGCCGAATGTCTCCGAGGGCGCGCGAGAGCGGCGCGGGATCGCTCGTCGGGGCGATCTCGATCAGCGGGATCGCGATGGCCTCGGCCCCGCGGGACTCCAAGAGCTCGACGGTGTCCGCGGCCTGACCGCGCGCGCGCGGGACGAGCACGCGCTTTCCGAACAAGCCGCCGACGTCGAACCACCGCAAGCGATCGCGAAGCGCGACGACCTCGCCGACGATGAGGATGGCCGGGGACGAGAGCGCGGCCTCGCGCGTTCGTTGCGCGATTTCGGCGAGCGTCGCGCGGACGACGCGCTGGCGCGGGAGCGTCGCGGAAGCGATCACCGCCGCGGGCGTGCTCCCTTCCCGCCCCGCCTTCGCCATCAGGTCCTGCGCGACCTCATCGAGGCGCTTCACGCCCATGAGGACGCACAGGGTTCCGCGAAGACCGGCGACCTCACCGAAGTCGAAGGGGACCCCATCGCGTTGTGTGGCGCTCACGAACGTCACGCTCGAGGCGAGGTCGCGATGGGTGAGCGAAAACCCCGCGTATGCCGCGGCGGCGAGCGGAGAGCAGACCCCCGGGACCACTTCGAACGGGATGTCGGCGGCGACCAACGCCTCGGCCTCTTCCGAGCCCCGACCGTAGAGGTACGGATCCCCGCCCTTCAGCCGAACGACCCGTTTCCCAAGGCGCGCGTGCGCGACGAGCTGAGCCTCGATCTCGGCCTGTTTCTGGGTTCGATCGGCGGGTCGGTGCCCGCGCTTACCGACGTAGACGATCTCGGCCCCCTCGCGAGCGAGCGCGAGCAAGCTCGGATGAACGAGGTCGTCGTGGAGGATCACGTCGGCCGTACGGAGGAGCTCGGCTCCACGGACGGTGAGCAGTCCGGGCGCGCCCGGACCCGCGCCGACGAGGTGAACGAGAGCGTCTCGCACGCCCGAGGTCTACCGCGCACCTCGACGCGGCGCAGCATCCAATCGCTTGACATGCGTTCGGCGCGCACTAAGGTCCCGGCCTCTCGAACGTGCTTGCGAGTTCGAGACGGGGTGGCACAAGCGTGGTGGGGGCTTACCCGGAGACCGCACGTCTCTTGGGGTTTGCTCGCGCGCGAGTGATACGATGAGTGAGATCGAGTTGCGATGGCTGTGAAGATGAGAGTGGCGGCCCTGGACACGGGGGGCGCCGACAAGTGGTACGTCACCGACGGCGCGCACGCCGTGGGTCCGGTTCGACTCGATCTCTTGGCGCGCGGCATCGAGGCCGGCCGCGTACCCCTCGACAGCTTCGTCCGACACGAGGCGTGGAAGGTGTGGCGCCCCCTCACGGACTTCACCGACTACGTGAGTGACTCCACGCAGCGCGTGGACTCTTCGCGGTACCCCGCGAGCGACGATGGCCTCCCCGGCTCGGTAGGCGCCGCCGTCGATGATATCGACGATTCCGACCGAGGGACGCTCGTACCAGAACCGGCACCCCCGCGCGCGCCTAGCCTCGTCGACTTTGCGACGAGCGAGGGCGTGGCGTCGAGGAGCTCGTTCGACAGCATTCCTCCGCCGAACGATCGTCCGCTCCCGCCCGTCCCCTCGTGGACGGGGGACTCCGATCCGGACGACTTCCTGGACGAGATCGACGCCGATCTCGCGACGGACGTCTCGCGCGATCTGCTCGGAGACGATCACCTCGAGCTGCGCGCGGCGTTCGAGGCGTACCCCACGTCGGAGCGGCGCTCCGACAAGCCCCCCGCGCTCGCGGACTCGCGCGGCCCGACGGACGATATCCCCGCGTCGGCGGAGGGCCGCGAGGGCTGGGGGAGCGCGCGCGCCGCCGAGTCGAGCGACTCCCTCGCCGACGACGATCTCCGCGGTGCCGCCGATCTCTCCGACGCGATGCTCCTGCTCCTCGGCGCCGCAGTCCGCCGAACCAAATCGGAGGTCGCGCTCCTCCATCGCGTGGGCAACGTGGGAGCGACCATCGTCTGTGCGCACGGCTTCGCCCCCGATCAGACGCCGCTCGGCCGCGAGACCACGTTCGTCGATCCGATCTTCGTGGCCGCGGCCTCCGGCATGCTGGTGCTTGCGGAGCCTGCGCCAGGCAGCGCCGGCATGGCGATGGCGCGGCGCCTCGGGATCACGGTGGGCGGAAAGCCCATCCTCGGCGCGCTGATGCTCCCGATCACGGTGAAGGATCGACTGTTCGGCTTCATCGAGCTCGGCAAGACGAGGGGCTACTCGGCGCGCGAGCTCGTCAAAGGCGAAGACCTCGTCGCGGCGTTCGTGCGGCACGCGCTCGATCGCGGATTCGACCTGAGCTGAACCTCACGGAGGGATGGGCGTGTTTCCGACGCATCGACCACGGCGCCTTCGTCAATCGGAGAGCATGCGGAGGCTCGTGCGCGAGACGTCGCTCGCGCCGAGCGACTTCATCCTCCCCCTGTTCTTCAGCGACGTGCTGGACGCTCCGAACCCCGTGACGACGATGCCCGGGGTCTCGCAGCTACCCGTGAAGGAGGCCGCGAACCAGGCGCGCCTCGTGAAGCAGCTCGGCATCGGAGGGGTGATCCTGTTCGGGCTGCCGAAGCACAAAGACGCGGTGGGCTCGGGCTCGTACGATCCCGACGGACCGGTGCCGCGCGCCGTGCGAGCGATGAAGGAGGCCGCGCCCGAGGTCCTCGTCATGACGGACACGTGCGTGGACGAGTACACCGAACACGGACACTGTGGCGTCCTCAAGAAGTCACGATCCGGCGAGCTCGTCGTGGACAACGACGCGACGATCGAGATCCTCGCCAAGTCCGCCTTGGTTCAGGCGGCTGCGGGGGCGGACGTGATCGCCCCGAGCGACATGATGGACGGGCGCGTGGGGCGGATCCGCGCGGCGCTCGATCAGGAGGGCCACGTGGACGCGGCGATCCTCTCGTACTCGGTAAAATACGCGTCGGGCTTCTACGGCCCGTTCCGCGAGGCCGCCGACTGCGCGCCGAAGTTCGGAGATCGCGCGGGCTACCAGATGGATCCCGCGAACGCGCGCGAGGCGCTCCGCGAGCTCGCGCTGGACGAAGCGGAGGGCGCCGACATGGTCATGGTCAAGCCGGGCCTGCCCTACCTCGACGTGCTCGCGAAGGTGCGCGCGGAGACCACGCTACCGCTCGGCGTGTACAACGTGAGCGGCGAGTACGCGATGGTGAAGGCCGCGGCGGCCGCGGGGATGATCGACGAGCGGCGCGTGACGCTCGAGCTCCTCACGTCGTTCCGGCGAGCGGGCGCGGATTTCATCCTCACGTACCACGCCGTCGACGCCGCCCGATGGCTCGGCGCCTGAGCCTGCTCGCAGCGGCGGGGACGATCTTCCTCGCCGTCGCGACGTCGTGCGACTCCGTCGCTGGTTTGGGCCCGCAGGGGTGCGAGATCGACCTCGAGGACGCGACGCCGCAGACGTTCTCCGGGGGGACGGTCCAGGGCGGCGTCTACATGTCTTCGTCTTGGAACGGGGAGCGCCTCACGTTCCGGGGCGGCGAGCTCCTCGTCATCGAGCATCACCTCGGCGCGGAGCCGCGGAGCATCCAAGCGTGGGTCTCGCTCGGCGACGGACCGCTCGCGCCCGCAGCGGGCGACCAAGCGGAGCTCGTCGAGGTGAGCGCGCTGTCGCTGACGCTCCACAACACGACGTGCTCCGACTACGGGCTGCTCGTCACCGCGGACGCCGGCGAGCCCTGAGGCTTCGCCTCTCCGGTCTCGACCACGGTCTTCGCGAACTGGAGTTTGTGAAGGCGGGCGTACACGCCGTCGCTCGCGAGGAGCTCCTCGTGTGATCCCTGCTCGACGATCCGGCCCTTGTGGAAGACGACGATCCGATCGGCTGAACGGATCGTGGAGAGCCGGTGCGCGATGACGAGCGACGTGCGCCCCTCGAGAATGCTCTCGATCGCGCGCTGGAGTCGCGCCTCGGTGTCGCTGTCGACGCTCGCGGTCGCTTCGTCGAGGATGAGGACGCTCGGATCTTTGTAGAGAGCGCGCGCGAAGGCGATGAGTTGGCGCTCGCCCGCGGAGAAGTTCGAGCCTCGCTCCACGACGCGCGCCTCGAGCCCGCCCTCGCGCTCGGAGAACATCTCGAGCGCGCCGATCCGCGCGAGCGCGCGCACCACGCGATCCATGTCGGGCTCCGCGTCACCGGCCGCGATGTTCGTCGCCACGGTGCCGGGAAACAGGAACACGTCCTGCGGGACGACCGCGAAGTTCGCGCGCAGGGCTTCGCGCTCCCAGTCTTGGACGCGGACGCCCTGGACGCGGACGTCCCCGCGGGTCACGTCGTAGAGGCGGAGGAACAGCGAGGCTACGGTGCTCTTGCCCGCGCCCGTCGCCCCGACGAGGGCGATGCGCTCTCCGCGCGTCACCGAGAGCGACACGTCCTTCAGGACGTCGACGTCCGGCTTGTAGCCGAACGTGACGTGGTCGAGCTCGAGGATCGGAGCCTTGGGATCGGGCTTCGCGCGCGGGTCCGAGTCCGTCGCGCGCGGGGCGTCCTCGTCCGGGTTGTCGAGGAGCTCGAACACGCGCTCGGCGCCCGTCATCGCGGACTGGAGGACCGTGTAGCGCGCGGTGAGATCGCGGATCGGCGTGAAGAACATGTCGATGTACGCGACGAACGCGAACAGCGTCCCGAAGCTCACGCCGAAATCGAGCCCCGCGGCCCACAGGACGGAGGCGATGCAGACGCTCGAGATGAGCTCGATCGCCGCGTCGAGCGTCGCGTCCCAGACGATGCTGCGGTTGTTCGCGTCGCGGTAGCTCGTGTTGATCGCGTCGAACTCGGACGCCCCTGCCGCCTCGCGCGCGTAGGCCTGCACGAGCGCCATCCCGCTCACCTGCTCGTTCAAGTACGAGTTCATGCGGGCCGTCTTCGTGCGCACTTCGCGGAACGCGTCGCGGATGCGCTTGCGCGTGTAGTTCACGCCGAACAAGACCGGCGGGAGCGCCGCGAACGCGATGAGCGCCATGCGCGCGTTGAGCGACAGCATGACGCCGACGATCAAGAGGAGCCGCACCATGTCGCCGAGCGCGTTCAGGGCGCCAGAGCCGAACACCTCGCCGATCGCGTCGACGTCGTTCGTCACGCGCGTGACGAGGCGCCCCACCGGCGTGCGATCGAAGTACTTGAGGTTGCGCGTGTGGAGGAACGCGAACACGTGGCGCCGGAGATCCGCCATCGCGCGCGCCCCGGAGACCTGCATCAGGTACATCTGCGGGAAGGCGATCCCCTGCTCCACGACGACCGCGACCGTCAGGAAGATCCCCGCGAAGAAGATGGCTCCGGAGTCCCCGTTCGCCGCCTTGTCGAGGCCCATGCGCATGATGAGCGGGCGAGCGAGCGCGATCGGAGAGATCAAGAGAAGGAGCAGCAACGAGCCGATCAATCCCCGGCCGTGCGGCTTCACGAACGGCCAGAGTCGGCGGAGGTTCTTCGCGTCGTAGACCTTGACCGCCGCCTCCTCGTGGAAGCGCTCGAGGGCCGCCTCCCCGCGGCGCTTCTCCGCCGGCGCGGCCTTCTTCGATCGCCGCTCGCTCATGACGCTGCGCCCTCGATCACGGGCTCGGGCCGACGCGACGAGGGCGCGGGCGCTACGTCGATCTCTGCGAGATCCGCCTCGATCGCCTGCTCCTCCGCGAACGACGCGTAGAGGCCTCCCTGCGCGACCAGCTCGTCGTGCGTACCGCGCGCGACGACCTTGCCCCGATCCATGACGATGATCTGATCGCACCTGCGCGCGGCCGCGACCCGATGCGTGACCAGGATCACCGTTCGGTGCGCGCGCTGCCGGTCGATCGCAGCCAGGATCGCCGCCTCGGTGCGAGCGTCCACGGCGGAGAGCGGATCGTCGAGCACGAGCACCGGCGCGTCCCGCAGGAGCGCGCGCGCGAGCGCGACGCGCTGACGCTGACCGCCGGAGAGCTGCACGCCCCGCTCGCCCACCACGGTGTCGAAGCCTTCGGGGAGATCTTTGATCTCGTTGACGATCTCCGCCTCGGTCACGGCCTCGACCACCGCCTTCTCCGCCTCGGGCGAGTCGGGATCGTCGAGCGCGAAAGCGACGTTCCTCGACACGGTCGTGGAGAAGAGGAACGCGTCCTGCTGCGCGTACCCGATGCTCGCGCGGACACGCGCGATGTCGAGATCGCAGACGTCGTCGCCGTCGAGGAACACGGCGCCGCGCGGCGTGGGCATCAACCGCGGGAGGAGCGTCGCGATGGTGCTCTTGCCCGAGCCGGTCCGGCCCACGATCGCGAGCGAGCTCCCCGCGGGTACGTCGAAGCTCGCTCCGTCGACGACGTTCTTCGTCCCATAGGCGAACGTGAGGTTCTCGACGCGAACGTGGCCGCGAACGGGCTCGGCGCGCACGAGGTCACCGCTCTTGATCTCGGGCACCGCCTCGAAGATCACCTTCAACCGGTCGTACCCCGCGCGCCCGCGCTGCACGATCGAGGCGACGAACCCGAGCGCGAGCAAGGGCCAGGTGAGGCGGAGGAGCGCGAGCCAGAACGACGCGAACCCGCCCTCGCTGATGCCGCCGTGGTCGACGCCCTGCGAGACGAGCCAGCCGCCGTAGAAGAACACGACGAGCACCCCAGCGGCTGCGATCGTCCCCATGATCGGCCCCATCGACCCGCGCACGCGCGCGAGCGCGAGGCTCTTCTTCAGGTACTCGTCGTTCATCGTCTCGAACGCGCTCATCTCGCTCGGCACGAGGCCGAACGCGCGCACGACGCGGACGCCGGCGAGGCTCGCGAGCACACGATCGCTCATCTTGCCGATGGCCTCTTGGTTCTCCCGGTTCGTCTTGAAGAGCCGCATCGAGAACGAGCGCGTCACGAGCCAGAGGAGCGGGAACGTCCCGAGGCTCGCGAGCGTGAGCTTCCACGAGACGCTCACCATCACGAAGAGCGCGCTCGCGAGGGCGAAGAGCGAGCCGACCACGTTGAGCACGCCGAACCCGAGGAGGAGGCGCACCTGAGTGAGGTCGTTCGTGGTCCGGCTCATGATCTCGCCGGTCGGCATCTTCCGGAAGAACGAGGGGCCGAGCCGCTGGAGCCGGTCGAGCAGCATCGCGCGGAGCTCGTACTCGACGTTGCGCCCCGCGGTGAACACGATGATCCGCGACAAAACGCGCACACCCGCGCTGCCGAGGCTCACGAGCAGGATGAAGAGCGCGGCGACCTTCGCGCCCTCCTGCTGGGCGACGGTCGCGTTGATCGCGCCCTTCACGAGCAGATCGCGGCCCGCCATCAGCGCCTGCTGCGCGAGCAGGAGGACGCTCCCGAGCACGTAGTAGGGGAGCTTCGAAACGAACTGACCCTTGAGAGTGATCGGGTACTCGGGACCAGGAGTCGCGTTCGTCGTCACGGCGGGAGAGGAGCGCTCCTTAGCACGCTGACGCACGGTCGGCGCGCCCCGCGTCGGACGGCCCGTGGATCTTCGCGTCGAGGAGGATGCTCGCGAGCTCACAGAACCCTTCTGCGCGCGCACCTTTCGCCACCCACCTCGGCGGCACGGAGAGGCGCCGGAGGTGAGACCGCACGTTCGCCACCCCGACGGAGCATTCGAACGCGGCGAACGCCGCAGCGTCGTTCCCGCTGTCGCCGACGTACGCGAACGATGCGCGCGCCTCGGTGGCGCCCACGCCGGTCACTCGGCCGATCGCCCGGATCGCGCCGCTCGCTTTGTCGTCGGCGTCGAACGTCAGGTGGAGGTGGACGCTCGACGTGAACGTCCTCGCACCGCTCGCGCGCGCGAGCAGCTCGAGCTCCCGCACGACCGAGGGGGCGACGGACGCGTGCTCGCCGACGTCGATCGTGACGTCCGTGATGCGAGCCTCGTTGTCGTCCGCGAGCTCGAGCCCGGGAGCGTGCTCCACGAGGCGCGCGGCGATCGCGAGCAGCGCCGCGCGACGCTGCCGGCGCTCCTCGCGCCCGACCCGATCGATGCGCTCCACCCGACCGCCGCCGCGCACGTAGACGAGCGCGCCGTTCTCGGCGATCGCCGCGTCGATAGGCCATTGGCGCAGCGCGAGCTCCGCCCAGAGCGCGGGCCTCCCGGTGCACGCGAAGAGCTCGATGCCCGCTTCGCGCATGCGGCAGAGCGCCTCGAACGCGCGCGCATCGAGCGCGCCGCCGACGAGGAACGTGTCGTCGAGATCGAAGACGAGCCCGCGCAGCGCGAGGGCGCGTGACGAAGGGAGGGCAACGAGCGGCCTCATCCGTCGACGGGATCGAGCTCCGCGATCACGCTCTTCAGGTACAGACCTTCGGGGAACGCGGCCGGTACGGGGTGATCCGGGCCCTGGGTGAATCGCTCGAGGATCGTCGCGAACATGCGCGCGTCCGCCGCCCCGATCGCCACGCAGCGCACGAGATCGTCGATCGAGACGGCGCTGCTACAGGAGCAGAACACGAGGATGCCGCGCGCCTTGGTCGCGCGGCAGGCGCTCCGCGCGATCTTCTTGTACGCGAGGAGTGCGGCGTCCTTGTTCGCGCGCGACGGAGCGAGCTTCGGCGGATCGCAGATGACGAGGTCGAACCCGCCCGTCGACGACGCATCCCCGAGCGCGCGCACGGCGTCGCCGCGCACGAACGCGATCTTGCTCGCGAGCCCGTTTGCGCGAGCGATCTGAGCGCCCGCGAGCACCGCCTGCGCGCTCTCGTCGACCGCCGTCACGCTCGTCGCGCCTCCTCGCGCCGCAGCGAGAGAGAAGCTCCCCACGAACGAGAACGTGTCGAGCACGGTCTTTCCGTGCGCGAGCGACTCCACGCGCGCGCGAAGGGCTCGCTGGTCGAAGTAGAAGCCCGTCTTCTGCGCGAGATCGAGGCCGATGTCGTACGCAAAGCCGCGCTCTCGGAACACGAGGGAGGACGCCTCGCCTCGAATGACGCCCGCCCCGGGCTCGAAGCCCTCGAGCCGCTTCACGCTCGCGCTCGTGCGGTCGATGATCGCGCGCGGCTTCATGACGGAGGCGAGCGCCTCGAGGACCATGCCCTCGCGCAGCTTGATCCCGATCGTGTTGAGCTGCACGACGAGGACGTCCTCGAACACGTCCACGACGAGCCCTGGGAGGCGATCGCCTTCTCCGTGCACGAGGCGATAGCCCGTCGTCTCTCGCGCTGGGTGCGTCGACGGGAGGCCCGCGCGTCGGCGCCGCTCGAGCGCCTCGGCGATGCGCAGCCGAAAGAGCTCGCCGTCGATGGGTCGATGAGAACGGGTGAACAGGCGCACGGCGATCGCCGACCCCGGACTGTAGAGCCCACAGCCGAGGAGGTTGCCCGGGGGGTCCACGACGTCGACCTGATCACCTGCGCGGGCTCCCCCTTCTACGCTCGCGATCGCTTGCTGAAAGATCCAGGGATGACCGGAGAACACGGGCCGGACGTGACCCGGTTTGAGGACGACGCGCGCCATGGGAGTGTGAACGATAGCTCACACCCACCGTGGCGAGGGATGCACATCCAATTGGGCCGCCCTCACGCTTCACCGCGATCGATGCGGTCACGCAGGGGGGAATGACGCCTCGTGGGAACGTATGGTGCGTGGCACCTCGGTTGCTAAGCTGGTGGAGCCCGCGTCTGTCGAAGGAGTCTGCGATGCGTCGTTGGTTGGTACCTGCTTCCTTGCTCATCCTCGTTGCACCGGCGACGTCGGCCCTCGCCGACGGCGACTGTCCGCCTGGAAGTTGGTTCTGCGAGGAGACCACCGTCACCCCACCCCCCGACAACGGGGGCGCGGATCAGGGTGACGCGGCCGACACGGATGACACGCCCGATCAGGCGCAGCCCACGGAGGACGCCCCGGCCCCGAAGAAGCGGAAGAAGAAGCACAAGGGCGGGACGCAGATCCAGACGAACGGCCCCGTGCAGGTGCAGGCGAACGGCCCGATCATCATCTACACGAACGGCGGCCCCGTTCAGGGACGGCCCGCTCCGCCGCCGCAGCGCCCGCCTCCGCCCACGAACGGGCCGGGCCTCAAGCCCATGCCGACCGCGCCTTGGCGTGAGCGGTTCGGTCTGAACCTGCACCTCGAGGGTCTCGGCTTCGAGGACGTGAACGGTGAGACGACGGGTATGGGAGGCCTCGGCGTCGGCTTCCGCTGGCGCCCCGCGCCCGCGTTCGCGTTCGACGTCGGCATCGATCTCGTGGGCGGCTCGGACTACTACGGGAAGGATCGGATCGAGTCCGGCCTCAGCTTGACGGGGATGCTCTACTTCAACCCGAAGAGCGTCTTTCAGGTCTACGCGCTGGGTGGCGTGCACCTCGCGCACGCCGAGATCACGGACCAGAACTTCACCTACGACCAGTTCGGCTACGACTTTTACGCGCCCTCCGTGAGCCGCGACTACCTCGGCCTGCACGCTGGTCTCGGCGTCGAGTGGCGCGTGGGCAAGCACCTCGGGCTCGACGTCGATGGCGTCGGCCTCATCCGCACGGGCATCAACAACGACGGGGACGAGTTTCGCAACCCCAACACGGGCGAGACGACGGACACCTCGGGCGCGGGGATGCTGCGCGCCGGCGTGACCTTCTGGTGGTGACCTTCGATCGCTGACGCGGTTGGAGGCGCGTGGATCGCGCGCCTCCACGACCCGTCGTGGCCGCCCGTCGGTCCGCCGTCGAACGTTTCGGAGTGATGAAGCTCGACGACGACGTCAGGAGCAGACGGCGTCGATGGTTGCGTCGGCGGGGATGGTCAGGGAGTCCGGCGCGTCCGGGAAATGGCAGACGAGGCACCTCGTCCCGCCGCCGCCTTTCTCGCAGAGCTCCGTCATCGCGAGCGGCGTGACGTCGAGGCCGTCGCGCTCGAAGAGGTGGTGCACGCGCTCCGGCAGGATCGATGGTGCGAGGAGCGACAGGCCGAACGCGATCGCGTTCGTGGAGTAGCAGCGCATCTCCTCGCTGCTCACGAAGTGCATCCGGTCTCGGCCGATGCGCGCCTCGAGCAGCGCCAGACTGTCATCGAGCACGACGTCGGCGCATACGATGATCCTCCGGAGCGCGGGGATGGGGAGCACCGCCATGTTCCCGTGGTGCACGACCGGCTCGATCTCCACGGGGAGGATCTCTCCGTCGAAGTGGACGCGCGCAGCCTCCACGCCCTCGCGGTTCGTGCGGCCTCCGTAGAACAACAACGTGTGCCGGCCGAAGGTCGCCACGTCCCCCTGCCCTTCCCAGATGCCGCCATCGAGCTCGATCGCTTCGAAGCCCAGGCGCTCGACGAAGGGGCGCCACTTTTCACGTTCCGCGGTTCGGTGGACGGGCTTCATCCGAGGAAGCAAGAACCTCGGGCGGCCCCCTGGGACGCGCGCAGGCAGAGGGTGCCCGGCTTCGGCCGCGAACGGCAGTCCCGTCAGCTCGAGCTGGGGTGGCAGGACGGCGACGGTGCCGCCGCGCCTCTCGATCTCGCGCGCGAGCGCCAACCACTCCGCGCGCGCCTTCGCGGGATCGACCTCCGGCGCGCTCTCGCTTCGAAAGTTCGCGCGCCCGACGAGGCGCCAGTTCGGGTGCGGCGGAGACATGAGGAACAGATCCACGGGCCGGACTCTACCGCAGCCTTGGGCGCGCTCATCTGCGATCATGCGGCGCGTGTCGTTCACCTACGAATATCCGCGCGCCGCGCTGGCGGTGGACTGCGTGGTCTTCGGCGTCGCGTCGCGGCGACTCGAGCTCCTGCTGATCGAGCGAGGGCTCGAGCCCTTCAAAGGCTCCTGGGCGCTACCCGGTGGATTCGTTCGCGTCGACGAGACGCTCGACGAGGCCGCCGCGCGCGAGCTCGTCGAGGAGGCGGGCGTTCGCGTCTCGTACCTCGAGCAGCTCTACAGCTTCGGCGCGATCGACCGGGACCCGCGTGAGCGCGTCATCTCCATTGCCTACTACGCCCTCGTCGAATCCTCCGCGCACGTACCTCGCGCCGAGACCGATGCGCGCCGGGCCTCGTGGTTCCCGGTGGACGCCCTGCCCACGCTCGCCTTCGATCACGCGGAGATCGTGAAGGTCGCGCTCGAGCGGCTCCGATCCAAGGTCCGCTACCGGCCCATCGGCTTCGGGCTCCTCCCCGAGCGCTTCACGCTCACGCAGCTGCAGTACGTGTACGAGGCGATCCTGGGTCGGAGCCTCGACAAGCGAAACTTTCGAAAGAAGATTCTCTCCTTCGGGTTCGTGGAGGCGACGCAAAAGAAGGAGTCGAACGTCCCCCACCGCGCCGCCGAGCTCTACCGCTTCAACAAGGCGGGCTACGAGCGCTGGGCCGCGAGCGGCTACGACTTCGAAGTCTAGTCGGCACCGCATGACCCAACTGGCACAACTCGCTCGATCCAGCCGTGGACCCGGGCTCAAATACCCAGAAAAATTAGCTGCCCGCGCCTCGGCACGACTCGTGCTGATGTGCGCCGCATGGCACGATCGATCGCCGGGCTGAGCGGATGGGTGTTGAGCGGGCTCCTCGCGGGATGCGGGCCCGTCGTGACGGTGTCTGGGACCGACCCGACGGGCGACGAGAGCACGACGAGCGGGACTCCCAACGAGCAGCCGAGTCACCCCGGCTGCAGTTGCTCGACCGGGCCCTCTCCCGCGGCGAATGCCCATGCGCAGACACAGCCGGATGGCTCCTTCGTCGTGGAGGTGACCAGCTACGCGCAGACATGCGACGAGTTCACGTCGACTGCGCCCTGCGGGCCGGCGGCGACCTGGAAGGTCGGCTTCACCCTTCCCGCGAACACGTCCGTGGGGGACGTCATCCCTCTCGATCAGAACGGCTTCGTTTTCGAAACCGACGCGGACGACGGCGAGATCGACGGCTGCGCCGCGGGCGGGGGATCGTTCTGGGAGGGCGTGATCGTCGTTTCCGGGTGGGACGGCACCGGCTTCACGCTCTCGCTCGAGGGCACCTCGGCCGTCCTCTTCGGCAGCGAGAACGTGGACGGCACGTACTACGCGAGTCTGTGCGGCGACGCCCCGCCGGTGCCCTCGACGATGACCTCGGCGGTGGCGACTCCGCTCGCGGACGGCACGTTGCAGCTCTCCTTGAGCAGCCTCCCAAACACGTGCGTGGAGCCTTCGCCGGGTGCGGACTGCTCGGTCGCGGCACAGAACGTCTCCATCTTGCTCCCCGCCTCGATGCAGGCCCCCGGGACCTATGCGCTCGACGGCATCGCCACGTTCAGCGTCTCGGAGCCGAGCGGCGCGGGCGAATGCTCGGGCGGTGGGGGGAGCTACTGGGGCGGAACGGTCGAGGTGCTCGCCATCGATGGGGCGACGATCTCGTTCACGCTCGCCGGCACCGATGACTTCTTCCTGCCCGCAGGGAACGCCGACGGTACGTTCGTTGCGCCCCTCTGCGGCGGCGCCTTGGAATAAGAGACGCGACCTCGGCGTCTGACCGGCCCGCTGTCGTCACCCCGTTGCTCGTTCGTGGTGTGGATGACGCCTCCACGTGCCGTTCATCTGTGGTGCCGTCCCGACCCGTGGTATGGCCGCGGGCCCAGGGGCTTCGAGGTCCAATGCAGAGGCAGTCGAGTTGGTCGCGGCATCTCCGCCGCATGTTCTCCGTCTTCGTCGCGGTCGCGTTCGCCTTCGGATCCGTCGGCGTGGTGACACCGGCGTTCGCCGATGCGTCGGCGAAGTCGAAGAAGACGAAGAAGAAGAAGGCGGAGAAGTCAGAGGACAAGAAGGCCTCCGACAAGAAGTCCGAGAAGAAGGCAGACAAGAAGTCCGCCGAGAAGAAGTCCGACAAGAAGACGGACGAGAAGAAGGCAGACAAAAAGACGGACGAGAAGAAGTCCGACGACGCCGACAAGAAGTCCGACGACGCCGACAAGAAGAGCGCCGACAAGGATGAGAAGAAGGCGGACAAGAAGGCCGACGAGAAGCCCGCGGCCGACAAGTTCTACCTCGTGAAGCCCGCCGAGCGGACGCAGACCCAGAAGGATCCGGAGGATCGCGGCGGGGTCAACCCGTGCAACACGAAGGACGGCGGCTGGGGCGTCTACGAGCAGTGGGACCGCGCCCCGTCGATGGGCCAGATGATCATGCCCTCGCGCGGCGGCGTGACGAAGAGCGGTGGGTTCGACGTGGTGTTCCACTTCCACGGCCACGAACCGATCCGAAAGGAGTTCGTCAAAGCGGCGGACGGCGTGGTCCTCGTCGGCATCGACCTCGGAATCGGGTCCGGCGCGTACTCGAGCGCGTTCGCGAGCCCCACGGCGTTCAAGGAACTGGTCGAGAGCGTGGAGAAGGAGGTCGCAGCGAAGCGCGGTCTCAAGGAAGCGCACGTGCGCAAGGTCGCGCTGAGCGCGTGGAGCGCGGGGTACGGCGCGGTGCAGACGATCCTCGGTCAGGAGTACGGCAAGGGGATCGTGGACACGGTCATCCTGCTCGATGGCCTCCACGCGAGCTACAGCGGGGACGACCTCGACACCTCACAGCTCGACGTGTTCGTGGACTTCGCGAAGCAGGCGAAGGCTGGCAAGAAGCTCATGTACGTGAGCCACTCGTCCATCATTCCGCCCGGCTACGCGTCCACGACCGAAACCGAGAACTACCTCGTCTATTCGCTCGGGGGCACGCCGAAGGCCGCGAAGAAGCGGAAGAGCGATCCGTGGGGCATGGAGCTCAACTCCAAGTTCGACAGCGGCAACTTCCACATGCGTGGCTACGACGGCAACGACAAGATGGACCATTGCGCGCACATCGGCCTCATCCGCGACGTGATGAAGCAGTTCGTCAAGCCGCGCTGGAAGTCCCCGAAAGGCCTCGCCGCAAAGAAGAAGTAGAGGCGACGCGCGCACGACGGCCCGCGCACGACGCGAGTCACGGGACGGTGGCTCGCGCGGGCGCTGACGCCTCAGCCGAGGCCCTGCCTCAGGAGGAGCGCGTCGACCGTGGGATCGCGGCCGAGGAAGTCTCGGAAGAGCGCCTCCGGCTCGTCGCTGTTGCCCCGTGAGAGGACGGTGTCGACGAACGCCCTGCCGACGTCTCGACTCAGGAGACCCTCGCGCGCGAAGCGACTGAACGCATCGGCCTCGAGGACCTCGGCCCACTTGTACGAGTAGTAGCCCGCCGCGTACCCCACGGGGCTACCGAAGAGGTGAACGAAGCTCGCGATCATCGCGTACCCCTCCGGGATGGGGGCGGTGACGTACGTCGAGAGGATCTCTTTCGCGCGCTCGACGGTGCTCGCGCCTTCGTCGGAGGCGATGCGCGGGGCCTCGACGTGCAGTCGGAGATCGATGTCGGCGTACCCCAGCTGCTGCATCTGAGCGCTCGCGGCTCGATACGAGCGAGACCGAATCAGCTTGTCGACGAGATCCTCGGGCATGCGCGCGCCCGTCTCCCAGTGCTTCGAGAGCGACAGCAGCGTGTCCCGCTCCCACACCCAGTTCTCGTGGAGCTGACTCGGGAGCTCCACGAAATCCCAGGCGACGCTCGTACCCGCGAGGCGGCGCACAGGGACGTTGCTGAGACACTGATGCAGCAGGTGCCCGAACTCATGAAAGAGCGTCTGCACCTCGCGGTGCGCGAGCAGCGACGGCGTCGTCCCCATGGGTGGGGTGAAGTTCGCGCACACCACCGCGACGTGCGGGTGCGGCGGGGTCGACGATCGCAGCGGGACCATCCACGCGCCTTGGACCTTGTTCGCGCGCGGGAACAGATCGACGTACACCGTCGCGAGTCTCCGCCCCTCCTCGGAGACGAGCGCGAAGGGCCGCACGGCCTCGTCCCACACGGGGATCGACACCGGCTCGAAGCGCACGCCATAGAGCTTCTGGAAGATCACGAACAGCTGATCGAGGACGTGCTCGAGCGGAAAATGCGGGCGCACCGCCTCTTCGTCGAAGTCGAAGAGCGCCTTCCGCTGCTTCTCCGCGAGGAAGCCGATGTCCCAGGCGTTGAATGTGCGCGGAGGAACCGCGCCGGGAACGTGCGCCTCCGGCGCGCTCGTCTCGGTGGTGCGCGGAGGAACCGCGCCGGGAACGTGCGCCTCCGGCGCGCTCGTCTCGGTGGTGCGCGGAGGAACCGCGCCGGGAGCGACCGCGCCCGTGCCTGTAAAGTCGGCTAGCGCCTTCTTTTCCCGCTCGAAGTGCTCGATGGTGCGATCGCGGAGGTCGTCGATGAACGCGCGGACGCGCGCGCCCGTCTTCGCCATGCGATCGGAGGTCGTGAGCTCCACGAAGTCGGCGAAGCCGAGGAGGCGCGCCCGCTCGTCCCGAAGACGGAGGATCTCCCGCATGTTGTCGCGGTTGTCGAACGGGCCGCTCGACGCGCGCCCGTTGAACGCGCGGTAGAGCTGCTCCCGGATCGAGGCGTCTTCGATGTACGTCACCGCGGGGATGAAGCTCGGGGCGTGCAGCGTGAACCGAAACCCGGCGTAGCCCTTGTCTTCGGCGCTCTTCCGCGCCGCCGTTCGTGCGAACGCCGGGAGTCCAGCGAGGCGAGACTCGTCCTCGACGACGAGTTCGAACGCGTTCGTCGCGTCGAGCACGTTCTGTTGGTACTTCGTCGTGAGCTTCGCGAGCTCGACGTCCACCTCGGTGAGCCGCGCCTTTTGCGCCGGGCCGAGAGCCGCGCCGTGGCGGCGAAACTCCTCGAGCGTCTTGTCGAGGTGACGCCGGCGCGGGCCCTCGAGAGCGCGCGCCTCGGCCGTCTCGGAGAACGCGACGAGTCGACCGTACAAGCCCTCGTGGAGCGGGAGCTTGGACCAGAACGTGCTGACCACGGGTTGGGCTCGGCCCCACGCTTCACGCAGCGCCTCGCTCGTCGCGGCGCTCTCGAGGTGCTCGACGATCGACGCGGCGGACTCGAGCCGCAACGTCGCGCGCTCGAGCGCGCCGAGCGTCGACTCGTAGGTCGGGGCCGTCGTGTCCGCGGCGATCGCGTCGACGGCGGCGGTCGCTTCGGCGGCGAGCGTCGTCAGCGCGGGCTCGACGTGCGCCGCATCGATTCGATCGAACGGGATCGGATCGACAGGGCGATCACGGGGGTCGAACAAGGCCTCGAGCAGCGGGTTGTTCATTTCCGCGAACGTAGCGCGCCCAGCAGGGCCGGTCACACCCCGTCAAAGGGATGAGCTCGGCGCCCCGCGGACGATCGCGAGCTCGGCGGCTCCTTTATGGCTTCTGGCGCATCGTCACGGTCTTCGGCGGGCCCGCCGACACGTCCTCGATCACGTACTCCGTGCCCGGGGGATAGAGGACCTCCGCCTCCGCGGGCCACGCCGAGAAGATGCCGACGTCTTTGCCCCCCGACTGACCGAGGATGACGACCTTCCAATCCGCCATCGGGGCCTTGCCCGGCGTCGCGGTGCTGGTGAACGCGCCGTCCTTGAAGTCCTTCCCTTTGACGAACGCGTCCTTCGTCCACGCTCCGTCTCCGACACCCCGCTCCACGGTCGTGCTCCCCGTATAGTCGGGCAGCTTGGCGAGCCCCCGCTTGATCGTGTCGATGTACACCTCGAGGCTGGCGTCGCTGTTCCCACGGCGCAGCGCCGGGTTGATCGCGGTGTAGTCGCCCGTGGTGTAGCCGAGGATCGCGACGCGCTCCGCGGGTGTGAGCCCATACGTGTCCGCGGCCTCGGCGCGCGCTCGCCGGCTCGGGTCTTCGTGGTTCCGAGATTGCTCGAGCATCGCGTCCGACCACGCGAGCAGCGACGCGAACTTGTCGGGGCCCATCGCGGCGTAGAGAGGATCCGACTTCGCGGAGTCGAGCTCGGCCTTGAACGACTGTCTGCCTTCGGGCGTGCCGAGGCGCGAGACGATCGCCTCGAGCATCTTCGTGGTCTCGGTGTCCTTCGCCGTGGGGTACTTTCCGACGAGCTTCGCCTTGTGGCCCGCGAGCGCGTTCTTCGCCTGCATCGACAGGTCGTCGAGGAACGCGTCCATGGGATCGCGCGCTGGAGCCGGCGCCTTGGGCGGGGTCGGCCTCTGGATGGGGGACGTCGGCTGCGTCGACGGGGTCACGCCCTTCTTCCATTGGCTCGCTGGACTGTCCCCAGCCGCGGCGCCGCCCATGTTCACGGGGCCCAGGGCCTTTCGGGCCGGGTTGATCGCGTCCTTCCAAACGGGCTTCGCCTTGGGGGCGCTCCCCGTCGCCGGGGTGCTCCCGGCCTCGCGAATCCCGTGACAAGCGCAGCCCAAGACATTGGGCATGTATTGCGCCGTCGGCGTGGCGCGCTTCCATCCAGTCGACGATCCGGCCGCCTCGGCGCCCGCTCCCGAGCCTCCCCTCGCGCTCGTATTGGAGCTCTGGCTCGTCGTGCTGGCGCCCGTTCCAGGCCCCGTCCCCGTTCCAGCCGAACCGCCGGTCGTCCCGCTCATCACGCCTCCGAAATCGGAGGCTACACCGTTTCGCAAGGAGCAGCGCGCCCCACCCTCACGACTGGGTGGCGTAGGATCGGGCGCGTGGGTCGGCACAAGAGCTCCTCGAAGAAGTCCTCCGCCAAGAAGCAGAGCAAGTCGAAGAGCGGCGACAGCAGCAGCCGAAAGAGCGGCGGGGGCGCGCTCGGGCGGCTGACGGTCGGCACCGCGGTGAAGCGCGCCGGGCACCCCGCGTCGAGCAACGAGGGCTCCGGCTCCGCGATCCAGCTCAAGATCGGCAACAGCCATTTCAGTTACACGCATGGCGAAGGTTGGAAGTCCACCGACTCGGGCGAGTCGAGCTCCGCCATGACGCTCAAGATCGGGAACGAGGAGAGCCGCTACACGAAGGGATCCGGCTGGAGCTCGTCCGAAGGTGGAGGCGCGAACGTCGTCGCGAAGCTGAAGCTCGGCAACGAGGAGACTCGATACACGAAGAGCTCTACCCCCTCCGCGGAGGGAGACTCGACCGCATCCGCGCCCGGCGACGAGAGCGCAAAATCGGGCAGCTCGGGGTGGGTCTCGGCCAAGCCCACCGCGCTCCAAGCCGCTCAGAGCGCTCCTCAAAGCACGTGGGTCTCCGCCAAGCCCACCGCGCTCCAAGCCGCTCAGAGCGCTCCTCAAAGCACGTGGGTCTCCGCCAAGCCCACCGCGCTCCAAGCCGCTCAGAGCGCTCCTCAAAGCACGTGGGTCTCCGCCAAGCCCACCGCGCTCCAAGGCGCTCAGGGCGCTCCTCAAAGCACGTGGGTCTCCGCCAAGCCCACCGCGCTCCAAGGCGCTCAGGGCGCTCCTCAAAGCACGTGGGTCTCCGCCAAGCCCACCGCGCTCCAGCCCGGCGGCACCCCCGCAGACAGTTCGACCAGCGGACACAACCACGGCCAGATGCACGCGAGCGATGGAGGCGAGCCGCGCGCGCGGCTCCGCGCGGAGGCGCAGCGCGCCCTCGACGCGGCGCGCCGCGCGCGTCCGAGCTCGAGCTGCTCGCCCAGGCCAACGGAATGGCCGCGGCGCTCGACCCGACGCCCGCGAACCTCGACGTCGCGAACGCGTCCGCGCTCGAGGCGCAGCGCGCGCGCGCGCGCGCCGCCGCGATCCAAAACTCGATGCGCGGCGAGCTGCCGGGGTTCTCCTTTCCCACCTACGCCGTGCCGCTCGATCGCGGCAGATCCTCGATGACCGACGACGAGGCCAGCGCGACGTTCGCCGCGGAGAAGAGCTGGTCCGCCATCAAGGCGAAGTACGGAGATCAGCCGGAGCGGATGGCCGGGCTCGTCGCGTTCCGAAAGAAATACGTCGATTCGCTGGTCAACGAAATGCGCGCGACCCATCCGAACCTCATCGCCAACGCGGCGGGGAGCACCGACCTGACGAGCGACTATGACGTCACTGTCTCCGTCGTCGGAGACCCGAGAGCGACCGTCGACGTCATCGGCGCGCTGAACGAGCGGATGCGCCAAGACTTCGGCGGTGAGTCGGGCACCGTGTTCGACACGAACTTCTATTACAAAGCCGTCGCGATGAGGGACAACATCCTCGAGGGCGGTCACCTCTCGGACGGCGCTCGAGCGTCTTCCATCGACCCGGCCCACGTCGCGGCGCTCGCCGAGGGCGAGCCTGGGCGCCCCATCACGGCCTCCGCGAAGGCCGCCTACGATCGCGACCAGGATGTCCTCGCGCTCATGAAGATCAACCGCTACGCGGACGATTCGACCTGGAGCACGTTCAAGGAGCGAACGCTCGCCTCGCTCTCCGCGCGCGGCCCCGACGGAGAGGCGGCGACGCGCGAAGCTGCTGGTCGCTTCGCGGACGCCGAACGGAAGGTCTCCGAGTTCCAAAAGGAGACCGACGCGCGGCTCCTCAGCATGGGGTTCGATCCCGACGCCGACCCACGCTCCCTCCCGCCCGACGCGCGCGCGGGCCTCGAGGACGCGACGTTGAGGGCGAACAACCTCGCGTACCTCGACAGGCTCCGCCTCGTCGCAGACAAAGAGCTCGAGGAGGACGCCTTGGTGAAGCGGGTCGCGAGCGCGACGACCCAGGACGCCCGCGACACAGCCTGGCGAGAGCTCAACGACGTGAGGCGCGACATCCACTCGCTCCGCGGCGACTCGCTGTTCTTTGCGGCCGAGGCCTACCACTCCGCGGGAGCGCTCGCGCACGTCGTCGACGGGATCCAGGGCGGTGGGAAGACGAGCGCGTCCGTCGAGCTCCTGCTCCAATCGTTCAACGAACAGTTCGGCGATCTGCTGAAGGACGCGGGCCACTACGCCGACGACGGCGAGTTCTTCTACCGCGCCGCGAAGTACGCGGGGCGAATGGGCACCGCGATGCGCGACTACTTCATGAAGGCGAACGCCCTCACGCCCGAGATGCTTCGAGGAGCAGGCCTCACCGTCGACGACGCGATGACGGGGACGCCCGCGGCGCGCGCGGCGCTCGGCGTCTCCAGCGTGCCGTTCACGATGACCCCGGAGCAGCAGCACGCGTACCGCATGCTCGAGCTGATGACGAACAACACCTCCAAGTATCTGCTCGCGATCCGCAAGGGCGTGAGCAAGAGCTCGGGGGACGAGATGCAGGACTGGTACACGCGCCTGACCGCCGAGCAGAAGAAGTTCTGGGCGAAGAGGTACGCGGACATGTTCGCGGGCGCCGAGACGAAGGCGGATCTCGTCCAGACGCTCCTCGACCTCGCGCAGGGCTTCAACGCGGCGGCGCGTGCGTTCAACGAACAGACGTACACGGCGCGCCAACCCGTCGAGCCCGTTCTCCCCGCGCCGCAGCCGCAGGGATCCGACCTCGAGGGGGCGGCGCCGCCGCCGCACCAGAAGCAGCCCTTCCCTCCGCGGGCGAAGGGCAGCATGAACTGACCGCTCTGCGCGGATCAGGTCCCGGAAGGGAGAAGCACCCGCGCGCAGGACTCCCACGCGACGCCGTGATCGAGCGCCGGGACGATGCGCTGCACGGTGGTCTTTCCGGCCGTCTCGGGACCCACGACGACCGCGCGCCCGTGGGCCGCGAGCGCTCCGGCGAAGAGCTCCGCCGCAGAGGCCGTCTGTCCGTCGACGAGGATGAAGAGCGGGAGCTGGCATACGACGCCAGCGCGGGCGCGATAGGCGGTCTCGTCGCCGTCGTCGTCGACGAGCGTCGCGATCAGCGCGCCCTCGGTGAGGAAGTGGCCCGCCGCTTCGATCGCTGCGTGCACGTCCCCGCCGGGGTTCCCGCGCAGATCGATGACAATCTCGGTCGCGCCTTCCCGCTCGAGCGCGTCGAGCGCGCCTCGAAGCGCGGCCGCGGCTCCCCAGCCAAACTCCTCGACGCGGACGAGGCCCTTTTCGCCCTCGGTCGCCCAGCGGACGGACTCGCCGCCGCGGGCGAGGGTGCGCGAAATCGCGGACACCGTGTCGGCGTCCACGCGCCCCTCGAGAGGTCGACCCGTCCCCGACTCGTCGAGCAGCAAGAGCACGTTGGTCGGGCTCGGGAACGCCACGCCCATGATGCTCGCGTTCATGGAGTTCCCGAGGGAGTCCGTCATCATCGCGACCGCGGGGATGCCATTCAGGAGGACCGCCGGGATCCCGACCGGAAAGAACACGGGTCCGAGCGTCGGCATGAACCCGAACAGGATGAGATCGACGATGTCGCCCTGGCTCGTGGCGAGCACGCTCGCGATGAACACCGCGTTGCCGCCCGAGAAGAAGATGTTCGGCGAGAACGAGATCGCGAGCGGCATCGTGCTGAAATTGGTCCACGTGGACACGCACGGATCGCGCTGGTTGAAGGTTCCGCCGCCGAGGATGTTGGATGCAATGTTCATCGCGCCTGGGCCCTCAGCCGAGCTGGATTTGCTTGCCGTTGATCGTCACGACCTCCTTCGTGAGGACCGTGACGCTCTCCGCCTGCGTGTCGTTCGGCCCGTCCACCGCGGTGTGAGCGCGCCCCGCGTGGACATGGAGGAGCGAGGTCACGCGCCGATAGACGGAGTCGAACCGCTCCACGAGCGAGTCGGCGATCACCTTGAGCTTGCTCGTGTGCACCTCGACGGCCGGGCCCTCCACCGAGACGCCGCGATCACCAGACAATCGCAAATGGCCATCCACCGCGCGCACCTCGACGTCTCCGCGGAACGCGAGCGCGACCTTCCCGGTCGAGTGGAGGACGCCGATCGCGTACCGCCGCGCGCCGCTGCTCGCGACGAGCAACACGTCCCCCGGGACTGGCTGGTAGAGGTACGCGAGCGCCAAGGTGACGCGCTCCTCTCCCCCGCCCGGGAGCTCGACGATCACCTCTCCGCCCTCCGCCGAGACGACGAGCGCCGGGTCGAGCGTCGCGCCCGGCACGGCGGTCGCCGGGGAGGTCGACGGAGAGGTCGACGGTTCGATCACGCGCGTGGTATCGGCTGCAACGTCAACGGGGGGCATGGCTTCTCCTTTACTGCGGCGGTCGGAAGGCCTCGGCTTCGAGCCTCTCGACGTCGGTCCGGCGGGTGGTCGATTGGATGGCGCCCCCCCAATCGGCGCGCTCGTCGCGCACCGCGTGGAGGTTTGTGTAGCCGAGGTTCGCGCCCCCGAACGCCGCCTCGCGGACGTCCGCGTGGGATAGGTTGGCGAACGAGAGGTCCGAGTGGACGAACACTGCGCCCTGCGCCGAGATCTTCGGGAGCTCCGCCCGCGTCAGGTCGCAGTGGGACAAGAGCGCCTTGGTCAGATCCGCGCCCGCCATCTGCGCCATCTTCAAGCGCGCGTGATCGAACTTCACCATTCGGAGGCGCGCCCGGTCGAACCGGGCCATCTTGGCGTTTGCCCGCGTGAACGTCGCGAGCTCGAGGTCGGACTCGGTGAAGTTCGCCGTCACGAGGATCGCCTCGTCGAACTTCGATCGCGCAAGCTTCGCCTTCATGAAGTTGGAGCTCGTGAGGTTCGCCCGCCGGAGGTCGCACTCCCGGAGATCCGCCTCGACGAACACGCACTGAATCGCGACGACTCCGGCGAGGTCGAGCTTGCGCAGATCAGTCTCGGCGAACGCCGAGCGGCTGAGCGAGATCTTCTCGATGTTCATCCCGTCTACCTTCGACTTCACGAAGGCGACCTGTTTGAGCATCGACGAGGACAGGTTCGCCTCGGTGAGATCACACTCGGTGAAGACGCACTGGGTGAGCCGCGCGCTCGCAAAGGTTGCTCGCTTCAAGCTCGTCGAGGTGAACGCCGCGACGCCGATGTCGCGATCCGAGAGGTCGATCTCGTCGAGCACGCATTGGGTCACGGTGAGCTGAGCGATCTCCGCACCCCCGAGCTTGGCGCCCGTGAGATCGCACTCCGTGAGGGCGACCGTCTTGAGCTTCGCGCCGGTGAGATCGGCGCCGCGGAGGTCGAGCCCTTTGAGGTTCGACGCGGTGAGGTCGATGCCCCTCAGATCCGCGCGCGACCAATCGCCTCCATCGACGGTGATGGCCGCCTTCGACTGCGGCCTCGGACGGCCGAGCGCGGTGCCGTCCAGGACAGTGCGCGTCATGGCGCTCGGGAGCGTGGCGCCACGGAGATCGGCCTTCGCGAGGGAGACGCGATCCAAGGTCGCGTCGTCGAAGCGCGCGCCGCCGAGCTTCGTCCCGATGAACAACGACTCCCGCAGGGCCGCGCCCGCGAAACGCGCCCCCTCGAGCTTCCCCTCGTTGAACATGCATCTCGAGATGGTGGCGCGCGAGAAGTTCACGCGAGGCGCGGTGACCTGCATGAGGACGACCTCGGAGAGCTGCGCCTGCTCGAAGCTCGCGTCGTCGAGGCGCGCGCCCGCGAGCGTGGTCCCGTCGAGCGTGGCACCCTCGAGCGCGGCGTTCGTGAGGTTCACGAACGGCATCTTCGCGCGCGAGAGATCGGCTCCCTTCAGGGTCGCGCCGTGGAGGCTGCTCTGCACGAACACCGCGTCCGTGAGCCGGGCACCGGTGAGATCCGCGTCCTCGAACGAACACTCGACGAAGTGGGCCTCGGAGAGATCCGCATGACCGAGCTTCGCCCGATCGAACTGCACGCGCGTGAGCTTCGCGCCGGCGAGCTTGATCCCCGAAAGATCGACGCGCTGGAGATCCAGGCCGACGAGCGAGCGCCCCCGGAAGGACTCGCCGCGCCGAACGGCGTCGAGGACCTCATCGGTGCGCATCGACGAGCTCCACGATGGCCTTCTTCAGGTTCGCCTCCGAGAAGTCGTGCCCCACTCCGACGACGTCGATGAAGCGCGCGTCGAAGAGGTTCGCTCTGCGGAACGAGGCGCCGTTGATCACGGCCGAGTTGAACTTCGCCTCGTAGAGGTTCGACGAGTCGAGCTCCGTGCGCTCGAGGAGCGCCCTGAAGAACTGGCCGTTTCGGAGATCCGCGAAGCCGAACTTCGCTTGCTTGGCGTTCGCGAGGTTGAAGAGCGCATGGGGGAGGCGCGCGCGGCGGAAGTCCGCGCCCGAGAGATCGGTCTCGCACCACGTGGTGTGCTCACCCGCCGCGCGCATCGCGGTGGCGTTCGGCAGCTTCGACCCCACGAAGCTCGCCCAGTCGAGCGACGCGTCCTCGAGCGACGCGCCCTCGAGCGAGCACCTGGAAAAGACGCTGCGGAGGAGCTTCGCCTTCACGAGCGATGCTCCCTTGAACGTGGACTCGTTCGCGACCAGCTTCACGAACTCGACCTCGCGGAGGGACGCGCCGTCCATGTTCGCCTTGGTGAAGATGGGGGATTCCCCCGTCGCGCTCGAGAGATCCGCGCCCGAGAGGTTCGCCTCGTTGAAGAGCGCGCGCGTGAGCACCGCCCGCACGAGGGACGCGCCCGACAGTGTGGCCCCATTCAGGACCGCCTGAGTGAGGTTCGCCCCCGCGAGATCCGCGCCCGTCAGATCCGCGGCGTCGAGCACCGCCCCTTCGAGGCTCGCGCCCGCGAGGAGCGCGCCGCGGAGGTTCGTTCGGGCGAGGAGCGCGCCGTCGAGCTTGCTGCCGCGGAGATCCTTCTGGGACAGATCGCGGCCCGAGAAATCTTCGCCCGTCAGGTCCTTCCCGGCGAGATTGTCTGCGTTCGCGTCCGGCGGCGGTCGCCCCGCGCGCGGTTTGCCGAGGCGCTTCTCGACTTCGGGGTGAGCGCGCGCGGCGTCGTAGTCGTCGAACGCGGACGGCATCGGCTTCCCGGTGCCCGCCGTCTGCCACCGCGCCTCCTCGATCTTCTCGTGGAGTGACGTGCTCGTCCCCTTCAGCCCAGAGGTGCTCTTGCCGGGCGACGGAGGCCCCCGCCGATCGAGCGAGGACGCGAGGTAGGAGGTCAGGTCGAGCCCCTGCTTCTTTCCGAGGCTCATCACGCGCGCGAGCGCAGCAGCGAGGTGCCCCTTGCCGGGACCTTCGAACTTCGAGAGTCGGCCCTCGAGCTCGGCGGGCAGCGGATCTCCGGCGCCGGGCGCGACCGGGGGGCCCTTTTGGGAAGCCTCTGCGCGCTCGATGAGCGCGAGCTCGTCCTTGGAGAGGAACGGATCGAGCTTCTTTCGAGGGTCTCTCTCGCGCGCCTCGAGCTCCGCTTGGTAGTGCGATGCGGAGAGCGGTGCCGAATCGAACGACTCCGACGCGAAGAGGATCCCGGTGACGTGCGACAGCGCCATGTCACGCGACGGGCCGAGGCCGCGCCACGTCAGGTAGACCTCGCCCGCGTCACCGTCCACGAAGACCGTGTCGAGCACCATCTTCACTTCGCTGAAGCCCGAGCCCGCCTCGTTGACGAACGCGCGCACGCGAGTGCCCGCGAGCTTCGTCTTCAGTACCGGCAGAGAGGGGTGGAGGTTCTGCAGAGTGAGGAGCTCGTCCCCCTTCAGGTAGCCGTCGATTTGCTGGTCCGCTGGAGCGGATTGGAAGTACGTCCAATCGAAATCGTCGGGGTGGAACCCGCGCCCGTATTTGCTCTTCCCCTTCCCGAGCTTCTCGGCGCGCGGAGTCCACGCGCAGTTGATGGGGCCGAAGCCGCCCGGCGTGTATTTCTGGGAGCGCGATTGGATGGGTTCGCGCGCGGCCTCCACGTTCGGGACCTCGTTCGTCCCGATGCCGACGCCCGCAGGGTTGGGCTTGTAGTCTTTTCCTCCGAACGCGCGCGCGTACGTCACGGGCATGGAAATGAACGGGACTGGATCGCTCGGCGCGTCCCCGACCCAGACCCTCGGACCGACGACTCGGAGCGACTTCGACCACGCGCCGACGCCGAAGTGGACACCACATTGAGCGACCGGCGCGCCCTTCGGGACATGGCACGTCCCCCGCAGCATGACCTCGGCGTTGGTCTTGAAGTCCACGAGGTCGCTCGGGTGGATGCACTCTCCCGTGTGGTCGTCGTCCTCCGGATGGAAGAGCTCGCCCGACGGAGCGCCTTGCACCTCGATGGGTCGCCCCTCGGGCAGACGCAGCGTGCCGTCCTCCGCGAAGACGAACCTCCCGCGGACGATGAGCACGACCTCCGGCGCGGGAGGTCGCCGCGACGTGCTCCTGTGCGCGACGGCGTAGGGCGTTGCGTTGTGGACGAGGATAGTGGGGGCGGCCATCGACGCGCTCTTCGATCAGAGGATCAGCTTCAGCGCGTCGATCTCGAGCTTGAACGGCACGATCTCGATCGCGATCGAGGCCGAGATGTCGATGTTCACGCCGACGAAGATGTCGATCGACAGGCCGAGCACGGTGCTGAGCGCCGCCGAGAGCGCGACGCTCATCTCGACGCCCATCGTCAGGGACGTCTGCGTCGCGAGGTTGATGCTGGTCTCGGCGCCCACGATGATCGACGACTCCGAGCCGACCGTGAGCTCCGCCATGTTCCCGATCACGGTCTCGGTCTCGGCGCCGATGATGACCGTGTCGGACGTGCCGATCGTGAGATCCGCGATGTTGGCGGTCGTAAACGAAGTCATCAGCGCCGCGGTCGTCGTGTCCGCGATGGTGGTGGCGGTCGTCGTGCTCGTGATCGTCGTGGCGGTGGTCGTGTCCGTGATGGTCGCCGCCGTCGTCACGGACGTGGTGTCGACGACGGTCGTCACGGACGTGACCGTCGTCGCGGTCGTCGTGTCGGCCATCACGTCCGCCCAGGTCTCGCTCGTCATGAGAGGGACCGGCAGCGCGGCCGATCCCGTGATCGACGTGATCGACTCGGCCCACGTCTGCTCGCTGACCACAGGGTTCGGCTGCATCTCGCTGGGAGACTCCGATCCCGTGATCGACTCGACCGTCTCGCCGCAGTAGTAGTCGAACACGCGGCCGTGGAACGCCGAGTGGACGTGGCCCTTGATCGTCTTCTCCACCACGACCCACGTGCCGCCGTACTCCTCGGTCGTGTACTCGATGGAGCTTGCGCCATCGAAGGTGATCCCGCTCTCCGCGACGTGGCCGCCCGAGACGTCCCAGCCGGCGACGTCGTTCTGGCGACCCATGATCACCATCCGATAGTTGCCTTTGACGACCTCGATCTTGTCCCCGCGCGTCGTGGTGACGCGGTTGCCGTCCGAGTGGTCGCGCCAGCCGCCCTTGGTGTGGAGCTTCGCGGTCTCCGCCTGGCGCGCCTCCGGAGACAGATAGTCCGGGCAGCCCTCGCGGACGCGCGTGTCGTCGATGAAGTCGGTGATCTGGGCGGCGAGGTCCTCACCGGTCGCCTTCGGCGCGTTGGGGTTCGCGGCGAGGGAGAGATCCTTCACGGCCCCGAGCCGGAGATACGACGTCATCGCCTCCGTCGGGGTCGGGGCGTTGTTGAAGTTGGGCGCCTCGATGAGGATGTACTTCCCGGTGACTCCGTCGCCCTCCTTCGTCCCCATTCGACCTCTCTTGCTCTCGCTGCGCGAGACGAGCACCCAAAAGCTACGCAGCGGATACTACGTCGATCCGTCTCGCGGTCGAAGAGGGGTTTTCGGTCGCTCGTTCAACGCTGCTCGAACAGCATCGGCTCGCGTGCTTTCACGAACTGCTGCACCAGCGCGTGCGCGTCCGGCGACAGATCCGTGAAGCGCGCGCCGAACCCGGGCTGCGTCCACGGCGGGCCCTTGTCGCCGCCCGGTCGCGACCACTCCACCACCGCGAGCGTCTCGAACTCGAGGCCGCCCGGCAGGCTGACGTGCACCGACACTGTGGAGCCGAGGCTCGGCGCGGCGCGGTACGACGCGATGAAGACGCCGCCCTCTCGCACCACGTCCGCGCCCTTCTTCCAGCGGTAGAAGTTGCTCGCGCTCTCGAGGTCGATCGGCGCGTCGAACCGCGGGTGCTGCGACCCCGCGAACTCGCGCTTCAAGTTCTTCACGATCTGGATGAGCTCGCCGAGGCGGTGCTCCACGCGGAACACGGCGGCGCTCATCTCCGGGGAAGCCCCGGCGGCGAGCGCCTTCGCTTGCGCGAGCTGCGCGCGAGCCACCGCCTCGCTCTCCGCGGCGCTCATCCCGGGCCGTTGCACGAGGCCCGGGGGAACGGGCGCGATCGACGCGGCCGGCACCGGTGCCCCCGCGGGCGGCGGAGGGAGCTCGCTCACGCGCTTCGCGCTCTGTCCGACGACCTGCGCGGCCTGCGCGGCGGACTGCGCCGCCTGCCCGACAGCCTGCGCCGCGTGCCCCATCGACGCGGCGGCGCGCGCCGCTTGCTGCGCCGTCTGCTGGATCTGACCGAGCTCCGCGACCTCCTGTTGATGGAGCGCGACGCCCTGCTGGAGGAGCTGCTGCTCCTGCGCGAGCAAGCTCTTCTCCTCGACGAGCAGCTGCTGCTCTTGCGCGAGGATCTGTTGGTGCGCGCGCACCGCCGCGGCTTGCGTCTGCGCCGTCTGCGCGAGCTGCGCCGTCGCCTGCTGCTGCTGCGCGATGACCTGGCGCGCGAACTCCGACGCCTGCTGCATCTGCTGCGCTTGGACGTTCGCCGCGCTCCGCGCCTCGGTGACCGCGTGCTTCGCGTCGGCCGCCGCCTGCTGCATCTCGCGGAGCGTGATCGCCTGCGCGGCCTGGGCACCCGCGAGCTGCGCCTGCGCCGCGGCGAGGCTCTCCGCCTGCTTCTGCGCCTCCGACTTCGTGCTCGCCGCCATCTGCCCGAGCGACTCCGTCAGCGCGTGGACGATCGGCGCGAGCTGGCGCTCCGCCGCGCCGAGCTGCTGCGCGAGGATCTCCAACATCGCCGGATCCCGCTCGACGTTGATGTTCAGGGGGCGGCCCGCGAGGGCCCCGAGCTCCTTCTGGATCTTGTCGAGCTCGCGCGCGACCGTCAGCGCCGGGCCGTGCGCTCCGGCGACCGCGCGATCCAGCGTCTTGCCGATCCCGTCGAGCTGCGAGCCGAGCGTGCCGAGCGCGCCCGTCACCCGCGCGACCGGATCGTCGTTCTTGCCGCCCATCATCTTCACGCGGACGTACGACTTCTTGATCTCCTCCCAGCGCGCCTCCTTCTCCGGCGTCATCCGCCCGCGCATCGAGGCGAGCTTGAGGAGGTTGTTCTCGGCGCCCGTCGTGAGCGTCTGCGATTCGCCAGCGTAGTGATCGTCGATCACCGCCTCGATCTCCGCGTCCGTGTGCGCCGCGACGATCTTCTCCGAGATCTTGTTCATGTTGCGGTAGCTGCCTTGCAGCTTGAACGGCGGCTCGGTGCGGAAGTTGTCGTCCTGGGAGGCGGACGCGATGTACTCGAGGTTCACCTTGAGCAGCACCTCTTGCACCTTGAAGAGGCGCTTCAGGACCTCGAGGATCTCGCTCACCTCCGCGGCGGAGTAGGGATACGCGAGCTCGGTCGCGGGGATCGGCTCCCCTCGGCTCATCTTGATGAGCTTGTGCGTGTCCCCCGGATCGCGCCCCGAGAGCGGCGCGAGGACCTTGTTCGAAGTGAGCGCGTTCTCGATGTACGAGAGGGCGAAGAGCTCCTCCCGTCCGTCGAGGATGTCGCCCAGGTTGTAGGTGTCGGCGCGGTTCGCCAGCATGTCCGGGATGCGGAATTTCTCGCCGCTCTCGGTGTACGGGTTCCCCGCCATGCAGATGCAGAACTTCTTGCCGCGGAGGTCGTACGTCCGCGTCTTCTTCTTCCAGACGCCCTCGATCTTCCGCTGCGCGTCGCAGAGCGAGATGAACTTCTGCAGGAGCTCCGGGTGCGTGTGCTGGATGTCGTCGAGGTAGAGCATCACGTTGTTGCCCATCTCGAGCGCGAGGTTGATCTTGTCGACCTCCTGGCGCGCTGTCGCGTTCGGCGCCTCCTCCGGGTCGAGCGAGCGCACGTCGTGCCCGAGCGCGGGGCCGTTCACCTTCATGAAGATGAGGCCGAGCCGGTTCGCCACGTACTCCATCAGCGTCGTCTTGCCGTACCCCGGAGGGGACACGAGCAAGAGCAAGCCCATCAGATCGGTGCGCTTCGAGTCGCCCGCGGCGCCCATCTGCTTCGCGAGGTTGTCGCCGACGAGGTGCAGGTAGACCTCGTCGATGAGGCGGTTGCGCACGAAGCTCGAGAGGACGCGCGGGGTGAACTCGGCGAGCCGCAGGCGCTTGCGCTCCCGATCGAGCACGTCCTGCTTCGTCTTGCGGAACGCCCTGAACCCCGGGACGCGCTCCGCCACGAACCGAGCGATGCGCGCGACGAAATCGTCCAGCCGGAGGTGCATCGCCTGGTTCACGATCCGTGAGTGCTGGCCGAGGAGCCCGGTGACGGACACCTCCACCGCCGCGGAGGATGGCTCACGCTCGACCTTCCGATCGGTCGCGACGACGACCGAGGCCTCGAGCAAGGCATGCCCGTGGGGCGCGAGATCCGGGTACTTCGAGACGAGCGCGGAGAACCAGGCGCGCACGAGGCCGAGTCGCTCGGCCGGGTGCTTCTCGAGGGTGCGGAGATCCTCGTCGAAATCGCGTCGTAGGTTCGCGCGATCGAGCTCCTGCTGGAGGGACGACTGGAGCGTCGTCGCGCTCTGCGACACGACGAAGCGCGGGCGATCGCGCCCGAGCTCCTCCACCATGTAGCGCGCGGCGACCCCGTAGAGCGCGGGCTCGATCGTCACGCGGTGCTCCTTCGCGACGGCTTCGAGCCGCGGCACGAGCTCGTCCGCGAGCGACGCCTGCGCCGCGCTCGATCCGAGCCGCTCGGCGATCTTGAAGAAGCTCCGCGCAGAGCGCTGGACGATCAGTCGATCGGCCTCGCCGAACGTCGCCCACGCGAGGCTCGCGATGGCCCGCGCGTCCGCCGGGTAGCGGAGCAGCCCCGCGGTCGCTCGCATCCCGAGGACCTTCTCCAGGATCGCCGCCGCGTCGACGTCGTGGACGCCGCGCTCGTAGCCCTCGTCGTGCCGGTTGACCGCGAACGCGCGGATCGCCTCCAGCAGGCCGCCCGACTTCAGCGCGCTCTGTTGGAGCGACTCGAGCGACAGGCCCTCCTCGTTCCTCTCTGCGGCGCCGAGCACCGCGCTCGCGAGGAACTCGGAGCGGTAGACGCTCTTGTCCTCGGAGACGAGCTCCTGATCCCAGAACGGGCGCCCGTCCTCGAGCGCCCGATCCTCGATCCGCTCGAAGAAATCCGTGCCGGTGAGGTGGATGTACTGGACGTCGAGGTTCGTCGCGTCGTCCCTGCGAGGAACGAGCGTGAGCTCGACCTGCTGGGTCGAGACGTTGAACCGGTGCTTGCCGAGCTTGATGACGTTGTCGCCGCCCTCGAAGAGCTCCGTCTTGTCACGGAGGGCGCGGAGCGCGTCCTGCCGGGCGCTCTTGAGGCGCGACTCGACCTCGTCGCCCTTCACCGTGTCCCCGAGATCGAAGAGCTGCTTCGCGAGGTCGCGAAGCTTCAGGATCATCGTGTCGGACGCGAAGTACGTGTTGAGCTCGTCCGGCGACTTGAAGGTCTTCGCCTTGCGCGCGACGCCCTGGAGGATGCGATCCGCCGCGCCGACGATGCTCTGCGCGCGCCGCTGCCGCTCGTCGAGGAGCTGCTGACGTCGGGCGGCGATCGCGTCCGTGACCTCCTCGCGCTTCGCGGTGAGGTCCCCGAGGAACTCGTCGAACTCGGAGAACTTGGCCTCGAGCTCCTCGAGGGAGAGCAGGAGGCGCGACAAATGCTCGTCGCACTTCTCGGGTGTGGTGCAGAGCGCGAGCGACGAGACGACGCTCTGTCCGAAGAGGCGGAACTGCGCAGAGAACTCGCTCTTGCCCTCCGCGGAGGAGAGCTCCTTCTTGCGCGCCGCGATCGTCGCGCGCGCGCGGTTCAGCTGGCTGAACGCCTCGCTCGTGCCCTCGAGGATCTTCGTCCGCTGCGTCGGATCTTCGATGTTCAGCGTGTTGATGACGTCCGAGAGGACGGTGAGGCCCTCGCCGACCCGATCGGTGTCCGCCGCGATCGGCTTGAGCTCCGCCGCCTTGTTCACCGCCGTCGCCTTGCCGACGACGTCCGCGAGCTTCTTCACGAGCGGCTCGAGCGCCGCCGGCTTCAGGAGGAACTCGACGCAGTGCTTGCTGACGCGCTCGAACTGCTCGACCACCGCCTTCTCGAGGACCTCGACGCGCGCGAGATCCATGTATCGCATTTCCTTCAGCGTGATGAGCGAGCCCCGCTGCTTCCGGAGATCCGCGAGCGAGCCCATGAACTCCTCGACGCTCCGCATGTCGTCCGGGCGGAGCGCGAGGAACAGTTGATCCTGCGCCACCTCGGCCGCGGCGAGCGAGTCCGCGGCGCGCTTCCGGATCGCGGCGACCTTCTCGAACTCGTCGATGATGAGCTCGGCCGTCTTCCGGAGCTCGAGCACCGCCGCGCCGAGGTTCCCCGCCTCCGCGTGGCCAATCCAGTGGTGCGCGTCGACGATGCGCTGCGAGCTCGAGATCACGTCCTCGTAGCTCTGCCGGGTGGGCTTCTCGTTCGCGGCGATCCGCTCGATCGTGAGCGCCTCGCTGATGCCGCGGACGAGCTCCGCGTTGCCGATCTTCGCGAGGTACGACCCATCCGTCGGAGCCGCCGCGGCGTGCTCCTGCGTGCAGAACGGCGTGTTCCACACCTGGAGGGTGTGCACCTTGGAGGGCTCGTCGCTCGGCGTGCGGAGGATGATCAGCCGACCGTTGTCGAACACCGAGTACCCGTGACAGAGCAGCGGATTCGCGACCTCCTTGCGGATGAGGTTGTACGGGAGCAGCAGGTACATCCCGTCGTCGAGGCGCTCGTACACGTAGAGGACGTCCTCGCCGTTCGGCGACTTCATCGCCCGGCGGAACACCATGCCCTCCATGTTGCCGTCGAAGACTTTGTACTCGCCGGTCCGCAGGTAGAACCCGCCCGGGAAGATGATGCCCTGATCCTCCGGGAGCTGGAGGCAGCTCTGTTGGATCGAGTCGATGCGCGCGATCGTCTGCGTCCGCGTGTTGAAGACGAGGTGGCGGTACTGGTTCTCGCGGTACGGCTTGATGCGCATCACGATGAGCGCGCCGACCTTGCAGTATTGGACGTCGGCGTCGTCGAGGGATTGGTTCTTGTCCTCGACGTCCTCGCGGTAGATCCCGCGCCCGTCCTTCGTGTTGTTCTCGACCTTGACCGTGAGGTCCCCGCCCACGGTCTCGACGAACACCTCGTTGAGGATCGAGTAGTGCGGGTGATCGCCAGCGACTTGGTCCTCGCGCGTGCACGCGGTCCACGCGAAGTCGTGCTGCTTCGGGAGCGCGTAGTCGTCCTCACCGCGCGTGTCGATGAACTGGATGCGCCCGCCTTTGTCGATGCCCCAGCGAAAGATCTTCCGCTCGCGCGCGGTGGCGCCGATCTGGAAGACAGCGAGGATTCGTGTGTCCGTGACGAGCAGCTGGAGGAACTTCGCGTCCCGGTTGTAGCGGTAGAGATCGCCGAACTCCTTCACGAAGCTCGGGTCCGAGAGGTAGTGCTTCTCGTCGATCGGGACGGTCGGGAAGTCGAAGGCGATCTCCTTCCCGGCGCCCTTCTCCACGAAGTCGTGGACGGAGAACACGTCCCCCACGACCGTCTCCGTCTTGAGGCCGAGGAAGACGTTGAACGTGAACAACAGCTTCCCGCCGACCTGTCGGATGTCGCGCGAGACGCAGTTGTTCTCGGTGCGGATGCGCTCCGTCCCGAGGAGCGCGAGCTCGCTCCCGCCGAACGTCTCGACGCGCCGCTGGTTCAGCCACTCCGCCTTTTTGCGGAGCTCCGTGCCGCGCTCGAGCAAGCGCTTGCGGATGACGTCGTAGCTGCCGCCCTCGAGGGCAGCCGCGGCGTCCTCCGCCGCTGGCTGCGCCTCACCTTCGGTCTTCGCTTCTCCTTCAGCCATTGGGAACACCATCTCTGCGGGGGTCGCAAGGGGGGCGCGTCGCCCCCCTTGCCCGGTAGGAGCGCCGAAGGCGCGTGGGAGGCGGAGCCTCCCGCAGGGGGGCGCGCGCAGCGCGCACGGGGCGCGAGCCCCTACCTAGACGTGAGATCGTCGATGCCCATCTCCTTGGCGCGCGCGGCGAGCTCCGCGAGCTTCTTCTTCGCGTTGTCGTCGACGCCGCCCATGAGCGTCGAGATGACGCTCGAGATCGAGCTGTGGCCGTTGCCGTTCTTCGGCAGGTAATCGCCGAGCATGTTGCGGAGCGTGTCGCTCGAGTCGAGCGCGGTGTCGAACGACTGGCCGAGGCTCATCGCCTTGACGAACCGATCGAAGAACTGCCCGTCGCCGCCGACGATCTGGATCTTCGCGTCGTCGAACGCCTCGGCGAGCACCTTGGCCTGCTCGATCGCGATGCTCTGGCGCGTCTTGAGCGTCTCCATCGCGACCTCGCGCTGCGCCTGCAGGCGGATGCGGAACTCCTCGTGATCCCGGCTCGCCGGGTCGAGGTTCTTCATCGCCGCGGCCTTCTCTGTGATGCCTGCCGCCTCCGCCGTCAGGCGGTTGCGCGTCGCAGACGCCTCGGCGAAGCCCTGCTTCTCGATCGCCGCGGCGTCGGCCTCGCGGACCTTCACCTTGGCGAGCCCGAGGAGCTCCGCGCCCGTGGCTTCGGCCGTGAGGCGCTCCTTGATGACGAGCGCCTCGGCGAGGCCCTTCTTCTCGATGGCGAGCGCCTCCGCCTCCGCGACGCGGACACGCGCGAGGCCCTGCTTCTCCTCACCGGCCGCCTGCGACTGGAGCTTCTCGAGCGCGATCCGCGCCTCGATGAGTCCGACCTTCTCGTTGGCGAGCGCGTCCGCCTCCTTCACGCGAGCCTGCGCGAGGCCCGCCGCGGCGTGCTCCGCCTGGATGCCCTCCGCGAGCCGGATCTTCGCGCGGGCGAGTTTATCCGCCGTCTCGAGATCCGCATCCGCGACGGTGAGCTTCTCACGGGCGCGGTACTTCGCCGCCTCCTCGCTCGCCTCCGCGGCCTTCACTTGCTTCGTGAGCGCTTCGGCGGCCTGGGCCTCGGCGTTGATGCGGACGGACTCCTTCAGGCGGTTCGCCTCGGCGATGACGCGCACGTCCTTGATGCGCTCCTCCTCCTCGGCCACGCCCTTGTCGACCACGACGCGCGTCCGCACGACGTCCGCGATCTCCTTCTTCGACCTCGATCTCCTTGTCCTTGTTGATGCGCTGGACCTCGACCTCGCGCTCCCGGGACAGGCTCTCGAGCTGCTGCGCCTTCTTCTACGCGCTCCTGCTCGACGGCGACCTCACGCTCTTTGTTCTGGCGGGCGACGAGCACGGCGCGCTCCTTCGCCTCGTTCGCAACGAGCGCCTCCTCCTCGTTCTTCGCGCGGAGCAGCAGCGTCTCCTTCTGCTCGCGCTCCTGGATGCGCTGGGCCTCGTTCTGCTCGCGCGCCTGGGCGACCTGGATCTCCTTCGCCTTCTTCGCCTCCGCCTCGGCGCGCCGCTGGTCGAACCGGAACACCGCCTCGTCCGCGGTCAGGTTCTGGCTGCCCATCTCCATGCGCTCCTTCTGGCGGAGCTCGTTCGTCTTCACGTTCTGGATGACGGTGAGATCCGTGATCTTCCGGATGCCCTCCGCGTCCATGATGTTGTCCTTGTCGAGCGACTCGAGCGGCGTCTGCTCCAGGAAGTCGATCGCGCAGTCGTCGAGGTGGAAGCCGTTCAGATCGGTGCCGATGACCTCGAGGATCTTGTCCTTGAACGTCTGGCGCTCTTTGTAGAGGTCCTCGAAGTTCATCATCTTGCCGACCGTCTTCAGGGCCTCCGAGAACTTCGCGTTGAAGAGCTCCTGGATGACGCGCTGATCGCTCGCGCGAGAGCAGCCGATCGCCTGGGCGACCTTGAGCACGTCCTCGGGTTTCTTGTTCACCCGCACGAAGAACGTGACCTCGATATCGGCTCGTATGTTGTCTTTGCAGATCAACCCCTCCTTGTTGCGGCGGTCGATCGTGATGGTCTTGACCGAGATATCCATCGTCTCGGCGCGATGCACGACGGGGTACACGACCTTGCCGGTGAAGGTGACGATCGGCTCGCTCTTCATCGTGTTGACGATGAGCGCAGTGCCCTGATCCACCTGCCGGTAGAACTTCCCGATCATGATGACGATGCCGAGGACGACGACGACAAAGATGCCGACGCCGATCAAGGCCATGATGAGTTTGTCATTCATGCGAAAACGGCTCCTACCGCCTCAATTGGCGGAGACTTCGACTTGTACGCCTCGATCCAGTGCGATCAGCCCTTGGAGCACGAGGCGTACGTTGCATCCAGATGCCTCGCGCCCCTCCCCGAGAACGCGCGAGCGTAGCTGAAGTAATGTCGAAGTCGCGCTGTTTCAATGGCGCAAATAAGTTGCCATTGAGGTTCGCCTACGACTTCGTTCGCGCGATGGACGCTTCTCCTGTCGAGCTCTGATCCTCGGCGGATTCCGCGGTCGACAGCGAGGATGAGCCCTCGGCGAGCGCGTCGATTCTTGGACGGAGATCGTCCTCCGGCAGAGGCTCGATCGAGAACGTCCCCTTCGCGGCGTCGTGGTCGACGATCACGCAGCGCGTCCCCTTCCTGATGAGGTTGGGGACGTGCGCGCGGACCTGGAGCGTGAGCCCCGCGCCGCCGTCGTCGAACGTGGCTTGCCCGAACGTCTCGGTGACGGAGCCCGTCGACACGACGGCGATTTTGCCGACGAGATCCACGTCCTTGTTGCCCGCCTCCTTCGTATCGAACACGGGGACGAGCGGGCGGATCGCGAGCGACGTGAGCAGGACGGAGACGACGAACGCGCCCAGGAACACCCCGATTCGAACCGGCCAGCTCGGCGCGTCGATCGACAGGGAAGTGAGGCCCGACGCCAACCACCCGAAGAACGAGAGGAGCGAGAGGCGCACCGTGAGCGGCACCTTCCGGAGCTTCAGCGCGGACATCATCGTCGCGAAGAAGCCGTCGGTGTCCGCGTCCGCTGCGTCCCCGCCGTCTCCGTCGGCGTCTCCTCCGTCGTGGCCGTGACCGTCGGCCACGTCCCCGTGTCCGTGGCCGACGTCCGCGTGATCGAGCGCACCGTCGGCGTGCCCCTCTACGCCGTCCGCGTGCCCACCTCCCGAGTCCAAATCCAGCGCACCGACGAGGACGAAGATCCAATAGACGAGACAGAGCGCGAGCGGCGCCGTGAACGCGATCGTCGGGAAGCTGAAGAGGACCTCGAGCAGGTGCATCGACGCCGAGAGACGATAGGGCTTCGCCCCCACGGGGCAATGAAAAGCGCTAGACCACGAGCGCGTTCACCACTTCGACAAACGCATCGCCCCGGTGCTTGTAGTCACGAAACATGTCGAAGCTCGAACACGCGGGCGAGAGGAGGACGGCGTCCCCCGACTGCGCGAGCTCTCGCGCCCGATGCACGGCTTCTTCCATCGACGAGGCGCGCGTGGTCGGGCACGCATCGCCGATCGCGGACTGGATCCGATCCGCGGCCTCCCCGATCAGGACGGCGCCCCTGCCCCTCTCGCGCAGCGCGTCGACCAGGGGGTCGTACGCGCCCAGTTTGTCGCGACCGCCCGCGATGAGCACGACGCGTGCCTCCGAGAGTCCGCGAATCGCGGCGACCGACGCGCCGACGTTCGTCCCCTTGGAATCGTCGTAGTAGGACACTCCATCGATCGTGCGAATGAACGCGATGCGATGCGGCAGCCCGCGGAACTCGGCAAGCACGGCGCGCGCCACGTCGGGGTGGACGCCGAACGGAGAGACGAGCGCGAGCGCGGCGCACACGTTCATCGCGTTGTGCTCTCCGCGCACGCGGATCTCGTCGCGCCTCCAGGTCGCTCCAGTCGCGCGGTCCGCGATCTCGGTGGGCGAGCGGACGAACCTCGCGTCCGCGTCCGTAGGCACGCCGAAGCGCACGATGACCGCCTGTCCGCGCCGCGCTTGCTGCTCGATCGTCGCGTCGTTCGCGGGGATGACGGCGATGTCGTCACTGCGCTGGTTGACGAACAGGTTGCCCTTCGCCTTCACATAATCGTCATAGCCGTCGTACCGATCGAGGTGGTTCGGGCTCGCGTTGAGGAGCGCCGCGCTCTTCGGGCGGAACCGCGGCATCCGCTCGGCTTGGTAGCTCGACACCTCGAGGACGAGGACGTCGAACGGGCACCGATCGCCCGTGAGCGCGAGATCCGACGGCGGAGAGCCCAAATTTCCGCCGACGAACGGCCGCTTCCCCGCCGCGCCGAGCAGCTCACCCACGAGCGTGGTCGTCGTGCTCTTGCCGTTCGATCCAGTGATCGCAATCGACGGCACGTGCGGGAGGAGGCGCGTCGCGAGCTCGAGCTCACCGATCACCTCCGCGCCGCGCCGCGCGGCCTCGTCGAGCGCGTCGAACCGCGGGACGCCCGGCGACACGACGACGAGCTGCGCCGCCTCGATGCCCGCCCCGTCGTGACCGCCGAGCGCAAGCGCCGCCCCGTCGGCCTCGAGGGAGAGCGCGTCCGCCGACAGCCTCTCGCGGGGCAGCGCGTCGTTCGCGGTCACCTTCGCGCCCGCGCGGAGCAACAGGCGAGCCGCCGCGACCCCGCTCGCGCCGAGACCGACCACCACCGCGCGCGCCCCCCGCAGACCCTCTCGAAACGCCGTGCTCATCGGCGCTCCTTACCCCGCAAGGAGCGACGCCGCGAGCCTCGAGAGACCGATGGAGTTCGACGCTTTGAAGAGGACGACGTCGCCTGCGCGAACCCGCTCCCGCACGGCGCTCTCCGCGTGATCGACGGACGGAACGAACACGCGATCGGCGAGGGTGGAGGTGTCCACGAACGACTTCGCGGCGCCCGCGACGGCGACGAGGCACGCGGCGCCCGACGCGTCGATCGCGGCACCGAGCTCCCGGTGCATCACCTCCGCGTGGGGACCGAGCTCCCGCATCTCCCCGAGCACGAGCACCAAGCGCCGGTCCAAGCTCCGGGCGATCTCCGACGCGGCCGCGATGCTCGCCCTCATCGACGCGGGGTTCGCGTTGTACGCGTCGTCCACGACGATCGTCGAGTCCGAGCGCTCCTTGGCCGAGAGGCGGCCCGACTCGGGGGCCTCCAGGCCGACGAGCGCGCGCGCGATGCGCTCCCGCGGGTAGTCGTCGAGCGCGAGCGCGACGGTGACGGCAGCGGCGGCGGCGTACGCGCCCGCGACGCCGAGGAGCGGGATCGTGGCCTCGATGCGGGACTCCGGGTGACGCGGCACCTCGAGCACGAGCTCCGAGCCCGACGTCCCGCGCGGCGCGCGGGCCGCGATTCGGACCGACGCGCCCGGGTCCGCGCCGTAGCGCTCCCACGTCCGAGCCTCCGAGCGAAGCAGCTGCGCGCTCGCGCGCGCGTCGTCGCCGTTCACGATGGCGGCGCCGCGCGCGGGGAGGGCCTGGAGCAGGTCCCCCTTCTCCTTCGCGATCTCCCAGACGGATCCGATGCCCTCGCCGTGCGCGTCCGACACCATCGTCAGCACGCCGATGTCCGGCTCCGCGATGCCCGCGTTGTAGGCGATCTCCCCGCGCTGATTCGTCCCGATCTCGAGGACGGCCACGTCGTGCTCGGGGCCGAGGCCGAAGATCGACATCGGCACGCCGATCTGATTGTTGAGGTTGCCCTTGGTCGCGTGCACCGAGCGCCCCAGGTTCGCGAGCAGCGACGCGACCGCGCCTCGCGTCGTCGTCTTCCCGGCGGAGCCGGTGATCGCGATCACCCTGCGATCCCGGCCCCCGCGTGCCCAGCGGCGCCGATGCGAGCGGCCGAGCGCGCCGAGCGCGCGCGTCGTGTCGGTGACGAGGACGAGGCTCACGCCCTTCGGGACGTGGACCTCCCGACGAGCGATCACGATCCGGGCGCCCCGCCTCACGGCGTCCTCGACGTGATCGTGCCCGTCGACGCGCAGCCCCTCGATCGCGACGAACACGTTGCCATCGGTGACCGCGCGGGAGTCCGTGGACACGCCTCCGGCCGCCACCGCCGCTTCTCGCGCTAGGGTTCCGAGCGTCGACGCGAGGATCTCCGCGAGCGTGAAGGCCGCGGTGTTCACCGGGATGGGGGTCGCCATAGGCGCGTTCGGGGCGTTATTACTGCGTCGCCGCGGACGCCATCGTGAACGTCACCGGTACGCCCTGGAACGGGCCTCCCGTCGTCGTCACGGAGTCGTCGGCGAACATCGCCGTCGTGACGACGGCCTTGAGCGTGCCCTTCGCGGACGTGAGCTTCGCGAGGTGCGCGGCGTCCGGCGTGTACTCGGTCGTGGTCGTGAACACGCGAACGAGCTCGGGCTCCGTCGCGGACGAGAACACGACCAGGAACCCGCGGCCCGCGAGCGGCTTCGTGTCCGCGTACGCCGCGCGCTCGCCGAACCAGCGATCGAACCAGCTCGACCGGTCGCGCGACGCCGTTCGAGCGGTCGCGCGAGGCGCCGCGAACGGCGTCGGCGGCGCCTCCTCGAGGCGAGCCTGCATCGGGCCCTGTTGCCAGCAGAACGTCGGCGGGGGGGTCAGCTCGACGATGTCGCCGTTGGACGGCCAAGTGAACTCCGCCGCGTCCGGCGGAGAGTCGACGAGCTTCGCCTCGATCAGTCCTTCGAGCGCGTCGCTCGTGGTGCCCCCCTCGAAGACGACGTCCGCGAGGTCGTTCGACGAACAGGCCGAAACGGCGGCGCTCCCCGCGAAGGCAAGGAGCACAACGGCCGATCCAACGGCGAAGGCGGTGCGACGCATCGGACCCATTCTACGCGCGTTTCGGCGCGTCGGATCCGTCGGAGAGCCTTCCGCGCTCCCTGCTGTCGCGCCCGTGCTGTCGCGCCGGCTGCTATCGCGCCTCCGTGCCATCACGCCGCCCCGACGAAAGGCCGGGCCAGCTCGACGAGACGAGCCGAGCCGAGAGAACTCAGAAGTGGATGCCGAGCCGCGTGTGCATCGCGTTGATGGTGTCCGCGAGCTCTTTGTCGCCCTCGAGGCAACACACCGAGAAGTGGCGCCTTCCGCAGCGCTTCTGGAACTCGTAGAGCAACCCGAGGGCGCGCTTGTCACCGTCGTCCTTCGCGGCGGGGAACGCGGCGCGCACGTCGTCGCAGTTCTTCGCGCTCTTGAGCGCGTACGCGACCTTGAGCGCGGGGGATCCATGTGCACGTACGTCCTCCCGAGCGAGCAGATCGCGCGAGTAGTCGGCCGCCGCCATCCCGCCATGTGTCGTCATGATCTCGTACAGGATGTCGATCCCCGTGGTGCCCATCGACGAGACGAGCATCTCGAACATGTCCTCCGGGTCGGGCTTGGGGAGCTTCAGCACGTCCAGCGTGAGGGCGATGACGTCCGACCGGACCCCGGGGTCCTCGATCGTCGCGGGATCCAGCTCGAGGAGGTGCTTCACCCCGCCGACCGCCTCGTGCATCTGGTGCAGCTGGATCTGCTTGTGGAGGGCGTCGATCGCGTCCCGAAGCACCGCGGTGGACTGGATGAGCTTGGGGCCCGTGGGGGCCGGCAGGGGTGGAATCGTCGGGCGCGCAGTGGCCGACGGCGTCGGCGGGGGGCGCGCCGAGGAGACCTTCGCCCCGGAGGGCACGACGGGGACCGGCGCCATCGACGTGGTGGGCCCGACGGACGTGCTCGTGGTGGTGGCCACTTCGTCCGCGCGCACCGGTGAGCGCACCACGACCGCAAACACGACGAGCAGGGGGACGGCGCAGGCACCCGCGTACGCGAGGCCGAGGGTGAGCTTGCCCTGCGCCGCGGCCGCGCTCACTGCTGGATCTGCTCGCTCGAGACGCCGAGGTAGAGGATCGTCGCGTCGAACGGCGAGTACGCCAGCGCGGCGACCTGATCGAAGTCGTGGTGGTGCGTCGTCACGGTCCCGAGGCCGTAATCGTAGACGTAGATGTCCGTCCCGTACCCCTGAAAGTCGGTGCCGAACTCGAACAGCAACCGATCCTTGCTCTTCGGGTGGGGCCAGAGCGGCGCCCCGTTCGTGAGAGTCACCCCGCTGCCCTCGTCGATCACGGGCGCGAAGTGGAGCCCACCGTCCTCCGAGCGGAAGACGTGGCGGCCCTCGACGGGCGCGAGGGTGATCCCCTCCGCCCATACGATCGCGCCGTTCACGGGTGAGACGGCCGCGGAGAACGCGTTGGCCTTGTCTCCGAGGCCCTCCGCGACGGTCCACGTTCCCCCGCCGTCCGAGCTGACGGCGACGCCGATCGTGGACACGCCACACACGACATGATCGAGATCGCTCGGGTCGAACGCACCCCGATAGATCAGGCCGCCCTGAGCCGGGCACGGCAGCCCGATGGGGTCGAAGTGCTCGCCTCGGTCCTTCGACTCGAAGATCTGGCCCGCCGCGTTCATGACCCGGACGTGGAATGGCCGCGAAGGATCGATCCCCAGGCCGATGAGGTGGGGGGACGGTGAGGTGAGCAACGTGAGGACCCCGCCTTTCGGGTCGGAGGGTGCCGCCTCGAACCTGTAGAGTCCGCTGTCGTTGTCGATCCAGCCATACGCGGTGCCGTTCGGCGCCGCCGTCAGCGAGGCCGACGTGAGCCCGGTTTCCCCCAGGCTCTCGAAGTGGCACCCCGCGTCCCGCGAGAGGAGGAGCTCGCCCGCGTGGTCCACGAGGACGAACCCCGGAGTGTCGAGCGCGGCGATCCCGAACGTGTAGGAAATCCCCGAGAGCGGCGTGCTCTGGCTCGGTGCCGTGGTCACGCCTTCATCGAGAGAGAACGTCGCCGCTGCGGTTCCCATCACGGAGTCGCACGGGGGGGCAGTCCACTCGGACAAACCACCGCCCACCCCCGTGCCCGACGAGCCCGTGGCCGTCCCCGCCGAGGTGTTCGCGGCGGACGAGGCGTAGCCCGTGGTCGCGCTCGTCGTGTCGCCCGGGTCGCACCCCTTCGTGCCTTGAGCGGGATCATCGCACGCGAGGGGAGCGCAGCCGCTCGAGGCGACCGCGATCGCAGCGACTGCGACCGCGACAGTAAGAGGTGAGCGAAGCGAAAGCATAGACACCCGTTTTGTGCGCGGGAGGAGCATTTGTAAAGAGCCCGAGCCGCTCCTCGTCGACGGACACCGCATCGCGGCCTCTTCCGTGGCCTCGTTCCGAGGCTCGTTGTGATGGCTGAGCCTCGCCCCGATCAGTGTCCAACGAGCGTGCCGCGGACCAGCGCGTCGAGGATCGCCATCGAGGTGTGGAGCTTGTTCTCCGCTTGGACAAAGATGCGCGAGCGCGGCGCGTCGGCCACCTCGTCCGTCACCTCTTCACCGCGATGCGCGGGGAGGCAGTGAAGGAAGATCGCGCTCGGCTTCGCGTGCGCCATGAGGGCGTCGTCCACGCGGTACGGGCCGAGCGCGAGGGAGCGGGGCTCGCGCTCGTCCTCGGGATCGCCCATCGAGTGCCATGTGTCCGTATAGACGGCGTCCGCGCGGGTCACGGCCTCGACCGGATCCTCCACGACCTCGATCGATCCTCCCTCGCGCGCCGCGATTTCTCTCGCGCGCGCGAGGACCTGCGGATCGGGGCCGAGGTTCGGAGGAGCGCCGACGCGGCAATGCGCACCCACCAGGGCGCACGCTTCCATCAAGCTGTGCGTGACGTTGTTGCCCGCGCCGACATACGCGACGACGAGCCCGCGCAGCGCTCCAAACTCCTCCTCGAGCGTGAGCATGTCCGCGAGCGCTTGGCACGGGTGATGGCCGTTCGTCAGCGCGTTGATCACCGGGATCGTGGCCGCGCGGCTGAAGCGGCGGATCTCGACGTCCTGGTACGTCCGGGTGACGAAGACGCGCGAATACTTGCTGATGACGCGGGCCGAGTCCTCGATCGTCTCGCCTCGGCCCATCTGCAGATCGCTCGGCCCGACCACGATCGGCAGGCCGCCGAGGCGATGCACCGCGGTCTCGAACGAGAGGCGCGTCCGCGTCGAGGGCTTGTTGAAGTAGAGCGTGACCGACTCGCCCCGAAGCAAGTTGGGAGAGCGGTGGGGGTCGCGTTTGTACTCCCGCGCGACGCCGAGGATGGCCTCGAGATCCGCGCGGGAGAGATCCGCGACGGCGAGCAAGTGCTGAAGCACGCGCTCATCGGACCACCTTCGGCCGCGCTTCTCTACTTTTTGGTTCTTCGGAGCGCGTCCGCGTGGTGGATCATCCGGCCGCCGAATTTCTCCGCGGCGCGGAGCGCGACGCGCTCGAGCTCGGCGCGCTTCTTCGCGGCTTCGTCCACGAACAGGACGGGCTGCTCCGCGTCCCCCGAGGTGAGCTTGAACGCGGAGACGCCCGCGAGGCGGATGGGGTGCTCACGCCCGAGCGGTACGCGATCGAGCAGCTCCCTCGCCGCGCCGTGCAGCGTCGTGGTGTCGCTGAAGCCCGCGGGGAGCGTTCGGCGCCGCGTGACGAGGCGAAAGTCCGCGTACTTCACCTTCACCTGGACTCCGCGCGCGACGAGGCCGCTCGCCGTGAGGCGGCTCGCGACGCGCTCCGCCTGGCGGAGGACTTCGCAGTCGATCGCCTCGCGGTCCACGAGATCGCGCTCGAACGTCTCCTCCGCGCCGATGCTCATCGCCTCTCGGTCCGGTTGGACGCCGCGGGCGTCCTTGCCGCGTGCGAGCTCCATCACGGTCTCCGCCCAATCGGTCCCGAGAGCGCGCCGGAGCTTCGGGAGTGGCGCGCGCGCGAGATCCCCGATCGTGAAGAACCCCTCTCCGCGCACCCGAACGGCCGCCTTCGGGCCGATCCCCCACATCCGCTCGACCGGGAGCGGGGCGAGGAACTGCTCCTCTTCCCCTTCGGGGACGACGACGAGCGCGTCCGGCTTTCGCAGATCGCTCGCCACCTTCGCGACGAACTTGCTGGTCGCTACGCCCGCGGACGCAGTGAGGGAGAGCTCCGCCGTGATCGCCGCACGAATCGCCGCGGCGATCTGCGCGCCGTCGCCGAAGAGCGCGCGGCTCGCGGTCACGTCGAGGAACGCCTCGTCGAGCGAAAGGGTCTCCACGAGGGGGGTGAACCGCTCCAAGATCGCCATCACCCGACGGCTGATCTCCCCGTAGTGACCCATCCGGGGAGGAACCACGACCGCCTCGGGACAACGCCGCAGCGCCTCGCCCATCGACATCGCGGAGCGGACACCGAACGGGCGCGCCTCGTAGGAAGCGGTGCAGACCACACCGCGCCGGCTCGGGCCCCCCACGATGAGCGGCCGCCCGCGGAGCGAGGGATCGTCGCGCTGCTCGACCGACGCGTAGAACGCGTCCATGTCGACGTGCACGATCTGACGAGGCGCCGGAGTCTTGAGCATTCGAGAGTGGACGAACCCCTCACGTTCGATAGCATTGCCATGGCCGGTAGGACCGAGCGGCGGGCTCGCTCGGCCGACTCCACCCACCTTTGCCCAGGTCTTTGAAGGCAAACCTCCCCGAGGACTCGGGAAAGGTGGAGCCCGAAGGTGGAAAAGAGGTGGAAAAGAGATGGAGCAGAAGCCAACGTCAATCGATTGACTCCGGTCCCGCAACCTAGGGGACCAAGCACGACAAGAACTGCACGGGGAGCGCACCATCGTGTGCTCCACATCAGAAAATCGCGCGAATCTCACGAGAGTCGCTCATGGCACGTTGCCTGCTTTGAAGCTGAACACACAGGCTGGGTCTCCCGGCCATCCCAGCCTCGCCCTCACGACGTCGTCGATCCCCACGGACAGAAGGAGCCTCCTATGCGTTCTGGTCTCATCGTCACCGCCGCTCTCGCCGCCGCCCTGGTCAGCAGCACCGCCCTCGCCGAGCGCTACAGCGACGACGGCAGCAAGGGCACGTCGCACGCGCGCGAGATTCGGGATCGCGTGCTTCACAACGACAAGGGCGGCTATGGCAAGGCCGAGAAGACCCAGGCGGTCCACACCGAGAAGGTGTCGAAGCGCATCGAGTCGAAGGTCCTCCACCGGGATCGCGGTGAGGTCCTCGACAGCTACGGCAAGACGAACAACACGGTGACCCGGTCGACGACGGCCGCCGGCAAGGTGTCGAAGGCCCCCGCGAAGTTCACTCCCAAGGAGGAGATGGCGGACGGCTCGAGCAGGTCGAAGTCCTCCTCGAGCAATGGCAAGCAGGTCGGTTGGTCGGCGGGCGGCAAGTCGATCCGCAGCTACGTCCACTCGGTGAACGACAAGGGCGAGCTGAACAACAACATCCACGGCGCGACCGCGTCCGCGATGAAGATGCGCAACGTCGCCAACGTGCTGCTCCGCACGGCGGGCATCTTCGGGAAGCTCTTCAGCTGGCAGGGCTCCGGGGCCGACGCGTCCGAGCAGGCCTTCTGAGAGACCGCCCCGCCGTCACCGACGCGAAGGGGCACGAGCGAGGCGCCTCCATCGAGGCGCCTCGTCGCTTTTTGTGCGTCCCTCGGGCGCGAACGCGCGCCGGGCATCACGGCGTCGTCGTGTAGCCTCGACGTCATGAAAGGCTGGTGGTTCGGGCTCCTGGTCGCGGCGGCATCGGGGTGTGGGGCGTCGAACCTCGAGGACCCTCCCGTGTTCGAAGACGTCAACCAAGTGGAGGCGCCCGAGCCCCGCGCGCCAGCCGTGTCGCCGAGCGTCTCCCCGCGGCGCACCGCGCGGATGCAGCGCCCGGCGGACTGGCCCTACCCGGCGCCGGACGAAGACAAGGTCGAGTCGGCGACCGATCGGGAGCACGCGAGAGCGCTCTTCAGAGAGGGCCTCCAATCGTTCGAGGCGGGTTCGTACGGCGACGCCGTGCGAAGCTTCGAGGCCGCGTACGCGCTCGTTCCGAAGGCCAAGGTCCTCCGCAACATCGCGATGGCGCTGCTGCAAAGTGGCGACAAGGAGAAGGCCTGTGCGACCTTCGAGCTCTACGAGAGGTACACCCCTCCCACCGCGAAGGTGGAGCCCGCGCCTCCCGAGTGCACCGGCGGGGTGAAGAACAATCCGTGAGCAAAGCATCCAAGACGCACGGCTCGTCCAAGAAGAAATTCGAATCCCGGCTCACCCTCCGCGACTTCGAGAAGGCAGCGAAGAAGCTGCTCCCGAAGATGGCGCGTGACTACTACCGATCCGGGGCGGACGACGAGCGCGCCCTGCGCCGAAACGTGGAGGCGTTCTCGGAGTACGTCGTCTGGTATCGCGTACTCGTCGACGTGTCCGAGCGCGATCTGTCGACGTCCGTGATGGGGATCGATGTCTCCATGCCCGTCCTCGTGGCGCCGACCGCCTATCACCGCATGGCGCACGACGACGGCGAGATCGGCACTGCGCGCGCCGCCGCCGCCGAGGGCACGATCTACGTCGCGTCGACGCTCGCGACCACGCGCCTCGAGGAGATCGCCGATGCAGTCGCGAGCCCCAAGTGGTTCCAGCTCTACGTCCACAAGGATCGCGGATTCACCAAGGAGCTCGTCGAGCGCGCCGAGACGGCGGGCTACGAGGCGATCGTCCTGACGGTCGACACGCCGCTCCTCGGGCGCCGCGTCCGCGACGAGCGCAACGGCTTCGCGCTCCCCGAGGGGCTCACGATGGCGAACCTCGAGACGAGCGCCGAGGACCACGAGAGCGGATCCCTCCTCTCGAGTTACATGAAGAGTCGCCACGACGCCGCGCTCGGCTGGTCGGACCTCGAGTGGTTGCGTTCGCTCTCCCACCTTCCGCTCGTCCTGAAGGGGATTGTCCGCGCGGACGACGCTCGGCGCGCGGTCGACGCGGGCGCGCGCGCCATCGTGGTGTCGAACCACGGAGGGAGGCAGTTCGACCTCGCGCCCGCGACTCTCCACGCGCTGCCCGGAGTCGTCGACGCGGTCGGGGACCGCGCAGAGGTCTACCTCGACGGCGGCGTCCGCTCCGGCAATGACGTTCTGATAGCGCTTGGACTCGGCGCGCGCGCCGTGTTCATCGGTCGTCCAGTGCTTTGGGGACTCGCCGTCGAAGGGGAGTCCGGCGTTCGGCAGGTGCTCTCGATCCTGCGCGAGGAGCTCTCGCTCGGAATGGCGCTCGCCGGAATGTCCAGCGTCAAGAACATCGATCGAGCAGCGTTCACTCGAGCGCCTCGCCTCTGAGCTCCGACGACGACGAATCGCGTGCTCGTGTGATTCACGGGACGCGAGGTCGTCCCAGCGAACACGGATCCACGGAGCGCGCGACGCGCTGAGCGATCCTTTGTCCACGGAGGGCACACAACCTCCCTCGTCGGTCAAAACGTCGGTCGCCACGCCTCACTGGAGCGTGAGCGCGCTCAATCGACAGGCATGAAAGGAACGCCGCAGGTGCCGGCGCGGCGCCTCGGCGGGATGACTTCAGGCGCGTCCACCGTGGAGCCCCACCCGCGAACCGCGCAAAACGGACGATGGTGCGCCCGCAAACGGACGGTGCGCCGCGTTCCGCGCAAGCCGATGACGGAGCGGCCACCGCCGGTCACGCAAGTAGGTGCGACGAAAAGCTCCGCACGGCGCGTTCGTACGCTCGCGGCGAATGACTGGCCGACAAGAGGGCCTCGCACGGCGAGCGGCGCTCGCGCGCGAATGACTGGCCGACAAGAGGGCCTCGCACGGCGAGCGGCGCTCGCGCGCGAATGACTGGCCGACGTCGTCGTCGAGGGGGACAGCGGCGGCGGACGCCCTTCGGCGCCGCCCCCGATGCACACGGATCGACTGCTCGATTGCAGTCGAGGCTGCTCGCCGGTCGACGACCGGCGCGCGACTCAGCGACCGACGCTGTACGTCGTGCTGCGCTTCTGTCCGGCCGACGTGAGGCGGCCGCTGTCGAGCAATCGACCGATCGGCGCGAGCCACTCGTACTTGCCGGTGATGCCGAGCGCCTGCTTGATCTGCTCCGCGCGCGAGGCGGGGTGCGCCTTCACGTACGCGACGATCTTGTTGGCGAGCGCGTCGATCTCCGTCTTGCCACGGCGCGACTTCTTGCCACTCGCCGGAGCTGGGGCGGCCGCTGCGGGGGCCTTCGCTGCCTTGGGCGCCTTGGGCGCCTTGGGTGCTTTCGGAGCCTTGGCTGCTTTGGCCGACGCCTTCTTCTTGGCGCCGGGCTTGGGTCCGGGCTTCGCGCGGCGAGGCGCGGACTGTGGTGCGGCAGCGGGTGCCGCGTTCTTGCCCAAGCTCGCAGAGAGAGCCCGGAGCGCTTCTGCGCGCCAGACGGTCTCGAGCTCAGAGACAAACTTCTCGATGATTGGGCGAATGGAGTCTTGGATGGAGGTTGCCACGGTGCGAATAGCTAAAGGCCGAACCCTTATGGCTGTCAAGCACGTATTGTCGGTTCGTCCGAAAAGAAATTGCCGAAGCGGTGTATCTTTGGGTGCATGAGTCCAGAGGCACCATCGGACGAGGTCGTGAGGGTCATGACGAACGATCACGCTTATCGGGTGATCGTGTGCGACACCACACGGACTTGTAGGGCGATTTTGGAGGCACAGCGCGCCGCCGGCGACATTGCGCGCGCCCTCGCGGAGATATGCACCGCGGCGATTCTCGTCCGCGAGACCATGGCGCCGTCCCACCGCGTCCAGGGCATCCTGAAGCTCGGTCAGGGCAGAGGCAGCCTGATTGGTGATTCGTTCCCCGAGGGCAACACGCGTGGGCTCGCGCAGCTGAAGGGCGACAAAGGAGCGTTCCGGTTCGGCCCCGGGTCCGTGCTCCAAATGATGCGGAGCCTCGCCAACGGCAGCGTGCACCAGGGGATCGTCGACATCGCGGGGGCGGATGGGCTCTCCACCGCGCTCGGGCTCTATCTCCAGGAGTCCGAACAAGTCGTGAGCGTGACGGCCGTGGGAGCCCACTTCCGATTCACGGACGGCGCCCCGAGCGTCGACGAAGGGCAGACGCACGAGACGCTGGTCCGCTCGGGCGGGTATGTCGTCCAGCTCTTGCCCGAGGCCGAGCGCCCCGCCCAGATGATCATGACCGAGCGACTCGGAGACTTCCCGTCTCTCGACGCGTTCCTCGCTCGCGCGGGGACGGACCCCACCGCTCCGGGCCGGACATTGGTCACGGAGCTCCTCGACGAGCTCCTCTTCGGGATGCCTAACACGGAGCTCGGCCGAGCCGATCTGGCGTTCGGGTGCACGTGCAGCGAGGCGTCGCTCCTCTCCGCGCTCGCGACACTCGGGAAGGACGAGATCCAGAGCATGCTCGATCAGGGCGAGAGCCTGGAGATCAGCTGCGACTATTGCCGCAAGGACTACGTGATCGCGATCGAGCGGCTGCGCGCGCTGGTGGAGCGCACCTGACGGGGCCACCCCCAACCACCTCCCGCAGCGGAGGGTGGAGCCGCCACCCTCGGTGATACGGCGGCCCACGCACGAGGGATTGCCCCGCTGGCCCTCGGGGCATGTCGGTTGCAAACCCTCGCGCCGATGAATCAGATAGGTGCGCGCCTCGAGTCGGAGGCGTTCGAGGCGAACGGATGGACGGTCGTTCGACTGGAAGGTGTCGAGGAGATCTCTCGGCCCTTCGCGTTCACGCTGACGATCTCGCGGGACGGGGAGACGCCGTCTCTCGACGACGTCGTGGGCGAGGAGCTCGCGGTGATCGTGCAGGTGGACGGCGTCGACCAGCGCCGCTTTACCGGCATGATCCGAGAGGTCCGGCGCCGGGCGGCGCCGAACGGACGGGCGACGCTCGAGCTCTCCATTGTCCCGCGGATGACGCGCGCGCAATTCGTCACCAACGTTCGCGTGCACGTCGCGGAGAGAGACCGCGACATCGTGCGCCAGCGACTCTCGCTGGTCGGACTGGATGACGCCGACGTCCAGACCCGAACCTCGGCGACGGACGACGCGCGCGACATCGTCATCCAGTACCGCGAGACGGACTTCGACTTCGTCTCGCGACTGCTCGAGCGTGACGCCGTCGCTTACTATTCTTCTCCACGAGCCGCACGGCGACGTCCTCGTCATGACGGACTCCGTGTCGGGGTTCGAGCCGCTCGCCGCACCGCTCCCCTATCGCGACCGAGGTGAGCGCCTGGATGTGTTCGACGTCGAAGAGGTCCGTCGGCTGATCCCGCGGACGTTCGTTTGCCGCGACTACAACTATCGGACGCCCACGCTCCTGCTCAGCTCCGATCGCGTGGTCCGTGAGGAGGGCGATCTCGGTGGCGTCTTCGAATATGGCCTCTTCGTGAAGACCATCGACGAAGCGAACACCGCCGCCAAGCGGCTCTCCGACGCTCACGTCGCCGCGCGCGACGAGGTCCGAGGCGCGAGCACGTGCGCGCTCTCGGCGGGGACGAGGTTCCGCCTCGACGGACATCCATGGCTGTCGGACGAGCTGCTCGCGACGCGCGTGGAGCACTCCCTACGCATCGTCTCCGAGGGCGGACAGTCGACGTACGAAAACCGATTCACGGCCATCCCCGCCTCACGGATGCCCGCGCCTCGGCGCACCACGCCCTTTCCGAGGATCCATGGACTCGTCCACGCCGTCGTCCAAACGGACGCGGCGGGCACCGTCGGCAAGTACGCGAAGATCGACGGCGACGGTCGGTATTGGATCAAGTTTCGGTTCGACCCATCCGCGAACGACGCGCAGCAGGCGACGAGCTGCCCCGTTCGGATGATCCAGCCGAGCGCGGGTGCGGGATACGGAGTCCATTTCCCGCTCCGCCCCGGCGTGGAGGTCCTCGTCGCGTTCATCGGCGGGGACCCCGATCGCCCGATCATCGTGGGAGCCGCGCCCAACGCGATCACGCCGAGCCCCGTCACCCAATCGAACAGCAGCAAGAACCGGATCCGTACGGCGTCCGGAGCGATGATCGAACTGGACGACGGGACCTGAGAGGCGAGCATGGGATCCGCGATCACGATCGTCCTCAGCGACTACGAGAACAACGACTCCACGAGCGCGACGACCGTCGCGCCGCTCACGTATTTCGTCTGCGGCGCCGCGCGCGGCGACGACGACGAGCCTCCCAAGCTCCTCCGCGGGGACGAGCTCGTGGAGGACATTCGGTTCAAGGACGACGTGAGGACCGTCCCGTCGACGCAACTCTACTCTTTCAACGACGGCACGGGCGCGTCCGCGACGGACGCGTCCGCGCGAGACACGTTGAGCTCGGAGGTCCTCACGCGCGGCGGCTATCGGGAGCACACCGACGGCAATCGCGTGTCCACGACGCGCGGCGACTCGGTCGACGTCGTGTACGGAAACTACAAGCTGGTCGTCCTCGGCCGGATCACGAGCTCGTTCGATCCGAGCGGTCGCGGCGGCCTCGGCGAGACCCGCAACTCGAACTCGACGCTCGCGCACACGTCGCTCGACGCGTCGGGCGGCCTCCTCACGGACGAGACGAGCACGGGTGGGCGAATCGTCAGCGCGAGCTGGGACGCCGAGACGGAGGGCGGCTCTTGGTGCACGCTCGAGCAGACCGACTCCGGCGATCGCCGCGTCGTCTATCGCGGGCAGTTTCAGCGAACATTCCACGGGCCGAAGCTCGCGCTCTACATCGGCGAAGGGACGAGCGCGGTCTCCATCGACGCGGGGAACGACACCGCGAGCGCCCACGCCGCCGAGCGCCCCGCCGTGAAGCGCTCCACGTTTGCGCGCGCGATCTCCCACCAAGAGCGCTACGTGAGCCGTAGCGAGTCCGTCGAGGCGAAGAACATCGAGGAGCGGCTCGAGGTCGCGGACAAAGCGATCCGCGCGGAGGTCTGGCGAAAGCGCGGCGAGCTCTTGGCCGCGTGCGCGACGCGAGAGGAGATCGCGGCGGACCACGTGTCCCGATCGGTCTCGTTCGGGACGACCCGCTTCACCGGCGAGATCGGCGGCGTCCGCGCCGACACGCACGCCCTCGGCTACCACCAGACACTCCGGTCCGGGTCGCGCATGCACCTCTGGCTCAAGGGGATCGACGCTCGCGCCGACGCCCCGCACGACACGAGCCTGAAGATTGGCATGGATAGCGCCTACCGCTTCTGCCCGAGCGTGGACTTCACCCAGAGCGCGAGCATGCGCGTCCACTTCACGCTCGACGTCCTCCTGCCGATCAACAAGCTCATCTCGCGGCTCTTCTCCAAGCGGGCCTACGTGCTCGACGGAGAGACCGTCGTGATCAAGGTCCAAAACTCGTCCTGCAGCAGCACCGTCTAGGGGATCCATGTCCGACGCAGACGACTACGACGACGTGTCCACCGACGCGTCCGGGCAGAGCTCGCTCTTGATTCGACAGACGTCCTCGAGCGACGAGTCGAGTTACACCTCGCCCATCACGTACCTCCAGCTCGGCGCGCGCCCGACCTGGGGTACGGAGTCCCAGCGCGGAGACGATCTCCTCTCTGCCATCGGGCTCACGACGAGCACGACGGCGTTCTTCAAGGACGATTACCGGAGCGCCAACGGGCTCGGCGCGACGGGGACCACCTATACCCGCGACGACGGCAACGCGATCACGACGACGACCGCCACGGCGCTCACGAGCGAGCTCATGACGCGCGGGGGCTACCGACTCCACACCGACGGCAACCTCGTGTCGACGACGCGCGGCGACCGCGTCGACGTGATCTTCGGAAACCACAAGATGGCGGTGCTCGGGCGCACGAACGCGGGGACGTACGTGGAGAGCTCCGGTGGGCACACTGTCCGTTCCGACGCGAGCACGCACGCGCGCCTCACGTCCATCGAATGGAACGCGGCGCGCTCGACGTGGACGACCTACGAGGAGACCCTGAAAGGGAACCACACGAGTCGATTCCAAGGGCCGCTCGAGACGATCTTCGAGTGCGACCGAATCGTCGATTCGATCGGCCGGGCGCTCGATGACGACGCAGACACGGCGCCCGCGATCCCCGCCACCACGGCGGACGCGCACCAACAGGTCGACGCCTCGACCCGATGGGTCAACCCCTCCTCGGGAGTCGGCACGGGGTGGCCGAGGTCCCAGGAGAGCCCGACTCGGATCGAGTCCATCCGCGCGACGAGCTACGAAGAATCACTCACCGTGAAGCGGTCCCTCGGCGCCGCGACGAGCTCGGGCTTCACGAGCGGGGAGCTCCAAATCACTCGTTCCGCCGACGAGTCGCGGAGGAAGAGCCTCAGCGCGACGAGCACGATCTCGGATCACGTGCGCGCATCGAAGGGCGCGACGGTGACCGAGGCGATTGGGTTCAAGAGCGAGCTCGTCGGCAAATCGGACGGAGAGGAGCACAGGCTCCAATCGAACTGGCGTTGTCGCTACTTCCTGGGGGGGTACGAGGGCGCCGTGTTCGAGACGCGGAAGACGTCGAGCGCCGGCGGGAGCTCGTTCTTGGCGGAGACCATCCTCGACGTCGTCGGCATCCACATCACCGCGACCTTGGGCGTGAAGCTCGTCGCGCCCGACTTCTCCAAAGTGTCCCGCCCGGCGTTCGTGAAGGGGAGCTTCTACACGGAGGACGCGTGGATCGGAGGAGCGTGGTTCGGCTCCGTCCTCGGTTCCGCCCTCTTCGGGACGAGCGACACCGAGATCAAGGTGCTCGTGCCCACGCTGGAGGCGAAGGTCGCGCGCTGCTCCGTCACCGTGTCGCATTGGAAGTCGCGCGGGAGCGCCGACCATGTCCACGCGCACCTCGTCGGCGCGCACACCGAGATCGGCCTCCTCACGCTCGCCGCGTCCCTCACGCACCGCATCCTCGACGCCGTGCGGAGCGACTCGGGCGCGCTGCACCTCTCCCTCGCCGGACTCCACGCGAAGAGCTGATCATGGGCGACTTATCCAATCAGAAGCAGGTCTTCTTCTTCGTCCCGAACTACGACAAGTCGAACGCGAGCGACTCGACTGGATCGCCGCTCAGCTACGTCATCCTGGGATCCGCGAAGACGCACGAGTACCTCGGGACCGAGCGGCTGCGCGGCGACGACCTCCTCTTGGCCGCCGGGCTGGCGACGAGCTCTTTTGGCGGGTTCTTCGCCGACGACTCACGCGGCGCGGCGTGCTCGGCCTGCAGCGAGGTCTCGACGCCTCATTGTCTCGCGATCCATCAGGCAGAGGCGCACGCGAGCGGCGACTGTCTCGACGCGACGATCGCGCCACTCGCGACCACGTACTATCGGAGCGACTCCACGGGCGCGTTCACCGAGGCGGCCTCGCCGAGCGCGCTCACCGCCGAGATCCTGGGCGACGGCGCAGACACGGATCCGCGCGGCGGGCTGCGCGAGCACACGGACGGCAACCGAATCGTGACGGTCCGCGGCGATCGCGTGGACGTCGTCGTCGGCAACTACAAACGCGTCGTGTTCGGCCGAGTGAGCGGTGATTGGGTGGGAGCGACGAGCTACGAGGCGGCCGGCGGACACGTCCTCGAGCGTTCGAGCGCCGACGCCCTGCAGGTGTACGCGATCGAGCACGTGAAGGAGACCGACGAGGGTGGCCTCGAGCGCTGGAAGGTCGTGGAGCGCGCGGAGAACGGGGACAAAGTCGTCCGCTACTCGGGCGTTCTGGTCGAGCATCACAACGGTCCGTCCCGCGTCGAGCGGATCGGCACGGACGGCGAGAGCGCCACGAAGAACCCGGAGATCTCGCGCACGCACCGGCTCGACTCCGACGTTCGGACGATCGACGCGTCGGGGTCTGCGACGTGGAGCGTCGAGGCGGACAGTCTCACCGAAGTGACGGATGGAAGCGACGCGTCGTCGGACGAAGAGGTGTACGCGGTCTCTCACCTGAAGAGCCGCGGGAAGCTCTCGCAGCGACGATTCACGTTCAAAGAGGAGCTCCGCGCGAAGGTCGTCGCGGAGACCAGCCTCTACGCGGGCAAGGCGCGCGTGAGCGCGGGCGGAGCGCAGTTCGACGACGTGTGCGGACATTACAAGCTCTCCACAGGGGTCCGCCTCTCCGCGCATGCGGGCCCCATCATTCGGATGAACTACGGGTCGCGCACCCGCATGAACTGCGGCGGCAACTGGGTGCGTGCGTGCCTCGGGGGCAGCGTCTCCGTCGACGTCGGCCTCTACACGGAGCTGTCCTTCATGACGATTTGGCTGGCCCCCATCCACCACGAGGGGCGGATCGGGAACCTACAGCTCAACTACACGAAGGCCGAGGCGACGATCGGACAGAGCAGGGCGCTCGCGCTCTTGATGGAACTATGATCCCCACGAAGAAGATCACGCCCCTCGCGTTCGGCTATCGGGTCACGTCGAGGCGGCCGCCCCAGCGCGAGCTCGTCCTCGCGCTGCGAGGGAAATACAGGCTCCACACCGATGGCCGGCTCGAGCTCGTGCGCGCGAAGCTCGACGACTTCGGGAGCGACGAGTCGAGCGCGCGGCGCGACGAGCTCGAGGGCGAGGCGAGGGCGAGGCTCGAGGAGGCGTGCATCCTCGTGGGCCAGGGCTCGCTGCGCGCAGACATTCACGCCGACGACGATCCGGATCGCACCGGCGAGGTGCTCTATCCGAGCGACTTCGCCGAGTTCAAACCGCGCGCGGACCTCCTGCTCCGCGGGACGTGCCACGCGCCGAAGGGCGCGACGACGTGCCACGTCGGGTTCGGCGTGGGCGACTTCGAGAAGCGGCTGCGCGTGACGGGCCCGCGCGTGTGGGTCGATCGGATCGCGGGCGGGAAGGCGACCGATCCGCTCGAGATCGGCTCCGTGCCCGTCGATTGGCGGCACGCCTGGGGAGGTCTCGCGGATCGCGAGAATCCCGTCGGCGTGGGTCGGGAATCGCGCGAGCTCCCTGCGATCGAGGATCCGCGGAGGCCCGAGGCGCCCGCGGGGTTCGCGCCGCTCAACCCGACGTGGAGCGTCCGCAGCGCGAAGGTGGGCAAGGAGTACGGCGAAGCTTGGGAGAAGACACGCGCGCCTTGGTACCCGGTCGACTACGACTGGTCGGCGCAGAACGCGGCGCCCGAAGACCAGCAAATCGAGGGGTATTTGCGCGGCGACGAGGAGCTCCGCTTCGAGAACCTGAACCCCGAAGCGCCGCGGATCACGTCCGCTCTTCCGGGGATCCGCCCGCGCGCGTTCGTCCTCTTGGACGAGTCCACGGGCGGAGGGCGATTGTCCGAGATCGCGCTCGTGCTCGACACGGTGTTCGTCGACATGGAGGCCATGCTCGTCCACGTCGTCTGGCGCGGGCTCACCCCGGTTCGCGAGGACGACCTCAGCGACGTCTCGTTCCTCTACCTCGCCGACGAGCCGCTCGCGGAGGCGCCGCGCCCCAAGGAGGAGTACGAGGCCGCGCTGCGCGCGTTCGCGCGCGATCCGTACGGCCTCGAGGAGAACCCGGCCACGGAGCTCGCCAAGCTGGAGGAGAAGCTCGAGAGCGGCGAGCTCGAGCGGGAGCTCGCCGCGCTCCCGCCCGGAGAAGATCCGTTCGCGAGGCTCTTCGGGTCGTTCGTGCAGAAGTCGAGCGGTGGAGACGCGATGCTCCGAGAGCTCCGCGGGGCGTTCGAGAAGACGCTCGGCACGAACCCGGACGCGCGCGCCGCGACGACGGCGTACTTGGTCGGCGCGATGCGGATGGCCTTCGACGGACCGGGCGCGCCGCGGCCGGTGATGACGAGCGACGGCAAGGTGGAGGGCAAGCCGCTGCTCCTGCGGCAGATGCGGGAGATCGCGAAGCATACGAGGGAGGCCAAGGCGCCCCCCACGGCGCTCGAGGCGGCGACCCACGCGCTCAAGGAGAGCGTCGCCAACGCGGATACCCCTGGGCTCGAGGTCGACGACGTCCGAATCCCGGACGCGCTCGACCCACCCGAACCCGAGCCGGGCGCGGACTTCTCGGGGTTCGACCTCGACGACCGAGACTTTTCCGGTCGCGATCTCACCGGGTGCAAGTTCGACGGCGCGCTCCTTCGAGGTGTGAGCTTTCGCGGCTCGACGCTCGCGCGCGCGTCCTTCCGAGGGGCGACACTCACCCGCTGCGACTTCACCGACGCCGACCTCTCGGACGCGGATTTGACGCAAGCGCATCTCACGCGGGCGCGCCTCGTCGGGGCGTGCCTCCGTGGCGCCGAGCTCGGCCAAGCGAACCTCGTGCGATGCGACGCGAGCGGGGCGCGCTTCTCGGGCGCGAAGGCGGGGATGATGCAGATCGAGCGCACGAAGCTCATCGGCGCCTCCTGCGAGGACGTCGCGTTCGAGAAGTGCGCGATCACCGACAGCGACGCGGAGCGGGCGCGCTTCTCCGGCGCGCGGCTCGAGAAGAGCTTCTTCCGTCAGACGGCGCTCTCGAAGGCGAAGTTCGACAAGGCGGACGTCACGAGCGGCGGGTTCTTCGGCTGCAACCTCACCGCTGCGAGCTTCTTCGCCGCGCGCGGACGACTCGTGAACTTCCAGGGTTCGAAGCTCGCGGAGGCGGACATGCGGCACGCCCACCTGCCCGAGAGCGTGTTCATGAACGTGCCCGCCGAGGGCGCGGATCTGTTCGCGGCGAACCTGCGCCGCGCCCGACTCTCCCGAGCGGGGCTCCGAGGCGCGCGGCTCGACAAGGCGGATCTCCTCCAGGCGGACATCCGCAAGGCCGTCCTCACCGACGCGTCCTTCCGGGGCGCGAACTGCTACCAGGCCGCGTTCATCGAGGCCCACGGCAACGACGCCGAGTTCGCCGGGGCGAACCTCGACGGCGCGAACTTCCAGCGCAGCAACCTCACGAGGAAGTCATGAGTGAGCTCTCCTCCGATCAAGTCGTCGCGGCGGTGAAGGCCGGGCAGTCCCTCGAGGGTGCAGATCTCGAGGCGATCGATCTGAAGGAGCGCGACCTCACGGGCGCGCGCCTCGCCGGGGCGATCCTCGTCGGGGCGCGTCTCGACGGCGCGATCCTCGACGGCGCCGATCTCACGGGGGCGACGCTCGACGAGGCGTCCCTGCTCGAGGCGTCCCTCGCGGGCGCAGATTTGGGGAAGACGTCCCTCCGCGGTGCGATCCTCAACGGCGCGAACCTTCGCGGCGCGAAGCTGGTTCAGACGGTCCTGCTCGGCGCGGGGATGGCGCGCGCGACCCTCGACGGCGCCACGCTCGTCGACGTGGTCGCGACGTTCGCGGATCTCGGCGGGGCCAGCCTGAAGGAGTGCGCCCTCACCCGCGTCCGACTCGACGGCGCGCGCCTCCAGGGCGCAGCCCTCTACTGCGCGACGCTCGACGCCGTCGGGCTCTCGCGCGCGGAGCTCACGGAGGCGGACCTCTCGAAGGCGACCCTGATCAACTGCCAGCTCGTGTCGGCGACGCTCAGCGGCGCGAAGATCGAGACCGCGCGCCTCGAGGGCTGTCTCTTCATGGAGTCGGATCTCCGGGGGACGAAGCTCCCGAAGGAGCTGCCTCGCTGCGTCTTCGAATCGTGCACGTTCGGGAGCGCGCGCCGGGATCTGCGCGGCGCGAACCTCGGAGGGACCGAGATGCCCGACGAATCGTTCGAGGGCGCGGATCTCGAGGGAGCCGATCTCTCGGGGTGCGTCCTTCGGGGCGCGAACCTGCGGAACGCGAACCTCCGGAACGCGAAGCTGACGCGCGCCGTGCTCGCCGGAGCGAACCTCGAGGGCGCGGATCTCGAGGGGGCGACGATCTACTTCACGATCTTCGATCGCGCGCGGCTCGGCGCCGTCGATCTGTCGGGGCGCGAGCTCTCGATGTGCAGCTTCGCGAAGGCGAGGATGGCCGGCGCGAACCTGTCCGGGGTCATCGCCGACAAGTGCGACTTCTCCGGCGCCGATCTAAACGACGCGGACTTCACGCGCGCGAGCCTCCGGCACTGCCAGATGCGCGGCGCCAAGCTCGCCGGCGCGAAGCTCGTGCGGTCGCGCTTCGAGCAGACGGACCTCTCGACGCTGGATCTGCGCGCCTGCGAGCGCGACGCGCCCACGTTCCACGCCTGCCTGTTCTTGGACTCGGACCTGTCGAAGATGGACCTCTCGGGGACCGACTTCTCCTGCTCGACCTTCAACCGCGCGAACCTCGCGGGCGCGAAGCTTTCCGAGTGCGTGCTCGACATGGCGACGCTCGACGGCGCCGATCTGTCGCGCGCGGCGCTCCCGGGCGTGCGCGCGAGCGGCGCGTACTTCGGGCACGCGAACCTGGAGGACGCCGACCTCCGCGGCGCGAAGCTCGCGCGGAGCTCGTTCACGAGGGCGAACCTCGCGCGCGCCAACCTCGCCGAGGCGGCGCTCAACGAGGCGATGCTCGACTACGCGAGGCTCGAGAGCGCAAAGCTCAACGGCGCGATCCTCGACTACGCGGATCTCGCCTACGCCGATCTGACGGGGGCGGACGTCACGCTCGCGTCGACGCTGATGACCAAGCTCCACGCCGTGAAGGACGAGCGGACGCTCTGGACGAGCGGCTCGAAGGTCACGACCCGCGGCACCGACGACGCGCGCCTGAAGGCCGAAGCCTTCAGGCCGCCGGCCCCCTGATTGCTAGACGACCGAGGCCCCCATGAGCGCGACGCCCACTCCCACCCTCCAGACACTCACCCTCGTCGACGACTACCTCGGACCCGCGCGCGTCGTCGACGCGTCCAGCGCATCGCCCGTCGTCGAGCTCGGCGGGAGGACCGTGCGCGCGGAGCTCGCGCTCGCCTTCCCGTACGCGTGCGCCGTCGGCGACTCCCTGCTCGTCATCGGCCGCGGCGAGCGCTTCTACGTGATCGGCGTGCTCGCGTCGAACGGCGAGGTCGCGCTCCGATTCATGGGGGACGTGCGCATCCAAGCGGTCGGCGGGAAGCTCGCGCTCGAAGGCGACGAGGGCGTGCGCGTGCGCGGCAAGTCGATCGACCTCGTCGCGAGCCGGGTGAAGACGCTCGCGGACTCGATCGTCGAGCGCGCGAACGACGTCTACCGGCGCGTGAAGGACACGCTCTCCGAGCACTCGGGCGAGAAGCGCGTGCTCGTCGACGGCTCCCTCTCGACCCGAGCGGAGAGCGCGGCGACGACCACGAGCGGCGTCATCACCATGAACGGCAAGGAGATCCACCTCTCGTGATGCCCGCAGCGAACAACGGCGCGGGGATGCGCGTCGGCTTCCCGGACGTGTGCATGACGCCCCCGCTCGGCGCGCCCGTCCCCTATCCGAACCTCGGGTTGAACTGCATGAGCGCCGTGTTCTCCCCGAACATCTTCGTGGGCTACATGCCCCAGCTGACGATGGCGAGCGTCGTCCCTCTCACGCTCGGCGATCAAGCCGGCTCGATGCACCCGCTCTTCATGCAAATGGGTGGAGCGACCGCGGGGAACCCGCGCGTCCTCATCAACTGCCTGCCGGCGATGAGCCTGTGCACGCCCACCTACGGGAACCTCTTCAACAACCCGGTCGGCCTCGTCGCGGTCCCGAGCGTCACGACCACGATGTACAGCGACGCCGAGGCCTGCCGCGCAGTGGACGCGAAGGCGCCGCTCCCGGTCCACGAGCAGCGCGCGCTGCGCGACGCGGTCGAAGGGGACCGGGAGGCGGTGCTCGGCCGATCGCTCGGCGACGCGATTGGCCTCGTCGCGATCCATCGCATGACGAGGGACGTGGGCGCACGACTGTACAACGCGATCCGCCGCGCGAAGCCCGAGCGAGGGCTCGTGATCGATCTGCGGGACAACCCGGGTGGAGACCTCGACGCAGCGCTCGACGCCGCGGCCGACTTCTTCCCCGCCGGAGCGGAGCTCGCGCGCGTGGATCGAGGCGCTGGCCCCGTCGCCATCCGCGCGCGCGGCGCCGCGATGTACCGAGGTCGCGTCGTCGTGCTGATCGGCGCGCGCACGGGATCGGCGGCGGAGGCGTTCGCCGGCGCGCTCGGCCACGGGGGAAGGGCGACGCTCGTCGGCGCGCGCTCGTTCGGCAAGGCGTGCGCGCAGAGCGCGGTGCGGCGGCCCTCGGGGGAGCTCGTGTACGAGACGGTCGCGACGGTGTCGCTCGCGGATGGCGCGCGCTTCGACGCGGGCCTCGAGCCGGACGTCGCCGTCGAGGAGTCGCGGGCCCTCGAGCGCGCGGTCGAGCTCCTCCGGGATCGGCCGTGAACGGTCTGCGCGTAGGCAAGGTCGCGTTCGCGCCGCTCCCGTCCGAGTCGGGGGAGACGGTGCCCGTCGCGTTCGGGACGCTCGCGTGGAAGAACGGGGACGCCCACGGCATGAGCGTCTTCATCAAGGCCACGTTCGACATGGCCACGACGCCCATGCGGACGGCGACGCCCGATCCGATCGCGGCGATGGACATCGTGCCCCGCAAGGCCCTCGTCGACGTCGTCGTTTCCCCCGGCGCGAAGGCGCGCGCGGGCGAGACGTCGCTGCTCATCAAGCAGCGCGGCACCACCCTGCTCGACGTGAAGCGGAGCTCCGTCGTCGGCAAGTCGCACGGGCTCGAGCCCGTCTTCGCGACACCCGGCAGCGCGGACGCGATGCAGTGCGCGCTCGTCGATCAGCGCGTGCCCATGGTCGACGCGGACGCTCAGATCTTCGTGAGCGGCGTCTTCACCGATCGCCCGAGCGTCGCCGCGCAGCTGCCCTCCGCGCGCGCGGTGGGCGTGCTCTTCGGCGTGAACCCGAACGGGCCCGAGCACCCGACGGTGCTCTCCTTCAAGGCCGACACCGTGTTCGTCGATCCGACGACGCTTCGCCTCTCGATCGTCTGGCGCGCGGAGCTCCCGCTCCACGCGCCGTTCGACATGGGGCTCCTCACCGTGGGCGGCGGCGTCGCGACGCACGAGCACCCGCTCCGGCTCCGCAAGCGCTTGACGGATCTCGAGGTCGAGCCCGGCGGCGCGACATCGAGCGGCGGCGCGACGGTGGTGCTCCCGGAGAGCGGTTCGGTCGAGGCCCCGCCTCCGCCGAAGGGGCGCGCGGCGGGGCGCAGCCCGTCGGCAAGTGCCAGGAGCCCGGACGGTCATCGCTCAAGTCGCCGCGGAGCCCGCCGAGAAGGCGCTCCCGTTCGATCGAAGCGCGAAGGCTGCTCCGCCGCCGCGATCGGGTGCAGCGGCGGCGTCGAGGAGCGCCACGGGCAAGGGCGCCACGCTGCCCATGGGATCGAGCCGCAGCGAAGAGGCGAAGCAGAAGACGATCCCGTTCGTCACGGAGAAGGATCGCGCGCGAGCGCGCGAGCTCGAGGAGGCAGAGAAGCGCGACCTCGAGGAGCGGGAGGCGCGCGCGCGCATCGAGCGCGCCGAGGCCGCGAGGCGAGCGGAGGAAGAGCGCGCCGCGGAGGAGCGACGCGCGGACGCTCGTCGCGTGTTCGAGGCCGAGCAGCTGCGGTTGAAGCAGCTCGAGCTGGATCGGAAGGAGCTCGCCGCGAAGCTCGCCAAAGAGCAGGCCGAGAAGCTGGATGAAGGCCTCTACGGGGGCTTCGGAAAGAAGAAAAAATGATCCACGCAGCACGACCTTCGACGACCACGGAGGCCCCGCGCCTCGCCTCTTTGGACGACGGGGTCGCCGATCCCGAGCTCGTCGCGTCGATGGCGGATCTCGCGTCCCTGCCGCCGCGCGCCCACGATCTCCTCCTCGAGCTGCTCGCGACGCGCCTCGACGCGATGCCCGAGGACCAGCGGGACGCGAGGCTCGCGCGGCTCTGCAGAAAGGACGAGCTCGATGCCGCGGTCGCGCGCCCCGCGGTCATCGCGCTGGCGGCCCTGTTCCGCGCCGCCGCGGCGGCGAACGTCGCCGATCGCCTGGCGCTCGAGTCGGACCTCGAACGCCTCGGCATCGCGAGCCCGTTGCTCGAGGTCGTGCTCGCGCTCTACCACGCGCGCGTCGGCGCCCTCCGCGACGAGATCGTCCGCGGGACCATCGCGGCGCACGGCGCGGTGCTCACCGGCGCGGAGTGGCGGATCGACACGCTCGGCTCGTCGAGCCGAGGGCGCGAGCTCGACGTGCCGATCGCGCTCGTGACGTTCCAATATCAGGACGGCCGCGAATCGAAGCGGCTCACGATGCAGATGCTCCCCGAGGCGGTCCACGGACTTCGCGAGCTCTGCGATCACCTGCTCTCGAGGTAGCCATGCGTCCGCTCCTCGCGATCCCGAAGCCGCCGCGCGTGTTCCTCTTTCGACAACCCACTTGTCCACATGCCGAGCGCGCGCTCGAGCTGCTACACACCGGCGCGAAGGTGGAGGTGAGGACCAGCGGTGAGCCGTTGCGCGAGGAGGAGCGGGACCGCGCTCCTCGCCGCGGGGCTCTCGGCGTCGCCCCTCGAGCGCGCGCTCGACGCGAAATCGCCGTCCATCCTGCTCTTGCCCGACGTTCCTCGCGCGGCCCTCCTCGAGAGCGCGGAGCGCGCGCTCGAGCTCTTCGCGATCCCGCTCCCCGCGGGGGAGACGGAGGGGTCGTTCATGCGTCGGATCCTCCAGAACCGCCTCGTGTGATCGCGCCTCCCCCCAGCTTTTTTCTTCCGAGAGGTGGGCTCGCTGAGCCAAGTCAGCGCGCGCGATCCTGACCTGGCTGGTTTTCAGCACCGAAGGAATCGCGTGAATACTCGGTGATTCGAACCGGTCGGTGCTCTAGCTTGCGGCGATGAAGCGCGCGTTCGCCGGAGCACTGTTCGCGTCGTGGTTCGTCGTCCTCGCGAGCGCGTGCGGGGACGAGAAGAAGCCCGCTCCCGTGGGATCCCAAGCGCCCGTCGATCCGTCGAAGGCGGATCCCAAGTGCACGAACGCGACCTCGGTCGCGATGAAAGAGCGCTGCGGGAACGGGGACATCTCGTGCTGCAGCCGGCTGCTCGAGGGCAAGGTCGAGACGGATCCGTCGACGTTCGACGACTTCGGGCTCGCCTGCAAAGGCGGCCTGCTGAAGGCGTGCGACATCGTGCGGGAGTCGGAGAAAGACTTCGCTTGGAAGCTCGCCGTGTATCGGGGCGCGTGCCCGCGGTTCGGCCGCAACACATGCCGGAACGCGGTCTTCCTCGCGGCGCTCGTCGATCCGAAGGCGCTCGAGAGCGACTTCAAGGCGCTCTGCGAGAAGGAGAAGGAGGGGATCCAGCTCGGGACGATCGCGCTCACGTGCGGCGCGCCGGTCGGCTCCCTCGCCGAGATCCAGCCGCTCCTCGACGCGTGCAACGACGGGACGTTCGCGGCCTGCAAGGGCCTCGCGAACATCGACGGCAACGCCGCGACGATGATGCAGATGTCCCTCCGTCCGCTCTGGGTGTCGCGCGGCGTGCCAGAGGCCGAGGTGGACGCGGTCTTCGCGGGTCGTGTCGCGCCCCCCGACGGGCTCACGAAGCTCGAGGCGGCGGGGAAGGTCACGGTGAAGGCCACGGGGGACAAGGCGCTCGCGGGGCCGTACGGGGACGCGCTCGGCAAGCGAACGGACGAGCTCCGCAAGTGCGTCGCGCTGGGGGACGCGAAGGCGGACAAGAAGGGCTCCGTCACGTTCGACGTCGTGCTCGGAAAATCGGGGCAGGTCGTGATGTCGACGGGCGTCGAGACGAAGTCTCCTCCGTCCATCGCGGACTGCTTCCGCTACTTCGCGCAGACGACGGCCGGCAAGGGTGAAGGCAAGGTCAAGGTCGACGTGTCGTTCACGCGCTGAGCGCGACGTGACGCACGAGCCGCGAGCGCGCGGCTACTTCCCCGCGTGCCCGGCGAGCTTCGCCTTCGCCGCGGCGATGCGCGTCGACGTGGGCCACAGCTCCTCGGCCCGAGCGATGTCCCGCTTCGCGGCCTCGATGACCGAGCGCGTGACGAGGGCGGTCGAGAGCTTCGCGATCGCGCGGTTGCAGAGGATGTGGGCGACGGTCGCGCGACCGTTTCGGTGGGTGCTGCAGAGTTTGATGGCGCGCTCCGCGAACGCGAGCTCCTTCTCGGACTGCGTCTCCGCGTCCGAGCGGAAGCAGTACACCTGAGCGCACTTCGAGGCGTACCCGATGTGGTGCTTCGGATCGGTCTCGATCCGGTTCGCGAGGCTCTCGTAGAGGGGGACGCAGGGCGCGAGGAGCAGGCCGATCCCCGAGAGATCGTGCTTGCGCCGGATCTCCCAGCAGAAGTCGAGAACGCCGTCGACGGCGAAGCGCTCGACGGTGTCGTCTCCGCTCGACCACACCCACACCGCGTGGATCTTCGCGAAGATCGTGACGAGCTCGCGCACGGGGGCCTCGCGCACGCGCGCCTCGGCGAGCGCGTCGAGGAGCGGAGCGAGCGCCTCGTCGATCGCGCCCATGCGCGCGGACTCCGCGCGCCGGGCGAACGCGGCCTGGGTGCGCTCCTCGGCGCCGCTCATGCGGCACGCGGTGCGAACGCGCGCGAGCGCCTCGAGCGCGAGCTCCGACCCGCGAGAGAGGACGCGCGCGCCGTCCCGCGCCGCCCTCGCGAGATCGTCCACGCACTCGGCGACGATCGTCAGCGCCGTGGACTGCACGTCCACGCTCGACGGCGCGCCGCCGAGCACGCGCCGCGCGTACTCCGTGAGGTAGGCCGTCCGATCGTGGAGCGCGATGAACGCGGCCGTGCTCCGCGTTCGGGCGTCGAGGTACGCGTCGCGGAGGGCGGCGCCGCGCGGACGAGGGCCGGACGCCTTCTCGCCGATCGCCGACGCGATGGCCCTCGCGACGCGGTCGAAGAAGATCGCGAGGTGGTGGAGGTACTCGGGGGCGAGGTGGCGGAGGTCGTCGCGGAGCACGAAGGGCGAGAGCTCCGCGCGAGCGTCGGCGCCGTCCACCACGCGCGCGACGGCCTGCCGTCCCCCCTCCATGCGACGCACGTGAGACACGAGCCCCCCGGCGCGGCTCGGGAGCGCGCTCGCTCCGGGGGGAGCGAACGCGGTGAAGAGGCGCCCGATGACCAGCTCGTCCTCGAGCTCCTCGAGGAGCTCCTGGTCCTCCGCGCGGAACACCGCGGGCGCGCTCACCCCACGGCCTCCGCGAGGATCCGCTCGACGGCGGCGAGCCCCTCGTCCAGCGCGGCGTCGTCCGCGCGCGAGGGGAGCGCGGCGTGCTCGTGGCGGAGCGCCTCGTGCGCCCGCGGGTTCTTGAACCAGTCCTCATCGTACGTGTCGCGCAGCCGCTCGCGATCACGCGCGGCGAGGAGGAGCCCGCGGAGCTCGACGCCGGCGTCCGGGCGTACGCGCGGCAGGGTCCCCACGAGAGGGCCCGGGAGCGGCTCGCCGAACGCACACGCGGTCGTCTCCTCGAAGGCGACGCGCGCGCGCCGCTCGGGCATGACCACGTGCTGCTCCGCGGTCGCGGCGATCGCCAAGAACGCGGCTTGCACACCCACCGCGCGCGCGATGGCGCGAGCCTGGCTCCGCGCGCGATCCGATCCGAGGGACAGGAACGCGCGCCCGAACGCCGGCGTGCACGGGAGGGACGCGAACAACCAGCTCCGCGCGGCCGCTCGCTCGTCGTCCGGCGACCGCGACAGCACGAACGGCCGAGATCGGGGGCGATCGGCGTGGAACACCGCGGCCCCGAACGCCCCGAGCGCCCGCGCGAACGACGCTCCGCCGATCGCGGGTGGGAGGTCTTCGGGCTCGAGATCCAGCGCGAGCCCGCGCACGAGCTCGGTGTCCCCGAAGAGCCTCGCGAGCCACCGCACGTTCAGCTGCGCGGGCCACCCCTCCGTCGCGCTCCGGGCGAGCGACGCATCGAGCAGCACCTCGAGCGACGGCGAACGCGGGAGAGATCCGCTCGAGGCGACGGCCGCGAGGAGCTTCCCCGCGAGCTCCTCGGGGCTCCGACCCGGCGCTGCGGGAGCCGGGCTCCCGCGCTGCGACAGCTGCCGACGCGCCTCCGCGCGCCGCTCGAACCAGTGCCGCACGCGCGGTTGGATCGCGGCCGCGCGGTGCGCGAGCGATGCCGCGAGGGTCGCGCGCCGGGTGCTCTCCGATGGTTCGACGAGCAGCTCGCGCAGGAGCGAGGCGAAGGACCGCGGGCGCTCACCGAGCTCTGGCGACGGTTCCTCGGCGCGGAGCGCGCGCTCCACCGAGAGCTCGTCGTCGAAGGTGACGCGCTCGATCGTGAGGTGCGCCGTCCAGCCGCGGAGCGCGGCGAACAGAGGGTCGCTCGCGAGATCCTGGGTGGCGTCCACCGTCGCCTTGCTCGAGACGGCGCGCGCGCCCGCGAACGGGTTCGGCAGATCGTCCAGATCCGCGTGGGAGAGGCGCCGCCGCACGCGCGCGAGGACCTCCGCGGCGCGCGCGATGCGGCCGTCGAACACGAGCGGATCGAGGAGCGCGGGATCGAGTCCATCCATCATGGGTCACCCATGGATCGTCGCGTCGCCGCGCAGCGCGCGGACGACCTCGCCTTCGGTCGCCTGGAGCGCCGCGAGGCGCTCCCGCACGCTCGCCGCGTCTCCCCGCACGTGGTTCGCGAGCTCCACGAAGACGACGTGGTGGCGCGCCTCCGATGCGAGGAGCCCCTCGAAGAAGCCGGCCAGGGCCGGCTCGTCGCCGCGCCGCCCAAGCTCCGCGGCGAGCAGCGAAGCGCTCGCACGAGCGGGCCTCGATGAGCGCGCCGACGAGCAAGCGATCGACGAGCGCGTCCGCGACGGACCGCCGCGCCGCCGACTGGTGGGTGCGGCGCAGGAGCTCCGCGACGTAGCCGTCCTCCTCGGGTGGGCCGAGCGCGATGCCTCGTTCGTCGAGCACCGCGAGCACGCTGCGAAAGTGCGAGAGCTCCTCCTCGGCGATCTCTGCGAGCGCCCGCACGACCTTCGGGTAGGCCATCGCCCGCGTCGAGAGCGCGAGCGCGCTGGATGCGGCTTTCATCTCGCAGTGCGCGTGGTCCGCGAGGAGCCGCGGGAGATCCTTCGTCGCGTTCTCCGCCCACGCGGGCGACGAGCTCTGGGTGAGGCCCAACATGGCTATCGGCTGTCCGTATTGGCTCCGGGCGTAGAGGAAGGCGCGCTTCGACGGCGCCGGACCACCTCTTTACTGGCACAGGCTTGACGAGGGATCGAGCGGAGGCGCACGATGGAGCGGCTTGGCTTCTATCGACGCGACCCTCCTCCAGGTGGGCGGCGTGCTCGCCGTCGTCATCGCATGCGCCGCGCTCGGCGCGGGCGGGTGTCAGCTCTTCATCAGCGAGCAAGACGGGCAGGGCGGGTCGCGCGCCACGGGGACGGGCACCACCGGCTCTTCCACCAAGGGCTCGAGCGGTGCCTCCATGGAGTCGACGAGCGTCTCGACCGGCACGAGCTGCACCGAGGCGACCGCGTTCCCCATGGGATCCGCGACGTGCGGGGACAGCGCGTGCTCCGGGTTCTGCGACAGCTTCAAGGCCGTGTGCGGCTCCGGCTTCAGCGACTTCAAGACCGTCTGCTGCCAAGCGTGCGACGCGGTGACGGCGAGCGCGCCGGGCAGTCCGTTCTGTTGCCGAGCGCGCCTGATCGACGCGGCGGAGGCGAAGCCGTCCGTGTGCACCCAGGTCCCGCTCGGCGACGGGACGCCCGAGTGCGCGTCACCGCAGCGGAACTTCTGCGCGATCGCGCTCAAGGCTTGCACGAACCTCACGGAGCCCGAGTGCACGGGGGCGAAGTCCACGGTCACGAGCTGCCTCGGCTCCGCGTTGAAGGCGCTCGCGAACCCCACAGAGTGCGTGAACCTGATCGACTGCATCGCCAACAACTGATCCGCGGGGCGGCTTGCGGATCCCTCGGGCGCCCGCATACGCTCGAGCGGGGCTGAGCACGTCTCCGCCCTGCTGCGCGCGAGCACCCGGGGGCGGGGGAGAGCGGCAGCTTCTTTCTTCTACAGCTTGGGAGGTTCCATGGGACGCGAGCGGCAAGGCTTTCTGATTCGCATGGTCTCGTTGTGCGCGATCGGCGCGGGCGCGCTCGTCGCGGGGTGCGAGTCCAGCGACGACGATCTCTCCACGTCGGGGACCGGCAGCACGGGCTCCGGGATGGGCGGCGCCGGCGGCACGGGCGTGACCACCACCACTGGCTCGATGACGACGAGCGCGAGCGGCACCACCGTGGCGAGCAGCTCGAGCGGGATGCCGCCCGAGTGCGTGATGGCGAGCGACTGCGACGCGGCGCTCGGAGGCCCGCCGGCGTGCGGCGCGTGGGCGTGCAACGGAGGGAACTGCGAGGCGTCGAGCCCGGGCTGTACGGACGCGGACCACGACGGCTTCGGCGCGGGTGTGAACTGCGCGTGCGCGGGCATCGACTGCGACGACGCCGACGACACGATCTCCGATCAGGCGGTCGCGTCCTGCTACTCCGGCCCCGCGGGGACCTCGAACGTGGGGAGCTGCGCCGCTGGCTCGCAGACGTGCACCGCGGGCATCTGGAGCGCGTGCGTCGGTGAGGTGCTCCCGAGCGGCGAAGCGTGCAACGGGCTCGACGAGGACTGCAACGGCACGCCCGACAACGGCACGGGGATGATCACGTGCGGCCTCGGGGCTTGCAAGACGACGATCCCCGCGTGCGCGATGGGTCAGCCCGGCGTGTGCCTGCCGCCGAGCCCGCCGCCCCCGATCACCGATGCGACGTGCGACGGGATCGACGACGACTGCGACGGCGTGGTCGACGAGGACTGCAAGTCGTGTATCCCCGTCACCACGACCGGCAACGACGGCACCGCAGACGGGACGACGACGAAGCCCTTCCAAACCGTGCAAGCGGCTATCAATTGGGCCGCGACCCACGTGGGCCCGAAGCTCGTGTGCGTCGCTGCGGGGAGCGCGTGCGGGACCCCGAACGTTCCCGTGACGGGTGTCTACGCGAACGCGGCGGGGACGACGGTCACCATGTCGAACGGGGTGTCGGTCGCCGGCAACTACGAGTCGACGACGTGGAACCAGTGCCCGATCGCCACGACCACGATCCTCCAACCGAAGACGCCCGAGGGCGTCACGTTCCCGAACACCGTCGTCCTGCCGACGTCTCTGAGCGACGTGCGCGTCGACCGGTTCGCGGTCGGCGGCGTGGGCGCGACCGCGGGCGTGACGGTCAACGGAGCGAAGAACGTCGTGCTCACGCGCGTCACCATCGCGAACTCGGTGACCGCGGCGAGCTCGTACGGCGTGAACGTGTTGAACGCGGGGAGCGCGCTCGTCACGAGGAGCCGCATCGATGGAGGCTCCGGCTCGGCGGAGGCGATCGGCGTGCGATCGATCGGGAGCCAAGTCTCCCTCGTGAACAACTGCCTCAGCCTCGACGCGACGGGGCACTGCGACGACGGGTGCGGAGGCAACCCGCCGAACCCGGCTATCCGCGGGAACCCCGGGGGTGGCAACGTCACCGCGAGCTACGGCGTATTCCTGAGTGACTCTCCCGGATCGCTCATCGAGGGGAGCGCGGTCTGCGGCGGGACGGCCACGGACGGCGCGGCGATCCGCGTCTCGGGGGACGCCACGGGCGACATCATCCGCACGAGCAACGTCTCGCAGCAGAACGCGAAGGTGAACTCGCACGGCATCTGGATGGAGGACTGCGCGGCCGCGGCGCCCTGGATCTTCGACAACTTCAGCATCCAGGCGGCGGGCTCCGCGCCCACGAGCAACGTCGACGCCGTGCGCATCATGGGCGACTGCCACGCCGTCATCGACTCGAACCGAAGCATCGTGGGCGGCGGTGAGGACCAGGCCGCGAACCCGAACGCGGTGCACTGCGGAGCGCTCAACAACGTGGCGAGCCAGTGCGTCGTGCTCGGCAACAAGTCCATCGAGGGTTCGCACTTCGGGTTCCCGCCGACGGCGACGGGCGTCCGCTGCGACGGCGATGGGTGCGCGCGCATCGCCTACAACAAGATCACCGGCCGCGGCGGCCTCAATGCGTCCTACGGAGTGTGGCTCGAGAACACGACCGCGGTCGTGGACTCGAACACGATCACCGGCGGATGCTCGCCGGTCGCGATCGGCGTTCACGCGGACAACGCCGCGGCGCGCGTCGTCAACAACCTGATCTTCGGGTTCACGGGGGGCGACTGCACGGGCATGGCGCTGCCCGCCGTCACCGCGAGCAAGGGCGCCGAGATCCTCGTGTCGAGCGGGCTCAACGAGATCGACGTGCACTCGAACGACATCGACGGCGGCGGCACGCCGAACGGGACGTGCACGAGCACGGGGATCCAGCTCGGCGCGTCCGCGGTCCCGCCCATCTCGGGCGTCGGCGTCTTCCGGAACAACATCGTCCGCGGCGGCGCGTGCGCTGCTGCGCGCTTCGTGTTCGCGGAGGCAGACACCTCCGCGGACCCGCGCATCTTCGAGAACAACGACCTCGACACGTTCCAGAACCCGACAGCGCTCTACGTGAACGAGAACGCGACGAACTTCACCTCGGCCGCTACGGTGAACATGCTCGCGGACATGACCGTCTCGGGCGTGTTCTCGATCGATCCGTCGTTCGCGAACTACCCGGTCGACACGCACTTGCTCGCGGGGTCGATGTGCATCGGCGCGGGGACGTCCGCGGGCGCGCCAGCGATCGACTTCGAAGGGACCGTGCGCGATCCGGCGAAGCCGGACGTGGGTCGGGACGAATTCTGAGCGCTCCGTGCTGTCGCGGCTCTGCCGCGGAATCCTGAGCGGGCCTCTCAGCGGAGAGGCCCGGTCTTCTTTGCCTCGTCTTCGCGGATGCGCGCGTCGATCGAAGCGTCACCCTTTCTTCGGGGCTTCAGGCGCTGGAGCACGCGGATCGCGTCGCCGTAGAGGCCCGCGACCTCCGCGGCGTTCGCGGCGGCGAGGAGCCGCTCGTCGGTGACGCCCTGCTCGATCGCGCGCTCGCGCGAGGTGAAGGCCTGCGCCCACTGGCGCCTCGACTCAAGGAGCGCGGCGGCCCAATCGTGGGCCGCGCCGCAGTCCGCGCGGTTCGTGCAGGAGACGCTCGTGAGGCGCGACAGCACGTCCGGCAGCTCGTCGAGCGTCGCGAGGGGAGCGAGGAGCTTGAGGCACGCCGCGGCCTCGCTCGGGAGCGCGCACGCCTCGCGAAGGATCTCGTGCGCCTCCTCGGGCCGGCCCTCGACGCGCGCGAGCTCCGCCAAGATCTGCGCCCCCCGGGAGCTCTTCGGCCAGCGCGACTTGAACTCCTCCGCCTGCGCCGCGAGCTCGTCCACGCACGGCGCGCGGTCCTCGCACGGCGCGGAGTGGAGCTCGAGCCCGCGCAACCGGCGCGTCACGATGCGCTCACGCGGAGACCGGCGGGAGGGGTCCCGCTCGATCGTCTCGCGATCGAGCGCCTCTGCGGCCTCGAGATCCTCCGGTCGATCGAGTCGCTCGGACATCGCCTCGAGCACGTCCGCCTGGACGGGGACGGGAGATTCGGTCGGCACCGCGCGGAGGAGGTCGGCGGGCACTCGCGTGTTCTGGACCGCGAACCTCCCGACCGCCGACGCGAGCGCCGGCTCGCACTCGACCGCGGTCCGCATCTCGAGGAGCGACTGATTCAGCATGCCCCGCCGCGACAGGATCTCGGAGAGCACGAAGTGCGTTCGACCGATCACCGGTCCGCGCTCGAGCGCGCGCTGGATCCACGGGATCGGGTTCTCCCCCGACTCGAGCGCGACCATCGCGCCCGCGAGCGGGAAGTAATAGTCCGCGGGGTGAGCGAGCATCGCCTGCCGGATCGCCGGCCGCGCGACGCTCATGCGATCCGCCTTGTCGGCGGCCGCCGTAACCAGGTTGCTGATGCTCCGCCGGTCGCGCGTGACGCCGTGATCGCCGCGCGCCGCGACGACGATCGCGAGCGCCGCCGCGCACGCCACGACGCCGCGGATGAACCACGGGCGCTCCTTGAACTCACCGCGTCCCCCGTGCCGGCGCTCGTCGCCCCAGAGCGAGCCGAGCAGGGTCGCGACCGCGGTGCCCACGCCGAAGAGCTCCAGGCTGAGGTCCGCGAGGTTGTGGAGGAGCAGGGCGCCCACCCCCACGAGCACGCCCGCGTTGAGCGCGCTGCGCGTGATCGCGAGTCGGTTCGGGCGGAAGAGCACCAAGAGGGCGATCAGCGCGACGACGCCGACGAGGCCCCACTCGCTCGACCACTGGACGACGACGTTCTCCGGGTGCGTGAAGACGACGTTCCCCTTCACCGGCGGGTGGTACGCGGGGAACACGCTCTCGAAGGCCCCGCGGCCGATGCCGACCCACTTGAAATCGAGGATGAGGGGCTTCGTCCAGAGCGGGATCTTGAACTTGTCGAGCCCGCCCCCGGACATCGAGATCTCGGTCAAGAACGTGCGGTTCAGCCCGAGCAGGACGAGCCCGCCGCCGAGCGCGAGGATGCCGGGGAGCAGCCAGATCGCGCGGCGCACCGTGCCCGCCTCCGCGCCGTCCGCGTCACGGCGGAGGCGCGTGACGAACACCAGGATCGAGAAGCCCACGGTGCCCACGAGCATTGCGATGAGGCCGCCGCGAGAGCCGCTCAGCACACCGACCGCGACCAGGATCACGCACCCGATCGTCGTCAGGGTCCTCGGCAAGAGGGCGCGTCGCCCGAAGAGCAGGCCGAGCCCCGAGAACAGGCCGAGGTTGAGGTAGCCCGCGAGGTTGTTCGGGTTCGCGAGCGGACCGATGTGGTGCAGATCGACGTTCGTGATGGGTCGGTAGAACCCGTAGAGGCGGCGCGCCTCGAGCAGCTGATGGCCGATCGTCACCGTCGCGACGACGACCGCGGACACGAACACGATCGCGACTCCGAACTCCGCGCCCCTTCGGCGAGCGACCGAGGTCGCCGCGAAGAACGTGCACGCGTAGCTCGCCCACTTCAGCGCCTCGAGGAGCGACGCGCCCCGATCCAGGGAGATCGAGCGCGTCGTCACCTCCTCGCCGAGGGGCACGAGCGCCCGCGCCCAGACGTCCGCGGCCACCGGAGAGAGCGCCTTGAGGAGCGCCGCCGGCGTCGGGATCGCTTGGAGGATGGAGTACGCCGCGAGGCCGAGGAACACGGCGAACGGCGCGAGCGAGTGCCCGCGTCCGGCGCTCGGCATCCACGTACAGAGCAGCGCGGCGACGAACGCGAGCGGCGCGAGGACCACCACGACGACGGGCGGCGCTCCCCCCACCGCGAGGACGCTCCCGGCGACGAGCAGGGAGAGCACGCCGAGCGTGAGGTTCTCGATTCGCTCCCTCGGGAGCCACCGCGCGACGCCCGTCCGCGAAGCCGCGTCCGCGCGATCCTGCCTGCGACGCGAGGCCCCCCGGCGTTGGGGAGAAGAATCGGAGCGGCCCTGGCGCTCCACCGGTCAGGAAGAGCGCAGGGAGGCGGCCGACGCCGAAGCGGACCGATCGACGATGAAGTTCCCGAGCGCGAGCACGCCGAGGCCGCCGTCCTTGAACGCGCGGATCGCGTCGTCCGGGGAGCAGACGATCGGCTCCTCGTGCATGTTGTAGCTCGTGTTGATGAGCGTCGGGATCCCCGTGCGGGCCTCGTATCCCTTGATGACTTTGTAGACGCTCGGGTTGATCCGCTCGCTCACGAGCTGCGGGCGCGCGGTGCCGTCCACGTGCACGGCCGCGGGCGACTGGTCGCGCATCTGCTTCGTGCAGTTCGTCGTGCAGGTCATGAACTCGGCGGTGTACCGGATGCGGCCGATGTTCTCGTAGAGATCGTCCGCGCGCTCCGCGAGCGAGATGGGCGCGAACGGCATGAACTCGGTGCGCTTCAGCCGGTCGTTGAGCCACTTGTTCACGCTCGGATCCTTCGCGGGGTACAGGATCGATCGGTTCCCGAGCGCGCGCGGGCCGAACTCCATGCGCCCGTTGAACCGCGCGACGACCTGATCGTTCACGAGGTGGTCCACGATCTCGCGCTCGACGTCGTCCGTCCTGCGATACGAGAGCCCGCTCCGCGCAAGCTCCGTCTCGATCTCCGCGTCGGTGTATCCGGGGCCCAGGTACACGTCCTCGAGGCGCTCGGGCTGCTTGCCGACGAGATCCGCGTGGAGCGCGAACGCCGCGCCGACGCCGACGCCGCCGTCGCTCATCGCGGGGAAGACGAACAGCTCCTCGACCCCGGGGATCTCCATGAACCGCTGGTTCATCTTCACGTTCGCGAGCACGCCGCCCGCGCACGCGATCTTCGTGACGCCCGTGCGCTCGACCCAGCGCCGCACGTACTTCGTCGCGACGTCCTCGAGGACGCGCTGGTAGGCGGCGGCCACGTCCTCGCGCGGATAGTTCGCCGCGAGCTGCCGCTCGAAGAACGGATCCTGGCTCGACTTGTACCGGTAGTAGTCGGGGTGCTCGAGGTCGAACCGCGCCATCACCTCGTCGTACAGACGCGAGGGATCGCCGAACGCGGCGAGCCCGACGATCTTTCCCTCGTGCCGGTTCGGCTTGAACCCGAGCGCCTGCGTGACGCGCCGGTAGAACGTGCCGAGCGAGTGCGGGTACGGGATCGGCGAGAGGAGCGTGAGCTTCCCGCCCGCGCCCAAATAGAACGAGCCCGCCTGACCGCTGCCGTAGCCATCGAGCGAGATGACGAGGCACCGATCGAACCCGGACGTGTAGTACGCGGCCGCGCAGTGCGACTGGTGGTGGTCCACGAACACGAGCTTCTTGTCGAGGTCGAACGCCTTCAGCTCGTCCAGGATGACGCTCTCCTTGCCGCGCCAGTCACTGTTGAACGCGAGGTTCTTCGCGTAGTTCGCGAGGTGCGCGAGCTTCCGCTGCGCGTTGTCCGTCGCCTGCGCGACGAACACGAGGTTCTTGCCGAACCCCACGAGATCGCGCGCGCGCTCCTTCATGAAGGGGAGCGCTGCGTACGCGACGTGGTCCACGTCCCTCGAGGTGACGCCCGCCTGCCGGAGGCACCACTCGAGCGCGCGCGCCGGGACCCCTCCCTGGTTCTTCACGCGCGTGAACCGCTCCTCGGCCGCGGCCGCGACGAGCTTTCCGTCCACGAGGATGCCGCAAGCGCTCTCGTGCGCGGTGGGGGAGAGTCCGACGATGATCATCGCTGTGCCTCTTTGGGTCGTGTGAGCAGGAGGAGCTTCTCGGTCCCGAAGCGCGACGCGCGCGGGCTCTCGTACAAGCGGTGGAGCAAATCGAGCCCCGTCTCTTCGGGCAGGCGCCCCGCGAGCGGCGGGAGCACCCAATACTGGCGCGTCGCCGAGAGGCGGAGCCCCGCGTCCTCCGCCCAGGCGACGACGTCCGCCACGCGAGGCCGCTGGATCGTGTACCCCGGGTCGCTCATGACGAGGCGCTTGAACCGATGGAACGCGTCGTTCACGAGGCTCAGCACCTCCTCGTGATCCGTCAGCTGCACGAGGACGGCCCCGCCCGGTCGCGTGAGCTCCGCGAGCTTCCGAACCGCGACGCGCACGTCCGGGACGTGCGCGAGGACGCCGAGGCAGATGACGAGATCGAACGCGCTGGGTGGGGAGAACGCCTCGAGGGTGTTCTCGACGAGGGTCGCGTTCGCCTCGAGCCCTGGCGGGATGCGCGACGCGGCGATCGACAACATCGCGGGTGCGAGATCGACCAGCGTGAGGTGCGACGAGGGAGCGAGGAACTGGAGGGAGCAGCGCGCGTCTCCGCAGCCGACGTCCACGATCTCGGGGCGCGGCAGCGCGGAGAGGAGCGGCTCGACGAGCTCGCGCGTCGCTCTGCGGCGGATCTCGATGTGCGCGCTGTTGCGGAGGTAGACCCCCGGCTGGTCGAACAGGCGACGCACGAGCCGCTGGCGGCTGCCAGGCTGGTCTTCCATCCCGAGCCCACATAATGTCGGAAGCCGCACGGCGCGAGCCGTTTCGAGCATGGCGACTTCGTTGCTGACCCGCGCGCGATCGTTCGTTCTTGTGGCGCAAATCCTCACGCTAGGCGCCGCTTGCGGGTCCAAGCCTGAACAAACGCCGGCGGCGAGCGGCGCTCCGTCGGCGTCGGGTCGGCCCGTCGCCCCTCCACCCCCGTCCGCCGCGTCGAGCTCTACCGCCATGACCGCGACCTCCCCGGAAGCCTCTTCCACGAAGTTCATCGGCCTTCTCGCGCAGCGCAAATACGCGGACGCGAGCGCGATGTTCGACGAGAAGGTCGCGGCCGGCCTGCCCACGCCGAAGCTCGAGGAGACCTGGGCCGGCCTCGAGCAAGCGCTCGGCGCGTTCAAGGAGCCGGGAGCGCCTCGCCGCGAGGACACCGGCCCCTATCGCGTCGTCGTCGTTCCCTGCGTGTTCCAAGGCGGTTCGCTCGACGCGACGATCGCGTGGGACGACAAAGGCCGCATCTCCGGGCTGTTCTTCCGGCCCCCGCAGGGCGAGTACGCGCCGCCGAGCTACGCCAAGGGCGATCTCGTGAAGCGCGCGATCACCGTGGGCGAAGATCCATGGAAGCTGCCCGGCGAGCTGGTCCTCCCGCCCGGGACCGGCCCCTTCCCGGCCATCGTGCTCGTGCACGGCTCCGGGCCGGGCGATCGAAACGAGTCCGTCGGCCCGAACCGCCCGTTCGAGGATCTCGCGCTCGGCCTCGCGTCGAAGGGGATCGCGGTCCTGCGGTACGACAAGCGGACGCGCGTCCACGCTCGAGCGCTCGGGCCCGTCATCGGCACGTTCACCGTGAAGGAGGAGACGCTCGAGGACGCCGCGCGCGCGGTCGAGCTCCTCCGAAAGGACCCCGCAATCGACCCCGCGCGCGTGTTCGTGCTCGGGCACAGCCTGGGCGGTCAGCTCGCGCCGCGCATCGCGGAGGCGGACGCGAAGCTCGCGGGGATCGTGATCGTGGCGGGGAGCACGGGCATGGTCGGGGACGCGATCGTCCGTCAGACCGAGTACATCCTGCGCCTCGACGGGGATCTCACGCCCGACGAGACCGCGAAGCTCGAGCCGCTCAAGAAGCAGAACGAGCGGCACCAGGCGATCCTCGGGGGCGCCGAGGCGCCCGACACCGAGGTGATCTTCGGGGCAGCGCCGGCATACTGGCGCGACCTCGCCCACTACGACGCGCCCGTGGTGGCCGCGAAGCTCGACTGCCGCGTGTTGGTGCTCCAGGGCGAACGCGACTACCAAGTCACGATGAGCGACTTCGGCGCGTGGAAGAAGGCGCTCGACGGCAAGCCCAAGGCGAAGCTCCAGACCTACCCCAAGCTCAATCACCTCATGATCCCGGGCGACGGTCCGAGCGGACCGGAGGAGTACAAACTCGCGTCGCACGTGGACGAGGCCGTCGTGAGCGACGTCGCCGCGTGGATCCTCGCTCGGTAGGCGCGCCGCTCAGAGCATGAAGTCGATCTCGACGGCCTTGTCGACCGCGCCGATCGCCCGGAGCTGCCCCGCGAGATCCGCCCAGCGCTCCTTCGTCATCGAGCCGATGTCCGCGCCGGACGGGCCCGTGACGAGCGGCTTCTGCGCGTCCGCCGCCTCCTTGAACGTCGCCTCGTCCATCGACGTGTTGAGCTTGCCCATCGTGGCGTTCGCGGCGGTGGGATCGGCGAGGTAGTCCGTCCAGCCCTTCTTCGTGGCGGCGACGAACCCCTTCACGATGTCCGGGAAGTCCTTCGCGAACGCGCGGCGCGTGATGACGACGCCGACGTACGGGTTGAAGCCCTCGTCCGCGATGAGGAACACCTTCGGCTTCGCGCCCTTCTTCCGCGCGCTGAGCGGCTCGCTCGTCACGTAGCACTGCTGCGCGAAGTTCGGGTCCGCGACGAAGTGCGCGACGTCCCCGTCGTACGGGACGACCTTCGCGCCGAACTCGCCGTACTTCTTCTTCAGGAACTGCGCGTAGGGCAGGCCCGGCTCCATGCCGATCTCGCCGGACTTGAGGAGCTCTTGGATGCTCGTGAAGCCCTTCTCCTCGTGCGCCATCAGCCCCTGCGGCGACGTCTGGTAGGTCGCGTAGAGGACCACGATGTCCATGCCCTTCGCGCGCCCCGTGATCACCTCGTCCGCGCCCACGATGCCGAAGTCCGCCTTGCCCGAGTCGACCATTTGCAACACGGGTACACCTGGACCACCGGCCTGAATTTCCACGTCGAGCTTCTCCGCCTTGTAGGCGCCCGAGTCGCGCGCGGCGTAGAACCCGCCGAACTCGGGCTCGGGGACCCAGTTGAGGGCGAGCTTGACCTTCCGAGTCCCGTCCGAGTTCGTGGGCGGGCCCGACTTCCCGCACCCCGCGAGCGCGGCGGCGGTGGCGACGAGGAGAGCGAGGGCTTCACGGCGGCTCGACATGGGCCCTTTCTCGCACGACCGGGGGCGCGCTGTCTCCCCTCGCTCGCTCCCGCGGACGGGCGAGCGCTCGGCGCGGGCGGAGCTAGTGTTCTTCGAGATCCTCGAACCACCGCGGTTCGGGCGCGACAGAGGCACGGCACCGAACATGGAAGCCCGACCGAGCAAGATCCCCGCCCTGACCGCGCTCTTCTGGGTGATGAAGATCGTCGCGACGACGCTCGGGGAGACGGCGGGCGACCTGCTCTCGATGACGCTCGACGTCGGCTACGCCGTCAGCTCCTTGATCCTCGTCGCCTTCTTCGTGGTCACGGTCGGCGCGCAGCTCGCCGTGAAGCGCTACCACCCGGCGCTCTACTGGCTGGTCATCCTCTCGACGAGCACCGCCGGGACGACGATGAGCGATTACATGGATCGAACGCTCGAGCTCGGGTACGCGACCGGGAGCCTCGTGCTCGTCGGGCTCCTCGGCGCGATCTTCCTCGTCTGGCGCCTGCTCGGCGAGTCCTTCGTGGTGACCGAGATCCGCACGCTCAAGGTCGAGGTCCTCTACTGGACCGCGATCCTGTTTTCGAACACCCTCGGCACGGCGCTCGGCGACTTCCTCGCGGACGATTCGGGCCTCGGCTTCGCCGGCGGCGCGCTCCTCATCGGCGGACTGCTCGCCGTGATCCTCCTGCTCGCGTTCTTCACGCGCGCGCCGAAGACCGCGCTCTTCTGGGTCGCCTTCGTCCTCACCCGCCCGTTCGGCGCCACGATGGGCGACGTCCTCACGAAGCCGGGCGACAAAGGCGGCCTCAACCTCGGAACGGTCGGCTCCTCGGCCGTGCTCGGTGGAGCGCTCGTGCTGCTCGTCGTCTACGCGACCCTTCGCGAACGATCACGCGCGAGGACGCGCACCTCGAGCGATGCGTCGCGCTCGGCGTGAGCTCCCGGTCGGGATGCGCCGCTATTCGTCGTCTTCTTCGCGGTCTCCATCACCGCACTGGAGGGCGCTCGGGACGCCGTGTTCGGGGACAGCGACTTGCCCCGCAACGACAGTGAGGGGTGTCGCGACCGCCGGATCGTCGCTCGCCTCCGCAGAGTCGTCGGTGTCATGTCCATGTCCGTGTCCGCCATGCGGGCCATGGTGCCTGCGCCCAGCGTGATCACCGTCCATGCCCGGGCACCCGTGATCTTCGCAGACGACGGTCGCCGCGTCCGCCACGCACGGCTCGCCGTTGCCGAACGCACCGTCGGTGCAGGTCAGCGCATCACCGACGCCGGAGGGCAGCTTCGCTTGAGTGGCGTGTCGCTTGGGATCGTAGAACCGCACGCGTCCAAGGTCGACGGACGCCCCGAGAGAGGAGACGGTGAGCGTGACCGCGTAGGATCCGTGCGCGCCCGCGAGAACGAGCGGGGTCTCCGTCGCATCGACAGAGACCGTCTTCAGCGTGTACGCCGTCGCGTGGAGGACCAGCGAGAACCCGCTCCCCTCGTCCACGTTGGCGACGACGCGGCTCCCGTCGCTGCCAGTGGCGACGACGGCGGTGACCGGAGACGCGAACGACTCCGCGGCGATCGTTCCGCTCACCCGGGACTTGGACTCGGGCGCGTTCGCGCAGGCGAGAAGCCACCCCGCGGACGCCACACCGATCACACCCAACGCCGCCCCTTTTCCGAGTCGTCGAACCATCGGTCACCTCCAAAAGCGAGATCCACACTACCTCCTTTGCGGGGGCGCTCGATACGAGAGACGTCAGGGCCGCGCGGCGGACCCCCTCCCGAGCTGCGGCCCTGGCGATCGACGCACGGCGGGCGTCCCGCCTGCCCGGAACGAGCGATCCGACCGCCCCGCGCCTATTTCGCCGAGGCGTGCCAGCGGCGCGTGAGGCGACTGCCCAGCGCGCCGACGGCGACGAACATCAGGAGCCCGAGCGCCGACGCGATGCCGACCGCGGCGAAGCTGAGATCGGTGCGGAGCTGCTTGTTCGCCGTGAGGATCTTGATGCCGAGCCCCGCGTCCTCGTCGTTGAAGCCCGCGACGAACTCGCCGACGATCGTGCCGATCACCGAGAGGCCCGCCGCGATGCGGAGGCCCGTGAAGACGTTCGGCAGGGCCGAGGGGAGCTCGAGCTTCACGAGGGTCGTGAGGCGGCTCGCGCCGTAGAGCTTGAAGAGATCACGGAGCGCAGGGTCGACCGAGCGGATGCCGGTGATCGTGTTCGCGATGATGGGGAAAACGCTCACGATGATCGCGCACAGCGTGGAGGCGCGGAGGCCAGCGCCAAACCAGATGTTGAGCATCGGCGCGATCGCGATGATCGGCACCGTCTGCAGGAGGATCACGTACGGATAGAACGCGCGCTCCACGAGCCGCGAAGAGGCGAGGACGACGCCCGTCCCCACGCCGAGGACGACGCTCGAGCCGAAGCCCAGCAGCGTCGCGGTCGCCGTCGTCACGAACGCGCGCCCGAGGGCGCCCGAGTCACCGACGAGGGCCTTCGCGATCGCGGAGGGCGGAGGGAGCAGGTACTCCTTGATGCCGAGCGCTCGGACACCCCCCTCCCAGAGCGCGAGGAACAGCACGAGCGCGACGATCGGCGGCAGCACACGCTTCACGGCGTCGGGCCCTCCAGACCCTTCTGGAGGGCGCCCATCTCGCGCGCGAACTCCGGCGAGCTCCGGGTGACGGCGTCTCGCCGCGCGGGCAGCGCGATGACGTGGTCCAGGGTGATCCGCGCGGGGCGCGGCGAGAACACGACGGCGCGATCCGCAAGGTAAGCGGCCTCCGCGATCGAGTGCGTCACGAAGATCACCGTCATCGCGTGCGCCTGATGGAGCGCGCGTAGCTGATCGTCGAGGCGTTGGCGCGTGATCTCGTCGAGCGCCGCGAACGGCTCGTCGAGCAAGAGGAGTCGCGGTCGCGTGACCACGGCGCGCGCGAGCGACGCGCGCATCCGCATCCCGCCCGAGAGCTCGGCGGGGAACCGCGACGCTGCGTCGGTGAGGCCGACCTCCGCGATCGCCTCTCTCGCGCGCGCCACGCGCACGGACTTCGCTGCGCCGGAGAGCTCGAGCGGGAGCGCGACGTTGTCGAGCACGGATCGCCAGGGCAGGAGGTGCGCGTCCTGGAACACGAACGAGAGGTCGCGGGGCGCGCGCGGCCCCTCGAGCTCCAGCGCGCCGCTCGTCGGGCGGTCGAGGCCCGCGATCATGCGGAGGAGCGTCGACTTTCCGCAGCCGCTCGGCCCGAGGAGCGCGACGAACGCCCCCGCCGCGAACTCGAGCGTCACGTCGTCCACGGCGACGACCCCGCCGTCGAACACGCGCCGCAGCGACTTCGCGCGGACGCCGATCGCGGCGCTCACGCGGCCCTCTCCGCGCCGCCCGCGCCGCGCAGGCCGTCGGCGACGAGGCGGAGCGCGTCCGCCGCCGTCGACGCGAAGACGCGCACGCGCGAGGCCTCCTCGAGCGCGCCGACGAGCCCGCGGGCCGCCGCGTCGAGATCGAAGCGCTCGCGGCCGATCTCCGCGGCGCGCGCGCCGGTGCGCGCCCGGAGCGCTGGATCCTTCGCGTACCGCTCGCGCGCGTCCGCGAGGGCGCGCACGTCCCCGGGGGGGACGACGAGCCCGCTCGCGCCGTCCTCGATCTGTTCGCGCACGCCCGCGACGTCCGACGCGACGGCGCCGACGTGCGCCCCCATCGCCTCGAGGACGCTGCGCGGGAGGCCCTCGTTGCCGTCTACGGCGAGGCGCACACCATCCATGTCGAGCTCCTCGCGCTCGACGCTCGGAAGGACGAGCGCGTCCGACGCGGAGAGGACCTCGTGCACGTCCGCCACGAAGCCGAGGAACACGAAGCGATCGGCGAGGCCGAGCCGCGCGACGAGCGCGCGGAGCCAGCCCTCGTACGGCGTCCCGTTGCCGGTGCCGCAGACGAGGTAGCGCGCGCGCACGCCGCGATCCTCGAGCGCGCGCGCCGCGTGGGCGAGGTGATGCAGTCCCTTGAAGGGGACGAGCGACGAGAGCGACGCGAACACCGTCTCCCCGTCGAGCACGCGCACGCCGCGCTCCTCGAGGCGCGCGCGGGCGACCGCGCGATCCACCGGGGCCCGGAAGCTCACGCCGTTGTAGACGACGCGCGCGCGGGGGCGCACCGATGGTGCGAGATCCGCCATCAGCGCGCGCGCGACGAGCACGACGCGGTGCGAGAGCGCCTGCGACGCGAGCCACAGCTTGTGATCGAAGCGGGGCGTTCCGCGGACGTGGAGCGCGCTCGGTCGCCGGGCGAGGAACGCGCCCGGGCCCGCCATGATCGTCCCGCGCGCGGTGTTGAAGTGGACCACGTCCGCGCGCGCGCGATCGACGAGGCGCGCGAACGCCGCGGCGTAGGGGACGATCTCGCGGGCGAGCACGCCGAGCCTTCGCGAGCGGCCCCAAGCGGAGCAGCCCACGGCCGTACGTCCCGTACGCGGAGGACCCCTCGAGCACGCAGTGCTCGAGGCGCGCGGCCTCGCACGCGTCTCGGAACAGGCCGGCGCTCGGCATCACCATGAGCGGCTCGACGAGCCCGAGCTCCCGCGCGCGCGTCACCGCGGTGAGGAGGCTCTTCTGCGCTCCCGCAAGCCGGATCGGCGTGTCTGTGAAGAAGAGCGCGCGCACGCGATCGCCTCAGCGTCAGCCGATCAGACCGTCGCCGCCGTGACGCGCTCCTTGAAGTTCTCGTACGAGAGGCGCAGCCCCTCGGCGAGCTCCACCTTGGGTTCGAACCCAAGGAGCGCGCGCGCCTTCGTGATGTCCGGCTTGCGCATCTTCGGGTCGTCGTTCGGGAGGGGCTTCCTCACGAGCTCGGACTTCGATCCGGTGAGGCGCAGCACCTCCTGCGCGAGCTCGATCATCGTGAACTCGTGCGGGTTCCCGAGGTTCACGGGGGAGTCGAACGCGTCCACCGTGGACGCGCGGAACAGGCCCTCGACGAGATCCGAGACGAAGCAGAACGACCGCGACTGCGTGCCCTCGCCGTAGATCGTGAGGGGCGCGCCCTGGATCGCCTGGACGAGGAAGTTCGAGACCACGCGCCCGTCGGAGAGGGCCATGCGCGGCCCGTACGTGTTGAAGATGCGGACGATGCGCGTGTCCGCGCCGTGGACCCGGCGCGCGTCCGCGAGGAACGTCTCCGCGACGCGCTTGCCCTCGTCGTAGCAGGCGCGATCGCCGATGGGGTTCACGTGGCCCCAGTAGGTCTCCCTCTGCGGGTGCTCGAGCGGGTCGCCGTACACCTCGGAGGTGCTCGCGTGGATGATGCGGCACTTCCGCTGCTTCGCGTGCTCCACGAGGCGCATCGCGCCGAGCACGCTCGTCGTGAGCGTCGCGTGGGGGTCCGACTGGTAGTGGACCGGCGACGCGGGGCACGCGAGGTTGAAGATGATCTCGGCGTACACCTTGAGGGACTCCCGCACGTCCCCGATCTCGAGGTGGAAGTGCGAGTTTCGCCCCGCCGAATCCAGGTTCGCGAGGTTGCCGGTCATGAGGTTGTCGAGGCCGACGACCTCGTACCCCTCCGCGAGGAGCCGATCGACCAAGTGCGAGCCCAGGAAGCCCGCCGCGCCCGTCACCAGCACCGTTCGTCTTTGCGATCCGAGACCCAATGTCGTTCCCCTGTGTCGATCCGGCGGCGCCCGCGGCCGTCGTGGAAGATTCGATCAGAACAAGAACTCGGCGATCGCGCGAGCGACGCGATCGACCTCCGCCTCGCTCATCGCCTCGTGGAGCGGGAGCGCGAGCGCTTCGGAGCATGCCCTCTCTGCGCGGGGGTTGGAACCACCAAGATTCAACGCGAGCACCGCCGGCTGGTGGTGGAGCGGCAAAGGGTAATACACCTCGGTTGCAACTCCGCGGACCTTGAGGTGCGCCGCGAGACGGTCGCGTTCACGCGCCCGAACGACGAAGTACGCCGCGGTGTCGCCCGGCTCGAGCGAGGGGAGCACGAGGCGGGAGGGGGCGAAGTCGGCGAGCGCGTCGAGGTAGCGGCGCGCGAGCCGCCGGCGCGCGGCGATCGCGTCGTCGAAGCGCGCGAGTTTCACGTTGAGGAACGCCGCTTGGAGCTCGTCGAGGCGGAAATTGCCGCCCGTGAGCGCGTGCCGGTACTTCTCGTGCGACCCGTGGGACCGGAGCGCGCGGATCCGCTCGGCGAGGGCTTCGTCGTCCGTCGTCACGAGGCCGCCGTCGCCGAGCGCGCCGAGCGACTTCGTGGGGAAGAAGGAGAAGCACCCCGCGCGCCCGATCGAGCCGCACCGCGCCCCGCCCGACGCCGCCACGCCGAACGCCTGCGCGGCGTCCTCGACGAGGGGAACGCCGCGCGCGCGCGCGACCTCCGCGACCGCGGCGGAGAACGCCGCCCCGAACAGGTGGGGCACGAGGATCGCCTTCGTGTGGGGCCCGATCGCGCGATCCACGCGCTCCGGGTCCACGTGGAAGCCGCGCTCCTCGAGGTCCGCGAACACGGGCGTCGCGCCGAGGCGGAGGATCGCCTCGACGCCCGCGAAGAACGAGAACGGGGACGTCACGACCTCGTCCCCGATGCCGACGCCGAGCGCCATGAGGCTCGCCAGGATCGCGTCCGTGCCGCTCGAGACGCCGATCGCGAACCGGACCCCGACGCGCTTCGCCGCGTCCGCCTCGAGCGCGCGCACCTCGTCGCCGAGGATGAACTTGCCGCGCGCGACGACGCGCTCGAACGCGCGCGTGAGCTCGTTCGCGATCGGCGCGTGCGCGCGCGCGAGGTCGACGAACGCGACGGGCGCGTCCTCCGGAGGGGCGAGGACGCACGCGTCGTTCGTCACGCGGTAGCGCTCGCCCGTGCTCGGGCACACCCAGAGCGAGGGATCCTTCTCGGGGTCCTTCTGGGCGAGGCGCGACCCGTCCTTCGAGGCCCAGCCGATGCGGCGCGCGGGGTTCCCGGCGACGATCGCGTGCGCCGGCACGTCGCTCGTGACGACGGCGCCGGCGCCCACGAGCGCGTACGCGCCGATTGCGTGGCCGCACACGATCACGGCGTTCGCGCCGATCGAGGCGCCGCGGCCCACGCGCGTCGCCTCGAACGCGGCGCGCCGATCCACGAACGCGCGCGGCGTCTTCACGTTCGTGAACACGACGCTCGGGCCGATGAACGCGTCGTCCTCGATCTCCACGCCCTCGTAGATCGAGACGTTGTTCTGCACCTTCACGCGCGCGCCGACGTTCACGCCCCGGCCGACGAACGTGTTCTGGCCGAGCTTCGTACCGGGGCCGATCACCGCGCCCGCCGACACGTGGGAGAAGTGCCAGACGGCGGCGTCCTCACCGAGCGTGACGCCCTCGTCGACGACGGCGGTGGGGTGCACGAACGGGGTCGTCATTCCGCGCCCGTCGACGCGTGCGGAGCCCTGACAGGAACGTTGCCTAGCGACGCGTCGACCTGAAAGAGCGGTATCGCCCTCTTCGGCTCAGCGTGGATCTCGCGCCCGGCGTGGACGATGGCGTGGCAAGATGCGCGCGCTCCGCGGAGTGATCGGCTCTGCACGGTCCGCGAAGTTAGCATTGCGGAGCGGGGCCGAGGCCGCGCTCTCGGGCATCCCGCTCGCTCCGTCGCCGGTTCAGGAAGGAGTCTTCGTCTCGGGCGCTCGCGTCGCCGTCCCCGCCCCGGCGCGAGACGCGCGCAAGCAAGCTCAGGGAGGTGATGCTCCAAGAACGCGGCTTCGTAGGGCTCCGCGTTGAAGTCCCCGACGACGATCGCACAGAGCGGCTGCGCCGCGCGGCCTCGCCCGTCCCCGCATCCGCCTGGGGATCTCCAACGCGCCGGCATGCGACCGTGCGCGGCGCGTCCGCCCATGCCTTGGTGCCGTACCATCGCGCGATGGTCCGGCGCGCATGGCTCACTCTCGTCGCGGCCTTCATGGCGTGCGGTCCACCGAGGAGCACGCCGAGGCCCGCTCCGACCCCGAGCGCGAGCGCTCCGGCTTCGAGCGCGGCGGTCGAAGCCGCGTGTCCCCCGATCGATCTCGCGGCGCTCGAGCCCGCGATGCGCCCCGACGAAACGCGGCGGTTCACGCTCGGCGACGTCTTCCCGCGCGACCAGGCGCGCGCGCCCGGCGCGACGCCGATGACCATCCACCTCGGCAAGCTCACGTACGCATCGGCCCGACCCGGTCGGGCGCCGAGCGAGTGGGTTCCTCCCGCTGGCATGGAGTTCTCTCGGGGCGTGCTCCCGAGCGGCGTGCGTCCGTCCCTGGAGCCGCTCTTCGAAACGTGGATCGCGGCCTTCGAGACCCTCTTCGCGCGCGGCCACGCCGCGCGTCTGCTCAAGTCCCGGCGGCGCGTGCTCGAGCTCGAGCCGCTTCCGGGCGCGGAGTCGCCGGAGCTGAAGTGCGTGGTCGCCGCGACCGACGCAGCCACGAGGGATCGGGACGCCGCGAGCGACGCGGAGCGCCTCGCGCGGATCGCGCTCAAGGATGCGCTCGCGAGCGCGGCCGACGCCTCCGCCGACGAGCGCTACCTCTACGGGTTCCTGCTCTACCGGACCCGCGGCGAGGACGGCACGTCCGAAGACGTCGTCCGGTCCCGCTTGCGCAAAGCGATGGACTCCGTCGCGCTCGACGAGGGCGCTCCGCGGAGCCTGCGGCACCTCGCGGAGCGAGCGCTCGGGCGTGGCGTGTGCGACGACGAGGACAGCGTGCGCGCCGCGCACCTCACGCGTGCGGCCGCGCTCGCGGACGATCCGCGCGAAGAGCTCGTGGATCTCCGCGGCGCCGCGAGCCTCGCTCCACCCGGCCCCGCGAGGACGAAGGCGCTCGAGGCGCTCCTCCCGCGGTTCATCGCTTCGACCGGCGACTCGGCGCGAGACGATCGGGCCGAGCTCCAATCGGAGATCGCGCGGGCGCTCGTCGCGGACGGAGATCTCGAAGGGGCGCTGCCGCTCTTCGCCGCGTGCCTCGAGAGCGCTCGTCTCACCGTGGAGGAGCCGACGGACCCGTACGGCTGCGTGACGCGCCTCGCGGCCGCGCTCGAGACCCTCGGCGGGGTGTCGGGTGCGAGCGCGAAGATCGAGGTGCCGGTCACCTACGCGGGCGCGCTCGGCTTCGCGGTGATGTCGAACGCGACGACCGCGCTGGATCGGGACACCGCGCGCCGCGCAGGGGCGTTCGTGATGGCGACGGAGCCCACGGCGACCGACGCCGTCCACGTGCTCTTCGGGCTCGCCGATCTCACGGCGGATCCGTCCGCGCGCGCCGGATACGACGCGCGCCGGACCCGCGATTTCGGGCGCGAATCGGCCTGGTTCATCGAGCAGCGTCGGCGCATCGTGTCCTTCGGGTGGCCGCCCGACGACATCGAGACGCTCCTCACGCGCTCCGGTGGGCGTTGCCCCGACGAGCCGACCGACGAAGACGGTTGGCGCGTCGAGCTCACCACGCTCCGGGCTCCGAAGATCCGGGACGATTGCGTCGGCGCGCTCATCGAGGACCACGCGCCGCGGGTCGCGATCCACATCGACACCACCGGTCCCTACCCCACGAGCCAGATCGAGGCATCCGCGAGCGCGCCGGCGGCGAGCTCGTGCGTGGCGCGCGCGATCACCGTCGGCTTCCGCAGCGTGCCGCCCGCGCGCATCACGCTCGTCCTGGACCGCTGACGTGCGGGAGCTCGTATTGCAGCCCCGATCCGTCCGGCTTCTCGACATGTCCACCTGCGCGGCGCCGTGCCGACATGAGCGTGGCTTCGACCCGTCCGAGATCCGGCGCCGCCGTGCGAGGCGGTCGAACGTGGCCCGTTCCGAGAGGCATGCAGGCAGGGCGTGAGTGGACACATGAAGACGACCCGGAACGCCGGAGGCAACGACATCGATGATCGGGAGGAGCTCCGCTCTCGGCCTCGCCCTGTACGCATCCCCGACTGTCCCGAGCTCGAAGCCCTCGTCGCGGAGCCCTGGCAGTACTCGTTCGTCCGGCAGGGGTTTGCGAGAGCGCATCGCGTGCGCGACGTGGAGCTCGGCATTCAGGCCTCTCGCCGGCGTCCGTTCACCTTGGCGGCGACCTGGCGCCGCCGCCGCGGGGAGGAGCTGTCGAGCGTCGTCGTCGAGGCCCCCATTCGCGGGATCCCACGCCTCTACGCAGACACGGAGTTGCTCGCCTCCGATGAACTGGCGACGGCCCTCTCGATCGAGCTCGTGCACCGCTTCGGGGACGCCTTCGCTGCGTTCGCCAGCACGAGGAGCGCGGTGCGCCTCGCGGTTCACGGGGAGAGGCTCACCCGCGAGCTCGTGACGACGGCGGCGACCCACCTCGCCGAGATCGCGGACGCCGTGCGGACGCGCCTCGAGACGCCTCGACCGAGGCGACGCCGGGAGCGCGCGGCCGAGGAGGCGCTGACCCGTCTCATCGAGCGCACCGCGATCCTCGCGAGCGAAGGCGAAAACGCGTTCTTCCTGTTTCGCGACGCGTTCACGACGTGGCGGACACCCCCGCTCGCGGCGGATCGGGTCTGGCAAGCGGGCCTGGTCGCGGACCCGAAGCTCCGCGTGCGAACCGTCCGCGAAGGGATCGAGATGCGTCGGGAAGGAGCGGCGTGGCCGGATCTCGTCCTCCCCCGCGGGGGCACGCCACCCGATGTCCGCGTGACCGCCGACAGTGACGCCGACACCACGCTCACGCGCGTCTTGCGGGCGCGGCTCCGGCGCGCGCCCGAGTGGTTCGTGGATGGACCGATTCCATGTGCGGCGGAGTTCGCGTTCGAGCGCGGCACTTCGCGGTTGCTCGTCCGGCCCGCCGCCGAGCACGTCGAGAACGTCAGCCAACAGGTGTTCCCTCTCTACTGGAATTTCCTGTTGCTCGAGGCGCACGTCATGCGCTTTCTCGGGGCGTCGCGGAACACGCCACGCTCCTACCTGACGCCGCTCGGCTACGAGGCGCTCCTCGGGCCTCTCGAGCGCTACTCGACGCAGGCAACGACGGCGAAGGAGCTGGTCGCCGCGACGCCCTACTTGCCCGAGGGCTGGAAGTAGCTCGCGGAGCGCGCGAGCAAGCCGTCGTAGCGCCTTCCCGCGCCAACGGCTCACGACCGGGCCGCAGGCTGGATGTCGGCCACCCCCCGGTGCCGTACCATCGCGCGATGGTCCGGCGCGCGATGCTCACCGTCGTCGTTGCGGCTTCGGTCGCGTGCGGCGCGCCGAAGAGCGCGGCGAGGCCCTCCCCGATCGCGAGCGCGTCCACGAGCGCGAGCGCCGCCAGCTCGAGCGCGGCGGTCGTCGACGCGCCGTGTCCGCCGATCGATCTCGCCTCGCTCGAGCCCGCGATGCGGCCCGACACTCAGGAGCGGTTCACGCTCGGCGCGCTGTTCCCGCGAAACCAGGTCCGCGCGGCCGGCGCGACGCCGATGAAGCTGAACCTCGGCAAGCTCGGGTACGCGGCGTCGGGCCTGCCGAGCGTCGGGATCGGGCACGTGTCCGCGTCCCCCGGCTTCTCCCGAAAGACGCTGCCGAACGGCGTGCGCGCCGCGCTCGAACCGCTCTTCGAGGCCTGGATCACCCCGTTCTCGGCGGCGCTCGAGCATGCGCGCGCGCGGTCCGCGCTCACCCGCCGCCAGCGTCTCCTCGAGCTCGACGAGCAGGAGCCGAACGCGGGCGTCGAGCTCTATCGAGCGACGACGTGCGTCGTCCAGGCGGCGGCCGCCGCCGACGCGGACCGCAACACGGCGCTGGAGGCCGAGCGCGCGGCGCGCGCGCCCCTCATCGCTGCGCTGAAGCAGCTCACCGACCCGACCGCGGACGAGCGCTACCTGCTCGGCGTCCTGCTGTGGAAGAGCCAGCGTGACGAGGGCTACGACGGCGCGGAAGTTCGCGCCGTCGCGCGGCAGCAGATGGAGGCGATCGCGCGCGACGAGTCCGCGCCTCGCCCCCTCCGGCGCCTCGCCGAGATGGCGCTCGCGAACACCATCGGCCGCGGAGACGCCGACGCGACGCGCGCCGACCACCTGACGCGCGCCGCCGCGCTCGCCGACGATCCCATCGACCAGCGCTCGGATCTGTCGGGCGCCGCGACGCTCGCGCCGAAGGGCGCGAAGCGAAGGAAGGCCCTCGAGGCGCTTCTGCCCCGGTACCGAGCGCAAACAGGGGACGCCGCGCGCGACGACCTCGCGTGGTTCGACTACGCCCTCGGGGACGCGCGCCTCGAGGACGGAGACGTGGACGGCGCGCTCACGCTCTTCGCCGAGTGCCTCGTGAACGCGCGCCTCACCGAGGACGACTCCCTCGATCCGTATGGCTGCACGACGAGCATCGCGACCGTGCTCCGGCGCGTCGGCGGCGTGACCGGTGAAACCGCCAAGCTCGAAGTGCCGAAGACGTACGCGGGCGCGCTCGGGTTCGCGGTGCTCTCGAACGCGATCGAGGTGCTCGATCGGGACACGGCGCGCACCGCGGGCGCGCTCGTCATGGACGTGGAGCCCGACGCGACGGACGCGGTGCACGTGCTCCTCGCGCTCGCGGATCTCGCGGTCGATCCCGCTCGCCGCGACGCGTACAACGCGCGCCGCGTGCAAGACTTCGGGCGGACGTCCGCCTGGTTCCAGCGCGAGCGGCGTCGCGCCGCAGCCCTCGGCGGCTCCCCCAAAGACGTGGAGGCGCTCCTCGTGCGGAGCGGCGAGCCGTGCTCGCCCGAGCCGACGAACGAGGACGGTTGGCGCGTCGAGATCACGGACCTGCGTGCGCCCGCCCTGATCAACGACTGCCTCCCCGCGCTCCTCGACGATCGCTCACCGCGGATCGTGGTCCACATCGACACGACCGGACCGTCTCCCTCCGCGCAGATCACGTCGGACACCAAGGCCGCCGACTCCGTCGCCTGCATCGAGCAATCGATCACGGTTCACTTTCGGAGCGTTCCCCCCGCGCTCTTGACGCTCGTCGTCAGTCCGTAATCGCGGCGCGCACGTCGAGCAGCGCCCACGCGTCGTTCTTCTCGAGCGGCGAAGCGCGACGCGGCGCGCTCGAGGCGCGCACGATCGCGTAGGGAAGGCCCGATTCCACGGCCGCGGCGAGGCCGTCCGTCGCGACGGCGGGAAGGCCGAGGCCGCCGAGGTCGCGGCCCTCGTTCGGGATGAAATCCTCCGGTCGCCCCGTCGCGGCGAGGACGGCGAAGTAGCCGTAGTCGACGACGTCGACGTGCACCTTCACGGCGGGAGCGACGCGCGCGGCCGCGCGCTCACCGATGTCGACCTCGAGCGCCCGATCCGCGAGGACCTCGCTCCTCAGCACGAAGCGGCGAGCAGGCCAGCTCGCCGCGGCGACCGCGACGACGGCGACCCTGAGCCGCCGAGCGATTTCGCGCGGCGCGCGCACGAGCTCGGTGAGGGCCCGACCCGCGAGGAGCCCCACCGCGAGGAGCGGCGCGACGAGCGCGCGCTCCGGGTGGTGGGTCGGCGCGCCGCCCTTCACGTTCGCCGCCGTGAGCGCGACGAAGAGGAACGCGCTCATCCACGCGGGGCGGGCGAAGCGATCCCACGCGGCGGCGCGCGAGGCCCGCGTGAGCGACGAAACGAGCACCGCCGTGAGCGCGATGAGCTCGGGCTCGGCGCGGAGCCCGGCGTAGGCGTACGTCCCGAGCCGCCGGAGCGTCGAGGCCGGAGCGACCGCTTCGTTGTAGTCCGAGACGCTCGCGAGGAACGCGAGCGGCGCGCCGTGCGCGTGGTGGTTCCACAGGATCCAACCGACGGGTCCGATCACGGCGAGCCCCGCCCCGAGCACATACAGGCCTCGCGCGCGGTGGCTTGGCGCGCGCCACGCGCCCGAGGCCGCGTACGCCGCGAACGGGATCGCGACGAACCACGGCTCGTACCGCGAGAGGCACGCGAGGAGGAGCGCCGCGCCACCCACCACGACGCGCCCCGGCTCCATCGCCGCGACCGACGCCATCGCCAGCAGCACGAGCGCCGCCGTGGGGAGCTCGGGCACCGTCGACACACCGAGCATCGCGCTCCACGACGTCGCGCACGCGATCAGCGCGCCGACGAGCGCCACGCGGCGATCCCGCGCGATCCAGGATCCCGCCGCGTACACGATCCACATCGCGAGCACGCCGAGCGCGACCGCCTGGACCTGCGCGACCCAGAGCGCGCGCCCGAACACCCTCATCGCTCCCCCGAGGATCCAGAACGGAGCCGGGAGCCAACTCGTCCCGCTCGGGTCGAGCGTCGGCGCGCGCGCGAAGCCCTGCGCGATGACGACGCGCGCGTAGTCGTCGTCGCTCACGGCGCGAAAGCCGACGAGCAGCGTGAAGCCCGACACGGCGAGCTTCGCGATCGTGAGGATCGCGAGGTCGATGACGGTGCCGCGCACTTCAGCGCGCGGCGGCGGCGGGGGAACGCCTTCCGGGCGTACTTCGAGAGGCCGCTTCAGGGCTCGACGGGCGTCGCCGGCTTGGGGGACGGCGCGGGCTGAGGAGCCGGCGCAGGCGCGGGCGCCGCGGGTGCCTTCGGCGCGGCCGAGGCCTTCGCGGAGGCGGACGCCTTGGGCGCCACAGAGGCCGAGGGCGCAGCGCTCGGCGCGGCGCTCGCGCTCGTCGCCGGAGGCTCGATCGAGGCAGCGGCGCTCGGGGTCGCGCTCGGCTCCATCGCCGCCGTCGCGCTCACGGTCGGAACCGGCGCGGGCGTCTCCACGGTGACGGGCGGCGCGGGCGTCTCCTCGGGGATCACATCCGGGGTCGCCGTGAAGTCCGCCGACGCCGAGGACGCAGGCGTCGCCTTCGCTTCGCGGAGCGACCGGTCACCGCCCGACGACAAGTACGCGAGCGTCATGCTCGTGATCATGAACATCGCCGCGCAGCCCGCGGTGAGGCGCGTCATGAAGTTGCCTGCGCCGCCGCCGCCGAACACCTGCGTCGCCGCGCCGCCGCCGAGGCCGCCGAGACCCCCGCCTTTGCCCTGCTGGAGGAGCACGACGAGGATCAAAAACATGCCCACGATGACGTGGATGACGTTCAAAAAGGAGGTGAGCATCGGGGTGCAGTCTTCGGAGGCGGAGCGGGGCTACTAGCGCGTCGCCGCAGCGAGCGCCACATCCTCGTCAGGCGAGCCGAACCGAGGACCGGGGATCGGTCAGAACGTCTCGGACGAACCTGAAGGGATGTCGAGCGGAGGCTCAGCGTGAGGGGGGTCGACAGAAGCCGCCGGGTCCGAAGGCTCGTCGGTCGGACCTTCGTTCGCCGGGAGCTCCTGCGCAAGGGGCTCCGGCTCGTTTTCGTTCTCGAACGAGAGCTCCTGCTGGCGCTTCTCCGAGGTGGGGGGCTCGGGCGGATCGGCCGTGGGCTCCTCCGGCTCGGTGCCGGCCTCCTCCGCGAGCTGCTCGGCGAGCTTCTGCGCCGCCGCGACGATCTGGACGAACCCCGCGACCTCGAGGCTCGCGCCACCCACGAGCGCGCCGTCGATGTCCTCCTGGCCGAGGAGGCCCTCGGCGTTGTCCCCCTTCACGCTGCCGCCGTACAGGATGCGCGTCAGCGCGGCGACCTCCTCCGAGACCTCCCCCAGCACCTCGCGGATCCTCGCGTGGACCTGCTGCGCGTCCTCGGGGCTCGCGACCCGGCCCGTGCCGATCGCCCACACCGGCTCGTACGCGACGACCCCGAAGCCCGGCTCGCGGAGGAAATGCGTCATGAACGCGCGCAGCTGCCGCTCCACGACCTCGAGCGTGTGCCCCGCCTCGCGCTCCTCGAGCGTCTCGCCGACGCACACGATGGGCCGTACGTTCGCGGCGAACGCGGCGTCGACCTTCTCCTTCACCGTCGCGTCCGTCTCGCCGAAGAACTGGCGCCGCTCGCTGTGGCCGAGGATGACCCACGACACGCCCGAGTCCCGCAGCATGGGCGCGCTCACCTCGCCCGTGAACGCGCCCTTCGATCGCGCGTGCATGTTCTGCGCAGCGACGCCCACGCCCCGCTTCCCGTCCTCGTTCGCGGCGGTCTCGATGCTCCCGCAAATCTGCTCGATCTCGTACGCCGCGGCCGCGAGCGCCGTGTACGGCGGCGCCACGACCACTTCGACCAGGCGCATCGGCGACACCCCGCGCGCGACACCGCGCGCGAGCGCGCACGCGTCCCGCCCGCCCGCGTTCATCTTCCAATTGCCCGCGATGAGCGCGGTTCGGAATGGATTCATGCGCCCCCGCCAGAGGCGAGCGCCGCGACCCCGGGCAGGGTCTTGCCTTCGATGAGCTCGAGCGACGCGCCGCCGCCCGTCGAGATGTGATCGAAGCCCGCCGCGACGTCGTCGCCCGCGAGCTTCACCGCGGACGCGCTGTCGCCGCCGCCGATCACCGTGAACCCCTTGGCCTTGCTCATCGCGCGCGCGACGCCGAACGTCCCCTCCGCGAACGCCTTCGTCTCGAAGAGGCCCATCGGCCCGTTCCAGAAGATGCTCGCCGCCTTCGCGACCTCCGCGTTGATGAGGTCCACCGTGCGCGGGCCGATGTCGAGCGCCATCGTCCCCTCGGGGACCTTGTCCGCGTCCACGATCGAGCCCTCCTTCGCGTCGATCCCGCTCCCGACGACGACGTCCACGGGCAGGACGAGGTTCACGTTCCGCGCCTTCGCCTTCTCCATGATCGTGCGCGCGAGCGGCAGTTTGTCCTCCTCGACGAGGCTCTTCTGCATGTTCTTCCCGAGCGCGGCGAGGAACGTGTTCGCCATGGCGCCGCCGATCGCGAGCGCGTCGACGAGCCCGAGGAGCGCCTCGACCACGTCGATCTTGTCGCTCACCTTAGCGCCGCCGAGCACCGCGAGGAACGGCTTCTCCGGGTTCTTCACGATGCGGCCGAGCGCGAGGAGCTCCTTCTCGAGGAGGAGCCCCGCCGCGCGATCCGCGACGAGCAGCGGCAGCGCGTGCACCGAGGCGTGCGCGCGGTGCACCGCGCCGAACGCGTCGTCCACGTACGCGTCGCAGAGCTCGGCGAGCTGCCGCGCGAACCCCTCGTCGTTCTTCTCCTCCTCCGGGTGGAACCGGAGGTTCTCGAGCAGACAGATCTGACCGGCGCGCAGGTCCTGGATCACCTTCTTCGGCGCGTCCCCGACGCAGTCCTCCGGGACGTGCACCTCCACGCTCTTGTCCGGGGTGCTCAAGAGCTCCGCGAGGCGCGCGCCGCACGGCTCGAGCGAGAGCCCGTCCGTCTTGCCGGGCTTGGGCCGGCCGAGGTGCGACGCGAGGATCACCTTCGCGCCGCTCTCCATGGCGAGCTTGATCGTCGGCAGGGCCTCCCGGATGCGCGCGTCGTCCGTGATCGCGCCCGTCTTCTTGTCGAGCGGCACGTTGAAGTCGACGCGGATGAACAGGCGCTTCTGATCGAGACCGCGGCCGTCGTTCTTCGGCCCGGCGACGAGATCGCGGATGGTCTTCACGGTGATCAGCCCTTCTTCGCGACCAGGAGCGCGAGGTCGATCATGCGGTGGCTGAAGCCCCACTCGTTGTCGTACCAGGCGAAGATCTTCGCGAACCGATCGCCGATGACCTGCGTCATCGTCGCGTCGAACGTGCTCGACGCGGGGTTGCCGATGTAGTCGCTCGAGACGAGCTGCTCCTCGGTGTAGTCGAGGATCCCGGCCATCGGGCCCTCGTCCGAGGCCTTCTTCATCGCGGCGTGGATCGCCTCCTTCGTCACCGTCTTGGTGGTCGTCAGCGTGAGATCGACGAGGGACACGTCCACGGTGGGGACGCGGATCGCCTGACCGTCGAACTTGCCCTTCAGCTCCGGGATCACCTCGGAGAGGGCCTTCGCGGCGCCCGTGCTCGAGGGGATCATGCTCACGGCGGCCGCGCGCGCGCGCCTCAGATCGCCCTTTCGGTGGGGCACGTCGAGGATGTGTTGGTCGTTCGTGTACGCGTGCACCGTCGTCATCAGGCCGTGGTCGATCCCGAAGTTGTCCCACATGACCTTCGCGATCGGCGCGAGGCAGTTCGTCGTGCACGAGCCGTTCGAGAGGACGTGGTGCTTCGCGGGGTCGTAGACGTTGTCGTTCACGCCGATCACGATCGTCGCGTCCGCGCCCTTCGCGGGCGCGCTCACGATGACCTTCTTCGCGCCCGCGTCGAAGTGCGCCTGGACCTTCTCCTTGTCCGTGAAGAGGCCGGTGCACTCGAGCACGACGTCCACGCCGAGCGCCTTCCAGGGCAGCTCCGCGGGCTTCGCGTGCGCGAGCACCTTGATCGTCTGGTCGCCGATCGTGAGGCTCCCCTCCCCCGCGGTGACCTTCGCCCCGCGGAACTCGCGGTGGATCGAGTCGTACTTGAGGAGGTGCGCGAGCGTCTTCGGATCCGTCAGATCGTTGATCGCGACGACCTCGAGGTCCGTCACCTTGCGCTCGACGAGCGCCCTGACGATGCACCGACCGATTCGCCCAAACCCGTTGATCGCAATCTTCGTCGCCATGGCGCGTCTCCCTTGGGACGCGCGAGCGCGCGTCGGCCCGGGTTCGTAGTTTCGGCTCGGAGGGGGGTCAAGGAGGGCGGCGCGCGCCTCAAATGTGAGCCGGATCGAACGGATCGATCAGATCGTGATGCGCCGGCCGCGACGGGCGCGGGGGCGCGGGCGGGACGTCCGTCGGGCCGATCACGAGCTCGACCTTCGGCTCGGCGAGGCCCAGGATGGACGCTGCGAAGAGATACTCCGCGACCTGGTACACCGCCGTGAACTGGGACGGGTTCGCGTTCGCGAGCGCGACCAGGGACCACCGCGCGACGCCCTCGACCTTCGCTCGCGTCTCGGGGGAGAGGCCGATCGAGGTGTCGCGGGTGAGCTCGGTTCGAGAGGAGCGTCGCCCACGGGAGCCGCCGCGGAGGACCTTGAGCGCGCACGGCGCGCCGGTGGCCCGGTCGCGCACTCGGTACACCGTCCCCATGCCACCGGATCCCGCGACGCTCTCGACCACGAAGCGGTGGGCGACGATCGCCCCCGGGTCGAGTCGTGCGTGCCCTCGTCCGCCTTCGTTCGACGAATCCATGTCTGGGCCCTTCACGCTCCGCATACGAGCGTAGGTGATCCGTTGCGGAAGCGATCACCGCGCGCGCGTCGACTGGGGCAATTTGGCGCGAGTGCGGCGTGGCGTCGACAGCGCCGCTCGCGCCTCGTAGGGTGAGATCGTGGTCGCGCTGCCCAGGGTGCTGCTCATCGACGATGAGCCGTACGTCCGCATGACGCTCGCGGCGAACCTCGAGCTCGCCGGCTTCGAGGTCGTGGCGACGGAGAGCGTCGCGGGCGCGATCGCCGCCCTCGAGCGATCCGCGTTCGACTGCGTCGTCTCGGACGTGCGGATGCCCGGCGAGGACGGCGTGAGCGGCCTCGACAAGCTTCGCATGGTCCAGCCCGACATCCCCGCGATCTTCGTCACCGGATACGACGCGGAGAGCGTGATCCCCGCGGCCCTCGCGAAGGGCGCGTTCACGGTGCTCCCGAAGCCCGTCAGCGTGAAGACGCTCGCGCGCGTCCTGCGCACGTGCCTCACGCAGCCCCTCGTCCTCGTCGTGGACGACGAGCCGTCCTTCCTCGAGATGCTGGTGGAGGCGCTCCGCGAGGGCGGTCTCAAGGCCGAGCGCGCGTCGCGCCGGGAGGAGGCCGCCGCGCTCGTCGAGAGCCGCAGCGTGGACGTCTGCATCCTGGATCTCGTGCTCGATGGAGACGTCTCCGGCGGCGAGCTCCTGGGCGAGCTGCGCAGGCTGTCCCCGGGACTCAGCGTGATCGCGATGACCGGTCACGACGTCGGCGATCACGTGCGCGACGCCCTGAAGAACGGCGCGCTCCACTGCCTGAAGAAGCCCTTCGAATGGAACGCGCTCGCGCGGCTGATCGCTCGGGTGCGCGCGGAGGGACCAGCGCTCCAGGCCGCGAAGCCGTTCGCGTGATCGCCCGCGGACCGACCCACCGCGCCGCGCGTACCGGAGCGAGGACCCGCTCGCCGTCCTCGCAGAGCCGCGCGCCGACAGAGCCGAGGGGAGCCCGACGTGGACCCTGATTCTCCCTCGAGCCTCGAGCCCTCGGCGGACGAGCAAGCGCTCGCGGCGGCGAGGGAGCGCCTCGTCGCAGAGGAGGTCGTCGCGGCGCTTCGCCATGACATGCGCAACAAGCTCGCGACGATCCGCCAGGCGGCGCACTACCTGAAGACGAAGTCCGAAACGACGGAGCTCTGGGCGAGCGACGCGCGGATCCCGCGGTTTTTCGGGCTGATCGACGCGCAGGTCGACGAGGCCGATGCGCTCTTCGGAGCGTCGCCGTTCGTCGACAGGCTCCACCCGCGCGAGGTCGCGCCGTGGGCCGCGCGGGAGCTCGTCGAGAGCGCCGTCACCGCTGCGGGAGCGGCCGGCAGGATCTCGATCGGCCCCATCGAGGAGGCGACCGTGAGCGTCGATCGGTTCGATCTCGTTCTCTCCCTGAAGGAGCTCGTCGACAACGCCCTCGAAGCGAGCCCCGCGGGCGCTTCCCCGCGCTTCGGCGGCGCCAGGGCGGGCGCGCTCTACGTGTTCACGGTGTCGAACCCCGGCGAGGCGCTCGACGCGCGCGCGTTCCGCGAGTTCGTACGCGGGTTCACGAGCTCGCGCCCCGGCCGGCGCGGACTCGGCCTGTCGATCGCCCGGCGCGTCGCCGGTCGCTACGGCGGCGCGCTCGCGCTGCGCGAAGACGCGGCGGAGACCACGATCGATCTCTCGATCCGCATCTCGCCCACGGAGTGAGCGCCGCCGGACGCCCATCACGGAGGGCGGGCACGGGGTCGCGATTCACGGGACCGAGGGAGCGCGCCCTCGAGAGCGATGAATCGATCCCGTCAGGCCGTCGTGAACACGAAGCTGAAGACGGCGCCGCGCGCCTCCTGCTCGCCGGCGTGGGGCTCGCGAGCTCGGAACGAGAGCGTCCCCCCTTGCTGGGCGGCGAGCTCCCGCGCGAGGGTCAGGCCGAGCCCGTTCCCCTTCACTTTGGTGCTGAAGAACGGCTTCATCATCTGCGCCACCACGTCGGGCGGGATGCCGGTCCCGTCGTCCGAGATCTCGATTCGAAGCTCGTGCGGCCGCTCGATCGTCTCGATCGTCACGAGGCCGGGCGCGTCCGGCGGGATCGCCTCGACCGCGTTCTGGATGACGCGGGAGAGAGCGCGGCCGAGCTTCTCGCGGTCGAGGTGCACGACGGTGTCGTCACATCGGTTCTCGACGATCGTGCGCGGCCCGCGCCGCATCGCCTTGACGATGTCCTCGACCAGGGGGCGCAACAAGAACTGCGTCCGCACGCACGGCCGCCTCACCCCGAAGTCGACGAGATCCTCCACCACCCTCGAGGCGTTCTCGACCTCGCGCTCGATGAGGTCCATGAACTGCTTCATCCGCCAGTCGTTGACGAGCTCGGGCGTCGACTCGACGCGGTGACGGATGAACTGGTGCGCCGCGAGGATGCCGGCGAGCGGATTGTTGAGCTCGTTGCCCACGCGCGCGGCGAAGCGCGCGAGCTCGCGCGTGTGCTCACCCCTCTCGGGGGACAGTGCTTCGCGCTTCGCGCCGACCTCGCCCGTTGACTCGGAGTTCGGCCGCACCGCGCGCGCGCGCCCCCGCAGGGTGGGTCCCAGCGCGTGCGCCCGAGGCGCGTTCGGAGATCGATTCGGCATGCTCACGCCCCCGAACAACTCCAATCATCGTGCCGCCAAACCCTCGCCCGCGCAACGGCGCGAGCGAACGAATGACCCTGGAAGTGTCGCAGCGATCGGGCGCCGGACGGAACGGGGGCAAACCCCATGTCGCACGGCGCGCGAGCGTGAAGCGGTCGCTCGGCTCAACCGTTCGGCCGCAGCGCGTGCCCGCGGTGCGCGCGGACGAGGGCCTCGAGCGCGTCGATCTCGCGGCGCAGGCGCGCCCCGGACGCCGTGTCCGCGACGCGCCGCGGGGGCTCGCAGACGCGCAGGGGCTCGATCTCGGGGACGATGTCCGCGCCGTGCGCGATCGCGCTCTCCACGGACTCGAAGTGGTGATGCTTCGCGAGGTAGGTGCAATCCGCGTCGATCACGAGCGTGTACCCGTGGTCCCCGTACGCCTCCGAGAACGCGCCGTCGATCGTCACGCAGAGCTTGCTCTCCTTGAGCGGGGACTCGCCCTGCTCGAGCTTCACGGGCACGTGCCCGTTCACGATGAGCACGCGCCCCGGGTCGACCCCGAACATGCGGGCGACGCCTTCGCAGAACGGGACCTCGTGGATCAGCTTGAAGTAGGGGTTCTTCTTCTCCTCGCGCGCCGCCTTGTCCTCGACGAAGTACGTCTCGAACGTCGCCATCCGGTCCTTGCCGAACAGGGGCGAGCGGGGCGCGGCCCAGAGCCAGTAGAGGCGGTCGAGGTCCTCCGCGCGCCGTCCGCCCGCCTGCGCGTCGCGGAACGCGCGTCGCACGACGGACTCGCACGCGTCGAAGAGGGCGCGCCCCGACGTGCGCGCGCCGTCCACCTCGACCTCGAGGGGCGCGCCGCTCGCGTCCACCGGGACGCAGCCGTGGAACACGAGGTGCTCATCGCGGATCGCGTACATCGACCCGTGCTCCGCGACGAACGTCATGTCCCGCCAGAGCGCCGAGCTGCCCAAGAACGAGCGCTTGAGGTGCGCGAGGCATACGGACTCGGGCTCGGTCAGCGCGTACGGATCCGCGAAGTCCACCGTCGGGAACGACGCGTCGAGCAGCGGGTGAACGTGGCCGTCGATCGCCACGGTCTTCGCGACGGGGTCGATTCGATGCAGCAGGTTCCGGTGCTCCATGTCGAACGACGGGTTGCGCCGCAGCGTCTGCCCCTCGAGCTTGAACTGCAGGATCGCGGCGGCCTTCTGCATCCGCGCGAGGAGCAGCGGGTCCCTGAGATCCTGGCCCTTCGCGTGGTCCTTCAGGAGGAACCGCTCGGCCGGATCGTCCGCGTAGGCCGCGCGCGCGAGCGCCTCGAGGGGCTCGACCGGGATGCCGTACCCCTCCTCCAGCTGCGCGATGCGGCCGTAGCGGAGGGAGATGCGCAGGACCGTCGCGATGAGCGCCTCCTGTCCGAGGCACGCCCCCATCCACTCCGCGTCGTGGTTGCCCCACACGATCGAGACATTGAACTGCCGTCGAAGCGCCTCGATCACGCGATCGATCCGCGGGCCGCGATCCCCGAGGTCTCCAGCGACGATCAGCTCGAACGTCGAGAGGGATCGGAGCGCGTGCGCGCCCGCGCGGAGCAGCTCGACGCCCCCGTCGTCCTGGAGGAAGGGGGCGACGAGCGCGTCCACGAAGCGAGCGCTCCTTCGGTACGAGGACACGCCGAGGAGCTCTTCGAACACCCCGCGAAAGGCCTCGGGGATCGCGCGCTCCACGTGGCGGACGCTGTACCGACACCCGAGCGCGCGCAGCACCTCGACCTCCGCGAGCAGCACCTCGCGGAGGAGCGCGGCCCGCGCGTCCGCGTCGAGGGACGCGGAGAGGAACGCCCACGTCTCGCGCGGGTAATAGATGAGGTTCAGGAGCTGGCTCGCGGAGGGCCGCGCGCCACCGCGCGCCGCGACGATCCGATCGACGAGGGGCCGCAAGCTCCCGGACGCGTTCCGAAGGACGTGCTCGAGCTTTCGGTGCTCACCGTGCACGTCGCTCACGACGTGGACCGCACCGCGGGGCAGCTCGAGGACGGCGCGGAGGTGAGCGATCTCGGCGAGCGCGGCCTCCGCCGTGGGGAACCGGTAGGCGAGCGCTTCCAGCAGATCCGACGCCTCGAACACGCTCGACATGGCCGCAACATAGCCGAGGAAACCGGAGGTCGGGCCGGCTCGTAGGGCTCGGGCTGCATGCGCAAGCTCGTCCCCTTCCTCGTCGCTGGCCTCTCGGGTTGCCTGCCCGCCGCCGTCCCCGCCTCCGTCGCGGCGCCCGCTCCCGCGGACACGCGCGGCGGCCTGGTTCGCGAGGGCACCCCGGACGACGTGAACCTCGCGAAGGCGCGCGCGGAGGGCCGGAAGGTCCTCGTCGACTGGCAGCCCTGGTCCCCCGAGACGTTCGCGCGCGCGAAGCGCGAGCACAAGTTCATCCTCGTGGATGGCTCCGCGGAGTGGTGCCACTGGTGCCACGTGATGGACGCGATGACGTACGCGGACGGGGACGTGAGCGCCGCGCTCGCGAAGGACTTCGTCGCCATTCGCGTCGACATCGACGAGCGCCCCGATCTCGCGGAGCGCTACCAGAACTGGGGCTGGCCCGCGACCATCCTCCTCTCGCCGGACGCCGAGGAGATCGGCAAGTTCCGCGGGTACATCGCGAAGGAGGACCTCCTGCCCATCCTCGCCGGCGTCGCGACGCGCGACCGGATCGACGAGGGAGGGCGCGAGCCGAGCGCGCCCCTCGACGCGCTCCCGTGGATGTTCGCGAAGGCGCTCGCGCAGCTCGACAGCTACTACGACGAGGCCGAGGGCGGCTGGGGCGCGCGGCAGAAGTCGCCCATCGGGGACGCGGCGGAGCTCTGCTTCCGGCTCGCGATCGCCGGGGACACGCACGAGCTCGAGCACGGCGCGCGAGGGCTCCGAGCGCAGCGCGCCCTCATCGATCGCGTCGACGGGGGCATCTACCAGTACAGCGCGGCGACGGACTGGAACTCGCCCCACTACGAGAAGCTCATGACCGTCCAGGCCTCGAACCTCGAGGCGTACGCGCTCGCCTACGCGTACACGAAGGACGAGAGCTTCCTCGCCGACGCGAAGGACGTGGCGCGGTACATGAACGGCGCCCTGTCGGGCGCGGATGGTGCGTTCTACGTGACCCAGGACGCGGACGTGAACGCGCACGATCCTTCGAAGCCGTTCATCGACGGCGAGATCTACTACACGAAGGATCGCGCGGGCCGCGCCGCGCTCGGCGCTCCGCGCGTGGACGACAGCGTGTACGCGCTCGAGAACGGCATCGCGATCTCCGCGATGGTCGCCCTCTACGAAGCGAGCGGGGACGCGGCGTACCTCGAGCGCGCGAGGCGCGCCGCCGATCGGATCCTGCGGACGCACGTGAGCGACGCAGGCGCGGTGATGCATCAGGCGGGGGAGACGCGCGGCGTCTATTTTCTCGCGGACGTGGCGGGCTTCGGGCGAGGGGTCGCGCGCCTCGCCGAGGTCACGGGTGACGCGACCTACCGCGACGCCGCGCTCCGCATCGCAGCGTACGCGGAGAGCGCGTTCGTGACGGAGGACGGCGCGGGCCTCTACGGACAGACCGAGGACGCGCACGCGGTGGGCGTGTTCGCGCGCCGGCCCCGGCCGTTCGGCCCCAACGTGCTCGCGGCGCGCTTCGAGGCGGCGCTCTTCCGGCTGACCGGGGACCCGGCGCACGAGCGGCTCGGCAAGGAAATCCTCGCGGGCATCTCCACGCCGAGCGGGCTCGAGAACCAGGGCCGCGTCATCGGCAGCTACGCGATCGCGCTCTTCGAACTGCGGAGCGCGCCGAAATCGATCGAATCCGATGTTCGCGCCGAGGGCGCTCGATCGCCCGCGGCTCCGTCCACGGAGTCCGCGGTGGCTCCGTCGGCGGAGCGCGGCGCTCGCTGAGCCTCCCGACCCTTCCGCCTCTCGGCGTCAGGCCCCTTCGACGATCGCGCCGTCCTCCGCGACGAGCGTGAGCACGTTGCCGCGCCCCGGCGGGTTCGAGATGTGGAGCGCGACGAGGGGCACCTCGTTCATCGACAGCGCGATGCGCACCCACGTACCCGCGTCCCGGACGAGCAGTCGAGCCGCGGCGCCGACGCACCACGGGATGCCCCGACCGTCGAGGACGACGTGCGTGAGATCGCGCGTCGTCTGGACGACCTCGAGCGTCGCGACCGGGGGCTCTCGTCGACCTTCCGCGATCGAGAGCCCGGGGGGAGCGATCCGGAGGGCATGCCCGCCGCTCCCGACGGCGAACGCGCCTCCGTCGAACGCGCGGCACACGGAGAAGAGGTGCCCCGTCCGGCCCCACGGCACCTCCTGATGGGAGGCGCGTGAAGGCGACTCCGCGAGCGCCGTCGGGACGACGTGCACGAGCTCGCCGCCCGGCCCACAAGCGATGAACGTGCCCGACGCGAGCCGCGTGATCGACACGAGGCGCTGCGTGCCCTCGAGGTTCCGGATGTGCGTGCCGCGCTGGCTGATCTCCGCGAGCACGCCGACGACGCGCGAGTGCCGGGCGCCGACGAGGATGATGTCTCCATCCTCCGTGTGCGCGCCGAGCCAGTGCACGTCGGGGTCGGCCGCGATCACGGGCCGGACGACGCCGTCCCGCGAGAGCGACATCGCGAGGCCGCGGTCGCCGTAGAGGAGCACTTCGCCCGTCGACAGCCGCGCGACCCCCGTGGGCGGGGGCCAGCCGACGAACTCGGGTCGCGAGACCATCGTCCAGGCGCTTCCGCCGGGGCTCCGCGTGAAGCGGTAGATGCCGGCGCTGCCCGCGGCGATCAGGGTCGCGTCCTCGGGGAGGAACGCGACCGAGCGCAAGCGCTCCCCCTGCATGGGCGGCGCGATCGGCGCGAACCGGGGTGGAGGCGCGGCGGCGATACGGCTCTGCGGCGGCCGCGCGTGCGCGGGATCGTAGGAGACCTCGTCCATCACGGGAGGTCGCGCGCTGCCGAGGTTCGAGACTCCGCTCGACCGCTGTCGCCGCTGGGCCTCGCGGAGCGGGACCTCCACGCGCGCCCAGAAGTCGAGGATCCCCGTGTGCCTCTTCATGGGATCCGCGTTCGTCGCGCGCTCGAGCTCGACGTCGATCGCCTTCACGAGGTCGCCGCACCCGCGGAGCTCCGGGGAAATCGTGACCAGCGCGTTCGCGAGCTGCGGGCGATCCCCCGTGAGCATCCGAGCCACCGTCTTGAGCGGGCTCTCACCGGGGTTGTGCGGGAACGCAGCGCGCCCGGTGAGCATCTCGTAGAGGATCGTGGCGTACGAGAAGATGTCGGTCGGGGGGCCGACGCGGTTGTTCCCCATCTCGTACTGCTCGGGGGGCGCGTACCCGAGGCTCGCGCCCGCGACCGTCGCCGTCGCCTTCGCGGAGAGATCCGTCATCTTGACGAGGCCGAAGTCCGTCACCTTCGCGACGTGCTGTCCCTGGACGGTCGCGAGGAGGATGTTCGAGGGCTTGAGATCGCGATGCACGATGCGCTGCTCGTGGACCGTCGCGAGCGCGCGCGCGACCTGCTTCATCAGCGGCAGGAGCGTCGTGAGCGCCATCCCCTGCCCGCCGTGCCTCTCGATGAGGGACGCGAGGGTCGGCCCGTCCACGAACTCGAGCGCGATGAACGGCAGCGCGATCTCACCGAGCGGGCTCGTGAGCCGGACGATCCCGTGGTCGTAGAACCGCACGATGTTGGGGTTCGGCGTCGCCACGGCGCCGAGCATCTGGAGGACCTTCGTCTCGCGCTCGAACCGGAGCAGTGACTCCTGGTTGAGGCCCTCTTGCCGCAGCATCTTCACCACGATCCAGAACCCGTCAGGATCGTCGTAGTTCGCCTTGAACACCCACCCCTGCCCGCCTTCCCCGAGGAGCGTCCGGAGATGGAAGCGGACCCCGCCGTCGCCCACGATCGCGGTGCCGATGAGGGAGTCTCGTAGACGTTGGGCGGAGAGAGACGACACGTGTGGGCACGCCTAAGCTATCGGCGCCTTCCCCGGAGAGAAAGGGTCGAGACGGTGTTCGTGCGCCCCCTCGCCGTCGAGCCCCATGGCGGCCTTGCTCGCGTCGACACCCGCGCTTAAGTTACGCGCTACCCTCGGTTCGCAAAGAGGGCGGGAGTAGCTGGAGAATCCTATGGCAAGCAAGAACGTTCGCACCTTCAACGACGTCAACTTCGAGGCCGACGTGCTCGGCTCGGATCTCCCTGTCCTCGTGGACTTCACGGCGACCTGGTGCGGGCCGTGCAAAATGCTCGCTCCCGTGGTCGAGAAGCTCGCGGACGAGTTCGAGGGCAAGATCCGCGTCGGCAAGTGCGACATCGACGACGCGCCCGGCACCGCAGCGAAGTACGGCATCCGCAGCGTGCCCACCGTGATGGTGTTCTCGAAGGGTCAGAAGACGGGCCAGTACACGGGCCTCACGAACCGCGAGAAGCTCGTCCAGCTCCTCGGCGTGTGATCCGCGCGTGAGCGAGGCTCATCGTCCTCGCGCTGCGAGAGATGGGCTGAGTCCGCGATGAGCTGAAACTGCGGCCGCGGAGCGGTGGCCGCGAAACATGGAGACAGCGAGGGAGGCAGGCGGGCGGAAGCTCGTCTGCCTTTCGCGCCTTGCTGCGTCCGCCTCGCGCGAGCCGCGCGCGGGGTCGCCCTCTCGCGGTGCGGCGCATGGCTGAGGTGCGTTGTTTCTGACGAGCCCTTGGGATACGGTCCGGCCGCTCGACGCCATGGCACCCCTCCCTTCGAAAGCCTCGCCCCATCGAAACGCTCGCCCAGCGGCTCCGACCCAAGGTTCCGCGGAGAACGTGGTCGGCCCGTCGGTCCGAGTCCGCGGGCGCCTGACGGGGGACGGAGACGTCCGCATCGAGGGGCAGATCGAGGGCGACGTGCAGGTGAGCGGCGCGCTCGTCGTGGACGCGCGCGGGAGCATCACGGGTGGGACGCGCGCGAGCGCGGTCGACATCGAAGGTCGCGTCCAAGGGGACGTGACGGCGGACGGCGTCGTCGCGATCAAGCGCGGCGCGCACGTCGAGGGCAACATCAGCGGCGCCGAGATCTCTCTCGACGAGGGCGCCTCGTTCGCGGGTCGGATCGACGCGGCGTTCGAGATGCCCGAGGGGCTCGAGGAAGTCTCCGCTGCGCCCGCGGCCGTGCGCGGCCGCCGGTGATGACGAGGAACTGAGGAGAAGAAAGTGGCGACAGTCATCGGGCAGGGCATGACGATTGAGGGCGAGGTCAGCTCCGACGAGGAGGTCGTCGTCGCGGGCGTCGTCCGAGGGAAGCTCCAGGTCGACGGCCCGATCACCATCGAGGCGGGTGGGATCGTCGAGGCGGACGTCGGCGGGACGAGCGTCGCCGTGAGCGGCTCCATCACGGGGAACGTCACGGCCACCGATCGCGTCGATCTGCTCTCGGGCGGTCGCCTCATCGGCGACGTGAAGGCAGCGAAGGTCACCATCGCCGACGGCGCCGTCTTCAAGGGCAGCGTCGACATGGACCTCTGAGCGGCGCTCGAGAAACTATGGCGAACACCAAGGCTTCATCCGCCTCGCTCGCGTCCCGCCTCGGACCGACGCTCGTCGTCCGGGGGACGATCCGGAGCGCGGGAGATCTCGAAATCGCGGGCCGCGTCGAGGGCAGCATCGACGTGGAGGGCGCGCTCGACATCGAGGAGAGCGCCCGCATCCGGTGCGCGGTGAGCGGCGGTCGTGTCACGGTCCGCGGGGCGATCCTCGGGGACGTGACGGGCAGCGAGGCCGTCGTCCTCGAAGCGGGAGCGCGCGTCGTCGGGGATCTCGCGGCGCCGAGCATCGGGATTCGTCCCGGCGGCTTGCTGCGAGGGCACGTGGCCTCGGGTGAGCTCGCGGGCGCTGCGGCGGCGAAGAGCCCTGCCGCGAGGCGCACGGAGTCCGCGCCGCGCGCGGTGCGACAACCACCCGTGGCGCCGCCCACGAGGCGAGATCCGGCCCCGGCGGAGGCGGCGCGCCACGCCGAAGCGAAGCCCGAGGCACCGAAGCAGGAGCCGCCCCACACGAAGCCTGCGGCGGTGCATCGCAACCGACCGGCGCCGACGACGCGCTCCAACCAAGCCCCCGCGAACGCGAGGAGCGCCCCCGAGGCCGCGCCCGCGATCGGTGAGGATCCGCTCGCGGAGCTCCTCCGCCAGGCGCCGCCCCCCATCATGCCGTCCCTGCCGCGAGGCGCGAAGGCGGCCCTGAAGAAGAAGTCGCGCTGATGCGCGAGCGGCTCATCGCGATCCTCCGCGCGCGAAGCTACGAGCGCCGCGAGGTCACGCTCGCGTCCGGGGCGCGGAGCGATTTCTTCATCGACTGCAAGCAGACCGTCCTGACGGCGGAGGGTCATCGCCTCGTGGGAGAGCTGATGCTGAAAGCCGTCCAGTCGCTCGGGGGCTGCGACGTCGTCGCCGGTGTGGAGCTCGGAGGCTGCCCGCTCGCGAGCGCGGTCTCCCTGACGAGCGCGCTCAAGGGGCAACCGCTCGACGCGCTCTACGTCCGGAAGGACGCGAAGGATCATGGAACGAAGAAGCTCGTCGAGGGGGACAAGTCGCTCCGGGTGGGCACGCGCGTCGCCCTCCTCGAGGACGTGATCACGACGGGCGGCTCCACCCTCGCCGCGATCGCGAAGCTCGAGGACGCGGGCGCGCGCGTCGTCGGCGTCGTCGCGTTGGTCGATCGGGAGGAGGGGGGCCGCGAGACCATCACTGCGCGCGGTCACCGGGTCATCCCGATCGTCCGAAAGAGCGATCTCGTCGACGGCTGAGGCCCGCGGTCACCCCAGGTGGCCGCTCGCGCTTCCGTTCGCGACGCGCGTGGACACGGATGACACGCCCGCGCGGCTGCCCTAGCGTGCCGCCGCGATGCACTTCCAGGACATCATCCTCACGCTCCAGAAATTCTGGGCGGATCGTGGCTGCTTGATCGTGCAGCCGTACAACTCCGAGGTCGGCGCCGGGACGTACAACCCGGCGACGTTCCTGCGATCCCTCGGTCCGGAGCCGTGGAACGTCGCGTTCGTCGAGCCGTCGCGCCGCCCGTCGGACGGGCGCTACGGCGAGAACCCGAACCGCACGCAGCAGTTCCACCAGTTTCAGGTCATCCTGAAGCCGAGCCCGATCGACATCCAGGACCTCTACTTGGAGTCGCTGCGGGCGCTCGGAACGGAGCCCCTCAAGCACGACGTTCGGTTCGTGGAGGACGACTGGGAGTCCCCGACGCTCGGCGCGTGGGGCCTCGGTTGGCAGGTGTGGCTCGACGGGCTCGAGATCTCGCAGTTCACGTATTTCCAGCAGATCGGTGGCATCGATTGCAAGCCCGTCTCGGGCGAGCTCACGTATGGCCTCGAGCGCATCGCAATGTACCTCCAGGACAAGGCGAGCATGTTCGACGTGACGTTCAACGATCACGTCACCTACGGCCAAGTGTTCCAGCGCGCCGAGTGGGAGTGGTCGACGTACAACTTCGAAGAGGCGGACGTCGCCGCGCACCTCGCCGCGTTCGACCACTTCGAGTCGGAGGCGAAGCGCCTGCTCGACCGCGCGAACGTGTCGAAGGACGCGAAGGATCCGTCGAAGGCGCTCGTGCTCCCCGCGTACGACTTCGTGGTGAAGGCCGCGCACCAGTTCAACGTGCTCGACGCGCGCGGCGCGATCAGCGTCACCGAGCGCCAGCGCTTCATTGGGCGCGTTCGTGGCCTCGCGCGGCAGGTGGCCGAGGCGTGGCTCGCTCAGCGCGAGGCGCTCGGGTTCCCGCTGCTCCACTCGGCGGCGGCGAAGACCGCTGCGGCGGCGGAGTGACCCTCCCGCTCCAGTTCGAGAACCTCCTCGCGCTCGCGAAGCTCCCGTGGTTCGGGGTGCGCGACGGTCGGCTCGTCGTCACCGACACGAGCCTCGGCCCCGCGATCGACATGCACACGCACGTCGCGCTCGCGTACGTGCGCCCCATGTCCGTCGACATGACGGCCACGCCCGACGTCCAGCACTACCTGCCCGCGTGCTGCTCGATCGACCTCGAGCCGTACGCGAACCGGAACTTTCGCGCCGAAGACCTCTCGCGCATGAAGAAAGATCTCACGCTGATGAGCGTGACGAGCCGTGGGATGCGGGCGACGCACACCTCCGCGAACCTCGTGCGCGAGATGGACGACCTCCGCCTCGCGCACTCTGTGCTCTTGCCGGTGGAGCTGCCGTTCATCTCGGACAACGCGGGCGTCGCGCTCACGGAGGCGGCGCGCTCGAACGAGCGGATCATCCCGTTCGGGTCGGTGCATCCGATCGTCCCGAAGGTCGGCGACAAGCTCGACGGGCAGGTGCGGCGAGGCGCGCGGGGGATCAAGATGCACCCGAACATCCAGTCGTTCCGCCCCGACGCGAGGAGCGCGATCAAGGTCTACAAGCTCGCGGGTGAGCAGCGCGTCCCCGTGATCATGCACTGCGGGCCGGTGGGCATCGAGCCCGCGCTCGGGCGCTACCTCACGCAGGTCAGGCACTACGAGAAGCCCATCGCAGAGTGCCCGGAGACGACGTTCATCCTCGCGCACGCGGGAGCGCTCCAGCTCGACGAGGCGCTCGACCTCCAACGCCGCTACAAGAACGTGATCCTCGAGACCGCGTGCCAGGGCGTCGCAGGGGTGAAGCGGCTCGTCGAGCGCGCCGATCCCGATCGCGTCGTCCACGGCTCCGATTGGCCGTTCTATCACCAGGGGATGGCCCTCGCGCGCACCCTCATCGCGACCGAGGGCCTCCCCGAGATCCGCGAGAAGATCCTGTTCAGGAACGCGCAGCGCCTGCTCGGGATCGCCTAGTACAGCCGGCCGGAAGTCTTCTTCCGGATCCGGCTGTACCCAGAGCGAGTGACTGGTCCGCAAAGCGAGGGATTCGCGCCTGGATCCTCTCGAGGCCTTCACTTGGCGCGCTGTGCGCAGGGCGCCGAGACGCAGCCGCGAACTTCGGGCCGTCAGTGCGAGTCGGTCGTCCAAGGACTACAGGAGGCGCGCCAACTCGGCTCGCGTGTACCCGAGCGCCTTGGCCACGAGGTAGCGTGCGAACCCGGCGTAGGCGTCGTGGGCGCGGCACTCCGCGAGCAACGACTGCAAGAGGCTCTGTGTCAGCTTCGCGCTTCTTTCGTGCACCGCCAACGCGAGGTCGTCCAGCAGCTTCTCGATGCGCGCAGCCTTCAACCGCCGCTCGCGGCAAAGCGTTGCGCGGTCGAGCCCAAGAACTTGGACGCTCGCTCGACCTTCTGCGGTCAGGCCCCAAACCAGCCCGTCGCCGTCAAACGCGAAGTGCTCTTCAACCTCGCGAGAGGCAAGCGGGTCGACGAGGAGCGCTCGCTCTTTGTCCACCGCATCGAGGCTGCGAGCCCGTCGTCCACCAGCCAGCGGGAACTGGTTCTTCTTCCAGATTGAGTTGCATCGCGTGCACGCGAATAGATAGTTGGACCACTCGTAGGCGAGGAACGCGTACCCCGTCGCCCGCGCACCGACGTGTTTGCGCGCGAGCTTCACTCCTTGGACGTCATCGTGTTTGGGAGCCGGGGAGAGAGCCTGCACGTGGTCCTTGGGTCGAAAGTGCTCCACCGCACCGAAATCCTGAGCCGTGCTGCGGCCCTCGCAGTACGCACATTTCCCCTGCCCCTGCGCCGTTTCAAACTCGCGCTTGTATCTCCGCCAATGATCGGGAAACTGTCCTCGGAGGGCGGCGACGTCGGAGCGTGCCTGCGCGACGCGCTTGTCGAACCCCGCGGGTTGCTTCGGTCGCTTGTATGCGATCACGGCGCTCGTCGACGCGGATGCGACTTCGGCGCGATCCGCGCGCGCAGCTGCTTCGCGGCGCTCCGCACGAGCTCCGCGCGCTTCTCCGGACCGACCTCCGCGCGGAACTCGGCGCGGGCGGAGTCGGCGATCTCCTGCGCGAGCGGATCGAGCGGGGACGTGAGAAAGCTCCCCAGGCGACCACGGAGCTCCTCCTCGAGCGCTTTCGCTCGAGTGGAGTCGCCTCCCTTCCGCGCCGCTCGCAGCGCTCGGAGCTTCTTCTCGCTGTGCAAGTCGAGCGTGGATTCCAGACCAAACCAATCTCCAAGAAGTAGCTCATCAGGGGTCCGGCCCTCGGCGGCGCCAAGCGGCTCGGTGGAGAGCTCGGCGACGGTGTTGCGCGTGTGGACCCCCCAAAGTTCGCCTGCCCTCGTATTCACGAGGGCTAGGGGGGAGTGAGTCGTCGCGACGAACTGTACGTGGGGAAGGAGCCTTCGCAACGTCGGGACGAGCGTGCGCTGCCAGCGCGGATGAAGATGCTCGTCCATCTCGTCGAGGAGGACGATTCCCGAGAGAGGCGCTTCCTTCGCCCTCGTCCACCGTCCGGCCTTGAGGCTGTTCCCCAAGAAATCGAGGAGCCAAGTGCCCGTCCCGCGATACCCGTCACCGAGCGCATGGAACGGGATGCCTCCCCATGGGCCATGGACGACGATTCGGTCCGCTCTGACCTCGAGCTTGTGGTTGTCGTGCATGCCCCAGAGCTTCCAGAGCAGACGCCGAACCTCGACGAGCGGTGAGGCTCCCTTTCGTTGCTGCGCGGACAACAGCGCGAAGTCGCGCAGTATCGACTCTGGGTCGAGGAGCCCAGCTCGGTCGTTGAACAACGTCAAAAGCGAGTTGCGGAGCGCGTACGTGGGGTAGGAACGACCGCCGACTCCCCGATTGGACCCGTAGCCCGAAACGAATAGTTGGTTCCAGCGGAACTCCTTGGGCGCGGTCTTGCGAACACGCAGCTCACCATTCTTGTCCCGGGCGATCCTCGTCACCAGCTCAACGGGGCTCATTCCATCCGCGGACTGAAGGTGAACGCTAATCGTGGCCTGTTCCGCTGGCTGACTCTTCTTCTTGATGCGTATGAACTCACCGGGGAGCTGGGAGAGGAGCTCGCTCGCGGTCTTCTCGTCTGCGAGTCCGAGGGCGATGCCTCGGAGTACGGTTGTTTTGCCGTGGCCGTTGTTGCCGATCAGAATCGTGAAATCTCGACGCTTCTTCCCAACGCCGAAGTCGAGGTCCAGCCGCCTGAAGCCGCGGACGTTCTCGAACAAGACTCTGCGTAGGTAGTACATCGCGCGCGGGAGACCATATCGCGTTGGAGAGCACCGCGTCACGATCGCCCGACGCGGGCTTTGCTCAGGGCTTCTTGAACCGGTAGACCACGCGATCGGTCGTGCCGCGGTTCTCCTGGCCGGAGTCGTTGGCGCTCCAATCTTTGGTGTCGCGAGGGTTACGGAGGAACGTCGCCTCGGCGTCGAAGACGAAGCCCGCGGCCTCGATGTCCTTCCGGAGCTCGCTCGGCTCGATGCGGTGGAGCGTCTTCACTTGGGAGGTGCCCTCGCCCTTCCGCGCGACGTGATCGACGACGCCGTATTTTCCGCCGGGCTTCAGCGCGGCGAAGATCGCCTTGTTCATCGCGGCGCGGTCGTAACCGAGCCAATAGAGATCGTGGTAGCTCTGGACGATCACCACGAGATCGAGGTCCTTCACGTCGGCGGGGAAGGGCGCGTCGAGCTCGCGGTCGAGGCGCACGACGATGCGGTTCTGAGGGCGCTTCAGGCGCGCGGTCCACGCCGCGTCGCGCTTCTCGAGGACGGCCTTGTTGTTCACCCCGTAGACCTTCCCGGTCGGGCCGACGGTGCGCGCGAACACCTCCACGAAGTAGCCGTCGCCCGGGAGGATCTCCGCGATCTGCTGGCCCGTCGAGACGCCGAAGAACGCGAGCGTCATCCCGGGCTGCCGACCCGCGTCCTCCGCTTTGTCCTCGGCCGCGCGATCGTAGTTGTCGAGGACCGTCTTGATCTCCTGCGGGACGTCGATCCGCTCGGGGCTCGGGACCGGGTCGTCCACCACCGGACCCGCTCCGCTCGAGGACGACGCGCTCGTCGTCGCAGCCTCCGAAGACGACGACACGATCGTCGTCGACGGCGCCCCCCCGCTTCCCTCGTCCGCGCTCGCGCTCCCGTGAGGCTGAGGGTGGAGCGTCGGCGGCGTCGGCGAGCAGGCGGCGGAGGCCACGAGCAACGCGACCGCGACGCGCCTCATTCGGACTTCGCGTCCTCGATCGGGGCGTTCGTGGCCGCTGCAGCGACCGGCCGAGACGAAGGAGGCGATGAGCTCGCGAGCGCACCCGGCAGCGGCTCGGCCTCCTCGGTCGATCGCGCCGGAGGCGCGCCCTTGGCCGCGGCCTCCTTGGAGACTCGGAGCGCGTCGGGCTCCACGAGCGGGCGCGTGCGATCGAAGAACCCGCGCAGATGCTTCTCGCTGCTCCGCGCCTTGCCGTTCGCGATCGCCCACACCTCGTCCCGGATCGCGGCGTTGATCGGCGTCGGGATGCCGAGCTTTTGGCCCCGCGTCACGACCTCCCCGTTGAGGAAGTCCACGGCGGGCGTCCGCCCGCGCTCGATCGCCGACAGCATCGACGACTTGAGCCGGCGGTAGCGCGCCCCCACGGCAAGCAGGAGCGCGTGCTTCGCGAACAGGCTCGCGGAGCCCGCCGCCCTCCGATCCTCGTCCGTGAGCGCGATCCAGTCGAGGTCGAGCGTGCCCGACACCTTCTCGAGGCGCACGTTCGTCGCCCGCGCGACGTCCACCACCTCGGTCATCAGCTCGAGGGTGAGCCTCCGCACGTACCGGTTTCGCATCAGCACGCCGAGGCGATCGCCGCCGACCGTCCCGAGCGCGGAGATCGCGCAGTTGATCGCGAGCTTCGACCACCGGGCGCCGACGAGGTTCTGCGTGAGGACGACCGGCCCAATGCACTCGAGCGCGCGTCCGAGGGCGCGGAGTCGGTCGTCGTCCGCGCCGTCGAGCGTGCCGAGTTGGAACCCTCCGCTCGAGGTCCGATCGTAGACGCCGGGCTCGACCATGGTCGCGCCCCACGCGACGATCCCTCCGATCACGCGCGAGCGGCCCACGATCGGGGCGACGCGATCCTCACAGAGACCGTTTTGAAAGCACACGAGCGCGCCCTCGTCCTTGAGGAACGGAGCCGCGTCCCGCGCCGCGCGCTCGACGTCGGGGGGCTGCGTCGCGAGGAGGATGAAGTCGAACTTGCCCTCGCCCGGAGATAGCTTCGCCACCGCGCGACCGGGCACCGTGCCGATGCTCCCGTCGCCGCGGATGCGGAAGCCCTGACCCGCGATCGCGTCCCGAATCGCGCCGTTCGTCGAGAGCGTCGTCACGTCGTGGCCCTGCTCGAGCAGGTACGCAGCGACGATCCCTCCGATCCCGCCAGCGCCGACGACCAAGAACCGCGGGCCCTTCTCGGCGACAGGGGGGATGGACTTAGGCACCGTCTTCGTCTCCCTTCACCGTTGGCTCTATCACGTCCGCCGGGGGAAGCGGGATAGCGGCGAGCGGCGGATCGGCCGTCACGAGCGGCTGTGCATCCTTCGGCGCCTCGGCCACGACGGGTGCGGCCGTCGCCACGGCGACGCCCGCGGAAACCTCGGTCAGCGGCTCCGGCTCCTCCTCTTCGCGCCGGAGGAGGGAAGCGAGGACGCCGACGCCCAGGCACACGACGATCACCCCGAGCGAGATGAGCGCGTGGATCTCGATGTGGAACCCCGCGAGGATCATCTTCACGCCGACGAACGCGAGGACGACGATCAGCGAGTACTTCAGGTAGTGGAAGTCCCGGAGCAGGCTCGCGAGCGCGAAGTAGAGCGACCGCAAGCCCATGATCGCGAAGATGTTGGACGTGAAGACGATGAACGGGTCCGTCGTCACGCCGAAGATCGCCGGGATCGAGTCCACCGCGAACACGACGTCGCTGCCCTCGACCACGAGCAGCACGAGGAAGAGCGGCGTCGCGACGAGCTTGCCGTCGACGCGCGTGAAGAAGTTGTTCCCGTCGAGCTCGCGGCTGATGGGGAACACCTTCCGCGCGATCTTCACGATCCTCGAGTCCTCGGGGTCGAAGTCGTCCTCCCCCTTGGAGAGCGCCATGCGCCCCGCGGTAAAGAGGAGGATCCCGCCGAAGACGTACGTCATCCACTCGAACTTCGAGATGAGCGCGGCGCCGAGGAGGATCATCGCCACGCGCAGGACGACGGCGCCGATGATGCCCCAGAAGAGGACGCGGTGCTGAAGCTCCGGCGCGACCTTGAAGAACCGGAACACGAGCGCGATGACGAAGAGGTTGTCGATGCTGAGGCTCTGCTCGACGAGGTAGCCCGTGAAGAACTTCGTCGCCGCCTCGACGCCGTGGACCTTGTGCTCGCCCGTGCCGAAGCCGAGGAACTCCGTCTGGTAGATCCCGTAGATCGCGCCGTTGAACGCCATCGCCACGAGGAACCAGATGAGCGTCCACCGGAGCGCGCTCTTCGTCGTGATGACGTGATCGCTCTTGTGGAAGACCCCCAGATCGAGCGCGAGCAGCACGCCGATGACTGCGAGGAATCCTGCCCACGCGACGATTTGCATCGGAGACGAAGACCTATCCGGGGCCGGCGCGCCTGTCGAGGCCGGCAGCGTCAGGAATGGTAAAGGGGAGGTTTCTCACGGCGGGACGAGCACCTCGATCGCCCCGCGCTCGACGGTGACGTCGATCGGCAACTTGCCGAGCTGCTCTCCATCCACGTCGAGGAGGAACTTGTCGCGGACCCGCGCGTTCTTGAGCTCGACACGCACGTGATCCCCGCGAAGGTGCCTCACGTTCGGGTGCCGCATGTGCGACCCGTCGTAGATCTTTCGCGAGAACGTCAGGAACCCGAGCTTCGACGAGGGCCCGAGATCGACGACCTCGAAGATGCCGTCGTCCGGCTCCGCCATCGGCCCGACCATCATCCCGGAGCCAAAGAACTTCCCGTGCAGATCGAGATCTGGCGCGACACGGGCTCGACCTCCTCCGTCACTCCCCGCGAGCGTCGCGATGACGCGCGACTCGCCGAGCTCGCTCTCGATGAGGCCGCGGGCGGACGCCGCGAAGTACGCGGCCTTCCCGCCGAGCCAGCCGGCGCCCATCTCGTGCACGTAGCGATCGACGAGGCCGCCCATCCCGGCGGAGAGGATGTTCACGAACCATGCCTTGCCGGGGCCGCCCTCGTTCGTCGTGTAGTCGAAGCGTCCGACGTCGATCCGCTTTGTGCACCCACCCGCGATCGCGGCGAGGTAGCGGTCGAGCCGGTGCTCGAGCCCGAGGGTCTTGCGGAAGTCGCCGCCCGTCCCTTGCCCGACGACGCCGAGGCGCGTCCCTTTCGCGCCCCTCTCGCGCGCCTGCATGAGGCCGTTCACGACCTCGTGGATCGAGCCGTCGCCGCCGACGGCGATGACCGTCTCGCGACCATCGAGCGCCGCGTCCCGGGCGATCTCCGTCGCGTGTCGAGGGCGCTCGGTGAGCGCGACGTCCACGGGGCCGAGCGCGTTGTCCATCACGCGGCGGAGATCGCCGAGCGCCTGCCCGGTTCGACCGCCGCCGGACTTCGGGTTGATGATCGCGAGGGCGGGGCCCCCGCGACCCTGCTCTCTAGAGTGGGTCGTCACTTCGGAGCGTCTTCCTTCTTCGAGTCGTCCTTGGCCTCGCCGCCCTTGATGCCGTCCTTCATCGCGGAGAACGCGTCATCGTACTGCTTCGTGAGATCGGCGATGCGCTGCTCGAGATCCTTCTGGTTCTCCTCCGCTTCCTTCTGCGCGGCGTCGAACTTGCCGAGGGCCTCCTCGTACCTCTTCACGCGCGCCTCGGACGCCTTCGTCCCGTCCGCCTTGAGCTTGCCGCTCGCCTGGAGATCCTTCTCGTCCTTGATGAGCTCCTCGAGCTTGCTCTTCTGCGAGCTCGCCTCGGAGATGTCGTGCTCGAGGCGCGCGCGCTGGCGCGGCAGGCGCACGTGCACGATGTAGCTCGCCTCGGCGATCTTGTCGGCCTCGTCCTCGAGCGCGGCGGCGTTCTGCTGCCCGAGCTCGTCGCGGTGCCGATCGATCATCAAGAAGGCGTCGTTCTTCGCGCGGGCTCGGGCCTTCAGGCGCTCGTCGATGCCGGTCTTGAGGCCGTTCACGGCGGCGCCGTAGGCCTCGCTTCCGCTGCACCCCTTCGCGGCGTACTGCGCGGCGCCGCCGACCTTCTTGTTGAGCTCGTCCTTCTCCTCTTCGTAGAACTGGCGGACGGCCTCCTGCCTCTCCATCTCCTCGGCGTACCCGCCGTCCGACCCGGCCTTGTCCGCCGCGTCGAGGATGTCCTTCGTGAGATCGCCCGGAGGATCCTTGAGCTTCGACGGGAAGTCCTTGAACGTCGCGACGTCGGCCTTCACCGTCGCCTCGTCGTCGTGGATCCCCTTCGACTCGGCGGCGACACGCTCGGGGAACTCGGCCGCGTACGTGCCTTGATCGCTCGACGTCTCGGGGTGCTTCGCGTCCTGCTGCTCGCACCCCGCGAGGGCGAGCGAGAGGAGGCCGGCGACGAACAGACTGCGGAGCGGTGTTCGCGTTCTCATCGCGCGAGTAAACCCGACGCCAGCGGACGAGGTCAAACGGACGAGCCCGCCAGCGGACCGGCGCCTCCGTCGCCCGTGTCAATTTGCCTCGGGCCGCCGCGTGTACCGCCGGTCAACGGGGATTCTGGGTCGGGCACGCGACGTTCGCGTCGGGCGCGCCGATCGTCGCGGGCCAATGGGGGTCGGCCTCGTCGCTCGTCAGGTCGAGGATCCCCGAGGCGGACCAAATCCACGTTCCGTGGAGCGAGTCGCTGAAGCAATCTTCGAGATCCGGTCGGAGCGCGGTGCGGCCCGTCGCGACGTCGACGATGAACGTTCCGGTGCCGCACGCGAGCACGAAGCGTTCGTCGTCCGTGACGCGCACGACCTGGACACTGAACGAATCGGGCAGCGGAGGCGCGGCGAGGACGCGCTTCTTCTTCGTGTCCGCGACGACGAGGCCCGGGTGGTCGACGCTGGAGACGGTGGATCCGGGCGAGGCGGACGTCCCCGCCGCGACGAGGCCGGACGCCGTGGGCCCGATGAACGGGACGGAGTGGAGGGTCGGCTCGACGAGCGTACGCCCCACGGGCAGGAGGGGCGTGACCGCCACGCGCGCGCGGTCGAACGCGACCTTCGCCTCCTCGCCATCGTCGAACGGGACGAGCGGTTTCACGCCGCGCAAGACGCGCGCGTTCGCGACATCCACGGAGGCGAGCGTGAGGTGGGTCCCGTAGTTCATCATCGCCGCGGGCTGAATCTCGAGCACGTCGACGCGCGCTTCGCCGTCCCACGCGACGCCGAGCCCGTTCATCGGACTGATGGAGAGCGAGACGTCGCGCGAGGCCATCTTCGGGCCGAGCGTCACGAGGCGGAGCGTCCACTTCATCGCCTCGTCGGGGCGCAGCAACGCGAGCGTCTTGCCCGCTGGAGAGACTCCGCCGAAGCCCGTCTCGGTGAGGACGATGGCGCCGCTCGCCACGTCGATGACCAACGTCTCGTCGAGCTCGTTCGAAAGCTCCACCAAATAGCGCTCGTCCGGCGTGAAGACCGCCGAGGTGCCCTCGTGGGGGAGCGCGGTCGAGCTCAGCCGCTTCCAGGTCGCGACGTCGTAGAGCACGACCGCCTTGTCGGACGTGATGGCGAGCAGGTCTCGCTTGGGTGAGAGCGTGAGCCGGCCTCCGTCCGAGAGCAGCCCCGGGTCGGGCGAGGTGAAGAGCACGCGCGTCCCGCCGGGAGCGGGCAACGCCACTCCGCCATTCGGTAGGTCGATCATTCCGAGGAACGACCCCGTGACGAGCGGCCCAGACCGGAGGCCCCCCGGCGTGAGCTCAGCGAACAGCAACGCGGATTCGGAGCCCGGACGGTCGACGGGCCAGTAGGGACGAGCGCCCGCCCACCCGCCTCCCCACGTACCCAGGGTGCACGGGCCCGGGCTGACCGCCGCGGCCGATGCGGATGCCGCGGGAGCGCTGACTCCGCTCGACGCAGTCGGCGCTGCGCTCGCCGTGCCTCGCGCGCTCGGCCGAGCGGTCGAACCGCAGCCCGCGCACAGCGCGGCGACGAGCGTCATCGTGGTGAGCCGCATGTCTCGCAAGTCCGGACCTCTCCTCGGCCGGGAGGGTACTCGAGGTCGCGCTTGGCGCGGGGTCTCGGGTCCGCGCGCCCGCGGGCCGCTGCCGGGCTCCGCGAGTTTCATCGCGGTGGGCCGCAGACCTCGAGCGGCTGAAGCACCTCACCGATTCGACAGAAGAGCCCCGAGGCGTCGCTCGCGACGGTGCCCGTCTTCATGAGCTCCGCGAGCCGCTCGTGCGGCATCGTCGGGAGCGGAACGAGCGTCGGCCACGCGGGCGAATCGGCCCCGAGGTCCAAGAGGCCGCTCGGCGTGAACAGGAGCCCGTCTCTCATCGATACGTAGTTGCAACTGATTAGGGTAGGCGTGAAGGTCGTCCGCCCGTTCGCCACGTCGAGGACGAACGCGCCGCTCGCGGCCGTGCCGGAGCCGCAGGCGAAGACGAAGCGCTCGTCCGCGGTCGCCTGAATCCCCGAGAAGCCGAACCCGTCGCGCATCGAGAGAGGCACGCGGTGGACCTCCTTGCCGCTCTGCCGCACGAGCAGCTCCGGACGGATCACCCCTGGATCGACCGACGCCGTGAACCCCGACGGCGTGGGGCCAATCGTGATCGCGGTGCTGCACTCTTCGTCGCTGCCTGGCGGAGGAGCCAGCGCTCGCCCGTGAGGTACGTCGACGATCGAGAACACGACGACCGTGCACGAGCGCGACGTGCTGAAGGGCTCGGTGACGACCAGGCGATCCTCGCCGTCGAACCGAGGGCTGGGCCCCGTGAAGGCCTTCCCCGGGAGCGCCACGACGCGCTTCTTGGCGGAGGGGAGCTCATAGAGCGAGACCGACCAGCCGCCTCCGTCGCTCGCGTCGGGCGCATCGTGGAGCACCGCGAGCGTCTTGCCGGACGGCGAGAGCGCGCCGCTCCCGACCTCGTCGACGAGCGCGGCGCCTCGCGCCGGGTCGACGACGACGTTGTGGCCCTCCACCTCCGTCATGACGAGCAGGTCGCCGCTCCACACGGGCGGGCTGCGGACGGCGACATCGACGGTGGAACGCGCCGCCAACGTCGAGACGTCGAAGAGCGTGACCCGGTCGCCGGTCACGACGAGCAGATCCCTTTTGGGTGAGAGCGACAAACGACCGCTCGCGTCGAGCGGCCTCGCGGGATCGTGGCCCGTCCCTCGGACCTGAATCCCGTCGGGCGTCTGGAGGGCGAACCCGCCGGTGGGCAGCTCGACGACGCCGCCCGCGACGCTCAGATCGGCGATGGGAGCGATGAGGGTCGTCGCCTCGAGGCGCCCCGACGATCGCTCGAAGTCGAGCAGGACGTCCGCATCCACGGCCGTCCCACCGAGCGGCAGCGTGTGGACGATCGCCTCCGCGAGCACGCGATCTCCCGCCCACGCGCCGAAGTCCCCGCGCTCGAGCAGCACGCGCTCGGCGTTGGCGCCCGTCGCGCGTTGGAGGACATGCTTCGCCTTCGCGAAATCGATCCACCGCGCGGGCGGGCGAGACCAGCGCGCCTTGTCGACGAGGGTCTTCGCCGTCGCGCGGGCCTCGGCGAGCGTGGGCGCGGGCACGTCCGGGGTGGCCACGACCTCGGTCGCGCGCTGGGCGATCGGATCCGCAGGCTCGCCGGGGGGCGCCGTGTGACCCGCTCGAGGAGGAGCCCCGCGAAGCGCTTCGCCTCGGCGACATCGCCGAGCGTGACGAGGGTTTCGACCCGCTCGAGCTCGGCTTCGAGCGTCGGGTTCTTGCACGTGGCGAGCGCATCGAGGACACCGTCGAGATCGCCCTTCCCTTGGAGCTCGGCGGTGTCACACCCGGGCTCGACGGTGGACGCGGAGCTCTTCGCGACGAGGGGCGCCGAGCGGGACCGCGGCGCCCCGCACGAAGCCAGGATCCCCGCCGCGACGATCGGCGCGACGCGCGAGGGCGCCCGCCGCCACGCGATCAGTCCCACCAAAACGACCAGCTGATCGCGTCGACGAGCGTCTCCGCGTGCGCCTCGATCGACCCCTCCCCCTGGTAGATCGCGTCCGGACAAACCGCGAAGTGCTCCGCCGCCACGGCGCGCGCGCGCGCCTCGTCGACCGGCCTACCGACCGCGAGCGTCAGCGTGTCGAACCCGATCCCGATGACGTAGGCGTCGAAGCGATCCTCCCAGCTCCGCAGAACGGCGGCGAGCATCCCCATGTCACTGAAGCAGTTGATCGGCCCGAGCCAACCGATCGCCGCGACCGCGTCCGCAGGGCGCGTGACGGACGTGAGCCCGAGCGACCCCTCGCGCTCCGCGAGCGCTGCGGCGATCGGCCCCACCGGCCCGCTCTTCGACGGCTTCGCGAGCCCCGGAAACGTTCGACCGAAGGGGGCGAGCGCCGCGAGCGCCTCCGGATCCTCGTCCTCGGAGGGGACGACGTTCGACCACCACGCCCCGAGGATCGTGCTCACGTCGTGGTGGGCCGGATCGGACGCCCCGCTCGGATCGATCTCGCCCGCGAGCCACGGCCTCTCCGGCGCGCCCTCGAGGGTCTCGAGGACGAGCGGCCAGAGCCCCGTGGATGGGAACGCCGCGATGAGCGGGGAGACGAGCTTCTCAATCGCGTCGGTCGGCTTCGCGCTCAACCAGAGCGGCGACGTCCTCACCGCGCGTTTCGGGTGCATCGCGAAATCGCTGCTGGGGAGGGGGCGCGCGCCCGCCGGAAGCGAGACCCCGGCGACCGTGGCGCTGTCGGCGGGAGGGAGCGCCCCAGGTGTCTTGGCGAGGTGTTGTCCCATGCCGCGAGCCTACACGTGGGCAGGGTTCCGAAGCACGTCGCTCGCACCGGTCTGCGCCTCGAGGGACCGCAGACGACGACGTCGGCGTAGAGGTAGCGATGGCGCCTCGTGCGCGAGCGCTTCCGGCGCTGCCCGGAGAAGCGCTCGCGCGGGCGACGGAGGTCAGACGTCGATGAGCTCGGTCGGGCCGATGTAGTCCATCTTGCCGAGCGGAACGCCGTTGTGACGGAGGATCGCGTAGGCGTGCGACACGTGGAAGAAGAAGTTCGGCACCGCCATCTCGCGAACGTAGACGCCGCCGCGCATGCCCTTGCCCGGCATGAACCCGAGCGGTACGGGGCGATCCTCGGCGCCAGCGAAGTCCTCGGCCTTGAACGTCTTCAGGTACTCGACGACCGCCGCGATTCGGGTCTTCAGCTCGGCGAACGTCGCCTCGGTGTCGGGGTGCTTGGGCGCCTCTTTCCCGGTCGATCGCGCGGCCGCGAACTTCGCCGCGTCACACGCGGATTGGATCTGACGAACCAGCGGGAACTGGTCGGGGGCGAGCCGCGCGGTGAGGAGCGTGTCGAGTTCGAAGCTCTTCGCCTTCGCGTGTTCGCGCGCCTTTTCGATCCAACCGTCGAGGTTGGAGAGCATCTTGGCCATCTCTTGGATGAGGGGAGCGAAGGACATGCGGGTCTCCTTGGTGCGCCGAAAACGGCGGCTCGCATGCGTACACGAAGGACGTGCACGCCGCGCGGTGAATCCGGATGGCTCGGCGACGCCTGGTCCGTGCTGGGAACGGGTGTCGGTCCACCGCCTGCTAGCTTTACCGCATGAAAGCTTATCTTTCGGTTCTCGTGGTGGGCTTGGGCGTCGGTGGGACATTCGCGGGCTGCGACGGCGGCGCCGATGGCACGGGCGCCCCTTGTGAATTCGCTCCATCGAACTGCCCCTCGGCCATCGACCTCTCGAAGCTCTGTTCGACGAGCGGCTGCAAAGTGGATGACCAACCGGCCACGTGCACGGGCGCGTGGTGCAACCTCGGGCCGAAGCAGCGGCTCGTCGTGCCGCTCGCGTCCGCGGGATCGGCCGCGGTGCGGCCCAACCTCGACGTTCGCTTCGGCGCCCCGGCGCCATCGGCACTCGAGGCGAAGCTCGATGGTCAGCCGGTCAGCGTGAACGCGGTCGGCGGCGGCTCGTTCACGATCGAATGGGCCAGCGGTCCGGCTTCGCCCACGACGCTCGAACTGTCGTTCGAGGCTGGCCCGAGCGGCCGGGTCTCCCTCGAGTTCCATGATGAGGCGTGCGAGACGAAAGAGTCCCTCGCCTGCGAGGGCGGCGGCGCCTGAGAGCTCGAGCTCAAGCATCGCCTCTCCAAGACGTTGAAGGAGTCCCGACCAATTCCTCGCGTCACGCCGTGCGCGGACGCGCCTCTAGCAGGCGAGGTGGCCGTGCTCGCCAGCAGAAAAGGAACGGTCTCGCTCGCGGCGGGCCTGATTGTCGTGCTCGCTTCGGCGTGTGATCGAGGCGCGAGCCGGGGCGCCCCGAACACCGCCACGACGAACGCATCCGCTCGACGCAGTGCAGTGACCAGCACGTCAGCGCCGTCAGCGCACCTCCCGGTGACGGCGAGCACGTCCGCGTCTTCGTCCGCATCTCCGGAGGCGACCTCCGATGTGGTCCTGGATGTCCAGGGTAGGAACGTCGAAATCACCGAGACGACGGGCGAAGTCGTGTGGACCGCGGACTCCGACGTCAAACGCCCCGACTACGACGTCTATCGGTTCGCGTACGACGCTTACACGGCCGTCGTCGGACCGGCGCACGTGCAGGAAGACGTTCGACTAGAGGCTCGTTGCATACCTCCAATCGTCACACGGGCGCACGCGGCGCGCTCGAATGACCAGGAGCCCAGGGGAGGTTTCAAGATCACAACCTGGGTCTGCGTCCCGATTCGACGGTTGAATCCGTCCCCACTCTGAGCATGGTGCGCGCGCGTCTGTCGGGCGCGCGGCGGCACGCGATGCGCTTCGCTACGCGGTCTTCCGCGGCCAGACGACGCCGCGCTTCTTGAGATCGTCGACGGTGTCGACGAGCGTCTCCATCGGATCGCGGGACGTCCATCCGAGCTCGTTGCGCGCCTTCGTCGAGTCCACGTACCAGTAGAACTGCGACATCTCGGCCGTCACCGGATCGAGCCCCGCGAGCGAGGGCAGCTTGTCGCGGAGCTGCTCGATCGCGCGCCCGCCGAGCCTCGCGAGGAGCGGGCTCCTCGGCATCCGAAGGGCGGGCGCCTTCACCTCCCCGACGCGCGCGACCTTCTCGGCGAACGCCCGGAGGGTCAGGTTCTGCGCGTGGAGCAGGTACCGCTCGCCCGCGCGGCCCTTCTCCGCGGCGAGGATCATCCCCGTGGCGGCGTCGCGCGCGTCGACGAACGACATACCGCCCGCAGGCGCGAACGGGATCCGCTCCTCGAGCAGATCGACGACGTCCGTGGTCGAGGAGCCGAGCAGGTCGCCAGGGCCGAGGAGCAGCGTCGGACAGACCGCGACCACCTCGAGATCCGCGCTCGATCTCTCGAGCGCGATCTGCTCGGCGTAGAGCTTCGAGAGGTAGTACGGGAACCGGGCGAGGATGTCCGTCGGCGTCGGCGCGCTCTCGCTCCGCACGTCGTCGGGATCCTCCGTCACCGCGACCGTGCCGCTCGTGCTCGCGACGACGACCCGCCGCACCCTCGCGACCTTCGCGGCGTCGAGCACGTTCTTCGTCCCCTCCACGTGGACACGATGCATGAGGCCCGCGTCTTCGCGGCGGCGCGAGACCTTCCCAGCGCAGTGGAAGACGACCTCGCACCCCTCCGCGGCCTTCTCGATCGAGCCTCGATCCAGCACGTCTCCGATGACGACGCGGACGCCGTGTGCGGCGAGCTCCGCCTCGGGCAAGGCGCCGTCCCGACGCACGAGCACCGTGATCGCCGCGCGCCGCTCGAGCAGCTGCTTCAGGAGGTGCTTGCCGAGGAACCCCCTCGCGCCCGTGATCATCGCTCGCATGGATCGACGCGATAGTTCAGGGGCTCGGGGCTTGGAAGGGCGCTCGATCGCTGGGGCTCAGAACGTCCCCACGAGGCTGAAGCGCCCCGGTCCGGCCGCGAACGAGACGCGGGGCGCGAGATCCGGGCGAGCCTTGGCGGCCGGCCGCGCTGGCGAGGCGTCGAGCTCGCCGTAGTACATGAGCGGGATGCCGGGGCCGAGAAGGAGGAGCGACCCGAGCGCCAGCGGAACGCCGATCGCCGTCGCGACGAGCCCGCCGTCTCCCGAGTCCAGCGAACCCGAGACGATGAAGGACACCCCGGTCACCGCAGTCGCCGCGCCCGCCGCGGTGAGCGCGTGGCCCGCGGCCGCGGCGGCCGGGTTGCGGAGCGCGCGGTGATCGGTCGCCCCGTGAACGGTCGTGATCACGCCTTCGATGGCCAGCGTGAGCCCTGCGAACAACAAGGGAGAGGGCTCGTAGTCGGAGGATGAAGAGGCGCCCGCGACGATCTCGGTGGCGAGGAGCGCCGTCGCAGCGACGTCATCCACCACGCCCACGACGAGCGCGGGGTGCGGGGTCGAGGGAGGCAACGGGTCCGCGTTCGCCTCGAGGGCGGGCACGAACGCGAGCGATGCGAGCAACGCGGCTCCAACGGATATGGATTTCCCCATGGCGGGGACCTTATCGCTACCTCACGGCCCCGGTAGAGACATCAGTTCAGATCGAACACTTTCTGGAACGTCTGGAGGAGCGACACGTCGTTCGACTTGATCGCGCCGCTCAAGAACTCCATCGGGCTCGGCGTGTACGCCTCGCGGACGATGCGCGTGAAGATCTCCGCGCTCGTCTTGAGGACGCAGTCCGCTTGCGCGCCCTCGGGCTTGCCGATGTTCGCCTTGCACGTCTCCTTGTCCACGCGCAGGGTCCACTTCTCGTTCTGCTCCGCGCCGAGCGTGAAGTAGTACGTGATCGGCTTGTCGACGCGGCCGGTCTTGAACCGCTGCTCGAGCTCGCGGAAGAGGACGACGAGCGGGTGCTCGATCGCGGGCTTCGCGCCGCCGTTCGCCCCACCTCGAAGATGCGCGACGCCGTTCGACGCGCCGTGCTCGTGGCCCTCGCGCTCGACCTCCGCGAGGTCGAACAGGCGACCGTCCTTCAACGCGCGCACCGCTTGCTCCGCGAGCGCCGCGACCTTCCGGTAAGCGGCCGACGGCTTCATCCCCGTCGTGACGCGCTCGAGATCTTCCACCTTCAGCGGCAGGCCGATCTTCGCGGTGATGTCCCGCTTCGTCGGGAACCGCGTGCCCTTCTTCATCGCCTCGTACGTCCCGCCCAAGTACACCGGGAGGATGTCGACGCCCTTCGTCAGGGCGAGGTGACCGATGACCGGCTTGAACTCCTGGATCGCGCCGTCCGTCGATCGCGTCCCCTCCGGGAAGATCAGGATCGTCTCGCCCTTGTCGAGGAGCTCGCCGGCGAGCTCGAGCGCCTTTCGCAGGCCGCCCTTCCGATCGAACGGCGCGAGGTTCGTCAGGTTCTCGATGTAGAACCGCCGCCACTTGCTGCCGCCGAGGACGCCGCCTCCGCCCTCGAAGAAGTAATCCTGCGCGGCGAGCGTTACCATCTTCTCGGCGTACGAGCCGAGCGCGTACTTCACGAACCCCATGTCGAGGTGGCTCGCGTGGTTCGAGATGACGATCGTGTTGCGGTTGTACGGGATGTGGGCGCGGCCCGTGACGGTCGGCCGCATGCCCCGCTCGTAGAAGCCCATCTGGAACCGCGTCATCACCTTCTTCGCGGCCTCGGTGAGCGGCTCGGGGAGCGTGATCGTCTCGCGTTCGATGTCCTCGATCGCCGCGACGTCCGGCTTGAGGAGCGCGCGTCCGCGCGACGCCTTCGTCACGATCTCCTCGAGGTCGGCGACGGTCTCGGCGCGACCGAGATCGCGCGCATCGAGCGCGAACCCGAGCGCGTTCTCGAGCGCCGTCATCAGCTCGACGCCGAGGAGCGAGTCGATGCCGAGGTCCCCACGGAGGCTCATCCCTCCGTGGACCTCCGCCTCGTTCCGGTTCGCGATCGACGCGACCGCGTGCCGCACGGGGGAGCGACCACCTTCGCGCGGCGGCACCGACGCCGTCGCGAGTCGCTCGAGGATGAGCTGCACTTCGCTCCGCTTCACCTTTCGTGTCGCCGTGCGCGGCAAATCGGCTTCGTAGAGGTGCACGACGCTCGGCCGCGCGACCTTCGGGAGCTTCTCGAACGCTTCGCGGAGGGACGTCATCGCGCGCTTGTGGCGCTCCGTGCGCTCCGCCGCGCTCTCCGGCTCGGCGCCCTCGTCGTCCGACGACGGCGCAGGCTTCGGCACGGCCAGGCAGGCGACGCGCTCCCCAGCGGCCGAACCCGAGAGGCCCACGATGGAGAGCTCCTTGATGCCCGAGACGTTGCCGAGCATCGCCTCGACGTCGTCGGGGTACACGTTCTCCCCGCTCGGCCCGACGATCACCTCTTTGTGCCGGCCGACGATGACGAGCTGCCCGCGTTTGTCGAACTTGCCGAGGTCGCCCGTGTGGAGCCACCCTGCCTCGTCGATCGCCTGCTTCGTCGCGGCTTCGTTGCCTTCGTAGCCGCGCATGATGTTCGGGCCGCGCGCGATGATCTCGCCGACGCCGGTCGCGTCCGGTGAGTCGATCTTCACCTCGACGCCCGGGACGGGCTTGCCCACGTGTCCGAAGCTCGCCTTGGCGCTCGCCTTCGCGACCGTCAGCACGGGCGCAGCCTCGGTGAGGCCGTAACCCTCGGAGAGCGGCAACCCGATCCCCGCGAACAGCTTCGCCGTGTCCTTCGGGAGCGCGGCGCCGCCGGAGATGAGGTGCCGCATGTTGCCTCCGAGCTCCGCGTGCACCTGACCGAAGAAGAGGCGGCCCGCGTTGAGCCCGGTGCGCTTGCCAAGGAGTCGGTTCAGCTCGAGCGCCATGTCGAACGCGCGCGCCGCGACCGGACCGCGCTCCTTCACCTCGGTGAGGATGCGCCGCTCGAGCAGCTGCCAGAGCGCCGGCACGCCGGCCATCGCGGTGATCCGCCCTGCCTCGAGGCCCTCCTTGAGGGCGGACGAGTTGAGCTCACGGATGTAGAGGATGCGCGCGCCGAGCATGAGCGGGAGGAGCAGGCCGCACGTGAACTCGAACGTGTGGTGGAGCGGCAACACGCTGAGGACGCGGTCCTTCGGTCCGAGCGGGAACACCGGCGCGATCGCGGCGAGGAGGCCCGCGAAATTGCGGTGGGTGAGCATCACGCCCTTGGGCTCGCCCGTCGTCCCCGACGTGTAGATGATGCTCGCGAGGTCTTCTCCCGTGAGCTTCGGGAGACTGCGCGCCTCGAGCGCGACGCGGAGGAGCACGGTGTCGTTCGTGCCGGCGGTCGACGCCTCGACCATGTCGAGGATCGTGAGGTTCGGCTGCGAGCTCGCGAGGTCTTCGCGCGCCTTCACCGTGTCGTCGAGGAGCGCGACGTGCGCCGCGCTCGACCGCACGATGTTCGCGACCTGCCCCGGTTCGAGCGCCGGATCGACGGGGATCGCCACGCCACCCGCGCGAAGGATCCCGAAGTACGCGATCGGCCATGCGGGGCGGTTCCGCCCGGAGATGACCACGCGATCGCCCGGCTTCACCCCGCGCTCGGCGAGGCGCTCGGCGACGACGTACGACGCCGCGGCCCACTCCGCGTAGGTGATCCGCGAGATCCCGTCTTGCTCGACCTCGCCGAGGGCGAGCGCGTGCTCGTGTCGATCGGCCGCTTCGTCGAGGACGTCGAGCAAGTGATCGTACGGCCGCAGCGCCGAGACGCGCGGCTTCATCTTCTCGTCGATGAGCGGGAAGATCCATTTCTCGAGGCCGGGCAGGTGGACGTCGTACATCCAGTCGCGCCAGTCGATCGTCTCGGGGGACCAGATGAACTTCGCGCGCTCCTCGGGCGGCATCCGATCGAGGGCGGCGCGCGTGTTCTTCGCGGAGAAGATCCAGTCCGCCTCGCAGGTGAACGGGATGAAGAGATCCATGATCTCGGCGCTCTTCGCCTCGGACTTCGCCGCGCCTTCGAGCACCTTGGCCGCGGGCTTCGTGATCATCCCGAGCGGTCCGACGGAAATCGCGGAGAGGACGTTCGACGCGGACTTCATCGCGTTCGAGAACTGGTGCGGTCCGAGCCGCGTGAAGTCCTTCTTTTGAAGGCCCATCGACTCGAAGTGGCTCGAGACGATCTCGAACGGCGTCGTCGCCTTTCCTTCGAAGACCTTCTTCCGTTTGTAGAGGCCGATGATCTCCATGTAGCGGTGCATGGAGCACGGGTTCACGTCGGTGACGCCGTATTGGTAGACGAGCTCCGCGGACCCATCGAGGAGCTCCGCGAGCGACGCGATCATCCCCGACGCGACGAGATCGCACGGGATGATGTCGAGGTTCACGTCCGTCGCGCCGGGGAAGCGGACGGTCCCCTTCAGCGCCATGTAGATGAACGGCGCGCTCGTGTTGATGCCTTCGTTCCAGCCCTTCAGCGGGTACTCGCAGCTCGACTCGATGACCGCGGGGCGGACGATGCAGTAGCGGACGCCGGAGTTCGCGAGCACCTGCTCGCCGATGCTCTTCGTGTACGTGTAGATGTTCGACCAGCCCCAGAAGAGCGCGCGCTCGGTGCCCGCCTCGGTCAGGCGCGCCTCGACGAACTTGCGGCGGACGCGCTTCACCTCGTTCTCGAGGGCGGTCCCGCGGCAGGGCTCACCCTTCTTCGCGAGGTTCGCCTTCGCCTCGTCGAGGAACGCGCTCTGGCGGAACGCGTCGTCGGCGCGTTGGCGCGCTTGCTTCACGAGGTCGAGGCACTCGTCGATCTCGCGCTGCGGGTCCCAGTGGGATCGCTCGAGCGTGCGGCCCGGCTGCGTCTCGCCGAGGACTTTGTCGCCGTCGGCACGCGGGAACGGGACGCTCCGCGGGTCGACCTCTTCGATGAGCCCGGCGCGGTAGCCCGCGACGTAGCACGTGCTCGTGTGCATCACGGGGACGTTCAAGTCCTTCGCGAGCGCGACGATGTTCGTCACGCCGAACGCGTTCACCTCGAGCGCCTCGTCGAGCGGCGGGTTGAAGTCGACGACGCCCGACACGTTGACGACCGCGTGGATCGTCCCGCGGATGCGGCCGAGGAGCTCTTCGCCCAGGCCGAGCAGCGGGCTCGTCACGTCGCCCGCGACGGGCGTGATCTTCTCGCGCAGGAACGCCTCGAACGCGGCGCCCGGATGCTGCTCGCGGATCGGGTCGAACGTCGGCGACGCCGCGATCTGCGACCAGAAGCGCTCCTCCGGGGACTGATCTTCCTTGGCGCGAACGAGCAGGTAAAGGTGCCCGATGTCCGGGAAGCGATGCAGGAGCATCGACACCCAAACTTTGCCGAGGAAGCCAGTTCCTCCGACGACGACGAGGCGAGCACCCTTGAAGACGGCGGAGGGTACGAGGGGAGGACGGCTCACAGGACCGCGGCTTTTCCCGCTTGAGAGGAGGAGCGTCAAGGACCGTTTGGCAGGGCGCAGAGATCGCTGAGCCCCTGGTCACGCTTTCGGCTCGCGGACGCAGACCCGCGCTCGGGGCGCCTTCCGCGGCCGAGGCCCGGCGTGGTCTCCTCGAAGGGTGTCCGCGTTCGCCGCCTCGTTGAGGCGCCCCGGTGCAATCCTCGACGCGATCTACGATCTCCGGACGCCGCGCGCGCTCTGGCTGCGCCGCCTCGTTCAACGGATGCGCGCCGACCTCGACGGGGGACTCGGAGCCTACGCGTTACTCGTCGACATCGACGAGCAACCCGGTCGCTTCCTCATCCCTCCGGTCTTGGTCGGCGTGCCAGACGACGTTCGTGACGAGGCCCTGCCGGTGGGGCGCTCGGTGCCGTTGCCCGTCGCCGCGCACTTGCGCGCGCACCTGGTCGAGTTCGCGTCGGTATCGCAGCTCTTCGGTCCGGAGATGTTGAACGCGCGGCAGTCGTTTCGAGACAGCGTTGCGCTCACGGTCCAGGACGGAGAGGGCACGTCCCTTCAGATCGTCGCCCTCCAGCCCGCGCTCGTGCGCGTCCACGGACGCTCACGCTCGGCGTGGCGTCGCCTCGGTCTCCATGTCGGCATCGCGTGGCGGCTTCGCCGCCGCCTCGAGCGCGGTGCGACACCCGAGGCGATACTCGGATTGGATGGCAAGGTCGTCGAGGCCCGCGGCGTCGCGCGGAGTCGCAGCGCCCGGGAGAGCCTCGCCCACGCCGTCCAACGCATCGAGAGCGTGCGCGCGGGCAACGACAGGGCCTCTCCGGAGCAGGTCCTCGATCTTTGGCGCGGGCTCGTGAGCGGCCGCTGGTCGCTGGTCGATCGTTGGGAGCGCGACGGGCGCCGCTACGTCGCCGCGTACGAGAACGTCGCGGCGCCGGACGTCCGCGGCCTCGTGCCGTGGGAGCTTTCCGTCCTGCGCTGCTACCAGCGGAACGCGACCGCGGAGGAAACCGCGTTTGCGACGGGACTCGAACTCGCGACGGTGGATCGCGTCCTCGGAAGTGCAGCGCGTCGACTGGGCCTGCGCCGCCCCGCCGAGCTCGTCCGACTCACGGAGTCGGGGCTCCTGGACCGTATCGCCGTCCAGGTTGGTGACGACCAGCTCCACGTCCTCCGGTTCGACCCGCCGACCCTCCCAGCCGATTGGCGCTCCCGACTGAGCCCGGCGCAGGCCGCCGTGGTGACCGCGGCCGCCCAAGGACTCGCTGACAGCGAGATAGCGCGTGATCGGCGCGTGTCCGTGCGCACGGTGTCGAACCAGCTTGCGGCGGTGTACCGAGAGCTCGGCCTCGGCGGTCGCGCCGAGCTCATCCGGCGCGTGGGGCGTGCATCCATGCTTCCGCGCCACTGAGCACCCGTCCGCACGACGCCCCGCTGGATGCGTGGACTCTCGTCGCGAGGCACGCGACCCGTCGTCGATGTGCTCCATAGGCTGCAAGCCGTAGTGCCGTGCGCGCAGCTTGGGCGCGCCGTACGACGCAGCTCGGACGAACCGTTCGCGCTCGGTCGGCGCGGTGAGCTCGCTGGCGGCTCGGAGTCTCCCGGAGCGCGCATCGACGAAACCCTTCCGCGTCCGGCTGCGCGAGGTCGACCCTCCGCCCGGTTTCTGGTCATCGGAGATCGCTCATTCGAAGCGATGTGCCCCGAGCTTCGTCACGTCGTCCGTATGCTCCGAGGCGGAGGGTATGCGATGCGCGACAGAGGACGTCTCGACGGGGTGCTGGCTTGGGGGTTTCTCAGCCTCGCTGCAGTGGGGTGCGACCGTGACCGCTCAGGCAACGGCTCCGGCACGGGAGGTGGTGGCGGCGGGAGCAGCCACAGCTCGACGGGGAGCGGTGCTGGGTTCGTGGTGGGGAAGAACCGCTACACGCTCACGCTCGAAGGCGACACGCGAGAGTACTTTGTCCATGTCCCAACCAGCTATTCGGCGACGGTGGCGACCCCTATCGTCTTCATGCTCCACGGGGCAGGAGGCACGGGAGAGCAGTTCTATGGGCAATCGGGATGGGTGGAGGTCGGCGAGGCCGAGAACGTCCTGACTGTCTTCCCAAGCTCTTGGACCTATCCGTGCGTCCTCGACGACGGCATGCAGAAGCAGAACCGGGAGAAGTGGGCGTCTTACAACCTCGTCCTCTGCGACGCCGGAGACCATCCCCGCGACGACATCGGATTCATCGCCCGGATGCTCGACGAGCTCGAGGCGCAGTTCAACGTCGACGACCGGCGCGTCTATATGGTGGGCTTCTCCAATGGCGGGGAAATGGCCTCACGTGCGGTCGTTGAACTGGGAGACCGTCTCGCAGCAGGAGTGTCTGCGGCAGGCGGACTCGACACGGCCCACACGCCGAAGCGCGAAGGGGTCCCGTTCCTGTTTCAACAAGGAAACGCCGACCCCCACATGAAAGCGAAGCTCGGCACGACATCCGATTTGCCGATGGACTTCGGACCCCTTTTGGCCGATGGCTCTCCGTTCCGGAATTTCATACAGCCGTTCCTCGACACTCTCGCGATGAAACCCGGCTACAGCGTCGGTGGAAACGCGGCGAAGTACCTGACGGCCACGTACCAAGGCCAGTCGGGCCTAGCGGACAATGTCTTTGGCATCTTCTTGGTGAACGGCCTTGGCCATGCCTACCCGAATGGCGACAATCACCCCATGAAGGCCGCCGAGGAGCACTGGGCATGGTTGCGCGCGTACGCGCTCCCCTGATAGGGGGGAAGCGGCGCCGTGTCGGCCGCGGCTCGGCGCGCCGCGACGGGGCGAACGCTGGTCTCAGCCGCGGACGAGGACCTTGCTCTGGGAGGGCGAGACTTGGTGGCCGCACGGTGCGTTGGGGTTCGAGCCGTTGTGCGCGGTGGGGCACGTCGCGTAGACCACGGGCTGGCCCTCGATCTTCACCTTCGTGGATCCCTGGGTGAACCCGACCGGGCCCTTGATGGTCCCCGACACGACGCCGCCGGCCGAGCCCGCCTCATCGCCGCTGCTCATCGGGATCTTCGTGTTGAGCAGCACCGCGGGCTTCTCGAGCACCTTCACCTTCTTCGACGCGGTGGACGGCGTGGCCTGCATCACCAAGGCGATATTGGGGTAGGGCAGCGGGATCGGAGGTCCGGGCGGCGCGGGCGTCTTGCAGACGTCCGGCATCGCCATGCACTGTCCGTTCATCGTCGTCGAGATCGGGAACATCGTGGAGTCCTCCCGGGGGGCCGATCAGCCGAGGTGGATGGCGCGGCCGTCGATCTTCACTTCTTCCTTCGCCTCGACGTCCGCGTGCCCCGCGCGGAGCTCCCACGCAGCGTCGACGACGGTGCGCGCGCGGCCGGCGCGCAGCTGATGGAGGTCGAGGATCGTGCGGAACGCGCTCCGCGCCTGTTCGAAGACGCGATCGGCGACGGTCTCGATCCGACTCGCGACGACCTTCACGTCGTGGAGCGTCGCGCGGACGTCTCGGCTCTCGACGCGCGTGGTCGGGGCGCGGACGGCGAACGTCCCTCCAGCGACGATCGACACGTCGCCCGGCGCGCGGATCTCGAGGTCGCGCGTCGCGACGTGGACGATCGTCCGCCCCGTGGCGGCGTCGAGTTCGAAGACCAGCCGATCGTGCTTGTCGCGCACCTCGATCCACTCACTCGATCCCACGCCTCGAAGGCGCGCCGATGCGCCGGACGCCGCGACGAAGCGCGCGCGGGTGGGCGAGGTGTCCCCGTCGGAAGGCGCGGCGTCGCGACGATCCGCAGCCCCCGACGCTTTAGGCTCCGACACCTCGATCGACGCGAGGTCCACGGGACGGTGTTCGTGTTCGAGCATGGGTCGACTCCTCAATCGTCGGGGGGCTGCCAATCCTCGGCGGCCTTCAAGCTCGCGTCGGTGCCGCGCTGCTCCGCGCGATCCGCGCCGGTCCACGTCGTCCCGCGGAGCTCCGCGCGGTGGAGGTTCGCGCCTCGAGCGCGCGCGTCCGCGAACGTCGCGTCCGTCAGGTTCGCGCGAGAGAAGTCCGCGAAGCCGATCCTCGCGCGCGCGAACGACGCGCCCACGCAGTGGCTCCGCTCGAAGACGGACTCGTCCAAATGCGCGTCGTCGAGGCGGGCCGCGGTGAGCGACGCGCCCGCGAAGCTCGACCGGACGAGCGAGGCGCCCGTGAGGCGCGCGCCCTCGAGCCGCGCGTCCGTGAAGTCGACGGCGAGGCCGTTCACGCCCGCGAGGTTCGCCCGCGCGAGCCGGGCTTCGCCGAAGCTCGTCTGGCGCAGCGTCGCGCGCGACAGGTCCGCGCCTTCGAGGTCGGCGCCCGCGAGATCCGTCATCGATAGATCCGCGCTCGACAGGCTCCGGCCTACCAGGCGCGCGCCGCGGAGGGTCGAGCGCGTCAGCTCCGCGAACGTGGTCGTCGCGAGGGAGAGGTCGACGTCAGTGAGATCGGTACGCGTCACCTTCGCACCCGCGAAGGACGCGCCGTCGGCGACGACGCCGACCATTCGGCATCCGTCGATCGTCGCGCCCGCGAGGTCCGCCTCGAGGAGGCGTGCGCCGCTCAGGTTCGACCGGGTGAACACCGCGCGGGCCGCTCGAACCTTGGAGAGGTCGGTGTCCGCGAGGGTCGCCCCGGAGAAGCTCGCCCCCTCGCAGTTCGCGGAGGCGAGCGATGCCCGGGCGAGATCCGCGGCGTCGAGCTTCGCGCCGGTCAGATCGGTGAACGAGAGGTCGGCGCCGACGAGCGACGCGCCAGAAAAATCCGCGCCGACGAGGCTCATGCCCTTGAACGACGCGCCGTCGAAGCGCTTCCCCGCGTAGGACGAAGCGGTCGAGGGCGCGTTCGCCGCGTCGTCGTTCGATGCGGGCGCGTCGAGCTTCGCTCCCTCGAAGAGCGTCCGCTCCATGCTGCACGCTTCGAGGACCGTGCCGGTGAGGTCCGCGTCGCGGAGGTCCGCGCCGTCGAGCTTGCAGCGGAGGAGCACCGCGCCGACGAGGCTCGCACGACGGAGGTTCGCGCCGGTGAGGTCGACGCCCTCGAGGCTCGCGCGATCCAGGCACGCGGACTCGAGCTGTGCCTCGCGCGCCGACAGCGTCCCGAGCTCGAACGTGGCTCGCTCGACGTGCTCGGCGAGCTTCTCCGGCGACGCGGCGAGCGTCGTCGCTTCGGCGTCGCTCACGTTCGCGTCCGTACCGGAGAGTATGGACTCGCTCAGGTTCGCGTGATCGAGCCGCGCGCCGTCGAGCGTCGTCCGGACGAGCATCGCGGAGCGCAGGTTCGCGTGCGAGAGATCCGCCCCGGAGAGGTCGACGCGGTGGAACCCGACGCCCTCGAGGTCGCCGTTCGAGGCCTGGATCCCGCGGAGGTCCTCCGACGAGAAGAAGGGCGGATCGATCGCGACCTTCGCGTGCAGCTGCTCCATGAGGCGCGCGCGCTCGCTCATCGGCTCACTCTGCGCTCGGTGAGGAGGGTGCGCTCGACGTTGGCGTGATCGAGCCGCGCGCCCGTCGTGTCCGACGCGAACAGATCGGCCTCGAACAGGCTTGCGCCCCGGAGATCCGCGCCCCGCAGGTTCGCCGCACGGAGACGCGCACGGAAGAGCTTCGCCTGGGTCAGCCGCGCGGCGCCCAGGATCGCGCCCTGGAGGTTTGCGTCGGAGAGGTGCGTCCGATGGAACGACGCGCGCTCGAGCGAGGCCCCGACGAAGAGCGCGCCGTCGAGACGCGCGGCCTCGAAGTCGGCGTCGCGGAGCGACGTGTCGGACCAATTGGAGCCTGGCGCGATCACCCCCTTCAGCTTCGCGCCGACGCCGCTCGCGCCGTCGAACCGCGCGCCGGTCAAATCCGTTCCGGCGAACGACGCCCCATCGCATCGGCTCCCGTCGAAGTGGGCCTCGCGCAGCGCCGCGCGATCGAAGATCGCGGACGAGAGCTCGGCCCCTGAGAGCCGCGCCGCCGGGAGCTTGGCGCCGTCGAACGACGACGCGTTGAGCTGGGCCGCGCGAAACGACGTGCGGGCGCCCTCTGCGCCGTCGAAGCGCGCACGCGAGAGCGCGGCGCCCTCGAACCGCGCGTCGTCGAGGGACGCGCGTACGAACGAGGCCCCGTCGAGCGCGCTGCCCACCAGATCAGTGCCCTTGAGCGTGGCCGCGTCGAAGCGCGCGCCCGCGAGTCTCGATCGGGAGAAGTTCGCGTCAGTCAGGATCGCGCCCTCGAACGAGGCCCCGTCCGCGATCGCGCCCTCTGCGATCGTTCGCTCGAGCCGCGCACCCGAAAGATCCGCCCCGGTGAGGCGCGCGCCCGTGCAGTCGCAGCCCGAGAGGTTCGTCCCGCGGAGCTTCGTCGCGTCGAACACGGCGCGCGTGAAGTTCGCACCTCGCAGATCCTTTCCTGAGAGGTCGAGGCCGGTGAGGTTCGCCTCTTCGAGGCTCTCTCCCGCTGCGTCGAGGCGCACCACCTCTTCGACCGTCAGGCGCTCACCGCGCGCCGACCGCGTCTTGGCGTCGGCGACGCGGGCCTGGGCGTCGGCGTCGTCCTCGATCCGCTTCATCGCGTCGACGATCTCGCGCGCTTCGTCTTTCTCCGCCGTCGAGTCAGTCCCCATCGCGGCGAAGAGGACCGCGAGGAACCCGGCGCGCGTCGTCTCCTTCTCGAGCCGCTCGAGCACGGCGGGATCGACGCCGCCCGCGCGCAGCTCCTCGCGCATCTCGTGGAGCTCGTCCTTCGTCCCCGCCTCCGTCTGCGGCGCGTCGGTGCCGGGCGCGTCGGGCGCGTCGGGCGCGGGCATGTTGGAGAGGAGGATGTCCGCGAACACCGCGGCGCTCGTCACGCCCTCGAGGCGCGCGAGGATCGCTGGGTCGACGCCACCTTCCCGGAGGACTTGGCGCTCCCGTTCGAGCATCGCGATCTCCTCCGGATCGGGTTCGTTGCGCGGAGGAAGGGGTTCGGGCATCTGGACGGGCGCGTCGCGCGCGCTCGCGTCCGAGATGTCCGCGAGCAGGTCGGCGGACGCGGCGCTCGGCGCCCAATACGCTTCATCGAGGTACACGGACGCGTCCTTTGGAGCGTCCGCGAGGCGCTCGGTGACGAGGAGCGCCTTCTCGATCTCCGCGCCGTCCCGCGTCGCGATTGGATAGAGGCCTCGGAAGAGGAGCGTGACGGTGCGCTGATCCATGTCGAACGCGGCGGTGTCGAGGTGGAGGATCACCTCCTCCGTCACCGCTTTGTCGCCGCTCTTCCGCACGAAGCACCGCGGGCGTATGCAGGGCAGCGCGCCCTCGACGATCCGGTGCTCTCGATCCGCGCCCTCCCACGCGAAGCGCTCGTCCCCTCGCAGCCAATCGAGCTGCTGGTCCGGCGGGGCGGCGTTCCAATACGACCAGTCGAAGTCCGGCGGGACGTCGGGCCAGCGGTCGCGGGCCCAGCGGTCGTCGTACGTGCCGAGCTTCGCTCGTGCGGATCCCCCGCGTCCGCTCGATGGGACCGAAGCCGATGGGGGAGAGCGGGGCCGTCGCTGATTCGAGGTTGTGCATCGGTCGGGCGGCGCGACCGGGGGACCGCGCGTGTCCCTTGCCCAGTGGATTGTCTGCGATCGCGTCACCGCCATAGGCGCGCTCCCAACGGAGCGGCATTTCGCGGAAAGGCGCGGGCGCGGTGAGGCGGTCGTCCTCGAACGTCCGGTCCCCGTGCACGACGATCGACTTGGTCAGGCCGGCGAACCGCACGGTGACGCGCGCGGTGGGCTGCGGGCGATCGCCGAGCACGTGACATGTCCCGACGAACGTCACATCCGCCTTCGGCTTGAACGGCGCAAAGTCCGACTCGTACTGGAGGCTCGCGCGCTCCTCTTCGCCCCAGCGGACATCGCCCGAGAAGAGCGGGCGCTCGTCCGCGGGCACGAGCACGCCGTCGACCCAGCGATACACGCCTTTGACGATCACGGTCGCGTGAAAGCCTGGCCCCTTCACGCGCCCTCCAAGGAGCGCGAGCGCGAGTCCGGTCTGGTTCAGGATGCGGGCGGGCATTCGTCGCTCTTGAGGCTACAGTGCGACCTTCTCCACGCCGTTCACGTCGAGATTGCCCTTGATGGTGATGTTGGTGGCCTCGATCTCGATCCCCTTCTTGCTGACTCTGATCGTCGGTCCCCCCTTCGGGCCGAACCCGATCTCCGCATGTTCCTTCGTGACGTCGACGTACGGGCCCTGAACACTCGTGCCGTCGTGCTCGGCTTGTTCGTTCTTCAGCAGTTCACTCAATTCTCGCTTGTAGACATTCAGCGCCGCTCTCTTTTGCTCACGAAATCTTTTGCCCATCATGCGCATTGCCACCAGCCCCATCGTGACAGCGCCCGCGATTCCCCCGACAATCACTCCTGCGACGGGCCCTGTGCTGCTCGCTTTCCCACCGGGATCCTCTTCGCGGCGCCTCTTTATCGCGGCCATATCGCCAACCCCCGCACCCGCACCACTCGCCACACCCGTTACCGCCGCCATCGCCAGTGCAGCCACGCCGAGCTGCTTCTTGCTGTGGTCATTGACGATCGCCTTTGCTCGCTTCAGCAGTCCAATCGTATTGTCGATGGCAGACGAGTAGTCTGACCGCGCATTTGCCATGGCGGATGCAAGGTTGCCCTTCTTTGCATTGACACCGATGTTCACCCTGTCGCGAGAGACGACGAGGAAGGTGCGGCCTGCCGTCGCGACGACCCTATCGGACGCCGTGAGCGAAGCCTTCGTCCCTGCAATGCGAGTTCCAAAGCCTCGAACTATCTGCATTCCCGTCGGAGCTTCGAGGTGGTCTTTGAGCGGCGCTTCGCTGTCCGTGTGGACCCCGTCGACAGTCTGGGCGGGGACGCCGATCTCGATCATCTGGGCGGCTCGCAGCCACACATCCTCCGTCGCGAGTCGCTGGTCATCGACCAACGTCGTCTTCAGAGACGCGTTTCCGATCCGAATCGTGGGACCGCGGACGTCCACGGAGTCGAGCTGAGACGAGATCACGCACTCGGTGCGGGCCTCGATGTTTGCTCGACCGCCGCCGAGGGTCGCCGAGTAGCCACCATAGACGCTAGCGACCGCCCCGGCCGACAAACTCGAGGAGACGATCGAGTCCACCGATGCCGACACGCCCGCCGCGACCGTATTGAACAGGCCCGCTGACGTCGAGACGGACTCGAGGCCTTGGACCCTCGCACTGCGTGCGCCGAAGACGAACGTCTGGCCCGTGCTCATGTAGTTGTCGCCGGCGCCGCCCATGCCGTCGCTCGTCGTGCCAAAGAAGAACCCGCCTATCGCCGACGCCAGCTTGATGGCTTGGATCGCCTTCGTGAGTGTCGCAAACCCGCCTGTGCCGCCCGTGTCGGCCAGCGACTGCTGCGCCCCGACGGTCAGCGCAGCGCTGGCAAGGCGGACCGCGCTGTCGACGACGTCGGCGACGATGATCGTGTCCCGGTAAGTCCCACCGAGGTCCGCCTCGCCCACCGCGCCGATGTAGACGTTGCCGTGATCGGTGTGCTGAAGCAGTCCGATGAAGCCCTTCTCGTTGATCCCGAGCCCCACAGTCGTCGAGGTGTTGGTCGACTTCTGATCCCCTCTCTTGACCCGCGCTTCCGTTCGGAGGCGAACACCCCAGTGGCCCTCCTGGCTCAGGCCCAGGACGGCCTCGGACTTGACCGTCGGCACGTAGAGCCGCAATCGCTGCGGCGGACCGTCGGACGAGTCGATGCTGAGGCCGCGCGGCGGAGCCGTGTTCGTGATGGTCTCGTCAAGGTCGCACTGGCCCGAGAGAGAGAAGTCGAGCTTGAGACCGTTGATCTTGATCCCGCCGGGGAGGACCACATCAACGCGGGCGTTCCACACCCCAAACGCAGTCGGAGTGAAAGTGGCCTTGACCGTCTGCTCGTTTGCGGAAGGCGAGATCGATTGCGGGGCCATCGAGAACGGCGTCGACACCTCGAGCGTGGCCGGTGACGCCCCCGGGACTTCATACCTCAGGACCAGGTCTTTGCTCGTCTTCGATCCGATTGGGCGATTGCCGAAGGCAACCGTCGATGGAGTCAGCGACACGCGGGCTCCGGTGCCGGTCAGCGTGAGCCCTGCAACCGACGCTGTGAATGGCTCTGGCGCCGTCGGCCTGAACGTCACCTTGACGGTCGAGGTTCCCTTGGTGACCGCGGAGGGCTCGAACGTAAAGCCGTCGGCGCGCAGGTCGACCGAAGCGCCGTCCGGGTTCGTCACCTGGACCTCCTTCGTCTCGGACACCGTGTCGACCAATTGGTAGCCAAACTCCAATTGGGCGGGTTTGAAGGTCAGCGCCATGTTCGTTCTCCTCCCATTCGATCCGAGCCGATTCGCGGGTGTGGGGTCGCCGTCCTGCGACTTCGTTCGTTCACGTGCCTCCGAGGATCGTCGTCCCGAACTCCATCACGACGCCCTTCGAGCTTTGGATCCGGTGCGTGTGCGATTCCTCCGCCACGATGGGGCTCGGCGAGATCGCGTTCGGCAGCGCGCCGACGATCACGGGTCGATCCGGATCGCCGTTCGCGAACGCGACGATGACCTCCGTGCCCGGGAGGAGCGGGAAGTGCATGCCGTTGCCGTGTCCGGCGAACGGCTGCGCCATCCGAATCGGGTGCGATGCGCGCTGCTGCCCTCGCTCCGCCGTGTCGAAGTGGAGCTGCACGATGTAGCGCCCGTCGTCGGTGAGCTTCGCGACGCCTCCCACTTCACCCTTCGGGCCGGGCTGAACGACGCCCGTCACGACCCCGTGGATCTTCGGGCGCGGCGTGGTTCGCGCGGGTCGATAGGGGACCTCGCGCGGGATCGCCGTGAAGCGATTCTCGTAGCGCGGCTCGCCGCGAGCGACCTCCCCTTGCAGCGGGAACGTCGCCTCGTGCGTCACCTCCGTCACGAGGAGCTCGAGCCCATCGCCGAAGCGCGGATGGTCCGCGAGCACGAAGTGTCGGCCTGCGGTGAGCTCGAACACGGTGCTCTTCCCCTCGAACACCACCCGGCGCGCGTGGGACTCCTCGGCGCGGACCTTGGCGAGGCGCTTCGCCTCCTCCGGCGATTTGACGTGCGCCCCGAACTCGACGACGCCGCCCGGCGCGTCCCCGTCGATGGTGTGCTGGCCTGTCGGGTCGAGCAGCGGGGTCCTGTGATTGTAGTCTTGTACGAAGAACGTCCCCGGAACCGTGCGCGACGCGCGAACGAGTTCGAAGACGCCGGCGTGTTCGCCGCGCGCGTGGAAGCGAAGGTCGGCAGGCTCCTCCATCGCGCGGAACGCGGCGTTGTGATCCGAGAACACCCACTTGTCGTGCTCGCCCCACGCGTCGAGGTGGAACGCGATCCCCGCCTGCTCCGCGAGCCGCCGGACGAACGCAAGGTCGCTCTCGCCGAACTGCACGACGATCTCGCGCGCCGGATAGGTCTCCTGGAGGCGAAGGTCGTACGTCTCCTTCTCGAACCCGTGGGCTTCGAGCTTCAGGCGAATCAGATCAGGGACGCTCGCGTCGAGGAACACCTCCTGCGTGACGACGAGCCCGAGCGCCCGCGCGGGCGGCACGACGCGGATCGTGCACGTGCGGTTCGACCCCGTGGCCTCGAGCCGATCCCACACGGCGTCGACGATGCCGCGTATGGGTCGCCCCACGCGCCCTGGGATCTCGAGGCCGAGCGTGATCGTCTTGCCTGTGTGGATCCACTCGTCGACTTCGACGTCCGCGGGCAGCGCGACGTCGACCTCGAACTCGAAGAGGTCGGAGATCGCTTCGCGCCCACGGAGGCCGTACACGCGTGCGTCCTGCCAGGGCCCCTCCTCGAAACTGATCGAAACCTGCAGGTTCTTCGAACTCTCCATCGTGTCTCCCATGGCGACGTCGTGGCGTCGGGTCGTTTGGTGGCCCTCGAGAGTTCAGCGCTTGGCCTTCTTGTAGAGGCTGCCTTTCACGTCCGCTTTGGGTGGCAAGACGGGCGCAGGCGCCGCTCGCTGGGGTGGAGACGGCGGCGCGAGGGTGGCGTCGCGCCAGACTCGCTTCGGCTCCGATGGCGGCGGTGGATGCGGCACGCTCGGCCGCGACTGGCTCGGACGCACGGCCTCGACCACGATGGCCGCGGGCGGGCTCTGACCCTGGCTCTGGCCGTGAGGCGGACCCTGGCTCGCGTTGTCGGCGACGAGGGTCGAGGCGACACCGCTCGCCGACGGCGCGCTCTTCGGCTTCTCGCCCTCGCTCCATGGGGTTCCGGCTTTGGCGGTGACGACCTGCGGGATGTTCCCGCTCCGGCGTCGGCGCGCCGATTTGTCGAACGGGAGGGATTGTGGGGTCCGGTCGATCTGCATCGTGCGCGCGCCCGACGGGCGCGGCGACGCGGTCTTGTACGACGCGAGCGCGGGGAACGTGAACGGCCGCTCGGGGGCCTCGAGCGCGCCCGCGATCCGCGCGCCGGCGAGCAGCTCGGGCCGCACCGACACCACGCCACGGTGGAGGATCTCGGCGCGCATCACGCCCGGGTGGAGGCGCACCGTGTCCAACGTGAGCGCGACCGGCACGCGCTGTCCATTCGCGGCCTCGACCATCGCGGCGCCCCGCAACATCGGCAGCGAAATCCGGAGCGCCGGGATTTGCGGATGCACGTTGACGAGCGTGACGACGTCTCCGCCCTTGAGCTCGGCCACGCGCTGATCGGGCGGCGCGCATTGGAAGTAGCCGTCGTTGAAGTCGGCCGGGAGCTCGAGCTCGAGCGCGCTGTCGACTGCGGCGGCGTTCGCGCTCCCTCGCAGCGTCGCGCGCGCGGGCCAGGACGAGGGAATGGGGCCGAAGCCCGTCGGATGAGCGCGCTGCGCGTCGAGCGTCTTGTCGACGAGCGTCACCCCACCACGCTGGACCACCAAGCGGGGCGCGCCGTGGGCGCCGCCCGAAGGCGTCTGTCCGAGGACCAGCACCTCGGGCGTACCGACGACGAGCGCGACGTCGCTCGGGTGCGCGAGCAGGCGCGAGGGATCGGGATCCGCCCGATCGCCGACCTGGATCGGCGACGCAGCGGCGATCGTCATCGCGCCGTCGTGGTGCAAATCGAACGTCCCTTTGACCACGACGGTGAGGAGCGAGTGTCCTGCGCGCCGCCAGGTCCGTGCAGCGACGGAGACGTGACCGATCGGGATCAGAGACCAGGAAACAGTCATCGACGTTGCCGCAGGCTAACAGCGTCGCGCAACGCCGCGCGAGGGTCTCGCGGCCGCGAGACGCTTTCGCCGTTGCGTGCGGTGACGTCGCGCTCACTCTGACGTCCAACACGGGGCAACTGCACGGCGAACACAGTCGCGTTCGCCGTGAGGACCGCTGTTCGCGGAGAGACCCAGGCGGCGGGCCGAGCGTGTCAGAGCCCCGCGGTGTACGTCCCGCCGTTGCCTTCGCAGTGTTGCTTCACCTCGGCCTCGGGGACCCCGTCGGCGACGTAGTAGTAGTCCACCAGGACGGCGGTGACCGTGCCGGTGAGGGGAGCATTGTCGCAGTGGCCGAGGACGTCTGCGGTGGCGCAATCGCTGGCCGAGTAGGTGCCCCCACCCGCGGTGCAAAGCGCCTTGAGGTCGTCCGCGCCTGCGGTGCTTCCCGCGCCGAGCTCGGAGCAGATTTGACCCTTCGAGCCGTCGGCGCGCGTCCACGATCCGGCGCAGCTCCCTGTGGCCGGGTCGCATCCCGCCGCGGTGAGCGCGAGGATCGGAGCGACAATGAACAATCCAAAGAGGAGAACGGGGGTGCGCTTCGACATCGCGGAGATACCTCGGTGGTGGAAGGTGTGTCGGTGGTGATCCTCCGAATGGAGGGAGAAGCCGAGCCCCAAACGGACAATCGGCTGGAGCTCGAAGTCCGAGCCGAACGCGACGCGTCCGGGCGAAAGCGACGCGAAGATCGCCGCTGCGGCTCGAGCCGCGAAGGTCGCGCGAGAGGATTCGGGTCGCGGCTGGCGCGGGCGCTTCACGCGGGCGTCCACTTGCCAGCACCTCCTGCCTCGCACGTGGACTTCGCCTCGTCGGCGGTCACGCCGTCCAGGGCGTAGTAGTAGACCTCGACCGATCCCATCGTCGATCCGTCGGACAGCGTGACGGGCGAGAAGCAGCTCCCGAGGACGTCGTCGTCCGAGCACGGCGCCTCCGTATCGACGGTCCCCATGAAGTTCGCGCAGAGGACCGCGAAGTCCGACGCGTCGATCGTCGCGGGCGAGGCTGGATCGGGCCTCGCGCACGCTTTGCTCGTGCTTCCGTTGGCCCGGTTGTAGGGCGCGACGCAGCTCGGTCCCTTGGCGCTGTCGCAGGCCCCCGCGAGCATGGCAGAGAAGAGCAGCGCGAGACCCGCGAGGAGGCGTGCGGTCCGACTTGGGGGGGTGGTCATGAGATCCTTTCGGTTGGATGAAGCCCCACGTCTGGTGCGTGGTGCGCGGAGCGAACGATGGCGGGTCGAGGTCGCCGAGAGGCTCGATGCGCGGGCGAGCTCGCGCCGCGTCGGGCGCGATGAACGCCACGCCGACCCCTACAAGTACGTCGAGAAGAGCTGCGCGAGCGCTGGAGGATTGAACCCGAACATCGTGGTGAAAGAATGGTGGAGCGCGTCCCGCCGCAGCCAGAACGTGTGGCCGAGTTCGACCGTCCCGAAGTCGTAATAGACGTGGAATCGAGCGCCGTTCCGCATGCCGACGGCGAAGTCCCCGGACCACGTCCCGACGAGGAGGTGGGGTTGATACGTGACCTCGAAGGGAAACGCGCCTCCGCCGAACCCACACGTCACGTCGAGCGCATGGATGCCGAGGGAGTCGAGCGCGTAGCCGATCTCCGGGCCGACCAAGAACGCAGGGTCTTCCTGCCTCCCCCTCGAATACGTCCGACTGTAGATGCCCGCGGTGACCTCCAAGTTGAACGAGGGAACGACACGGCCGCCCTCCGCGTGGAGCGAGAAGCCGAGTCCCAGGCGTGCGATGGGCTCGAGCTCGATTCCTTCCCCGAGCGCCGCGTGAGCGGGGATGGTGCACGCGACGATCGCGACCGTCGCGGCGGCTGCGCGCGGCCCGGACCGCGAGTCCCGCGGCGCGCTTCTCACGCAGGCGTCCACTTGCCGGCGCCGCCCATCTCACAGGTCGCCTTCGCCTCGTCGGCGGTGACGCCGTCAGTGCTGTAGTAATAGACCTCGAACGTGGCCATCGTTCCGTCCGAGAGCGGCGCGGGCGAGATGCACGTCCCAAGCACCCCGTCCTCGGAGCAGGGCGCTCCCGTGTCGATGATTCCCATGTAGGTCGCGCAGAGCGCGGCGAAGTCGGACGCGCCGATGGTCGCCGCCGAGGCCGGATCCGGCGTCGCGCAGCTCTTGCCCATCCCTCCCGCAGCCCGCGCGTAGGCCACATTGCAGCTCGGCCCGGACGCGCTGTTGCAGCCACTCGCGGCTGCGACGAGCGCGAGGACGATGCATGAGATCGATTGGATGGTGAAACGCATGGGATTCCTTTGACCGCGAGGCGCGATTCCGACGGCCGTTCGGGCAGACGAGCCACGCCACGTGCCGACGCTACGGGCAACCAGCGCGCGCTGCTTGGTCCAGCGCGCACGCATGCGTGGTCCAGCGTGCACACCTCTGGTACGGGTAGCCGATGGGCACGAGGGCGGGCGGTCGGGCAAACTTCGAGTTCTTCAACTGGGTGACGACGACCTACGGCATCGGCGCGGTGACGACCGACCGCGCCCGCGTGGACTCGTTTCAGGCGTCTGTCGAGGCCACGCCGCTCGCGACCTCGATGGTGGTCGAGGTCGCGGCGGTCCCGCTCACGCTCGACCGATCGCGAAAGGACGTGGCGATCTCCGAGCACGACATGCTGACCGTCGGCCTGCTGCTCGAGGGTCGCTCCATCCAGCGACAAGGCGATCGGGAGGCGGCGCTCCAGCCGTCCGACCTCGTCCTCATCGACAGCCGGGAGCCATTCGTCATCGACTACGACATTCCATTCCGCCAACTGATGCTTTCGTTCCCGCGCCACCAGTTGCTCTCGCGCCTTCCCCGAGCGGACGCCCTGACGGCAACTCGACTGGAAGGGGCGCGAGGCGTGAACGCCGTGGCCGGCGCGGTGATCCGTTCACTCTACGCCGAGCGCAACCACCTCGGCGACGCCGCGGCGTCCCTCGTCGAACACGCCCTCGACGTGGTGGCGGTCGCGCTGGGCGCGACGCCCAGCGCGGCGCTCGTCGAGCGGAACAAGCTCACGCGCATCCACGCCTTCATCGAGGAGAACCTCTTCGATCCAGCGCTCTCCCCTCGACACGTCGCCCATCATTTGGGCGTCTCGGTCCGCTATCTCCACCGCACGTTCGAGGGCTCCGGAGAGACCCTGAGTCAGCACATTTGGCGCCGGCGCCTCGAGCGCGCCCGGGCCGCGCTCATCGATCCTCGGCGAGGCGCGAAGAGCATCACCGAGATCGCCTTCGCCACAGGGTTCAACGATGCGAGCCACTTCTCGAAGGCGTTCGTCCGAGCGTTCGGCGAGAGCCCCACCGAGTGGCGCGGGAGGGACAAAGCCGTCGCGCGAACGCGATGAGGATACCCTTCAGAACCCGGGGTTCTTGACGCCGCCGTGCTTGTCCGGCGCGCTCGCCGAGGGGCGCGGCAGCGCGCTCCCCGTCGGCCTCGGGAGATCGGGGAGGTCCTCCGGATCGATCTCGATGCTCCGCTTGGCGCTCGGGGCCGGCGCGGGCAGCTGGGGCTCGGGGGCGAGGCGCGTTCGCGCGGCCTCGCGCTTCACGCGGGCGAGATCCTCTTCGAGCTGCGTCTCACTCTGGTCGAGCACGTTCGCCGCGCGGGCCGCCACGGCGACCTCGGGCGCGCGCTGGCGCGCGAGGAAGACGATCGCGATCGCGACGATGGCGACGGAGAACACCGCCGCGCTGATCCACGCGACGCGCCGCGCGCGGTGCTCGCCGAATTCGACCCCTGCGGATCGGAGGACGCTCGTCGTCGGCGTCGTCTCCGAGTGCGCGTCCATGAGGTCCTTCGGAAGGCGCGGCGGCGGCGCGAAGCTCCGGTGCCGGACCGTCCCTGGATAGGGCGTCCCGGTGATGCGCGTCGCCATTCCCTCGAGGCGCTCGGCGAGCTCGCGCGCGGTGCCCACGCGGCGGTTCCGGTCCTTTTGGAGGGTCATCTCGATGACCTCGCTCACCTCGTCCGGGATCTCCGGATTCACGACCTTCGCAGGGACGTGCGGGTTCATGAGGATCGAGACCATCAGCGCGTTGTAGTTCGGGCCGTCGAACGGGATTTTCCCAGTGAGACACTCGTAGAGGATGACGCCGAGGGACCACACGTCGCTCCGACCGTCGATGTCCTCGTCCCCGCGCGCTTGCTCGGGGCTCATGTACGCGGGCGACCCGAGCACCGCCCCCGTGTTCGTCCGAACGAACTTCGGATCCGCGTTCTGCGTCGCCTTCGTGACGCCGAAGTCGAGCACCTTGGGGACGACCTCTCCGCGATCGTCGAGCGCGAAGAAGATGTTCCCGGGCTTGAGATCGCGGTGGACGAGCCCGCGCACGTGCGCCTCCTCGAGGCCGCGCGCGATGAACGCGACGAACGCCGCCGCCTCACCGGGCCGAAAGAGGTTCGAGCGCGCCAGGCGATGGTCGAGCCCCTCGCCCTCCATGAGCTCCATCACGAGGTACGGCGTCCCGTCCTCCGCCTGGCCCATGTCGTACACGGCGACGACCGCGGGGTGCTTGATCTGCCCGCACGCGCGCGCCTCCAGGAAGAAGCGGTGGAGGGACTCCTTCGTCTGAGCGAGCTCGGGGTGGAGGAACTTGATCGCGAAGTCTCGGTCGGTGAGCTCGTTCCGCGCCGCCCACACCGATCCCATCCCGCCGCGCCCGAGTTGGCGCAGCAGCCGATACTTGCCCGAGACGAGATCCCCTGGTTGCACGACCTACGACCGGTATCGGCTAGAAGCGCCGCGCCCCGGACTCCGAAGCGTGCAGAAAGTACCCGCGAGCGTCAACGTTGTGGTCGCGACGCGTGATCGGATGTGCGGGTCCCCGGGGCCCGCCGGCCGCGATCCGGACGTGGTATGCGCCGCGCGGAGGGTCGCGCCGAGCGCCCTCGCGGAGCCCGAGGCTCCGCCGTTTCGCCGTGGGGTTCGCGGGGCAGGGCCCCGCGCGGAGGTTCCTCGAATGTTGCGTCGCGCGTCGCGTGTCGTCCCGGTGGCCAGTCTCTCCCTCCTCGCCAGCTGCAGCGGCGCCGACCACGTGGGGCCGCCGTGCCCCGCGGGCAGCGGCAGCACCGCGGTCGCGCCGCCCGTCGCCAAGCCCACGTACGCGCTGCACGCGGATGAGGGGATGTGGCTCCTCAACGAGTTCCCGACGGACCGCGTGAAGGAGCTCCACGGCGTGTCGATCGATCAGGCGTGGCTCGATCACGCGCGCCTCTCGGCGGTCCGCCTCTCGGTCGGGTGCTCGGGCAGCTTCGTCTCCCCGAGCGGGCTCGTGATGACGAACCACCACTGCGCGCACGAGTGCATCCAGCAGCTCTCGACGCAGACGAAGGACTTCGTCGCCTCCGGGTTCTACGCGAAGACCGAGAAGGAGGAGGTGAAGTGCCCCGGCGCCGAGGTCGACGACCTCGTCGAGATCAAGGACGTCACCGCCGCGATGAACGACGCGACGAAGGGCCTCACCGACCGGGCATACGCGGACGCGCAGCGCGCCGCGAAGAACAAGATCGAGAAGGAGTGCGCGACGGACGACAAGGTCCGCTGCGAGGTCGTGACGCTCTATCACGGCGGGAAATACCACCTCTACAAGTACAAGCGCTTCCAGGACGTGCGGCTCGTGTTCGCGCCCGAGCTCGCGATCGCGTTCTTCGGGGGCGACCCGGACAACTTCAACTTCCCCCGGTACGACCTCGACGTGTCGTTCATCCGCGTCTACGAGAACGACGCGCCCGCGAAGATCGAGCACTACTTCAAATGGGCGCCGAACGCGGCGAAGCCCGCCGATCCCACGTTCGTCATCGGCCACCCGGGCGGCACCTCGCGCGAGCTCACGACCGCGCAGCTCACCTACCAGAGGGACGTGTTCCTCCCCGAGCACCTGGTGGAGCTCTCCGAAATGCGCGGCGTGCTCACCGAGTTCGGCACGAAGGGCCCCGAGAAGGCGCGCATCGCGGGGGACGATCTGTTCGGGATCGAGAACAGCATCAAGGCGTTCAAGGGCGAGCAGGGCGCGCTCACGCAGGGCACGTTCTTCGCCGACCTCGAGGCGCAGGAGAAGGCGCTCCGCGCCTACGTCCAGGCGACGCCCGAGCTCTCGGCGATCGCCGGCGGGGCGTGGGACGCCATCGCGGGCGCGCGCCAGACGCTCCGCGCGATCCATCCGCTCTACAACATGGTCGAGCGCGGGAACGGGTTCCGCTCCACGCTCTTCGAGTACGCGCGCATGATCCTCCGCGCGGGCGTCGAGTCGAAGAAGCCGAACAACGATCGGCTCCGCGAGTACTCCGACTCGAACCTGCCCTCGTTGCGGGGCGAGATCCTCTCCACGGAGCCCATCTACGACGAGTACGAGATCCTCCAGCTCAAATACAGCCTCACGAAGCTCCGTGAGGTGCTCGGCGCGGATCACCCCGTGGTGAAGAAGGTCCTCGGGCAGAAGTCCCCCGAGGAGCTCGCGAAGGAGCTCGTGACGAAGACCAAGCTCAAGGACGTGAAGGTCCGCACGAAGCTCCTCGACGAAGGGAAGGACGCCGTCGACGCGTCCGACGATCCGATGATCGCGCTCGCGAAGCTCGTGGACGACGACGCGCGCGCGATCCGCAAGGAGTACGAGGAGAAGGTCCAGGGCGTCGAGCAGCGCAACGGCGAGCTCATCTCGAAGGTGAAGTTCCAGGTCTACGGATCGACGGTCTACCCGGACGCGACGTTCACGCTGCGCCTCGCGTTCGGCAAGGTCGACGGCTGGACGGACGGAGGCAAGACCGTCGCGCCGTTCACGCAGATCGGCGGCGCGTTCGAGCGCGCCACCGGGCGCGATCCGTTCGCGCTCCCGAAGAGCTGGCTCGACGCGAAGCCGAAGCTCGACCTCACCGTGCCCTTCGACATGTCCCTCACGAACGACATCGTCGGGGGCAACTCCGGATCGCCCGTCCTCAACAAGGACGGCGAGATCATCGGCCTCATCTTCGACGGCAACATCCACTCGCTGGGCGGCGAGTTCGGGTATGACCCCATCCTCAACCGCGCCATCGCGGTGACGAACACCGCCCTCGTCCACGCGCTCGACAAGGTGTACGGGGCGCAGCGGATCCTGGACGAGATCAAGCGCTGATCGGGCCGGCCGGCCGTACTAGACCACCGGTCGGTGCTCTAGTGCCCGCGCCGATCCACGGGCCCGTCGAACGGCGGTCGCTGCATCGCGCCGAGCGCGCTCGGCCTCGCACCGGGGATCGCGCGGCGGAGCGCCGCCGCGAACGCTCCAGCGCCCGCGCCGATCGCGGTGAGGAGGCGCGAGAGCGGCGCGAGCGCGCCGAGCGCGTCGGCCGCGGTCGGGTAAGCAACGACAGTGACGACGCGAAGAGGAGGTCCGACGAGGATCCGGGGGGCCGCCGCGTCGACGCCGACCAGGTGATGTTCCCCGCGGTGAATCGCGCCGATCGCGAGCATCGTCCGCTCGTACTCGAGCAGCGCGAGCCGGTCGCCTTCGGTCGACGGTCCGCGAGGGACCTCTCGGCCCGACCGGGAGAGCGCATCGGAGAGCGCGGCGGCGACCGCATCGCCGCGCGCCGCGTCCCCCTCGACGACGCACACGCGAGGCGAGAGGCACCCCGCTTGATCGAACGCGACGACGTCCGCGGCAAGCGCCGCGGTCGCCGCGTGGACGTCGTCGTCCGCGGCGACGACGGCGAGGCCGAGCCCGGTGCCGTGTCCCACGAACGCCACGCCGGGCGCGAGCGATCGGGCGATCGTTGCGATCGTCTCGTCGCTGCCGTAGGCGTGCACCACGTCGCCGGGCTCCGCCTCGAGCGCCGTCGCCTCGCGCACCGACAGGCCACGGAGGTCGAGCTCACGCACGAGGAGGCGAGCGATCACCGGATCCCGCCGCGAGGGCTTCACGATCACCTCGTCCGCCGCCGCGAGTCCGAGCGCGATCGCGCGGATCGGCGCGACGCACACGTTGGCCGAGGCGACCACCCACGCGCGTCGCGCCTCGCCCACGCTCGCGAGGACGGCGGCGAGATCGGTGTCTTCGGCGCGCTCGACGTGCGTCGACAGCGCGAGCTCGACGCCCTCCTTCGAGAGGACGCCGAGGGCCTCGAGCCCCTCGCGCGCCTCGCGCCCGAGCGGATCCGCGCGGTCCGATATCCGCGCGGCGATCTCGAGCGCGGCGAGGACGCGCGCCGCGCGGGTCACGCGCCTCCGGTGATCTCTTCGATCGCGAGCGAGCAGCCGCGCGGCGTCGCCCCCGGTGCTCGGCCGAGCAGCTCGAGGCCGTCGTCGTGGAGGCGCACGAGGTCGTTCGTCTGGATCACCATCGCCGAGTCGACGTTCGCGAGATCGACGATCCGACAGATCCCGGGCTCGCCCGGAGGCACGGGCCGGAGCGACTCCGGATCCACCGCGGCGACGCGCATCCACGGAGGCCACGCGTAGCGGACGCGATCCTCGAGCGGGCGCTGGTAGAGCTGGCTCGATAGCTCCGTCATCCCGTACTCACCCACGATCGCCGCGCTCGGGAGCCCGAGGCGCGACGCGAGCATCGCGCGGAGCTCGGGCTCGCTCACCTCCCGCGATCTGCCCTTGAACCCGCCCGTGAGCATCGCGCGGCTTCCAGGGGGCAAGCGGAGATCGGGCTGTGAGGGAGCGTCGAGGGCGTGGACGAACGCGAACGCCGTCCCGAGGAACAGCACGGGCTCCCCCACATCGCGCGCCTCGGCGGTCGCGCGCGCGAGCGCGTCGACGTCGAGACCTCGGGCGATCGAGACGAAGTGCCGGATCGGGATCGCGAGGCTCCGCGCGAAGAGCTCGATCATGAACCCGAGGGAGGAGTCCGCGACCTCGCTGCACGGCGGGGCGAGCGCGATCACGCGCGCCGGGCGGAGGCCCGCCCAGAGCGTCTCCGAGGCGAAGCGGATCGCGGCCTCCTCGTACGTCCCGAGGTCCCGAAAGAAGTGCTCGCCGCGAAGGCCGAGCGTGGTCCCGCTCGTCCGAAACACGCGCACGTCCTCCTCGGGGCCGTGCGCCGCGACGCGCCTCAGGCGGAACACGTCGCACGGCACACCAGGCACGTCCTCGATCGCGGTCGTCGCCAGGTCGACGCCGCGCGCGCGGAGGAGCGCGGCGACCGGCTGGACGCGGGCGGCCTGGTGCGCGAGCACCTCGCGGAACAGGCGCTCGATCGAGGCCTCGTGCGGCGCGCGAAGGGCGGCCCTCACCGCCTCGTGGAGGCGCGCGCTGTCGCTCACGCGCGCTCGCTCCACACGGCGTCCATCGCGTCGACGCAGGCATCGAGCTCTTCGGGCGCGATCGTGAGCGGCGGCGTGAACACCGCGACCTCGCCACCCGCTCCACCGGTGGTGGTCATGAACCCGCGCTCGAGGAGGCCGCGCATGACCCGGAGCCCCGTCGCTCCATCGGCGTGCTCGACCCCGACCATCAGGCCCGCGCCGCGGACGGCCCGCACCGCCGCCCGCCCGGCGGCGCGCGCTCGGAGGGCCGCAGCGAAGCGCGCGCCCTCGTCGCGAGCCCGGATATCCAGGCGATCGCGCGCGATCCGATCGAGCACCGCGAGCGCCGCGCGGCACGCGATCGGCGAGCCGGCGTGCGTCGACGTGTGGACGACCTCGCCCTCTCGCGCCCACGCCTGCATCACCTCGTCCCGAGCGACGACCGCCGAGATCGAGAGGCCCCCACCGAGTCCTTTGCCGAAGCACACCACGTCGAAGCGCGCGCCCTCGTCCGCCGATCGAACGAGCGAGCCCGACCGCCCGAGGCCCGTCCAGATTTCGTCTGCGATCGACACGGCCCCCGCGTCGCGCGCGACCTCCGCGACGTCGTGCAGGAATCGCGGAGGCGGCAGCACCACGCCGCCGCGCCCGAGGATGGGCTCGATCAAGACCGCGCCCGCGCCCGTGCGTGCCACCGCGGATCGAAGCGCGTCGAGCGCCCGCTCCCCGTCGGACGGCGACGCCGGGTAGGGGAGAAAGAGCACGTCCGGGTTCAGCGCCCCGCGGAACGGCTCGCGGTAGCTCGGCTTGAACCCGATCGCCGCGAGCGGCGCATACCCGAGGCCGTGATACGCCCCCTCGAACGCGACGACCGAGGTCTTGCCCGTGAACAGCGCAGCGGTCTTCAGCGCACCCGTGATCGCGTCCGCGCCCGACTGACAGAGCAGCACGCGCGCATCGGACATGCCCGGGACGAGCGCCGCGAGGCGCTCGACGAGCTCCACCTTCCACGGCGACGCGTAGAGATCTCCGAGCCCTTGCAGAAGATCGGTGGGCGCGCCGACCGCAGCTTCACGAATCGCCGGATCGCCGTGCCCGCACAGGATGGAGCCGAAGCCCGCCGCGAGGTCGACGTAGCGATTGCCGTCCGCGTCCCAGACGTTCGATCCCTCGCCCCGCTCGATGACGATCGGCGCCGCGCCATCGAGCTCTTCGCGGCGCGCCCGCCGCGCGGCGAACGCGGGACACTCGCGCTCGGCGAGCCGCTGCATGAGCGCGCGGGATCGCGGACCGGGAGGCGGCACGCGCACGTCCGGGAGCAACGATCGACCTCTAGAGCACCGAGCGGGTTGAGACCCGAACGAATGCGCTCGAGTTCGAGGGAGAGGCGCACGCCCGAGCGAGCACCGCGAGACGACTCCTCGTCATCTGAGGAGCACCGCGACGAGGCCGTGTGGTTCTCTCCGAAATCGGGCGCATACGTCGGCGTTTCGACCTGTTCGGTGCTCTAGGTCTTGGGGTAACAGACGCGGTTGCGACCGGAGTGCTTCGCCTCGTAGAGCAGCTCGTCCGCGCGCTTGATGAGATCGTTCGCGACCTTGTCGGAGTCGTTGAGCGTCGCCGCGCCGATGCTGATCGTCACCTTGATCGAGTCCGCCTGGAACACGAACGTGTGCTCCTCGACCTTCTGCCGCAGCGTCTCCGCGAGCTTGATCGCCCCATCGAGCGACGTCTCCGGCAGGACGATGGAGAACTCCTCACCGCCGTACCGCGCGAACACCTCGTGCTCGCGCCGGATGCGCTGGCTCACGATGCGCGCGAGCTCCTTCAACACGAAGTCCCCGGCGAGGTGGCCGTGGACGTCGTTGATGCGCTTGAAGTGGTCGATGTCGAACATGAGGATCGACAGGTCCCGCTCGTGCCGGCGGCCACGGATGATCTCCCGCTCGAGCGCCTCGTAGAGGTAGCGCGCGTTGTAGATCTGCGTGAGCCCGTCCATGATCGTGAGGCGGTAGATCTCCTCGTGGTACTGGGCCTCCACGTCCGCGCCGCTCAGGAACTTGAAGATCGTCGGGCCGACCTTCACGCGGTCGCCGTTCCGCATGAGGACGTCGCGCTGGATTTGCTCGTCGTTGCAGTAGGTGCCGTTCGTGCTCCCCATGTCGACGAGCATCCAGCTCGAGCCGCGCTGCTCGAACTGCGCGTGACGCCGGGAGACGGAGTCACCGTCGAGGACGACCTCGTTGTCCGCGCCGCGTCCCATGCGGGTCGGGCTCACCTCGAGGACGAAGCGTTTCCCGAGGAGGGTCGGCTGCTTCGTGTAGATCACCACGATGCAATCGGTGCCCCCCCGGCCGCTCGTGGGGTCTTTCTGGATCGGTCCGACAGAGGTGACCCGTGTCTGTTCTTCTTCGCTCACTTCGGGTCTCGCTCGCCACCGATGGCTGCCTCCCAAGCGGTAGGGAGGAAGCCTGAAACGCGAAACTAGCGTAGCGGGTGGGCCCTTCGGACGTCAACGACGCGGGCCGAAACCAAGGCCATTGCACCCTCGATCCCAGGTGAGGAGGATCGGCCTCACTTCTCACGCTCCTCTGCGCTAAGCATCCTTCACTATTGCAAGCCCTACCCCCGTCTTCGCCGAGAACCTGAACGATTTCAACGTGGGTCTTCGGTGGCACGGACTCTGCAAACTCTCGAATTGCGTCGCGCTGGTAGCCTATCCCCCCTAGGTGCTGGCGCGACGTTTTTGCGTTCGAACGGGCGCGCGACGGCTCACGTCGCCGTCGTCGCGTGCACGTGATCGACGAGGGCCTTCACGTTGTCGACGGGCGTCTCGGGGACGATGCCGTGGCCCAGGTTGAAGATGTGACCGGGGCGGCCCGCGACGCTCGCGAGGATCGTGGACGCGCGCTCCTTCGCGACCTTCGTCGGCGCGAGGAGGAGCAGCGGGTCGAGGTTCCCTTGGACCGCGCGATCATGGCCGATGCGCGCCCACGCGCGATCCAACGACGAGCGGTAGTCGACGCCGATGACGGTCCCGCCCGCGTCCCGCATCAGCTCGAGGAGGGCTCCCGTGATGGTGCCGAAGTGGATGACGGGCACGCCCGTGGTCTCGAGGTCGCGAAGGATGTGCGCGACGTGCGGCATCACGTGCTCGCGGTACTCGAGGGGTGAGAGCGACCCCACCCACGAGTCGAAGAGCTGCACGGCTTGCGCGCCCGCGGCGACTTGTGCGCGCAGGTAGAGGCGGATCGTCTCGCTGATCTTCGTCATGAGCGCGTGGAACATCTCCGGCTCGGACCACATCATCAGCTTCGTCCGCCGGTAGTCGGCGCTCTTGCCGCCCTCGATGAGGTAGCTCGCGACCGTGAACGGCGCGCCCGCGAACCCGATGAGCGGCGTCTTCCCTTCGAGCTCCTTGCGGATGAGTCGAATCGCTTGGAGCACGTAGCCGAGCCCCTCCTCGGGATCCGCGACGCGGAGCCGGTCCACCCCGGCGCGATCGCGCACGGGCTCGTGGATCACGGGACCCTCGCCCTTCGCGAACTCGAACGGCGCGCCCATGGGCTCGAGGATCAGGAGGATGTCCGCGAACAGGATGGCCGCGTCGAACCCGAGCTTCAGGGGCTGGAGCGTCACCTCCGTCGCGATCTCGGGTTGCTTGCAGATCTGGAGGAGCGTGTGCTTCTCGCGGATCGCGCGGTACTCGGGCATGTAGCGGCCGGCCTGGCGCATGAACCAGACGGGCGTCATGTCGGTGGGCTCGCGCCGGCACGCACGGAGGAAGCGATCGAACATCGACCCGGTATAGCCCAAAGGGCAGCGCGCTGGGCGCGCGCCGCGTCGGCGTTCGGCTCGATCCGGGAACCGCTCTCAGTCCGAGACGACCTTGAGCGTGACCTCGGCGACGCCGTCCTTCACGAGCCCGAGCTCCTCGGCGGCCTTGTAGCTGATGTCGATCACACGACCCTTGGTGAACGGTCCGCGGTCGTTGATGCGAACGCGAACGCTGCGACCATCCGGGCGGACGACCTCGACGATCGTCCCGAACGGGAGCGTCTTGTGCGCGCCCGTGAGGAGCTCCGGGTCGTACTTCTCTCCGTTCGCCGTCTTGTGACCCGCGAGTTTGTTGCTGTAGAAGCTCGCGAGGCCGATCTCTTCCCGGCCGACGTCCGCGTGCGCAGGGTCCGCCTTCGCGTGGGCGGCGCACGCGGCCGCCGACGAGGCGATGGCGAACGCGACCATCAGCGTGAGCGACCGTAGGTACCTCACGCGCCCGAGTCTACGCGCCCCGACTCGTGCTAGTCACTCCTCATGCGCGAGGGCAACTTTTCGGCGTTGGGGGCCTCGATCGGGGTCGCGACAGCGCTCCTGTCCGTGTCCGTCGCCGAGACGGCGCGCGCGGACGAACCCCTGCCGCTTCCCGTGGTTCGCTCGATGATGGGGCCTTCGTTCCACGTGGGCCAGAAGCCGCTCGTCCAGTTCACGCTCGACGCGACCGCCGGCATCGTCGCCCTCGCCGGTCGGAGCAGCCAGATCATGTTCGGCGGAGAGCTCGGGTACACGTACGACAACATCGGCCTCAACGCCTTCAACCTCATGGCAGAGATCGGCATCGGCAAGGAGCTCGTGGCCTACGTCGCGTACCAGCCACGGATGATCCTGGGCTCGCTCGACGGCTCGTTCGCGGGAGGCATGCGCAACGCCGTCGGCGGGCACTTCCTGTTCGACCTCCTCGACATCGAGCTGGGGCATCAATTCCTGGCGTCCGAAGGGCAGCTTTCGCAGAGCGTGAACCTCACGTTCGGCACCAACCCCGCGGCCGTCGTGTACGCGTTCGCGCGCTTCCTCGGCAGCAGCTGGGGCCGCTGAGGGCGAGGGTTCGAATGGCGATCGAAGACGGAGCGTGGGAGCCGGTCATCGGCCTCGAGGTGCACGCGCAGCTGCTCACCCGCACGAAGCTGTTCTGCGGGTGCACGACGAGCTTCGGGGATCCGCCGAACACGCACGTCTGCCCGACGTGCCTCGGCCTCCCCGGCGCGCTGCCGACGCTCAACGCGCGCGCGGTCGAGCTCGCGATCCGCGCGGGGTTGGCGCTCGGGTGCGAGATCGAGCGGCGGAGCGTGTTCGCGAGGAAGAGCTACTTCTACCCCGACTCGCCGAAGGGCTATCAGATCACGCAGTACGAGCTCCCCTACGCGCGTCACGGCAAGCTCGCGCTCGGCACCGGGGAGATCGTTCGCATCCTGCGCATCCACATGGAGGAGGACGCGGGCAAGAGCGTGCACACGGCGGGCGGCGCGTCCCGCGTCGATCTCAATCGAGCGGGCACGCCCCTCGTCGAGATCGTCTCGGAGCCGGACCTGCGCTCGGCCGAGGGAGCGAGCGACTACCTGAAGCGCCTGCGGGACGTGCTGATGTTCGTGGGAGCGAACGACGGGAACCTCGAGCAGGGAAATTTCCGATGCGACGCGAACGTGAGCGTGCGGCGGCGCGGCGAAGAGAAGCTCGGCGTGCGCGTCGAGCTCAAGAACATCAACTCGTTCCGGTTCGTCGAGGAGGCGATCGACGTGGAGATCCGCCGTCAGATCGCGGAGCTCGAGGGCGGGCGCGCGCTGCGCCAGAGCACGCGGGGGTACAACGCGGAGACCCGCTCGACGTACCTGCTGCGCGACAAGGAGAACGACGCGGGGTACCGCTACTTCCCGGATCCGGATCTCCTCCCGCTCGAGGTCTCGAGCGCGCGCATCGCGGAGATCGCGGCGGCGCTGCCGCCGCTGCCGGAGGCGCGCCGAGCGCGTTACACGACCGAGCTCGGCCTGACGGAGTACGCCGCGGGCGTGCTCACGTCGCACCCCGCGATCGCCACGTTCTTCGAGGACGCGCTGCGCGCCGGGGCGGACGCGGCGCGCGCGGCGAACTTCATCCAGGCGGAGGTGCTCCGCGACGCGAAGCTCCGCGGCGTCGACGCCGAGATGCCGATCGGACCTGCGCAGCTCGCCGCGCTCCTCGCGCTCGTGGACGCCGGGACGATCAGCGGAAAGCAGGCGAAGGAGGTCTACGCGAAGCTCGTCGGCACGACGAAGGCGCCCGCGGACGTCGTCGCGGACCTCGGGCTCGCGATGATGAGCGACGAGGGCGCGCTGCGCGCGACGGTGCAGCGCGTGCTCGACGCGAACGCGAAGCAGGTCGCGAGCTACCGCGCGGGCAAGACGCAGCTCTTCGGGTTCTTCATCGGGCAAGTCATGAAGGAGACCAAAGGCAGCGCGAACCCCGCGCTCGCGAACGAGCTCGTGAAGCGAGCGCTGGATCAGAAGGGGGAGGCGTGACATGAGCGCCATCACCGACGCGCGGTTCGCCGCGCGCGCCGCGGGGATCGCGAGCTACTCGCTCTGGTGCTACGTGCGGTTCGAGACTGAGGTGCGCCTGCTCCACCCCGAGGAGTCGAAGGACGAGCACTGGATGGAGCGCCACATCTCGTCCACGATGCACCGCTACGGGCGCATGATGACGGAGCTCTATGGACTCGACATCGCGACCGAGGGCCTCCCGGCCGACGGGTTCTTCCGCGGCGCGGACGCGGAGGGCAGGGGCCGCGTCTTCGTGTCGAACCACCGCTCGGCGCTCGACATCCTCGCGACCCTGAAGCACTTCGAGGGCAAGCACGTGAGCCGCGCGGATCTCGCGGGGTGGCCCATCATCGGCCTCGTCGCACGCCGGATCCGCATCCTCTTCGTCGACCGCGAGAACCGGCGGAGCGCGGCCGCGGTGATGAAGCAGATGATCGACTACGTCGAGCGCGGCATCGGCGTGATCATCTTCCCCGAGGGCACGACGTTCGACGGGGACGAGGTTCGCCCGTTCAAGCCGGGCGCGTTCACCGTCGCGCGCAAGACGGGGTGCGAGATCGTGCCGTTCGGGATCGCGTACGCGAGCGGCGGCGCGAGCTTCGGGGACGAGTCGATGCTCCTCCACATGCGGCGCGTGAGCGGCGCGCCGAAGACGCGCCTCGCGATCTCCGTCGGGGAGCCGTTTCGAGCGGGCGCCCGCGACACCGCCGCGCTCGCGATCGACGCGCGCGAGTCGGTGCAGGGCCTCGTGCACCGCGCGCGCAAGCTCGTCGATCCGTGAGCAGCGCGTCGATCGCCACTCGATGCGCGCCGATCAGATCTTCGCGATGAGCGGCACCGTCGGCGACGGGCCGTTCACCGAAGGCGGCGCCGCGCGCTTCTTGAGCGGCCGGGCGGGGAGGAGCTCGGGCTCGACCGGGACCTTCTGGGCCAGGAAGATCGCCGCGTCCAGGCGGTAGAAGTTGCGCTTGTGGTACCAGCCAAGCGCGGCCTTGTTGTTCTCCGCGACTTCGAGGACGAGGTGCGTGCACCCGCGCGTGCGGGCGATGTGCTGCAGCTGATCCAGCATGAAGCCCCCGACGCCCTGGCCTTGGTACTCGGGGTGGACGGCGATCTCGTCCACGAAGAGGGGGCGCATGCCGCGCTTGTCGAAGTAGCGCGGGTTCATCCAGTTGTCGGCGCCCGTCGGCGTGTAGGAGCTCTCCGTGTAGCCCACGATTTGTCCGTCCACTTCGTAGAGGAGCTGGTCGATGTCGTCCTCGTCGTAGACCTCCTCGAAGCGCGCCTTCGATCGTGGGCGCTGATACTCGAGCGTCTTCTGGTTCACGCTCCGGAAGACGAGCTTGAGGAACGTCCACGCGCGGTTGATGTCCCGCCGGTGCATCCGCCGAACGCTGACGACGGGTGGCGGCTTGCGGCCCGCGGAGGACGCGGTCGGCTTGGGGGCGGCAGGGCGCGGCTTCTTCTTGGATGGCGGCGGGTTCGACGTCATGGGGCGATCCCGAGGTCGGCGTATGTGATGGGGCGCATGTTGAAGCTGTCGAACGCGGCCGAGTCGTTGATCACGCCGTTCACGCCGAACCCGAGCTCGTCGTCGGCGCCGTCGTCCATCCAATCGCTGCGCTGCTCCACGGCGACGGGAGGCTCCCAAGCGCCTGCGCTCGACGCGTACGAATAGAAGACCTGATCGCCCACGAACGCGAGCCCGAGCGCGACGGGCCACCCGTCCACGTGCTGCGAACCGCCGGGGAAGTGGAGCGTGTGTCCGTGATCGATCGACACCGACCTCTGATTGAGGAGCCCCTGGTAGAGGCGCAGGTAGGCGCTGCCGCCCGTGAACCCGACGAGATCGATGCTCGCGAAGCAGTCGTGGTACTCGGCGCCGGCGAGGTGCGCGTTCGCGTAGATGTCGAACCCGATCGTCGACTGGACGTACTTCTTGTTCGTGGGACCGGACTGCTCCGTGTCGTGCGTGAACCACGGCGGAGAGGAGAACTGCTGGAAGTCGTCCGTCATGCCGCCGCACGGCGCGAGCGCGACGGGTCCACCCCCCGTGCCGCTCGCCGTCGTGGTGCTCGCGCTCGAGCTCTCGGCGCTCGTGGTCGCGGCCCCCGTCCCGGCGGACGTGCTCCCAGGGCCCGACGCGCTCGACGCCGGCCCCGCGCCCGAGTTCGTCCCCACGGTCGCGGACGCCGCGCCCGGAGCTCCACCCTCACCGGATGCGCGGTACTCGCTCAGATCGAAGACGCACGCACTCCCGAGGCCCACGAGCGCAATGAGGAGGGTGAAGCGCCGCACCGCGAGCGTCCTACGGATCGAGGTTGTAGTCGTCGAACTTGACGGTCGCTGCGGCGGCCGGGTTCTCGACCTGCAGGCCGAACCCGAAGAACAGATCGAGGTTGGCGGGTTTCGTGAACGGCGCTTGGAACAACGTCGTCCACTCGGCGTCGTCCTTCGCCTTCGTCTCGATCACGAACGTCCCGTTCGTCTCGCCGAAGCGCACGAAGTCGAGGATCGACCCGATGGGGGCGGCGGTCTTGTCGCCGGGACGGGCGACGCGATCCTTGTCGATGATCACGCCGTAGACGAGCGGGCCGGTGTGCGCCGGGCGAATGTCGACGGTCGTGTTGATGGAGGCGTTCGTCGCGCCCGTGACGAGCCCCGCGTATGCGAAGTCACCCACACCGATCTGGCTCGTGTCGGGGACCGCGATCGCCACGTAGCAGTTCGTGAACTGGAGCTCGTGCCGCGGCTTCGGCATCATGTTCACGTCCAGCTCGAGCGGGCCGAGCGCCCCGGCGAGCTTGAACGCGGCGCCCGCCTGAGGGACCACGCTCACGACCGCGCTCCCCGGCTGAGGCTGATCGGGGCACACGGTGTCGATGCTGAGCGGCGCGTTGGGCCGCCAAAAACCCGTGGCCTTGCAGTTCTGCGTGTCCGCGAACGCGTCCCGATCGAACGTCGTCTCGGTCTGGCCCTGGCGGAGACAGTGCGTGACTCCGACCGGTAGCCCCCCGCCGACGCTCGAGCTCGAGTTCGACGCGTCGGTGGTGACGGTCGAGCCTTGCCCCGTCGAGGACATCTGCGACGCCGTCGTCGCGCTGCTCGAAGCGCCGCCGCTTCCTTCGGACGTGTGGTACGCGTCGAGATCGTAGAAGCAACTCGATCCCGCGACCGCGGCCGCGAACATCGTGGTGGGAGCAAGCCAACGCATGGCGCGAGGATACCCCATTCCGCCCGTTGGGCCGCGGGATCGCGCGCGTGCGATACGCACGATCAGGCGCCGCCGTCGCCCGACGCTTTCGGCGCGCGAGCAATGATCATCGCCTGCAGGAAATCGCGGTTCATTCGCGCGATGAAGTCGATGCTGATCTCTTTGGGGCAAGCTGCCTCACACTCTTCGTGGTTCGTGCAGTGCCCGAACCCCTCCGCGTCCATCTGCTCGACCATCTTGCGGACGCGCTCGTAGCGCTCCGGTTGGCCCTGCGGGAGCAGGCCGAGGTGGCTGACCTTCGCGGCCGTGAAGAGGGACGCGCTCGCGTTCGGACACGCGGCGACGCAGGCGCCGCAACCGATGCACTGCGCGGCGTCCATCGCGAGATCCGCGTCCGGCTTGGGGATGCGCGTCTCGTTCGCGTCCCGCGCCTGACCGGCGCGGACGGAGACGTACCCGCCCCTCTGGATGATTCGGTCGAACGAGCTCCGGTCGACGACGAGATCCTTGATGACGGGGAACGCGTCCGCGCGCCACGGCTCGATGACGATCTCGTCCCCGTCGTGGAACTGGCGCATGTGGAGCTGGCACGTCGTCGTCGCCTTTTGGGGGCCGTGCGGGACGCCGTTGATGACGACGCCGCACATGCCGCAGATACCCTCTCGGCAGTCGTGGTCGAACGCGATGGGCTCTTCGCCCTTCGCGATGAGACCTTCGTTCACGACGTCGAGCATCTCGAGGAACGACATGTGCTCGCTGACGTTCTTCGCCTCGTAGCGCTCGAAGCGGCCCGCGTCCCCGCGGTTCTTCTGGCGCCACACCTGCAAGACCAGGTTCATCGTCGACATGGGATCGGCTCTCGCGGCTACTTGTAGCTGCGCTGTGAGGGTTTCACGAACTCGAAGGTGAGCGCCTCCTTGTGGAGGGTCTGCGGCTTGTTCGCGCCGTTCCACTCCCACGCGGCGACGTATTGGTACTCCTCGTCGTTGCGTTGCGCCTCGCCCTCCTCCGTCGTGTGCTCGGTGCGGTAGTGGCACCCGCACGACTCGTCGCGGGCGAGCGCGTCCCGGCACATGAGCTCTCCGAGCTCGAGGAAGTCGGCGACGCGGCCGGCCTTCTCGAGGGACTGGTTGAGCTCGTTGCCGTCCCCGAGGACGCTGACGTTCTCCCAGAACTCGGCTCGGATCTCGGGGATGCGGCGGATCGCCTTCTTCAGCCCCTCGGCGTTCCGCGCCATGCCGCAGTCGTTCCAGATGATGTGGCCGAGCTCCTTGTGGAACGAGTCGGGGGAGCGCTTGCCCTTGATGGACAGCAGCTTCTTCATCCGCCCCTCGACCTCCTTCACCGCGCCCTTCACCTCGGGGTGATCGAGGCCGATGGGGATCTGCTTCGTCGACGCGAGGTAGCCGGCGAGGGTGCTCGGCAGGACGAAATAGCCGTCCGCGAGGCCCTGCATGAGGGCGCTCGCGCCGAGGCGGTTCGCGCCGTGGTCGCTGAAGTTCGCCTCGCCCGCGACGAAGAGGCCGCGGACGGTGCTCATGAGGTTGTAGTCCACCCAGAGGCCGCCCATCGTGTAGTGGGTCGCGGGGTACATGCGCATCGGGACCTGGTACGGGTCCTCGCCGGTGATGCGCTCGTACATCTGGAAGAGGTTGCCGTAGCGCTGCTCGACGACGCCCTTGCCGAGGCGCTTGATGGCGTCGCGGAAGTCCAGATAGACGCCGCGCCGGACGCCCGCGACCTCCGGGCCCACGCCGCGGCCCTCGTCGCACATGTCCTTCGCGCGGCGGGAGGCGATGTCCCGCGGCACGAGGTTGCCGAAGCTCGGGTAGAGCCGCTCGAGGTAGTAGTCGCGCTGGTCCTCGCCGAGCTTCGACGGGTCCTTCGTGCAGTCCGCGGCGTCCTTGGGGACCCAGACGCGTCCGTCGTTGCGGAGGGACTCGCTCATCAGGGTGAGCTTCGACTGGTAGTCGCCCGCGACGGGGATGCACGTGGGGTGGATCTGCGTGAAGCAGGGGTTCGCGAACAGCGCGCCCTTCTTGTGGGCCCGCCAGATCGCGGTCACGTTGCAGCCCTTCGCGTTCGTCGAGAGGTAGAACACGTTGCCGTAGCCGCCCGTCGCGAGGACGACGACGTCCGCGACGTGGGCTTCGATGGTGCCCTTCACCATGTCGCGCGTGACGATGCCGCGCGCGACGCCGTCGATGACGATGAGCTCGACCATCTCGTGGCGCGCGTACATCGTGACGGTCTTCGCCTCGACCTGCCGCTCGAGCGCTTGGTAGGCGCCGAGGAGGAGCTGTTGCCCCGTCTGCCCGCGCGCGTAGAACGTGCGGGAGACCTGCGCGCCGCCGAACGATCGGTTGTCGAGGAGGCCGCCGTATTCACGCGCGAACGGGACGCCCTGGGCGACGCACTGGTCGATGATCGACACGCTCGTCTCCGCGAGGCGGTAGACGTTGCTCTCGCGCGCGCGGAAGTCGCCGCCTTTGATCGTGTCGTAGAAGAGGCGGTAGATGCTGTCGCCGTCGGACTGGTAGTTCTTCGCCGCGTTGATCCCGCCCTGGGCCGCGATGGAGTGCGCGCGGCGCGGGCTGTCCTGGTAGCAGAACGCGTGGACGTTGTACCCGAGCTCGCCGAGCGTCGCGGCCGCGGCGCCGCCCGCGAGGCCGGTGCCGACGACGATGATCTTGTACTTCCGGCGGTTCGCCGGGTTCACGAGCTTCGACTCGAAGCGGTGGCGCTGCCAGCGCGTCTCGAGGGGTCCGATCGGGGCGTTGGATTTGAGTTCCATGGGTCGGTTCCTCAGCGAACGATCCCGGAGAGGACGGCGAGGGGCATCGCGATGTTGCCCGCGGCGACGGTGACGCCGAGGACGCGCGGCACGAGGCGGATGAACTTGTTGTACCGGGTGTGGTTCAGCCCGAGCGTCTGAAACAGGCTGTAGGCGCCGTGGTAGAGGTGCATGCCGACGAAGAACTGGGCGACGACGTAGATCGCCGTGACCCAGGGGACCTGGAACCCGTTCACGAAGTTCGCGTACGCGTCCGTCGGGCTGTGGCGGTAGTGGCCCATCGCGACGCCGGGGAACGTGAAGTGCGCGATGTGGAAGAGGATGTAGAGGGCGATCGCGGGGCCGCCGTACTTCATCGTCAGCGCGGAGTAGTTCGTCGCGATGCTCTCCTTCATGCGATAGCCGACGGAGCGCGCGCTCGCGGTCTTCGCGACGAGGGAGAGGCTCGTGACGACGTGGAGCACGAGCGACACGAGGAGGACGCCGCGAACTCCCCAGAGCAGGAGCGGGTTGCCCTTGAGCGAGGCGGCGTAGCCGTTGAACTTCTCCGGGCCGAGGAAGATTTGGAGGTTCCCGGCCATGTGGACGATGACGAAGCCGTAGAGCACCGCGCCCGTCACCGCGAGCACGGCCTTCTTGCCGATCGTCGTATCGTAGAGAGACAGAGCCTTTTCCATGGGCGCTACCGCGCGGACTTAGTCGAACGCACGAGGGATCTAAACACCGATCTGTGCGTAGGGTCCGGCACCCACGAAAAGAAGGAGTTACCGACGCTTCGGTGGCCCGCCGAGCTCGGGCGGGATCTCCATGACGAGGGTGTTCTGGCGAGGAAGGCTCGGATCCTCCGGGGGTGAGGCCGGTTTTTGGGCGGCCTTGCGCGCCTGCTCCTCGCGCTCGGCCTCCTGCTTGCGGCGAAGGATCTCGGCCTTCTGCTTCTCCATGATCGCCGCGGCCGCCTCCGGGCTGAGCGCCATGGTCGCGCCCGTCGATTCCCCCTCGTCGTTCACCGTCGGGTTGGGGCGTGCGGGGGGCATGGGAGCGAACTGCGGTCGAGGCATCACCGACGGCTGGGGCGCCGGCGGCATCGGCGCGGGCGGCGGCATCGGCTGGGCGTGCGGGAGGGGCCCGGGGATCGGTTGGGGAGCGCGCATGGGCGGCGCCTGCGGGACGGGCTGCGGCATCCCCGCGGGGGGAGGCATGGGCGCGGTCTGCGGCGATGCTGCGGGGGCCGTGGGCTGCCGGCTCGGCGCGGCGGGTGGGTGTGGCTGGAGGGGCATCGCGCCGGGCCGATTCGCGAGCAACGCGGCCGCGGCCTCGGGCGTGATCGCCATGGTGGAGCCGATGGACGAGTCCTCGTCGTGCACGTCGGCCGGCCCGGAGCGGAGGGGCGGGGCTCCCGATCGGAGGACGAGATCGGGCCCGGAGCGCTGGCCGGTGGGAGGAGGGGCACCGAAGCTGGGCGCGCTCTGCGCCGAGCCGTAGGGCTGCGGCGTCGAGCTGACGGCGGGCATGGACGGCGCGGGGCCGACGGCGGGCATGGACGCTTGGGACGGCGGGCGCGCTTGCGGCGCGGAGCCGACGGCGGGCATGGACGCTTGGGACGGCGGCCGCGCTTGCGGCACCGGTTGGGGAGAGGGCGCGCGGTAGGGCTGCTGGAGGTGCGGAGGCGCGGCGAATCGCGGATCGAGCCCCGCGGGGGCGAGCCGCGTCGTCTCGGGGGGAGCGGAGGGCTCGTCCTCCATCGACTTGCCGAGGAGCTGCTGTCGCAGCGCGTCCGCTTCGGCGGGCGAGAGCGTCCGCTCTTCCTTCAGGGGCTGCGCGGCGGACATGGAGGGCTTCCGCGACGAGGGGCGCTGCATGGGCGCCGGTTCGGGCGCGAAGGCGGGCGCGGAGGGAGGGGGCGGCGGCGCGGGCGGGGGCGGCGGTGGGGGCTGGCCGAACGGCAGGGGTCGGGCGCCCATGCGCGCTTGGATCATCGCCATCGCGGCTTCCGGGGAGATGGCCTTCGTGGAGCCGCCGCCCTCGTCGTCGTCCCACATCGGCGTGGGCTCCTCGACGATCTGGGGGAGCCCGCGCGCCGGCTCCGCCTTGGCGGTGGCGCGACCGACGGAAGAGGGCCACTGCGCGGGCATGTGGGGCATCTCGATCGTCGTGAGGACGTGGAGCGTCTTCACGAGGGACTCGGTCGCGGGGACGGGGACGGTCCCCCGGAACGTGATCGTGGCCTGTTTCTCGACCCCGTCGATGAGGAGCGTGTCCGCGGTGAGTTCGAGCGTCTGCCCCTGGGGCGGGATGGATGCGCCGAAGACGCGCGCGAGGGCTTTGATCGCGGGGAGCTCGGTGTGCATGCGCGACGTGCCCTCGACGAGGTTCTCGAGCCAGAGGGACTCGCTCCCGGTGAGCAAGTCGAGCTGCTGATCGGCGGGCGCGGACTGGAAGAACTCGAACGGGAGCGTCGGAGGCACGTGGATGGACCACACGTCCCCGGAGTTCGGCGGAGGCGCGGGCGTCTCGAGCGCCTTGAGATCGAACGCTCCGAGGAGCGCGCGGCGCGCGGGGAAGCGGGGCGAGACGGCGCCGAGGCCGACCGCGAGGTTCGGATCGCGCACGTCGAACAGGTTCGGCATGCGGCCCGTGCGCGCGGTCACGCCGAGCGGGTTCTCGCCCTTGGGCCCCGCTTGCGCGCGATCCCAGGTGATGGGGATGCGATAGAACGGCGCGGGTTGGACCGTCGCGTTCAGCCGCTCACCGACGACCTGCACGGTCTTCTCGAGCGTGCCCGCGGTACCCATCACGCCGAGGCGCGCGCGGAGCGCTTGCACGGGGCGCGGCGCCCACGCGTTCCCCACGTAGACGACGTCGACGCGCGGCTTGTACGGCACGAGATCCGTGTCCGCGTAGAGCGACGGCCCCGCGCCGAGGACCTTCTCCTGGCGCAAGAGCTCGACAGGCTGCATCAACGTCGAAACGCCATCCGGGACCAGCCTCAGCGTGGCCTTCGCGATGATCGTCAGCGAGACGCGCTCGGAGCGACGCCACAACATCGCGCCCGAGGCGATGGGGCGAAGCGTCTCGATGGGAACGGGCCAGTCGTTCGTCACATGTGAACGTTGAACTTGTAGGCCTCGCAGCCAGCACCACCGGGATGGTCGATCCGGATCCACCCATCGATGTCGTCATCACCGAACGGATTGATGCTGGTGCAACTGAAGTCAATCGTGTGGGATTGGCCGTCCGACCAGCAACACCCAGCTTTGCCTCCCTGATTGTCGGCCGTCGTCCCCGATGGGCACCCCACACCCGGATCGTTTCCGTTGACGCACGACATGTACATGCAAGCCCGAAGGCCGGGGCCAAACAGCTGCCGGGTCGGGTCGATCACGCCGCTCGCGGTGTCGTCACCACGAAACTTGTACCAATCGACATCGTTCCCGGTCTCGTCGAGCATTCCGTTGATCGTCTTTGCATCGCTGTCGGGGTCCGCGATGGTACCAATGCTGAAGGCGGCCGCCATCGTGTCGTTGGGTTCACCGGGCCCGGGATCGGTGCACATCGGTCCGCCTACGCCGGTGGAGACGGTGTTGGACGCGCTCGACGAGGCGTCCGATGAGCTCGCGGTGGTCATCCCCGCGGCCGTCGACGACTTTGCCGACGAGGTGCTGCTGCTCGAGTGCGAGCTCGTGGTGCCGCCCGACTGCGTGCCCGTCGTGACCGCTGTCGCTCCGCCACCACCGCCAGCGCCCCCGTCGATCCCGCCACCGTTTGCGCAGGCACCCGTGGAGAGAACGAGGCCGAGGGTGGCCAAACCGAATCCGCAAGCGAGGGACCAACGCAACTTCATCGGGGCAGAATAGGCGCCGACAGCCCGTCACGAAAGAGGGGAGTGAGCGCTGAGGACAGTGCGTGCGCGGGGATCACTTGAGCTCGTCGCACCCGAGATCGAGCCCCGCGCCTTGGCGCCGAGCCTCCCCATCGATGTCCCAGGGCGGGAGCAGATCCACGATCGGGTTGTCGAACGGTGCGAAGTCGACGGCGGGCGAGCCCGTCTTCAGATGTCCGTCGGCGGTGACGGTCGGATCGACGGGCAGCGGATTCGTCGGCATCGGGCAGTACTGATCGACGGCGAGCGTGAAGCCGAAGATCGAGTTGTGGTCGATGCTGCCGGCTCCACCGCTCACGCACCCCATTCCTGCACTCTCCGGGAAGTCCGAGCGGATGACGTTCGCGAACTGGTTCGCGTTCTTGCTGTAGGTGCCTGCCGCTTTCGCGGACACGACGATCGTGTTGGCGACGATCGCTCCGGCGTCCCCCAACAGGATGCCTCCGCTGTCATCGAGACCCGACGCGACATCGATGAAATTGTTCGCGATGGTCCACGTGTCGAGCATCGAAACCTTCCTGTTCAACCAGACGCCCAGGCATCCAAGCCCGGAGCCGAGGAGTATCCGGTTCGAGTGGATCACGACGTTGCCGACGCCGCCTGCGCTGAAGCTCTCGGTGTCGATGATGCCCAGGGAGCCGTGCCCCTCCGTTTGAGGGAGGGTCGGACCGATGATCGTGTTTTCGAAAACCTGCGCATCATGCGGTCCGAGCCGTACGCCAACCGCTCCGCCCTTGCTCGTGGGCGTCATCGACTGGGCCGTCTGCTCGATCGTGAACCCACCGATGGTGCAGGCTGTCGTTCGGCAATCGACCCCGTAGACATACTCGATCGTCGTCGACGCGTAGTCGTGCGGCATCCTCAGCTTCGATACATGCTTCGCGTGAGATCGGTGCCAGATCGGGCCGGGAACGTAGCCGCCGTACAATTGGAGGTCGCTCGAGGCGACGTACCCATCCTGCACGTACTCGCCCTCCGCGACGTAGATGGGCCGGCCGTTCGCGTTCAGCATCGCGATGGAGAGGCTCGCGAGCGGGTGCGCGGCGTCCCCCGCTGCGCCGTCGGCGCCGAGCGGTGGAGGCGCGACGTACACGCCCGTGCCCGACGCGACGGGCGTGAGCGTGACGTCCGCGGAGCTGTCGCTGCAGCCGGCCTTCTTCGCCGTCACGCGGAGCGCGAACGTGTCGTGCACGTAGGGCGCCGTGTAGCTCATCGACGTCGCCCCGGAGGCCGGCAGCGCGATCGGAGGCCCGTCGGTCTGCGTCCACTCGATCGCGTCCGCGTCGCCGTCGACGGTCACGGCGATCGACGCTTCGACGCCCGCGGTGAGGGTGCGATCCGCGTCGCCCACGAGGGCGAGCGCCGGGCACGCCCCGCCGGTGGTCATCGTCGATCCGCTCGTCGGTGACGTCGACGTGGTCTCGGTCGTGTTGCCTCCCGCTCCCTCCTTGTAGTCGCCGAGGCCGAGGACGAGGTCGCACCCGCAGAGCGACAGCGTGGCGACCCAGCCCAATTCCCGAAGGAGGCGCGATTCCGAAGCCATACGCCGACCATACCGGAAGCCTCCCGCTGTGGCTCGGTCGGCGACTCGGCTATACAAACGAGCTCCCTCCGGAGAGCAGGTCGCCATCCTCGTCGAACTCCTCGTCATCTTCGTACTGATCCTCCTCAACGGGGTGCTCGCGGGCTCGGAGATCGCCCTCGTCTCGATCCGCAAGACGCGGGTCGACCAGCTCGTCCAGGAGAAGCGCGCCGGTGCGGCCGCCATCAAGAAGCTCCGCAAGGATCCGGAGGCGATCCTGGCGACGGTGCAGATCGGCGTGACGGTCATCACGGAGGCGGCCGCCGCGGTGAGCGGGCACTCCCTGTCCATCCAGCTCGAGCCCTACATCCGGCAGCTCAAGATCTTCGGAAACTCGGCGGGGCAGGTGTCCCTCGTGCTCGTCGTCGTGAGCCTCGCGTTCCTGACGCTCTGGCTCGGCGAGCTCGTGCCGAAGTCGATCGCGCTCAGGAGCTCGGAGCGCTACGGCCTCCTGATCTCGCGCCCGCTGCTCGGGCTGACGTACGTGCTCAAGCCTGCGATCTGGATGCTCACGTGGAGCTCCAACCTCGTCCTTCGGTTCTTCGGCGACAAGACGAACTTCTCGGAGTCGCGCCTCTCGCCGGGCGAGATCCAGCAGCTCGTCGACGAGGCGACGGAGGCGGGGTCGGTGGATCCGGCCGCGGGAGAGATCGCGTCGCGCGCGATCGACTTCGCGGACCTCACGGCGGCGCACGTGATGGTGCCGCGTCAAAAGATCATCGGGATCCCGAAGTCCGCGTCGATGCCCGAGCTCCGGCGGATCGTCCTCGAGACGGGCCACACCCGGATGCCCGTGTTCGACGGCGTCATCGACAACGTCGTCGGGTACGTGACGCTCCGCGATCTCATCACGCTGCTCATCGAGCAGCAGCTCCTCCTCTTGGACGACGTGCTGCGCCCCGCGTTCACCGTCCCGGAGTCGATGCGCGCCGTGGATCTCCTCCAAGAGATGAAGCAGCGGAAGCTGCAAATCGCGGTCGTCGTGGACGAGCTCGGAGCGACGTCCGGGATCATCACGCTCGAGGATCTCGTGGAGGAGCTCGTCGGTGAGATCTCGAGCGAGCACGACCAAGACAAGCCCGTCCCCATCGTGAAGGAGGCGTCCGGGTCCGCGCTCGTGCGCGGCGACGTCCCCATCCGCGAGGTGAACCGAGAGCTCGAGCTCGAGCTCCCCGAGGGCGAGACGTGGACGACCGTCGCTGGGCTCTGCCTCCACCTCGCCGGCCGGATCCCGTCCGTCGGCGACTCCTTCGAGGCGGAGGACGGATCGAAGCTCGAGGTGGTGTCCGCCACCCCGAGGAGCATCAAATCGGTGCGCGTGACGCCGAAGCCCCCCGAGAAGGGCGCCGAGCCCGAATAGGCGCGCCGACGGGTTTCATCGATGCGATCGAATCGCGTCGCGGTAGCCCTTGCCCGCGATCCGATGGGCGAGACGATGATCCGAGAGGCACCGCTTGTGGACGGGCAACGCGCACCGCTTGCACCGCTTCGCCTCGAACAACACTTGGATCGGCCGCTCGCAGACCGGGCAGGGGCTTCCAATCACCTGGGGCCCGAGCGAATCACCGACGACGACCGTCGGCTCCCCGACGCGCGAGGTCGACGCGATCGTGAGCGTGTTCCCGACGACACAACCCAATGTGACGCCGAAGGTGAGCCCAAGCGCAGCGCCCAGCACCACGTAGTCGAGCGTCCAGCCGCTCCGCACCCCCGCGAGCACGAGCCCCACCGCCTCGCCCGCGACGCACGTCGCGAACACCCACCCGACCGCCTTGGAACGCGGCCTACCGACCTCGTCAGCGCGCTGTCCGTAGTGGCGCGCGACGACCCCTGCGATCAAGACATCCAGCATGGTTCCGCGAGCGCAGCCGGCTCAGCCGGCGCGCGCGCCCTCCCACGTCGCGTCCGCATCCAAGGGTGCCGACGCTGCGCCGACCGAGAGCAGCTTGGTGATCGCGTCGTCGCTGAATCCGTTCGCGCGCAGATGCCGCCAATGGTCCATGACGTTCGCCCCTGGAAGGAGTCCGCGCGCCCCTTTCGCGTATTCCTCCACTTCGCTCATCGTGAGGCGAATGTCGAGCTTGGCCGCTTCGAACGCGCTCCACTCGACCTGGTGGCGAAGATCACCCACCAGCTTCCTCATGCTCTCCACGAACAGTGTGTCCTTCGCGATCATGCGCCCGAGATCGACCGCGCCGACGGCCATCAGGCACGCGATGCCGAACACTTCGATGACGAGCCCGACACCGCCCGTGGAGAGGCCAAAGTAGGCCGCCGCGACGGTGAAGAGCGTGGCAGCACCGCCCAGGAAGAGCGCCGACGCGCGCACGATCTCCCCAGGGTCCTTCTTCGCCGCACAGAGCGCGTCGATGAGGGCTAGGCCGCCTTGGACGAATGCGAGCAGCGCACCGATGACCCCCACGTGCGTGCCAAGATACTCGAGCTTCGCGACGACGCCCTCGAAACCACCGAGCGCAGAGAGCAGCCGTCCCGCCGACCCGAGCGCGACGTCCACAGTGTCGGTGCCGAGCGCCAACCAGTTCACCGTTGCGACGACGGAGTCCGACGTGCTCGTCACGCTCGAGAGCGCGACCATGAGGTTCAGCACGTTGAGCACGCCGCAGAGGTTCTTCCATGCCTCGGCTTCGTTCACGGCCTTCTTCGCGATCTTCGCCGCCAGCTTCCTCGCCGCTTCCTTGTCTCCTTGCTGGATCGCCTGCCGGGCCTCGGAACGGAGCTTGACCCGATCTGCCGCCTCCGCAGCGCCCAAGTCCAGATCCGGCAAGCGGGCGATGATCCCATCCGCGAACGCCTTTGCGGTCGAAACCCCTCCCGTCTGCAGCGCCGACTTTGCGAGCTTGAGCGTATCCCAGGCTACGCACGTACGGAGGAGTGCGACGCCGATCTTCGAGACCGATTTGCCGAAGCTGTAGAACTTCCCGGTCAGCTTGATCGCCGCCCCCAGCGGAGACGACTCGCCGCCGAGCGCGGCCGCGCTCGCCGCGTGAGACTCGGGCGCGCCATCGAGGAGAGCTCGTAGGCCGTCGGGGGTCATACTCATCGTGCGCTTCGCACCGTCGTACGGAAACCCCGCCTCCCCGTACCACTCCACGGCGGACGCAAGCGCCTTCTCCAGCCGAGATTGTCGGGCCAGGACAGCGAGCGCGGGATCGGAGATCTCGGTTCCAGTCGCCTTCGCACCTCTTTGGAGAGCGTCCCAGTCGATATTGAGCGTATGGTCCTGCATGTCACTCACGACGCGCAGGCTCCACGCCTCCATCCATTCGAGCCACTGCTCACCGAACAGCAGGCCATCCAACTTCTCCACGGCCGTGTCCATGTCTGCCCGCGCGTTGTGCGTCTGGCGACGGATGTCGCCTCCGAGGACGAGATCCGAGTTCGTTAGTGGCTGCATCGGCACGCGCTCGGTCTGCGCGATGGGCTGCTGCATCAGCCAGTCACGCGCGTCCGGGATCACCGCGTCGAGCGACGAAACGATGTCGACAGCGTCGTCATTCCCGTGCGGAGCGGAGAGTGTCGACACGAACGCCGCCGCTCGTATCGCGCGAGCACTTCGGAGCACCGCACACCGGCGCTGCATGGCGGCATCCGAGACGTCCGCGAGCCACTTCATCTCACGGCAGACGGTTTCGAGGGATTCGGTGTAGGCGTCCACCTTGGCTTCGAGTTCCCCCGGAGCGTACCTCTTCACCTTGAAGATGTCAGGGAGTCCGCCGCCGTCCTGCGTCGGCGCGCTGGGCGGAGTGGATGTCTTTGCCGGCGGGGCAGCGGTCGTGGAGACGATCGTCCTACGTCTGAGCACCCACGTCAGCCGAAGGTCACCGTGGGCGATCGCGATCTCATCGGGCTTGTCCAGATAGTCTCCGTCCCAATCGAAATCCTCCGCAGACACGGCGTATCGAAAGGCCGAGTTTCCCCAATAGTCGAACAACATCATCGCCGCGTTCAAGTTCCACTTGCGCGGCGGGCGCTGGGAGTAGATCTCGGGCGGAAACTGCACTGGATCCTTCGCAATCAGATATTCGCAGAGCTGACCGATCGTCTTGACCGTCGGTGGGATTTCCCAGTCGATCTCGATCCATTCGTACGGGTGATCTCGAGGTTCGTCCACCTTGCGGGTCCAGCTGTCGGGACCATGGAACCTGGTCGCGCGGCCGAGCTCACCGCCATAGCTCCAACCGAGGTCGAGTTGGGTGGGATGGCCCTTCTCGGGCGGAGACTTCACGCATTCGCGCCGAATTCCGTAGGGGGACACGAACGGCCCCTGCGCCGTTCCCGCAGTCATCCCTTTCCAGATCTGTTGGTCCTGCTTCGTCCAAACGTAGTCGACGATCTTCGTCATGATTGTCTCCTCAAGAGAGGTGTTCGGAAGCGAGCGCTTCGAGGGTCGCGGGATCTGCCACGCCGGTGACGGGCTTCCCCTTCTTCCGCTGGAACAGACAGAACGCGCTCGTGAGCTGTTCGTCGGTGACTTCACCGTGAAGCTCCAGAAAGCCGAGGTTCCGCAGGCGCTGGATCTGGCCGCTCCGCTCCTCGATCGGATCGAGATCGCCGATGTGCACCGGCATCACCACGCCGAGCTTCGGGAACCTCACCTCGGCCTCACGGCACAGGATGGGGGCCTCGAAGCGGACTGTCCCGTCGGCCTCGCTCGTGCCCGTCACGACCTTCGCGCCGACGCCGTGGACCTCGAACGGCTGGTTGCCCGCGCTGCGCTTGCCCTTCGGATCGAGCACCAGCTGCACCGCGACCGGGACCGTCGGGATCGAGGCGGTGTATCGGTTGCTCGTGCCCTTCTTCACGTCCAGCGCGGGGCCCGGCTCGGGCGGGACGAACAGCACGTCACCCGGGTGGAGCATCGCGCCGGTCTTTCGCTTCCCGGCGACCTCCTCGTTCTTCGCGTTCGACCAGATCGCATCCGCGTCGCAGCCCCGCAGGAACGCGATCTTGTCGAGGTGATCGCCCTGCTTGACGACGTACGGCTCCCATTGCTTTCCCATCTTTTTTCACTCCTCCGCTCTAGAGCACCGAACATGATCGGTGCTCTAGGTCCGCTTCAGCTCGCGACGTTGGACAGCTCGGGGAAGCGAATCTTGCCGCCCGTGGGGAGGTCGAGCTTCGCCTTCCCCTCTTTGTCCGTGACGCCGCAGCGCTCCCCGCCCCCCTCGAGCTCGATCAGGAACCGTTGGTTCGGCAGCGGATCGCCGTTCTTGTCGACGAGGACGATCTCCGTGAGCGGCTCCGGCAGAGGGGGCGGATCGTCGTTCGCTTTGTCTGGCGCGTTCAGCAGGATGCGAGTCCCGTCGAGCTTCACTTCGTCCCCCATCGAGACGCTCGCGTTCGCCGTCTTGATGAGGATCTTGTCGTCGAAGTGCGCGTACCCATCCCCCGAGAGGAGCTTCAACCCACTGTCCCCGACCTCGAGCGTGCCCTTCTTTCCCGCCACGCGGATCGAGCCGCCCGAGAGCTCGATGCCCTCGGCGCTGACCCGGAGCGTCGTCTTCCCGCAGCGGAGAGTGAGCCCCTTCTCCGCGATCAGCTCCAGCACGTCCGCCGCCGAGACGGCGCCCACGCCCTCGATGTGGACGGACAGCGATCGCGGCGCGTCCGACTGACCGACCACGAGCGTCGCGTTGCCGGAGACGCGCGTCGTCACGTCCTTGGCGAACCGGTGCTCCGCGACGCCCTGCACCTCGAGGTCGTCCCTCGTCGCGACGCGCGTCGTCCGGACGCCGCCAATCCGTTGGTCGAGGTCCTTCGTGATGGCGTCCACCCTCGAGGAGCGGTGGCCGATCGTCACGTCCCCCTCGACGATTTCGCTCCGCGCGCCCGCGACGACGTACGCGGCGCTCTTCTGGACGTGGTCCTTTCGATCTCCGTCGATCCGGATCGACTCGTTCGCCTTCACCGCGAGCGTGTGATCGTTCTCCACGACCTCGTCGAGGTCGCGCTGCGCGTGGAGGTAGATTTGCTCCTTCGCGGTCGCGTCCTGGAAGCTGAGCTCGTTGTGACCCCCGCCCTTGTACGTCTTCGTGCGGATCCCGCTCCGCGTCTTGTCCGCCGGCAGGCTGAACGCGGGGGGGTGAGTCCGGTTGTTGACGCACCCGATGACGATCGGACAATCCGGGTCCCCACCTTCGAACGCGACGACGACCTCCATCCCCACGCGCGGGATGAACTGGGTGCCCCACCCCTCCCCGCTCCAGCCCTGCATCGTGCGGAGCCAGCACGTCGTCTCGGACGTTCCGCGCCGATCCCAATGGAACCGGACCTTGATGCGTCCCCACTCGTCTACGTGGATCTCCTCGCCCGGCGGCCCCACCACGACCGCCGTGTGCGACGATTGGACGCAGCGCGGCGCCGGACGCGCGGGCGGATAGTGATGACTCGCGGGGACGCACTCGAACACATTGGAATAGAGCTCTTCCCCGCGGCCCACCGCGCCGCGGTGCCGAACCGCGATGACGGTGTACTCCTGGTTCTGCTCGAGGATCGGATACCCCTCGAGCGCGAACCTCAGGCCGGGAGAGAGGGCCGAGCAGCGGCTCCCGCCCTCGCCCACCTCGGCCCGCCGCCTCCTCGCGCGGAGTCGAGTCCCGGCCTCCGCTTGCACGTCCATCCACTCCGGGAACAGATAATCGCCCCCGTGCTGATAGTCCTCCAGCGTGGGCTGAGGGTGGACGTTGGGGAGATCGATCCCGGTCGCCGCCTCCACCTCTCCGATCAGCTCCCCCACCGCCTCGAGCGGCGAGCTCGGGAGCATCGGCGCGCTCGACGCGAGCGCGAGCTGGGGGCGATCCGGGTCGTAGTCTCGGAAGTGCACGCGGTTCGTGCGCAGCGCGCGGCGAAGCGCGAACGCCGTGACCTCGCTCGCCCCCGCGGTCGACACGCCCGTGCGATCCGTGAACTGCAGCACGACCCCCGCCGCGTCCATGGGGAGAGAGGAGGCCATCGCGTCGCTGAAGACCATGACCTCCCGATCGAGCAGCGCGTCCGCGACCGTTCCGGCGGCGCCGTCGAGCCCGTCCACGCCTCCCCCGTCCAGCAGGCGGAGCAGCGCGAGCGGGTGCGCGAACGCGTACGAGATCCCCGCCTCCGCGAGGAGCCGCTCCACGAACGCGCGCGTCGACTCGCGGTACTGCGTGATGAACGGCCGCGCTGGATAGTCGCGCGTGAGCCGCCACTCCGTCGGGATCCCGAACGACGTGAGGACGCTCCGCACGACGTCCGGCACCGTCGCGTCCTGGAAGATGCGGCTCGCGTGCTCCCGCCCGAGGAGCGCGAACCGAGGTTCGACGCGCACGCGGAGCTGCGCCCCATGCGTCCGCCGGAGCCCGTCCGTCCTCACGGACGTCACCACACCGTGCACGCTCCGCGCAGGACCACCGACGCGCATCACGAGCGCGACGCTCTGGCCGAGCAGCGCGTCCGACTCCCGACCCGCGAGCGGCCCCTCGAGCGGGGAGGAGACGGTGAGGTCGAACACGTAGGGCCGCGACATCTCCTCCCGGCCGCGGACGCGGTGGACCCGCACCTGTCCGAGCGGCAGCGAGCGCGAAACGAACGAAAAGGGCTCTTCGCCCCAAGACGACGGGTCAATGGGTGGATTGGATGTGCTCATCGTGAGTGTCCTTCCTGTCGAGCGCGCGTCGATGGACACGCGCACTGAAATTCAATGAGCGCGCCGTAGGCGCTCGATTCAGCCGCGGCTCCGTCCGCGGACCTCCGCGGACTCGCGCTGCGCGCGGTTCGCGCTACGCCTTCGATGCCGCGTGCCACGCGCGCTCGTAGAGCGCCTGGAGCGCGGGGTTCCGCGCGAGCTCCGAGGCGAGCGAGCGGCGCTCGAGCTCCCAGGTCTCCCCGGAGAACCCGAACGTGGCGAGCGTCACGCCCGGATCCGTCACACGCACGAGCGCCGCCTGGACCGCCGCGAACCGCTCGATTCTCCCTTCGACGGACGACCGCGCCTGGTCCTCCCGGTTCGCGAACGGGAGCGCGCCCGCGATCAGCGTGACCCGAATGGCGGACCCATCCGCCATCAACGTGTCGCCGTGCTCGACGTCCTCCACCGGCGCGCTCGCCGCGACGATCGAAGGCGGCCCGGGCGAGAACGGGAGCGGGTCGCGCGTGAGGAGCGCCACGAGGCCCCGACCGTCGACCACCTCCGTCTGCTCGCTCACGGTCGACGGGACATCCGCTCGCGGGCTCTCGAGCTGGAAGCTCGCGCGCTGCACGACGACGTTGGGCCGCGCCTCGTCCCGACGCCCCTCCGCGGCGCCCACCGTCCGCGGTGGCGCCGCGCGCACGACCGGTCGCGCGGACCAGGGGAACGGTCGCAGCACCAACGGACCCACGCGCACCTCCGTCGGCGCGGTGGCCGTCGCGCTCACGTCCTGGAGCGCCTTCTCGACCTCCGGGTTCGCCTTCGCCTTGTCGCGCCACTGCCGTCCGAGGCGCGAAACGTCGCTCGAGGTGAGGCCCAGGGCGGCGAGGACCGAGGCCGTGTCCGCCGCCTCGCCGAGCGCGCGGAGGAGCCCGACCCAGCTCGACGCGTCCCCGTCCAGCGGGTCGATGTCCCTTCGCAGACAATCCTCCGCGACGCGGCGCAGGCGCACGAGCTCGATTTGAAGTGACGGAGTGTCCACGATCGCCTCGCGCCAAAGCCGCGCGCCCTCCGGCCACGCCTCGGGCGGGATCTGCTCTTGCTCGAGCACTTCGACGAGCGGGATGCCCTCGGCGGTCGCCGCCGTAACGCCCGCGAACTGCTCGAGCGTGACTCCGCCGAGCGAGCCTTCGTCACCCGTCGACATGGTCAACCCGCGAACACGGTGGAGTTGGCGAGGACGTGGCCCGTCTCGTCGTCCGGGACGTCGTTGCAGCACCTCGCGGGGTCCTTCGAGCGCGCGACAGCGCGGTTCTCCGCGAACACGCTCGCGCTCCCGGAGGACAGCGTCGCCATGTTCGATGGCGGGGTCTGGAACGTCCCCCCGATGGGCACGTGCCCCGGGCGGTTCTGCGCCGTCCCCGCCTCGAGCGCGAGGTCCTCGTTCTCGACGAACACCGTCGCGCCGGGGCGCTCGACGATCTCGCCGTCGAACGGCATGGGCGTGGGCCGGGGGATGGGACCGCCCGGAGAGGGCACCAGGATCACGTGGGTGTCGACGCCCACGACGCGGTCACCGCGCTTCGCGACAGGCTCGGAGTTCTGCATGCGCCTCCGTCCGCTCGAGCGCGCGCGGATGGACACCCGGTTGTGCGGCTGCGCGAGCCATGACACGCTCCGCGGGCCCACGATGAGTGATCACCCCACGAATTTTCAGGGTTCCATCCCCGACGCGATCCGCGATGCGGTCATCGCTCGCATCCCCGACGCGAAGGTCGTCGCCTCGGGAGGGGGCGGCCACTGGGTGATCGAGGTCGTCTCCCCCGTGTTCGCGGGCAAGAGCAAGCTCGAGAGCCACCGGCTCGTGCTCGGATCGATCAAACATCTCATGGCGGGCGCGCTCCCCCCGATTCACGCTGTCGACAGCATCCAGACGCGAACGGAGTAGCGGCGTGAGGAAACACCTCGTTCTTTTGGGGATCGTGGGCCTGTGCGGTTCGATGGGGTGCGCGTCCGCCGCCCTCTCTCCCGAGGTCCCCGCCGCACCGAGTGAGCGGGTCGGCGCCGCCACGCGGGCTGCTCCCGAGCGCGACGTGGCCCGCGTCACGAACGCACTCCCACGCCCCGTTCGCGCGGAGACCGCGTCCGGCAGCGAGGTGCTCAGCGTCGTCGTCCCAGACGGATACGGCGGCTACTACGGGAGCTATTACCCCGGCGGGTACGGCTACGATCGGTACGGATACGGCGGATACGGCGGGTACGGCGGGTACGGTTACCCCGGGTACGGGGGCTACCCCGGCTACGGCTACAACCCCGGCCCGCCCCTCACGCCGACGCGCGTCGGGCTCCGCATCGAAGCCGCGGGAGAGCGCGCCGCCGCGCTGAACCGAGGCGTCCAGCGCGCGTGGATCGGGGTCCGCAAGTGCTACGAGGCGATGCTCGATCGAGTCCCCACCGCCGAGGGCACCCTCACGCTCGAGATGACCGTCGGGCGGGACGGCAAAGTGGCGAAGGGCGCGACCATCAGCGGCTCACCGGACGACCCCGAGCTCTCCGCGTGCACGCTCGGGGTGCTCTCGACCACCCCGTTCGCCGCCGACAAGACGGAGGACAAAGTGCGCGTCCTCGTGGACCTCCGGGTGCCGCCGCCTCCCCTCGCGCTGCCCGAGCCCCCGCTCATACCGATGCCGCCGTACTACCCGCGGCCCGTGGACTAGATCTCCCGCACGGGCGGCTCGGGGCCGCCCTGTGGGCGCTCCTAGCTCGAGCGCTCGCTCGCTCCCGAACCGCGCCGCACGTCGATCGATGTG
>JAXLYP010000013.1:0-272101 GCA_046351395.1 Polyangiaceae bacterium
CAGCATCATCGCCTCGTGTCGGCTCCATCGTCTCGACGTGCTCGACTACATCGCCGACGTACTCCGCGTGCTCCCCCACTGGCCGAAGGACCGATACATCGAGCTCGCCCCGCTTCACTGGCGAGCAACGCGCGCCACGCTGGTTGAGCAGGAACTCGCGGCCCCCGCTGGTGTGATCACGGTCCCTCCGCCGCCCGTGCGCTCTGCGATCGCGGCGCCGGTTCCACCGGACTGACGCCGCCTGCCGCAATGTCTGGACTCCGTCAACCGGCGACCCACCGTGGGGTCCACGCAGCGGTTACGATAGTGATCCACGGCGGCGTAGAGTGCGTATTCCGGCCTGACGCGGGCATCGAATCCGGCGTGACCCGAGCGGCGGTTCCGTCGGCACCTGGCCAGCGGTTCCGGAGGACTCGGGCACCCGTTGATGAGCGACAATTACTCTTGCCGGCCGACGACAATTACTTTTGCCGGTGACGCGCCGTGCGGGCGGTTCGTGCGACCGTGGGGCTCGGAGAGCTCCGAGCTGGCTCCCGGGGCTCCGGGAGCGAGCGATGGTCACCGACGAGCAGGTCCGCGTTCTGAGGAAGAAACGGATGTCAGGCGAAGAGATGGAGGCGGCCTGCGCGGCCGCAGGGATGAGCGTGAGGACGGGGCAGAAATGGCAGAAGGGGATGATCCCCTCGGCCAGCAAGGGTGATCGCACCTGGCGGACGCGGGAGGATCCGTTCGCGGTGGTATGGGACGAGGAGGTGGTGCCGCTGCTTGGCGCGGCGCATGGCGAGAGGCTCGAGGCGAAGACGATCTTCGAGGCCTTGAATCGGAAGCGGAGCGCCGAGGAGAGGTTCGGCAGCGGGCAGCTTCGCACGCTACAGCGTCGGATCCGCGAGTGGCGCGCGCATCACGGCGCCCCCACGGAGGTGATGTTCCCGCAGGTGCACACAGCTGGGCGGATGGGCTCGTTCGACTTCACGCACGCGACGGAGCTCGGCGTGACCATCGGGGGAGTCCTCTTCGTTCACCTGTTCTTCGAGTTCGTCCTCGCGTTCAGCGGGTGGCGGTTCGTGCAGCTCGCGTTCGGGGAGACATTCGAGGCACTACTGTCGGGCCTGCAGGGCGCCTTCTTCGCGGCGAAGGGAGTCCCCGAGCGCGTGCGCCTCGATGGCCTCTCAGCGGCGACGCATGAGCTCGTGAAGACGGGCGGCCGTGCGCTCACGACTCGGTTTGCCGCGCTCGTCGACCACTACGGCTTCGTCCCGTCGAGGATCCAGCCCGGGGAGGGCCACGAAAACGGCGTCGCTGAGAAGGCTCACCACCTGCTCAAGAACGGGCTCGACCAGGAGCTGATCCTTCGCGGGAGTCGCGAGTTCGTCAGCGTCGATGCCTACCTGGCGTTCGTCGCCGACGTCGTGCATCGCAAGTTCCACGCGGGGAACGAAGAGAAGATCGCGCTCGAGCGCGCCGCGCTGAGAGCCTTGCCCGCGATGAAGGTGCCCGAGTACAGCATCTTCCCGGGGCTGCGGGTCAGCGAATGGAGCACCATCAACGTGGGCGGGCGCATCTACTCCGTCCCATCCCGCCTGAAGCGTCACGAGGTCACCGCCCGGCTGCACGCAGACTTCGTCGACGTGCGGCTCGGCACGAAGAGTGTGGCGACCATGCCGCGTCTTCGTGGGGACAAGAATCACCGCATCGACTACCGGCACGTCATCTGGTCCCTCGTCCAGAAGCCCGGGGCCTTCGCAGCCTATCGATTCCGGGAGGACATGTTCCCGTCGCAGACCTTCCGCGAGGCCTACGACCGACTCCGTCGCGGTCGCGGTGACCGCGCCGACGTCGAGTACGTCCGCATCCTGCATCTCGCGGCGAGCACGACCGAGCGCAGCGTCGAGGAGGCGTTGATCGCGCTGCTCGCGGAGGGCGAGGCGTTCGACTACGCGCGGGTGAAATCGATCGCACACCCGGCCGAGCCCAAGGTCCCGGTGGTCACCATCGGGAAGCCCGACCCCGGGGCCTACGACGACCTCCTCGAGTCTCGCGAGCTCCTCGCGTCTGGGGGCGCGTCGTGAGCACGACCTATACGCCCGAGAGAGGCGCACGCATCACGGAGCTCTTGACCTCGTGGAAGCTCACGACGGCCGCGGCCGAGCTCGTCCGACGAATGACCGCCGCCGGACAAGACGAGGCGCTCGTGCTTCTCCATGAGTGCCTCGAGCTCGAGGCCTCCGCGCGTGGGGAGCGTCGCGTCGACCGACTTCGCAAAGCCTCGAAGCTGCCCGCGGGCAAGACCTTCGAGACGCTCGATCGCACACGCGTTCCGCGGACCGCGCTCCTGCGGATCCAAGAGCTGCAGAGCGGCGAGTTCCTCGACCGCGGCGGCAACGCGCTCATCTTCGGCCTCCCCGGTGTCGGCAAGAGCCACCTCGCGTGCGCCCTGGGCCACTCCCTCGTCGAGCGCGGGCGCAGCGTGTTGTTCACGCCGACGTACCAACTCGTCCAGACGCTCCTCGCTGCGCGCCGAGACCTCTCCTTGCCGCGCGCACTCCGCGCCCTGGACGTCTTCGACGCGCTCATCCTCGACGACCTCGGCTACATCCAGCAGACCGCCGACGAAGCCGAGGTGCTCTTCACCCTCATGGCCGAGCGCTACGAGCGTCGCTCCCTCGTGATCACGAGCAACCTCGTCTTCAGCGAGTGGGACCGCATCTTCAAGAGCCCGATGGCCACCGCCGCGGCGATCGATCGGCTCGTGCACCACGCGACGATCGTCGAGATCGATCGCGGCAGCGTGCGCGCGGAGGACGCGAAGAAGCGCAACCCGAGGAAGGAGAAGGAGCCGAAGCCCGAGGACGCATGAGCCGCTCGCGCCCACCACGAACGACGCCCGAGCACGGCCACGAGAGGAGGCGACCCGACCAACAACGAAGGGCCCAGCCGACGCATTCGCCCTCGCCGCTTCTGCAGCGACAGAGCGCCTGCCGGGCGTACGCCCGGCCCGCAATTCGAGACACCCAAATCCTCGCCACCCGAGGAGGTGCCGTCGAACACGACCCTGACCAACCCCGACGAGACCGCCAGCGACAACTACCAGGACACCGGCATCACGAGACGACGACAACTACCAGCTACGGAAGGCACCGACGACTACGCCGCGCGACCGGCAAAAGTAGTTGTGTGATGCCTGGAGGTACCCATGGATCCGTAAGGTGAAAGTCCTGAGGCGGTAAGAGATCGAAGCCGCATAGCTGGGGTGGCGCCGGCGTGGGAGATCCCGGCGGCGAAGCCCACCGACAAAGCCCTGCAAGGCAGGGTGAGCAAGCGCGCGGGCCGCAACGACCGTGAACGTCCGACCGAGGCCTCGTCAATTGAAGACCCGGGAGCCGAACCGCCACAATTACGGTGAAGGCTGCAGGGGACCCCGAACCGATCTGCGGGGGACCCACCCGGCGGGGTAGAGGACGGCGGCACGCGCACAAGGCCATGGGTTGAAACAGGGAAGGGCTCCTCGCCCCGCGGAGAAAACCCGCGGAAGCAAGGTAGCCGCGCGAGCCGAGAGGCGAAGCACGGCGAAGGTGAGAGCCCGGCGGATGGGCCCGTAGTAGCGATGAAGTGGGGTAATGCCCGCGGAGCGAAGGGGCCCTACCGGAGGCACTCGGAGCAAGAGGCGAGGCAGGAGCCGGATGATAATACCGACCATCAGTCTGCAGGAGCTTCGCGCGAAGATAGGCCATCGGGCGAAGTCCGCCCCTGCGCACCGCTTCTGGGGAATGCACGTCCACCTCGTGAAGCTCAAGACGCTCGAGACGGCGTACCTGGAGGCGAAGCGCAACGGCGGCGCCCCCGGATCCGACGGGGAGACGTTCGAGGCGATCGAGGCGCGCAACCGGAGAGAGTTCCTTGCAGAACTCTCCGCGGAGCTGCGCTCGGGTGGGTATCGTCCCCGGCCGTATCGACGAAGAGAGATTCCAAAGGAGGGCGGCAAGGTACGCGTGATCTCGATCCCGGCGATCCGAGATCGCGTCGTCCAAGGCGCGCTCCGGCTGATCTTGGAACCGATCTTCGAGGCCGACTTCTCGGACAGCTCGTTTGGGGCGCGTCCGGGGCGCTCGGCGCACCAGGCGATCGAGAGAGTGCGACTCGGGCTGCGCCAGCGAAGGCACCGCGTCGTTGATGTGGACCTCTCGCGCTACTTCGACGACATCCGGCACGATTGGATGCTGGCGAAGGTCGCGCGTCGGGTTGTCGACGGCAAAGTGCTGGCGCTGGTGAAACAGTTCCTGAAGAGCACCGGCGACAGGGGCGTACCGCAAGGCTCGCCACTCTCCCCGCTTCTCGCGAACCTAGCGCTGAACGACCTCGACCATATGCTGGATCGAGGGAGCGGTTTCATCACCTACGTGAGATACCTCGACGACATGGTCGTCCTCGCTCCGAACTCCGAAAGAGGACGGGCGTGGGCCGACCGAGCGCTCGCTCGCATCCGCCATGAGGCGGAGGCGATCGGCGTGTCGCTCAACACAGAGAAGACCCGCGTCGTCGCGCTAACCGACGAGCGGGCTGTCTTCGCGTTCCTGGGATTCGAGTTTCGATGGGTATCGAGCAAGAAAACCGGGTGGTGGTATCCATGCCTGACCCCGCGTCCGAAGAAGCTCACCGAAGTCCTACGACGAGTAAGGGACACGCTGCGCGGCGTCCAGCACCTGCCAATGCAGGCGGCGGTCGCCCAGGTGAACCTGATCCTGCGTGGGTGGGCGAACTACTTCCGGATCGGGAACTCCAGTCAGGCGTTCGGCAAGCTCAAGTTCCACGCCGAACGCAAGGTACGTCGATTCGCTGCGAAGAAGAGCAAGCGCATGGGCTTTGGGTGGAAACGGTGGAGTAGCGCGATCGTGTACGGGGTCTGGGGTCTCTACGGGGACTATCACCTCGCGTACATGAGCGCGAAAGCGCGCACCATCCAAGAGACACATAACCCCGAGGGATGACGCCTTCGCGGTGAGCCGGATGCGGGAAATCCGCCTGTCCGGTTCGATGTGGCGGGCGCCGGAGACGGAGTGATGGAGAGGCGAGTGAGGCACCGTCAACCGAAAGGGACGGAAACAGCTGGGCCCCCCTGTACACCACCGCGCCGGCGCCCGACCCGACCGCTGAGACGGGAGGCGAACCACGACGACGACGACGACGATCGAGAACGACAACTACCTGGCGCCACCGGCAAGAATAGTTGTCGCTGACCGGAAGAAATAGTTGACGTCCATCACCCGTTCCGGCGGACCTGGCCACCGATTCCGGAACACCCGGGCGCGGATTCCGGAGCACCCGGGCACGGCTCGGGCTGGCTTAGTACCGGGACAAGCGCGAGCTTGCCGGCATGAAGCGTCGACCGGGTTCATCGAGGTCGACGTCTCAGGCCAGGGGCTCACGCGGGGGAGCCTCCTCGTCCAGCGCGCTGGCGACGTCGTGGGTGGGTGGACCCCCGCTCACGCGGGGGCGAGGTGATCGAGAACTGCGGGACCGTGATGGGTGGACCCCCGCTCGCGCGGGGGAGCCATCTACGAGCGCCTCGCTCCTGGCGATCGACCGCGTGGACCCCCGCTCGCGCGGGGGAGCCAGAGCCGCCCCGCCGAGAGGTGGTTCCTGGGCAGGTGGACGGCCTTGCACCCAAAACCCGTGAAAAGCCGCTCTTGTCGTGCAGGTCACTTCCCGTGCACTTGCTGATCGCGGCCCTCGAAGAACCGCCAGCCGGTCTCCAAAAAGCGAAAGGGCCAGCTCTCGCCGACCCTTTCAACTTCAACTACCTGCCTTCCGGACCCCTTCGGAGGCGTGCTCGTTCAGCGCTGCGGCGCAGTAGCTCCCGCTCTCGGGCTTCAGCCGCTCGCAAAACTCGACTCGCCTCCGTGTTGGCCTTCATGTCCGAGGCAGCTTCGCCACGGGCTCCTCGCCCGGCCCCAGCGGTCGGATGTGAATCACCTTGGCCGATGCCTCTTGATAGACCTTCTCGGCGGCTATCCGTGCCGCCGTAGCTTGGGCCAACTCTGCGTCGTCTTGTCCTGACTCATTCGTCATCACATCTCCAGTGCCGAAGCAACAAGCCTGGCACTGGAGATCATGTCAACGTCGATCCGTCGGAATCCTGCTCAGGCTCGCAAGCCACGTTCTTCGGTGCGAGCAAGGGTCCCATGCCGGAAGAGATGACCCCCTCCGCCGACTTCTTTGATCGGCTCCATCAAGCGATCGGTGAACCCCTTGACGGTCACCCCGAGGAAGCTCGAACGATTGCTGAGGGTCAAACCGCAGCTGCATGGTTCTATAGCAATCGGGTGCAACGCCCGCGGCGCATTTGCGTCGTCGAATGCGGACCAGCCTCCAGGAACATCCGAATCTTCGAGGACATGGCGCCGGACTGGCGGATAACAGGCCAGTTGCAAGAGATAACGCGCAAGGCTCCACACTACCGAAACTTGGATGACGTAGCCCAGTTCGTAAAGCTCTACGTCTTGGGCGAATGAAGTCGCAGCATTCCAAGCCGGTATAAGGCGTCGTCCCGAGCATCCTCAGCCGAGCGTCTTCTAGCGAAGACCTCCACGAAGGCGGCCATCTTGGGATCAGCTCGATCAAAAGGGAACGGAGGAGGCTCGTCGTTCTCCTTCACGTACGCATTCCAGGCTTCGACAAATGATTGGGCTGCTCGGCCCTTCAACTCAAGTGCGGCCTTCAGATCCTGTTCGGCCGCCTCAACCTCCTCCCTCTCCACAAGCACACAATAAGTACACCGACCCCTCGATCAATCCGGGCGCCCTAGCATGGTTTTCCACGCCGTCAGGTTTTTGGCAATCAGCAGATTTTGCGGCAGCACGTTCGCAACCCGTTCAAGATCCGAGGTCGCAGCGTCAAGCAACGCACCCGAAGTGTGCTCTGCTTTTTCCAGGAACCCATAGGAATTTTCCCAGTCAAGGGTGGCAAGTTGGTAGGCCAGTAGGCTGTTGAATTCATTCCTAAAGCTTGCTCTTGTCGGAGATACAAACGCCTCGGGCCTCAGCCACTCTGCCAAGGCAAGGCAGCCGCCTGAGTTGCCCTTCTCAAGGAATAGGACGGGGAAGATTGGCGACTCAACCGCGGAACGCTGAGATGAATGGGCATCGTCACGAACTTCGGCGACGAGTGACACCAAGAATAGGGTGTAGGGCTCAGCGTACACACGCAGCCCGATCTCGTCAGAACCTGGGCTGTCGTACCGCCAGACGCCAGTCTGTCCAGGCTCGGCCTGGGGAACGAGATCGTAGTCTTGAAATCGATCGGTAAGCCAGACGGCATAAGATGGGTGGGTAGCCGGCAATTGCGTCGCCGTGGTTTCCGTGCGCAAAGGGCATCGAGCAAGCGAGTGAAGTTTTAGATAGACATGCTCCACCACAAGACCACTCTCGCGGGCAACCAATGCAAAACGACCATGTCCAGCAACCATTCCACCGCTCTCAACACTAAACGCCGACTTGGATAGGGTGAGGCCGAGGCGCCCGGCATGCGTCTCGTCCAAGAAGCTCGGCGGGCCATCGCCGGCGGGCCCCAGGTCCATCTTCCCAAGACGACGCTGAAGGACTTCTGTCGACAGCATCCCAGGCGACTCACGAATAGCCACGGGCAACCGAGCCGTCGTCATTGTTGATGGAACCGTGGGTAACGGTGAATCTCGATGCTCGCCTGAACTAGCGATTGCGAGCTTCGCAAGCCACAGCGCCCCCACGACGACGCAGACGAGGACGACGTATAACAATGCAACCTTAGCGGTTTCGCGAATTGAACGTCGCACTTTCCGCTTCGCGAACGAGCACTCCCGAGTCTTACAGGACAGCCACACATGCGAAGAGGTACCGATTCCCTTGAGTCCAGACTCCTCGGCGTCGACACTCTCATTGCCGCAGGATGGGCAACGAATTAGCTCCTCCCGTGCCCTCTTCTTGGAGGCCTTTTTGTACCAGGCCTGTTGCGCGTGGTCTGGCCACTCTGAGATGGGAATTCGAGAGGCCTCGAATGTGAAGCCACAATCCGTAGTCCGACATGTGTAAGCGCGATCGACGCGGTCGTAGGATTCGTCATACGAATCCTTGAACAATAGCGTGGTTCCATTGCAGTCGGGACAAACGTTCCCGACTGGACGCTGCGGAGAGTCACCTGCTGAGGTAGATGGTCGGACCTTGTCCACTACAGCTCCCGCAAACATGCTCGCAAATTCCTCAAGGGTGAACCGCCCTTCCTCCGAAGCAGGTGCTAGCGCAGTGCTTTTTTTTTACTTGGGGTAGGGGTCGACTTGAGCTCTTGCTCCCACGCGGGAGTGATCGTCGCCCGAAGCTCGACTACAGCCTCGATCTCATCTGGTTCGGGGCACTCTGCGCAACGAGACCAGGGGCCTTTGGCATCCTGTGCGGGACCGCTCCAGATCTCGTGGCCGTCCTGACAATAGACCGTCACATCGAGGGTCACCTTCCCCTCCTTTGCCAGAGCGCGCCATCGTTGCGACACGGCTCGCTTCTCCCCCAGTTGCTCCGGATGGAAGACACGAATCCCATTGACGAGAAGGGCCTCTGCCATCCTGGTGTCGACCGAGGACAACTGAACTCCGGAGGACTTTGCCACTAGCTACCTCCGGTCGATAGGTAGATATTCTTCACAACCGTCGAGATCGCGTCGGTGCTTGCAGCCCTCTCGAAACGGATGTGGGCAGCCTTGTGGAGCACGAACGTAACCTCAGCGAGTTCCCGATAGTTGTCGGCGCTATGGACGTGCGGAAAATTGAACGTACGCTCCCGGTTCTTTGAACTGTCCTGCCGCTGAACAATGGGCTTCGTCAAGTCCAGGGGATCACGCACCCCCTTAACGTTCTTGCCCTTGAGTGTCAGCTCTCCAACATCACCGGAAGGGTCGATGCCGTCCATGGTGACCTGGTCGAGCTTGAGCTTCTTGGCAAGCTGAACCACGTGGCTCTCTTGAAAAGTGACATTCCTCAGAACGCCTTGCTGGGCCGGTCCCTTTTTTCGGTCCACCTGGGAGCCAACCAGCCAGTCGAGAAGAACGAAGCCAGCCTTCCGGCTGAGTTGTGAACTCGCCGGGATCACGAGGAGCGGTGTCTTATACGAACAATCGACATGGCCGCGCAGGTCGAAATAGTCTTCGACCCGACCCTCGTTTCCGTCGGGGTCGGCGTAACCTACACTATGGTGCAGTTTGACAGTGAACTTCAGTCGATGGGCTTCGATCTGAAGCTCCATTAGTCGGTCCTCAACCCCGCCGACTTTGGGAACCTGAGCGATCGAATCCTTGGATAGGGCCGCCAAAACCTTCTTCTGCTTTGGGGGAATCATCGCCAGAGGCTGTCTATTGATGAATGCTGGCAGCCCCCACAGTTGGAACGACCTTCGACCCGAGAACGTGTACAGTTCCCCGAGTCGATCCGTCGTTCCAGGCAGCAACTTGTTCAGATACGCGAGAGCAGCAGAGTGCTCAGTACTAGTCTCGAGACTCTTGAGGTGCCGCGCATGCTCGTCTTTCTGTGCTTGGGTCACCCCCTTGCCCTTCGGGGGGTTCTCTCGCATCAGGTGCGCGTAGTGTAACGACGGTACGTTTTTTGCAGCCATATCCCCCCGATTCCGACGCGAGTGCCTTTGAGTAAACCGCAACCAGACCGCAAGACTCGTAGTGGTGTCAAGCCGAAACGGGTCGGCTGACATTAGCAGTCAGCGACCGTCTTTGGGTGCAGCGCCACCGCCCTTCAGCTTCCGCACCTCAGCCCGAAGCCCCCGCGTCTCGAAGAGGAGGAACACCACGAGAGGAACGACCAGGGCCCATCAGGATCCCCACGATCGCCCAGCTCAAGTTTAACAACGTCTCGAAATTCCCGTTCATTTCAGCCTCTCTCCGCCCTCAGTCGGTAGCGTATATGCCACTAGCTCGGGCATGCCCGCAACCGGCTTCGTGGCCCCATGCCCTCGAAGCTCGATCCCCGGGTTCTTCGCCTCTCTGCGAAAATCGGCGAGAAACTACGCGCTGCGCGCGTCGCTTCCGGCCGGACTCAGACGGAAATCGCCGCCGAACTCAAGATGGACCGCCCAAGCCTCTCCCGGATCGAAGCTGGACGCACGAACGTGACCATCGAGTCACTCATCAGGATCGCCGGCGCTTTCGGACTCACGGTCTCGATCGACTTCCGAGAAGCCCCAAAACGCCAACGGCGTAGCGGATGACCTTCGCCGCCTTCGGGTCGAGCTGGTGTGGATGGTGATGCACCTGTTGCTGCAGGTGCGTATTCCGGCCGACCTGGGCACCGAGTTCACGTGTACTCGGGCGCGCGTTCCGGGGGCCTGGGCAGCGATCGGAGCGAAGCGATGCTTGGATCATCAGTTGTTGTCTTTCGTCTCCGTCTCTGCGCTCCGAGTCCCTTCTTCTTCCTGCCCGACGGCTCGCGCAAAGAGAGCACGTGGGCGTTGTCACAATCGCACATTGCGTCAGCGACCGTCGGATCCGCAAGGGTCTCGTGCCAGCTCTTCGTTGGGACTTGGCTCGTGACGACGGTGGACGAGCGACCGTACCTGTCCTCGAGCACCTCGAGCAGGTCGCGGCGTTCCTGGTCTTTCAGCGGCGCGATCAGGAAGTCGAAGGGATCGTGTCCGAGGGCGAATTGCGGTTCGCGATTCGTTGTCTCGTCGAGCACGAGGACGCGGACCTGAGCGAGGCGCGGGAGCATCGACACGTACGTGTCGACGGCGCGAGGTGAGCGATCGCGAGCTCATGAAGGAGACGGGGCACGCGGGCACAAAGCGCGCGGTGCCTGTTTCGGCAGGCAGCCTGAGCGAGGGCCGCACCCACATAGCTCTTCCCAACGCCGGTCGCCCCGATTGCGATCACGTTCTGTCTTGCGAGTGCCCATTGGCAGGTAGCGAGCACCCACTGTCGCCTTGTCGATGCCGCGCGCAGGATCGCACCACACGTCTTCGAGGCACGCGCTCATGCCGAGACTCCGGCGTGACCCGTCCAACGCGCTGGCCCGCCGTTCGCCTTCTTGCTCGTCGCCATCCGACCCTCCGCGATGCAAGCAAAATGCTCCCTGTCCGACGGTCCATCAGAGGTTGCCATCTGAGCAATGTGGACGCGCCAATCCAGGCCGCGGTGTAGTTGTGCCTGGGCAATGTCCACGCTTTGCACTTTCTGGCCTTACGTACACTTTCAACGAGCTCACGAGGGCGCTTGGCTTCCGCTCGAGCTCGCATCCCCAGCGGAACTTGTCTGGTCGCCCGAATCTGGCGCGTTCTCGGGACCCTCACTCTCCGCTTCCTCTTCTGGTATGGGAATGTCCGAGAGATTCGCGAGCGTCGTTAGGACTACCACGTATCGAAGAACCTTCCACCAGAAGAACGCCAGCATCGCACTGCGGGTTCCGTCATCAAAGAGACCGTGAGCCAGTTCGTTCCGAAGGTTGACGCCGGCGCGCTCGACGAGGAGCGTTGAGAGTTCGAAGTGTTCGTCTTCCCCAAGGAGGTCCACGGCATCTTGAAGCGTGAGAACCTTGTTGAGGTCGACTTCGTCCTGAATGCCTGACGGGGGCAATTTCGAGACGACGGCCCCACGGCGCTCAAGGAACTCCCTGAGCGCGTTCTCGAACTGGGGCATCAAGACATGTGCAGCGAGCCCGAACTCGCCCTGAAAACCAAGCGCAAGCCCACGCGCGAACGAAATACGGCGTCCCGGTGGCACAAACGCAGACCTCTCAACGAGAGCCAGCATGTCTCGCGTCGTGATACCGTGCTCGAGTTGGAGCTGCATCGCTGCCGGGATAATCAGCGCGACCGTTGTGATCTCCATCAGCCGCGTGCAGTCCAAGCGGGCTTCATCGACGAGCGCAGCCTCCCGCTCTTCCGCTGTAGCCGCCATGGCGGTGCCGCTGATGTGCGTTCGCCGCCCCATGGGGTTCACGCGGACGTGCGGAAACAGCGAGTAGAAGAGGAACGAGTTGAGTCGATCCTGGGCTTGGCGCTTGAGCCGGGCAACCGTTGCAGGTCGACTGATCATGGTAAGCGCGAGGATCGCGTCACGTCTCGACCTCTTTGAGACGTGATCACGCGCGTTCGCGATCGACTCCGAAACGTCAATCGACCCCGTGTGGAACGACTTGAAGCCTTTGACCGATCGTCGCTGAAGCTCCTGGAGGCGCACGTGGGCCTGTCGTGCGCGGTCCCTTTCACCAGCTCGTTGCCATGCGACTACCGCCTCCGACTGCGGCTGCACGGCGATGGCGGTTTCACCGATTGCGTCCCTGTGAACCGCGTGAGCCTCGAGCATCTCAGCAATACTGATAGCGACTTCTCGCTCGCCCTCCTTGTCTCGGTAGAGGCGATGCCAGGCGTGTTTGGTCTCCAGGTAGGTGCGTGCACGCTCGAAATCGCCTGAACTCGCCGCCGCCGCCGCAATACGTCCCGCCTGCGCTGCGAGCGACGCTCCGTGGGGAAAGCGCTGGTTGATGAGCGCGCCCATCATCTTCGCGGAGAAGTACAGTGGGTCGGTGTCCCCGGCGGCCGTGACAAGGGCGGCGACGTCGGCCAAAAGCGCGGCGTGCTGAGCTGAGCCCCGCCGAATCTGAGCGCTCAGCGCGATGGCGCGGCGCGCGTACTCGTACGGCTCGAGCCATTCGCGGACGTCCAGGGAGGTCTTCGCGGCCGTCAGGTACGCCGAGATCGCGCGTTCGACGGCTGAGTGGTTACAAGCTCGGCGTTGCCACGCAACGTCAACAAGGCGCGCAAGCAGAACGTCCGGGAGCGGATGTGACAGCGCTGTTGCTACGATTGCTTGAAGCACGTTTTGGTCCAGCGCGGCGACAATATGTGGGCCGAAGAACGGAGTCTCCGCATCTTCTCGGTAGTCCGGATGGAGATCGAGCACGAGGACGAGCGTGTCGAGGATCCGCCCGCGCACCTCGTCTTGTTCCGTCGCGAGCGACTGCCTCAAGTGCGTCGCGGCTCCCGCCGGCGTTTTGAGCTGCGACCAGTCATGTTGACGAAATAGGTGCTCGATCACTTCTTGCATGGTTGCTCCTCACCGACGAGTGCCACGGCCTCTCCTGACTTGAACGAAGGCGCTTCGCGCCGGTGGTCCCGGCCTTCGACGGTGCGCCACGTGGGCACTGCGGATCACAGAAGTGCGCACGGGCTCGCGCGTATAGCCAGGAACCGGTCCTCTCTCTCGATCCCGGCGGCATCTCCACTGCTGCCGACACCGAGGAGGACCCCATAGCGACATGGTAGACACGAATGAAAGCCGACCGCTGGCTACGTGACGGGCACGCGCGACCACTACTTCCGTTCGGCGTGCGGGGTCGTTCACACGTGCGGAGCCCAGCCGGAGAAGCTCGGGCAGGACGACCTCCCAGGGTACTCCGACGAGGCCGAGAGGAGGTGCAAGGGGAGCGCGTCGTGGCAGAAGGTAGAGACGGCGGGCGCAGGGTTCCTGTTCGAGGTGACGCTCGCGAGGCCGCGGAGGTCGCGTGGATGCGCTGGCAGCGGCAGTTCGTTGTAGCGTATGGCCAACTCACGCAAGAGCGACTCGGCAGAGCCATCGACATCGCCGCAGTTCTGCTTCGGGGCGACGGACGTCACGGCGCTCATGGCGCACGTCGAAGGGGCGGCGTTCGTAAATCCGGGCTCGCGAGCACGGGTCCTTTTCACGCGGCGCGCGCCCATCCCGCTCGGGATCGGCATGCGCTTCGCCGTGCGTGAGGGCGGCAAAACCATGGGCGCGGGCGCGGTCACCGCGGTCGGCGCGAAGACGACGTGATACGGGGCGCCGGGGTCACGAGGCGCTCGCGCTCTCCCCTCGCGGCACCCACGGAGCGGACTCGTGCTCTCGTTTCTGCGAGCCTGGATGCATGCCCGTCGCGGTCGGTCGCCGCGTCGACTGATTGGAGATCGCGCGATAGCCCACCGACATCGCCGAAGGTCCGATGAGGTCGAACCCGAAATCGTCCGCTGCGACCACAGCGCGTGCGTCGCGCAGCGCCGCCCGCTCGTCATCGCGATCACCGACGGTGCCGAGCCGTTCAAGCCCGACCTCGCCGGGCGCGTACGCAACCTCAGCATCGGCGGGCTACCCATCGAGACGAAGGCCTGCCGCGCGACGCGCGGTGAATTCAGCACAACCCGCTGCGATCGTCGAGCGCCCGGTTGCGCTCGCCCGCTAGTCGGATCCGCGAAGCCGTAGTTCCGACCACAACGGCAGATGGTCCGACAGCTCATACGTGAACTCCCGCGCGCTCACCGACGGCGGATACAGTGCCCGCATCCCGCCGCGCCCGGTGCAAAAGTCCAACGCCCCGCCGCGGCCCGTGAACGCACTCCTCCCGCCCGGCGCCCTCAAGATCTGGTCGTAGCGCTTGTTCTTCGCGAGGTTCGACCCGTGGACCCCGACGAGCCCTGCAGGCACCTCGAGCCCGTGCCCCAGCAGCGCATCGTAGAGCGAGCTTCGGACGCTCGTGACGTTGAAGTCCCCCGTCACGATCGTGTCTCGCGCGTGCGCGTACGGATCCTTGCTGAGCTCCGTCTCGATCCACTTCGCGAGCAGCGCGATTTCCGGCAGCCGCTCGGCGACCGTCGTCCCCCAGCGGATGTGCGCCGTCAGCAACAGCAGCTCCGCTTCCCCAGCGCGGAACGACGCGAGGAACGGGGGCCGCCACCAGCAGATCTTCGCGAGGTACTCCGTGCCCCTCTTCGTCCGCGGTGCGACCGCCATCGATGCGAGCCCTGTGTGCGTGACGCGGCGGCTGTCGAACACGTACGCGATCCGCTCCCGGTTGCCGCCCGCGTCGAACACTGGCGCCGTGAACAGCGCGCGCCACGACGGGCCGAGGTGACCCAGCACCACCGCGAGCTCCGCGAGGTTCTCGCGCAGCTCCACGATCGACACCAGGTCGAACTGGCCGAGGATCTCCGCGATGTACCGGAGCGACTCAGGGCGCCTCGGACGCCGCCCGAACTCGCGGATGTTCCATGTCGCGATCCGTAGGTGACCCCGCCGCGGAGCCGGGATCGCGCTCGCGTCGATGCGTTCGCGCAGGGCGCCCAGCCCAGCCCCGAGATGCAGATGCCCAATGGTTCCGTGCATGAATCAAGACGCCTCCGTGGCGAGCGGTGACGCTCTCAGGCCACACCTCGCGTGATCGATCGCGGACGAGATCCGCAGCGGCCACTCCCTCGGCGGGATGTGGTGCGCACGCGCCACGTCGTCCGCAGACTCCTCGCGCCCGTACCGCGCCTCGAGGAGGACGCGGTACTCCGTCGGCAGTCCGGCGACTCGCCGCGCCAAGTCCGCGACTGGCGAATCGGAGACGAGCCCGGGACCCGCGGACGACAGGGCGACGCCGATCGCGTAGGCGCTCCCGATCACGTCGAACAGCTGGGGCAGGATCCTCGCGTCCTCCTCGGCGATCCACCAGGGTTCGTACGCCAACACGGTCGCGCGATCCGTCACGCAAGCGAGGCCACTCACGACCCCGGGGGACACAGGTCCCTCGGACCGTAACCCGTGAAGCATCATCGCCGCGATCATCGGGGGCCAGATGAAGGCGCGGAACGGATCGCAGTCCTCCTCGGCGAGCTGGACCCTCGGTACGAAGCTATCCTGCTTCAGATACCAGAACGCGCCGAGCATCCCGTGAACGTGTCGCGTCGCGAACGCCTCGAGGAACATCTCGAGCGGTGCAGCGAGCTCGCGCCCGGGGGCCCCGAGGTGGCGCCGGACCGTGTCCGCACGCAGTCGCGTCGTCAGCTCCGCGACGATCTGTTCGAATGGGTTCTCGTGGACGAGGAGGGACATCGGTGTAGCCTTGGTTGGGGAGAGGGCGGCGCATGGCAGCGCGATCACGTGAAGAGGAGCTCGAGCGAAAGGCCGAGGAGATCGCGGACGAGGCGGTGGCTGGCTACGAGAAGATCCTCGAGCCCGACGTGATCGCGGAGATCCGTCGCGTCCTGATCTTCGACATGCTCTGCACGGAGGCGGGGCGCGCCGAGCTTCGCGCGTGCCTCGAAGATCCCATCGTCGAGGAGAGCGACGAGCTCGCGAACGAACCGATGGCGAAGCCCTCCGAGAAGAAGCGCGGCGCGGGTGAGCGATGAACGACGCCGCAGCCGACAGGGTGCTGCAGGTGCTCGTGGCTTCGGTGCGGCCGATGATCGAGCGCTATGCGAAGAAGTACGCCGCATACTGGGCGAGGATGGATTGGGAGGAGCTCGCCGCGGTCGGCACCGAGGCCGCATTGACCGCGGCGCGGAGGTTCGATCCCAAGCGGGGCAAGCCCTTCGAGAGCCTCGCGCGGCTCCATGTGGTCGGAGCAATGCGCCTGCGCGTGCGTCGGGAGCGGCGAGAGACGAACGAGAGGGTCGACGCGGCGCAGGACGCGGATCTCTTCGAGGGCACCGCCGAACGACCATCCCCCCGCAGCCCGGCCCACACGCCGAAGGAGATGCACGCGCGCGCCGTCCAGGAGAGGCGACTGCACGCCCATCGAATGGCCCTTACCTCGCTCGTCGAGGCCGGCACCATTCACGCGGAGAAGCTGATCCTGCAGAAGGAGGAGACCGCGAACGCAGTCACCACGATCAACGCCGTCCTCGCGAGCTTCTCGGCGCAGGAGCGGCAGGCGTTCCTGTTGTTTCATCGGCTCCACATGGACCAGAACGCGATCGCTGCGGCGCTCCACATCTCGCGCTCGACTGTTCAGCGACACGTGGTTCGCGTCGTGGAGGCCATGAAGGCGGCGTTCGTCGCGGCGGAGATCGAGTCCCGCGAGTCGGTGTTGGATGCGTGGGCGCATATCGATCACGTGACGGATGGCTCAGCCGACTGAGGAGAACGCGGGGACGACAGCGCTGGGGGGCGACATGAGCGCGCGCGCGCGACGGATCTCCTGGCGCGTCATCGGTCCGCGGAGGAAGGACATCGCCCAGCGCGGTTGGAGGAACACTGTTCCACCCCTCGCGTGCACGTCCCGGAGCAGAAACCAACGCGGAGCGAGGCGCTTCAGCACGCCCGCGAGCGTCGCGGCTTCGTCGCCCGCGCCGCCGACGAGTCCGTCGATCACGCGCGCGCGATCGGCGTCCGTCTGGAGGCGACCCAGCGCCCACACGCCTGCGTTCGAGAGGGCGCGATAATCGAGATCCATCGGATTTTGCGTCGCGATGACGACCCCGACCCCGAACGCGCGCGCCTGCTTCATCAGCGCGACGAGCGGGCGCTTCGTCGGCGGCGAGGCAGGGTGGGGGGGGAGGAAACCGTAGACCTCATCGAACACGATGAGCGCCTTGAGTTGCTGCGAGCCCGGGAGGCTCCGCACCCAGGTGAGCACCTCCTCGAGCACCACGCCGAGCACGAGCTCGCGCTCCTCGTCGTCCAGGTGGGCGACGCTCAGCACCGTGACTGGAGTCCTCGTGTGCCCGTCCGCAAGGACGGGCTTCATCCACTCGCCGACGTCGAGCGTCGCGCCCTGGCGCCAGCTCGAGAACGTCGGAGAGGCGAGCAGACTGTTCAGGGCGGCCGCGAGCTCGCGGCGCGCCTTCTTCGAGATGAAGTCGTCCACGCTGAGCGCGCCGATCGAGTCGACGGGCGGGCTCACAATCTCGGGAAGCAGGGATCCAATGTCTGCCGATTGGTGTTGGGTGAGCCGGCGCTCGGCCAGCACGGAGAGGAGCACGTGCTCCCGGCTCCGCGCGGGGTCGGAGTCCCGCGCCAGGAGCCGGAGGATCAGGGAGATCGCCGCCGAGAGCGCTGCGCGCGCTCCCTCGGGATCGGAATCCCAGCGATTCGACCGACGCTCGAGGGACGAGAGCACGTGCAGCAGCTCGCCCGCCTCGGCGCCGGGGGTGATGACGCGCACCGCGACCCGCGCCTTGTAGTCGGCGATCTCCGCCCCGCCGATCGCCCAACACTCGAGCCCGGCGCGCCGCTCCTCCGCGAGCTTCGTCGCGAGACGCAGCGTGGCGTCGGCGCCCTTGTCGCGTGGTCCGAGCTCGACCCACGGGGCGAGCGAACTTGGGAGGAAGTCCTCGAACTGGAGCAGGAGGTTCGGCAAGTCGCCCTTCACGTCGATGACCAGGACGGGGACTGCATTGCGCACGGCCTCCTCGACCGTGACCGTCACGAGACCCGTCTTCCCGCTGCCGGTCATGCCGACGATCACCCCGTGGGTCGTGAGGTGATGCGGCGGCAGGACCAGCCGCGTGGACTCGCTGGCGTTGTTCAGCGGTCGCGTCGCACCAAGGAACAGTCCGTCATCGACGAGATCGGAAGACATGGGAGCCTCTCAACGTGGGTTCAGAGGATCGGGCTGCCACCTGGGCCCGTGCCCGGAGCGGGTGCGTGCGTGGGAGCGGCGGGCACCGGATTGCCCGTCGGCGCAGCCGGCGTTTCGGCCTCCGCGGACGAGCTCGACGAGCTCCCGCCGCGTGACCGCGCGGTCGCCGTCATGACCACCTGGCGAAGCGGAGCGAAGTTCGCGAGGTCGAGCGGGCTGTCAATGAACAGCAGGTCGGCCGCGGCCTTGAGCTTCGCGTAGAGCCGCGCGTTCTTGTGGAATGCCCGGTTGCGCAAGTCCGACAGGCCGCTGTCCGTCATCACGTGGAGGGCGGAGACGATCTCCTTCGAGATGTGTCGCGCCCGGTCCTCGTCCGCCGCGTTGTACTGCGCGGTGTCCTTTGAGATCACGCTGCGATGCGTGGAGTAGTGCGTGGCGACGCGCGCGAGATCCGAGGCCAGATCCGCGTACCCGGAGCCGAGTCGAATGTCGGCGAGCTCCGCTTTCATTCCGGCGTTGCCTTCGAAGTAGTACGCGAGCACCCGGAGCATGCGGTCGCGGAGGGTGATCCCCTCGTTCATGAGCTCCGGATCCACACGAACGTTGCTGCTCGTAGCAGCCTTGGTGCGGGCGCGGGTCTCGACGTAGAACAGTGCCTGCGCGACCGTCCGCAGGTTCGGGACGGTCGCGTCCCCCATGATGGACGCGGGGAGTGCGTCGAACATGGGCTTGCAGCGAGGCGACGCGATCTGATCGGCGAGCGCCATGGAGGCAATCGCTGCCTGGATCGAGTCGCAGTACGGGATGCCGAGCTGCGCAGGATCGATCGCGAGCAGAGTATCCTTGCAGCTGAGGAGTGCCTGCTCTCCGATCGTGGGATCGAAGCTCACGGGCACCCTCGGTAGATCGATCCACACCGCCGTGGCGGCCTGAGCGGCGGCCTTTTCGGCGATAGAATCGATGGGCGGTGCGTTGTTCGACATGACGAAACTCCTCCTCGGGAGTGGGTTGGGTGGCGGGTACTGGTCGAGCGGATCACCGCGTGGACGGATCCGTGGCGCCGAGATGCGGCTCCCGTTCCGCGCGCGTGTGCGAGCACGACGCGTGTGGGGAGCGCACGTGGGGGCGTGCGAATCAGTCGAGGGTGCGGCGACCCATCACGACGGTGAGCCCGGCTCGGGGCTCGCCGTCGTCGTTGTCGTCCCTCGATGTTGTAATGGTCCCGAGTTCTTCAAAAGCGTCACGCCGAGCGAAGAAATCGTCCGAGCGATGTCGATTTCAAATCCGCCGCACGATCTGCCGTCGTGACGCCGCGGGGGCGGGTCGATCGATGATCGGCACCAGGGCTGAGGGGGAGGCGGCGCGCGACGTGTGACGAACAGTCTCCGACAGGCGCGTCCGCGGCACCGCTCGCTGGGCATCACCGGAGACGAGCGCCCACCGGGCCGTCGACCGGTGGGGAGGTACGGCGCACGGGCGGGCGGGGGCCGACGGTTGCTGCAAACCATCCGGAGCCAGCCGGTCGACCGCGGTCGATCGGTGCTGCGCGCCGGAGAGCGCGGAGGCCGAGGCTGTGACCGGGTGGTGAGCACTGAAGATGCGTGGGGCGAGCGCTGCCGTCTGGTGCCGAGCACCGGAAAATGGCCGAAGGCAGGCTCTCGTCTGGTGCCGAGTACCGGAAAATGGCCGGCGGCGGGCTGCCGTCTGGTGCCGAGCACCGGAAAATGGCCGAAGGCAGGCTCTCGTCTGGTGCCGAGCACCGGAAAATGGCCGAAGGCAGGCTCTCGTCTGGTGCCGAGCACCGGGAAATGGCCGGCGGCGGGCTGTCGTCTGGTGCCGAGCACCGGAGCGTGGCCGGCGGAGGCCTGCCGTTTGGTGCCAAGCACCGGAACGTGGCCGGCGGAGGCCTCTCGATGGGTGCCAAGCACCAGGAAAGACACGAGTCAGCTCGGTCGTTCGGTGTGGAGCATCAGAGCACGGGCGCCCGACGACGCTCGCGTGCTTTCTAGGCCAGGATTGCGCGCCGAAGCTTTGCTGCGGCGCTGTCTCGCCATCTGCGCACGGTGCGCTCGTCTTTGCCGAGCGCCTGTGCGATTTCCGGCAGCGTCTGCGCACCGCTCGCGCAGAGCTCGATGGCGCGTCGTTCGTTTTCGGGGAGCGCGGCCACGGATCTGCGCGCGAGCGCGTCTTCCTCCGCTCGAAGAAGTGCGTCCTCGGGATCGGTGGGCGCATCCCCGAGCAGAGATCCCACGAGCAACGCCGCGGCCTCCGCTTGCAGCCACTCCACCGTGCGCTCGAATGCGGCCTCCGGGGTCTCCTCGAGCGCGACGCCGAGGTCGGTCGGCGGTGGCTTCGGCACGACGCACCCGATCATGCGGTCGATGACCTCGCGCGGTCGGCTCTTCCTTTCGCGCATCGCCGCGCGGATCATCTCGCCCCGCACGCGCGCAACCGCGAAATCGTCGAAGTTTCCCAGCGCGGGATCGTAGCGGCGCGTCGCCGCGAGCGCGGCGTCGCGACCGATCGCGGCGAGCTCGTCGACGCTGAGGAACGAGAAGCGCCGGTGCAGCCTGCGAGCGAGGCGCAAAACCATGGGCTCCGCACGGCGGACGAGCTCGGCGGGAGAGAGAACGGGCCTCTCCATCATCGTGCGGCCCTATACCTTGCGCGAAATTCGCCGCTTCCGGCGCTGCTCATCGTCGGCATCGTCGGCGTCGCCCCCCCTGCGAACCGTACCACTGTCGTCGACCAGCGCGTCGGCCAACAGCGCTCGAACGCTCGCGCGCCCGGCGGGGTGCGCCGCGAGGACGTCGCCGAGCGCATCTCGCACCGCCTGGAGCCGCTCGGGATCGAACTTTCCGCGGTACGGATCGAGCGCATGGTCGAGCAGGAGCTCGATCATCTCGTCCTCGGGCGGGTCGGAGGCGGCTGCCATGGCTCTACCCAAGAAGGATTGCACCCTCGGCCCTCGACCCGGACACGATTTCGGGGCGGGCCAGCGCTTTTTGTTGTCCGGTTCTTGCGCCCGAACGCAATCCCATCTTTCGTGACCGCGATTCCGAGCCCTGAGGAGTCCGACTTCCTCCTCACCCTCGGGGTCGATTTCGAGGGCACGGGCTATGAGGTGGTGGGACTCGTTGGTCGCGGTGCGATGGGCGCGGTGGTCGAGGTGCTCCACAAGCGCACCGGGCGGGCGCTGGTCGCGAAGGTGCTCCACGACGCGAGCGATCCCGCGCTGGCGGAGCGGCTGAAGTACGAAGCCGACGTCCTCGCGCGCCTGAGCCACCCGAACCTCCTCGTGGTCTACGACTACGCGACCTCGGCGACCGGGCGGCCGTTCTTCGTCGCGGAGAAACTCGTCGGGGAGACTTTCGCGGACTTCGTCACGAAGCGCGGGCCGCTCGCGCCAACCCTTGCGATCGATTTGACCGCGCAGGCGCTGCGCGGTCTCGGGGCGGCGCACGCCGAGGGCGTCATTCATCGGGACATCAAGCCCTCGAACCTGTTCGTGACCCGGCCGGATCACGAGAGGCCGCTGCTGAAGCTGCTGGACTTCGGGATTGCCAAAGTGAGGCGCGACGGCGATGCACTCGACGCGCTGCGCACGCTCGCGCCGCTGGAGCGGCCAACGAAGACGGGCATGATGCTGGGCACGCCTCGGTTCATGGCGCCTGAGCAGATTCGCGGAGACAAGATCGATCTGCGGAGCGACCTCTATGGGATCGGCGCGGTGCTCTACTACGCGCTCACCGGTCGACTCCCCTTCGACGAGAGCGACCTGATGAAGTTGCTCCAGGCACACCTCGAGCGGACGCCGGAGCCTCCCTCTCGACACGCGCGGGTGCCGCTCCCTACAGGGCTCGATCAGGTCGTCATGACGGCGCTCGCGAAGCGGCCTGCGGAGCGCTACGCGACCGCGAGGGCGATGGAGGACGCCCTTCTGGCGACCCTCGGCACGAGCACCGTCGAGCCCGCGGGTCGGGACACCGCGCGCATCACGCCGCCCACCGCCGCCGAACCGCCAACGATGGTGCTGCCCGTTCCAGAGGCTGGGCGGGCCGGCGCACAGGTCGCCGCGATAGCCCCGCCTGGCTGGTACACCACGCAACCTCGCTGGGCGCTCCCGCTCGCGACCGTGGTCGCGGCGCTCGCGCTCCTCGCGCTCGCGCTGGACCTCGTCCTGCGCCGCTGATGGAGTATCGACAGACGTCGTCATGACCCAGAGCGAGCCCGCCTTCGTCGATGAGGAGCCGACCGATCCCTCGGTCATGAGCTTCACGGACGAGTGCGAGCCGGGCAAGACGTACGGCTCGCGCTTCAAGGTGATCTCCGAGATCGCGAGCGGGGGCATGGGCGTGGTCTACGAAGCCCACGACCTGAAGGAGAACACGCGCGTCGCGTTCAAGGTGCTGCGTCGCAGCTACCAACTCCGGCCACGCGTCGCCGAGCTGTTCTTGCTCGAGGGCAAGTTCCTCCAGACCTTTTCGAGCCCCGCGATCCCGCGGTTCTTCGCGTACGGCGTGGACGACGCGTGCGGGCCCTACGTCGCGATGGAAATTCTCCGCGGCAAGACCCTCGCGCAGCTCGGCGCGCGGATGTGGAGCCAGGCGCAGGTGGCTTTGCTTGGGATGGAGATCGCCCTCGCGCTCCACCCGATGCACCAGGGTGGGGTCATCCACCGTGATCTAAAGCCGCAGAACCTGTTCCTCGCGCAGGTCGGCAAGAAGCGACAGGCGAAGATCCTCGACTGGGGGATCGCGAAGATGCGCGGGCCGCTCCAGAGCCCGACCACCGGCAACGACGCGCCGATGGGCACCTTGCGCTACATGGCGCCCGAGCAGATCAAGGGCAAGCGGCCGACTCCGGCGGTCGACGTGTACGCGCTCGCGATCGTCCTCTACGAGCTTCTCTCGAAGCGTTTCTGCTACGGCGCTGACGCCGAGGGCTACATCGACGATCACACCTATTCGATGTGGCACCAGCACGGCGATCTCATCCCGCTGCAGGAGGCGTGCGACGTTTTGCCGGCGGGCATCGCGGCGATCATGAAGGGGCTTGCCCGTGATCCCAACGAGCGCCACGCGGACATGCGCGCGTTCGCAGACGCGCTCTCGCTCTGGCACGACGCTGCCAAAGACGTCGAGCCCGCGGAGTCGCATCGCTCCGCGGACGACGAGCTTGCTCGCGACATGCGAGCTGCATCGAACACTGAGGCGAAGGGCTCCCCCACGCTCTACGGCGTCCGCGCGCATGGCGGCCTCGCGTTCGACGACACCGCGCCAGCCGGCCTCGAGGCATCAACCGCCCCATTGCCGAACCTCACACCGGTTGCGGCTTCGCAATCGCCAACGCCGTTGAACGCGCTCCAGCGGTTGAGTGAGAAGGTGGTCGGTCGGCTCGAGGTGCTCGATGGGCCCGTGGCCGTCCGGTTCTTCGATCTCGAGAGCGGCGTCACCACCGGCCTCGGGCGGCGGCCCGACCTCGGGATCGTGATCGACGAGTCCAGTCTGAGCGCGCATCACGCGAGCTTCGGCGTCGCGGCGAACGCCGGACGAGTGCTGCTGCGGGACGAGAAGAGCCGCAACGGCTCCGCGGTGAACGGCGAGAAGCTCGCCCCGCTCGCGTGGCGCCCGCTCCAGCACGGTGACCGGATCCAGCTCGGCCGGGTGCTGCTGATGTTCCACTCGGTCGCGCGCATCGTTGAACTCGACGCGAAGTCGCCGGTCGCCCGCGGGGGCACGCTTCTCCTTCGCGCGCCCATGATGGAGCCATCGCCCGCGCCCGCGAACGCGCGGCCCCCGGGGGCGTTGCTGCGGCCCACCGAACGGCTGGATGCGCCCCGCGTGGCTTCGGACCCGACCGAGCCGCAAAGGTCCGCGCTCCGTGAGCACCAACGCGCGGTCGCCGAGGCACTCGCGGCGCGCCGACCGCCGCCAGCGAAGTCTTTTCCCTGGGCCTGGATCCTCGTCGGGCTTCTCACCGTTTCGATCGTCGCGCTCGCGCTGGCTCTGCGCGCTGGAGTCCTTGGATGAGCGCGGCCTCCGACGACCTGGATCTGATCTCTGGCGGCAGCTCGCCCGCGGAGATCGAGGCTGAAGCCGCGCGCGTCGCGCGTGCTCTGGATCGGAGCGCGGTCGCGTCCGTCGTGGGGGAGATCGAGGCAGCCATCGCGCCGCGACCGCTGCGCGACGCAGAGCCGAGCGAGCGTCGCGAGGCTGGCGTATTCGAAGTGATCCCCGACGCGCCGCAGAGCTCGGTGCGCGAGGCGCTCCCGAGGGTGGTCGGCCCCGCGGAAGAGCCGCCTGTCGCCACGTCCCCACCTCTCGAAACGCTCGAGATCCAGCGCCCTCTTCAGGCGGGCGATCGATACGACACCACACAGCAGGTGCGCATCCCGAAGGTCGGCGCGCTCGCGCTCGCTGAGCCGAGCGCCGCCTCTCCGCGCACATCCGGGCGCTGGTGGATCCTGGTCGGCGTCGGGCTGCTTGGGATGGTGGGCCTGGGGGTCGCGATTCGTTGGTCTGTCGCCTCGCAGTCTGTCTCCGCACCAAAGTCCTCTTCGGCGCCGATCATCCCAGTCGAGGCGCCGATACCCAGCCAGCCAACCTCCGGCCTCGCCTCCCCCGTTCCTTCCGCTGCCGGTGCGCCGGCTCCCTCGAGCATGCTGAATCCCGAACCCTCCATTCCCCCCCCGCCCGCGCCCGTGAGCGCAGGCTCGTCTGGACCACCACCCAGGCCGTCGCCTTCGCCGGGCGCGTACGGAGAGTTCCATGGCAACGACTAGCGCGGGGCGGAGGCGTCGCGCGCTCGTGGTCGCGGCGCTCGTCTTGCTCATGCCGCAGGGGAGCTCCGCCGATCCGACCGCGCCGTCCGCGAAGGACGTGGACGACGCACGCGTCCTGCGTGAAGCAGCGGCCGCAGCCGCGGAGAAGAAGGACTATCCGACGTGCAAGGAGAAGGCAGCGCTGTCGTTCGAGAAGGCGAAGCAGCCCCAGAGCTGGGGGCTCGAGGGGCTCTGCGAAGCAGAGATGAAGCAGTGGCGGGACGCGGCCGAGCACCTCGCTTACGCCGTCCAGTTCGACACGAACGAAAAACGCGTCGCCGAATACAAAGTGAAGCTCACCGAGGCAAAGACGAAGGTCGGAACGATCGAGGTGAAGACCGCGCCGGAGGCGTGCGAGCTCAGGGTCGATGACCGACCCATCGGACAGTCGCCGCGCGACGTGTTCGTGAACCCGGGCAGGTATCGCGTCACAGCCGAGGCGAAGGGCTACGACGCCAAGACGGTGGAGATCGAGATCACCGCCGGAGGGACGAAGCCTCTGTCGATCGAGCTGTCCCCGCTCTCCGCCGCTTCGAGCAGCACCGCCACGGTGGGCGGAGCCGCCGCGACCACCACGGGCGCTGGCGGAACGACGTCGACGGGCTCGGGAGTGGTCGAGCCCGGGGCCTCACGCCCTGCATGGCCCATTGGGGTCGGCTTCGGGCTCGCCGCGGTGGGCTTCGGAGTCGGCATCGGGACAGCGGTCGCGGCGAGCGCCGAGCCGGACTTTGACTGCCCCGAGACCAACTGCGTGGAAGGCAGCGAGTTTCTCGACCAGAGGGACACGCTGAGCAACGCGTCGTTCTGGTCGTTGATCGCGGGCGGGACCGTGGCCTTGGCGACGACCGGATATCTCATCTGGGTCGTCACCGCGCCCCGGGGGAAGCCTGCCGCCGCACTTGTCTTGCCGGTGGCCTCGCCGACGTTCGGCGGCGCTGCCTTCGTGGGTCAGTTCTGACACCTGCTTCGATCGAGGCCTAAGATGCGCGTCCTCCGACTGATCAAGCCGTTCGCCGTGGTAGCCGCGGGCGCCGTCGCTGCGCTCGCGGTGGCGGGTTGCCCGTTCGATTCGAGCGGCACAATGTTCTGCACGGAGTTTCCAGATCACTGCCCGACGGGGGCGGGGGGCGGCACGACGACGAGCGGGTCGGGGTCGAGCACCACCACGGGCGCGTCGATGTCGACGAGCAGCAGCACCTCCGCCGTGACGACGGAGTGCGACCCGAAGATGCTGGGTGCGGATGCTTCGATCGCAGCGAGTTGCGGGATCTTCGTGGAGGCAGGAAAGGGCGGGGGGGCTGGAACACAGTCTGCGCCGTACGGATCGCTCGAAGAGGCCTTGGCGAACAACCCGGACAATCTCCCGATCTTTGCGTGCGCTGGGGGGGCAATCCTGTCTGATGAAGTGACGCTGAGCGGGGCGGAGCGACTGATCGGCGGCGTGACGTGCGGCGACTGGAAGGCGACGACCACGAAGACGGCGTGGACGGCGCCGACGAACGTGATCCCGCTCCGGCTCGACAAGACGACGGGCGCCCTGATCCAAGGGTTCGCCATTGAGGCGTCGGCAGCGACTGGGTTCGACGGCGGGACGCTGCAGGGGGCGTCGAGCATTGGCGTGTGGGCGGATGGAGCGACGGCGACGTTCGTGGATGTCGACATCAAGGCGGGCGACGGCGCACCCGGGGGCGATGGCGCGGATCAGACCGGGCAGGCTCCGGGCCGGCAGAGCATGGCTGGGAGCTTCAATGGGGTCAGCGGAAGTGATGGGATTGGCAGCGACTGCGGGGATCCTGCGCCCGCTGGCCCGATCTTCATGAACTGCCCGGCTGGAGGTCAGACCATCGCTGGTGACGGCGGAGCGGGCAACCTGGCAGCAGGAGGCTCGGGCGTTGCCGGAGCTCCTGATCCAATGATGGGTGAGCCAAACGGTTCTGCAGGGACTGGCGAGGATGCGACCATCGGATGGACTTGCGGAAACAACGGCGGCATTGGCGACGCTGGCCACGACGCCGCGAATGGCGGAGCGGGAAAGGGTGGCGCCAGCCAGGGGACCCTTACGGCCTCTGGCTTCGCGGGTGCTGCCGGATCGGCCGGAGGAGCCGGATCCATCGGTCAGGGCGGCGGTGGTGGTGGCGGTCGGAAGGGCAACGGCTCCAATGGTTGCGGAGTTGGGGTCAAGGGACCGACCGGGGGGAGCGGTGCAGCTGGCGGATGCGGTGGCCTGGCGGGAGCCGGTGGCGGAGCAGGCGGCGGGAGCCTGGCACTCGTGTCCCTCTCCTCCAGCCTGACGCTCACGAATGTCCACCTAGCTAGCGGCGCCGGCGGGACGGGGGGCGCTGGAGGCGATGGCCAGCTTGGAGGGCTCGGTGGGCTCGGTGGCTTGGGTGGAGGGGTCGCGTGCAGGGGAGGTGACGGCGGGAAGGGCGGGGATGGTGGCGGTGGTGGCGGCGGGCGAGGGGGCCCGAGCATCGGGCTGGCTAGTGTCGGCGTCGCGCCGGTGATCGATGATGCCAACATTACCGTGGCCGGCACCTCCGCGAGTGGTGGCGCTGGGGGCGCGGGTAGCGTCCCAGGTGCCGCGGGGATGGATGGGGATAACTCAGTTAGACAATTGTTCGGTGGATGAGTGGAGGACGCACGTCGGCGACGGCCTTGGCGCGATCAACCGCCTCGTCAGGCTACGCGGAATAATATACGTTGGGCGGACTGCCGCAGCGCATTGTCTTGGAACGTAAATGGACATCGTCGCCGAGATCACCACTCCCCTGCGGGCCCGCATCATCGACGCCACGCTCAACGCACGCAGATTTGAGGCCGAGCTTGCCCGCCGCCTCAAGATCGACATTGCCGAGCACGGCGGCGTTGTTGAGTCGCTCTCGTCGCCTACCGATCCAAGCAGCTTTCACGACGCGCTGGGCGCATCCGGCGAGTTCAACTGTCTGATTCTGATTGCGCACGGCCAGGTGGAGGGGATCGGGTGCATGTCGCGGCTTCGCCGCTGGTGGCACGGCCGTCCGTTGCTGAAGTCCGACCTGCGGGCCTACTGTCGCCCTGGTTACACCTGGCGGAGGCAAACGTAGATCTGACGGACAAATTCGTCTTGCTCGCAGTATGCGGCGCGTACTCGCCGGGCACAGTCTGGGCGCTGGTGTCTCACAAGCAGTTGGCGCTGATGCTCGTCGCCAGCGAACGATCAGTTTCCGCTCGCGAAGTGCTCTCGGTCTTTCCTCCCGCGATCGGCGATGTCGCCAAGCTCCGCTCGTTCAGCCCGGACCAGCTACGGGATGCCATGCACAAGCATGACAGTTCACATGCCTTCAGAGTCGCCTCCGGTGTAGGCTTCGACGGCTGACCCAACCGCCGCCAGCGCGACACCCCACGCCGCCCAACAGGGAATTGCGACCGACAAGCGCCACGGAAAGGCGATTCCGAGTCGCACCGTTATCGTGGTGGCGCTTGCGGCTGAATTCCAGTACGCTGGGCGAACTGGGTCTTTGAAGGCCGCGTCCTCCGGTGGGGTGGCCGCGCTCTACTGCACGTGCTAGCGTGGACCATGGCAAGTCAACCCATTTACGAAGCGACACTCCCCGACGGACGAGAGATTGCTGTGGTGGAGTGGGAGCAACGCGGCAGAGTGTTTCGAGAGGTGTTTGTCCTCATCCCCGCACCGCCCCAATCCGACCCGGCGCTCTACAAGGATCGCGGCATTACCATCGGGCCCCATAGGATTGCGAATGTTGGCGAGATCATTGCGCTTCTTCCCGCGCTCGGCCTGCCGGCCGAGGTCGCGAGCGCGGTCGCCTCGGCGCTCAACGCGGGCGCTCGAGCCAGCCAGCCGTAGGCTCACAATGGGCAACTACGATATTCTCGAGATCCAGGGATACGTCGAGATCCGCCACGTCGACACCCTCCGAAGTTGGGACTGCGCCGTTAGTGCAACGGCCAATCGACGCCCCATCACTACGTCGGCGCAATTCTACGCAAAGAAGGATGGCAAGTGCTTCAAGATCAGCGTCGAGCGCAAGTACCGCAATCGCACGTCGGCGGAGTTGCACCACGCCCGCATTGCCTCGGTTGAAGAAGTGACCGAGGCAGAGTACGCCGAGCGTGTTCGCGCACCGCTGAATACTCACAAGAGATGGTAGTCGCGCGACTTCGCCGCCCAACACGGTTGCAGCTAGCAACCGCCATGGGTCGCAAGCTCGCTTCGGTCCCTCCGGCGTTTGTAGCTGAACCCAGGATTTGTGGCTTCTTGCTTCAGCGCAATGTGTGATCAATCCCGAGGTGATGCCATGGCATGCGTCGCCAGGGGCTCGCAGGATGGGTCGACAGACGGTGGAGCACCGGCGCGAACCGATCGTACGCCCAGCTGCCCGGTCCGTGGAACTCCTGGCCCGCCCGGACCACATCGTACCCGTACTGTGTAACCGCTGCGTGGACCCCACATCGGATAGCGGTGGCGCGACTGCGAAGCTCCATGCATGGGACGACAACGAGCAGCAGGCGAGTGGCAGCGTGAAGTCGAGGCATGGCGAGCGAGCGGCACGAGCGCCGCAGCATTCGCGAAGGGCCGCGGATACTCGGCGAGCAGCCTGATCCGGTGGGGTGAGAGGACGCCGAGGCAGAGCTTCCTCCGCCTGGAGGTGGTCCCGTCAGCCAAGGTCGCAGTCGCGTCGACGCTGGTCGTCGACGTCGGCGGTGCGCAGATCCGCGTAGAGCGCGGGTTCGACCCGGAGCTTCTTCGCAGCGTCGTCGGCGCGCTGTCGCTGGAGGGGCCGAAGTGATCCCGCAAGGCATCGAGATCTTCATCGCGACCGAGCCGGTGGACATGCGACTTGGCTTTCACCGTCTCGGGGTCTGGTCCGCGAGCGCATGCAGCGGGAGCCGCGATCTCGGGCGCTGTTCGTGTTCTTCGGAAGGCGTCGGCAGACAGTGAAGGTGCTGTCGTGGGATGGGACGGGCGTGGTGCTCTGGTACAAGCTCCTCGACAAGGGGCTCTTCGAGATCCCGACTCCGAGCACGTCGGCGCGACCGTGGTGAAGGTGAGCGAGTCTGCCTTCGAGGCGATCTTCGCCGGCCTCGCGCGTACGCCGCTGCACTGAAGAAAAGATCGGAGCCCTCTCTTTCGATGATCCGCGGCGCGGGTGTGGTGCGTCTATGAGGGCGTGGAACGGAGCGCGATCTCGAACGAAGAGGTGGAGCAGCTCCGCCGTGAGATCGAGGAGCGCCGGCGCGAAGCCGCCGAGCGCGAGAAGGCGCTCGAAGCACTGCGGGAGCTCGTGCGCTCGCTCGAGGGCAAGAACGGGGCGCTCGAGAGCGCGCTGATCAACCACGCCGCGGAGATCGAGCTCCTCAAGCGGAGGCTGTTCGGGACGAAGTCGGAGCGCGCAGACACCAACGAGATGCAGCTCCTGCTCGGCGGCGTTCTGTCGGACCTCGCGCCGTTGCAGAAGGCGCTCGACGCGGCCCGCGGCGAGGGCAAGGGCGAGGGCGGGACGTCGGAGCCGCCCGAGCGAAAGAAGAAGGACCGACAACCGCCGACCGGTCGGAGAGATCTCGCTGCCTCGAAGCTGCCCGTCATCACGGTCGAGCTCACCGATCCCGAGCTCGCCGCGAAGGGCGCCTCATCGGGTACGAAGACAGTCGCGAGCTGATGCGCGTGCGCGGTGGGTTCCGCGTGCTGCTAAAGCGCATGGCGAAGTACGAGGTCCCCGGCCCAGAGGGATTGACGGTAGCCGCCGTGCCGGCGCCTGTTCGACTGTTCCCTCGAGCCCTCTGCCACACGTCGGTGTTCGCCTGGCTCGTGGTCGAAAAGTTCGCGCTCGGAGTGCCCCATCATCGCCTGGAACAGCACCTCGCGGCCGAGGACGAGTCCCTCGATCGCGGCACGATGTGTCGCTACGCGGAAGACGTCGGCGGCACGCTCGGCGCGACGATCGTCCACGCGATGTTCGAGGACGCGCGGACGAACTGCCGCGTGTTCTCGACCGATGCGACCGGAGCCGCGATCCAGCCAGGCGAGTCGCCCACGGGCGCGAAGCAGGTCTGCAAGAGGGGCCACTTCTTCACGATCGTCGCCGACTGCGATCACGTCCTGTACGAGTTCACGAGCAGCCATAGCTCGGCCTTCGTGCAAACACTGTTCAAGGGATTCACCGGCTTCCTCCAGAGCGACGCAAGCAGCGTCTACGACATCCTCGAGCGCGGTCCGCCAGACCCGAACAGCGAGACGCTGAAGCTCGTGGGATGCTGGGCCCATTGTCGCCGCTACTTCTTCGAGGCGGCGGTCTGCAAGTACAAGGTCGGAGTCGAGGGACTCCATCGAATCCAGATGATCTATCGCGCGGACGCGGAGCTCGGCGACCTTCCGCCGTCCAAGCGTGCCGAGCGGCGCCGTGCGCGCGTGGCGCCCCTCATCGAAGACTTCTTCGTCTGGGTGGAGCGAGCGAGGCACCTCGAGCCGGGCCGTACGCTCGCGACGAAGGCGCTGGGCTACGCGCACAACCAGAGAGCCGAGCTCGAGCGCGTCCTCCTCGACGGCCGCCTCCCACTCGACAACACCAGGAGCGAGCGCGCGCTCCGCAAGATCGTCGTCGGTCGCAAGAACTGGTTGTTCTACGGCAGCGAGACGCACGCCGAGAGCGCGGCCGCGATCTTCAGCATCATCGCCTCGTGTCGGCTCCATCGTCTCGACGTGCTCGACTACATCGCCGACGTACTCCGCGTGCTCCCCCACTGGCCGAAGGACCGATACATCGAGCTCGCCCCGCTTCACTGGCGAGCAACGCGCGCCACGCTGGTTGAGCAGGAACTCGCGGCCCCCGCTGGTGTGATCACGGTCCCTCCGCCGCCCGTGCGCTCTGCGATCGCGGCGCCGGTTCCACCGGACTGACGCCGCCTGCCGCAATGTCTGGACTCCGTCAACCGGCGACCCACCGTGGGGTCCACGCAGCGGTTACCGTACTGTTGCCAACCTGGATAGGAAGCCCAGGCGAGCCTGACCGCGGCGACCCAGTAGGGGACGACATCCTCGGTCCTGAGATACCCGCAGGTCAGACAGAAGTGGATGACGCGATCGAGTGCGCGCGAGATATCCCAGGCCCGGTTCGGGCTCGGGGCGTAGGGGTCGAGCAGATCTTGGAGCCTGGCGTGAGCGGCGGCAGGTCCGTCGATGCCCCACCACTTCCGGAGCGTTCGCCGAAGCACCCAGCGCATGAAGAAGCCCTCGGCTTCGAGGCAGAAGTGCGGGTCTCTTGTGTGGACCTCGTCCGGGGCAAGCCAATGATTTCCCCACTCGCGGTGGACGGAGGCCAGCGCGAAGACCGACCACTCGAGTTGCGTGCGTGCCTGGAGAAAGATGGTTGCCATGGTTCGCTTGATCTTTGCTCGCAGAGGTAGCGTCCAGCACCTCGCCCACCGGGTCCCTACTCGTCGAGACCGCCCGGGACAAGTCCTCGCTCCACCGCTGCGCGAAATGCTTGCTCCGAGGTAATCGCGAAGTGCGCAACGCTGTCCGCAACGGGCAGAGCGTGGAGGCCGAACCTGCGCCCCTGGCGCTCCAATTCGGAATTGATGGCATCGATGACTTCGAACGACATCCAATCGTCCTCCTGTGGGAATGCGCATTCGACGCCGTGACCATCGACATCGAACTCTGCAGTAATGCGGTCATCGGAGTATCGAATTTCCCGGGCACGAAGGGAAAACGCGTCGGCGGTCTGTTTCGCAATCTGCTGGATCGCAGCCTCGTAGTCCTCCGGGCTGCTACAGCCGTCGACGTCGACGCGGACTGAAGTCAAGGACTCGAAGTCAAACTGGTCCTTTCGCTGGACCGCAGCGAGTGTCGTGGACGTAGTCGCGGGCGGGAGGCCATCGAACCAGCCGATAGCGCGTAGCTCCTCAATTGCTTCTTCACTCTTCATGGTAGTACGCTGGGTGGAGCGACGGATAGATTGGCCAGGCCGTTCGAGGATTCTGGCATGTGCCGAGCGGGCAATGCGCCGGCTCGCGTTGAGGCGGCTGCGATCCTGTTCATCCTTGCGCTATTTGCGGTTCCGCCGAGAAGGCCCGCGCCGAGTCCCGGGGCGCGGCCGGATTTTCGCCAGCTCTCGCTTTCGACGTGGAGGAGCGCCGGCCGCCGCGATCCTGCAAGCCGACCTCGCGTGCAGGCCCCAGGATGCCGACCTGTCATCGCACCGACTGCTCGAAGCGTGGACTTCGTTGGAGCGGCTGCCGCGGGTGCCTCGACGAAGCTCTCCGGACTCATCGGCCGCTTCCCGTGGAGGCCGACCACGGATACTGTTCGTCATCCGAGTTCGATGGGGCGGTACGCGAGGGCCCGTTCCAGTACTTCCTCCGGCGACAGATTCTCGAAGTAGATGAGGTCTGAGAGGTTCGGGTGTCCGGTCTCACGTGTGAGCAACTCCAAGAGGGCGTCCTGCTCCTCCTCAGGCAGACGGTCCTGCATGAGTCGCTTTAACAATGTCAGCAGTTGTGCTCGTTCCATCCGTACTCACTCATTGGTGCGGCTCGGAGTTCGATTCGAGACCTAGTCGTAGTGATAGCCGGGGTCTAGTACCTCCTGGTGGTACCTGGGGGTGACCACGATCATGTTATCGATATCGTATACGTCACCGCCTTGGTGAATCGGCGTAATGTGGTGGATCTGGTACGATCCCATCTTGCCGGCCCACTGAGTGCTTGCGGCCTTCGGCGCCAGGCCCTGTTCCATTCGAGCGATGTTTTGCGCGGCAAACTGATTCGCGTACTTGGGGTTGGCGGCGACTTCCTTCCAGAAAGAATCCCGGAACGAGTCAAAGCTCGCGAACTGTCGGCCGCGCAGTTTGTTCGCAATTTCCGAAGGAATCCAGCCTGCGTTCCCGTGCGAACCGCGAAGCCACTTTTCCCCCGTCTCCTTTCCGAGCCCCTTTACCACTCCGGCGCAGCCCCGGGCAGTTAGGCCCCAAGGATCGATCCACTGGGCCGGGTCGGTGGCGTATCCAAACAGAGCGGCGCCACCCGCGAGCCCGATCGGATCCTCGCTGATGTACCTCCCGATCTCCGGGTCGTAATACCGGAACCGATTGTAGAAGAGCCCCGTCTCTGGATCCTCGTACTGCCCAGGGAACCTCCACGGATTCCCCGTCCTCTCCGTCTCGCCCGCCGCCGCATCCCCAACCGGCGACGACTCGCGCGGCACCCCGTAGACGTCGAGCTGCGCCTGCCACGCGATCTTCCCCGCCTCGGTCATCAGCGCCCTGGGCACGCCGAGGTGATCGCTCACCACGCTGTACCGGCGCCGGCCCTCGACCTTCGCGACCGGCGAGAACATCCCGGGTTCGAAGAGCCACGTCACGAGCGGCGCCTTCTCTCCGTTCGCGTCGGTCACCCGCTCGTGCACGAGATCGTTTCCATCCCAAACGAACTCGGTCACCCGGCCGTCGAACTCCTTCCGCACCCGCCGTCCGAAAGCGTCGTACGCGAAGGAGACCTTCTTGCCATCGGGCCGCACCACCTCGCGAAGCCGCCCGCTCGGCGTCCACGAGTACGTCCATTTCGCGCCGTCGCTCAGGACCCTCTCGCTCAGGTACCCGTCGCCGTCGAAGGTGTACGTCGTCCCGCCGGCCTTCTTGAGGACGCCGCCTCGACCATAGACGCGGTCGCGCCGATCCGGGCTTCGAACAGGTTTCCGGCGGGATCGCTCGCGCGTTCGAGCACCTCACCGCTCGCGAGCAGCTGCCGGACGAGGTGGCCGCGGATCGTATTCGTACGCCGCTCCCGCCGCGCGGCGCGCCGCTCGGCCTGTCGAAGTCGGTGATGCTCGCGATTCGATCCGGTCCGTTCCACGCGCAGGCCCTCCGCATCACGTCCGTACCGCGCGATTGCCCGCCGCCCCGACGACGACCTGCTGCGCGACTGGCTTGCCGAAGGCGTCCCGCGTCCACACGGCGCTCACACCGCCTGGGAGTCGCCGCGCTGATCTCCGGGCCGATTCCATCTCGCGCGAACCTCGCTTCTGAAGGCGCCCATCCTCGTCGCGGTAGCCCGAGACCCCGGAGACCGCCGAGGTCCGCCCAGTCCAGGGACATGCCGAGGAGGTCGCCGGCGCGATTGTAGCTGTAGGTCGATTCGTGAAAGAGGGACGTGGTTCGCCTCGTCCGCAGGCCGGTCCGATCGTAGTCGGAGCGGATCTCGATCTCGTGCCGACGCGCTCGCCGCGCACCTGACCCAGCACATCACGCTCGAGCTCCACGGCCTGCACCGTTGGTGCTCGCGGCGACGAGGCGTCCGCTCCCGTCGTACGCGAACGTCTCCGTCTCCCGACCGACGAGAGCGCGTCGCTCGCCTCCGCTCGCGACGGTCTCGATGACCCTGCCGAGCTTGTCCGCGCGTGATCTGCAGACGCGCCCCCAGTCGGACACGACGCGCGAGCACCGGCTGGCCTTGTCGTAGACGTAGAGGCGCCGGTGCCCGCTGAACGTCGTCTCTCGGCTCACGCGCCCGGCGCCGTCGAGCTCGAAGCGATAACTCTCACCGAGTTGGTTCTCGACGCGGACGAGAGCCATCTCCGAGTCGTACTGAAGGCGCACGCGGTAGCCCATCGGATCGATGTGCTCGACGAGATCCCCGAGCCCCGCGTACCGCATGCGGACGCGTCGCCCGAGCTCGTCCACGCGCTCCACCGCGTTGCCCTCCGCGTCGTACGTCAGCGCGGCGCGCTTGCCGTCGACGTCCTCGATGCGAACGGGCTGGCCCAGGCGATCACGCTCCACGCGGAGCCTCCTCCCGAGCGGATCCACCGCCGCGACGAGCTGGCCTCGCGTGTCGTAGGCGCGCTCGGTCGTTCGCCCTTCGCCGTCCGTGTGACGAACGAGATCGTGTCGCTCGTTCCAGGCGAAGGTCACCGTCCGCCCCATGGGATCCTGGATGCCGATGGGTCGGCCGCGCTCGTCGTACGTGACCCGCGTCACGTCGCCGGCGGCGTTCGTGATCGCGAGCGGCAGGCGGCGCCGATCATAGTGGGCGCTGGTCACCGCGCCTGACGGACCCACGGCTTCGACACGGTTGCCCTGCGCGTCGTAGCGATACCGGGTGGTCTCGCCGAGCGCGTTCGTCTCCTCGAGCACCCGTCCGCGCGCGTCGTACGTCCACCGCGTCTCTTCGCCGAGCGGGTTCTTCTCCGAGAGCTTCCAGGCTTCATCGGACCACTCCGTCTCGGTGGTCAGGCCGAGCGGTCCGATCTCCTTGTCCACGAGCCCGAGGTCGTTGGTGAAGAACTGCGTCACCGCGCCTCGACCGTCCTCGGCGACGGTGAGGTAGCGCTCCTTCCAGAAGTCGATCCGCCGATCGTAGATTCGCTTCGGGACCGCGTTGTCGGCCGCGGCCGACGGGTCGAAGGACGGGTCTTCGCCCCAAGTCCGGATGCAGGTCCCGTCCGGGTGTTCGAAGTCCCACGCGAAGAAGAAGCGGGTCCCACCCTTGTGCAGCTCCTCCACCAGAACGCCGTCGCTCCAGCGGTAGCGCATGGAGTGTCCGAGCGCGTCCGTCACTTCGGCCAGGTGCCCCGCCTCGTAGCGATAGCGAACCAGACACTCCGCTCGCTCGAGAGGTGCGAGGTCTGTCGGTGGGCGAGGGAGCGGCCCGGCGGCGAGATCGCCGGTGCGGGGCGGAACGAAGCCGGTGAACCACACACTTTCGATGCGACCCTCCGCGTTCCAGCGGATGTCGAGCACGCGGCCCGCCGCGTCGACGACGAAGCGGAGGTAGCCGCGCTCGTGGTGCAGATCGATGCGGTTGTCGCAGGTGTCCTGCACCGCGATGGGGAGGAGCAAGCGACGAGCGCGGGCGCGGCGCGGCACGTCGTTCGGCTCCGCGTACAGCCAACGTTTGCCGCTCCCCTCCACGAGCTCGTAACCCTGTTGGGTTCGCCGCAGCGTCAGCCGGTCGATCGGGTCGAACTCCTCGGCGCCCGGACGCATGAGCGAGTCGAACGTGAGGGCCCGGCCCTCTGGGTGCCGCACGTGAACCTGCACACCGTCGTCCTCTTCCTCGATCCACGTCTCGAACGGGTGGAACCAGGCCGGTCCGAGCGCGGGCGTACGAGCGCGGAGCTTCGTGTGGAGCACCGGGAGGGTGGGGTGTACGCCCTCGCGGCTGCGATAGTTGCGCTCCCAGGCGAGCGGCATGATCGCGCCCCCGAGCTCGAAGTCGACCGCCCCCGCGATCAGCTCTCCTGTTGCCGCGTCGACGGGATGGCCCAGGAGCTTCTGGATCACTTTCCCGACCCGACCGAACTTCCCCGCGAACTTGCATGCCGCAGGACGGAACAGTTTGCCGAGCCCCTTCAGTGCCTTGCCGGCAAAGGACAGCGCGAGCCCGAACAGCGCAGCCTTGATCGCGCCCTCGTTGTCGCAGGCCACGGGCCCGCCGATCAGCACGGGATTGCCGTGCGGGATCGGCAGCACGACGGACGTCGGCATATTGATCGGATAGCCACACGTCGCCACTTGGGACCCCTCGCGCCCCATGCTCGAGCCCTCGAAGTGGACCGTCTTCGATCCCGTCAGGATGTCGCCCGAGGTGGTCATTCCCGGCGGATCCGCGGCCGCGCGTGGAAAGATGGGGATGTGCGGCGGCCCCATCGCGCCCGTCATCGTCGAGCCCGGCGGACAGCCATTCACGGTCGTCGAGCCGAGGAGGGCGCCGAAGATGTCGAGCACCATGCCCACGAACGGGTGCGGTACGGGAAACGGCGTCGGCGCCGGCATGGGGACCATGCACAGGTGCACGTCCAGACCGAGGACCGGGTCGCCCTGCTTCGCGGCGGTCACGCGCTCACCGCCGCAGCGCGAGCCTCGTCCGTCGCGCGTTCGATCTCCGCTGCGATGCGGCTCGCACGCTGCTGGATCCCGGCGACCTCGTGCTTCCGCGCGGCCTTCGGCAGCTCGTCGGCGAGGTGGTCCGTGATCGCCCGATAGGGTGTCTGCGCGCGTTCGAGCGGTGGCAGGAGCTCCACGGTGTCGAGCGCGTCGAGCCACGCCAGGACCGCATCGCCCGGGCGACCCTCGAGGGCGAACGACAGCCCACGCATCCGCCCACACTCGACCTGCATCCCAGGGCGCCCTTTCGCTGCCTCGCGGCACCTCTCGTACGCCTCGCGCGCCTCGCCGTGTCTCCGCATGGCGAGCAGCGTGGACGCGATCCCCAGGTGGGCTTGCATCTCGATGCTCCGAAGATCGTAGCGCGCGGCGATCTCGCGCCCCTCCTCGTACGCGCGAAGCGCGAGCTCCTTGTTGCCGCTCGCAAACCGGGCGGTGCCGATGCTGATCGCGCAGGTCGCGCGCTCGGCGTGCAGGCCGAGCATCTGGCAGTACGTACGCGCCAATCGGAACTTCTTCGCGGCGCGGTCGAGGTGGCCCTCCGCGAACGCCTCGCCTGCGTCGAGCAGGAGGTTGCGCAGGACGCGCCCGTTGTCCTCCGTGAGGATGCGCCTGCCGACTTTCTTCTCGAGCTCGATCAGCGCCTCGCCCGTCAGCCTTGGCGCATCGTCCCGCCGGGGGCCCGCCTCGGTCGCTCCGTTCGCGCTCCGAAGATGCTGCCAGAGTGCCCTCTGGTCGACGCGAAGCGTCACCTCGTGCGGGACCACCCTCTTCAGCCAGTCGCTGCCGTCGTCTCGCGCGAGGATCACGAGTCGCGGGTGCTTCGCGACGCCCGACAGCGCTCGGACGCACCGCTGCAACAGCCCCTCCTCGACCCGCGAAGGCAAGAGGCCGACGACGATCCCGTCGAGGTAGCCAGCCGAGCTCTGCGCGAGTGAAGCGACGGCGCGGGCGAAGGCGTCGACGCTCCCAAGCTCGGGGAGGGACTCGGCGGCAACCTCTTCGCCCGCGCGCGTGAAGCAGGCGCGTACGGAGTCCATGTCGCCCTGGAGCTGCCGTCGGGCGCTCGCGAGGAACTGCTGTTCGTCGATGAGCTCTCCGGTGTGGAGGGAGAACGAGTGGAGGTTCGCGCTCTTGTTTTCGAAGAGACGAATCGCCTGCACGAGCATCTTGTCGTCCGCGCCATCGAGGGTCAGCCGGGCGGTGGCGTGCATTGTGCGGCCGGGCGGAGGCTCGCCGAGGAGGAGTCGAAGCTGCTCGTGAAACAGGTAGATGCCGAGCGTCAGGGGATTCATCGGGTCCTCAATTGACCTTCACGGAGCCGCCAGAGATGTCGACCGTGCTACCGCTCAGCTTGAGCGCGCCGTCGGCCGCGATGGTGATCGCGCCGCCCCCGATCTGCACCTCCGCGCCATGGATGACCACCGTTCCAGAGGCGTCGATGGAGACCGTCACCCCGTTGATCGACGCTACGCCGCCTGCCGTCAGCGTGATCGTCGGCGCCCCGATCGTGGCGCTCGCCCCTGCGCTGATGTTGGTCACCGACGAATTGACTACGTGGAGAGGCGCGTTCGTGACGTCGATCGGTGAGCTCCGCGTGTTCGGACCGCTCGCGGTCGTCGTGATCGCGCCCGTGACGCTCACGATCAGCCCTCCTCCGATGGTGTCGCTCTTTGCGCCCGCCACGGTGAGGGTCTGCCCCGCGTCGATGGTGTGGGTCTCCGCGCCGGTGACATGGAGGTCGTGCGTTCCATTCACCGTCACGCCCTGCGGCCCATGCACGACGATCGTGCGGGGGCCCGTGGTGACCTTCTGCGCTCCATCCACGGTCTCCGTCTGGCTGCCGTGGACCGTCACGGTTTGGCTCCCGTCGACCGTCACGCCCTCCGATCCGTTCACCGTCTCGGTGTTGTTGCCGTGCACCGTGGTTTCCCGGTTGCCATCCGTCGTCTCGGAGCGATTGCCGCCCACGCTCGACGAGGAGTTGTTCCCGATGTTCTCGTTTCGGCGGTGGTTGACTTGGCTGTTCCAATCTTTGCCCGCGGTGAGGTTCACCTTCTCCTCCCCGGCGGTGTCGTCGAACTGGAACTCGTTGAAGACCTTCCCACCGGGAGACGAGAGGCTCTTCATCGTCGAGATCGTCGCAGCTCCCTTTCCGAGCGCCGCGCTCGGTTGAATCCCGTTGTACACGCGTCCCACGACCATCGGTCGATCGGGATCGCCGTCCTCATAGCAGACAATCACCTCCGTTCCGACGCGCGGGTGTGCGACCGAGCCACCACCCGCGCCGGCGAAGAGTTGGCTCACGCGGACCCACATGCTGGTCGGCTCCTTGTCGTGCCGCGCGGTCTCGGTGTCCCAGTGGAACCGGAGGCGCACGCAGCCGTTCTCGTTTCCAGACGGACCGCCCACGTGAATCTCGGCGCCTCGGGCCGTGGGGTCGTCGACGACTGTGGCCGTCTGCGTGCCGAAGATGCGTGGCTTTTCCGTCCTGCGAGCTGGCCGATAGCGGGACTCCGCCGCCGTCTTGCCCGTCCCGCGCCGCGCGAGCTCGAACTCGCCGTAGAAGCTCGTCCCGTTGGGCAGCGTGATCGAGCCGGCATCGATGCCCGTCTCACCGTGCGCGAGCGCGCCCTGTGACACGCCGCGAAGCCGGGCGCGCGTCACGAGGTACTCGCCCTCGGTGCGCGGCGTGCCCGCGTACGCGAAGATGCTTCCGGCTCCGAGCAGTCGACACGAGCCCTGAGCAGCGGCCACCCGCGCCTCGACGTGGAACCGATCGAGCCTCGCCTGGACCAGCTTGTCACCTTGGCTCGGACTCTCGTGGAAACGGCCGGGGTATTTCTCGACGAAGAGCTCGTCGGCTTCCCCCTTCTTCTCGTTCCCCATATCCAGCTTTGGCTTCTGCCAGTTGTATTCGACCAGCTTCACCTTCGTCGGCCGGAGGCGCGCGCCGAGCCGAAGATCGTCGAGCTGCCGGCCGCGGATCGCGGGTCCGAGTGCGTCGGCGGGATCGAGGGTCAGCATGCCGCTGTCTGTGTCGCTCATCACGAACACGATCTGCGTGTCGGTGTGCTCGAAGTGGTACGCGACACCCTCCTCTTCGAGGAGGCGTGCCACGAAGTCGAAGTCGGTCTCGTTGTATTGCACACAGTGCGGTCGGACCTTTGGGTCGTCGAGGCGGGACGCGTCGCTCACGCGCCACGCGAATGTCTCATCCGGAACATGGAACGTACCGCGGAGATCGTCCGGACTGCTCGCGTCGCTTTCGCCGGCGGACATGCGCGGATCGCCCGTGAGCACGGCCTCGACGATCTCGCGGAGCGTCTTCTCGAAGAAGATCCGGCTCCGCTTGCGGTTCATCGCTCGCGCGAGCGGCGGCATGAGCACCAGCTCATAGAGCCGGCCCGCGCGGGACGCACCCCGATCCTCCGCCGACACCACCAGCCCGTGGAACGGGCGCACCGCGGGCTCGGCCGTCGTCGCGATGCGGAGCGTCCCGAGCTTCCCTACGAGATCGTAGGGGTCGAGCTCCTCGTCCTCGCCGCGCGCGATGAGGAGGAGCTTTACCTCGAACGGCGTGCTGAGCGCGTCGTCGATCTCGAGGCGCACCACCTCGAGGTGGCTGAACTCGGTCCCACCTCCGTCCCAGTGAAACGCGAACTCGCTATCGGACATTGGACTTGTTCTTCCTGAGGAGCGTGTTGAACTGCGTCTCGAGCGCGGGATCGGCCGCGAATGCGCGCGAGAAGGCGTGCACGATGGACATCCACTCGGCCGGGTTCGTGCCCAGCCGCTCGAACGTCTTCATCGGATCGTTCTCGCGCTCCAGCTGGGCGGTCCGCCGGGCGTACTCCTCGATCGGAAGCGGCAGGGATGCGGGCCCGGCTGGCGGGCCCTCCTTGCCGAACGGCAGCGCCGGCCCCGTGCCCGCGTCCGGCCGCGGAGGTGCAGTCATCTTGGAGGCCAGCTCGCGGTTCTTTGTCGCGCGCGCGATGGCCTCCTGGATGGCGGCAGGATCGGGGAGCTGCTCCGTCTGCGCGCCGGGAGGCGCTTGTACGACGGGAGCGGGCGAGGCGAAGACGATCGGCGGAGGTGGAGCTGGCGGAGCGGATGGTGGAGGCGCTTCACGGCCTCCGAACGGAGTGAGTTGGCGCCGGAGCAGCTCGGGGTCGATATCTTCTGTTCCCGTCGGCAACGAGCCGACCTTGACGAGCACAGGGCGCGAAGGCTGCGTCGGCGCGGATGGAACGAAGGGCAGCGCCTTGAGCACGGCCTCGCGCAGCGCGCCGCCGTCGACCATCTCGGTGATCGCTCCAATCTGTGAGACCTTCACCAACACGGGGGTGCCCGGCTCGGTCGCGTCCGAGACGGGTTGCGCTCCGGGCGCAAGTTCGGGGCTCGCCCCGCGCTTCGCGTCGTAGACGCGCGTGAACGCGTCGAGCCTCGTGCGCTCCCCTCGATCCAGATCATCGGCGAGCTCAGCGACGATCTCGTCCTCGAACGCCGTCCACTCCGCGTTCGTCTTGCCGTGGGCGCGCAGGACGTCGTCTCGGCTGCGACCGAGATCGATCTCTGCGCGGATCGCGGCCAGTAGCTCCACCTCCTCCAGCGTGCGCATGTCAGTTTGCTCCCAGTTGCAGCGTGTCTTGGGCCACCCCCGGATCGGCTGGCATGCCGGCACCCATGGTCATGCCCGCTAGCCCGCCGGATCCGTGCACGACGGTGAACCCGCCCGAGGGGGCGGCGGTGACATACGCGATGCCGAGACTGTGGCCGCCGCGGCCGCCCCCGCCAGCGCCTCCGTCGGCGCCATGGCCGCCCTTGCCTCCATTGCAGGTGTCGAGCGTCCCGCCCACGCCCGGGCCGCCCGCGCCGCCGTTCCCGCCTTTGCCACCGATCTCGCCCGCGCGAGTCCCGCCGTCGCCTCCTTTGCCGATCGTCAGCTTCACGTCCGCGGGTGCGGCCGGACCCGCGACGCTCGGCACCTTCTCGACGGCTCCACTGATCTCGCGTGGGCCTCGGTCAGCGAGCTCCCCGAGCAGCTGGGCGCCGACCGGTAGTGTGGTGAGCGTCGCCTCTACCAAAGCCTTCGCGGCAGGCGCGAAGCGCGGGGGAACGACCCCATCCAAAACATCGGTGGTGTCGTCGATCAGCCGCTGCGCCCAGTCGTTCGTAGACATGGCCCCCTCTCGCGTTGCCGAGACTAGGACATGCGCCCGGGGCTTCGCCACTTCAGACGCTCGACCCCCCGCCGGCGATCCTCGTCCTCCTGGTCAGCCTCTGCTTCTGCTTCTGCCTCGTCCTCGTCCTCGTCCTCGTCCTCGTCCTCGTCCTCGTCCTCGTCTTTTGTCCTCGCCGCCCTCCTTCGCCTCCCGGTCCTCGCCCGACCTCTCCGCTCTTCGCCTTCATGAACCTCGACATCTACCGCCCTGGCGGCTCCGCGGCGGTCCAGGCGCTGAGGACGATTCGCCGCCGGGGAGCCTCACGGGCTCCTCAGCGCGGTTCATTCTTCGGGAACAGAAGAGACGAGAACGAAGCAGACGCAGAAGCAGAAGCAGAGAACCAGGACAAGGACGAGGACTGGGACGAGGAAGAAGAGAAGACGAGGACGAGGACGAGGAGAGCTGGTCAGTGTGTCTTCAGCACCGCGCGCCTCAAGGGGGAGGGCGGGCCCATGCCGACGGGGTCCTTCGGGTCGGGCTCCGCGCTCAGTGAGACCATATAGACGAACCCATCGGGCCCCTGGTCCCACGCGCTCGGGAACGGGTGGTGTCCGAGGTGCCACCCATTGGGATCCCCGTCGAGCTTCGAGGCGCGCATGAAGCCGACGAACGCGTCTCCCCACACCAACACGTCGTTCCAGAGCCCCTGGTACGGGTCGTTCTCGGTCGGCCGGTAAATCCAGCCCGCGTAAATGCTCCGTTTCCCCGTCGGCACGGCTTCGGAATCGTCGAGCACGAACGGCGAGCTGCTGCTCCTATCGACGTAGACCCATGGCTCCACGTACTTCGTGCAGTCGGGCATGTTCATATGGATGTCGAGCGCGCACGGGCCCTCCACCACCGGCCAGCCGAAGTTCTGTCCGGCGGCGGAGATGACGTTGAGCTCCTCGAACGTGTCGAGCCCGACCTCGCCGTAGTACCACCGTCCCTCGTGGTAGAGCCCCTGCCAAGGCGATCGCAGGCCCTTCGCGAAGATCGCCGGATCCGCGGTCGGGGAGTAGAGCGGCGCGCCCGCGACGGGCTGATAACCACCCACGCCCTTTTCCTTCGAGGGGCGGATGCGGAGGAGCGACCCGAGCAGCGACTTCTCGTCCTGCGCGACCGTCTTCGTGGGATCGGGCGCGTTCGGTAGCGCGATCCCTTTGTCCCCCACGAGCAGCCACATCGTCCCGTCCGGCTCGAACCCCATCGACGTGATGTTGTGCCAGCGCGGCGACGACAGGACCTGGAGGTCGAGGATCGGGACCGCGCTCGCGATCGTCGCGGCGGGGTCGGCGCGATCGAGCGTGTAGCGACGCACCACCACGTGGTTCGTCGCGAGGTTCAATCCCGCGTAGAAGTACCCATTCGACGCGAAGTCCGGATCGATCGCGACCGACAGGAGCCCGGCGTCGTACTCGGCGTAGACGTCCGGGATCTTCGCGCTGAACGAGATCTCCGTCGCGTCCCCGGTGATCTTCCCGAGCTCGATGCCGCCGTAGAGATCGCTCGCGAGGAACTCTCCCGAGGCGCCCGGCACGAACGCGAGATCCGTGATGTACGGGAGCTCCGTCGCGAACGGGATCCCCACGAAGTCGAGCTCGAGTCGCGCGGGATGGCCACCCCCCGCGCCGCCCGTGCTCGCGGACGAGGAGCTCGCGCTCGAGCTCGTCGACGAAGCGGTCGTGGCGGCGTCGTCGCACGCCGCGAGCGCAGCGACGACCATGAGCACCGCGTGCGCGGATCGAAGGGAGTGCTTCATGACGTCATAGTCCTTCTATCCAAGCGCGAAGAGGGGCCTCGACGCTCGGGTCGAGGTGCTTCCATCCTATCGGAGGCATGGCCTTGAACGGGCCGTCATATCCGGGCTTCCTCGCGCTCACGACCGCGATGAAGAGGACGCTCGCCTCGGGGTCGCCCGGGACGACGCGGACGCCCACCCCCGTCTCGGACTCCGTCGGGACGTTCACCGTCTCGGTGACCGCGTCCGCGGGGGCCAGGCTGAAGGACGCGTTCGTCGCCTTGCCGCCCGTGTGGCAGCTCACGCAGTTGCCCACGAAGTAGCCGAGCGCCGCAGTCTCCTCGGGCGTGCGGCCCTCGACCACGCCGAGGGAGGGCGGCGCCGCGAACGCGTCCGATTGGGCGAGCGCGTCGTCCACTTGGAGCGCGTCGACCCCGAGCACGGGATGGCCCGCGATCTCCTGGTGCGTCTCGTGGCAAGACCGACAATCGAGCCGCGACGGCACGTCGTGCGTCACGCCCGTCGGCGTCGTGAGCGGGACCGACGCCCAATTGCCCGTCAGCAGATCCGCGTCCGAGCCGTCCTCGCGCCAGACATAGACCGCGTATTGCCAACTGTCTGCGAGCCGAAACAGGAGGCGCGTCTCCACGTTCGTCTCCCCGTCGACGAACGTCTTCGCGAACACGGTCCCGACGGGGAACGTCCAGTTCGGCGCGGAGGCGTCGATGCGCGCGCCCTTCGGAAGATGGAGGACGCGCCGCTTCCCGAGCCCGTCGCTGTAGAGCGGGTATCGCGGGGTGTACGCGCGCGTCGCGTCGCCGGACTCCAGCCCCACGCCCGAGAGGAGCGCGGGGGGATCCTCGGTGGGCGCGTCGAGCCACGTGGGCGCCCCCGATCCGCTCGAGGAAGAGCTCGAAGAGTCCGGCGGATCCGGCGTCGTGCACGCGGAGAGCGCGAGAGCCACGGCGGTCGCGCCGAGCGCGCGTCGCGCGGCGATCACTTCGGGGGCGTGGTCGGCGCGCACGTCGAGACCCCAGCGCCCACGATCGTGAACCCGATCTGCGTCATGTAGGACGTGTCGGTCGTGCCGTCGCTCGGACGATAGCGCGTGACCGTGCTGTCGCTCACGCCATCGGGCGAGGTGTAGAGATAGAAGTCTCCGCCCCAGAACGAGAACGCCCACGCGAGCGGCGTCGGGACGCTGGCGAGGGGCTTGTTGTTCGAGATCGCGCCGCTCCCTGGGTCGATCTGGGCGACGCGAACGGGCGTCGTCGTGAAGAAGCCAAAGAGCCGCGCGTCCCCCGTGCCGGTGAGCTCCGCGCTCTCGCCGTCGAGGCCCCCCGTGAACGGCCCGATCGGGACGACCTTCTGGGTCCCAAAATCGATGCGACCCAATCCCGGGTTCGAGATGCCGCCGGTGCCCGTGACGAAGAGCTTCTCCGTCGTGCCGCCGACGTCGTCCGACGCGAAGCCCATGCCCAGCCGGTACCACTCCGGATCGAGCTTGATCGACGTGGCCGTGCAGCTCGCGTCCGCAGTGCTCACCTTGAACACCGCGCCGGCGGTGTCCTCGAACCCGTCGTTGTCGACGTAGTTGACCCACGCCACCGCGTCGCGATCGACGGCCATCGAGTTGGGCTGCATGCCCGTCTGGCACCCGAGCGGGCCGATCTTCGTGAAAGTCTTCTTGTCGGGCTGGAAGCTGTAGAGATCGTTCTGCGCCGAGAGCACGTACACGAGCGTCGCCGCTTCGGCGCAGCCGTTGTTCATGCTCGAGCCCGTGGACATCCCCGTGCCGCCCGAGAAGCCGCTGCTCGCGCTGTCGCCGCTCCCACCCGGGCCGCCCCCGCCCGCACCGCCGGCGCCCAAGCCCCCGCCCGCCGTGCACCCCACGGAGAGCGCCACGACCCCGAGTGAAGAAAGCAAAGTCCCACGCATCACGACACTCCTCCGAAGGTGCGACGGTTATACCCCGCCTCGGGGCCCTCCTCCCGCCGATCTCCTGGACGGGCCATGTCACAGCGCGGACCCGCGCCTCGTCCCCCCGGTGACGCACCCCACCCGGGGCGCGCGCGCGCGACCGCCCCAGCGCGGCGCGCCCTTCTCGAGAGGAACGACCATGGAAGCCCGAATGAAGAACCCCGCGATGCTGGTCCCCGAGGCGATGAACGCGCTCCACGCCATGAACAAGGCGCTCGAGGGGTGCGGAGTCCCGAAGCGCACGCTCGAGCTCGTTCACCTCCGGGTGAGCCAAATCAACGGCTGCGGCGTGTGCCTCGACGGCCACCGCAAGATCGCCAAGAAAGAGGGTGAGACGGACGAGCGCCTCTTCACCGTCGCCGCCTGGCGCGACACACCGTACTTCACCCCGCCCGAGCGCGCCGCGCTCGCCCTCGCGGAGGAGCTGACGCGGATCGCGGATCGATCCGAGGGCGTCTCCGACGCCGCGTGGGACGAGGCGAAGCGCCACTACGACGAGCGAGCGCTCGCGGGGCTCCTCCTCGGGATCGCGCAGATCAACGTGTGGAACCGGCTGAACGTCGCGACCCGGCAAGTCGCCGGCGCGGCCTGGTGAAGCGGCCGACTACTCCTCGAAGATGAGCTCCTGCGGATTGTCCGGCGCGACCCGCACGCGGACCGTGTGCCCCATGAGCTGGGCCGCTTGGAAGTCCGGCAGGAGCTTCTTCACCGTCGCCGCGTACGGTCCGGTCGGTCCCATCACCTGGAGCGACAGGAGCATTACCGGGACGTCGTTGATCTCGGTGCCCGTCCGGGCGCAGCTCACGATGCGCGCTTCACACGAGACGCCGTTCAACCGGAGCCACGCGGCGCGCTTGCCCTTCGAGCGCGCGCGGAGCGCGACGAACAGACCGACGCCCGCCGTGACGCCGCCGATGGGCAGCATGGTCATCGACTCGAGGCCCCCGCCCGTGACGAGCGGGAAGAAGCCCCAGGCCGCGAGCCCGAGGCCCGTGAGCGCGAGGATCCCGCCCACGAGGAGGCCGACACCCCCCGCGCTCATCGCGGCGCGCGCCGCGGCCTCCTTGTTCGCCCCCTGGGTGTACGTCGATCCGCTGGCCTTGCAGAGCTCCAACGCGGGGTAGGTTCCGCGGACGAGCTCCAGCAGGTTCGGATCCCGGATCTCTCGAAGGATCTGGGCCGCGCCCGCCACGTTCCCCATGCGCTCGATCGCGTTCGCGCGGAACACCGACGCGAGCGCGTCCAGCGAGTCGGCGATCGGGATGACGTCCTTCTGTGGGCCGAGGAGCTCGAGCACGCGCCCGAAGTCCCCCGCGACCGTGGCGCGCACCGCGTGCGAGATCCGGTACTCCGAGTCCGCGTCCAGCTCGGGCGCGAGCGGCTGCATCGCCGCGAGGAACTGGTCGCCCCGCGCCGCGTCGCCGCCCGCGATCGCGAGGCGCGCGAGGCGCCCCATGTGCTCCTGCTTGTGGCGGGGCAGCACGACCGCATCGAGCGCGCTCTCCGAGAGGGCCTGGACCATGCCTGCTTGCGCCTTCACGCTCGGCTGGTTCGCGAGCATCAGCGTGAGCATCGAGAGGTCCTCGCTCGCCGCGACGTCCCCGTTCTCGGAGCGCGATCGGAGGCTCTGCCAGATGAACATGGCCTCTTGCTCGCGGCCCGTCTGGATGCTCGTCCCGCCCAGCACGGCTTGGAGCGTGGGCGGAGGGATGCGAGGCCGGCCGTCCTGGACTCGGAGCTGCTGGAGCCGCCCGGGATCGTTCGAAACCGGCTGCGGCGCAGTCGGCACGAGGATTCGGGATCGGTCGGCGAGGAAGTTCGGCGCGCGGCACCGCGCGCACGCCGCTTGCCCGCCGTGCGCGGGGCCCTCCGAGGGGCCGTGACATTGGCGACAGACGAAGAGACGTGCGGACGAAGTTCGGTAAGTCATGCCCACCTGTACGGCGACGAACGGTTCAGTCTCCCGCGTAGGCGCGCGCGAGCACGACCACGTGGCCCTCGGGACCGAGCGGGACCTTCGCGTCCCGCGGAGGGTTCAGATCGACCGGCGACTGGCGCTCGTCCCCGAGCTCTCCGGCCTCGATCACGTCGCGCAGCGACTCGTCCGCGGGCGAGCGCGCCGCGGGGTAGAGCCCGAGCGCGATCTCCCCGCGCGCCCGCGCGACGGTCATCACCTCGGCGAACGTCGCGTCCCGGTCGCCCACGTAGAGATCGCGCGGGCGCACGAACACCTCGCTCCCGAGCGGGGAGAGCAGCTCTTTGTACACACCCGCGAGGGAAGGTTCGAGGGCGGCCTGTGCGAGGAGCATCGCGACGACGTCGCTCGACACGAGCAGATCCCGAGGGCGCCCGGCGACGTACCCCGCGGACCGGAGGTCGCGCACCTCGGTCACGATCCGCTCGACCCCCTCGCCGCCGCGCTGGATGCGCTTGCGGAGGGACAGCAACGTCGAGAGCGCGCTCGCGTCCCCGTTGTCGTCGTTCTCGTCCTCGCACCCGAGGATGACGATCGCGTCCGTCCCCTCGAGCTCGAGCGGGCGCGCGCTCACCGGTGCGTCGTCCGGGCTCGCGTGCGCCGTCGCGACGTCGATGGGGCGGCGCCCGTCGTGCGTCAGGGTGACGTGCTCGACGCGCGGCCTCAGCCGATCGAGCACGGGGTGCACGGCGTTCCTGATCGGGCAGCACACGACGCGGATCTCCGAGCCCTTCGCCAGTATCGCGTCGAGCTCGAGCACGAGCCGCTCGAGCGTGCGGTTGAAGCCGATGACGAGCACCCGCTCCGGCCGCGCCTCGAACGGGAGCGCTCGGATCGAGTCGACGATCTCGGGGAGCGTCCCGCACGTCGTGTATTGCCTCTTCCGCTCCGCGAGCACGACGAGTCGGTCTCGCTTGCCGAGCGTGGTCGCGTCGCCGCGCGCGGGGCAGAGCACCGTCTTCGATCGACCCAGCTGGTAGCCCACGGCGACGCCCCCTTCGAGCGCCGCGTGCGCCTCGTCGAACGTCTTGCCGACGAACGCGTGCGGCACGCGCTCGAGGTAGAGCTCGCTCCCGACGAACGAGAGCATCTCACGGAGCGCGTGGTACACCCCCTCCTGCCGCGCGCTCTGCGCGAGCATCCGCGCGATCACGTCGTCCGAGGCGATGACCTCCGCCGCGAGCGCGCCGGGCCCCGCGACGTCGTGCTCGGTCGCGAGATCGATCACCCGCTGCGCCTCCGCGTAGCGAGCCTCGACGACGACGTGCCCGTGGTACTTCGGCCCGACGACACGCCGCACCGCGAGGAGCGTCGAGAGCGCCCAGTGGACGGTCTCCTCGTCCGCGAGCGTGGAGGGGGGCACGACGATGATCGAGCGCGTGCGATCCGCCGCGACGCGGAGCAGCGCCATCTCGCTCCGAGGATCGCCCGTGCGAGACACGAACCGCGCGCGGTTGTGGGGTACGCGGCGCGCGAGTCGGAGCGCGTGCTCGATCTTGTCCCGCTCTCGGTCCGCCATGACGACGACGGTGAGCCGCTGCCCGCTCCGCGCGAGCTCCCGCGCGAGGAACGTGACCTTCGAATCGAAGCCGAGCACGAGGATGTGTTGATGCTCGACCACCGGGCTGTGCCCGCTCTTCAGATCGTCGATGCGCGCGCTCATCTTGCTCGCGAACGCGGCCGTGAGGAAGCTCATCGCGAGAATGCCGGAGAACGTCACCGCGAGCGCGAGGACGCGCTGGTTCGTGGGGGAGCTCGCCATCGTCCCGCCGTCCGAGAACAGGGTGACGGCCCACCAGACGCGGTCCGGGAACGACTGCTCCGCGGAGCTCGGGAAGAAGATGCCGAGCGCGATCGCGAACGCGACGATGACGAGCGCCGTCCCGCCGAGGACGACGAAAATCTGCACGAGCGGCGGGAGCGTCAGGAACTGATCCGCTCGGTACGCGATCAGGGCGCGCACGTGGGAGAGCGATCGTGGCCGTTGCGCTTTCATGTCCTGCCGGAGCCGCACCAAAGCTAAGTTCCCGGGCCGATGCAACCCATCCACGTGGAGCCTCATCCCCTGCTCGACGTCCTCGCGTTCGAGACGACCTTCCCCCGCAAGCTCGGAGAGCTGCCCGCGCCCCCCGCGCTCGTCGCCGGGCTCGCGCTCGACCCGCCGCAACGGCTCGCCTCGAGCGACGATATTCGAGGGAAGATCAGGGATCTGCTGCGCCACGGCGGCTACAAGCCCACGGGCCGCGGCAAGCCCGCGTCCGAGTACTTGATCCGCGCGGCGACCGAGGGCGCGCTCTCGAGCATCAACGTCGCCGTCGACGCGTGCAACGTCGTCTCGCTCCACTCGGGGCTCCCCATCAGCGTCGTCGACCTGGATCGCGCGAAGGCGCCGTTCGCCGTGCGGATCGCCCCCGAGGGCACCGAGTACGTGTTCAACGCGTCCGGTCAGACGATCGACGTGAAGGGCCTGCTCTGCCTGTTCGACGCGGACGGCGCGTGCGCGAACGCCGTGAAGGACTCGCAGCGCACCAAGACGACCCCGGAGACGACGCGGACCCTCTCGATCCTCTGGGGCCACGCGAAGATCACCGACAACACGACCGTGCGCGTGTTCGACTGGTACCGCGAGCTCCTCGAAGGGATCGGCGCGACCGTGAGCCGCGTCCCCGCGTCGGACCGCTGATCGAGGCGACGCCCGCCTTCGTCGTGCTTCGTCGGGGTGTTGGGACGATTCCCGCGTCCGGTCGCGCCGAAGTGTGGCAGGTTCCGCGCCTCATGCGATCCCATTGGCTTTCCCTTTCGGCACTCTCGCTCGTTGGCCTCTCGTCGTTCGTCGCGCGCGACGCGTTCGCCGAGACCTACAAAGTCGGGCCCGGCGAACAGTTCGCGGATCTCTCGGGCGTCGAGTCCATCCTGAAGCCGGGGGACGTGGTGGAGGTCGCGGGGGATCACACCTACCCGGGCAACATCCATATCCGGCCCGAGAGCTCGGGCACGCCGGACGCGAAGGTGACCATCCGCGGAGTCCCCGTGAACGGGAAGCGCCCGACGATCTCGGGGGGCGACGAATGGTCCATCGTCCTCCACGCGTCGCACTTCGTGTTCGAGAACTTCGAGATCACGGGCGGCCAGGCCTATTGTCTGGTCCACAAAGCGGACGACGTCACCGTCCGCAATGTGGTCGTGCACGACTGTCCGAACCACGGCATCCTCGGGACGGACGAGGAGTCCGGCAGCGCGCTGTTCGAGTACGTCGAGGTCTACCACACGGGCACGGGTGACCATCACCACCAGATCTACATGGCGACCGACGAGACCATGTACCCGGGCTCCGTGTTCCGCCTCCAACACTCCTACATCCACGACGGGAACGGCGGCAACAGCGTGAAGTCGCGGTCCGAGCGGAACGAGATTTACTCGAACTGGATCGAGGGGGACGACCCCGGCTATCACCTGCTCGATCTGATCGGCCCGGACGGTCAGGACCCGAGCCTCGCGCGCGAAGACAGCGACGTCGTGGGCAACGTGCTCGTCCAGCACGGACAGTGGAACATCTCTCGGTTCGGGGGCGACGGGACGGGCGAGACCGGGGGCCGGTATCGGTTCGCGTTCAACACGATCGTCCTCGGCCCGAACGCGCAGGCGTTCCGCGCGCAGGACTCCGTGGAGAGCGTCGAGATCAGCAACAACGTGTTCTATTCCCCCGACGGGAACGCCCCGGATCTCCTGCGCGATCCCGAGGGCAACTGGACGACCGGGTCGCGCACGCTCGCGGGCGCGAACAACCTCTTCTCGACGACGTTCCCGACCGCGGACGAGCTCACGAACTCGATAGTGGTCGCCGATCCGGGCTTCGCCGACTTCGTCGGCTTCGACCTCGTCCCCGTGAAGGGAAGCCCGCTCGTCGATGCGGCGGACGCGAACGCGAAGGGGCCCGCGGGGCTCGAGATCCCGAAGCCTCAGGTGATCCCGATCTACGTCCCGCCGCGCCGGGGCATCGACGCGGGGCTCGCCGCTGCGCCTCGCAACATGGTGGGGCCCCCGGACATCGGCGCGTACGAGTTCGGAAGCCCCACGAACCCAGCGACGTCGACGTCCGCCGGCGCCGGATCGACGGGCGCGAGCACGGGCGCCGGCGGCAGCCCGATCGGCGACACGGACGACACGGGCGGCGGATGCAGCTGCAGCTTCGACGATCCGCGCACCGCGGGGACCGGGCTCGTGCTCGCGCTCGGCGGTTTGGTCGCGGCGCTCCACCGGCGCGCTCGGCGCGCGTCCCCGGCCGGGCGGGACCGTTGACGCGCCGGCTCGTCTCGTCGGGCTCTCCGTTCGAGCAGAGGTGGGGATACTCGCGCGCCGTCGTCGATGGAGAGTGGGTGTTCGTCGCGGGGACGACTGGCTTCGACTACGCGACCATGACGATCTCGAGCGATCCGGCCGCACAGGCACGGAAGGCCCTCGAGAACGCCGCGAGCGCGCTCGCCGCCGCGGGCGCGTCCCTCTGCGACGTGGTCCGCGCGCGCTACATCGTGACGGACGCACGCGACTGGGACGCGATCGGCGCGGTCCTCGGCGAGGTGTTCGGAGACATTCGGCCCGCCGCGACCGCGATCGTCGCGGGGCTCGTGGACGCGCGCATGCGGTTCGAGGTCGAGCTCACCGCGCGCGTGCGAACGTAGACATTCGCCGCGCTCAATCCTGCTTCGGGTGGGCGAGCAGGAAGTCCAGCACCGCCTTCCGGTACGCGTCCCCCACGTCGGGGATGTGAGCGCCGCCCTGGATGGACCAGAGGGTGACGGCCGTGCCCTTCTGACAGCCCTGCGCGTAGTCCTCGATCGCCGTCTCCGCGCCCGCGATCGTCGGCACGAAGTCCTGGGCGGGGGCGTTCACGGGCGTGGGCGCGCAGCCGTCGAGCGCCGCCCAATCGAGGACTGTCTGCTTCGCGCTCGGGTAGGGGCCCGCGCCGCCCGTCCCGTCGGGGGCGCCGGCGTAGAGGATCTCGGGATCCTCCGTGCCGTGGCTCTGGAGCACGCTCACGGGGGCCGACGGCTTGCAGACCGTCGGGTCGAGCCACATCGCGCCGGCGAGCGAGCCGATCGCCGCGATGCGATCGGCGTGCTCACAGGCCATCCGGTAGGCCATGAACCCGCCATTGGAGTGTCCGAACAGATAAACGCGCTTCGGATCGACGTTGTACTTCGCGGAGATCGCGTCGATGAGCGCGGTCAGCCAGCCGCTGTCGTCGACCGTGGAGCCGTAGAAATTGCAGCACGCGTCGGTCGCGTTCCAGAACTGTCTGCCCTGTTGGTCCGGCGTCCCGTCCGGCGCGACGTAGATCATCCCGCGATCGTTCGCGGGGCCCTGGAGCGCGAGGTAGAGCTCCTCGAGGTACGCGGTGACCGAATAGCCATGCAGCATGACGAGGAGCGGCGCGGGCGTCTTCCCGTCATAGCCGGGGGGCAGGTGGACCTCGGTCGAGCGGCCGTTCACCGTGAGGACGGTCGCCGCGCCCCCCGCGCCGCCGGTGCCGGTGGAGCTCGAGCTCGAGGAGGAGTCCGCGACTCCGTCGGTCCCACACGACGTCGCGAGGAGCATGAACGCGAAGGCCCGCCTCTTCATCCAGCGAGGCTATCGAATCGCGCGGCGCGCGCCATCAGTTGACGCAGATGCCCGCGGGCTTGTCGCCCTTGTCGAGGAAGCAATAGCAGCCGTCGTGCCCCGCGCCGCACTTGCCCGGGCCGGGCTTGCAGTCCTTCCAGTCGCCTTCGAGCAGGCACTCGTCGATGCAGTCGGACACCTTGGTGCATGGGCAGCCCGCGTCGGGGATCTCGCACACGCATGCGTCCCGCTGACCCCCGCTGATGCCCCACGGCACCTTCTGCCACGCTCCGCCGAGGGACCGACATTGGGGGTCGGACGTCGCCTCGCGGCACGCCTTGAAGCGCGTCACGACGTCGGCGCTCGGGTGGCACTTCGGATCCGCTTGGTCCGTGGTCTTGTCGCGCGTCTTTCCGGAGCCCGCCGCCCCTGCTCGCGTCTTCGCGTCGGAGCACGACGCGATCGCGAGCACGACGAGGGCGATCGGCAAGAGGACGAACGTTCGGGAGCGCATGATTCGCCGTGGAGTCTACAGGAGCGCACGCCTCGCGCGTCGCCGCCACGATTCGACGCTCCGCCGTCAGGATCGACGGAGCTCGCCTCGAGCGACGAGGCTACTCACACACCGGCGCGCACTCGCCGGCGCGGCACTCGAGGCCGCTCGCGCAGTCGTCGCTGTCGTAGTAGCGCGTGCACGCGTCGCCCTGCTCGAGGCGCGGCGCGCAGAGCGGCAGGCTCCCGTCGTACGCGTTCACGCAGTAGAGCCCCGAGGCGCACTGGCCCAACATGCACGGCTGACCCGAGGTCGGGGCCGGCAAGCACGTCTCGTCGTCTTGCGGCGAGCCCCCGTTCGGCGCGTCCGCGTTGCCGCAGACGAGCCCCGGCGCGCATTCACCGTCGACGATCATGCCGTTCGAAATCCCGCAGATCGCGCCGGCGGTCAGCTTCGCCGGGGCGCACACGCCCGCTTGGCTGCAGTACTGGCCTTCTCCGCAGAGGTACGGGTGGAGGAAGCAGTTGGACGGGTCCGGGATCTCGCATTTCCCCGTCGTCCCATCGCAGGTGGTGCCGGCGGCGCAGGTCCACGAGAACACGCACGCCTCCCCGAGCGCGAGGTGGGGGCGGCAATGTCCGTTCGTGAAGCTGCCATCGTCCGGGGCGCAGTAGAGCTCGTCGTCGCAATCCCCGAAATCCGTGCCCTTCGGGCCGACGGCGCACGCGTCCCCGACGTCCTTCTTGTTCGTCTTGCACACGGACGACACACAGGAGGCCGAGCGCGCGCACGCCAGGTCCTGCCCATCACACGCCTCGCCCAGCGCGACGAGCGTCACGCACGTACCGCACTGGCCCTGATCCGGATCGGCGCTGCATCGCGCGCTCGCGCATTGGGCGTCGAAGCCGCACGCCTCGCCGAGCGGACTCATCGTCTGCTGGTGGGCTGGGGGCGTCTCGACGATGGATCCGCACGCGACCGCGAAGAGAGGGAGGAGCGAAGGGAGGAAGAGGTGAAGAGCTCGAGCAGAGTTCATGGTTGCCCGCTCGAGCAAGCAGCAGACCAGCCTGAAATTAGGCCGAAAAGCTGCCTCTTGGGCCTCAGGGATGCGCGCGGTTACCCCTTTGCAGACCGCAGAGTAACCATTTCAGTTACCACTCCGCCACGAGTGTTCGAGATCGGTCGGCGAACCGCGTCCCAGCGCCGTCGCGCGTGCGTCATCGCGGGAACGCCTGCAGCGTCACGTCCGCCGCGTTGGTGCCGGTGCCGAGGAGCGTCACCGAGTCGCTCGCCGTGGGGCCGATGACCAGGGCCCCCGGGAGGTTGGCGACGGTCTCCGGCACGGTGGTGGAGGTCGCGGTCGCGACCTCGAGCCGGAGGAGCGCGATGCCTGACGAGGTGTCGATCCAGTCGACGAACGCCCCGCGCGCGACGGGCCGCAGGTAGATGCTCGTCGTGATGTGCGACGCGGTGAAATCGCTCGTACCGTCGCCGACGAGATCGCCGAGGACGAGCTCGAACGCGCTGAATTTCGGCTCCGGGTGGACGAGGTTCCAGTCGAGGTAAGCGATCTTGTCGTCCGCGCCGAGCATGGGGAACGCCTGTTTTCCAGGCTTCTTGCGCGTCGTCCGCGTGCCCGACCGCCGATCGAGGAGCACGATGTCCGCCGCGTCGTTGCCGTCGACGTCGAAGACGCCGGTCGGTCCCTCGCTGAAGTCGCTCCACGCGACGTGCGTCGACGACACGTCGGGGAAGCGCCGTTGCCCGGGGCCGTTCGTGAGCTCCACCACGGATCGAGCGTCGACGTCGTACAGGAAGACGTCGCTGTCGCTCGCGTCACCCGGCGCACGAAAGCCGGTGAAGACCACGGCTCGACCGCTCACGCGCGGCTCTCTCGCGTGATCGAACGGCCCGGTGATGGTGTCGATCGCGTCGCCGACGCGGACGCGGATGACCCCTGTCGCGCGCGCCTCCCACGCCACGACGTCGCCCGAGATCGCCGGTCGCGCGGGGGACTCGCTCGCGGGCGAGAGCTCCGTCTCGACGCCCGATTCGAGGTCGCGCAGCACGAGGTGCCCCGGCGCGTCGGCGGCCCCGGCGCGCGCCACATACACGAGCGAGCAGCCGTCGATGGCGTAGGGGGCGTAGCCCAGATCCTCGTTCGAGACCGACACCGCGTCCTCCGCGAGCGCGACTCCCTCCACGCCGCTCGACGCGCACGCTCCTCCAACGCGGTCGTCGGACGACGACGCGCACCCAGCGACTGCCAGGGAGATCAGCCAACCTAGGGCTCTCTTCATGCCGCACCTTCTCCGCGCTTCTCTCTCATTCCCAACCGAACCATGCGCTTCTTCAGTCCGTGGCGCGTGAGCCCGAGGTGGGCCGCGGCGCGGCTGATGTTGCCACCGGTCGCCGTCAGCGCGCGATGGACCTCGTCGCGCTCGCTCTCGTCGCGTCTGCCTCGGGTCGGACGCGGAGGCTCGGGGCTCGCCCTGCGCCGCCGGAACTCGCGCGGGAGATGCTCGAGGCCGATCTCCTTCACGCCCGAGAGACACAACCGATCGACGAGGTGCTCGAGCTCCCGGACGTTGCCGGGCCAGTCGTGGTGCGTGAGCGCGTCGAGGGCGCCGCTCGAGAGCGACACGCGCAGCCCCGATCGCTGGGACGCGCGCGCGAGGAAGCGATCGACGATCTCGGGGATGTCCTCCCTGCGCTCGCGGAGCGGGGGGATGACGATCTCGACGGTGTTGAGACGGTAGAGGAGATCACGCCGGAACCCGCCCGCGGCCGCGAGCGCGCCGAGGTCGCGGTTCGTCGCGGCGACGACGCGGACGTCGAACGGCACATCGACGTCGCTCCCGACGGGCCGGTAGCGCCGCTCCTGCAGCACGCGGAGCAGGGTGGCTTGCCGCGGCAGCGGGAGCTCCGCGACCTCGTCGAGGAAGAACGTCCCGCCCTCGGCGCGCGCGAGGAGCCCCGTTCGGGCGCGATCGGCGCCGGTGAACGAGCCGCGCACGTGACCGAAGAGCTCGGCCTCGAAGAGCGTGTCGGGGATCGCGCCGCAGTTGACCGCGACGAATGGGCGATCCGCGCGCGCCCCATGATCGTGGAGCGCGCGCGCGAAGAGCTCCTTCCCGACGCCCGTCTCCCCCGTGATGAGGACCGGCACGTCCCCGCCGAGGGCGATGTCGAGCCGCGCAAGCGCGCGGCGCAACGCGTGGCTCTTCCCCGAGATCGCCCCGAACACGCGGTGTCGCCCGGGCGTCGGGAGGACCGTCGTGAGGTCGATGTCCTTGCCGATCTCCGCGAGCGCATGCGGGCGCGAGTTCGGCGTGGACACGAGCTCCTCGGGCGGTGGACGGTCGGAGGTCGGCGCGTCCGCCGCGGTCTGCGCGGGGGGAACCGGCGTGAGCGTCCGGAGCGCGAGCCCGGCGGCGATCGCCCAGCGCTCGAGCACCCCCCGAGTGAGCCCGTCGAACGCGGTCACGACGAACCGGTGCTCGAGGACGATGACCGCGCGTGGCGCGCCCACCGTGGCGGGGGCCGCGATCGCGACCTTCGCTCCGAGCTTCGCGTCACGTTCGAGCAGCGGCCCGTCCCGCGCGACGGCGAGCGCGACGAGCGCCTCTGGAGCGCGTCGGCGCGCCTCGGAGATCGGCAGCCCGTCCAGATCGGCGGCCCACACTCCGGAGATGGAGCCCCCTTGCTCGACCGCGCAGAGGAAGGCCCGCTCGGCGCCCGCGTCGCGCGCGAGCGCCGCAGCGACGAGCTCGGCGCTGCCCGAGGCACCCGCGGCGATCGCGCGGAGCGCGTCCCACACCGGCCCGAGCACCTCCTCCGACGCGCGCGCGATCACGGGCCGATCATAGCGCGCGTGGCGCCGAGACCTCGCCGCGCCGAGCGCGTGGGCGGCGCCCTCCTCGGCGTCGCGGAGCCCCGCGCGACGCGCGACGCGCAGCGCTCGAACGGCGAGGCGCGCGGCCGTGATCCTGTCCACGGGGAGCGTGGCGAGTGCGGCCTCGCTCGCGAGGGTCAGCGCGCGCGCGTCGACGAGGGGATCGCCGCTCCGCGCGCCGGCGTCGATCGCGTCGATCGCGGCTCGGGCAGCCGGACCGTCCCGTTCGAGGAGCGCGATCTGTGCGCGGAGGAGCCCCAAATCGGCTCGGATCGTGCCGGGCAGCGTGTCGGCGATCGCCTCGGCCTCGCGAACCAAGTCACGCGCTCGGCGCGGGTTCGCGGCACGAACCGCGACGTCGGCGCGCGCCGCGAGCACCCACCCGAGCCCCTGCGTCTGCCCGAGCGAACGCGCGAGCCGCTCGGCCTCGGCGAGCGCCGCGTCCGCGCGCTCGAGCTCCCCGAGCCGCGCGAGGGACAGGCCGAGGTTGAGCAGGCACGCGCGCGCGCCGCTCCGATCCCCGAGCCGCCGCTTCTCCGCGAGCGCGCGCTCGAACGCGCGCGCCGCCCGATTCGCGTCGCCTCCGTAGAGCGCGACGACGCCGAGGTTGTGATCGACGCGCGCCACCTCCTCGCGATCGTCGAGGGGCAGCGACGCGAAGCGCGCGCTCGCGTCCTCGAGCGCCTCGCGTGCCTCGTCGTACCGGGAGAGGAACAGCGCGACGATCCCCGTCGTGGCCTGCGCGAGCGCCTCCTCTCTCTCTCCTCCGCGGGCGAGAGCGATCGCGTCACGGACCAGCGCATCGGCGCGCTCCTTGTCGCCCGCGCGCGCGGCGGCCTCGGCGCGTCGACGAAGGGCGGCGAGCGCGACCGCAGGCGATGTTTCTGCGAGCTCCGTCAGGTAGTCGAGCACCTCTGGGTGCGACGCGGACGCCCCGAGTCGCGGAGCAGCCGCTCGAGCTCGAGCATGCTCGCCGGATCGCGGCGCGCGGGATCTCGCGAGAGCAAGAGCAGCGCCTCGATCTGCGCTGCCGTTCGGCCCTCGAGCTTCGCGCGCTGCCGCGCCCGCTCGAGGAGCACCGCGCCCTGCGCGCTCACCTCCGTCGTCCCGAGGGCGAGGAGGGAAGCCACGCTCGACGCGGCGCTCTCGAGCATCGCGCGCGTGAGCTCGGCGCGCGGCGTGACGTCCTGGAGCGCCGCTGCGAGGCCCGGGCCGAGGGCCGGATCGACCAGCGCGATCTCGAGCGTGGCGTCGGCGTAGCGGCGCGAAACCAGCGCTCGAGCGACGAGCTCGCCCATCCCTCTTGCGAAGCGCGCTGCACCGAGCGCGCGCTCGAGCACGTCGACGGGCGCCGCCCCCGCTGCGCTGGCGACCGCGCCGAGGACGGCCCTCGCGTCGGCCGTGAGGCTCACGATCGCGCCCGCGGCGGTGTCCCGATCGAGCGGGATCGCGCCCGTCGAGGCGACGATCCAACCCGGCACGCCACGAGCGGTCGGGAGGTCCGAGCGCGCCGCGCCGACGGTCGCTGCGAGGGCCGTGGCCTCGTCCTCCGAGAGCGGGCCGAGCGCGATCGCAGTCGCGCCGAGCGGCGCTTGGCGCGCCACCGCGAGGATCTCGAGATCGCTCGGTCGGTCGCCGCGACAACGGTAGAGGTCGAGAGCGCTCGCGAGATCCGCGCCGTCCGCGTGAAGATCGTCGAGGATGAGGAGCGGCGCCACGGCCCGATCGTGCGCGCGGAAGAGGAACGGAACCTCCTCCGTCGGCGCCCGCAGCCACGCGACCAGCGCGGCGCGGCGCCCGCCCTCGTTCGGCGAGATCCAGCGCGCCTCGCGGCCCGAGAGGAGCGCGCGCGTGAAGACCTCGCGCGCGAGGAACGTCTTGCCGATCCCCGCGGGCCCGACGACGTACGTGACGGCCCGCGGCTTCGGAGCGCCGAGCTCCCTGAGCTCCGCGACGCGACCCACGATGGTCACGGGTGGGGGCTTCGCTCGTGAGTGCCCCTCTTGTGGGGGCCTCGCGGGAGAGGAGCGGCCGAGCGCGAGGAGGACGTCGGCGGCGCTCGCCGGGCGGTCCGCGGGGGAGTCCGAGGTGAGGGACGCGATCAGATCCACGAGGCTCGGCGGGAGCCACGGTGCGGAGCTCTCCGTCGACGCGACGGACCGCGGATCCCCGCCGACCAGCGCGATCGCCGTCGCGCCGAGGGAGTAGAGATCCCCACGAGGCGTGGGCGGACCTCCTCGCGCGCGCTCGGGCGGCGCGAACGCCGGCGTGAGCGCGCCGTCTCCGCGCCAGACGTCGTCGAAGCGCGACACGGCGGCGCCCAAATCAAGAGCGTGATCCGCCCGCTGGGGACGTCCACGCGCACGTGCGCCGGCTTGACGTCCCCGTGCGCGATGCCGACGGCGTGCATCCCACCGAGCGTGATCGCGACTCCCGCGATCACCGACACCAGCCTTCGCACGCGATCCGGGATGCTGGGCGGCGTCACCTCACCCGCGCCTTCGAGCCAGGCGCGCGCCTCCGGCCCGTCGACGAGATCTTCGACGAGGAAGAGCTCGCCCGTCGCGCTGCGCGCGAGGTCGTGCGCGCGGACGAGCCCGGGGATCAGCGCGCGCCGCAAGATCGCGAGCTCGGCGCGGAGCGTCTCCTCACGCTCCCCGCGGACGTGGAGGACCTTCGCGGCGAGGCGTCGGTCGGGCTCCTCGCGATCGACCACGCGCAGCACGGAGCCCTCTCCTCCGCGCCCGATCTGATCGAGCACCTCGTAGCGCGGGTGGACGATGAGGGCGCGTCGGGACATCACTCGCCCGACATGCCTCGCGTGTCGGCGCTCTCGATGTCGCGGAGGAACGACGCGCCGAGCTGAGGATCCCCCGCGAGGGCGAGCGCCCGACGAAGGCGAGGCTCGGCGAACCGCCCGAGCGCGACGAAGTGCGCCTCTCCGGCGGGCGCCGTCCCCGGATCGGCGAGCCGCTTCGCGGCTTCGACGTCCGACGCTTCGAGCTCCGGCGAGAGGATCTCGACGCGGATCATCATCATGCGGACCGTCTTCGCGGGGGTCGGCGAAATCGTCAAGGGGATAGACGAATCGGTCCACGCCTGCGGGATCAAGTAGAGGACGCGCGTCCCGGGCGTCCGGAACCACTGCCGCTTCCACGTGTTCACCATCGCGACGGACTCGTCATGATAGAGGCCCGTCGCGTCGATCGCCTTCTCGACCTCCTCGCCCAGCGTGGTCGCGAACGAGTCGAGATCCGCGGCGTCGTCCAGCGACGGGACTTGCCCCTCGATCGACGACGCGGGCGCGAGCGGCGCCGCGGTGGTCACGAACGCGCCGCGGTCCCCGTCGACGTGGATCAGGAACGCACGGGGGATCGCGGCCCCGTAGTGGTTCGCGACCCGCACCACCCCTCCGACCTCCGCCGTGACGGTCACGGGGAGCTCGAAGTTGCCGAGCCCTCGGTAAAAGAGGAACTTCTCCGCCTGCGCGCCGCCGGGCGCAGAGGCGAAGCGCACGGGGTTCGATGCGACATCGCGAGCGAACGACCACGTGAACTCGTCGAGCGGCGCGTCCGAAAGCGCGGGCGCTGCCGCGCGATCGAGGACCTCGACCTCGCCCCAGTCGAGCAGGCCATCGGCGACCGAGGTGTAGTCCGCCCTGCACTGCTCCGAGTTGAACGGGGTCGTCAGATCGAACACCGGATCATGCCACGCGGTGCTCGCGCCGCCCGAGGTCGGTCCGATGATCGCGGGCGTGAACCGCTGCACGGCGGGGTACCACTGCGTGAAGACACCTCGCGGGAAGGCGACCGCGGCGGTCACCTTCCGCGGGACGTCCGAGTAGAAGTACGTGACGGGGGTCTCCATCTTCACTTCGACCGAGCTCTCGGGCGTGGCCTTTCCGCCGCTCACGCGGTCGTAGACGAACGCCGGGAGATCCTCCTGCTCGTGGTGGAGCCCCCGCTGGAGCGATCCGTCGGAGCCGACGACGACCGTGTCCGTGCCCCACTCGTGGACGACGAAGCCATGCCCGTCGTATGCGCTCGCGTCGACGTCGGCGATGGGCTCGGTGGTCCATGAGAGCGTCGCCTCGGTGCGAGGGCGGTCGCTCCGCGGGTCGACGAGGGTGATCTCGCTGCAGCCGAGCTGCACGAGGGCAAGAGCGGTGAGGGACGTGAACGCAAGCGACTGGGTTACCATGTGGTTCCTCCGCCGCCCCGCTGAGCGAGACTCGTGCCACCCAGCTGGGACACCGAGTCCCACGACCTTGGCCGCGAAATTGCGCAAACCCCTGCACCCAGATTCGTTTGATGGCCCTTCGGCGGGTTACCGGGTTACCAGTTGGAAACCCGAATCTCACGGCCGACGGCCGCCGTCCGACCTAGAGCGACAAACAGGGTTGTCGCTCTAGGGTGGGCTCGCGGGGGGCAGCGCGAACGTGGCGGGCGCGAGGCCTGCGATCACGCTCGGCTTGGTGGACGTGCGGGAGGCGTTCTCCGTGGCGAAGAGGAGCGTGAACCCGTCGAACCGGATCACGCTCGGCTCGCGCACGTCGAGGAGCGCGTTCGGCGCGAGCAGGATCGCCGAGGATCGCTCGAGCGCTCGGTCGGCGCCGTCGAGGAAGCGCGAGGCGATGCCGATTTGGGCGCCCGTCTTGGTCGGCGCGGTGAAGTACACGTCGAGGATCGGGCGCCCCTCCTCCGACGCGCGCTGGACCGCACACGGTGAACCCGCGGACGTGAGGACCGGCGCGTCGGACGCGAGCGTGAAGGCGTGGCCGTCCGGAGAAGTGGCCTCGAGGATCGCGGGGCCGTCGACCTCGAAGAACATGTCGAACGTCCCGTCCGCGAGCTGCACCACGCTCGGGCTCGATCCGTCGAGCAGGGGCTCGGGATCGAACTCGAACGATGCGCCGTCCGCGCTCGTGGCGAGGGCGATGCCGCCCCCGGTCTCCACGTAGAGAAAGATCCCCGACGGCGTTCGCACCGCGCTCGGCGCGCCGACGTGGCCGTCCATCCAGTCGAGCGTCGGCGTCAGCACGACCGTCCCCGGAACGGGGAAGCTCCGCCCGTCGACCGCGTCGAAGCGCGCGATGCGATCCGTCGGCGCGTTGGGATCCTCGTCCTTCTCGACGCCAGCGAAGTACCCGATCACGTCGAGCGTGCGCGGGTCGCCGTCCGCGTCGACGACGGAGGGGTCCCGGTAGAAGAACGTGTTGTCCTGGATCGCGAACGGCGGGAGCTGGTTCGCGCCGATCTCTCCGGAGGCGAGCAGGCGGAACGGGCCGAGGCGCGCGGAGGGAGGGTTCTCGAGGCCCGCGTGCCCGTCCGCGAGCGTCGCGCAGCCCGCGAGCAAGAGGGCGAAGAGCGGCGCGCGCCTCATCGAAACCCCGCCCCGAGCGTCGCGCCGAAGCTCAGCATCTCGCCCCGCTGTCGATAGTCGCCCACGAGATCCGCCGGATCCTTCTTGAGCGTGATTCGCTCGGGGAGGTGCGAGTACGCGAAATGGAGGTCGAGCGACACGTTCGGCTGCCGCATCACGGCGCCCGCACCGAAGGAGAACGTGTGCCGATCGGCGTCCATGAAGTTCGTGAGCCCCGACTGCGGTGGCACGGGGGACATCTCGAACACGTACCCCGCGCGCAGCGCGACGCGCGCGAACGCTCGCTCGTCGAGGCCGGGGACGAACCACTCGACGCCGAGGCGCGGCACCACGCGATCCTCGAACGCCGGCGGGATGGGCGTCGTGGGCTGCACGTCGGCGGGCAGATCCACCGCGACCTCCGGGGGCGGCTTCGCGCGGAGGGACGCGGTCGTCTTCGCGGTGGGGCTGTCGTAGCCGGACCAGTGGACGTACGAGAGATCCGCGTTGACGTGGAGGTCCTTCACCGGGTGGAGGCTCGTCCCGACCACCAGCTGCGCGGGGAGGAACGCCGCGACGGTGCGCGACTCGAGCGTGTAGGTGAGGGGGACGCCGATGCCGCCGAAGTCGATGTCGCCGTGGAGGAGCGCGTCGAGCGAGAGCTCGAGCTTCGTCTCGTGCCGGTACACGAGGGCGACGTCCGCGCCGCGCCCGAGGTGGAAGCGGAGCCCCGCCTCGGGGTAGCGCACGCTCGTCAGGTTCGCGTCCACCTGGTGGCGCAGGTGCGAATCGAACGGCGAGAGGGCCTTCGCGGTGCCCGTGATTTCGAACCGGCCCTCGGTCGCCGCGAGGAACGAGACGCCGCCGCCGAGCTCGAGCCAGTCGACGGGGCGGATCGCGGCGTTCGCGGTCAGGAAGAGCACCGCGGCGCGGCTGTCGTAGAGCTCCCACCGCGGGACGCCCTCGCGCAGCGCCGTCACGCGCGACAGCCCGTCGTCCGGGATGTGCGCGGCGATGCCGATCGCGAGCGGGAACAGCCCGAACACCTTGCCGCCCGCGGCGACGCCGAACGCGAGTCCGTGCACCGGATCGACGCCGCTGTCCCGGTCGTTCGCGTAGAGGTTGTTGATCGCGTACTCGTACCCGATCGACAGCCGCAGGCCCGTGTCGCCCGCGAGGCCCGCGGGGTTGTAGTAGTTCGCGCTGAAGTCGGTCGTGTCCGCGGCGACGGCGCCGCCCATCGCCGCGGGGCGCGACCCGAAGCCGTAGGTCCAGGGCTCGTGCGCGAGCGCGGTGGACGGCGCGAGCGCCACGAGAGAAGCCGCGAGGAGTCGCCCGCGCGCCATCAGAACCCCACCCCGAGCTGGGTCCCGCCCGCGAGGACGACGCCGCTGGTCTTCACGTTGGGCACGCCCGGGTTGTCCGCCCCGATCTGGCCCAGCTTCTCGTGGGTTCGACCGTGGAGGAGCTGCACTTGACCGAAGAAGTCGAGCGAGAGCCCGGCGACGACGGGCTTCGCGAGGTCGAGCCCAGCACCGAACGAGAACAGGCTCCGGTGTTCGTCGTAGAGGTTCGTCTCCCCTCGCTGCTCGGGGGCGGCGCCCATCTCGAACGCGTACCCGGCGCGGATCCGGAGATCGACGCCCGGGCGCGCGCCCCACACGTACTCGGCCGCGATCCGAGGGACCACGGTGTCGTGGAAGTCCGGCGCGGGGGGCACGAGCGCGTCGCACGGCGTGATCTCGCCGGTCACCTCGTCGAGCGGACAACGGACGGTCGCCTCGGGCGCGCCGGGGTAGGCGGACCAGTGCTTCCAGGTGACCGACACCGCGCCGCGCACGGGGCCGGTCGTGCGCGCGAACTCCGCCGTGAGCTGGTGGGGATCGTACTGGGCGATCCCCGAGATCTCGAGCGGTGGCACCGTGATCGATCCGAGGTCTTTCACGAGGATCTCCACGTTGAACCGCCCCACGAGCTCGCCGTGGAACGAGATGCCCGCGCGCCAATCCTTCCCGACGTCGAGGCTCGCGCCGACGATCGGGGCGTAGGACGCGACGAGCGTGTCCTCGACGACGCTCCCGATCTTCCCGGTCGCGTCGACCGCGACGCGCACATGCCCGTCGAGCGCGGCGAGCGCGGCGACGCCGCCGCCGAGGTGGAGCCCCATGGACCTGCCGCGCTCCTTCCACCACGACAGATCGACGCCCGCGCCGGCCTGGACCGCGACGCTCTGCGTGCGATCGGGCAAGAGGAACTGCTTCGTCTCCGGGTAGAGGATGTTGCCGCGGACGATCAGGTCGAACGGCGTGAAGAACCCCACGCCGAGCGTGATGCGGTCCTTCATCACGCCGGGGAGGGGCACGGGGAGGACCGCGCCGATGATGGACCCCGAGAGCGACTTGTAGCCGAGGCGCTCGGGGGCGTTGAGTTCGAACGCCGCGCCCATCACGCCGAGCGTGAGCTTGGTGTCGTGCGCGTAGGGGAGGAGCGCGGGGTTCGCGTAGACGGCCTCGAACCCCTCGGCCCACGCCGTTCCGGTGCCCGCGAGCGCGCTCGACCGGGCGCCGTAACTGAACACGTCCTCCGGGGACGCCGACGCCTCGCGCGCCGCCAGCGCGGAGAGGAGGATCGCCGGGAGGAGGGCGGAGGCGCGCATGGCGGTGAAAGCATGCGGAACCTCCGGCGCACGGGACAACTTTTGACCGCCGGGGTAGAAGCAGCCCGTGCGTGCGAAGATTCAAGGCCTGACCCCGGACGCGCTCGCGGCGCTCGCGGGGATCGACCTCCCGGACGCGCGCCGCATCGTCTCCCTCGCGCACCGAACCGGTCAGCTGCCGACGCGCGCCCCCGCGACGGTCCGCCGCGCCGCGCTCGACCGCGTACGTGAGATCGCCGAGGTCGGCTCCCTCGAGGTGGCCTCGAGAGCCGCGAGCCGCGAGGATCCATTCGTCAAGCTGGTTGTCGAACTGGACGATGGCCGCGTCATCGAGACGGTGCGCATCCCGCTCGAGAAGCCCGGGCGGTTCTCCGTGTGCGTCAGCTCCCAGGTGGGTTGCGCGCTCGCGTGCGCGTTCTGCGCGACCGGTCGCATGGGCCTCGTTCGGAACCTGGAGGCCTGGGAAATCGTGGAGCAGGTGGGGATCGTGAGCCGCTCCCTCCCCGAAGGCGCACGCGTCCACAGCGTGGTGTTCCAGGGGATGGGCGAGCCGCTCGCGAACGCGGATCGGGTGATCGCCGCCGTCCGCGTGCTCTCCGATCCGTCCGCGCTCGCCATCGATCAGCGCAACATCACGGTCACGACGGCGGGCGTCCCCGCGGGGATCCGGAGGCTCACGCGCGAGGTCCCGCACGTGCGCCTCGGCGTGTCGCTCGGGGACGTGCGGCCGAAGCGGCGCGCGTCCCTGATGCCCATCGACCGGACGAACCCGCTCGAGGAGGTCCTCGACGCGGCGGGCGACCACGCGCGCGTGAGCGGCTACTCGCCGATGTTCGCGTACACGCTCCTCGCCGGCGAGAACGACGGCGCCGACGCGTGCGCCGCGCTCGCCGACCTGGTGCTCGCGTTCGGGGCGCGGTTCGGCGTGCGCCCGCGCCTCAGCCTGATCCCGCTGAACCCCGTCGAGGGCGCCGCGTTCGTGCGCCAATCGATCGCCGCGCTCGACGCGTTCCGCGACGGCCTTCGGGCGCGCGGCGTCCCGTCGATCGTGCGCTACTCGGGCGGCGCGGACGTGGGCGCGGCGTGCGGTCAGCTCGCGACGTCGTCCACGCGCGATCGGCGTCCGAGGGCGGAAGCTTCGCGCGAACCCGCGGGATCGTGATAGCAACGAGCGAGCACTGATCGGAGGGTGCGGCCCCGCTCGTCGTCGCTGGCGAGAGGGCCCGCAGGATCCGCGCGGGTCGGGCCGCCCGCGAGAGGAGATTCCTCCATGCTCGTCGTCGGCCTCCTGTTCGCTCTCGGGTACCTCGCGATCGCGTTCGAGCGCCCGCTCGGCGTGAACAAGGCGGCGAGCGCGCTCCTCGTCGGCGTGACGACCTGGACCGCGGTCGCGATCGGCCGGGAGCCGGGCCCCGTGGTCGCGTCGCTGCTCCACCACCTCGGGGAGGTCTCGGGCGTCGTGTTCTTCGTGCTCGGCGCGATGGTCGTGGTCGAGCTCATCGATGCGCATCGCGGCTTCGAGTTCATCACGTCGCGCATCACGACGCGGAGCCGCCGCAAGCTGCTCGTCGCCGTCACCGCGCTCTCGTTCGTGCTGTCGGCCGTCCTCGACAACCTCACCACGTCCGTCGTCATGATGTCCGTCGTCCGCAAGCTCGTGAAGAGCGAGGACGATCGGATGCGGTTCGGCGGGATGGTCGTCGTGGCCGCGAACGCGGGCGGCGCCTGGTCCCCCATCGGCGACGTCACGACCACGATGCTCTGGGCGGGGGGGCAGGTGACCTCGTGGGCGATGATCCGGACGGTCATCGTCCCCTCGCTCGTCAGCGTGCTCGTGCCGCTCGCCTGGGTCCAGCAGCGCATGAAGGGCGAGGTGCTCCGCGCGCCCGACGAGCGGTCGCCGCGGCTCGAGGCGTGGAAGCGCGAGTCCGAGCAGGCCTTGGGGCCGGACGCGGATCGAGTCGTCGCGACGCTCCCGCCGGAGGCCGCCGCGGTCGGGCAGACGCTCGTCGCGCTCGACCTCCGCGCGCGCTCGAACGCCTGGGTGGCCTCGATCGATCGGGACGGGCGGACGCTCGAGCCCGCGCCGAACGAGCCGCTTCGCGCGGGCGACGCGCTCACGCTCCGAGGGGACCGCGCGGCCATCGGGCGCGCGCTCGGGGTCCTCGCGTGGAACGAGGCGGACGAGCCCACGAGCCCCGTGGTGCGCGTCGTGGTGTTCGCCACGGGCGTCGCCGCGCTCCTCTCCGTGCCGCTGTTCTCGGCGCTCACGCACCTCCCCCCGTTCATGGGCATCCTGCTCGGCCTCGGCGTCCTCTGGGCGGTGACGGAGGTCGTCCACCGCCGCCGAGACGATCGGGAGCGCCCGTTCTCGGTCGCGTCCGTCTTGCAGCGCGTGGACTCCTCGAGCGTCCTCTTCTTCCTCGGGATCCTCCTCGCGATCGGCGCGCTCGGCAGCGCGGGCCTCCTCTCGACGCTCGCGTCCACGCTCGACCGCCGCGTCGGAGACCCGGACGTCATCACGCTGCTCATCGGCCTCGCCTCGTCCGTGGTGGACAACGTGCCGCTCGTCGCGGCCGCGCAGGGTATGTACCCCCTCGCGGCGTTCCCGGTGGACCACGGGTTCTGGCTGTTCCTCGCGTACTGCGCCGGGACGGGCGGGAGCATCCTCATCATCGGATCTGCGGCGGGGGTCGCCGTCATGGGGGTGCAACGGATCGGCTTCGGCTGGTACGTGCGGCACATGTCGCTGCCCGCGCTCGCGGGGTACGCGGCGGGCGCGGGCGCCTACCTCGCGCAGCGCCTCCTGCTCGGGTGATCCCGCGATCAGCGCCCGAGCTGGTGCTCGAGCTCCTCGCGCTCGCGAGCGACGCAGTCGACGAGGCAGAGCTGTCGATCCCGACCGTCGAGCTTGTCGCACCCGCACGCGGCGAGCGCCTTGGGATCGGGCGCGGGCGTCGCACAGAGGATCGGATCGATCACGCAGATATCGTCCTCCGAGGCCGCGGACGCCGCGGGGTCGGGCGCGCGCGCCGCGCGCGGGCGTCGGGGAGGTGCGCTCGACGCGGCCCGCGGCGAGGCCTCCACGGTGTCGGAGGTGGCGCTCGGCTGCGCCGCGTCCGCCGGCGCGCCGGCGCTCGCGCACGCCGCGATCACCGTCACGGCGAGGCAGAGCCAAGCGGGGTTCGGAGGCGCGCGCACGCGCCGAGCGTATCACTTGGCTGGATCCGTCCGAGGCGCGGAGCTAGCGTAACCCGCGTGTTCGGAATGAGCGGCGCCGAGATCCTCCTCATCCTCGTGGTGGGAGTGATCGTCATCGGCCCGAAGCGACTGCCCGGGATGATGCGGACGCTCGGCCGCTGGATCGCGCGGGCGCGGCGGACGATCTTCGAGGTGCGCGCGAACACGGGCATCGACAAGCTGATCCGCGAGGAGGGCCTCGAGAACGAGATCCGCGAGATCTCGAGCCTCACGCGCTCGAACGTCCTCTCCACGCTCGTGACCAACAACCCGGTCGCCGCGGCCACGCGGAGCATCTCGGGCGCGCTGAGCGCGCCGCTCCCCGCGCCACCGCCGAAGAAGGCGGTGGTGACGGAGCTCGCGCCTTCCTCCGCGGCCGCGCCGAGCTCGGGGACCGACGGCGCGAGCACGGCAGCCAAGATCGCGCCCGAAGTTTCGCCCGCCGAGCCCGCGCAGATGGTCGGTCCGACCCCGAACGCCGCCGCGCTGAGCCTCATCAAACCCGCCGCGGGCAACGTCAGCCGGCGCGACGAGGACGTCCTTCGGCTCCTCATGCGCGCCGCGACGGGCTCGACACGGGATCGCGAGTACCCCACGATCGGGTGCGACGCGTACGACGTGATGCCCGACGACATCGACGATCCCGAGGCCTACACGGACGAGCCCCCCGAGCTCGACGGCGCTCCCGCGCCGGAGGAGCTCGCCGCCGCGAAGCCCGAGGCGCCCGAGGAGCCGGAGATCGAGAGGGCCGTGTGAGCGACGCCGACGTGGAGGCTCCCAAGAAGCCCAAGAAGAAGAAAAAGCCGAAGCTCGACGCGCCGGCGCCGATCGAGGTCGCCCCCGCCGCGCGTCGCGAGCCGCCGAAGGCCGCGCCCGATCCGCCGCCCGAGCCGGAGGCGCCCGAGAACGACAAGCCGATGACGTTCTGGGAGCACCTCGAGGAGCTCCGCACGCGCATCATCCGGTCCGCGATTTTCTTCCTGATCGCGTGTGGCTTCGCCTGGTGGCAGAAGGAGAACCTCCTCGCGTTCATCGCGAAGCCGTTCTGCGACGCGTGGGTGAAGGAGGGCGTCACCGGCAAGTGCTCGCTCAACTTCGCCTCCCCGCAGGCGCCGTTCATGAGCTACGCGAAGCTCTCCGCGATCGTCGGCCTCGCGGGAGCCGCGCCCATCATCTTCTATCAACTCTGGGGCTTCATCGCGCCCGGCCTGTACTCGCGCGAGAAGAGGTACATCTACCCGTTCGTCTTCGCGTCCACCCTCCTCTTCATCGGCGGCGCGTGGTTCGGCTTCCTCGCCGCGTTCCCCCTCGCGTTCGGCTACTTCCTCGGCATGGCCGGGGATCACGGCACGAGCAGCGTCCTCACGATCGCCCCCGTCGTGACGATGGAGAGCTACATCGACTTCGTCACGCAGATGCTCCTCGGCTTCGGGATCATCTTCGAGATCCCCATCGTCCTCAGCTTCCTCGCGCTGGTCGGCATCGTGAACCACAAGATGCTGATCAAGTTTGCCCGCTACTACATCCTCGTCGCGTTCATCGCCGCGGCGATCCTCACCCCACCGGACGTCACGAGCCAGCTCGTCATGGCCGTGCCCGCGTGCCTCCTCTACGGCGTGAGCATCGGCCTCGTGTGGCTCATGCAGAAGAAGGCACCCGCGTAGCGGCGCAGGGCGCCCCGATCGCGTACGACGCCTCGAGCTCGGACCAGTCGGCGACCGCGCCGAGCCTCGCGAGCACCGCGTAGAGACCGAAGCGCAGGCGCAGCAGGAAAAGGAGCTTTCCGGGGAGCGCGAGCTCCATCATCGCGCGCTTGTCGCGGAGCAACGTGCCCGCCGCCAGAGAGGCGTCGGCCGCCATGGGGCGCGCACCGGGCGTGGTGAGCGGTCCGAAGAAACCGCGCGCGAGGTCGCGCCTGCGCTCCCGACCCGCCGCGTCCTTCGGCGGGCGAGCGCCGAGCTCGACGAGTGAGCGCACGATGGCGTCCCGGTCGTCCTCGCGCGTCGCTCGAGCGAGCGCGCGGAACGAGGTCAGTGTTGGCGCGTCGAACGTGCGCACGCACCCGAAGTCGTACACGGCGACGCGCTCGTCGCCGAGGAAGGCGTAGTTGCCGGGGTGGGGATCGGCGTGGAACAGGCCATGTCGGTAGAGCGTGCCCACATAGAGCTCGAACAGGGCCACGCCGTAGCGGTCGCGGAGGGCTCGCGGCGGATCGGTCGAGAGGAGCTGATCGAGCCCGAGCCCGGCGCACCACCGGGTCGTCATCACGGCGCTCGTCGACCACGTCGGTTGAACGTCGGGGATGACGAGCGTGGGGTGACCTCGGAAGAGGTCCGAGAACCGCTGCTGTCGGCGCGCCTCGAGCGCGAGATCGCACTCCTCCAGCATCGCCGCGCGCGCCTCCCCGACCGACTCGGCGACGGTGACGCCCGCGCCCGGCACCAACGCCCGCGCGATCGAGCTGCCGCTCGAGGCCATGGAGAAGTCGGCGCGGAGCGCCGCCTCGATCCCCACGTGGCGCACCTTCACGGCGACCGGGCCGACCCCGGGGAGCTCGGCGCGGTGCACCTGCGCGATGCTCGCCACCGCGCGCGGCTCGCGCTCGAGGTGGGCGAGGAGCGTGTCCGCGCGATCGCCGAGCTCCGTCCGCAGCGTTCGCTCCACCTCCGCCCACGGGCTCTTCGGCGCGGCGTTCTGCAGCACCGCGAGCGCGGCGCGGAGCTCGGGCGGCAGGCTCGGATCGATGTAGCTCAGGATCTGCCCGGCCTTCATCGCGACGCCCTTCAGCTCACCGAGCTGACCGACGACCGCGCGCACCGCCTCGGGATCGAAGTCGTCGCGGTGGAACACCTGGCGCGTGAGCCCGAAGGCTCCGCGCGCCGTGCGCATCATGCGGCTCAGGCGACCCGTGGGCACGGGACGCCCGAGCGCGGTGAGCGGCTCGCTCGGGTGCGTGGAATCGTCGTGGGCGGGCTTGGACATGTTGTGATAGTAACTATCACAACATGGAGCGCAACCCCGACGACCCCGAAGACGGAAGAACGCGGCGGCGGCTCGACGCCATGCGCCGGATTCAGGCAGCGGCGCTGGACCTGTTCGAGCGCGACGGCTTCGACGCGGTGACGATCGATCGGATCGCGCAGAGCGCGGAGGTCGGGCCTGCCACGGTGTACCGCAACTTCGGATCGAAGGAGCGGATCGTGCTCTGGGACGACTACGACCCCGAGCTGCTCCAGGCGATCGAGCGGAGGCTCGCGACCACGCCCCCGCTGCGCGCCGTCCATGAAGCGGTGGTGGAGCGCCTCGACAGCGTGTTCGCGCGCGACAAGAGGCGGATCCTTCGGCGGACCCGCCTCATGTTGGAGCACCCGCCGATCGCCGCGCTCGCGCTCTCCGATCAGGCGGCTCTGCGCGACGCGCTCGCGGCGCTGCTGGAAAAGCGCGTCCGGACCCGACTCGTCGCGAACGTGATCGCGGCCGCGCTCGTGTCTGCCCTCTCGGTCGCGGTCATGGAGTGGGCGGTCGAGCGAGCGAAGCGTCCACTCGCGGACGTCCTGGACGAGGCGTTCGCTGCGCTCGCGGCGCTCTAGAGCACCGAACAGGTTGAACCCCGAACGAATGCGCTCGAGCTCGAGGGAGAGGCGCACGCCCGAGGAGCGAGCACCGGAAGACGACTCCTCGTCATCTGAGGAGCACAGCGACGAGGCCGTGTGGTTCTCTCCCAAATCGGGCGCATACGTCGGCGTTTCAACCTGTTCGGTGCTCTAGAGCGCCCCACAGGATCGCGGCTCACGAGCCGTGAGCGCGAGTCTGAATCCGCGGAAGGTGAACTCGGAGGAGTCACGGGAAGACGGGAAGGCAGGAAGCACGGAGAAGCAGAAGGTGCTGCTCTCGCTCTCCGAAGTTCCCCGCCGTGCTCAGAGCTGCCGGCCCTTCAGGACGGTCTCGCTCTCTTGCTGCTCCTCGAGGGAGTCGGTGGAGATCACGAGGTGGGCGAGCGCGGAGTCGCTGACGGCCTCGTAGATCTGGCCCTTGTACTCGAGGGTCCGGCCGCCGTCGGGGAGGAGGTAGTAGTCGCCGGAGAGCCCGCTGAAGGAGAACGGGTCGGGGTTCTTCGGGGGCGGCTGGTGCTCGCCGGGGAACGGGTCGGGGCCGGTCGCGAACTTGTCGACGACGAACGCCTCGTTGAGGGGCTGGTTCGGGACCGCGCCGCGCAGGGCGAAGTCGAGCGAGCTGCCCTCCTCGAAGCTCACCTTGAGCGTCCCCTTGCCGACGTCGACGATCACCCCGGGCGTGTGCTTCGCGATCACGACCTCTTCGATCTGCTTGCCCGCGATGACGAGGAGCTTGTGCGCGCCCGTGATCTGGCGCGAGTCACTCGTCAGTTCGCGCCGAAGGCGAATCTCGTGGGACGTGTAGAACTGGAGGTTCTTGATGTCCTTCGCCACGAGGTGGTGCTCCGTCTGGAGCTCGGCGGTGAAGGGAACGTAGGAGGCGCACCCGCCCGTGAAGACGGCGACGGCGGCGAGGGACGCGGCGAGGAGGGTCTTGAGGTTCGGCAGGCGCATGTTCCGAACCGAGAACGACGGAGTTGCCTCGCCCTTACAGCGCCGGTAGCGCGGAGCCGTGGCGCTCTTCCTCGTCGACGGCACGTACGAGCTCTTCCGTGCGTACTTCGGGGCTCCCCCGAAGACCGCGCCCGATGGGCGTGAGATTGGCGCGGTGCGCGGCGTCGTCGCGAGCCTCCTCGGGATGCTGCGCCACGAGGGGGCGACGCACGTCGGCGTCGCCACCGATCACGTCATCGAGAGCTTTCGGAACGACCTCTTCCCTCACTACAAAACGGGCGAGGGGATGGATCCCCGGCTCTACGATCAGTTCCCGATCCTCGAGGACCTCCTTCGGGCCGCGGGCTTCGTCGTGTGGGCGATGGTCGAGTTCGAGGCCGACGACGCGATCGCCGCCGCCGCCCACAAGTTCGACGCGGAGGCGCCCGCGATCCGCCTCGCCACCGTGGACAAGGATCTCGCGCAGTGCGTCCGCGGTGAGCGCGTCATCATGGTGGACCGGCGCCGCAAGCAGACCCTCGACGAGAAGGGCGTGAAGGCGAAGTTCGGGGTCCCTCCGGCGCTGATCCCCGACTGGCTCGCGCTCGTGGGCGACAGCGCGGACGGGTATCCCGGGATCCCGGGGTGGGGCGCGAAGACCGCCGCCGCGGTGCTCTCCGTGCACGGGCCGATCGAGGCGATCCCCGACGATCCGAGCGCCTGGCGCGCCACGGTGCGCGGCAAGGAGACGATCGCCGCGGCGCTCGCCGCGCGGCGTGAGGAGGCGATGCTCTACAAGCGCCTCGCGACGCTCCGCACGGACGCGCCGATCCCCGAGACTCTCGCCGAGCTCGAGTGGAAGGGCCCGCGCCCGGGTGGCGAGGCGCTCTTTTCGAGCCTCGGACTCGATGATCTCTTCGCGCGCTACGCGGCCGCCGCGCGCCCTTGAGCGCGCTCGTGGTCGCGCCGCACAACGCCTGACATCAGCGCGGATCTGCGAGCTTTTCAGAAGGTCGTCGAAGCTTGAAGTTCCCGGTGTCGCGCTTGCCGTGATTGGTGGGTTCCGCTACCGTGGTCGATACTCGCCGTGGAGAACGATCAACTCCTAGGAACGCTGCTCGATAGCCGGTACGAAGTCACGCGGCGCATCGGCGGTGGTGGAATGGGCTCGGTCTACGAGGCCCACCACGCGGGCACCGGCAGGCGCGTCGCCATCAAGGTCATCTCGACCGGGGACATCACGAAGGACGCGCAGCTCGTAGGCCGCTTCCAGCGCGAGGCGAAGGCGGCGGGCGCGATCGACACGCTCCACATCTGCCAGGTCCTCGACACGGGCACCGACCCGGACAGCGGCCTGCCCTTCATGGTCATGGAATACATGGCCGGGGAGGACGTGCAGCAGCTCTTCCAGCGCGTCGGCGTCATCAGCCCCGATCTCGCGCTCCGCATCGTCGCGCAGACGTGCCTCGGCCTGCAGAAGGCGCACGAGTCGGGCGTCGTCCACCGCGACATCAAGCCCGCGAACCTGTTCCTCGCCAAGAAGGACGGCGAGGAGATCACGGTGAAGCTCCTCGATTTCGGCATCGCGAAGGTGAAGATGGAGCACGCGAGCTCCACCGCGGACGCGGGCCTCACGCGCACGGGGACGATGCTGGGCTCCCCGCTCTACATGTCGCCCGAGCAAGCACGCGGGACGAAGAACATCGACCACCGCGCGGACATCTGGTCGCTCGGCATCGTGCTCTACCAGGCATTGACCGGGCGGACGCCGTACCACCACATCGACGCGCTCGGTGAGCTCATCATCGCGATCTGCTCCGAGCCGCCGAAGCCCGTGCAGGACTTCGCGCCCTGGGTCCCGAAGGACGTGGCGAGCATTGTCCACAAGGCGCTCCAGCTCGACCCCGCGCAGCGCTACCAGAGCGCGTCCGAGATGCTCGCGGCGATCAAGCCGTTCCTCCCTCACGGCAACGTGATTCAGGAGTCGATGCTCGTCGGCATCAACGACGCGGAGCGCGCGAACGTCGCGACGAAGCTCTCGATCAAGCCTGCGCCGCCCGTGCAGCTCTCCGTTTCGAGCCTCCCGAACCTGCCGTCGAACTTCCCTCCCGCGATGAGCACGGGCGGCGGCGCGGTCACCTCGGCGACGAGCGCGGGCACGCAAGACGGGATCGCGACAGAGCGGCTCTCCACGCAGAAGCCTTCGAACACGAAGTTCATCATCGCGGGCGCCGTGATCGGGATCGCCGCCGCCGCCGTCGTCGCGATCAAGTTCATCGGGTCCAGGGAGACGCAGACCGCCTCGAACCCGACGGCCACGCCGACCGTCACGACGACGATCGCGGCCGCCCCCACGGAGTCCATGCTGGCGCCGGCGAGCTCGTCGCCGATTCAGGTCTCCGACAAAGACATCAAGACCCTGACGCTCGCGTTCCTCCCGGAGAACGCGTCCGTCCTCGTCAACGGCGTCGCTCCTGCGCCGTCCGATATTCGCCCCGGGTTCCTCGAGCTGAAGGGCGAGATCGGCGACACCTTCCGGATTGAACTCTCGGTGACCACCCCGAAGCTCACGAAGGCCGAAGAGGTGGTGAGCTTCAGCAACAAGGGCCTGACTCCACCGCTCATCAAGCTGGACGTCGAGGCGGGCAAGATCATCAAGGTCAACACCCCTCCGCCCGGCCTTTCGAGCGGCACCTCCCCGACCACGCCACCGACCACGGGCAAGAAGCCGCCTGGCTTCGAGACCAAGATGGACGACTGATCCGACTCGAGCCGCTCGCCGCACCACGCGTTTGGTGGTTGCTGGGGCGTTGGTGGTTGCTGGGGGTGGTTGCTGGGGCAGCGATCGCTCGAGCGTCCTCCTCTTCGGACGACGAGAAGGGCCCAAGAAGGGCCGAAGCGCCGTGATCGCGCTCCGGCCCTCTGTGCTTCCGCCTCCGCTTTAGAAGTCGGCCCGAGCCTTCAGGGTCGGGGTGATGAGGACGGTCGTCCCCACGAGCGTCTCGGTGCTCGAGTAGTTGCTGAGCCCGTCACCGTCCACGTTGACGGAGCTCGGTCCGCCGTCGCCCCAGGTAGGCACGGACGCCGCGATCAGGACGACGCCCTGCGCGCCCGCGCCGATCTCGAAGTGGTCGCCGAAGCGGATCCCGATCGTCGCCTCCGGATCGATGTAGACGAACGCCGCGGTCGCGTCGCTTGCGAGCTGCGGCGCGTTGTACGTCGCGCCGGCGCGCGTCGTGAACGTCCCCGATCGAAGGCTGCGCGCGTTGCCGATGAGGGCGCCCGCGCCGAGCCGCAGGTTGAGCGGGAACTTCTCGAAGAAGTGCCAGCCACCCGTGATGCCGACGAGGAACCCGCGAAGCCTGAGATCGTCGGTCGCGGTGCCGCTGTCCCCGGGCGAGAGGCCGATCGGCGTGATCGTCGTGGACCGGCCCTCGACGGACGACGAGCCCTGGTAGAAGCCGCCCGCGAGCCCGAGCGAGAAGCCGCTCGAGAACTGGTAGCCCGCGTGGAGCATCGCGAGTCCGCCGAGCGCCACGCCCCCCGAGCAGTTGTCGGCGCATCCGCCCGAGACGTCGCCCCCGAACGTCGGCGCGATCGCGAACCCACCCGTGAGGTCGATCGTGATCTTCGCCGGCTTGCGCCATTTGTCGGCGCTCTCGTCCCGCTCCATCGTGAGCTTGACGTCCTGGCGCTGACCCCGCTCGAGTGACACCTCCTGCTTCTTCGGGAAGTACCCGTCCTGGCGGACGGTGACGACGTGCGCGCCCGCGCGGAGGCGACCCTCCCAGACGCCGTGGCCGACGGGCACCGAGTCGATCTGGATCTCGCCCGAGGCCGGCGTCACGTCGATCGCGACGGTCGACTCGAGGGACTCGGCGGCGAGCGTGAGGACCTGGAGATCATCTTTCTTCACGGTCGTGTTCGTCGGCTGCGTCCCGAGATCGCCGTCGCCCTTCAGGATGACGACGTGATCCCCCACGGCGACCGTTCCCACCCACGGGGTCGAGCCAACCTGGGCGCCGTCGACGAACACGCTCATCGGCTTGTTGTCCTTCTCGACGACCCGGAGCTTCCCGGACGCTTCGAGCGCGGGCATCTTCGCCTCGACCTTCACGGTCTGACCGCCCGCGACGTCTACCGTCGTGGAGAAGCTCTGGAAGCCCTCCTTGAAGAGCAGGATCGTGTGCGTCCCGGCGCTCACGCGCAGCGGATCGATCAGCGGAAACTCCGCGCGTGGCGAAGAGTCGACGCTGATCGCGGCGCCCGGCTCGGCGCCCTGCACGTCGACGGTGCCGACCAAGGCGCGCAGCTCGCTGACCTCGCGCTGCGCGTCGGCCTTCTTGTCCGCCGCCATGTTCGGGTAGTCGCGCAGCATCTGCTCGAACGTGTCGAGCGCCTCGTCGTAGCGCTGCAGCTTGCGCAGACAGAGGCCGACGTTCTTCGCTGCCGCGCGCGTCGGGTAGAGCTCGCGCGCGCGCTTGAACTCTGCGAGCGCCGCGGTCCACGCCTCCTCTTCGAGCAGGGCGTTGCCCTTGTTGAAGTGCGTCTCCGCCTCGGGCCTGTTCGCGGGATCCGGGCCGGTGCGCTCGCTGTCGGTCCCCGTGGGCGCAGGGGTGGTCGGCGCGGGCTGCGCTGGCGCCGGCGTGGTCGGCGCGGGCTGAGCCGGTTGGGCGAAGAGCGGCGCGGCGCCGCCGAGCGCGGCGCACGTCACCGCGCCGAGGGTGATCCAGGTGACGAGGCGGCGGCTCACGACGCACCTCCCGAGCGCGGCGAGCGCCGCTCTTCGTTCCGCTTCTTCGCGCGCCGGATCGCGGCGACGAGCGCGAGGCCCACGGCGCCTGCGGCCAAGCCGCCCTCCGGGCCGGGGGCCGCGCTCACGGCGCATCCACTCGGAGGCGCGGGATCGGGTGGGGGATCGACGCACGCGCCCTGGGCGTCGCAGACCTTCGGCGAGATGCAGTCGTCGATGTTGTCGCACCGCGTGAGGCACGCGTTGTCGCGGCAGTGATACGCCCCGCAGTCCGTCGGCTCGCCCTGCGCGGTCACGGCCGTGTGGTCGTCCGCGCAGGTGGCCTCGGAGATGACGGCGCACGTCCCGTCCGGCTTGCAGATGCGGCCGGCCGCGCAGTCCTTCGTGGACGTGCACGTCGTGATGCACGCCGTCTTGTCCGCGTCGCACTTGAAGTTGCCGCACGCCTTGTCCGTGTGCGTGCACTCGCCGTCCGGCGTGCACTTGCCGACCGACACCGTGCTCGACGTCGCCGCGTCCGTGCACTGATCGACGTCGCACGCGGTCGCGGGGTAGTCGCACGCGGTTCGGGACCCGCCGCACGTGCCGCTGCACTGCGCCTTCCCGAAGCCGAAACACGGCTCGCGTCCCGTCGGGAAGTGGTTGTCGAGCGTCTCGGTGCGGACGTCACCCTGGACTTGGTTGCAGATACCGCCCGCGACCATCTTGTTCGGATCGTTCGGGTCGGGGATCTTGTCGTCGCACGCCTCGCACTGCCCGTCGCACTTCGCGTTGCAGCAGACGCCGTCGGCGCAATGTCCGCTGAGGCACTCGATGTCCGTGCCGCACGGCTTGCCGAGATCCGCCTTGAGCTTGCACCCCGTCGCAGCGCAGAAGCCGACCTTCGGCGCGCAGATGTTGGGGTTGTTCGCGCAGTCGCCCTTGGCGCACTCGTCGCCCGCGCACCGGTACGCGCCACAGCCGAGCGGCGTGCCCGCGGTGACCTCTCCCGCGATGCACACGAGGTTCGTCTGGATGCTCTCGCCGCTCTTCGCGGCGTCGTTTGCGCAGACGGGCTTCACGGGCTGGAGATCCGCCACCGTGTGGCAATGCCCGAGCTCGGTGTTCACGGCGTCGACGTCGCACGAGCTACAGATGTTGCTGCACTCCTCGTCACAGCAGACCTTGTTCGCCCCGCTGCCGGCGCAGAACCCGGTCGCGCACTCGCCGCCCACAGAGCACGTCTCCCCCTTCGAGCGCCGGAGGATCTCCGTCGACGCGGCGGCCGCGAGGTTCGTGACGTTCGTGTTCGGGTTGCGACCGCCGCCCGTCACGAGCGCCTGTCCGCTCTTCAGCTGGGTCGCCGTGTGGAACGCGCGCGCCCGGTTCATCGTCGAGTCGAGCGTGAAAGCGACGGTGCTCTGATCGAACACCTCCGTGTTCGCGAGGAGGTTCGTGCCGTCGAACCCTCCGGTGAGGAGCACCTTGCCCGTGCCCTTGAGGCGCGTGGCGCGGTGGAACGCTCGGTTCACCTTCATCAGCACGGGCTGCTGTTGGAAGCTGCCGCCGCCGGCGCCGTTCGGGATGAAGATGTCCGCGGTCTTGTAGTAGACGCTCGAACCGTTCGTTCCGCCCGTGATGAGGATCGTGCCGACCGCGTCCTCGAGCCGGGTCGCCGTCGCGAACGCGCGCGGGCTCGTGAGCTGACTGCCGACGATCGGCGTGAAGATGTTCGTGTTCGGATCGAAGAACTCCGCCGTCGAGACGGCGCCGAGCCCGCCGAGCCCTCCCGCGATGAAGACCTGGCCGGTCGACGTGAGGAGCTCCGCTGCGTGCCCCACGCGCTTCGCCGCCATCGTGAGCGCGGGTCCGAACGTGTTGGTCGCGCTGTCGAACACCTGCGCCGTGCTCGGCGACGTTCCGTCCCCGCCCGCGATCAGCACCTTGTTGTTCACGAGGATCGTCGACGTGTGGAACAGCCGCCCCGTGGACATCGCGACGGTGGTGCACACGAAGTTCGGGAGGGTGCAGACCTCCGCCGTCGAGAGGCCCGTGTTGCCCGTCGGCGCCGTGCGGCCGCCCGCGATCAGCACCGAGCCAGTGGGCAGGAGCGCCTCGGTGTGATCCCCGCGCGCTTGGGAGAGCGACCCGCCCGTGAGCGTGAACGTGGAGCCGCCCGTACAGATCTCGGACGGGCACATGATCTCGGCGGAGCTCTCGGGCACGCCGTTCACGTCGAAGCCGCCCACGAGGAGGACCGTAAAGTTCGTCAGGAACGTCGCCGAGTGGTTGGTCCGCTCGACGACCATGAAGCCCGCGTCGTCCCACTGCGGGTCGAGGAGCATGGGATAGCTCGCGCCGGCGAAGCCGATCACGAGCTCGCAGCTCGTCCCTTCGAGGCGCTCGAACGGGCGCCCCCAGGGCGGGCTCGGATCGCGATCGACGTTGCACCCTTCGACCGAGAACGTGGCGGCGTGTTCTCCCGTCGCGTCCGTGTAGGTGGGCGCGCGCATGCGAACGCGAGGCGCGCCCTGTTCGTCGAGGATCTCGACGAGGCCGGGGATCACCCTCACGCCCGACGCGCTGGACAGCTCGAGCTCATAGCGCACCTCTTCTTTCGCGGGACGCGTGTCGAACGCGACGAAGTCCTCCGCGCCGTGCGGCAGCACCTTCCGAAGGACGTGCGCGCCCGAGAGCGCGCCAGCGTAGAGCGCCACCCCTTCGCTCAGGTGGGGCGCGGCGTCGCTCGCACCCTTGAGCGACGCGGATACGCCGACACCCGTCGTCGCATCGGTCACACGGAGCGCTTCGCTCGCCGTCGCGGGGAGCTGCACCTTCGTGATCGCCTCGCCCGGCTCGCCGAGGGAGAGCGGATCGAGCGACGCCTCGATGCCCTCCACGGCTCGCAGCGCGGGGTAGCGCTCACGGAGCGGCGCGAGGATGCGCGCGGCGCTCTCCGCCGGACCGAGGGCAGCGCCGGCGCCTTCGCCGAGGCCGCCGCGGGTCCCGTCGCCGTCGCACGCGCCGGTGAGCAGCAGAGCGACGCACGTGGCCGAACCGATCGCGGCGAGGGGGACGAGGGGTCCGCGGGGTCGGAGGATGTTCTTTACGCGGCGACCGCGCGGAGGCGCAGAAAGGAAAGGACGCACGAGGCGACCGTATCAGAGTCGGCCGGGCGCACAGAAGCGCGTCGTCCTATCGAGGAGTTTCGAGCGCGTTGGTTGCGCCTCCGAGCGCGTTTCGGATACCGTTGGGGACCGCTCGTTCGAACGTTTTCTTTGCGAGCTTGAGGAGTTCTACATGCCTTCGACTGAGCTTCGTCGCGCCTCCCGCGTGCCCTCGGAACGTCGGTCCGGAGCGGCGCTCTACGCGAGCGTGCTCGGCCTCGGCGCGTTCCTTGCCGGCTGTGAGGTCGATCGGTCCCCCGACCCGCAGCGCGGGGCGCCGACGCCCGCGGAGCAGCGAGACGATCAAGCCGCGGACGAGGCGCGACCGAGCGACGCGAAGCCCAAACTCGTCGAGCCCGACGTGGGCCTCCCGGTCCAGCCGGGCGCAGACCTCCCGCTCATCGTCCTCGGCGGTCCGTGCTCGAACAACGGCGACTGCGACACCATGGCCGGGCAGAAATGCGTGGACGGCGTCTGCTGTGAGAACGCGTGCGGAGGGGGCGCCACCGACGACTGCCTCGCCTGTAGCGAAGCGTTCGGCGGGGCCGCGGGGAGCGACGGGACGTGCCAGCAGCTCGGGGCCTCCCACGTCTGCCGCGGCGCCGCGGGCGTGTGCGACGAGCCCGAGACCTGCAGCCTCTCCGTCCCGAACGTCTGCCCGACGGACGCGTTCAAGCCTGCGAGCGTGGTGTGCCGCCCGAAGAACGGAGCGTGCGACGTCGCCGAGACGTGCACCGGCTTCGACGCCAACTGCCAGGTCGACGACTTCGAGCCCTCGACGGTCGCGTGCCGACCGGCCGCGGGCGCCTGTGACATCCCGGAGATGTGCAGCGGCTTCGGACCGAGCTGCCCCGCGGTCGATCTAGTCGAGCCCGCGACGACCTCCTGCCGCCCCTCGGCGGGGACCTGCGACATCGCCGAGAACTGCGATGGCACGAACGTCGACTGCCCGACGGACGTGTTCAAGAACTCATCGACCGTCTGCCGCGCGCAGTCGGGCGCGTGCGACATCGCCGAGAACTGCAGCGGCACGGCCGCCGCGTGCCCGACCGACGCGGTCGAGCCTGCGACGACGGTCTGCCGCGGCGCCTCGACCGTCTGTGACAAAGCCGAGAACTGCGACGGGACGACGAAGCTCTGCCCCGCCGATGGGTTCGAGCCGTCCACCACGGAGTGCCGGCCCGCGGGCGGCGACTGCGACGTGGCCGAGTTTTGCCCGGGCAACAGCACGGTTTGCCCCAGCGACACGAAGTTCTCGAGCTCCACGGTCTGTCGCGCCGCGACCGACTTCTGCGATCTCACGGAGTTCTGCACGGGCACCACGGACAACTGCCCGACGGACTCGTTCAAGCCCAGCTCCGTGACGTGTCGGCCCTCCGCCGGCATCTGCGACGTCGTCGAGAAGTGCACGGGCACCGGGGCCTCTTGTCCGGCGGACGGCTTCCTCCCGAGCTCGACCGAGTGCCGCGCATCCGGGGGCGTCTGCGACGTCGCCGAGAACTGCACGGGCTCGGCCGCTACCTGCCCCACGGACGCGTTCAAGCCGAACACCGTCGAGTGCCGAGCCGCCCCGGGCGACTGCGACGTGCCGGAGAACTGCACGGGGAGCACCGCCAACTGCCCGACGGACGCGTTCAAACCGAGCAGCACCGTGTGCCGCTCCGTTGCCGACATCTGCGACGTCGCGGAGAACTGCACCGGCAATACGGCGAACTGCCCGACGGACGCGTTCAAGGCGAGCTCGGTGACGTGTCGGCCGACCGCGGGCGTGTGCGACGTGACGGAGAACTGCACGGGCTCGCAAGCCGCCTGCCCCACGGACGTGTTCGTGCCGAGCTCGACCGTGTGCCGCGCTTCTGCCGGCATCTGCGACCTCGCCGAGAACTGCACGGGCTCTTCGGCGCCGTGCCCGACGGACGTGTTCAAGCCGAGCACGACCGTGTGCCGCTCCGCGGGCATGAACTTCTGCGACGTCGACGAGAACTGCACGGGCGCTTCGGCCCCGTGCCCGACGGATCTGTTCAAGACCAACGGGACGACGTGCGACGACGCGAACGCTTGCACGCCGGTCGACACGTGTCAGGCCGGCGTCTGCACGGGCCAAGACCTCGACGGAGATGGGAAGGGCGACCTCTGCGACAACTGCCCGACGACGTCGAACGCGAACCAGGCCGACATGGACATGGATGGGAAGGGCAACGTCTGCGACAACTGCCCCGCCATTTCCAACACGCTCCAACAGGACACGGACATGGACGGGAAGGGAAACGTCTGTGACAACTGCCCGCTCGTGTCGAACTCGTCCCAGCTCGACTCGGACTCCGACAACGTCGGCGACGCGTGCGACAACTGCCCCGCGGTCGCCAACACGGACCAGACGAACACCGACGGCGACATGCAGGGCGACGCCTGCGATCTCGACGACGATGGCGACGGCAAGCCCGACACGTCCGACAACTGCCCGCTCGTCTCGAACAACGACCAGGCCGACTTCGACGGGGACGGGATCGGCGATCTCTGCGATCCGGACGCCGACGGCGACCTGATCGACAACGACATCGAGCTCGCGATCGGCTCGAACCCGCTCAGCAAGGATACGGACAACGACACGATCGGTGACAAGGAGGAGGCCGGGCCGAACCCCGCCACCCCGCTCGACACCGACAACGACGGCGTCTTCGACTTGCTCGACGCGGACAGCGACAACGACGGGGTCTCGGATCTCGACGAGGCGGGCGACACGGACATCGGCACGCCGGCCGCGAACAACGACACCGACATGCTGCCGGACTACCGCGACCTCGATTCGGACGACGACACCGTCAACGACGGTCCGAACACGAAGCCGGGCGCGACGAAGAACGGCGACAACTGCCGCATCGTCCCCAACACGGATCAGCTCGACACCGACTCGGACGGCATCGGCGACGAGTGCGCGAACGACGTCGACGGGGACACGATCCCGAACGCGATCGACAACTGCGTCAACACGAAGAACAAGGACCAGCTCAATCACGACACGGACATGATGGGCGACGCCTGCGACTCGGACGACGACAACGACGGCGAGCTCGACGCCACCGACAACTGCCCGCTCGACGCGAACGCCGATCAGAACGACAACGACAAGGACCTGATCGGGGACGTCTGCGACGACGACGACGACAACGACGGCAAGCTCGACACGATGGACAATTGTCCGCTCGTCTCGAACGCCGACCAAAAGGACTCCGACAAGGACATGATCGGCGACGCGTGCGACATGTCGAACGAGCTCGATCCGGACGGGGACACGATCAACGACCCGATCGACAACTGCCCGACGACGCCCAACACCGATCAGGTCAACACCGACAAGGACACGCTGGGCGACGCGTGCGACGACGACGACGACAACGACAGCAAGCCGGACGGGATGGACAACTGCCCGCTCGTCGCGAACGCCGATCAGCTGGATACCGACGGTGACGGGCTCGGCGATCTCTGCGATCCGGACGACGACGCGGACAACATCCCGGACGCGACGGACCCGTGCCCGCTCGATCCCAACCCGAGCTGCGGCATCGGCGGCGCGGGTGGGTCGTCCAACGTGCCTCTCGAAGGGGGCGGCTGCGGTTGCCGTGTCGATGGTGCCTCCACGCAGGAAGACGCCGCGGTGTTCGTGAGCGCGCTCGGTATCGCGCTCGCGTTCCTGTCGCGCCGTGCACGTCAGCGCAGAGGGAGCTCGAAACCAAGGTGATTGGAAAGAACCCGGGGGAGGGGGGCCTCGCCTTCGCGGCGAGCGTCGCCCTCGCCCTCACCTCAGCCGCCGCGCCCAGCGCGGCGAGCGCGCAGTCGACCGAGTCGAACCTCGGCGGCTACGCGCTCAACCAGCTCGACGTGTCGCCCGCTGGTGACGACTTCTTCGGAGTCCCGTCACCCCACTCGTACGGCCACATCGTCCCGCGCGCGTACCTCCTCTTCGACTATGCGCACGACCCGCTCCGGCTCGGGACGGGGGAGTCCGTCGTGTCGGCGCAGGGGTTCCTCCGCGCGGACGCTTCGCTCTCGCTCTTCGATCGACTCCTCCTGCACGTCGACATCCCGGTCGCGTTGTTCCAGTCGGGCGACTCGCCGACGCTGAATGGCGTGGTGCTGTCCTCGCCGGACAGCGCGCACATGGGCGACCTGCGCCTCGGCGCCCGCTTTCGGATCGCGGGCGCGGACAGAACTCCGTTCCAGCTCGGTTTCGGCACGAACTTCTACTTCAACACGGCTGGGGACGACGCCTACTCGGGCGACGGCGCGCCCCGCATCGAGCCCCAGATCAACGCGGGCGGACGCGTCGACGGGAAGACCGTGGACTTCGTGTGGACGGCGTCGGGCGGCATCATGTTCCGCGCGAGCGACAACCCCCACACGGTGCAATACGGCGCGGGCGTCGCGCTCTCGTTCGCGAACGACCTGCTGCAAGTCGGCCCAGAGTTCTACGGGTCGACCCAGATCGGGGACACGACGCCGCTCTCGAGTAGCCGCGTGACGGTGGTGCCCGCGACGAGCACCGGCCTCGAGCTCCTCGGTGACGTGAAGCTCCGCGTGCTGAAGGGGCTCGTCATCGGCGCGGCCGCGGGGCCCGGGCTCACGTCGGGGATCGGCACGCCGCTCTTCCGCGTCATCGGTATGGTGGGGTGGGCGCCACTGCCGGAGCGCGCGGTCGATCCCGATCCGGATCACGACAACATCATCGGCGCGAACGACGCGTGCCCGACGACGTTCGGGGAGAAGAGCGAGGACCCGAAGAAGAACGGCTGCCCGCCTCCCGATCGCGACAACGACAAGATCGCGGACGCGCTCGACGCGTGCCCCAGCTTGCCCGGACGCGCGAACTCCGACCCGACCCAGAACGGTTGCCCCGCCGACTACGATCAGGACGGCGTGGCCGACGCGGACGACGCTTGTCCGAACCAGAAGGGCGTCGCGAGCGTCGACCCGGCGCGGAACGGGTGCCCGGGTGAGGTCGACACGGATCTCGACGGCATCGCGGACAAGGCGGACGCGTGCCCGAAGCAGAAGGGCGGGCGGAACGACGATCCGTCCAAGAACGGCTGCCCGATCGCGGACAGCGACGGGGACACGATCGCCGACTCCTCGGACGCGTGCCCCAACGAGAAGGGCCTCTCGAGCAACGACCCGAAGCTCAACGGCTGCCCGGACGGCGTGCGCTTCACCACCACGGAAATCGTCATCCTGAAGCAGGTGCAATTCCGCTTCGGTATGTCGAGCCTCGATCAGACGATCGATCCGGTGTCGGACGATCTCCTCACCGCGGTGAGGGACGTGATCGTCGAGCACCCCGAGGTGAAGCAGATCGAGGTCCAGGGCCACACCGACGACGTCGGCACCGTGGAGTACAACCAGACGCTCAGCGAGCAGCGCGCGAACGCCGTCCGCAACTGGCTCATCGCGAGGGGCATCGCGCCCGAGCGCTTGGTCTCGCGCGGCTACGGCGCGACGCGCCCGATCGCCACGAACCAGACCGAAGAGGGCCGCCAGAAGAACCGGCGCGTCCAAATGGTCATCCTCAAGATGAACTGAGAGCCCCTGCGCCACCTGGCCGTGTTCCGGCCAGGTGCGCTCCGAGCGCGCGCGGTCACACGCGGTGGCTTTGCGGGCGTCCGGCTTTGGGACATGGCGCGCGAGGTCATGGCGAGGCACGCGCGATCGCACTGCGGTGGCTCGCAAGCGACGCGGTGAAGGCGTCCGGTGCGGGGGCGCAGACGCGGCCCGAGGTTCGTGACGAGACGCGGTCAGCGCGGCCGGTCGGGGAGCGGAATCCAAACCTCCACTTCGCCGTTGCTGTTGCGCGTGGCCCCGGTCGGAAGCTGGAGCGGCGGAGCGTGGATCGGGGGGGGAGCCGTGCTCGGCGACGCGCTCGGCTTCTTGCTGACCTCCGGGTCCATCGCGATGGAAGAGGTCGCGGGCGCGGTGGTGACCGGCGCGCTGCTCGGTGGCGCGCTCGCAGCGGGCTTGGACTCGGCCGTCGCTTGCACCGCGGGCGACCCGTCGCCGATTTGGGAGCGGATGACGGTCACGGCGAGCGCGACCGCGCCGACCGCGAACGCGATGCCGAGCACCCAGAGCGTGCGCCGCTTGCCGGATCCATCGAGCTCCGGGGGCGGCGCGATCGACGGCGAGTTCGACGCGAGCCCCGTGACCGTGGACGCGAGGGGCTGCGTGCTCACCCGGTTCGACGCGGGCGCTCCATGGGTCTCCCACATGGGCGCGCCGGCGCTCGCGGGCCCGCTCGGCTGCGTCTTCGAGGGTGGGCGGGGCGGGCGCGGGATGCTCGGAGAGCTCGCTGACGCCCCGTTCGTCGACTTCGGTTCGGGCGGCGGAGGGGGGATCGATCCCTCCACGACGTCGATCTCGTCGCTCGGTTTCGCGCTCGCCCTGGACCCGAGCGCGAGCACCTCGCGCGCGCTCGGCGTCTTGCCGCTGACGGAGATGACCTCCATGCCGTTCGCGTCGCCACCGCCGCCGTTCGTGAACTCGGCGCTCCAGTCGAGATCGTTGGCGATCGGCGCTCCCCGCCGCAGGCTCGATCGCGGCTCGAGCCCCGCGACGCGGGCGAGGGAGTCCGCGAGCTCGCGCGCCGTTTGGAACCGCTTGTCGGGATCTTTCGCGCTCGCGCGCTCGAACCACGCGTCGAACTCGGTGGGGATGTCCGCGACGAGAGAAGAGGGCTTCTTCGGCGCGTCCATCGAGATCTTGATGAGGAGATCGCCGACGCCTTCGCTGTCGAAGGGGAGCGCACCGGTGATGGTCTGGTACGCGATCACCCCGAGCGACCAGAGATCCGAGCGAAAGTCGATCTCTCCGATGCCCTTCACCTGCTCGGGGCTCATGTAGTGCGGCGTCCCGATCAGGGTGCCCGCGCCCGTCTTGCTCATCACGCTCTTGTTCGGCGTGGTCACCTTGGCGACGCCGAAGTCGAGCACCTTGATGATCTCCTCGTCCTCGTTCGGCGCGATGAACACGTTCTCGGGCTTCAAATCGCGATGGATGATGCCCTCCGCGTGCGCGCGCGTGAGGGCCCGAGCGACGTGGGTCACGATCCTCGACGTCTCCTGCAAGCTCAGGCGCTGCAGGCGATCGAGCCGCTGGAACAGATCCTCGCCGTCGAGGAGCTCCATGACGATGAACGGCTGCTCGCCGTCGATCCCGTGGTCGAGGATCTGGACGACGTGGGCGCTCCGGAGCTTCGCCGCCGCGGTCGCCTCGCGCTGGAAGCGCGCCCTCGCGTCCTCCTGCTTCGCGAGGTCGGAGTCGATGAGCTTGACGGCGACCTGAGACTTGAGCGCGAGGTGCTCCGCGACCCACACCGCGGCCTGCGATCCGCGACCGAGCGGGCGCACCAATCGATACCGGCCGTTGAGGACTTGACCCTCTTGAATCACACGTCGCTTCCAGCGATGCAGCCGCGAACGTTCTTACTCACGCGCCGCCTGAGTATAGCCGACTCTCGGGGCACCAACGGGCACTTTCACCCGCGACGCTCCCGTCGTGTAGGTGGGTGTGCCGAGCTCGCACGGCGAGGGTCGTGCGAAAAAGAGCGGGGGGTATGGGCCGGGCCGAAAGCTCAGTGCGCCGTCTCTTCCATGAGATCGCGCCAGTCCGACTCGTCGAGCTCGGGGTAGATGTAGTCCCCCTCGAAGTTCGTGTGGTGGAGCATCAGGCGCGCGATGTCGAAGATGAGCTGCGCGATCTCGTTCCCGCGGGCGACGATCTCGCCCTCGGGGATGGCCTCGAGCCGGGCGCGCTGCTCGCGGATCGCCGTGTGTTGCTTCACCGCGACGGACACCTCGGCCTCGAGGCCGTGCTCCTTCAGCTTGGGGAAGAGGGTGCGCTCCTCGTAGTCCATGTGGCGCTCCATGGGACCGTGGAGGAACGCGAGCAGGCTGCCGCGCTCGCGGGCCGCCTTTTCACGCGAGGCATTCGCGATGTCCATCAGCTGGCGCGCCATGTCGCGCGCGCGATCTTCCTCCCGGAAGAGCTCGGTGATCATCCCCTGGAAGTCCACATGCAGGCTCTACCACGGTCACCGGCGGGGGGTCGCTCTTCTTGCGCTCCTCGAGCGCGTCGCGCACGCGCGCCATCTCCGCGAGCCGCGTGAGGACGCTGTCGACCACGATGCGGAGGACCTGCTTCTCCAGGGATTTTCGCTTGGAGGGCTTCGCGCCGAACGAGATGTGCGAGCGCGCCGTTCCGCCCTCTGTGAGCCGCCCGACGAGCGTCGCCGTGACGCGAACGAGCTCGTCGGTCACTTCGACCTTGAACTCCTTGAGGCGAAGGCTGGCCTCGACCCGCTTGGATTTCCCGAAGTCGAGGTGGTCGGCGGTGGACCGGATCAAGCGACGGAGCCGCTTCTCGAAATCCGCGGTCGTGTCGTCGGGCACCTCGAGCTTCGTGAGCGCGAACTCCGCCTTCTTCGCGAACGCCACCCGGGGTGACGCGATCACCAGGAGCAGCGCCCCGAGGAGGGCGACGATGAAGGCCCAGGCCCGCATCGTCGGGACCCTAGGGAAAGCGCCGCGCCCGGGCCAACATTCCCTCTTCGGATGTGCGGGCCCGTCCCAATCCTGACCCGCGCGGGGGGCAGGGCCGCCGCCGTTCGGGTCAGCACCGCTTCCAAAAAAAGCAGCTAGAGTTCGGGTCGTGAAGCGAACGGCAGCTGCGATCTCCTTCTTGGTGCTCGGAACGGCGGGAATGGTCGCCCTCAACGCGGCCTTCGCGCAGCCCGTGCAGCCCGCTCAACCGACGGCGACCGCGACGGGGGTGCCGACGCCGCGGCCGAAGCTTCGGCTCCCGAAGCTCCTGCCGAAGCTCACGCCCGAACAGCCGGGCGCCCCGGGCGACAAGAAGGCCGACGGAGACAAGAAAGCCGACGGCGACAAGAAGGACGCGAAGCCCGCGGATCCGAGCGCGAAGCACGCGCCGATCGGCGCGGTCCCCGCCCGATGGACCGAGGCGACCCCGGACAGCATGGTGAACCTGGCCGTCGAGCGCGCGAAGGCCGGCGGAGACGACGCGCTCGCGGGCCTCGCGATCGCCGCGTCGCTCGACGATCGCGTCGCGCCCGGGGCGGTCGCGCGGTTCGCGAACGGCATCGCGAAGACGAACGTCTACGTCGCGGACGACGCGCGGATGCTCGGCCTCGAGCTGGTGCCGCCCCCGATGGGCAAGCCATGGGAGGGCTGGGCGAAGGTGAAGTACGACGCGCCCGCGTCGCGCACCGGGGTGGTGCAGACGTTCGCGATCGTCGGGCCGTTCCAGGACACCGGCGGCAACCTGACCAAGCCCGAGGGCCCCGAGCCCGGCGCGCGCTTCCTCGACGCGAGCGCGACGTACTCGTGGGGCGTCTACGAGGTCGCGCTCCGGCGCACCGTCCCCGAGACGGCGACGGCGCTGGGCTTGCCGCTCGACCTCTACATCGAGCCTCGCCAGGAGGTCTGCACGTACCTCGCGACGAAGGTCACGTTCCCGGCGACGCAGACGACGCCCGTCGTCGTGCACATCGCGTCGACCGGGAGCCTCCGCGCGGACTGGGACGGCGTCACCCTGGGCGTGGACGAGAGCGTGCACAAGCGCGCCGTGTTCGACCGGATGGCGGCGCGCCTGCAGCCGGACGCGGGCGCCCACCTCCTCACGCTCAAGGTCTGCTCGGGGACGCAGAGCGACGACGGCCGCGTCCGCGTCCGCTTCACCGACGCGGCGGGCAAGCCCTTCGCGGCGGACACGTCGAGCGATCTCTCCGGGCTCGACGCGGAGAAGGTCAAGCCGCACGAGGACCCGACGCCCCGCTTCGAGCGCGTGACGACGCCGCTCGAAGACGCGCTCGGTCTCTCGTCGACGGAAGGCGGCAGGACGCCGTCGCTCGAGCAGGCGCTCGCGGGCGCGGTCGTGCGGACCCTCGCGGGCGCGGACGATCTGCGCTCCCCGCGCGCTCCGGGCCTCCTCGAGCGCGTGGCGCGAGACCCCGCCGTCACGGCGGACGAGCTCGCGCTCGCCGGCTGGCTCTCCGGGTTCGGATCGAACCGGAGCGGGTGGATGAACGACGCGCGCGCGAAGGCGCAGGCGACGGGGGACGCCGTCACGGACGCGTTCGCGCAGCGACGCATCGCGGAGATGCAGTACCAGACGGGCCGGGACGACTGGGCCCTCGCGACGCTCGACGCCGAGCCGTTCAAGAGCGCGACGGATCTCGAGTCCAAGGTGATGCGGCGCGAGGCGAGCTACCGGATCGGCGGCATGGTCGAGCGAACGCAGGCGCTCGAGGAGCTCCTCGCGCTCGACAAATCCGAGAAGGGAAACCTGCCCCTCTGGGTCGTGCGCCAGATCTCGATGCTCGCGTCCACGGACAAGCCCGAGCTCGCGGCTCAGTACTGGGACCGGGTCGCGGAGAAGACGTGGTCCCGGGGCTCGACCGCCCTCCGGTCCGCCACGCTCACGGACGCCGCGAGCGTCGAGCGACGGATCGCGCAGCTCGTCACGTGGCAGTCGGCGTCGTCGTCGCTCGTGAATTTCGGTCGCACCCTGCTCGACTTGGGGCGGCACGAGTGGGCGCGCGAGATCCTGTTCACCGCCACGCAGCTCTCGCCCAACAACTACGACGCGTTCGACGCGCTCGGCGCCGCGCGGGAGGCCGTGCTCCACGACGAGGTCGTCGCGGGCAAGGCGCCCACGGACGACGCGGAGTTCGCGCGCTCCGCGGAGCAGCGCGCGCTCGATCTCCGGCCCACCGACACCCGTCAGAAGGACGAGATCGAGTTCCGCTCGCGCGTCGGTGAGGTCACCGACGGGCCCGCGGAGAAGAAGCCGCAGGACGACGAGAAGTACCTCACGCCCTCCGCCGACATCCTCGCGCGCGCGAAGGCGAACCCCGCGAAGGTGGGGGAGGTCTTCGAGCGTCAGCTCCACTTCATGCGCGTCGTGACCTACCACGAGGACAAGCGCGTCTCGCAGCTGATCCACTACGCGCGCGAGATCGTCGTCGAGCCGCGCACCAACGACGAGCTCTACGAGCCCGGCATCCCCGCCGAAGGGGACGAGGCGGAGCTCGTGTTCGCTCGGCTCTGGCACGCCGACGGGACGATGGTCGCGCCCGACGAGCAGAGCTCGGGCGGCACGCCGTACATCAAATGGCCGGAGCTCAAGCGCGGCGACATCGTCGAGGTCGCGGTGCGCGGCTGGACGAGCAGCCCCGTGGGCCGCCGAGGCGACGCGCCGTTCTACTTCATCGACTACGTCGGCTCGAGCGAGACGAAGCCCGTCCTCTGGAACGCGGTCATCGTCGACTCGCCCCCGCCCTCGGACGCGGGCGCGCTCTACGTGGACGTCGTCAACGGCAAGGCCGACCGCGTCGAGAACACCGAATTGAACGGGCGGCGGGTGGTGAAGCTCATCTGGGATCACCCGCCGAGCGTCCCCGAGGAGCCGCTCGCCCCGCAGCCGACGGAGATCCTCCCGATCGTCGTGGGCTCGACGTACCACGGCTGGGGCGAGTTCCGGGAGTGGTACCGGAACGCCATCAAGGGCTTCAGCGAGCCCGACGAGGAGGTGAAGCAGCTCGCGAAGGACCTCACGAAGGACGAGAAGACCGAGAAGGAGAAGCTCGAGGCCATCTTCAACTTCGTCGCGGACGACATCCGCTACGTGAACTACGTCTCGGGCGAGTGGTGGCTGCCGAACCGCCCGCAGCAGCTCCTCGCGCGCAGGCAAGGGGACTGCGACGACAAGGCGACGCTCCTCATCAGCCTGCTGAAGTCCATCGGCATCGAGGCGACGCCCGTCCTCGTGCAGACGCGCTACACCGGCCAACCGAGCGTCCTCGCGAGCACGGAGGTCGCGGTGCCGATGTTCGATCACGGCATCGCCTTCCTGCCGGGCAAGAAGAAGGGCGACCCGGGGATGTGGCTCGACGCGACGAGCCCGCAGAGCCGCATCGGCCCCCTCCCGAGCATGGACGCGCGGGCCCGCGCCCTCTTCGTCTACGAGGGCGACGCGAAGATCATCGAGACGCCGCCGAGCTCGCCCGAAGAGAACGGCAACGACGTGAACTGGACCGTCCGCGTCGACAAGGACGGCAAGGCATCCATCGTCGCCACCGAGAAGCACATCGGCGACTGGGCGTTCGAACTCCGCAACTACCTCATCGAGGAGGACGCGCGGAAGCAGTGGATCGAGAACTACCTCACCTCGCGGTGGCTGAGCGCGGTGACGGTGAAGCCCAAGATCGACTACGCCCCGGACGCGGGCACCCTCGGCTACTCCGCGGAGTCGGACGGGTTCGCGCGTCGCGAGGGCGACGAGCTCGCGATCTCGATCGGCGGGCAGTTCTCGTACACGTCGTACTTCGCGCCGCTCACCAAGCGCACGCTGCCGGTGTCCCTGCCGCCGAACTACGGCCCTTCGCACCAGGGGCGCTCGATGACGATCACCGCCCCCGAGGGCTACACGTTCGCCGAGCCTCCGCCCGACGGGGAGCAGAAGGGCGGCGCGTTCGGCTCGGGCAAGGTCACGTTCAAGCCGAGCGCGGACAAGAAGACGATGACGGTCACGACGCAGATCATCATCGACAAGTCGATCATCCCCGTGGCGGAGTACCCTGCGTTCCGCACGTGGCTCCAGGGGATCGACGGGATGATGCGGGGTCAGGTCCGGCTCGTGCCCGTGAAGAGCAAGTGAGCGGGGCTCGCCTCGCGGCGCTCGGCCTCGCCGCGATCGGGCTCACCGGGTGCTTCGAGACGGGCTACCTCCTGCAAGCCGGCGAGGGCCAGCTCGACCTGCTCTGCAGCGCGCGGGACATCGAGCACGTCATCGCCGACCCGGACACCTCCCCGGACGTGCGCGCCGAGCTCGAGGAAGTGCCGCGGATCAAGGCGTTCGGCAAGAGGTTCGGCCTCGTCCCGACGAAGAGCTACGAGATGTACGTCGAGCTCGATCGACCCGTCGCGGTCTGGGTCGTGAGCGCCGCGCCGAAGCTCGGGTTCGAATCGAAGACGTGGACGTTTCCGATCGTGGGGAGCGTCCCCTACCTCGGCTGGTTCGACAAAGGCCGCGCGGCGGAGCACGCGCAGGCGCTCAAGGCCGAAGGGTGGGACGTGGATCTGCGGGGCGCCGCGGCGTACTCCACGCTCGGGTTCTTCCACGACCCCGTCCTGTCGAGCATGCTGGGAGACGCCGAGGACGGGTACGGCGATTTCGCGGACACCATCCTTCACGAGTCCCTCCACGCGACGGTCTACGTGAACGGACAGACCAGCTTCAACGAGGGCCTCGCGACGTTCGTCGGGGAGCACCTCGCGAAGAAATACCTGGCCGACCGCTACGGGGAGAACTCCAAGCAGCTGCGGACGTTCCTCGACGAGGAGCGCGAGTCGGCCGCGCGCTCGGCGCGCCTGCGGAAGGCGTTCCAGGATCTCGATGCGCTCTACAAGTCGACGCTCCCGGACGATCAGAAGCTCGTCGAGAAGGGCTACATCATCGCGGCGCTCAGGGCCGAGCTCCACATGAAGAAGCCCGTCACCAACGCGACGCTCGCGGGGTTCCGCGCGTACCACGGCGCGTCTCGGGCGTTCGAGGACCTCTACGTGCGCTGCGGCGAGGACATCGCGCGCATGGTCGAGGCCGCGAAGCGCGTGAAGGAAGAGGACTTCCCAGGGCCGCAGGCGAAGGAGTTCGACGCCGTCCTCGCGAAGGCCGGCGCCGCGGTCTGTGGCGATCCACCGAAACCACCCGCGAACGACGTCTCGGACGACGACCAAGGGTAGAATCCTCCCGGTGGGAGACTTTGCCTCACAGCCGACGGTCGCGGCGGCGATCAGCCCCGCGGGGAGCGTCATCGGGGATCGCTATGAGATCCGTGGTGTGCTCGGAGAGGGCGGGATGGGCACCGTCTACCTCGCGCACGATCGAGAGCTCGACGAGGAGATCGCGCTCAAGATCCTCCGACCCGAGATGGCGTCGACGCCGGACGCGCTGATCCGGTTTCGTCGCGAGGTGAAGCTCGCGCGCCGAGTGACCCACCCGAACGTCGCGCGCACGTACGATCTCGGTGAGCACGGCGGAGTCCGCTTCCTCACGATGGAGCGCATCGCGGGTCGATCGCTGCGCGAGGCCCGCGGGCTGTCGCTCCCGGAGATCCTGCGCGTCGCGTGGGAGATCACGCAGGGCCTCGCCGCGGCGCACGCGGTGGGCGTGGTGCATCGAGATCTGAAGCCGGAGAACATCCTCCTCACGGGCGACCGCGTGATCCTCACCGACTTCGGGATCGCAAGGTGCGACGATCCCGAGAGCGCGCTCCGCACGTCGGGCAATGTCGTCGGGACCCCCGCGTACATCGCGCCGGAGCAGCTCGAGGGCTCCCCCGTGGACGGGCGAACGGACGTGTATGCCCTCGGGGTGATGCTCTACGAGCTCGTGGCGGGGGCGCTCCCGTTCGTCGGCGAGACCGCCGCTGCGGTCGCCGTCGCGCGCCTCACGCGCGCGCCGGCGCCGGTCCGCGCCGTGCGCTCGGACGTGCCGGAGGGCGTCGCAGAGCTCGTGATGTCCGCGCTCGCGCGGCGCAAGGAGGACCGGCCTGACGCGCACACGATGGCGTCGCGCATCGCGCGCCTTCGTGGCGTGGGCCACGACACGGAGGTCCGCTCGCGCTCGACGCTCACCGCGGAGATGGCGCCACCCTCGACGTCGCGCACGGTGCGCGTCGGCGCCGTCGACGCGGACGACCCGACGCGCGCGCTCGGCGCGGATCTCGCGCGCGCGATCGGCGACGCGCTCGTCGCGGAGCCCGCGATCCGCCTCACCGCGGACGGGCCGGCGGAGGAGGTCGTCGACGTCACGGTGCGCGCCGCGGGGGAGCGCGTGCGCGTCCGCCTGCGGCTCCTCGATGCTCGCGGCGAGACCCTGGCGGCGCACCGCATCGAGGGGACGCTCGGCGATCCGTTCGCGCTCGAGGACGCCGTCTCCGAGCGCGCCCTCGAGTCGCTGCGGGGGGGCTCGGGCCGCGCGCTCGGGGCCGGGGGGGCCCACCAAGATAAATTAGACAAAGCCCGCGCGCTCAAGGCGGGGGGGCCCGCGAGCGTCCGCGCGGCGATCACGATGCTCGAGGAGGTGGAGGCGGAGTCCCCGGAGAACCCCTGGATCATGAGCCTCCTCTCGGTGTCGCTCTCCACGCTCGCGGCGCAGACCGGCGCCGTCGACGAGGCCCTCTTCGGTCGCGCCGAGGAGATCGCCCTCCGCGCGATCGACCGGGATCCGTCGAACGGCCTCGCGTACTACGCGACCGCGCGTTCATCCGCACGATGAAGGGGGACGTGGCGGGGTCACCGCCGCAGCGCGCGAGGCGCTGCGCAGGCTGCCGCGCCTCGCGGACGCGCACCACCTCGTGGGCCGTGTCCTCTGCGCGGCGGGCCGCGTCGCCGAGGGGCTCCAGCGGCTCGACCTCACGATGCGCTTGGACCCGCGGCTCGTGGATCCGGTCGACGAGAAGATCCGCGTGCTCGCGCTCCTCGGCGAGCGCGACGCGGCGGAGGCGCGAGCTGCGACGCGTCGAGCAGGCGACGCCCACGGCGGGCGTGCTGCCGAGGCTTCGGCTCTACGCGTGGTGGGAGGATCGAGCGCTCGCGCGCGAGACGCACGACCGTCTCGCGCAGATGAAGTCGGGCGGCGCGTGGGAGAGCGCGATGCCCGCGCTCGACGCGTACGCGAACGGGGACCTCGAGACGATGCTCTCCCGCGTGCGCGCGATCGCGCCCCACCTCGTGTCGGCGCGCGTGCAGCCGCGACACCGCGCGTTCATGCACGAGATCGCCGCCGAGTACCTGCTCCTCTGCGGTGACACCGAAGGCGCGCTCGAGATGGTCACCGCCGTCGCGGCGATGGGCAATTTCATCAACCTGCTCTGGCTCGACCGGTGCCCGAACCTCGCCCCTCTGCGTGACCGCCGCGGCTTCGCGGAACGCGCGCGCGCGCGTCGCCGAGCGGGTGTCGAGGCTGCTCGACTGACGGGCTCGACTCGGTGCCTCGCGAGGCTCAGCGCAGGCACGAGAGGACGATCTCGACGGCCGCGAAGCCCATCGAGAACGCCGTTACAGCGATCGCGCCTCGCTTCCACATCGGAGGTGCGGGGCCCGCGGAGGGTGCCTGGGGCTGCGCCGCGTCACGCGCGCCGCTCGGGCGCGCCTTTCCCGCGTGGGGGACGTTGCCCGTCGGTGCGCCGATGCGGGTGCTCGTCGGAGGCGCGGCCGATGGCGCGATCCCCGGGAGCCGGCCGACTTGGGCTCGGGCGAATGCGGAGGGGCCGCGCGCTCGCCGATCACGGTGTGCACGTCGTCGACCAAAACGGACGCCGCGCGCGCGATCTTCGTCGCGTCGCTCGTCGCCACGTCGAAGGCGGCGGCGAACGCCGAGGCCGTGGGGAGTCGGGCGTCTCGATCCTTGGCGAGCGCGATCTGAAAGAACCCATCCAGCATCCGACCGAGCTCGGGTCGCGTCTCGCTGGGCCGCGCGGGCGTTTGCCTCAACGTCGCGTCGATGACGTCGAGCGTCGTCTTTCCGACGAAGGGGCGCCGGCCTACGAGCGCCTCGTAGACCACGACCGCGAGCGCCCACAGATCGGAGCGCGGATCGAGGATCGACTCGCCGAGCGAGACGTTCGGCTCGAGCGGGCTCGGCCAGGGCTTCGATCCCATGATCTGCTCCGGGCTCATGTAGTGCGGTGAGCCGACCAACATCCCGGGCTCGGTGACGCGCGTGTCGAAGAGCGCGTGCTTCGCGATCCCGAGGTCCAGCACCTTGAGCTCCTCGCCCAGCGAGCCCTTCGCGATGAACAGGTTCTTCGGCGTGATGTCCCGGTGGATGGCGCCGAAGTCGTGCGCCTCGGAGAGCGCCTCGCACACCTCGCGGACGAGCCAGCGGCAGTCCGCGATCGAGAGCGTTCCGGTCCGCACCATCCGCTCGCGGAGCGTCTCACCCTCGAGCAGGTCCATCGCGAGGTACGGGACGCCGCCCTCCACGCCATACCCCTGCACACGCGGGAAATGCCGGCCGGCGAGGCTCGCGGCGAGCGCGACCTCGCTGCGAAACCGGGCGTGCGCCTTCGGGTTGGTCGTGCCGTCCGTGAGGGTCTTCAGGGCGACGCGGGACCCCAGCGACCGAAGATCCGCCGCCTCCCAGATCGCACCCATGCCGCCTCGGGCGATGAACCGATCGACGCGGAAGCGCCCGCCGAAGACTCGCCCGATGCAGCCGGGCGCGCGCGACTCGCGCGGCGAGGGTCGGGCGGACGCGCCTCGTCGACCTTCTGGGCCGTCTCGCACTGAGAGACGCCCGTCTGCGAGGGTCTCAACCTGAGACGCGCGAGCGGGAGGAGCAGGAGAAACGCTGGGGATCATCGCTGGTCTTCCTTCTCGAGCGGCGAACCGCTGCCGCTCGAGGAGCCTCCCAGCAAGCCCCACGCCGAGCGCGCTCACGGCCGCGTCCGCGCGCCGTCTCGCTCCGAGCATGTGGGAGATCCCAGCACCGAACGCGATCGACGCCCCAGGGGGGGCACCGACCTTGATCGGTGGGGCGGCGCTCGCGCCTCAGGTGAGGATGCGCGTGCGGAGGCTCGTCTCGAGCTGGCCGACCTTCGCGCAGACCTCCTCCGAGACGTCTTGATCGAGATCCATGACGAGGTAGCCGATGTGCTGATCGGTCGCGAGGACCTGGGCGTGGATGTTCGCGTGGCTGTCGGACACGATCCGGTTGATGTCGCGGAGCACGCCGGGCACGTTCCGGTGCACGTTCAGGATCCGGTGCTTCCCCGCGACGAGCGGCCGCTCGACCTCGGGGAAGTTCACGGCGCTCGTCGTCACGCCGCGCGAGACGAACTTCGCCAGCGACGTGGACACCTCTTTGCCGATCGCCTCCTGCGCCTCCATCGTCGAGCCGCCGATGTGCGGTGACAGGATCACGTTCGGCAGTCCGCGGAGCTCGCTCTCGAACCCGTTGCCGTTCGCCTCCGGCTCCTCGGGGTAGACGTCCACCGCAGCCCCGGCGAGGTGCCCGCTCCGGAGGGCCGACGCGAGCTCCTCGATGACGACCACCGTGCCGCGGCTCGCGTTGAGGAGGTAGGCCCCCTTGCGCATGCGCGCGATCTGCGCGGCGCCGATCATGTTCTTCGTCTCGCGCGTCTCCGGGACGTGGAGCGTCACGAAGTCGCTCTCCGAGAGGAGCTGATCCATGTCGTGCGCGGGCCGGTTGTTGCCCATCGGGAGGCGGGACGCGACGTCGTAGAACGTGACGCGCATGCCCATCGCCTCCGCGAGCACGCCGACCTGACGGCCGATGTGTCCGTACCCGATGATGCCCAGGTTCTTCCCTCGGATCTCGTGGCAGCCCTTCGCGTTCTTGTTCCAGATCCCCTCGTGCACTTCGCGCGATCGATCCCCGAGCTGCCGGGAGAGGACGATGATCTCGGCGATCATCAGCTCCGCGACGCTGCGCGTGTTGGAGAGCGGTGCGTTGAAGACGGGGACGCCGCGCTTGTTCGCGACGTCGAGGTCGACCTGGTTGGTGCCGATGCAGAAGCACCCGATCGTGAGGAGGTCGGGCGCCGCCGCCAGGACCTCGGCCGTGATCTGCGTCTTCGAACGGATCCCGAGGACGTCTACCGTCTTGACCAATTCGAGGAGCTCCGCCTTCGGCGGGGACGAGGGCAAGAGCGTCACTTCGAGCCCTTCGGCCGCGAGCGCATCGCGCGCTCCGGGGTGGATGCCTTCGAGCAGGAGCGCGCGGTACGGTCGAGTGGTCATGTCGGCGCGCCTCTTAGCACGATGAGGACCGCTCGCCGAAAACAGACCCGCCGAACGGGTCGACGTCCGCGCGGACTTGGGCAACCATGAAGGTGCCGCATGTCCGACGCGATCGTCCCTTCGCCACCCGCCGCGCCCATCGCCGCGGGCGAGCCCGAGGCGGCCGAGGAGCCGCCGCGGCCTCGATCTCGCGTCGGGGTCGCGCTGCGGATCGGCGCAGTCGCGCTCGTGATCGCTCTCGTGGTCGCGGCGTGGCGCCTCGGCGCGTTCGAGCACGTGCGTGATGCGCAGCGGCTCAAGGAGTACATGCTCGGCCTGGGCGGAGCCGGGTACGTGGTCTTCGTCCTGAGCTTCGCGCTCCTCCAGCCCTTCGGCCTGCCCGGGGTGACGTTCATGATCGCCGCGCCGCTCATCTGGCCGTGGCACATCGCGTACGCGCTCACGATGACGGGCGCCACGCTCGCGACGATCGTCGGGTTCTCGTTCGCGCGGTTCGTCGCTCGGGACGCCGTCGCGAAGCGCATCCCGAAGCGCTTTCGAAAGTACGATCAGCGCCTCGCGGAGAAGGCGTTCACCACGATTTTCCTGCTTCGCACGATCTTCTGGGTCCACCCCGTCCTGCACGTGTTCTTCGGGAGCTCGAAGGTGAGCTTCCGGACGCACGTGGTCGCGAGCGTCGCGGGGTACACCGTCCCCCTGTTCATCGTCACGTTCTTCGGCCAACGCGTCATCGACTTCGTCACGGCCCTCGAGGGGTGGCACTGGGTGGTCGCGGCGATCGTCGCGCTCAAGATCATCATCGTCGCGTTGAGCGTCCGTCGTTGGCTGCAGAAGAAGAAAGCCCCGGACAGTCAGCCCAGCCAAACGAGCCTGGCGACCGGGCGCGAGTAGCGCTCTCATGGCGCGATGAGCGAGACACCTGAAGGCGTCGGGGACGACGCGAACGCCGACGTCGCGGACACCGCGACCCCCAGCGTGATGGGGGACACGGAGCGCGCCCCCACACCGAACGAGCCCACGGCCGCCGCGAGCGCCCCTCCGGAGGAGGCGAACGTCGCGCGCGAGCCCGCGCCCGTCGCCGAGATCGACACGACGTTGGTCTCCGCGAAGGACGAGCCGCCCCCGCTTCCCCTCGAGATCGTGCACGAGAAGCTCGGCGGCCCCGGCGTGTCGACCGTTCGGCCGGCGCGCGCGGGCGCGCTCGGCGGGACGCTCGTCACCGTGTTCGGTGGCGGGTTCGAGCACGGGTGCACCGTGCGCGTCGACGGTGCGCCGCTCATGGCAGAGTGGGTGGACGCGTTCTCCATCCGCTTCGAGGCGCCGCCGCACCCCGTGGGCAAAGCGCAGATCGAGGTCGAGAACCCGGACGGGCAGCGCTCGAACACCGCGCTCGAGCTCGAGTACGTCGCGGGCCCGGCGATCGCGTCGGTCGTGCCGCACAGCGTCCCGCTCGATGGCGGCGTCGAGGTGACGATCGAGGGCACCGGATTCGACGAAGGGTGCACCGTGAACCTGTTCGGCGTGCACGCCCCGCAGGTCCTCCGCGTGAGCGACACCGTCCTGAAGTTCAAGGCGCCGCCGTCCGGAGGCGGCCCCGTCGAAGGGACGCTCACGCTCACGAACCCGGACGGCATCGGGACGCGGTACGAAAACGCGCTCTATTACACGAACCTCGATCCACGCATCGATCGCCTCGAGCCCGCGACGGGGTGGATCACCGGTGGCAAGGCGGTCAACGTCCACGGCAAGGACTTCCACGCCGCGTGCGTGTTCAAGGTGGGGGAGGCGATCGCCGAGACGCGCTTCCAGCACGAAGGCCTCGCCGAGATCGTCATCCCGGCCGCGACGGCGACGGGCCCGGTGCCCGTGACGATCCTCAATCCGGACGGGACGAGCGCGACGCTCGCGGACGCGTTCACGTACGAAGCGATCCCGACACCGCCGAAGCTGATCTCGATCGCGCCCGCGCACGGCCCCACGATCGGCGGTGTGTCGATCCGGATCTCCGGGGACAACTTCACCGACGCGATGAAGGTTCGCATCGCGGAGGTGTCCGCGGTGACGAAGTTCGTGAGCGCGAAGATCGTCGACGTCGAGCTGCCCGCGCGCTCCACCCCGGGCGTCGTCGCGGTCGAGCTCGCCCTCGGCGGCGTCACGATCCGACAGGAGGACGCGTTCACGTACTTCTCGCTCCAGGCGCCGAAGATCAGCGGCATCGAGCCGATGAGCGGACCCTCGACGGGCGGCACGAAGGTCGTGATCGAGGGCGAGGGGTTTCCGAAGAACGCGACCGTCCGCTTCGGTCGTGAGGCCGCGAAGTACGTCGCGGTGAAGAGCGCGACCCGCATCGAGACCGTGACCCCACCGACGACGATCATCGCGCACGCGGACGTGGAGGTCTCGAGCCCCGAGACGGGCCCCGGCGTGATGAAGAAGGGCTTCCGCTACGACGCCGTGCCGGCGCCCACGATCACGATGGTGGCCCCCGCGAAGGGAAGCACCGAGGGCGGCACGGAGCTCACGGTCGAAGGGAAGAACTTCGCGGAGGGCGTCGCGGTGTTCTTCGGCAAGGTCCCGGCGATGAAGACGCGGCGCATCTCCGGCTCGATGATCGAGGTGAAAACACCGGGTGGCCCCGATGGCCAGCTGGTCGACGTCGTCGTCAAAAACCCAGACGGCAAAGAGGCCACCCAGCGGCGCGCGTTCCAGTGGGACGCGCGCTACCGCAGTTGACGAGGGCGACGCGCTCGTCGTCGCCTCGACCACGACGGGTCGGCGCCGTCGCTAGATCGTCAGCGCGCCCGTCCGGAGCAGGTACGCGAGCTTGTCCCGCTGCTCTTGATCGAGCAGCGCGTGCAAGCTCGCGAGCGCCTTCACGACGGCGTCGCGGACGCGCTCGGCGGACTTGATCCGCAGATCGCCCGCCTCCTTCGCCTTCGCCTCGTCGAAGTTGCCGCTCGCGATCGCCTCCGCGAACCCGGCGATCGTGCGCCGCTGATCGACGGCGGCCTGCGCGCGCTCCGTCTTCAGCTCGTCGAGGATGCTCGCGAGCTTTCCGAACTGCGCCTCCTCGAGCTCGAGCTTCCACGCGAGGAACCGGAGCGGACGTCGGACGCCGAAGCCCCCCTCGTCCGGTTCGTGGTGGCCACCGTGCCCTGCGAAGAACTCGTGGTGCCCGTGCCGGCCCCACCGTCCGCCGCGCGGACCGGAGCAGTCGCCAGCGCGATCACTGCAGTCCTCCGGACCGCAGCCCTCTCCGCGACCGGAGTGCGGACCACGACCCTTCCACCATCCAAAGAACCCTGGATGCATGTGCTTTCTCTTTCTGTTCGACCGAGGCTGTTCGCTCCCGGCGTCGTTGCGATCCCCCGCGGACGGTGCCGCGGCGAAGGGCCGCACGTCTCCGTGCTCCCTTCTCTCGGGCGGGCGACATTGCCTCGCTCGAGTCGTGAGAACGTTGGGCCGCGAAGCGCGCTGTCAACCGCGCCTCCAGACTGCATACGAGGCTACGCACCTCGTCCGGCAAACACCGCTGCTTGCTGCTTGTATCTCGCGCGCCAGATGTGCCAAGTTCCGCGCCGCTCGAGGCTCGGGGCTTGCACCCGAGGCACGAGGAGCCGTCAGGAGCAACTATGCCAGCGATGGATGCCGTCCCCCGGGAGATCTTGCAGGCCGCGTACAAGCGCAGCCACATCTACCTGCTGAAGATCCCGATGAACTTCGGCCTGTGGATCGGGTGTGGGTTCCTCCTCAACGCGATCCGCGACACCGCCGCGTTCATCCCGGTGGGCATCGCGTGCTCGATCCTCATCGCGAACCTGATCCGTGGCCTCGGCTCCGTCGCGCACGACGCGGTGCACGGTGTGGTGTTCAAGTCGAAGGTCGCGAGCTACTGGATCGGGCTCCTCTGCTGGGCGCCGTCGGGGATGGCGTTCACGATCTACTCGAACTACCACCTGCACCATCACCGCATCACGAACTCGTACCCGGACGTCGACAACTTCGTCGTCACCGACTACACGAAGAACCCCACGCTCGCGAAGATCCTCCTCCTCGCGGTCTTCACGTTCGCGTACCCGATCTACTTCATGTTTCAGATGTTCCGCTATGTGAAGCGGCTGACGACGTGGAAGAAGATCCGCATGCACCTCGAGCTCGTCGGCTGGTGGTCGCTCGTGTTCGTCGGCGCGCGGTTCCTCCCGTTCGGGGTGTTCTTCTTCCTCTACCTCCTCCCGTTCATCCTCGGGTCGGTGCTCGCGAGCACGACGAGCATGATCGAGCACTACGAGATGGAGGAGGGGGACGACGCGTACAGCTCGCGCACGTACGCCTCGAAGATGCCGATCGCGAACTTCATCTGGAACAACCTCGGCTACCACAACGAGCACCACAACTTCCCCGGCATCCCGCACTACAACCTGCGGAAGTTCCACGAGGCGGCGCTCCCGTACTACGACGAGCGCATCAAGCAGAACGTCTACCCGAACTTCTTCGGCCTCGTGTTCCACCTCTGGGGGCGCATCCTCAAGGTCGACGTCGCGAAGATCGAAGCGAAGTACGCTCACCTGAACCGGAGCGAGGACCGGCAGAAGCACATGGAGCTCGACGGCATCAGCCCCGCGAACGTGGCTTGATCGCAGCTTGATCGGAGAGCGCCACGGCGCGGAGGGCGGGCGAGACGAGTTCTCGACCGCCCTCTTCGCATTTCCGCGCGGGCGGAATTCAATGAGCGCGCCGCGGAATTGCACGAGCCTGCGCGCACTTCTTCAGAACATGAGCACCGCGGTGGCCTTGCCCGCCGAGCCGTCGTTGCTGCCGTCGCCAGCGCCGCCGACACCTCCCGCGCCCGCCTGGGTCGGGAGGATCATGTTCACAGTCAGGCCCATCGCGTCGCACGAGCCCGCGCACGCCAGGCCGACGGCGTGCCCGCCGGAGCCTCCGCCGCCGTGGCCGCCCGCGCCACCCGCCGCCCCGTCACCCCCCGAGCACGCGCCCGGGCTGAGTCCGTTCAAGCCCGCAGCAGCGCCCGTGTGCCCAGCGCCGCCGAGCGTCCCCGTGGAGCCGTTCCCGCCCTTGCCCGCGAAGCCCACGCTCGCGGTGGAGGAGTCGAACGTGAGCAGCGCGTGAAACGAGACGATCGCGATGCTCGACCCACCCGCGCGTCCGCCGAGTCCAGGGAGCCCGCCGCAGCCGCCGGCGCCGCCGGAGCCGCCGCCAGCACCTCCTCGGCAGCCGTCCGTCGTGCGGCCGCCGCCGCCACCGCCACCGCCACCGCCTGGTTCGCCGAGCGTGCCATCGCCACCGTCGATCCCCACGTATCCGGACGCGTCGAGCTCACCCAAGCCGGACCCCGCGACGCCGTTCGAGCCGTTCGCGCCGGGGGTGCCGGGCATTCCGTTCGAGCACGGGAACGCGCCTTGGAGTATGAACTTCGCTCCCGCTCCGCCCGCGCCCGCGAGGGGGCTGGCTCCGCCGCTCTGTCCGCTCCCAGCAATGCCTCCGCTGCCCGATCCGCCGTCCCCACCTTTTCCGCCGAAGCTCGTGGGGCACTCTGGGTTCGGCGACGACGCCCCGCCCGCATAGCCCATCGACTCGACGACCGTGCACGAGCCAGGGGCGTGTGCGACCCCCTGGTTTCCCGCGGGCGCGAAAGCCCCCTTGTCCGTCGCTTGCGCGCCCGGCTCTCCGTCGAGCGCGTTGTCCGCCTTGAAGTGGTCGAACGCGAACGTGACGTGCCCGCCCTTCACGAGCGCGGCGATCGAGGACGCACCCTTCAGCGCTACGGCGTCCGAGGCCTCGAATCGGAAGCCGAAGAGGAGCGTCGTGTTCGTCCCGTCCTCGATCGTGAGCGGGATCTCGTTCGCCTTCCCGCGGACCACGGTCCGCGCGTCCGGGGCGGGGGCATCGACCCACTTCCACCCGCTGCTGCAGTCGATGCTTCCGTAGATCGTCGAGCCCGAGGGCACGATGATCGACTCGTCGAACTCGTCCGCGCACACGAAGATCGGGGCTGCTTGCGCGGCCATGATCGCCTGTTGGATCGAGCCGAACGGCGTCGCCTGCGCGCCGTTCCCGCTGCCCCCTTTTTTGACGAAGAGCCCGCACGTCGCCGCGATCGGCGCGCCGTCCGTCGGGGTGCAGTTCGGGCTCATCATGCCCGTCGACGTCGAGCCACTCGTCGTGGTCGAGGTCGAGGTCGTGGTCGAGCTCGAGCCGCTCGTGACGCCCGTCCCCGTCGACACCGAGCCGGTCGAACCCGTCGCTGACGTGCTCCCGGCGCCCCCCGCGCCTCCGGTGCCGGTCCCCGGCGAGCTCCCGCAGCCCACGGCGCCGAGCGAACCCACGGCCGCGATTGCGCAGCCGAACCGAACCTTGTTCATCCATCGAGACATCTCGAGACTCCTTGTTCCGCTCGCGTCTTCGCGAACGACGTTGAGTCCGATCGCCCCGCCCATGCTGGACACCCCCAGTTCGAAACGACGATGCGGCGCACCTCGAGCGAGACCGCCGCTCCGCCTTTCGAAAAGACGAAGCGGCGCATCTCTCTCGAGACGCGCCGCCGGTCAAACATCCGGAGCGACGAACCCCGGACTGAAGAGCCCGGAGTCCGGGCTCGCGTCAGCTCATCACCACTTGTTGCGGCGCTCGCCGCGGCCGCCGCGATCCCCACCGCGGTCGCCGCCACGGCCACCGCCGCCGCCACCACCGCCGCGCGGGCCGCCGCGACCACCGCCGCCGCCGCCGCCGCCGAACCCACCGCCGCCGCCGCCGCCGCCGAAGCCACCGCCGCCGCCGCCGCGCTCACGGCGCTCCTCCGCCTCGTTCACGCGGAGCGGGCGGCCGTCGAGCATCTGGCCATGAAGCGTGCCGATCGCCTTCTGCGCCGCCTCGGGCGAGGCCATCTGCACGAACGCGAAGCCGCGCGAGCGGCCCGTCTCGCGATCGAGCACGAGCTTCACCTCAGTGACCTCGCCGCACGCGGCGAAGGCCTTCTGGATGACGTCTTCAGTGGTGTGGAATGCCAAGTTGCCTACGTAGAGCCTGTTGCTCATCTGCTTCTCTCCGCGCGACCAGAACGGCGCATCACGGCCGAATCGAACTTCGTGCGTGGGGCCGCGGGCCACGCACGGAGGTTCTGGAGGGAAGCGCGCCGAGGACCCGATACCGCGGCCGAGCACTTCCTCCCCAGAGGGGTCGTCGCCATCAACCAGTCCGCGATCTCAACTCCGAGAGGCTGTGAGCCGGCAAAAGAAACGCTCCACGCGGTTTTTCGTATCACTGCCTGCGGAGCGCCGCAAGCACACGGTTCACGTCTGGTCGGCGCGCCCGGTCGCGTTCAGTCGATCCACGATGAGACGCACGTCTTGCGCGCGATCGCGCGGGCACACGAGGAGCGCGTCGTCCGTCTCCACCACGACCAAATCGTCCACCCCGAGGAGGGCGATGGTGCGCTTGCCCGCGCCGCTCCGCAGATCGTGGACGAGGTTCCGTCGACCCTCGACGATCACCACGTCCCCCTTCGTGGCGTTCTCGTCCGCGTCCCTCGGCGCGAGCTCCCACGCCGCTTCCCAGCTCCCGATGTCGCTCCAGCCCATGTCCACGGGGACGACCGCGAGCCCGCCCACCTTCTCCATCACGCCGACGTCGATGCTCACGCTCGGCAACTCGCCGAAGCGCGCGTCCACCGCGGCCTGCTCCCCGCCGAGCTCGGCCGCCCGATCGAACTCGTCGAGCGCGGTCGCGATGGAGGGGAGGTGCGCCGCGACGGCGGCGCGCATGTCCGCGGCGCGAAACACGAACATGCCCGCGTTCCAAAGGAACTTCCCGCTCGCCACGTACCGCTCGGCGACGTCCCGCGAGGGCTTCTCGACGAACCTCTCCACGAAGTGGGACCGCGCGCCGCCGCCCGCGCCCGGCGGCGATGGGGGATCGAGGGGCGCGCCCACCTCGATGTACCCGAAGCCCGTCTCGGGCCGCGTCGGAGTGATCCCGAGCGTCACGATCCGACCCGTCCGCGCGACCCTCACCGCCTCGTCGACCGCCGCGTCGAACGCCGCCGTGTTCGAGACGAAGTGATCGCTCGGCAGCACGAGCAGGACGGCATCCGGATCGCGTCGCGCCACGACCGCCGTAGCCCACGCGATGCACGGCGCGGTGTTCCTCGGGCTCGGCTCCACGAGGAGGTTTCGCTCCGGGAGCGCCGGCAGCGCGACGCGCGTCGCCGCGCCCACCGTCCGCGAGCTCGCGATGTACACGCGATCCCACCCGCCGACGCGACCGAGCACCCGCTGGATCGTGGTGTCGATCAGCGGCGCCTCTCCCGCGAGCGGGAGGAGCTGCTTCGGCAAGCGCGCGCGGCTCGCGGGCCAGAAGCGCGTGCCGGATCCGCCGGCGAGGATGAGCGCGAACACCGCCATGATCGTCGTCCTTCGGGAAGCTCGGGGTTCAGTTCGAGCTCTTCGTCGGTTACCTTGCCACGCGTTTGTCGGCCTGCGAAGCTGACATCTCGGGGAGGGTCGTGTCCGAGCGATTGAAGCGGTTCGAGGCGTGGGTGGCCACGCGCAACGAAGACGTGCGCAAGCCCGAAGTCGCGCGCATCGGGGCCGAGCTGCTCGAGATCGCCGGAGATGAGGCGATCCTCGAGCTCGACGTCCAAACGCTCGTGAAGCGCTACAAGCAGGGCCTCGCCGGCGCGCAGCGCGTCCTCGCGGCGCAGCGCGTGGGAGAGCTGATGCTGCGGTGGCAGGACGAGGAGCTCCACCCGAAGGCCCCGGCCCCGGCGCCACCGCCGAGCCCAGCACCCGCCCGCTTCGACGTCGACCTGTACGAGCGCGGCGGCAGCGCACGCCCGCCCGCGGCGCTGCCCGAGCCCGAGGCCGCGCCGAAGTCGGTCGTCCCCGGTCCGAAGGTCTCGACGTGGGCGCGGCCTGCGGCGAGCGAGGCTCCGCCGCCTCTCTTCGAGGAGGACAACGCGGCCGTCGTCGACGCCTGGCTCGGGGCCACCGAGGGCCGTGCGCGGGAGGCGAGCCTGCCGCAGATCGACGCGTTCGACGAGGCGCCGCGATCCCCTCGCCCCCCTGCGCGCGACGATCGCCCCTCTCAGCTGCCCGCCGCGCTCGGGCCGCTCGAGGCGCAGCTCGGCGTCGATGCGGGTTCGATCCGCCCGCGCGCGCGCGGCAGCGACGCGCCTCCCCCGAACCGCTCGGATTTCCCGAGCGCGATGTCGAGTCGCCCCCCGTCTGTCGCGCCGGGCCTCACCGATCCCAAGGCCGCGCCGATGAGCGGCATCGGGCTGATGGTCGCGCCGAGCACCGTCGCCCCGCGCGAGCGCGTCCCGCTGCCACCGCCTTCCACGCCGTATCCGCTCGGCGCGATCGCCGCGGCGAACCTCACCCCCGATCGGAGGATCGACGCGTCGGGCGCGAAGATGTGGGGTGGGATAGGGTTCGCGGTCCTCCTCGGGATCGCCGTCGTCGTCGTGATCACTCGACCGAGCTGCATGTTCGCTGATCCGGGCAAGCCCGTGACCGGCCCGTTCGTCGACAAGTACCTCGGCCTCAAGCTCACGTTCCCGGAGCGGTGGCTCTACGGCGAGGATCTGGACGACAAGGAGAAGACCCCGCAGGGGTACCAGCGCCGGATCTCCGTGTTCTACCAAGGCACGAGCGCGACGGACTACGCGGCGAAGCTCGAGGTGATCACCCTGTTCAAGGAGGGCGAAAAGGTCACCGAAGAGATCGCGCGGAACAACGGAGCGGGCGAGACGCTCGACCAAGCGCGCTACGTGAACTGCAACCCCATCGTCCGCGGCACGGTGCGCGGGACCCGCTGCACGAGCGTCTCGCAGCAGCTCGGATCGCCCGCGCCCTACGCCACCGTCGAGTACTACTTCCCGCTCGGGACCTACACCGTGTTCGCGCGGGGCCGCGTGAAGGTCCCGTCGATGATGTCCGGCGGAGGCCCGCCCGGTATGGGCGCGCCGGGGATGGGGGGACCGCCGGGGCTCGGTGGACCCGGAATGGCGGGCATCCCGAGCGAGAACAAGGAAGTCCTCGATCGCCTCGATCAGATCGAGGACATCATCGACTCGATCGACGTCGCTCGCTGACGTACGTTGGGCGTATGCCTTCGGCTCCGCTTCGTCGACGCGTCCTCGCGGTCGTCAGCTGTTCGATCGCGCTCGTCGTCGTGGGCCCCGGGCTCACGGGCGCGTGCAAGACGCTCGAGGACCTGAACGTGAACGTCTGTGGCAACCGCGTCCTCGATCAGGGCGAGGACTGCGATCGCGCGGACGAGCTCGTCGTAAAGCGCGACGGGGCGACGGACACGTACAAGTGCATCGCCGCCGGTGAGGTGGACGCGTGTCACTACGCGGTGTGCGAGACCTGCGTCGAGGAGTGCCCGGACGGCTTCCGCGCGGGCCTCGACGACGCGTGCCACCGCCCGAGCGCTGTGTTCGTCGAGACCCTGAGCGTGCCGTTCACGGGCATCGAGCCGCACGTCATCGACATCGACAACGACAAGCGCAACGACATCCTCATCAACGCGCACGACCGCGAGCAAATCGCGTTCATGGGCGACGGCTTCATCCGCAGCACGTACGCGATCCGCAAGGCGCTCGCCTCGTCCCCCACGATCGGTGAGGTCGGCGTGCGCCCCGACACGCCCGACATCCTGCTCCCCACGGGCCCCGGTAACCTCGATGGGTTCGCCGTGTTCGCGGGCGTCGACAACGCGCCCCCCGAGGCGTTCACCTTCCCGGCGTACTCCCTCGGCAACGGGTTCCGCGTGATCCCCGCGTCCGCGGAGCTCTTCGGCGAACCCGCGCACGCAGACGTCTTCACCGCTGGCCTCCTCTTGAACTGCGCGGACAACGCCCCGGACGGCATCTGTGAAGCGCCGCCGCACGGGCTCGGGGCGAAGCTCCTCGGCGCCCAGCCGCTCGTGTTCCCGGGGGCCGACCCGGTCATTGCCACGACCGACATGAACCTCGGCGAGCCGTTCGCGGATCCCGCGAAGCCGCTCGTGGACGTCGAGTTTCGCCACGACCACCACGCGATGGGGCAGCCGTGCACGGACACGCTCGTCGGGTTCGTCGGCGCGACGCCCGATCGCCTGAGGCTCCTCAGCCCGTGCGATCCGCGCGACCCGCTCATGACGCCGGACGGTCGGAAGATCGAGCTCCTCAAGCCACGCAACCTCTCGTTCCCCCCGATGCTCGCGACTTGCAAGCTCCTCTCCCTCAAGACGGGGGCGGATCCCGCGACTGGCTACGGCGAGGTGTTCGCGAACTTCGACTGCGGCAAGCCCACCGACAAGCCGAAGAAGACCCTCGTCGCGCGCCTCGTGTTCGACGCGAGCGCGGTCCCCGCCGCGAGCTTCGTCGAGGCGTGCCCAGGATGCGTGCTCCCCGCGCTCCCGTGCAGCGCGGACGACGCGCGCACGCTGATCGGCGTCGGAGACATGAACGGCGACGGGTTCCTCGACTACGCCGCGTCGGACGGGATCTTCCTCGGCGGGCCGATGGCGGGCATCCAGGTGATAAGCCAAACGATGCCGTACCAGACGCCCACGACCCCGTGCGGCTGGACGGGCGGGTTGATGAACGACGTGAACGACGACGGGCTCGCCGATCTCGTCGCCATCCCCGCCGCCGACGCGGGCATCACGGTGGTGCTCGGGTCGAAGAATTCCATCCTCCCCTCGATGACGCTCGGCACGGACGTGAAGGTGAGCCACGTCCTCGCCGCGGATTTCGACGGCGACGGCCCCCGCGACATCGCCGTCGCGCTGGACTCGTTCGCGACGGAGAGCTGCGAGGCGCAACGCCCCGCGGACATCGCGCTCTTCTTCGGTCGGAAGAGCGGGTTCCCGGAGGACGCGCAGATCATCGGTCACGTGGACGGTCTCAAGCAGTTCGATGGGGGCGTGCTCTACAAGGACTCGACGGGCGTCGCGTCGGACGCGTTCGCCGACCTCGCGGCGATCTCGTCCCCGAAGAGCGGGGGCTGTGTGAAGGACCAGGGCGCGCTCTTCAGCGGCTCCCCGGATCGAACGATCGTCACGCCGTACAACATGAAGACGCGCGCTATCGGCAAGCTGTCGAAGGGCGTCCTCGACATCAAGGCGACCGGGCTCTTCTCGTTCCCCGACCCCGCGGACGCCTCGAAGAAGGTCTCGTTCATCGGGTTCCTGATGAACTCGGACGACACGAAGTATGGCGATCTCGTCCAGACGGGCTACAGCGCCGAGGGCGTGTGGTCCGCGAGCCCCGGCTGCCAGGGCAACATGGATTGCGCCGAGCTCAAGGAGCTCAGCGATCTCCCGCCGGGCCGGATGGGGGCCGCGGCGATGTTCCAACTCGACGACGCGGTCGTCTTCGCCGTCACGCAGCCCGACGGAACGACGGTGAACGTCCGCCGCTTCGATCCCGCGACGAAGGCCGTCGTCGATCTCGTGGGGTTCCAAGCGGCGAGCTCGGTCGCGCGCCTCGAGATTACAGCTGGGGATTTCGATCAGGACGGCAAGGTCGACGCGGCGATTACGGCGTTCACCATCCCCGGTCCGCACCCGGCGAACGGCCCCGTCACGATGCACCTCTACGCGAACCACGAGCTCGACGGGGACACGTCGGATCCGGGAAGCGGCTGCACGGTCTCCGTGGCGACGGACGCGCAGCCCATCGGCCTCACGCTCGCCGACGTAGGCCGCGTCCGCCCGGACGACGCGGCGCGCGCCTTCCCGGTGATCGCGTTCGCGACCGCGTCGAAGATCCTCATGCTCGACTCGATCGCGAGCGCTGGGGACGGAGCCCTCTGCACCATCACGCCGTCGAAGATCGCGCCCCCCACGCAGTCGCTCGCGGGTGACATCCAGTCGATCGCCGCGGGGGACGTCGACGGCGACGGGATCGACGACCTCGTGATCGCCGGGCACGACCGCATCGTCATCGCGTCCCAGCTGCAAGGGACGCAGTTCGATTTGGACGACGACAGCTCGTCCTCGAGTTCGACCGGAGAATGACCTGGCGCCGCCCCAACGCCGCGAAGGGGGGCGGCACACGGTGCGTCGACGGCGCCGACCCCGAAGCGACGAGCTCCATCCGTCGAATGGGGCTCGTCCGGCGACTCGCGCTGGCCGTCCTCGCCGTGCGCCAACCCGGCGAGCGACGGATCAGAACGCGCCGCGGACGGTGACTCCCCCGAAGTCCTCGCCGAACGCGGGCAGGACGAGGAGCGCCTCGTCCATCTTGGACTTCTTCGGCTCCGTCTTCTTCGGCGCGCCGGACATGTCCGCGGGAGCCTGGACGGGGGAGGGGCGATCGAACACGAACAGGCCGACTCCGATCGCGCCGAGCAGGCCCGCGAGCCCGCCCGACACGACGGCGGCGGCGCGGTACTGATCGCGCTCCTTCGTCGCGTTGTTGTAGTCGTCCGCCTGCTTGCTCGTGAGCTGCGGGAGCTCGAACAGGTTCGACGCCTCCTCCTGCTTCACGAACGCGAAGCCCGCGAGGATCGCGGAGCCGACGAGGATCGTCCCGCCCGCGATGAAGAGGCCGTACGAGGCGTCGCGCTGCCCGGTGCTCGGCGCGGTCAGGCTGAGCTTCTTCTGCTCGCCGCGACCCAGATCCACGAGGGAGCCCTGGGACTTGTGCCCCGCGAGCGTGATCGACACGAAGCGCTTCCCCGAGGGCAAATCGAGGGGCGAAGCGAGCGGCGCTTTGCCCACGAACCGGCCGTCGACGCTGATCTCGGCGCCGCTCGGCACGTCGACCTCGAGGTGCGCGGGCTTCTCCTCGAGCTCGAACGTCGCGGCGGTGAGCTGCCCTTCCTTCGCGTGCATCGTCACCGTCTTGTCGATGAACCCGGGCGCGGTGAGCACGACGGTGTGATCCGTCGCGGTGGTCTCCATGCTGACCTGCGGGGGTTCGGGCTCCCCGCCGTCGACCGAGATCAGGACGTCCGGCGTGGGTGAGTCGATCGCGAGCGTCGTCTTCGGCTTCTCCGTGGGCGACATCACGGGCGGCGTCGCCTGCGCGGCGCGCGCGTTCGCGATCGCCTCGAGCTCACCGAGCGACTTCGTCGCCTCCCCCTTGCGCGAGCCCGTCTTTCCCCGGGCGAGGAAGATTCGGTAGAGCTGGATGGCCTTGTAGAGGTGCACCTGCTCGCCGAGCGCGAGGAACTGCTGCTTGTGCGCGTTCGCCAGGGAGTAGATGATCCCGTCGCGCTGGGCGACGCCGTACGCCTGCTCGAACGCTTGGATCGCGAGGAGGTAGTGGCCCTTGTCGAACTCCTTGCCGCCGGCCTCGAAGACCATCTTCGCGTCCGAGATCTCCTTCTCCGTTGGGTGATCGTTGGTCACGGGCGGGAGGACGGACATGTCCATCGGCTGCTCGGACATGGGCGGCGGCTTGTCGGGTGGCTTCGGCGGATCGGGGTCCTTCGGTGGCGCGGGCTTCGGTGGCGCCGGCGTGTCCTTCGGCGGCGCCTTGCGCCAGTCGGGGGCCGGCTGTGCGACCGCGGAGGTCGCGAACGCGACGCTCGCGACCACGGCGGCGATCATCGACGGCGCGCGGCGCCGCGATCGGGGGCTCGGCGGGACGGTTCGCATGACTCAGTCCCAGCCCCAGCTCGGTGGTGAGTTGCCCGTGGGCGGCCGCGCCGCGCTCGGGAGCGTGACGGTCTGGGTGGTGTCGTGGTCGGGCTTCACGTGGATGTCCAGCGGCTGGAACCCCGGCTTCTTCAGCGTGAGCGTGACCTCCTCCGTGTCGTAGGGCAGATCGATCTCGTCGTTCGCGAGCCCGATCTTCTCTCCCTCGAACCACACCTCCGCGTCCGCCGGCGTCGCCTTGAGGGTGAGCTTCACGTGCCGCCCCTCGTCCGGCTCCTCCGCGCTCGGCGCGGGCTTCTGGCTCGCCACCTGGATCGGCGTGCTCGCCCCCGGATCGGGGGCTTTCGCGGTCTCGCTCGTCGCCGCCTTCGCGTCCCCCGTGCTCGTCGCGCTCGCCGCCGAGCCGCCGCTCGCGCTCGAGTTCCTCGTGATCATGAAGATGCCGACACCCGCGCCCGCGCCGACGATCGCGAGGATCGCGAGGATGGGTAGGATGCTCGACTTCTTCTTCTCCACGGGCACCATCTGCGAGCTCGTGAAGGCCTGGCTCGTGGACGGGACGGGCTGCGCGGGCGCGTAGATCGTGGGCCCGGACGCGACGGACGCGGCGATCTGCTTCGAGATGGCGTCTCGATCGTTCACGACCGTGTTCGCGAGCGGACCGAGCGGCGCGGCGGGCGGGAGCCCCGCAGCGGCGACCGCGGCGGCGAAGTCGTCGACCGCCTTCACGATGCTCGTGGGCCGCCGGTTGGGGTCCTTCTCGACCATCGCGAGGACGGGCGCGTCCACGCCCGGCGGCAGGGACGGCACGATCATCGTGGGGCGCGCCATCGGCTGGTTCGCCTGCTTCATCATGACGTCGATCGCGGACTCCCCGTCGAAGGGGCACGCTCCGACGAGCATCTCGAACACCATGATCCCGAACGAGTAGATGTCCGTCCGGTAGTCGATGGAGCGCCCGTGGACCTGCTCGGGGGACATGTACATCGGCGTGCCCATGGGCGTGCCCGTCCGCGTCTTGTGGCGGTTCGTGTCGCCCTGGGTGAGCTTCGCGATGCCGAAGTCGAGGAGCTTGCACGTGGGCGCGCCGTCCTCGTCGAACGTCACCATCACGTTCTCGGGCTTGATGTCCCGGTGCGCGATACCCTGCGCGTGCGCCGCGCCGAGAGCGCGCGCGACCTGCTTCAAAATGGGCAGCGCCTGGCTGGGCGAGAACCGACCGTGCCGGCCGATGAGCTTGTCGAGCGCCATGCCCTCGAGCAGCTCCATCACGAAGAACTGCCGCCCGTCGGGCAGCACGCCGAAGTTGAAGATGTCGACGATGTTCTTGTGCCGGATCTGGTTCACGGCGCGCGCCTCGGACACGAAGCGCGAGACGATCTCGACGTTCGCGCTGAACTCGCGCTTCAGCACCTTCACCGCGGCGGCCTTCCCGATGACGGGATGAATGGCGCGGTACACCGCGCCGAACCCGCCCTGACCGAGGATGGACTCGATGACGTACTCGCCCGCGGCCGTACCGGGAGGGAGCGGGGGATCCGCGTTGGGATCGACGTATTCCTGGGACATCATCGTCAGGCTACCAGCGCTTCCAGCGATCGACACCTTCCGTGTCGCCCAGGGAAAAACCTCCGGGGATGCCCCTTCGTGAGGGCGCGAGCGACGTGATCGACGTGGTGAGCCGCGTCCCGCGCGAGCGGACCATCGAGGCGATCGACGCGTTCGACGAGGACGATCGCGCGGAGCCGTCGACGTCGAGATCGTGCGCGATCCGACGACGCTCTTCGGCCACGCGGACGACCCTCAGCCGTGACGGCGGGCGCGGCTCATCTCGCTGGGATCCACGCGCATCGCGACGACGAGCGAAAAGAGCCTGCGAAACGCCTCGAGATCCCCCGTGAGCTCGGGCAGAAGGCCGCGGAGCGTCCGGCCCGCGCGGTCGTGAACCACCTTCTTCGCCATGTCGAGCGCTTCGAGCCGAGGGAGCGGCAGCGACCCGTCCATCATCTGACGCACGGTCCCCGCGTACTCGTCGAAGAGGGAGAGCACCATCGGCGTGCCGATCTCGACGACCCGCAGAACACCGCTGCTCCCCTCCAGCCGGAGCCGCGCGAACGCGTCCGTCCGCTCGACGACCAGCGCCTCGACCGGCGCGTCGCCGCGGAGCTCCGCGCGCCCGAGCTCCTCGAGCAGCAGGCGCCACTCGACGGCCTGCAGCGCGGACGCCGCGCGGAGGGACGCGCCGTCGATATCGATCCGCCCGAGCAGGCGCGCCTCCGCGGCGCCGTCCCCCGCGTCCGCGCTCACAGCGCCTCCCGGATCATCGCCTCGAGGGACGCCTCGTCGATCAGCCCCTCCGTCGTCCCCACGATCATGCCCGCGCGGTCGATCAGGATGAGCGACGGGAGCTTGTTCACACCGTACTCCTGCTGCACGAGGTGCGCCGTGTCCTGAAGGATCGGGTACGTCATCCCGAACGCCTGCGCCGCGGCGCGCGCCTCGTCGTCCTCGCCGTCCACGCTCACGCCGATCGTCACGAGCCCGCGTCCCGCGAACTTCCTCGCGATGCGATCGACGATGGGCGACTCCTCCTTGCAGGGCCGGCACCAGTACGCCCAGAAGTCGACGAGCACGGGACTGCCTTTCACGTCCTCGAGCTTGAACCGTGTCCCCGGCTCGCCGTTCGCCACGACGGGCAGCGCGATCGGCGGCGCTGGACGCTTCATCGACTGCGCGCTCGACCGGGCGAGCCTCGGCAGCAGGATGAGCGCGACGACGGCGAGCAGGGCGATGCCGGCGGACGCGAGCCCGACCTTCCAGTCGGAGGACGCGCCGGGGCCGCGCTCGCGCGGCGCTCCGCCCGCCTCGTCCGAACGCGGTTCCTCCACGCTATCCATCGGCGCGACAACGTAGCATCACCGCACTTCGGGTTGTCCCTCCGCGCGACCTTTGTGTAGCTTCCTCGGACCCGTATGGCCTTCCCCCAGCCTCCCGGCGGCCCGAACAACGCGCCCGGCCAGCAAGATCCCACCGGCGGTGACTCGTCGCTGGAGGTCGTCCCCGACTACATGAAGGCCTCGTCCGACGGGAACTTCAAGCGGGGAAAGTGGATCATCCCCGTCATCCTCGTCGTCGCGGCCGGCGCGATCGCGGTCGTCCTCTACTTCGTCTTCAAGAAGGAAGGCGAACGCCTCACCGCGCCGGACGCCGCGAAGGCGAAGCAGGACATCTACCTGCTGCCTCGCAAGGAGCAGGCCCCGGAGTGGCGGAAGTGGGCCGCGTCGAGCGAGCCGCTGATGGCGCAGGAGGCGCTCACGCAGCTCGCCCTGATGGACGACGAGAAGGCCGTCGAGCTCGCGGCGAACGCGCTGAAGAGCGGCGACCACAAGATCACGGCGGTCGCGGCGCAGGTCGTCGCCCACTTCGGGACGCCCGGAGGAGATGGCGCGCGCGCCGCGCTCCTCGAGGCGCTGAAGAGCGCGGACGCGAGCGACGAGCCGCAGATCGTCTGGGCCCTCGTCACGCTCAAAGAGGCGAGCGTGTTCGACAAGGCGATGGCGCTCTACAAGGCGAAGGACGCCCCCCTCGCGAGCGTCCAGCGGGTGGGCGGCGGCAAGGACTTCGAGGCGAAGAAGCTCGCTGCCCTCATGAACCTCGACGACTTCGCCGCCAAGTTCGCCGGCGATCCGAGCGATGCCGTCCGTCAGCTCGTCGCGACCGTCCTCTCCGAGAACCCCAACCCGAAGTACGTCGCGACGCTCTCCACGCTGGTCGCGGACAAGAACACCGAGGTCGGCAAGGAGGCCGCCGTAGGCCTCGGCAAGATCGCGGACGACAGCGCGCGCGCGCCGCTCCTCAAGGCGCTCACGACCGCGAACGAGTCGACGCGCGTGAAGTTCCTCGATGCTCTCACCGACGGCATCGGCGGCGAGGGGCTCGTCCTCGCGCTCGACAGCGTCGACCACTCCAAGCCGGACAAGGAGTGGGGCCAGATCAAGGTCATCTTCGAGCGCATCAAGAAGCTCTCGGATCCGCGCGCGGGGGACGCGCTCGTCCACTGGGTCGACACGGCGAAGCCCCACCCGCACTGGGTCGGTGAGGTCGGCATGCGGCTCGCCGAGATCGGTGACATCCGCGGCGCGACGTACCTCGCGCAGCACATCAAGGACGATCCGAAGACGATCTACAAGAAGGAGAACATCTGGGAGTCCGACTCCTCCGGGCTCCTCTCCGAGGGCGACTTCGAGCGCATGGCGAACGTCCGCATGCTCGCGGATCTCGCCGCCATCCACCCCGAGAAGGGGAAGGAGCTCGTCGAGATCGCGGGCCCGGCGGTGCGCGAGTGGACGAAGGCGCGCCTCCAGCCGAGCGCGAGCGCGCTCCGCTTCTTCGCGAACACGAAGGACCCGGAGATGCTCAAGCAGATCCGCGCGTGGGCGTTCCCGAAGGATCCCCTCCCGAAGCTCGGTGAGACGGGCCACTTCCCGGACGCGTTCGTCATCGCGCAGAGCGCGCTCCGGTACGTCGGCGCCTACAAAGACGCGGACAGCTTCGACAAGCTCGTGAAGATGTTCGACATCAAGGAGACCATCAAGGATCCGACGCCCGGGTCGAACTTCGTCAAGAACCTCGACCTCAGCTACCACGGCATGGAAAACGGTGGGAAGACGGTGACCGGGTTCTGTGTGCGCGCCGTGCAGTACGGCGCGGCGGACGGGCTGAGCGAGCTCGGCGATCCGAAGGCCGCGAAGCCCCTGATGGAGTTCATCGAGGACAAGCTCCTGCACGAGGAGGCCCGCACGGCCGCGTGCCAGGCGCTCGCGTTCGCGAGCGACGAGGCCATCATCAAGGACGTCGCGGCCCGCGCGCTCAAGTTCTCCGCGATGGAGAAAGAGGCGGACCAGTGGATCGGCGCCTGCTACGCGACGACGCTCGCGCAGAGCTCCCACCCGCAGGACGTCGCGTCGCTGATCGACTTCATCAAGCCCGAGATGAACCTCGAGGTGCAGGCCGCGATCGCGCAGGCGGTCGGTGCGTCCCCGCTCGACGACGCGAGCGTCGCCAAGCTCCGCGAGCTCATGAAGATCGAGGGGACGCGAAACGCGGCCGCCCTCGCGCTCGTCATGGGTGGCAACGAGGACGTCGCGGCGCAGACGATCGCGGCCTTCGGGAACCTGTCCCAAGAATCCATGGACTCGCTGAAGTCGCAGTACTTCCGCGCGTTCGGGTTCTGGTCGGACGTCGATCTCCAGCGCAAGAACATCTTCCGGTGGGTCGACAACGCGGAGAGCATCGGTCACGTGAAGGTGCGCGAAGCCTGGCAGCACTGGGCGATCGAGCGCCTCTCGGATCAGTTCGACAACCTCGTCTTCGACAACGGCCCCCACTCGCAGACGCGCCCCGTGCTGCGCTACCAGCTGGTGCAGATGGCGAAGACCGGCGACGACGCGACGAAGGCGGAGGCGATCCGCACGCTGAAGTTCATGCGCGAGCAGGGCTCGCTGATGGCCCTGCGCAAGGTGGAGGGCGTCACGGGGGAGCTCGCCGAAAAGGCGTTCAAGGAGCTCATGAACCCGATCCCCATCGAGAAGATGGAAGACGTGAAGAAGCTCCAAGAGGAGCAGGCCAAGAAGATGCGGAAGGACAACTGACGGTGCCGAACTGGCGAGACGAGCTCATCGACGCAGTCAAGACCAAGGTCGAACGCGAGGCGGAGGAGGCGGAGCGGCAGCGGCAGCGCGTGCGCGAGGCGATGACGAGCGCCGAGGCCGCGCTGAAGCTCGGCGTGGAGGCGCTCACGTTCGCGTCCGAGCAGGTGCGCTCCAAGGGAAAGTCGTCCGAGGTGACGTCCACGGAGCACTCTGCGAAGTTCACCATGGAGGGGCCCATGGTCGCGGGCGCCGCGACGACGATGACGATCGCCGCGGATCTCGATCCCGCGACCGCGATCATCAAGGTCACCTACCAGGACGCGAAGGCGCGCGAGTTCGACTTCGCGCGGGACCGGCACATCGCCTCCGCGGACGTGGAGGAGTATCTCGGGCGCCGCGTCGTCGAGCTGATCCGCGCCGCGCAGAAGGCCGCGCCCTGGTAGAGCCGATGGAAGGGCGCGACGACGTCGCTCCTTCGCCCGCGGCTCTGCCCGCGGAGCTGGATCTCGTGCTCGTGAACGCGCCGCCGGAGAAGGCGGACGCGATCGCGCGCGCGCTCGTCGAGCAGCGCCTCGTCGCGTGCGTGAACGTCGTGCCGCGCGTGAAGAGCGTGTACCGATGGCAGGGGAAGGTGGAGGAGGCCGAGGAGTCGACCCTCCTCATGAAGACCCGCCGGAGCCTGGTCCCCGCGCTCACGACCGCCGTGAAGCTGCTCCACCCGTACGAGGTCCCCGAGATCATCGCCCTGCCGATCGCGACGGATCGCGGAAACACGGACTATCTCGCCTGGGTCGTCGCGGAGACCTCCAGGGGGGACTGAAAGATCCGGCTGAGCCGAGCGTTGCCAGGAGACGGCTCGCCCGCTGGCCCACGCCGTCTCGAGAACCGGAGCGCCCCATGAAGAAGATGATCGCCGCCGCCGTCGCGTCCCTGCCGCTCCTCGTGGCGGGGGCCGCGGCTCTCACCGCCTGCAAGAACAACGACGCCCAGGATCCGTCCACGATCCAGAACAACACGGGCGGCTACTCCGGGCCACGGGGCGGCTCTCGAACCCGCAGGGCGGCTACTCGAACCCGCAGGGCGGCTACACGTCGACCGCGGCGCCGGGCCTTCCGCTGCAGATCATCCCCTGCCAGAGCGACGCGCAGTGCCTCACCGCGCGCTGCAACATGGCGACGCAGCGCTGCTCGAGCCCTGCGCGAACGCGCCGCGGATTGCCAGCCGGGCAACGGGTGTGTCGCGGGCGCGTGCGTCCCCGGCGCGCCCTAGAGCACCGAACAATTGAAACGCCGACGTATGCGCCCGATTTCGGAGAGAACCACACGGCCTCGTCGCTGTGCTCCTCAGATGACAAGGAGTCGTCTTGCGGTGCTCGCTCCTCGGGCGCGCGCCTCTCCCTCGAACTCGAGCGCATCCGTTCGGGTTTCAACCTGTTCGGTGCTCTAGAGCACGGAGCGCATTCGTTCGGGTTTCAAGCTGTTCGGTGCTGTAGCCCCGAGGCACGGTCGCGCGCACGCCTCGCGCGCATTCGTTCGGGTTTCAACGTGTTCGGTGCTCTAGAGTAGCCCCGCGTGCCTGTCCTCAAGCGCATCACTGACGCGAACATCCGAGCGGTCTACTGGGCGATCCTCAGCCTCTCGATCGCGTACGGCCTCGCGATCTCGGTGCTCGCGAAGTTCCTCGAGGCGCACCACTACGGAAAGGATCAGACCGGCACGCTCGCGATCTGGTTCGCGGGTGGGATCGTCGCGATGAGCCTCCCGTCGGGGTGGCTCATCCGCCGATTCGGCGGCAAGCGCGTGATGATCGGCGGCCTCCTCGGCTACGCGATCGTCGCCGCCGTGTTCCCGCTCGCGGGCGACTCGTTCTACGGGCTCGGCGTCATTCGAGCGCTCGACGGCGCGTTCTCCGTGCCGGTGTGGGTCGCGTCCGAGACGATCATCCTCGCGCGCGCGCCGCGCGCCGAGAAGGCGTTCTACACGAGCCTCTACGCGCTCTCGCTCGCGCTCGGGTACGTCATCGGCCCGGCGATCGCGTTCGGGCTCGTGAAGATCGGTGGGCGCGACTCCGCGTTCGTCGCGGCGGGCGTCGTCGCCCTCCTCGCGATCGTGCAGATCGTCTTCCGACTCGAGGACGCGGCGACCCGGCAGGCGCACGGGCCGTCGCCGGACGAGGCGGCCGCCGACGCCGCCGAGCCCGCCACGCCGACGGGCACCGTGTTCAGCCGCATCAAGACGAGCTGCCTCGCCACGTTCTCGTATGGCTATTTCCAAGCGAGCGTCGTCCTGTTCCTGCCGACCTTCCTCACGAGCGAGAAGGGGTTCACGGACGATCAGACGGTCATCGTGCCCGCGTTCTTCGCGGCGGGCATGCTCATCTTCGCGAACATCGCCGGTCGGGCGGGGGACCGCTTCGGCAACCTCGCCGTGATGCGCGCGCTCGGCGTCATCGGCACGCTCACGATCGTCGGCTTCATCGTGGTGAACGGCGTGGTGCCGCTGTTCGTCCTGGTGTTCGTCGCGGGCGCGTCGCTCGCGTCCGTGTCGCCCCCGAGCCTCGCCCTGCAGGGCATCGTCACGAAGGAGCGGGACCTCACGCGCTCTGGCGCGATGTACAACGCGTCCTACGCGGCGGGCATGCTCGCGGGGCCGCCCATCTCGGGGTACTTGTTTCAGCGCTTCAGCGGGACCGTGATGAACGCGCACTACGCGGGGCTTTGGGCGTTCTTCGTGCTGTTCACGATCGTCTTTCGGAGGGATGATCCCCGCGCTCGCGGCGTTCAGCTCGCGGCGAAGGAGCCCGCATGAACAGCCCGGCGACGAAGTGCACGTCCTGTGGTCGACTCGTCGAAGGCGCGCCGCTCTACGCAGCGACGGGCGAAGTCGTGTGCGCGGCCTGCGAGGCGTCCGCGAAAGATCGCCAGATCCAGGGCGCGTCCGACCGCGATCGACGGTCCAAGCAGGCGATCGTCTTCGCGGCGGTCGGGGCCGTGGTGCTCATCGTCGTGCTCGTCGGTCTCTTCACGCTGAAGGCGTGCGTGTCCACCAGCGGGCCGCTCTGAGGGCGCGACCGCGGACACGGACTAGGCGAGCGACGCAAACTCGTCACCGAGCGGTGGCGAGGGTCCTGCTAGGACGATCGCGTGAATGGTTGACGATCGAAGGGAAGGTGCGGTGACCCGTTGGCTCTCGCGGGCGCCCGCCTGGACGTTCTCGGCGTGGTGCGTAGTCGCCGCGTTTTCGACGTATTTCGCGATGTACGCGTTCCGAAAGCCGTTCACCGCGGGGAAATTCGCGGCGCACGTGACGCTGTTCGGCGGCCTCGAGCTCGACGAGAAGACGCTCTTCATCCTCGCTCAGGCGATCGGGTACGCGACGAGCAAGTTCGCGGGCATCAAGGTCATCAGCGAGCTGTCGGCGGCGCGGCGCGCGTTCGCGATCTTCCTCGCCATCGCGACCGCGGAGCTCGGGCTCGCGGTCTTCGCGCTCGTGCCCGCCCCGTGGTGCGCGATCGGCCTGGTCGTGAATGGTCTGCCGCTCGGCATGGTCTGGGGCCTGGTGTTCGGGTTCCTCGAGGGCCGGCGCGTGTCCGACGTCCTCGGCGCGGGGCTCTGCGCGAGCTTCATCGTCGGGAGCGGCGCGGTGAAGAGCGTCGGCAAGGCGCTCCTCGACGCGGGCGTGGCCGAGCGCTGGATGCCCGCGCTCACGGGCGCGCTGTTCGCGCCGGTGATGGCGGGGACGGTCTGGATGCTCGCGGTGATCCCGAAGCCCACGGCGGAGGACGAGGCCGCGCGGACACGGCGCGCGCCCATGGATGGCCCCGCGCGCCGCGCGTTCCTCGCGAAGTACGCGCCCGGCCTCGCGGCGCTCGTGCTCGGGTACATGGTGCTGACGGCGCTCCGCGACTTCAGGGACAACTTCGCGCGCGAACTCTGGGACGCGCTCGGGTTCGGGGAGACGCCGTCGATCCTCGCGACCGCGGAGCTCCCCGTGGCGTTCGGCGCGCTCCTCCCCGTCGTGCTCGTCATGCTCGTGAAGGACAACCGGCGCGCGCTCGGCGTGATGCACGGCGTGCTCGTCGCGGGCGCAGTCCTCGCGGGCGGCAGCACGCTGCTCTTCCAAGCGGGCGCGATCGGCCCCGTCACCTGGATGATCTCGGTCGGGGTGGGGCTCTACGTCGCGTACGTCCCGTTCAACTGCGTCCTCTTCGATCGTCTCATCGCCGCGACGGGGACGGTCGGGACGGCAGGGTTTCTCATCTACGTGTCGGACGCGTCCGGCTACCTCGGGAGCACGGGCCTCTTGATGGCGAAGAGCCTCGGCAAGCCGAAGTTGCCGTGGCTCGCGTTCTACGAGGGCTTCGCGGAGGTCGGCTCCGCGATCTGCGTCGCGCTGTTCGTTCTCGCGTGGCTGTACTTCGCGCGGAAGCCGAGGGCGGCCGCGCTCCACGCCGCCGAGGCGCTCGCGCCGACGTGAGCAGGCGCGTCGCCCCACCTTCCCTGGGAGTCGGGGCTCCCGCGCGGGCCTCCGTCAGCGTGGCGTGAGCCCCACCGTGAGCGCGCCGTCGGACGCGCGGATCGTGAGCGTGAAGAGATCGCTGCCGCCGTCCCGCGCGAACCGATGGATCACGAACCGGATCAGGGTCGGCTGAAGGCTGTCGAGGGCAAGTGCAAAGCCCTGCGCGCGGAGCGCGTCCAGGATCTCGTCGAACGTGTTGGGCTCGCCCGCTTCGTAGGTGAGCACGACGCCGGCACCTTCCCACTGCTCGTCGAGCGGGGACGGGCCGTGGAACGGGAGCTCGATCGTCGGGAACGCGCGGAGAGGCGCTTTGTGCTTCGCCACGATGGGCGCGCGGTCGAGGCGCGCACGCACGGCGTCCGCGAACCGTGGGAGTGCTGTTCGAGGTTCGCGCCCCGGCCGAGGGCGCCGAGGTCCGCGGGCAGCGCGGCCTCCGCGCGGAGCGCGCGCGCGAGGAGGTTGCCCCACGCCGCGTGCCGCTCCGTCTTGGTCGCCGCGGCCCGGTCCGCCGCGAGGCGGTCCTCCGCCGCGGGCTCGAGCGTCCCCTCGAGGCGCACGGTGTTGCCCACGATCTGCTGCCTAGCGCTCGCGGTCGCCGCGATCGACATGCGGACGAGGACGCCCCATTGCACCTCGTCGGCCGCCGCGCCGGGCGGGGTGGTGAACGTGCGGTTCGCGGCCGCGCCTCGGAAGGACGTGAGCGCGTGATCGATCCGCTCCGCGGCGGCGCGCGTCGGCGCCGTGATCGCGAGGAGACCCGGACCTTCGTGGTTCGAATCGATGGACATGAGCACCACCGCGCCCTCGTGCTTCACGGTCGCGTGGAGCTTCTCGAGCGCTCCCCCGGTGGTTCCGATCGCGGCGAGCTCGGGGAAGCCGAGGTAGGGATCGTCGGACGCGTCGAGCTGGAAGTCCAGCCCGCGGACGTCCGCGTCGTCGACCGCGACGTCGGCGCCCTTCCAATGGGGCGGCGCAGCGGACGCGACCGCCGCGAGCGATCGGTAGTCGCCCCAGCCGACCAAATCCCACGCGGGGAACCGCGCGAACGCGGCGGATCCGGGGAGGCACGCGTCGCGATCGAGGTGCTCGCACCGAACGTCCGCGAGGCCCGCGGGCGAGTGAGCGGGGGCAAGGAAGTGCTTCGGCGGCGCGGCGTCGCCGCGGACGAACTGCGCGGACCCGGAGCGCCCGTCGTCGAACTTCAGGGTGAGCCCGTCGTAGGCCCAGCTCGATGGGATCGCCGCGCGGCGTCCGCACTAGAGCCAGTCGCCGAGGTGAGGGTCGGACAGGGCGACGACGAGCGCCTCGACGCCGAACTTCGCCTCGGGCGCGCGCGCGGCGATGCGGCCGAGGGCCGGCCCGCCACAGATGAACCCCACCGCGAGCGCCGCGCGCGCCGCGCCCGGCCCGACGTGCTTCGTTGCGATGACCGCCACCGCGCCGAGGGACGTCACCGACGTGGGGAGGTCCCCCCTGTGCGCGAGCAGCGCGGGCGGGTGCGCGAGCTTGCCCGCGGTGAGGAGCTCGGGGACGTCGTCGAACGGGTCGGCGGGAGGGCTCGAGCGCGCGGGCTCCGTGGTGGATGCTTGGGGCGCGGGAGCACGCGAGGACGCCTCGCCCTTCGTGGACGAGCTCGAGCAGGCGGCCGTGGACGCGGTCGAGAATGCGGCCAGGGCGAGGAGCATCGAGGACGTGCGCCGCACCGCACCTTCGTAGACGATCCCCTCATCGCGACCAAGCCTGGGCTTCATGGCCAAGCTCGGCGGAGCGACGCTACATTCGAGGGCGCGGGGCGTCTCGCGCCCGCGCGCACTCTTGGATCCTCGAGCACGCCCGCGCGTCAGGCTCGGGGGCGCCCGTTCGTTGCTCCTCCTCACCCATGGACCTTCGTCTCAAGAACCTCACGAGCCTCGACGCGCGCGCCGTCCCGCTCCCGCACGGGACCGAGGTCATCACGCGCGTGGACCGGGTGCTCGCGGACGCGACCGGCGGTCGCGCCGAGCGCCGCGTGCCGCAGGGGTCCATCGGCCGCGTGATGCGCGTCGCGGCGAGCGAGGGCGCAGACGACGACGCGATCGACGTGCAAATCGTGGGCGTCGGGACGCTGCGCTATGCCCGCGGCGAGCTCTCTCCGCGTCGCGTGGGGCAGGCCCTGTTCGCGCATCGCCGCGCGTCCGCGTGGGACGCGCTCTCCCCGTGCGTCGTCCTCGAGGCGACGGTCGGCTCGCGCGCGTGGGGCCTCGCGACGCCGACGTCCGACGACGATCGGCGCGGCATGTTCGGGCTCCCGTTCGCGTGGACCCAGGGCCTCGTCGCGCCGCCCGAGGACCTCGTGAGCGCGGACGGGAGCGCCACCTATTGGGCCGTGGGCAAGGCGATCCGGCAGGCGCTCCGCGCCGATCCCAACACGCTCGAGATGCTCTTCGTCCCGAGCGCGCGCGCGAGCGATCCGATCGGCGAGTGGGTCCTCGCCGCTCGGGACGCGTTCGTCTCCACCGAGATCTACGGGACGTTCGGCCGCTACGCGCTCGGGCAGCTCAAACGCCTCGAGCAGGGCCTCCGGCTCGCCGAGCACCGCGCGACCGTGCTCGACTGGCTTCGGGCGGACCCGGCGCTCTCCCTCGACGCGGTCGCCACGCGCCTCGCGAAGGTGGACGCGCGCGTCGCGCCCACCGAGGCGGACGCGGTCCACCTCGCGAAGCAATACGTGAAGCAGCTCTACCGCTCGATGCACGATCAGGGGCTCCTCGACGCGTGCGATTTCCCTTCCCTCGTGCGGTTCGCGCGCGACGCGTCCGCCGAGTTCGACCTGCCGCGCGAGCTCCGTCCGAAGAACGCCTACAACCTCGTGCGCCTCATCGCGACGGCGACGCGCTGGCTCGACGAGGGCGCGCCGACGTTCGAGGTCGAGGGCGCGCTCCGGGCCCGCCTCTTCGCGATCAAGCGCGGCGAGGTCCCGCTCGCGGACGTCCTCGCCGAGGCGGAGGCGATGGTCCCCGCGCTCGAGGCGGCGCGCGATCGCTCGCGCTTGCCGAAGCGCCCCGACGTCGCGCGCGCGGACACGCTGCTCCGGCGCGTCGGCGAGGAGCTCGCGCGCCGCTTCGTCGCGCGCGCCCCCGGCCCCTTCGGCGCGGACGCGCCCGCTCCGCCCGACGTCGTCTGGAGCGAGGAGTAGCTTCCGACGCTGGACTCAGCGGTACGGCGGCCGCTTGGGCACGTGGAGGAGGGCGTGATCCTTCGCGCACCGCTTGTGGATGAGATCCCTGCACGTCGGGCAGCGCTTCGCTTCGGTCGCGAGCATGATGGAGCGCTCGCAGAGCGTGCAGAGCTCCCCCACGATTTGGTCACCCTGCGAGGGGCCGGTGTTCGGCTGGTTCGTCTCGCTCCACTCGAGCCTCGCGGGGACGCCCCGGAGCTGCCCGTGGTGCGGTCGCGGCCCGCTGTCGCCCCGGAGGAGACGCGCGATCGCGCTCACCGCGGCGACGCCGCCGCCCAACAGGATCCACCACTCGTGCGTCCCCACGCGCTCCGAGGATACCTCAGCCTCCGAGCACCGAGAGGTCGAGCGGTCCGCCGGCGCACGTCAGGGGAGGGCACCAGAAGTAGCTGCCCGTCTCGGGGTGGCTGAACGTGAAGAGCCCGTCCGTGTGCTCGTCGTCCAGACCCGCCATCCGGCGGAGCACGCGCTCGAACGGATCGAGCGTCGCGCCGTACGCGATGAAGTAGAGGCCGCGCCGGCCGTTCCACGCCCACGGCATCGATCGGCGGAGCATGAACGCCGGCGGGTCGAAGCTCTCCTGCGCCGACCGCTTCACGTGCGCATGGATGGGGGCCTCCGCGAGCTCCTCGTTCGTCTCGCGCGAACGGCCGATGACGCCGTCCGCGTGCGCGCGGGGCCACGCGCGGAACCGCGGCAGATCGTGCACCCAGCGCTGCACGGCGACGAAGCTCCCGCCCGCGTGGCCCGCGCTGCCCACGGCGAGCGCGACCTCCATCGCGCGCTCCTCGACGGGGTTCTCCGTGCCATCGACGTACCCGGTGAGATCCTTGCCGCCGTCGTACACGAACGCGCCCACCTCCTCGTCGAGCGTGAACGCGCGAACGAGCGCGGCGAGCGCGCGGTCCGAGCGGTCGAGCGCGGAGGAGTCGTCGTCCCCGTGGATCGCGACCCAGAGGGCCGCCTGGGTGGAAGGGATGGAGACGCCGCGCCCCGAGATTCCCGGGAACCCGCGGAGCCCGTGCACCCGAGCGCCGAGGGCGCGCACCAGGGGTTCGCCGAACCCGACGATGACGCGGTTCGTGCCGAGCTCGGCGCTCATCGCGGCGACGAGCGCGACGGCGTCCCGCGCGCCGCTCGGGGTCGCGGCGTCCGCGGTGAGTTGGAAGTGGAGAAACCGCGCCGCGTTCGGGACGGGCCCGAGGATCGCCGTCTGAGGAGTCGACATGCCCTCCTCTTTAGAACGAAGATGCGCCTCATGTCTCGTGCGCACGCCGTCGCCGCGCTCCTCGCGCTCACGCTCTCGGGGTGCAGCAGCCGTGCGGAGGCGGGGCGGCCGATCCCCGCGAAGGTCACGGCGTTCGACGAGAAGGACGTCGTGCTCGACGTGCGCGCGTCGTCCCTCGAGAAGGGAGCGCTCCGGTTCGACGCGGTCGTCGGCAACAACGAGGAGCGCACGCTCGTCGGGCTCCACGTCGAGGTCGCGCTCCTCGACGCGAGCGGAGCCACGATCAAGAAGGTCGATCTGACGCCCCTTGGCGCGCGCGCGAAGCTCACGGTTCTCGAGCCGAACTACGAGGTCGCGATCCACGAGCTCATCCAGACGGACACCGCCCCCGCGTCCGTCGTCGCGCGCGTCTCGAAGGCCGAGACGTACACCGAGCCCGCCGATCCTCCCGCCAAGCTCGACGTCACGGGCGACGCGCAGGGCCTGGAGTTCATGAGCCTCGGCCACTTCCGCTTCTTCGGCGCCCCCGAGGACCGTGCGGAGCTGCCGTTCCGCGCGTCCATCGGAATTCGGAACACGGGGACGAAGACGGTGAAGCGCGTGGAGTACGGGCTCCGGTTCCTCGACGAGAACGGCAAGGAGTCGGACCGTGTCCCTCGGAGCCAGGTCTTCGAGCCGCCCTTGCTCCCGGGCGACGCGATCGTCGACCCCATCCAGACGCAGGTCCGCGCCTACGATCAGCTCCAGATCGACGTCCGGACCGTGGTTTTCGAGTGAGGGCGCGGGCGCTGTCAGGTTGGAAGTGCGCGACCGTCTTGACAGGACGGCGGGCGCGAGTAATGTCCCGCGCCTCGGGCTTCGGCTCGAGGCAATGCCTCCTCGCGAGGGTGGCGGAATGGCAGACGCACTAGCTTGAGGTGCTAGCGGGTAACACCGTACGAGTTCAAGTCTCGTCCCTCGCACTTTCTCGAATGAAACCACACACTTAGGCCCCTCCGAATCGGTGGGGCTTTCGTGTTTTTGGGCCTTCGGCTCGCTAGCGTGTCCATGCTCCGCGTCCATCGCGCCAAGACCGGGGACCGCCCCGACGAGGGTAGGGAAGGGTTCGATCCGTAGCTCTGCCAGGGTTCGAGCGTCGCGCGAGTAGCGGCGCATCATGGCGTCATCCACCCACCCGGTGCGCTTCCGGATGTCGACGTCATCCCACTTCGCGGCGAGGGCGTACACGAGGAACGAGGCGCGCCCGTCGTGGAACCTCATCGGCTCGACGCGGACGCCATCGATGATCCCGCTCTCGAACAAGCGCTCGCGCGTGACCCCGGCGGTCCGCAGGTCTTGCCGCAGGAGCGTCGCAGCCTTGTCCTTGTCGTTGTCGGTGGCGCGCCAACCGATCGCGCTCGCGTCGAGCACGTGAGAGCGACGCGGCACGTGCTCTCGCCACGCTCTGAGGAGCCACGCGAGATCGGCGCCGAGCTCAAAGAAGATGCCCCGGCCGGTCTTCGTGCGCCGTAGCGAGAGCGTCCCGTGCTCCAGATCGATCCCTCGCCACGTCAACGCGAGCAGCGACGACTTCCGAAGCCCGGTGTAGAACGCGAGCGCGGTAGCCACGCGCCTCTCCAGAGGGATTGCCGCGCAGCCGAGAACCCTCGTGAGCTCCCCCGGGTAGAGCCACGTGTAGTCGATCTCCTGCGCGTCGGGAGTCGGCCGTACGACGTCATCCACGGGGTTGTCACGACGGAGTTTCATCACACGGCGGGCAAGCTTGAACAGCTTGGACACGTGGCCCCGGTACTGTGTCATGGTGGCCGAGCTCGCCCCGCGCTCCGCGATCGAGCGAAGGGCGCGCTCGACGTCCTCCGCTGCGATCTCGTCGATCGGCATGTGGCCCAAGATCGGGTAGAGCGCTTCGAGCCGCTTCCCGATCGTGTAGAGCCACCCCGGTGAGTGCCCACCGAGCCCCTCAACCTCGCCGTACACCTTCACCAACTCGCCGCTCACCCAAGCCTCGCCCACGTCGCGGAAGGTCTTCTTCGACGGTTTGGGCGCGGGGGGCGGAAGCGCAGCCATGTAGGTTTTCGTGACCTCCGCGCGTCGCTCCTTCCACGCTGCGACGGCTTCGAGCACGCGCTCGCGCTTCCACTCGGGTCGCCCGATCGGGAACGCGGGACGTCGCCCGTCGGGCATGCGCGGCCGAATGAACCACCCCTTTGCGTTGCGGGTGAGGCCAAGCGTCCCATCACCCACGGCTCGCCACCTTCGCGCGTCGCCCGCGAGGCGCGCAATCCGTGGTCGCTTTCGCGTCCGGCGCGCCCGCCGCCTCTCCAGCCTGCTTTTCGGCGCGCTTGTTAGTGCTAGAACTCGGCTGACCCCTAGTGGTCACCCCATTTGCCGCTCGCAACTCCGCGACCTCGGCGCGGAGCGCGGCGAGTTCCGACGGGTCGACGAGCTCGTACGCCGCGCTCACCGCGGTCTCGGCTGCCTCGATCTTCTCGCGGAGAATCCCGTCGATGTCGAGGAGCCGCTTCGCCATGTCGAGCGCGCCGAGGGCCAACTCGCGCTGCGCGGCGTCGAGGGTCGAGCCGTGCGCAAACGCCTGTTGCGCGTAGTACAGCGCGCCGCGCACGTTCTCGACCTCGCGCGGGCCGAGCAGCTCTTGGACATGGAAGAAGGCGCGCCGAAAGTCGATCGCGTTGTCGCGCAGGTCGATGGCGCGCGCGTGCCGCTCGTCGGCCGCTGCGTCGTAGGCGCTCATCGCGCACCTCGGAAGCAAGGGGCCTTGCCCATCATCCACGCGCGGAGGTCGTACAGATCGGCGAGCCGCTCCTCGTCGCGCGAGCAGCCGCGGAGCGCGAGCGTCGGCGTGTAATCCTCGGCGACGAAGGCCGACAGCGTCCGGAAGGGCGTGTAGCGCCTCGTGAGGGTGTCCGCGTCGTCGTGGTTGCCGCTCACGCGCGGCGCATGCATGTTCGTTGTGCTCATGGGAATCACCTTTCTCGTGGGCCATGGCCCCGGGCGCTGGCGCGCCGCGGGGCCGTTTCGTTGAGGGTCTACTTCTTCGCTCCGAGGTCGCTGCGAATCGCATCGAGACCGCGCCGATACGCAGCCATCGCCGCGCTCGCCCGGGACACCTTCGCCCCGGCCGCGCGCTTCGTGAGCTCGAGCGCGACCTCGTCAAGGTCCGCCAATTCGTCCGCGTCCAGTCGCAGCGATACGCCGCGGAACGCCAAGTGTTCGTCACTCATGCGACCTAGATATCGCGCGCATACACATGACGCAACCCCCGTCAAGTTCGATTGCACGGTTTCCGATATCTTTCCGCGCACTTGGATATCGATTTTTTTCTCGTCGCGCTTCGTCATAGAACGATCGGACGAGTGACCACTAGGGGTCACCCCATTGAGGGGGCCGCCCTCGGGTAGGCGGCCTACCCGATCGACAGGTTCACGGGCGCGGACGGCACCCCCGAGCCAAACGCGTTGACCGGCGCTGTGACCACCGCGTCCGCCGTGAGAGCGTCGACGATCGCTTGCGCGTCACTCGTCGCATCAGCCGCGATCTGCGTCTTGATCGTCAGGATCGTTTTCTCCAAAACCGAGGTCGCAGCCACGTCCGCCGAGGTCGCAGCGACGTACGCATCCCACGCTGGCTGCCGCACCGCGAGCCTCCCTACCGCGAGCGCGTACGCCAACCCACTACCCACGATCGTTCCGTCGCTGTCCACACTAGCCGTCCCTGCATTCAACATGTCCCATTCCCCTTAGCGACCCACTGCCGCATCGATTGCCTCAACCAATTCATCCGCGGCCGCGAGCACGCCGGCGAACGTCCCCGGGGACGCGTGGATCAAGCTGTCGACGCGGTCCTGTAGCGCCCTCGGCGCGGCGTCCATGGCGTCGCGGACTGCCGCAGTATGGCGGCGCAGGTTGCGCGCCCGCAGCTGCCATTCGTCGGGCGTCGTCGCCTGGCCAGCTTTGACGCGCTCCACCGCGTCCGCAGTCGAGGTGAACGCCCGGACGAACCCTTCCATGATTGTTTGCAGCGCGACCACGCGCTTCACGACGTGATCCGCTGTCCGTTCGACGTGCGCGATCCGCTCGTCGACTGTTGCGCCATCGGCGGCGTCGTACAGTTCGGCCACGGTCGCGATTACCAGTTCGTCGGTGTCTACCATTGTCTTCCTTTCAGCTTGGGCCGATGCCCGATCCGTCCCCAAACAGTGCGTCGGCGGGGCGCATGAGTCGCAGCTTCGTCGTGGTGCCGCTGAGGCTTCGTTGGTGCTCGACGCTCTCAACGTAGAACACGCCCTCGATCCCCAACACTTCGTCGATGACCTCAACCATCGTGTCGAAGGCCCACACTGCGCGCGTGCCGCGTAGAGACTCCGTGACGTGTCCTCGGACAGTGTACTCGAGCGACCACCCTGCGCGCCGATCGGTCGCGAGCTTCCTTTGAGCGAGCGCTTGCGCCTGCTCGTTGCTCTTGCACTTGGAATCCTCAATCGCGTTCGGGCGCAGATACCCGAGAGACAACATCTCGAGGTCAACCGCAGTGCCGTCTTTGAAGGTGCGGGCCTGAGCGCCGCCTCCCGCCTTCGCGTGCACGGTATACGAGGTGTAGCGGCGCCTCGCGTTGTCATTGAAGCTGGTGTCAACGACTTGCGCGCTCTTGCCGTTGCGCCCGCTCAAGCGTCGCTCGATGCGCGCGATCGGGGCCTGCGTCACATTGGGTGCGCCCAGGATGATCTGATCGGCACCTGCGTGCCAGAGGAACAGGCCCGCGCGGTCGAGCTCTGGAGCCAAAAGCCCCTCGTACATCTTGGAGCCCACCTTGCTTGTAGCCGTCGGTTTAGGCGGTGGGCCCGGACTCGCCTTGTAGCTTTTGGCCGCGGCCTTGAGGTACGCGATCGCCGCACGGAACTCTTTACGATTCTTGTACTGTCTCGCGTTGACCTCACGCACCGCGTTGAGCGGGACAACGAGCGTGCGCGCGTTGGGATCGCTCAACTGTCCGAGTGTGATAATGTCCTTCTTCGACAGCGGGAACCCTTTTGCGTCCTTCGCGTTCGCCCGGTCAATGAAACCGCCCAGCGTCTCGGGGCCGTCGTCACTGTCGTCGTCCAGTTTGGGCAGCGCGATGCGTACGCCACCGGGTGGCCCACCGGGCCCCGCGCTCTTGGAGCCGTCGCCGGTCATCTGTACGCGGGCCAAATCCGCCGCGTAGAACAGCTGATACCCATCTCGCTGCCCGTACACGTCATCGAGGCACGACGTCACCAGCTCGACAATCGAGAGCCCGGTGTAGCTCCGCTCGGACGTCACGACGCGGTCAAACAGATCCTGCAACATGTCGCGACCCTCGATCCGTAGCGACGTGCCGCCGTCGGATATCTGTGCGCTCCGCGAGTCGATGCGGCCGCGGAACTGGACGCAGCCATTGATCGCGAGCTCAAATGGTGTCCGGTTCGGGATGACCTGCATTGCGCCCGAGAGCTTGTCGGATGGCATGCCGATCGAGACGGCAAACGCGGACGGCACGTCGAAGATGCCCTGTTGTATGCCGTACGTGGTGGCGTAGTAGAGCTCGCTCTCACCGAGTTTGAGCGTGACCTTGCCGAAGTCGTCGGTCATCGTGTCGTTCCCTCGCGAGATGGCATCATGCCCCCGGCATTCGCGATCGAGTCGGCGGCTGCGACGAGCCGATCGGCTGCACCGGCCATCTTTTCGGCTGCCGAGGAGTGAGCGTCCGCAGCCTCTACCATCTTGCCTGCCCCACCATCCTGCGCGTCGGGCGGACCGAAAAGCTTGTTGCTGAGGAAGTTGGGATCCTTCATCTGCTCCTCGAGCGAGACGTATTTCTCTTGGTCTGAGAACATGTTTTTGCCCGTGATCTGCGACGTCACAGCAAGCGCGAGCTGTTCCGGCGACAGCTTCATCATCGCCTTTTTCTTCTCAGCCTCAAGGATGTCGATGTTTCGATTCCAGGCGTCGTGGTCGCTGATCGGGTCGAGCGGACCGGCCAGTTTGCTCCGATCTCCGAACCTGCGCATTTCGGGGAGGAGCGTAAGGAGCTTGCCAAGCGAGTTCAGGTTCCCAGCGTTGACGCCCTCGCTCGCCCCGAAGGCCGACGTCTCGAGGATCTTCGCGTAGGCGGCGAATTGCTTATTGGCGTCGTCGACTATGTCGACAACTTCCTTACCGGTCTCCATGCCGACGCCGAAGGAGGCGGTTGCGAGCGGAGCGCCCAACGCATTCTTGACGCCGCCCGGGCCACCCGGGCCACCCCCGGGCGGATTGAGTCCGCCGAGTATGGCAGTCTTGATGGCTTCGCCGATTGACGCCTTGGCGACGCTCGCCACGAGCGCGACCGTCACGGCCCCGAACGGATCGTTTGCGGCCCACGAGAGTGCAGAGGCAAGCGCCGGCGCGAGCTCCGCGAATGAACTCGCAAGCTGCAGTGCCGAGGGCGCAAGCTGCTCCAATGCAGGCATGACCTGCTCAACAATCTTGCCGATCCGCTCCTGCATCTGATTGTTGAATTGCGTCGTCTTCGCCTCGATCGTGTTGGCCGAGTTCTCGAACGCGCGTTGGATCGCGCCCGAATCAAGCGCCTCCGTGAACGAGCGGATCTTGTCGCGGACCGCCTTCTCTCCCGCCTCGCCTCCACCCGCCTTGTTGTAGACGTCGGTAAAGCCCATCAACGTCTTGAGGGACTGTCGGCCACCGAGGTCTCCGAGCTTGGACAGGTCGCCTTGTGTGGCGCGCAGGATCTCCGGCATGAGCTTGTCTAGCGACTTGAGCTTCTTGCGCGACTTGTCCGCGAAAACGTCCAGGTGAATCGACTCCAGGATCGCGTCCGCGTTCTCCGCGAGGTCGAGTGGTAGGTTGCCCGCGGACGTCGTTGCCTCGGCTGCCGATGCTGCACCGCCACGCGTGGCGATGGTCGCAGCTCCGGTGAGCGTAGCCATGTTGGAGCTGGCGTCCCCCTCGAACATGAACCCCTTGGACGCGGGGCGCACAATGTACTTCGACAGTTCGCGGAAGTTGATCGAGGAGTCCTTTGCAATCTTGGCAAACCGCCGCATCGAAAGATCCAGCTGCTCGACCTTGTCGGGCGCGTCTCCGAGCAGATTGTCTACCGAGGCTTGCGCGGCCGCGATATCCTCGACAGATGCCCCTGTGGCGCGCGCCATGACGCCCATCGCTTCAAGGGCCTTGATCCCCGCGCCCATGTTGCCCGTGATTGAGACGTACTCATCGAGCGCGGCCGTCATCGCAGCGATGTCGATCTTCGTCTTGTTCGCCGCGGTAGACAGGGCGGAGTTGACGGCTTCGATCTCCTGAGGGGTAGCCGCACCACTCGCGCTGCCGGTGTTGGCAATGTCGACAACGGACTTTTGTTGGCGGACAGACTTACCCACGATCGAGGTTAGCGACGTATCAACGCCGATTGCGGAGGCGCCGCCAACGGCAAGCCCGATGACGGCTTTGCCAACCTTCGTGACGTTCGCCACCGCTTCACGCGAGACGCGCGATATGATGGCCTGCGACTCGCGCACGTCGCGCTGTCGCTGTCGCTCGACCGCGCGAGACGCCTTCATCTCCGCGCTGGCGCGCTTCTCGGTCTCGCGCTGCGCGATGACCGTCTGCCGCACCTGCTCGCGAGCAAACTCGCGCGTGGTCGCATCGGCGGCTTTGGCGCGCCCCTTCGATGCACGTTGAGCGCTCGCGACGATTGCCCGATCGGCTCTCTCTACGCTCGCAGCGTAGTCAAGGATCGATTGTTTGACCGAGGAGTCTTGCTTCGCAACGATGTTGATGCGGACGGTAGCCATTAGGGCTCCTTACTTGCCGCGAGTTCCAGGAGTCGCGGGACGGTGATACGTGGGGCGTCGGGCCGCAGCCCGAAGTTCTCGGACTTCAGCGCGGCGCCGCGTGCCATGTGGTGGATCGATCGGGGCTCGTCGCTCGGACCGAGCGACACGGCTGCGCCGCTCGAAACCTCGATGTTCGCCTCGCGGAGTAGCGCGAGATAGCTTGCCTGCGCTGCGAAGGCTGCGCGCCACGCCTCGCGCACGGCGGGTAGCTCGCGACTCGCGAGGAGCGCAGCAAGGTTCGCTTTGGCCGCGTCGATCTCGACGATGGCTAGCTTGAGTTCCGCGGTGAGCTGCTCGCGACGCGCGGCTACTGCGTCGCGAGCGAGCTCGACCTTTGCGCGCGCGGCGTCCGCTTCGCCCTGCGCGGCGCTCGCGGTGGCCAGTTCGTCGGGCGTGGCTTCTCCGAGCTGAGCTCGACCGAGAACCGCGAAGTGGGTCCCGCTCGCAGCCTCGTAGGCGTCGAGCAGTGGTTCCAGTTCGGCCTCTAGGGCACGCAGCTTCTCATCGGCGCGGCGCACCATGTTCGCGGCGGCTGCGCCCTTTGCGGCGGCCGCGGCCAATGTCTCTCTTGCTTCGTCGATCGGGGTACGCATCACAGATCCTTCTCCCACCACTCCACCGTCCGTTGGGGTGTCGGCGCGTAGTCGTCGCCGGCGAGTGCGCGCGCGAGCCGGGCCACGTCATCGCGGATGTCCTCGGGTCGATCCTGCGCCATGAGATCGTAACCGAGCCGCGCGAGGGCCGAACCGTTGGCCACGCGGAGCCGTCCGATCGGGTCGATCGCAAAGCTCTCGTGCGCGAGGATCTCATGACACGCGCGGTAGCGATCTTGCGCGCTCATCCGCGGGTAGCGCGCGGCGAAGCGCTCCAAGACGCGGTTGGCCAGCTCGATGTCGTTGTTTTTCTGTTCCATGTGCTCCTCAGAAGGGTAGTGGGGTTTGGCCCATCGACGGGCCGTGGTTGCGGTTGGGTGTGTTGGGGAGGTGTCCGCTCATTTCGGCGAGGGCCGCTGTCAGGAGCAGCGCGACACGGTCATCGTGCCCGGATTGACGAGCGCGGTATGTGATCGCGCCCGACGCGGTAAAGCATTCCGCGAAGGCGTGCAGCTCGCGGCGCAACGCATCGTCGGCGCACAGTGCTAGTTCGCGGTTGGCCGTCCAATGGCGAACGCGCTCTACCGCGAGTGTCTTTGAGGGCGTCGTCCACGGGAGAGCGACAAACTGGAGCCCGGCATCACGGAACATCGATTCAAGCGCAAAGCTCTCGCGCTGGTCAGAGACGACTTTGTGCGCGCCACACCGCTTGGCGAATCGCGCGATCTGATCCACTACGTCATCGGCGCGAACCGACCATACTCCGCCCTCGATAGCGTGGATCTCCGCCAGCTCGTAGTACGGCGGGAGGGGACGTCGGGTAGTGCCCGGCATCTCGATCGGTTGCCCCGACCGCCAATAGATAGGGTCGCCCTTCGCGTTCCGCACGTACATCCCGGAGCGATCCTGCGTGCAAACCCTGAATAGCCCCCACGTGAACGCGTCCGCCGCGAGCGACGAGGGATCGATGACTACGATCCCGGTGCCCGGCGTGAGCTGCTCGCGAGCCGCGAAACAACCGTCGATTGCGTCGGCGTCGAACGCGCCGTTTTCGGGGGCGGAGACGAGGGCGCGCGCCTCTCGATCGTGGTCGCGCTTGCGGGGGTACAGCCGCAACGTCTGCTCGTACGAGATTGACGGGTTGTATTCCCACGTGGGACCAATCGAGACGACCTGCGAGTCCGTGTCTCCTTCCTCGACTCTGCGATAGTGATAATCGAGCGTCGACATGGGGGACGAGTAGATACGGCCCCGGGCCCCGGGGTGCGTGATGCTCATCGAGAGCATGCTCGTCACGAGCTCCTCGGAGGGATTGACCCCGTCGACGCTGAGTTTTGCGGCCTCGTCGACGGCCCACGCGACGACACGCGGGCCAGAGAGTGCCCCGATGCGCGCAGCGCGCGTCCAAAACCCGAGCGGACGATCGGGGAGCAAAATCTGATCGCCCGACTGCTCAAATCTGACACCGAGGATCCGCAGGTACGTCGCGATCTGTCCTAGACGGGCGCGGGCCTCGTCGAGGTTCTCGGAAATCGATATGGCCCAATGGCGCTCCCCGGGTGGAACCACCCAATCCCCGAAGACGACCTCGACCGTGAGGCACTTCGCGGCCGCGGTGGACTTCGCGCCGCCTCGTCCGATGCGCCCCACGTGTGTTCGGGCCGTCGGGTGCTCATAGAACCGCCGTAGCTCACGACGCCACGCGTCCGAGAGGCGGGGGACGCCGGCGCTGGCCAGTTGTTCGTCCACCGCGACGAGCGTCGAGTAGAGCTCGGTCACTTACCCACCCCGAGACGACGGCGCGCCGCCTCGATCGAGTCGAGCTTCGGGCGGTTCTGCGCGGCCCGCGCAGCCATACCCGTGGCGGTGAGTAGCGCCTGACGGGACTTGTCCGCCATGTCTGCGGCCGCCTTGAGGATCGCGGGATCCCCTCCCGCGGTATCGTAGAGGTAGCGGCTCGCGGCGAGTGCCAGTGCCGCGGACGCGACCATGCTCGACGGCCCGGTCCCGCAGACTCCGCCCCCCTCTGTCTGCGCGATCTCAGCGCACTGTGCGACCCTGAACGCGTCCGCGGCTCGTCGGTAGGGCGCGAAGGCTGGATCGGCGTCGAGCCCACCAATCGACAGCGAGGCGGCTAGACGGGTGCGTCCGCCACGGGCGCGGCCCCCTGCGGCAGCCATCTCGCGCGTGTACTCCGAGCCTCGGGCAAACTGACGCCCGGGTGGCCTGTCGTCTGGGCTGGCGTCACGGGCCGGCCCGGCTCGCCATCGGGCAGGTTGTCCGCTTGCCAGTTCTCTGCTCGCCGCACGGCATGAGCACCGGTGCCGTGGGCCCGTTGGAGCGGGTCATCGCCTCGCTTGCGGCGCGTCACGTGACCCTCACCGCGCCGCGCAGGGCGTCGAGCTCCGCGACGGTCATGCGGGCGTAGCGCCCTGCCTCGAGAGGATCGGAGACGATATGCCACCCGCGGGGCCCGAGGCGTAGCTCATAGACTCGGCGGGGGGACTGGACTGGTTCTTTGGGGGGGTCGGCGGGATTGCTCATTGCTGCGACGTAAAGGGCCCTAGGACGCGTCGGCGTCCGTCGTGGCGTGGATGGGCCGTCCGGCCCGTAAAAGGCGCGCTGCGACCCGGACCGACGCGGCGAAGGAACCCGCGCCGGCCCGGCCCCACGCGACTTCGCGGGGCGACCGGGTGCCACCCCGGCCGTGTCTGCTCGATGGACCACCCGCGGAGACGGGACTCCCGTCCCGCGCCCCACGAGCAGAGTCTAAGTGCCCGAAATGTCTGGATCGCGTCGTCGAGTGCGGCTGCGTCCAGTGGACATACGGGGCTTTTGAGGGCCGTTTTGGCCAGTTTTCGGCCCGAAAACCGCGAATGGCCACTAGCTGCGTAGGCCAGTGGGGCACGCCATTGGTCAATTCTGCCAAATTTGGCAAATTTGGCAAAAGGTCTGTGCGCGTATCCAGGTGGGGGCGCAGCGGCTTCCGGGCCCGGGCGGTTTGCGGTGGGGCGGGAATTTGGCGGATCACCGGCCACCCCCGAGTTTGGCGAGCAGCCCAAGCGCTGCGGTCCTGACGTCGATGTTCGCCGGCCCGTTGACCGCGTCGGAGACCTCATCGAGGAAGTCTCGTGTTCCCACTGTGCCCACTCGTTCCCTGGGAATCTCTTCCATGTCATCTGAGGATCGATCCCGGCCGTGGCCCCCTACCTGTGTGAGAGACACAGTGGGAACAGTGGGAACACTGGGAATATCGGCGGAAACTGGGCTAGTCTGAGTTCCCACTACACTGGGAACCGCGGACAGAGTGGGAGCGCGGCGGTATACCCACGGCTGGGTCCCGTCCTTTTGTTTGGGGAGGCGGGCCCGCTCGAATCCGAGGACGCGGAGGACGCGAGCCACGCGGTTCTGCTCGGCCTGCGTCCACCTGGACGTCTCGATCCCTAGTCCCATCCCGAGGACGGCCGAAACGGACGTCTCGGTCTTGGTCGAGACGAACCGCTCGATCGTCTCCTGCCACGCGTCAGTCTGTACGCGCTTCGCCTGCTCGCGCCTGGCAAGCTCAGCCTCGACAGCCGTAGGCCACCATGGCTCTTTCGCGCGGTAGAGCGCGACGGCTTCGGCCCAAAGCTGATCTCGATCCTCGGCGAGTCCCGCGAGATCGATCTTGCCCGTTCGAATAGGGAAGAATCGCCGGTTGCCCGTCTCGTCACGCAAATAATCATCGCGATTCGACGTCCCCACGAAGACGCACTGTCGAGGGGCCACTACGTCCGCGCGCCCGTATGGCGGACGATACCGATCGCAGGGCGACGACATGAAAGCTTTGATTTTGTCGACGTTGTCGCGCGCGCTGGCCAGCGAATCGAGCTCCGCCATCTCCAGCCCCCATACGCCGCGCACCGCGCCAAAACGGTCCTTCGAATTCAGGTCGATCGGGGTGTCGCTGAACCAGTCGCCGAATAGCGTACGCAGTGCGGTAGACTTTCCAGTTCCCTGAGAGCCCTCCAAGACCATCATCGTGTCGAGCTTGCAGCCCGGTTCCATGATGCGCGCAACCGCGCCCACGAGAAACGAAACGCCTACCATTTGCGTGTAGGGCGAGTCCTCGGCGCCGAGGTATGTGGACAGCCACGTGCTCGCGAGCGACGTACACGAGCGGCTGTGCTCCATGTGCACCTCGCGCAGATAGTCGCGGACTGGGTGGATCGCCCTGCGCTCCGCCACGGTCGCAGCCGCACCGTAAACAGCCTTTTCGCCGAGGCGAAGCCCGTATGTGCGGCACAGCCACGCCGCGAGCCGGATAGTGTCCGTGTCCTTCCACGGGCCGGGGCGAAAGTCGTGAGGGATCTCATCCTCGCCCCACGGGCCAAGCTCAGTCAGCACGACCTCGGACGTGAACGCGTTCCATGCGAGCGATTCGGCAAAGGCTGGATCGTTGGCAAGGATGACGAGTGCGTTCGCCTGCACGTTGTCGATCGTGACGACGCCTTCCTTTGTCTGTTTTGTGAGGAGTCGGTCTCGCCAATCACTCACGGCGCGCCCTCCGCGCGACGGCGATAGCCGCGCTTAGGACGTCGTCCGTCGTGTCGACGGTGGGCACCTCGGGCACCTCAGCCACGACCGGCTCCGCGCCCCCATGGCTCGCGATGTACGCGTCGAGATCGGTGCGACGCACGAGGCGACGCTTGCCGATCCTCACGCACGGCAGGAGCCCCGAGGCGCATGACCGGAGGTGTCTGCGATGACCGAGCGGGGACGTCGACTGGTCGATCCACTCTGCGGCATCTGCGGCTCGAGCCTCGTCGCGCCCCATCAGGGCGGCGGCGCGGGCGAGTGCGTCGGCTGCGGCGCGATGCCCTTCGGCGGCCGCGAGCAAAAGCGATGAAATGGTCGCGCGGGCCTTGCGCGGGGGGATCTGTGTGGGGATACTCATTTGGCGTGCTCGATGACGGCTCGGGGGTGGTGCCCCGGGCCGTCGCCTTTTGGGCGCGGCCCTGCCGTCGGTGGGTGGTCGTCAGCCTCGGGGCTGCTCCGTGGGGTGGGGGGGTTGGGCGAAGTCCCTAGCGCGCAGGATGTTGTCGGCCTCGACCGAGGCGCGGGCGCACGCGTCCGCCACACTCGGGCGCACCGAGTGTGGATCACGCTCCCACTTGGTGACGGAGCGGAGGTCCCGACCGGCCAATGCGGCAATCATCAATTTGCGTCGCGTCATGAGGCCCAACATGGGCTCATGATGCCGCGCTCGCAAACGGCTAGGACGCCACTCGCTGTGTGTCCGGATTCGGTTCGGATTACTTGCGCCGCTTGTCCGGCCCCACGCGCTTGCGCGCCCGTCCGGCGTCCTTGTTCACGCCGTGAGAGCGGTTCTCGGCACGCTCCTCAGCCTTGCGCGCCGCGTCGCCGAACGCCTCACTCGGGCGCCATGGGCGCTTAAGGATCGCGGCCAACAGTTTGGCGGACACCTTCTCAACCCCCAACGGCTCACCGAGACGATCTGTTGTGACGTCGGACTGTCCGCGACTAAGCACCCCGAGCAGTTGGGCCTGAATATCCGTGAGAGTGCCGAATCGCTCTCGGTATCGAGTGCCTCGCAGACTATGGGCCAAAAACTGAGCCAACTGGTTGGCCGTGTACTCCGGGTCCCATACTTTGGTGCGGACCACAAAAGTCTTCACCTTCTCCAGCCACTCAGTACGAACCTGTCCGAGCGCGGGGGGCGCACTGACAAAGCCGAGGCGAAGTTCTTCGCGGTGCTTTCGTAGCAAATCACGCGCTTCGATTACAGAAGCAACAGTGTCGTTGCTGGCGTCAGTTAGCATGTGCACCACGTGCAACAGTTGATAGGCAGCCTCCAAGCGCTCGCGGTCGGGGCTGTCGTGGTCGAGTTCCTCCAGTTCGGCGAGCCCATCGACAGCAAAGCGACACAGAGCTGCGCGCCACGCTCTTAGGGGACCGGGGACCGGGCCGGCCCCAAAATGACTGAGCGTGAACGGCTGGATTGGGGGCGCCATCCGCCTAGGGTACGTCATCGGCTCGAGCCGCGGTGCTTGCCGAGCACCTCGGCGACGAGCTCGGTCTGGGCCTGGGTGGTGGTGAGCCAGTGGTTGAGTTGTGCGACGTCGCACACGGCACTCGAAATAGCCTCCAGGTGCCCCTCATCCAGAGTCCCGTCGCACACAGCTGTGCGTGCAACTTGCGGGAGCGCGTCGTGCCAATTCACTCGACGAGCGACTTGCGCTCGATCGCACCCCTTCGCATCCGCAATCCGCTGCTGCGTCCACCCCGCCTCTGACAACCGCGCATACTCGGCCCACACATCGACGATCGGAACGGGGCGGTGGTGAGCCACCTGGTCAGGTATACGACGTCGCATAGTGCGTCGCTGATGGCCTCTACATGCCCCTCGTCGAAGTCACCGTCGCATACGCCCTGGCGCGCACGCGCCGGTCACCACACCGCCTCGCGACCGTGATACCCGTCCGCGTCGACGACGTCGAAGATGGCTCGCCGCTCCTCTTCCCCGAGTGGACACTCTATGGACATCAAGTAGTTAGCGGCCGCGGAGGTATCGTTTTGCGGTTCCGGCGAGTTGAGGATTGCGGCGGAAACCGGCGTTTCCGTAGTGATTCCGCAGGTTTGAGGTGCTAGCGGGTAACACCGTACGAGTTCAAGTCTCGTCCCTCGCACTCTGAAACGTAGATCGGCCGACTCGGCTCCCCCAAGGAGCGGGTCGGCCGCTCTGCTTTTGTGCGCGGCGCGCCAACCGCATCGCGCTCCGGCTCGCTGCTCTCGTGCGGCGGCCGCCGGCTCGTGCGAGGCCGCGCTGCCTCTTCTGCGGGCTCGCGCCGCCGTTCCGGGCCGATCAGCTCCGAGGCCGCGCGCTGTCGCGCTTGGCTGCCGCGCGCGCCTCGATGAGGGTCGCGAGATCGACCGCCTCGAAGGGCTTGAGCACGAGCGCGTCGACGCCGAGCTCGCGTAGCGCGTGCCAGTCGTCGCTGCCGCCCATCGCGGTCAACGCGGCCATCACGGGCCGCGGCCCGGGCCGGGACGCGAGCGCTCGCGCGAGGTCGTGTCCGCCCATCCGGGGCATGTGGAGATCCATCACGACGACATCGAACCTGTCGTGATCGAACGCCTCGAGCGCGGCCACTCCATCCGGGGCCGCGTGCACGCGTGAGCCGGGGGGAAGCTCGGCCAGGAGAAGCTCGCGCGTGGCCTCCCGCTGCAGCGGGTCGTCCTCCGCCAAGAGGACGTGGAGCGCCGGGCGCGCCGCGGCCGTCCCCGCGTCCGCCGTGACCGCGAGCTCGAGCGCGACCGCGAACTCGGCGGGAGAGGGCCAGCGCTGCTCCGGATCCCTCGCCATCGCGCGGAGCACGGCAGCGTCCACCTGGGCCCCGATGCCAGGCCTCACGGCGCTCGGCGGCGCGGCCTGGCGCGCGCGGCTCCCCCCCTCGCCCTCGAGGACGTCGAAGCTTGCGCCGAACGGCAGGCGCCCCGTGAGCAGCTCGAAGGTCGTCACTCCCAGCTGGTAGACATCGACGCGCCTCGCCCCCCGCGCGTCGAGCCGGGCGGGGATCGCCTGCTCCGGCGCCATGTACTGGGGAGTCCCGGCGCACTCATGCGCCGCGTCGAGCCTCGAGTCGAGCCTCGAGATGCCGAGATCCATCAGCACGACGCGCGAGCCGTCGACGAGGACGTTCGCGGGCTTCACGTCATGATGAACGAGGCCCGCCGCGTGGATGGCCTCGAGACCGTCCGCGATTTGCCGGACGAGCGCCACGATCTCCTCCACGGGCGCGCGAGGGTGCTGCTCCAGCCACTGGGAGAGCGGGATCCCTTCGATGTAGTCCATCACGAAGTAGGGCCACCCCTCGTGTACGCCGAACGCGTGGATGCCCATGACGTTGGGGTGCCGCACTCGGGCCATGTGCTTCGCTTCGTGCACGAAGCGCTCGCGCCACACGCTGTCCCCGACCAGGTTCCTGCCGAGGAACTTCAGCGCGACGGGGCGGTCGAGCGACACGTCGTGGGCCAGCACGACGTGGGACATCCCCCCGACGCCGATCACCCGCTCGAGCCGGAAGTTGTCGTCCACGAGCGCGCCGGGCGGCGGCAGCGACATTCCCGCACCCGACGACGGTTCCCCACTCGACGGCCGGGTGGGTTTGTCGTCTTCGCCGACGGATGGCAGTGTCGTGTTCGAGTCCATCGTTTTCATTGAGCACGCCGCGTGCCCGACTGGCTGCTTCGCCTCGGAGGCCCGGTTCTCCTTGAGAAAACTCGTGGGCTGCGCGCGTCGCGCGAATCGCGGCGCACGCGAATCGCGGCGCACTGTCTGCGTTTGGGCGCGAGCGGTTCGCTGTGACGTGGCCCACCCGCGCGGGAGCGCGCGAGCGGCGCCTCCGCCGGCGCGGGATGCGCAAGCCGCGCCGGCGCACGAATGGCGGTGCAGTGGGAGTTCGAGCGCGTCGCAGTTCGAGCGCGTCGCGGTCGCGCGGCCGGGATCGTCGCGCCTTTGGAGACGATGCTCGCGATTGTCTGTTCCACCGCCCGTGGAACCCTCTTTCGGCGGACGCTCCAACGGCGGCGCGGGGGGGCGCGACTCGCGCCGCCATCGTTCTATTCGGCCGCAGCAGCGGCTGGGCGCACGGAGCGTGTCCTGCACAATCGGCGGCGGGCCTCTCTGAAGGCTTGCGCGAGGCCGAGGCGCACCCCGTCGAGGCACGCGTCGCTCGAGGCGTCCGCCGCGCTGGGCGCGCTCACCAGGATGAGCTCTTCGACCGTGACGATCGTGAGGCGCACCCAGTAGCGCGCGCCGCGAGCCAGCGCACCCGTGGCCTCGATCGCGACGCCGATCGACTCGATGCCTTCCCACTCTCCCGTGACGATCTCTGCCTCTCGTTTCGCGTGGGTGGAGATCTCGTCGTTCAACGTGCAACCACGTGCGGTCACCTCGATGTGCGCCATGGGGCCTCCGGAGCCGACCCGCTACGCACGGCGCGTGCCGACCCTGGCCACGCCCTCCGCGACCCAGAGAAGAGCCGCGCCGCCACCCTTTCGAGCGCCGCGCGCCGCGTGCGCGTGCTGCGATCGAGCCGATCCGTGCAGCTTCTGCATCCTCACGTGCGCAGTATGCGCCCCCCCGCGCCGGCAATCCCGTCTGCGCCCGCCGGACGACGACGAACTCTCCCGTCATGGCGCGCTCCGTGAGTCCCCACGCCGACGGCATCCTCCTTGCTCGGAGGCCGGGAGCTCCGAGCCCGGGAGCTCTGGAGCCCCCATGAACGTCTTTCCCGTCGCCCATTGCATGACGCCCTGCCCGTTCGCCGTCAGCGGCGAGGACTCCAGCGCCGACGCTGCGGAGTTCATGACGGAGCACCTGCTCGAAGATCTGCCGGTGGTCGACGGTCGGGACATCATCGGTGTCCTGCACCTCGCGGACGCCCGGGCGCGACGAGACGCGCACGCCCACCAAATCGCGGAGCGTGCGTTCGTGGTTTGCTCCCCGGAGACCCCGCTCACCGACGTGCTCGCGCGGATGACCGAGCGAGGCGTGGAGGCATGCGTGATCGTCGACGAACGCAGGATCGTGGGCACGTTCGGTCTCGCGGAGCTGCAACGCCGTGCGCGTCCCTCCGCGCCCCTGTGACGTCCCTCGCGGCGTTCGCAAGAGCGGCCCCGCGCTGCGACGTCCCAACGGAGCTTCCGCGCGGAAGAGCGGGTGGTCGGCGCCGCGCAGGTCTTGCGGGAGAGCGCGCCCAGTTCGCTCCTCTCGCGCGTGCGCGCGACGGGTGGCGTCCCTCGAGCTCAGTCGTGAAGCAGACAATTCGTGGGTCCGCTCGAGCGGCACGGGCGCTGCAATCTGGACGAGCATGAACACATCGGTCACGGGCGTATGGCACAACCAACACCACTCCATTCTCCACCTGACCTCGGACGGTGATCGCTTGACCGGCACCTTCCGGCCGGGCATCGGCCTCCTTCACGGACAGTCGTTCCCGATTCAGGGGTGGGTCCTCGGCGATCGCGTCGCCTTCTCCGTCGCCTTCGGCCCGACCGGCGCGATCACGAGCTGGACCGGCCACCTGCGCGGGCTGGACTCGACGGGTTTCCTCGACACGCTCTGGAACATGTCCGTCCGCGAGGAGTCCGCCGCGGGCGCAGACGAGGGGTGGCGCAGCATCTGGACCGGCGCGGACACGTTCCGTCGCGGTGAGCCCGGCCTGATGGTCATCGACAGGCGTCGTCCGAGCGTCCCGGCGCACGGCTCCTGATTGGATGGTGACCATCGGACCATCGGACCATCGGGACGGAGAGGAGACCGACATGAAGGTACGGGACATCATGAAGCACGAGGTCGTCACATGTCCGCTCGACTCCAGCCTCGCGGACGCGGCGCGGCTCATGTGGGATCGGGATCTCGGCGCGCTGCCGGTCGTGGATCCCTACGGTCGCGCGATTGGAATGATCACGGACCGCGACATCTGTATGGCCGCGCTCCACTCTGGAGTGGATTTGAAGCATCGTGGAGTCATCGTCGCCATGAGCAAAGGGGTGTACTCGTGTCACCCCGACTCCTCCGTCGAGGTCGCCGAGGAGATCATGCAGCGGTGCCAAATCCGGCGCCTGCCCGTGATCGATGGCAACGACGTGCTCGCCGGAATCGTCACGCTCGCGGACATTGCGAGTCACGCGCGAGCGCTCGAGGAGCCGGCGGCGAACGCTGCGGGGGTCGTTCGTACGATCGCCGGGATCGTCGAGCGCCGGTGGAAGGGCGCGCTCGCGCAACCCTAGAGCACCGACCGGTTTGAATCAGCGGTGGATTCGCGGGAGTTTGGGTGGGAGGCGCGCGCCCGAGGAGCGCGCACCGGAAGACTGCTGCTGACAATCTGAGGAGCACAGCGACGAGGCCGTGTGGATCGCACCTGAAATCGCGTGAATACTCGGTGATTCAAATCGGTCGGTGCTCTAGTCGTCGACATCTTGGGCGCAAACGCTGCGTGTGCGCGCGCCTCGTGCGCGGCATGGCAGCGGATAGGCTCGCGCGCCGCTCTTCGCGGTCGGTCCGCCCGTTGCTCAGAGAGGGCCATGACTTCGAAGGGAATCCCGATGGAACCGTCGATCGCGCAGCGGAGAGGCGCCCCCGATCTCACGCGTGTGCCCGATCTCTCGCACGCGCGCCCGATGCGCCCTCTCGTCCCGCGGCGGCCCGTCTATCTCGACCGGATGGCGCCGTGCAACGCGGCCTGCCGGGCGGGCGAGGACGTGCAGGCTTGGCTCGATCTCGCCCAGGCGGGGCGCTACGAGGAGGCCTTTCGAGTCCTCACGACCGAGAACCCGCTCCCGGCCGTGCTCGGGCGCATCTGCTATCGCCCTTGTGAATCGAACTGCAACCGATCCGGACTCGACGCTCCCGTGAGCATCCACGCCGTCGAGCGCTTCCTCGGGGACGAGGCGCTTCGCAGGGGGTTCACGTTCGCGGGCGGGCCGCCCAGCGGAAAGCGCGTGCTCGTCGTCGGCGCGGGGCCGAGCGGCCTGACGGCGGCCTACCATCTGCGGAGGCGCGGGCACGACGTCGAGATCCGCGACGCCGGTCGCGTGGCGGGGGGGATGATGGCCGTGGGCATCCCTCCCTATCGATTGCCTCGAGACGTTCTCGCCGCCGAGGTGGCGCGCATCGAGGCCATGGGGGTCCGGATCGTCCTCGGCCATACGGTCGACGACGTCGTCGCGGCGCAGACCCGCGGCGGCTTCGACGCGGTGTTCGTAGCGGCTGGCGCGCACATCGGAAAGCGCACCGAGATCCCCGCGCGGGACGCGTCGAAGGTGCTCGATGCGCTCGGTTTCCTCGAGGACGTCGCGCACGGCGAGCCCCCGGTGCTCGGGCGTCGCGTCGCCATCTACGGGGGAGGGAACACGGCCATGGACGCTGCGCGCGTCGCGGCGCGTCTCGGCCACGAGCCGCTGGTCGTCTACCGGAGGGATCGCAGCCACATGCCCGCCACGGGGGCGGAGGTGGACGCGGCCGTCGCGGAGGGGATCGAGATCCATTGGCTGCGGACGATTCGAGCGCTCGACGCCGACGGGATGGAGGTCGAGATCATGGAGCTCGACGGGGACGGGCGCCCCCGCGGGACGGGGCGCTTCGAGACCCTGGCCGCGGACTCGCTCCTGCTCGCGCTCGGACAAGACGTGGACGCGCGGCTCCTCGAGCGAGCGCCCGGGATCGAGGTGGCCCCAGACGGGGTCGTCGCGATCGGCGCGGACATGATGACGGGACATCCCGGCATCTTCGCGGGCGGCGACATGGTCGCGTCCGAGCGCACCGCGGCCGTCGCCGTCGGGCAAGGGGCGGCCGCCGCCGCGCACATCGACGCGTTCCTGTGCGGCGCCTCGGCGCCGGAGCCACGAGTGAGGGCGAAGGGGCCCGTCGCGCGATTGTCCGATCTCCGACTCTGGTATCGGACCGACGCGTCGCGGACGACCGAGCGCGAGCTCGACGAGGCAGCGCGTGCCCGCTCGTTCGAGGAGGTGACCGCGGGGCTTCGGCCGGAGCAAGCCCTCTTCGAGGCGAAGCGCTGCCTCTCGTGCGGGAACTGCTTCGAATGCGACGGATGCCTCGGGGCGTGCCCGTCGGGGGCCGTCGTCAAGCTCGGGAGAGGCCAACGCTACCGCTTCGACTACGACCGCTGCACCGGCTGCGCGGTCTGCTTCGACCAATGCCCCGTGCACGCGATCCACATGACAGACACTGCTCTCGAGGTGCGGCCATGACGCGAGTCCGCGCCACCGTCGACGGGAACGAGGCGGCCGCCTCCGTCGCGTACCGCCTGAACGAGATCTGCGCCATCTATCCGATCACCCCGTCCTCCGCGATGGCGGAGCTCGCCGATCAATGGTCGAGCGAGCGCAGGCCGAACGTGTGGGGCACCGTGCCGACCGTCGTCGAGATGCAGAGCGAAGGCGGCGCCGCCGGGGCGGTCCACGGCGCGGTCTCGGCGGGCGCCCTCACGACCACGTTCACCGCGTCGCAGGGCCTGCTCCTCATGATCCCGAACATGTTCAAGATCGCGGGGGAGCTCACGCCGACCGTCTTCCATGTGGCGGCGCGCGCGGTCGCGACCCACGCGCTCAGCATCTTCGGCGACCACTCGGACGTCATGGCCACGCGGTCGACCGGCTTCGCCATGCTCGCGTCGTCCTCGGTGCAGGAGGCGCACGCGCTGGCGGCGGTCGCGACCGCCGCCGCGCTCAGGCGCGCGTCCCGTTCGTCCATTTCTTCGATGGGTTCCGGACTTCGCACGAGATCGCGAAGATCGAGCTCCTCTCGGACGACGATCTCCGCGCGCTCGTCGACGCCGACTGGGTGCTCGCCGCGCGCGCGCGCGGTCTGTCCCCGGAGCGACCGGTGATCCGAGGCACGTCCCAGAACCCCGACGTCTTCTTCCAGTCGCGCGAAGCCGCCAATCGGTTCCACGCCGCCGTTCCCGACCGGGTCGCGGGCGCGATGGATCGGCTCGCGACGCTGACGGGGCGCCGCTATCGCCCATTCGAATACTGGGGGCACCCCCGAGCCGAACGCGTCATTGTCGCGATGGGATCGAGCGTCGAGACCGCGCGCGAGACCGCCCTCGCGCTCCTCGGGGCGGGCGAGCGCGTGGGCGTGCTCCAGGTGCGACTGTACCGTCCGTTCGACGCGGCGCGCTTTCGCGCGGCGCTTCCCGGCACGGCGCGCGCGATCGCGGTGCTCGATCGCACGAAGGAGCCGGGATCGCTCGGCGAGCCCCTCTACCTCGACGTCCTCGCGGCGCTCGCCGAGGATCCGGAGGAGACGATCGCGCCCCGGACGGTCCTCGCGGGCCGGTACGGGCTCGGCTCGAAGGAGCTCACGCCGCGGATGCTGAAGGCCGTCTTCGACGAGCTCGGAAAGGAGGCTCCGAAGCGCCATTTCACCGTCGGGATCGACGACGACGTCTCCCGGACGAGCCTCGACGTCGACCCCTGGTTCACGACCGAGTCGCCGCGCGTGACGACCGCCGTCTTCTACGGTCTTGGCGCGGACGGCACGGTGGGCGCGAACAAGAACACGATCAAGATCATCGGCGAGGGCGACACCGAGGTGCAGGGGTACTTCGTCATCGACTCGAAGAAATCCGGATCGATGACCGTCTCGCACCTCCGCTTCGGCCCGGACCCGATCCGCTCGGCGTACTTGATCGAGTCGGCGCGGTTCGTCGCGTGTCACTCGTTCGGGTTGCTCGATCGCGTAGACGTCCTCGGCTGCGCGGCGCACGGGGCGACGTTCTTGCTCGACGCGCCGTTCCCGACCGAGGAGGTCTGGGACCACCTGCCCGAGCCTGTCCGTCGAACCATCCTCGACAAAGCGCTCGAGCTCTGGGTGATCGACGCGCGCGCCGTCGCCGAGGCGGCGGGGCTCGGGGGACTGACCAACACCGTGATGCAGACCTGCTTCTTCGCGATCTCGGGTGTCCTCCCGCGCGACGAGGCCCTCGACCGGATCCGCGCGAGCATCGCGAAGAGCTACCGAAAGAAGGGGGACGCGGTCGTCCAGAAGAACTTCGCCGCGGTCGATCTCACCCTCGCGGGGCTCCACCGCGTCGAGCCGCGCCCGAGCGCGACCCCCGTCCGGCGTCGCCTCCCGCTCGTGCCCGAGACGGCCCCGGACTTCGTTCGCCGCGTCACGGGGCGCTTGATGGAGGGGCGCGGGGACGAGCTGTCCGTCAGCGCGCTGCCGTTCGACGGGACGTGGCCGACCGGGACGGCGCGCTGGGAGAAGCGCAACATCTCCCCCGTCGTCGCCCGGTGGACCCCGGGGGCGTGCATCCAGTGCGGCAACTGTGCGTTTGTCTGTCCGCACGCCGCCATTCGCGCGAAGTTCTATCCGGAGGCGCGCCTCGAGGGCGCGCCCGATGGCTGGCCGTCCGCCCCGATCGACGCGCGAGGGTTCCCCGACGTCCGGTACACGCTCCAGGTCTACGTCGAGGACTGCACGGGCTGCGGACTCTGCGTCGAGGTCTGCCCCGCGACCGGCGACGACGGGGAGCGGGCGATCCGAATGGCGGACAAGGCCGATCTCCTCGAGGCCGAGCGCGCGCGCATCGGCTTCTTCGAGTCGCTCTCCTGGCCCGCGCGTGAGCGGGTCGACTTCTCGACCGTGCGCGGCCTCCAGTTCACCGAGCCGCTGTTCGAGTTCTCCGGGGCGTGCGCGGGCTGCGGCGAGACGCCGTACCTCAAGGTCCTCTCGCAGCTCTTCGGGGATCGCATGCTCGTCGCCAACGCGACGGGCTGCTCGTCCATCTACGGGGGCAACTTGCCGACGACGCCGTGGCGCGCGAACGCGGAGGGGCGGGGCCCGGCGTGGTCCAACTCGCTCTTCGAGGACAACGCGGAGTTCGGCCTCGGCTTCCGCCTCGCCGCGGACAAGCACCTCGAGATCGCGAAGACGCTCGCGGCGGAGCTCCGCGCCGATCTCGGGGCGGACCTCGTCGACGCCCTCCTCGCGGCGCCGCAGCGCCTCGAGAGCGAGATCCGCGCGCAGCGCGAGCGCGTCGACGAGCTCGGCAGGCGGCTCGCGGCGCAGACTGGCGCGCGGGCCGACGCGCTCCGCTCCGTGCTGGATCACCTGGTCCGCCGGAGCGTTTGGATCGTCGGGGGCGACGGGTGGGCGTACGACATCGGCTCCGGAGGGCTGGACCACGTGCTCGCGAGCGGCGCGGACGTCAACGTCCTGGTGCTCGACACGGAGGTGTACTCGAACACCGGAGGGCAGTCGTCCAAGGCGACGCCGGCTGGCGCGGTCGCGAAGTTCGCCGCCGCGGGCAAGGCGACCGGCAAGAAGGATCTCGCGCTCCAGGCGATCTCCTACGGCAATGTCTATGTGGCGCGCGTCGCGTTCGGCGCGAACCCCCAACAGACATTGCTCGCGCTCCGCGAAGCGGAGGCCTATCCGGGGCCGTCCCTCGTGATCGCCTACTGTCCCTGCATCGCGCACGGGATCGACATGCGGAAGTCCGTCGAGCAGCAAGAGCTCGCGGTGAGCTCCGGCTATTGGCCGCTCGTCCGCTTCGACCCGGCGGCGCGGGAGAGCGGCGAGAACCCGTTCGCCCTCGACTCCGCCGCGCCACGGACGAGCTTCCGCGACTACGCCTATCGGGAGCTCCGGTACCGCGCCCTCACCGCGTCTCACCCCGTCGAGGCGGAGGCGCTGATGCAGCAAGCCGAGCGCGCGGTCGCGCAACGCTTCCGGGAGTACGCCGAGCTCGCCGGACGCGGCGGCTGATCCCAAGCGTGATCTTCGTGGAACGCGCGACGCAAGAGATCCATGCGCTCTCGGTCGAAGAGGCGTACGCGCGTCTCGCGACCCGGCCGACGGGATTGGCTGCGGCGGAGGTCGCGTCGCGGCTCGAGGAGTTCGGTCCCAACACGCTGACCGCGCCCTCCCATTGGGGCTGGCTCCGCACGCTCGGCCGCCAGTTCGTGAACTTGTTCAGCCTGCTGCTCGCGGCGTCGGCGGTGCTTTGCTTCGTCGCCGAGCACATGCAGCCGGGGGAGGGGATGGCGTTCCTCGGGTGGGCGCTGATCGCCGTGGCCGTCCTGAACGCGCTCTTCACGTTCGCGCAGGCGATTCGCGCCGAGCGCGCCATGGAGGCGCTCCGCGAGATGCTCCCGCAGGGGATCACGGCGAGGCGCGCGGGGGACGAGGCGGAGGTGCGCGCCGCGGAGTTGGTGCCTGGAGACGTCATCGTCCTCTCGGAGGGAGATCGGGTCCCGGCCGACGCGAGGCTCGTCGAGTCGACGGATCTCCTCGTCAACAACGCGCCGCTCACGGGCGAGTCGCGTCACGTCGCCCTCACGCACGCGCCGGTGGACACCGGTCGCCGCGTGGACGCGCACAACCTCGTGTTCGCGGGCTGCACGGTCCTCCGGGGCGCGGGCGTCGCGGTGGTGTACGCGACGGGTGCGCGCACGGAGTTCGGACGGATCGCGGCGCTCAGCGTGGAGCTCGAGCGGCCGCCCACGCCGCTGCATCGCGAGGTCTCGCGCATGGTCCGCGTCCTCACGGTCGTCGCGGTCTGCATGGGGGTCGTGTTCTTCGCCTATGGCGTCGGCATCGGCCGACCCATCTGGGTCAACGTGGTCTTCATGCTGGGGATCATCGTCGCCAACGTCCCCGAGGGCCTCTTGCCGACGCTCACGCTCGCCCTCGCGATGGGAGGTGTGCGGCTCGCGAAGAAGCGCGTCCTCGTCAAGAGCCTGGACGCGGTGGAGGCGCTCGGCGCGGTCGAGGTCATTTGCACCGACAAGACGGGGACGCTGACCAAGAACCTGCTCGCCGTCACGAACGTCGTGGACGCGTCGAGCGGCGAGCCGCTCGACATGCACCGGCGTCGCGCGCTCCTCGAGGCCGCGGTCGTGGCCTCGGAGCTCCATCACCAGGGCGAGAAGGTCACCGGCGATCCGCTCGACGTCGCGGCGGCGAACGCGCTGTCTGCGATGGGGGGCGATCCGCTCGCGCTCTCCGGAGCGGTGGTGCGGCACCTCGCGTTCGACGTCGAGCGACGGAGGGCCGCGGGCGTCCTCGCGCGCGACGGCGAGGCGCGCTTTTCGATCAAGGGCGCGTGGGAGGTCGTGCGTGACCAGCTCCGCGCGTCCGACGTGGAGAAGGCGCAAGGCGACGCGACCGTCCGGAGGCTCGCGTCGAAGGGACTGCGCATCGTGGCGGTCGCTTCCCGCGACGTCGCCTCGAGCGAGATCGAAGCGACCGAGGCCGAGCTCGAGCGGGGGCTCACGCTGCACGGCTTTCTTTGTCTGTCCGACCCTCTTCGCGACGAGGTGCCGGAGGCCCTCGCGCGCTGCCGGAGCGCGGGGATCAGGGTGATCCTGGTGACCGGCGATCACCCCGACACGGCGCGCGCGATCGCCGAGCAGGCTGGAATCATCGAGCCGAGCGCCGGCGCGGACGCGGTGCTCACGGGCGACGTCCTCGACGCGATGGCGGAGGCGGACCTCGCGGAGCGGTTGCGCGCCGGTGTCTCCGTGTTCGCGCGGACGACCCCGGACCAGAAGCTCGCGATCGTCGGCGCGATCAAGCACATGGGATGGGTCGTCGGGATGACGGGGGACGGCGTGAACGACGCCCCCGCGCTCCGGGCGGTCGACGTCGGCATCGCGATGGGCGACTCGGGGACGGACGTGGCGCGCGAGGCCGCCCAGATCATTCTGCTCGACGACAACTTCGCGAGCATCGTGGCGGGGGTCGAAGAGGGGCGCACCGTCTTCGCGAACATTCGCAAGTTCACGAGCTACGTGCTCGCGAGCAACGTCCCCGAGATCGTGCCGTTCCTCGCGTTCGTCGTGCTGCCTGTGCCGCTCGCGCTCACCGTGATCCAAATCCTCGCCATCGACCTCGGGACCGATCTCGTCCCGGCGATCGGATTGGGTCAGGAGCCCCCCGACGGAGAGGTCATGACGCGCCCTCCGCGCGGGCGCCTCGGCCGGCTCCTCGACTCGTCACTCATGCTGCGGAGCTACCTCTTCCTCGGCCTCGTCGAGGCGCTCTGGGCGATGCTCATGTTCTTCTTGGTGCTGCGCGCCGGCGGCTGGAGGTATGGCGACGCGCTGAGCGCGTCGGATCCCGTCTACCGGGGCGCGACGGGGATCACCCTCGCGTCGGTCGTGTTTGCCCAGGTCGGCAACCTCGTCGGGCGGAGGTACGAGACGCGCTCGGGGTGGGATCGGGGCCTGCTTCGCAATCCCCTCTTCGTCGTCGGTGTCACCCTCGAGCTCGGGTTCGCGATGGGCGTCCTCTACTTTCCGCCCCTCTCACGCGCGCTCGGCACGGGCTACGTCGCGCCTCACTGGGTCGTGCTCGCGATGCTCGGTGGCCCGCTGCTCTTCGCGGTGGACTTCGCCCGGAAGAGGTGGACTGTCTGCTCCACGTCCTCCTTAGGGCGCGTCCGGAAATAACTGGCGCATTCGGCCGACGCTGCATCCCCGCGGCCGGCGTTACTCCTCCTCAAAATAGCCCAACTATTCCTCGTCGTCGCGCCTTGGCCGTGGGGCGCATCGTCGCACCTCGGTGCAGCCACTTATTTTCGGACGCGCCCTTAGGCGCCATCGCGCGCGCAAACGGTTCGTCCAAGTGAACGAGATTCGCGCCGCGCGGCGGACCTCTCCGACGGAACGGAGCTCTACGCGCGCGCGGGCGAGCGCGCGCGGGCGCGGTCCCGACTTTGCGTCTCTACCGCGTCTCGGGATTGCATGGCTGCACGCAGAGACACCCACCTGGAGGCGACGACCGTGAACGGAGATCAGCTCTACGAAGACCATCGACAGCTCGGCGTGCTGTTCGATGACCTGCTGACGCGCGCCGAGGCGCACCAATGGTGGCTCTGCGACGAGATCTGGGACGAGCTCACCAAGCGCCTCGAGGGCCACATGATGTTCGAAGAACGCGAGCTCTTCCCGAGCCTCGCGCGCACACGACCGGGCGTCGAGCCCATCGTGGCGAAGCTCCTTCGGGAGCACGACGAGCTACGCGCGATGGCGTTTCGCATCGGCGTCGAGCTCCAGTTCCACCGCCTCGACACGGACGCGGTCGGCGCGCTCGTCGCCCGCCTCCGCGCGCACGCGGAGGAGGAGAACGCGACGGTCTACCCACAGTCCGCGACGTCGGGCATCCCAGCGCCCTCGCGCGCGGCTCCGGTGGAGGGGACATGCCAACCGCGCGACAGGTGATGACCACGCCCGTCGTGAGCATCGTCGTCACGGCGACGACGGGTGAGGCGCTGGAGCTGCTTCGCACGTTGGACGTCCGGCACCTCCCGGTCGTGAACGCGGACGACGAGCTCGTCGGCATGCTGAGCGATCGCGATCTCGAGCCCACGCGCGATGCGACGGACGCGGTCCGCACCGCCAGCGTCTCCGCGGTGATGAGCGGAAATCCGCTCTCGGTGACGGTGGAGGCGGACGCCTCGGAGATCGTGGACCTCATGGTGGAACACAAGATCGGCGCTGTGCCCGTCGTCGAGCCAGACGGTACGCTCGTGGGCATCGTGAGCTACCTCGATCTGCTCCGGCGGCTGCGCCTCGACTGATCGTGCCCATCGCTCGGAGCGACGCGCGAGGGCGGCGCTCCGCCGAGCCAACCCGGCGCCGCGCTCGCTCGATCAGTCGAGTGATCGGGGCGCGGAGCGATCGGCGTCGAGGACCCGATCGACCCACGGCGAGGCGAGCGCGTCGGCTCGGCCGATCTCCAGCAAGGGGCGGGTGTACGAAGGGTCGAAAGCGAGGTAGCTGAGGAGGGCCCATCCGTTCCCCTCGGTGACGCCGATCCCGCGCAGCATGTATCGGAGCGTGCGGGGAAGCGACGCGAACGCCGCGCCGGCGAGCGGCCCGAGGTCGCGGGAGGGGCATATGGCATCTGCCCGAACGATTCGGAGTCCGTCCGGGTGCGCGGCGTGGGGACCGAGCAGCGCGAGCGTGCGGTTGATTCGTTGCGCGCGCTCCAAATCGGCCTCGAGCGAGTCGAGGAAGACCGCGTTGAGGAGCGTCCCGCCGAGATCCGCCGCGGCGACGCGAGGGAGGGGGCGCAGCGCGTCCGCACGCGCTTCGTGCGCCGTGGGTGTCGTGCGCACGCCGATCGCGAGCACCTGGTCGGCGCCGAGATGGATCGCGGGGCTGAGCGGCGCGCTCAGGCGCACGCAACCATCCCCCCAATGGCTGCCCGCGAGGCGCTCGGGTGGAAAGAAGACCGGGATCGCGGCCGACGCCATCACGTGCTCGAGGGAGAGGGAGGCGCGCACGCCCACGCGCGCGGTTCGCACCCACGGCTCGAGGCCCTCCCCACCCTCGAAGAACGTGACCGCCGCGCCGCTCGCGTAGTTCGTCGCCGAGATCGCCACCGCGTGCACTCGACCGCTTCGAATGCTGGCGCGCATCGCGCCGAAGTCGAGCTCCGCTGCGAGGAGCGCGCGAAGCGGGGACGTGTCGAGCAGATGGTTCGAGTTGGTCGTCCCGAGGAACCCCCCGAGGAGCAGGTCTTTCGTCCAGTGCGCGCCGATCCTCGCGATGGACCCCGCATCGCTCCGAAAGACGGCGCGGCTATCGAGGTTCGCCCACGTCTCCCAGAGGCGGGCCGTGGTCGCGCGGAAGTCTCCGCTCCCGGCGGCGAGCGCGAGCGCGTTGATCGCGCCGGCCGAAGCGCCGGCGATGATCGTGAACGGTGAGGGCGCGCCGCGCGGCATGCGGTCCGCGAGCCCCCGGAGGACGCCGGCTTGATAGGCGCCGCGCGCGCCGCCGCCGGTGAGCACCAGCGCGAGTCGGGGCCGGGGGCTCACGTCGCGCCGAGCTCGCGACACGCGCGCGACACGCGCGCGGACGCCGTCGTCCTCGAGGGCGCGCGCGAGCGTCGCATCATGGGGGAGGTCTCCAGCACCGCCCTGGACCGAGCACCCTGCGTGCCAGTTCCTCTGTCTCTCTTGCGAAACAGGGCGGGCGTCGACCATCCGATCTCCAGGCCAGACCTCTTCACTCCATTTCACTCCATCGACCCGCGAGCCGCCGAGATCAGGGCCGACTCGGCGCCCATGGGAGCGGGGGCGGGCGTCTTGCTCTTCTCCGTGGCTCCGCGCTTCGCCGTGTCCTCGATGGAGTGGTGGCGCAGGCGATCCCGCTCGTGCTTCGCGATGCGAGCGAGGCGGCGGTACTTGTCGTGGAGCGCGGTGAGCTCCTCTTCGTCGAGATCCTCGACGTCGATCAGGCGGTTGCTCGCGCCCTCGAGCGCCGCGACGATCTCGTTCAGCTTCAGCTGGATCGCGAGCGCGTCCTTGTTCTGGGCGCGCTGGATCAGGAACACCATCAAGAAGGTGACGATCGTCGTGCCCGTGTTGATCGTGAGCTGCCAGGTGTCCGAGAAGCCCGCGATGGGGCCGCTCACCAGCCAGATGACGAGGATGAACACAGCCGCGGAGAACGACCAGCTCGTGCCAGCCCACCGCGCAGAGCCCTGGGCGAAGTGCTCGAGGGCCTTACCGAACTTCGTTCGCGGTCGACGCGGGTGCATGCCGCCCATCGCACGAGCAAAACGGAGACCCATGGCAACCGGCGTGCGGCCTCCGCCGCGACCGCGAGTCGTGCAATCGCGGCGCGCCCGCGCAACCGGTGCGCGGAGCGGCCAGCGCGTCTCGGCGCGGAGCGTCCGTCGGGCTTGGCTTGGGGCGTGCTCGAGCGGTGGCGATGAACCCCTCCACCAGCGGACGTGGCTCTCACGCCGATCGGCGGCCGGCGGGCGGAGGCGCCACGCGCGTCGTCGCGGCGCGCGTTCGCAACCGTACGTCCTCGCTCGACGAGAACGTGGGACCGCGCGAGATGGAGCTCGTCACGCTCGCGGACTGGGAGGGCCGCGAGATCTTCGCTCGCTCCGCCGGTCTCGTCGCGCTGGAGGCCGTGCGGCGGGCGGGGCGCGGCGACGCGCGCCTCGGTTCGTCGTGGGCGACCGGACGCGAAGTGGTCGTGCGCGGCCTCGACGCGGCGACCGCGGCGGATCTCGCGGCGCGGGCCACAGCGGAGCTCGTCGCGATGGTCGCCTCGGGCGAGGTCCTGCGCGAGGAGTCCTGGCCCATCGACGACGCCATCGAGCTGCTTCGAGGCGAGGGGCAGGAGGACGCCGCGTTGCTCCTCGAGCTCTCGACGAGCCCTCGCGTCGCGCTCGCGACGTGCGGCGGAAGGCGCTTTCCGAGCGGCGGCGTGATGGTGCCGGACGCGCGACTCCTCGACGGGATCGCCCTCGTGCCTCACCCCGCGGGGCTCGCGCTCGACTACGGCGTGGACTACGCGCGCGAGCTCGCGCCGCGGCCCGTCGCCACGCTGATGCTCGAGGTCGCGTCACCCCGGTATCGCGCGGAGATGACCGTCGAGGAGCAGCGCTGGCTCGATCTGCTCGGCATCACGTCCGTCGGGAGCCTCACGCGCGCGTGCGTGAGCGGCGCGGTCCGGGACCTCGTGCACGTCGCGGAGGCGTTCCACGAGAAGCGCATCGCGAACATCGCGGACGCGATCCGCACGCAATCGGGCGTGCGCGTCATCGCCGTCGCGGGGCCTTCGAGCTCGGGCAAGACGACGTTCCTGAAGCGCCTCGCGATCCAGCTCCAAATCATCGGCGTGCGGCCCGTCACGCTCTCGCTCGACGACTACTACGTCGATCGCGAGAAGACCGTGCGCGAGCCCGACGGCACGCTCGACTTCGAGGCGCTCGAGGCCCTCGATCTCGAGCTGCTCCGCGAGCACGTCGCCGATCTCGTGAGCGGGCGCCCCGTAACGACGGCGCGCTTCGATTTCATCGAGGGCAAGAGCCACCCCCAGGGCGGCGCGACGCTCCGGCTCGGGCCGTCGGACGTGCTCCTCATCGAGGGGATCCACGCGCTGAACCCCGCGCTCCTCCCGAACGTCGACCGCGACGCACAGTTCAAGGTGTTCCTGCAGCCGGCGACAGCGCTCGCGTTCGACGCGCTCACGACGTTCGAGCCCATCGACCTGCGCCTCGTTCGGCGCATCGTCCGCGACCGGCACGACCGGGGGTACTCGGCGGAGCAGAGCCTCGCGCGCTGGGAGAAGGTGCGCCAGGGGGAGCGGCTGCGGATCGAGGCGTTCCTCTCGAGCGCCGATCGCGTGTTCGACACCGCGCTCGTCTACGAGATCGGCGTGCTCAAGGTGTTCGCGGAGCGCTACCTGCTCGAGGTCCCCCGCACTTCGAAGCAGTTCCCGCGCGCGCTCCGACTGCGGACGCTGCTCCAGCCGTTCGTCCCCATCCACCCCGAGTACGTCCCGCCGAACTCGGTGCTTCGGGAGTTCATCGGCGGGAGCAGCTTCCGCTGAGTCCGCGAGAGGCCCTAGCGCCCTGAGTCGCGTCCGGAGAGGACGGCGCATTCGAGCGACGCCGCGCCCCGCGGGCAGCGTTGCTCCTCCGCGAAGGTGCCCCACCTTCGTCGTCGCGCCTTCGGCCAGGGCGCGCCGTCACCTCCGGTGGATCCACTTGTTCCGGACGCGCCTTCAGGCCGCGGGCGCGGTCCGCTTGCGGGGCGGCGCGGCGAGGACGACGACCGCGAGCAACATCAGCCCCGCGCCGACGAGCTCCGTCGCGGGAGGCGCTCCTCCCCCCGCGAACAGCGCCAGGGTGGCGGTCGCGGTCACGCCCGCGAGCACGCTCGATGCGCGGTTCACGGGGACGCAGAAGACGTTCTCGCGCCCGTCGAGGAGGATCAGCCCGCCGAAGACGCCCGTGCCTTGGGACAGGAGCCCGACCACGATCCCCGGGCCCAGCATGCCGCTCGACAGCACGTCCGTGAAGCCGAGGCGGACGGCGTGCAGCGCGTGTCCGTGGCCCACCAACGCGCCGATGATCAAGAGCAGCACCATCGCCGGCGTCGCGACCATCTGCTCCTCGACGAAATACTGGAGCGAGCGCTCGCGCTCCGCCGTCTTCGCGAGCTTGCTCATGAACCGGAGGCGCACGAAGTAGCTCGCGAGGTACACGGCGACGTCCACCCCGGCGACGGCGGTGAGCGCGAACGAGTGCGTGTCCACGACGGCGGTGACGAGCGCGGCGACGCTCAGGCCGAGCGCGATCCACGAGCGGTCCTGCACGCGCCTCTTCGAGACGAGATCGACGAGGGGGGCGATGACGAGCACACCCCCGCGCATGAGGAGCATCATGAACACGATCGAGAGGCCCTCGAACGTGTACGCGAGGGTGGTCGTCGCGATGATCGCCGCGGTCGCGAACCCGGACATCAGCGTGAAGCGGCTCGGGCAGGGCACGTTCACGCCGAGTACGGTGCGGCGCCCGGCGTGCCGCCACCACCCCGCCGCGGTGAGGAACACGAGCATGCCCACGAGCGAGGCGATCGTCGTGACGGGGAGGACCTCGAAGCCATCGACGGCGCGTGTCATCCCCGGGAGGCGACCCTGGCTCATCAGCTTCGTGAGCGCGCTGTAGGGCACATAGCAGGCGAAGTACCCGAACGCGTAGCCCCAGATGCGCGCGGAACCGTGTGCCAAGGCCTCACGCGTCCCAGAGCGCCGACCGGTTTGAATCACTGGGTATCCACGCGATTTCAGGTGCGATCCACACGGCCTCGTCCTGTGCTCCTCGGATTGTCAGCAGCGGTCTTCCGGTGCGCGGCCCCTCGGGAGCGCGCCTCCCGCCCAAAGACACGCGATCCGCCGGTGATTCAAACCCGTCGGTGCTCTCGATGGGCGAGCGCGATCCGGAGCCGGAGAGGCGAACCGCCAAGGACCCGAGCGGAGAGGCCACTTCTCGTCGTCTTGGCGCTCTCCTCGTCCGATCTTCTGGATGTGCCAGAAGCGCGCTCGCCGAATTAGAACGCGCGCGCGCCGCTCTGCGTGAGATCCTGAGTGAACGCGTCGAGCAGGAGCTTGTAGGAGAAGGCGTTCTCCGCCTCGTGCCCGTTCGGCGAACCCGACCAGGACAGATCCCCGTCCGCATAGCGGAACACGTCCAGGTAAACGTCCTCGCGCAGGAACTTCCGATCCCGAGGGAGCGCCTCGTACTCCTTCGAGAGGTCGGTCGAGCGCCCGTTCTCGTCGAACAGCTTCACCGACAAATCACCCTCCGGCCCGATCGCGTAGGACCTCACCAATCGCTTGTCCATGACCACCTCCGCGAGCCACGCGGCTCGTTCGCCTCCAAAGCAATTGAGGGGCCGCGCCCTTTGCGCGCTCGTCCCTCGGTCACCCGCGCCGCGACGTGCACCGCTTGCGCGCCCTCGAACGCTTTGCGCGTCTCCGCGCCGCGGGCGCGGCTCTCGCGCGTGGGATCCCTCGAGCGCTCCTCCCGGGACTACCGCGAGCACCGCCGGACATTCGGAGGTTCTGCTCGCGGCGCCCCGGAAGGGCGGGCGTGGAATTGCAGAGGCCGGCGTCAAAGGTGAACCGACGATGTTCGAATCTGCGGAGCTTGGGCACAAGATCGACAAGGCGACGTTCGACGCAGAGGAGCCCGCGCTGCGGCGCGTGCTGCTGGACGCTCAGGCGGAGCTCGCGGCCTCGAAGAAGTTCTCCGTCCTCATCCTGATCAACGGCGTCGACGGCGCGGGGAAGGGCGAGACCGTCAATCGCCTCAACGAGTGGATGGATCCTCGGCACATCCAAACGCGCGCGTTCGACGAGCCCACCCCCGAGGAGGCGGACCGGCCCCCGCTCTGGCGCTATTGGAGCGTCCTCCCGCCGAAGGGGAAAATCGGCATCTTCTTCGGCTCGTGGTACACGGGGCCCATCGTCGCGGACGTGGTGGGGCCCAAGCGGCGCGGTGAGCTCGACAAGGCGATGCGCGACATCGTGATGTTCGAGCGGATGCTCACGAACGAGGGTGTTCTGCTCCTCAAGTTCTGGTTTCATCTGTCCAAGAAGGCCCAGAAGAGGCGCTTCCGAACGCTCGAGAAGGATCGCCGGACGCGGTGGCGCGTGAGCTCGACCGAGTGGAAGAACTTCAAGCACTACGACGAGTTCAAGCTCACGTGCGACGAGGTGCTGCGGGCGACCAGCGCGGGCGAGGCGCCGTGGATCGTCGTCGAGGGCGCGGACGAGCGGTACCGATCTCTCACGGTCGGCAAGGCGCTCGCGGAGGCCATGCGTCGCCGACTCGATCAACGCGACGAGAAGCCGCTCACGCTCGACGTCGCGCCCCTGATGCCGCCCGTCGACAAGCTCCACGTCCTCGACAGCCTGGACCTGACGCGCGCGACGCCGAAGAAGGAGTACGAGGCGAAGCTCGAGGAGCTCCAGGGCCGGCTCGCGCTGCTCACGCGCGACCCGCGCTTCAAGCGGGCCCGGACGATTGCGGTGTTCGAGGGCGTCGACGCCGCCGGGAAGGGCGGCGCGATTCGGCGGGCCGTCGGCGGCCTCGACGCTCGTCACTACAGCGTAGTCCCCATCGCCGCGCCCACGGACGAGGAGCGGGCGCAGCCGTATCTGTGGCGCTTTTGGAGGCACATCCCGCGGCGCGGGCACCTCACGATCTTCGACCGATCGTGGTACGGGCGCGTGCTCGTCGAGCGCGTCGAGGGGTTCTGCAGGGAGAGCGACTTCATGCGCGCCTACTCCGAGATCAACGACTTCGAGGCTCAGCTCGTGGCGAACGGCACGACGCTCATCAAGTTCTGGATGCAGATCTCGAAGGAGGAGCAGCTGCGACGCTTCGAGGAGCGTCAATCGATCGAGTTCAAGCGCTTCAAGCTCGGCCCCGAGGACTGGCGCAACCGCGACAAGTGGACCGCCTACGAAGAGGCGGTCTCGGACATGGTCGATCGCACGAGCACCGCGTCCGCGCCGTGGACGCTCGTCGAAGCGAACGACAAGTACTATGCGCGCCTGAAGGTCCTGAGAACGCTCTGCGACCGAATCGAGGCCGCCCTCTGACTCACTCGGCCGCCCCCTGGCTCACTCGGAGCGGGCCGTGAGATCGTCGAGGCGCACGGTCTGCGATTTGTCTTCGTAGGCGACGCCCCAACCCGCCGTCACGGACGGCGGGAGGGGGCCGCACGCGGCCGGGAGCGCGAACGATTTGGACACTCCATCGATGGTCGCGGAGACAGTCTTCGCGTTGAGCGACCAGTCGAGCGCGAGCTTCACGTCCGCCCAGGCGTTCGCGGTGGGGGAGGGCAGGACGAGATCCATCGACGCGAGCTGCACGGTCTCGGTGCCCGTCCACTCCTGGAGGAAGACATACGCGCCCGGGCCGGGCGAGTCGTAGAGCTGGAGGTAGAGCTGGCAGTAGGCGCCCGCGCCCACGTCGTAGGCCACCTCCAAGAGGCCCGCGCCATCCACGGCGACGCCGTTCGGGCCGCTCCGGTTGAGCTTCGCCGAGAACGTCGATCGGGTCTTGCCGCCCATCCCGAGCGTGTGCGCCACCTGGACCCACGAACGGTCGCCCGGGGCGCCGACGATGTCGACGACGGCCGAGGTCGGGCATGACGCGAAGTCGGCGCCGCTCGTCGTGACGGTGCCCTTCGTCGAGCCCGACAGCGAGATCGCCGAGTTCCAGCCGCCGCCGAGCGTGTGCGCGGCGCTGTCGAAGTCCGCGCACGCGTCGAGGCCTACCTGGTTGTCGCAGAAGGCGTCCGCGCAGCCTCCGGTCGACGTCGACCCCGAGGACTGCGCGCTCGTCGACGACGAGGCGCTGGTCGAGGTCGTCGTTCCCACGCTCGACGAGGCGCCGGTCGACGCGGAGGTCGTCGTTCCCGAGGCTCCGCCGCCCTGGCCGCTCACCCCGCTCTGGAGCGCATCGAGGTCGATCAACGAGCACGCGGTGCTCGTCGCGAGGAGCGCCAGGACGGCGCCGTGGAGGGCACGCGACATGCGCCGATGGTACCCCACCCCGCGTGGCGCACGGGGCCGTCCGCGATCCGTGCCGGAGGGGCCGGGTTCGCGAGCCCCGACGCCGCGCCGCGACGCCGCGGGAGGCCCCTCTCCCTCTCGCCGCGCTGCAATTCGTGCGCGTCCGCGCGCGCCCTGCAGCTGTCCGCGCCATCGCCGACGCTGCTCCGGCGCGGCGCGCGTGCGGTGTCTCCGGCACGGCGAGTGCTCCGTCGACACTCGTGGTCACCACCCTGCTGCCCGTCCGGAGGAGGCGAACGATCGACGAGCGCGGAGCGTCGCGCGTCGAGCTGTTCGTCGATTGTCCGTCTCACGAGACCCCGCGGGGCACGAGCGCCTGCCTCTCGTGTGGCTTCGGCGACGAGCCTCGCGAGCAGGCGTCCGGTACGACCGTCGTGGAGTGCCTCGTGAACACCAGCCATCCGCCCGGGGAGACCGTCGTTTCGCGCTGCGATCTCGACGTCATCCTCGTGTCCGGCAGCGCGCCGATCGCCGCCGCCGCCAAGATCCTCCTGAAGTCCGGGAAGGACTCCGGCGTTGCTCGCGACGTCGCCGTCGTGGTCGGCGAGGATGGAGCGCCGATCGGCATCCTTCGTCGAGGAGGGTGTCTCCCCTCGAAGCACGGCGCCCGGACGCTCGTCCGGGACGCGATGGAGCCGACGCCGCTCTTGCTCGACGCGCGCGACAGCGTGGAGCGATCGGCCTTCGAGGTCGCTCGCGCGCGAGTCGATCTCGCCGTGGTCGTGGGATGGGGGGGAGGCGTCCTCGGCATCGCTCGCGCCTCCGAGCTCCAGCGCGCCGGCGGACAGGCCTACGCCCCGCCGCCGGAACCCAGCCCTTGAGCCCAGCCTCGCCGCACTGACCGAGCGAGGGCGGCACGCTCCAAAGCCGAGGCGCCCAACGGGATCAATCGCCTGCCAAGCCCCGATGGCGGCGCCGGGCGTGTTGGACAATACCTCCGAATGGGCCCCTCGGCACCCCTCCGTCGAGAGATGTCCTCGCTCGCGGTTGCACGCCCCGCGGTCCTCCGCGGAATTCCGAGGAGCCACGGGAAGACGAGAAGCCCGGGGAAGCAGACGGATCATGCGCCGCTCCTCCGAACTTCCTGCCTCCCGTTTTCCTGTTTCTGATTCTCCTGGTGTGACGGAGAACCACGCTCAATCAGTTGGCCGGTCGACCGCTCCGGTGCTGCGAGGAGCGAGGTAGACCAACCCCTACGACTTCTTCGCCGGCGTCTGGACTGGAATCTTACGAGTCTCGGCCTCGGGGGTCTTCCGAACCCCGACGGTGAGGACGCCGTCCTTCAAGTCCGCCGTCATGCTCTTCGCGTCGATCCCGTCGGGCAGCGTGAACGAGCGGCTGAAGTCGCCGTAGGTTCGCTCGTAGGTGTAGTAGGTGTCCGTCTTCTCCTCGTGCTCGGAGCTCCGTTTGCCGGAGATCGTGAGGCGCTGCCCGGTGACGGTGACGTCGATGTCGGTCTCCTTCACGCCGGGCACATCCGCCTTGAACACGTACCCGTCCTTCGTCTCTTTGACGTCGAACGAAGGCGAGAACGCGTTGAGCACGGGCGGCGCGATCATTTGCATCTCGCGGAACGGATCCCACGCCATCAGCTCTCGCAAGGAGCGGAACGGCTCCCAACGCGGGTCCCGCGCCGGGACCAGCTGCGGGGACTTCTGGGGCTCGCCTGCATTCTTCACCTGAACGTTTCCCATGATCCATTCTCCTTCGTGCACGTCGGCGGTACTGACGTGCGCCGTCCGTGATCACCTCCGTGGAGAGAAGCAGCGGTCGTACCATTCGCCGCTTCGCAGACATTCGCGTGAATCGCATCGTTTCTTGGCGAGCGAGCGTCGCCGTCGGGATCGCGGGGTGAACCGTTCGCGCGCGTTCGCAGACATTGCGCTCGGCGAGAGCGCGTGGCGGACCATCAGTCGCTGAACGCGGCGGCCATGACCTTGACGCCCGCCTCCATCGCGGTCCACGCCGGGCCCGCGTGGAACGGGAGCCCGTGGGTGAACCGCTGTGGAATGGCTGTGCCGAGGAGCTTCTTCGCCATCCGCCAAACGACGCCGGTGCCGACGCGGTAGACGTCAGTCTGGTCCTCGCGGACACTGACGGGCCGCCTCGCGTCGTGGGTGAGCTCGAGGGGCACTTGCGCGAACGTCGCCTTGTCGAGCTGCTCCACGATGCACATGCTCACGGGGTCGAACGCGGCGGTCGTGGGCTCGCCGAAGATGCGCTGCGCGAGGTGCTCAGAGGCCACGTCCGCCTGTTGGAGCGCGAGGAACGCTTGCTTCACGGGGAAGTCCCCCGCGTCGCCGACGACATAGACGTCGGGGTGCCCCTCGACTTGCCGACTCACCGGTTGGGTCGGGATGAAGCCCCGCTCGTCCGAAGGGAGCCCGGTGAAGCGCGTCGACGCGACGTACGGCGGGAGAGTGACCAGCAAGTCGAAGCACTCGACCTCCCCGTCCGCGAGCGCCAAGGACCCCTTGTCGATCCGCTCCACGCGCGCCCCTTTGCGAGAGTGGATGTTGCGCTCCTTGAACTCCTCGGCGACCACGGCGTCGACGCGCGGACCGAACGACTGGATGAACGCGCCCTCGTGCGTGACGAGCGACAGATCGATCGTGTCCCGCGCGGCGCGCCGACGGAGCCATGTGTCGAGCATCAGGGCCATCTCGTAGAGCGGACCGGACCACTTGTTGTTCTGCGGGACGAGGAAGACGACGCGCGACCGTACGCCGAACCCCGCCTTCGCGACGATGCTCTCGTACGCGGCGCGGAGGCGCAGCATCTCCTCCGGCGACCAGATGCCGAGGGCGTGCTCCGACAGGCCGGGAATCTCGGCGGGGCGCATCTTCGCGCCCGTCGCGATGACGAGATAGTCGTACGGCACCTCGGCGCCCGACCCGCGGATCACCTTGTTCACGGTGTCGACCTCGCTGATCCGCGCCGCGACGAACGGGATGGAGCGGCGCTCCAGCGCTCGCCCGAGAGGGAACGAGAACGCCTCGGGCGGCTTGCCGAACGGGATGTAGATCGTGTTCGGCCTGAACTCGAACTGCGCGCGCTCCCCCACCAGGGTGATCTGGGCGTTCTCGCCGAGGCGCTTGCGCAGATAAAACGCCGATTCGAGGCCTCCGAAGCCAGTTCCAATCACGACGACGCGGGGTGGGTTCATGGCCGCACGGGCGAGCACGTCCTGTGCCTCGAGCTCCCCGAAGCGCCCTGCCCTGCGGTCGACAGTGACCGAGGGCCGCCTCCGCGCGCACGGTTCGCGCTGCAGCGCATATCTTGCGCCTCGACGAACCTCGTCGCGCTCCCCCATGGCGCGAATTCCCGAGCGCGCCGAATTGGAACGAACCGTGCTCGGCTCCGCTCGTCGCGCAGCGCGCGCGAACCGACCCGCGCAATGTCGCGACGGGATCATGCTCGTCGGTTCGCGCGGCTGCGCGGCACACCTCAAGGGGGCGTCGCGACTCGCGGACGCGAGCCCAGGCCCCGAATGCCCGCGAAAAGCGGCAATGGATCGAGCCGGGGTGGGCGCTCGCCCCGATGGGGTTACATTGTCGGGCGTGAATGGAACCGCCGACTTTCGGAGGCTGTTCGAGGGCGCGCCGGGCTGCTACCTGGCGCTCTCGACGGAGCTCGTCATCGTGGCGGTCAGCGACGCCTACTTGCGCGCCACCCGCACGGAGCGATCCGCGATCCTCGGCCGGGGCGTGTTCGACGTCTTCCCGGACAATCCGGACGACCCGGGGGCGAGCGGCGTGGCGAACCTCCGTCGGTCGCTAGAGCGAGTCCTCGAGCACCGACAGCCCGATCGAATGGCCGTCCAAAAGTATGACATTCGGCGGCCCGAGGCGGAGGGCGGCGGGTTCGAGGAGCGGCACTGGAGCCCCGAGAACGTCCCCATTTTCGGCGCCCAGGGGGAGGTTCTGTACATTCTGCATCACGTCGAAGACGTGACGGATCTCGTGCGCATGAAGCACGACCGCACCGAGCAAGCCCGCGCGGCTTTCGAGCTCGCGCTCTCGTCGGAGGAGCGGTTCGGGCAGCTGCTCGACGCGGCTCCAGACGCGATCGTCGTGGCGGGGGCGGACGGCATCATCCAGCTGGTGAACGCGCAGACGGAGAAGCTATTTGGATACGCGCGCTCCGAGCTCGTTGGAAAGCCACTCGATGTCCTCATCCCGGATCGCTATCGGCGGGATCACTCGGGCCTCGTCGCGCGCTATTTTGCGCGCCCCACCGCGCGGGCGATGGGCTCGGGGGTGGAGCTCGCGGGCAAGCGGAGCGACGGCGCGGAGATCCCGATCGAGGTCAGCCTGAGCCCCCTTCGAAGCGGCGAAGCGCTGACGGTGACTGCCGCGATCCGAGACATCTCGGAGCGGAGGCGCATGGAGGCGGCGGCGAAGCTCACGTCCGCTCGGCTCGAGAGCGCGGTCGAGAGCATTCAAGATGCGTTCGCGCTCTTCGACTCGAGCGATCGGCTGGTGCTTTGCAACAGCACCTATAGACGGCTGATCGGCGACGCGCTCCCCGGTCCGCTCGTGGGCGAGCCGTACGCGCGCGTGCTCGACGCGTTCGTCGCGCAGCTCGACCTCGACGAGGACGGACGCCGCCGCTTTCGCGAGGAGCGCCTCATGCGACGGGCCTCGGACATGGCGCAGTTCGACGTGCGGCTCCGCGACGGGCGCGCGCTTCGCGTGAGTGACCGCCGGACCCCCGAGGGGGGCATGGTGACGACGATCTGGGACGTGACCCTCGACGAGGAGCGCGCGGCAGAGCTGCGCGACGCCCGCGTCTCCGCCGAGGCGGGGAGCGCGGCGAAGAGTGAGTTCCTCTCCTCGATGAGCCACGAGCTCCGGACGCCGCTCAACGCGATCCTCGGGTTCGCGCAGCTCGTCGCGCGGGACAAAGAGCTCTCGGCCAAGAACCGCGAGCGCATCGGGCACATCCACGCCGGGGGGCAGCACCTCCTCCGGCTGATCGACGACATCCTCGATCTCGCGCGCATCGAGGCGCGCGGGGTGTCGGTGTCGACGGAGCCCGTCTCCGTCGCGGAGGTGCTCGAGGACGTGAGGCGCACGCTCGAGCCGCTCGCTGGGCCGCGGAGCGTCCGCGTCGAGATCGCGCCGCTTCCGGCGTCGGTTCCGCTCGTCGCCGTCGATCGGACGCGGTTCGTACAGATCCTGATGAACTTCGGATCGAACGCCATCAAGTACAACCGCGACGGTGGCAGGGTGACGTTTCGCGTGTCTTGCCAAACGAGCGAGCGCGTTCGCGTCACCGTCGAGGACACTGGGTATGGCATCTCGGGCGAGCACCAGCCCAAGCTCTTCCAGCCCTTCCAACGGGCAGGGCAGGAGACCGGGAGCATCCAAGGGACCGGGATCGGCCTCGTGATCACGAAGCGCCTCGCGGAGCTGATGGCGGGGGAGGTCGGCTTCGAGAGCCGGCACGGTGAGGGTTCGAGCTTCTGGGTGGACGTGCCGGTCGTCGTGGCGCCCGCGACCGAGCGGCCCACGGTGAGCGCCGCGCCTGCGCGCGCCGACCTCGCGATCGGAGCGCGGCGACTGCTCTATGTCGAAGACAATCCCGCGAACGTCCTCTTCATGGAGGACGTGATGAGCTCGTTCGAGAACGTGGAGCTCGTGACCGCGCCCACGGCGGAGATGGGGATCGAGCTTGCGACGCGAGTGCGGCCGCACGCGATCATCCTCGACATCAACCTGCCGGGAATGAGCGGACTCGACGCGCTGCGCGCGCTCCGCGAGCGCCCCGAGACGCGCGAGATCCCCGTGATCGCGCTGAGCGCGGCGGCTTCGGCGCGCGACCGCGAGCGGGGCGAGCGCGAGGGGTTCCGTCGGTACCTCACCAAGCCGGTCCAGGTCGATTTGCTGCTCGCCGTGCTCGAGGAGGTGCTGGGCGAAGGGGCTCCGTCGGCTCGTTGAGGTGGGGCTCGTCACCCCGCCGACGCGGGCGGCGGCCGCGCCGAAGGAGTCCTCGACAGGCGGCGTCGTGCGTCGCCGAACGCGCGCTCGACCCCGCGGGCGAGCGCGTCGCGAAGCTCCTCGTCGGGCGGATCCGGCGCGGCGGGCGCGCTCACGGTCACGATCTCTTCGCGTGTCGCGAGCGTGATGCGCACCCACGCGCGCGCCCCTCGGCCGAGCGCGTTCGCGGCCTCGATCGCGACGTCGATCGACTCGACCCCCTCCCACTCCTCGGCCAGGCGACCCGCCTCGCGCTTCACCGCAGCGGAGAGCTCGTCGTTCAACGCGCACCCGCGCGACGTGACCTCGATGCGTGCCATGGCTCCTCCTGTCGCAACCCGGCGACTCCTGGCTCGGGGCGCTTCGCACGCCACGTGCCGAGCTTCGTCGCGCGCTTCGCCCTTCGCGAGCGGACTCGGGCTCCGCTGCCTGCGCATCGTTTGCGTCCCCGCGCGTCGGCCGCGCCGAGGACGGGCCCCACTCTGCGAGCCGCGATCCGGCACGTGGATTCGCCTGTCGACGCGGCATCGGCGGGTCGCGCGCCTCGTGGCGTCCCGATTGCACAGAGCGCCGGCAAGGAGTGTGACGACATGAAGAAGACGAATGGGGCTCACGTGGAGAAGCAGTCGTGAGCGGCCGACTCGCGGGTAAGGTCGCGATCGTGACGGGCGCGGCCGGCGGTATCGGCGCAGCGACGGCGAAGCGGTTCGCGGACGAGGGCGCGCGCGTCGTGATCGTCGATCGCGACGAGTCCTCCCTGTTCGAGGTCGCCCGGAACATCGGGCTCGAGGTGATGGCGGCGCCAGCGGACGTGTCGAGCCTGCCCGCGATGCTGCACGTCGTGGAGCGCGCCGTCGCTGCGTTCGGCGGATTGGACGTCATGTTCGCGAACGCAGGGATCGAAGGGATCGTGAAGCCTCTGCTCGACACGACCCCGGAGGAGCTCGACCGGGTGCTCGCCGTGAACGTGCGAGGGGCCTTCAACTCGATTCGAGCGGCGGCGCCCGCGATCGCGAAGCGCGGAGGCGGTGCCATCCTCGTCACGTCCTCCGTCGCGGGGCTCGTCGGCGCGTCCGGCCTCGCGCCGTACATCACGAGCAAGCACGCGGTCATGGGGCTCGTGAAGGCCGCGGCGATCGAGCTCGCCGCCCAGAAGATTCGGGTCGCTGCGATCAACCCCGGGCCGATCGAGAACCGCATGATGAGGTCGATCGAGGCGCAGGCTTCCCCCGCGGACCCGGGGATCGTCAAGGCGGGCTTCGAGGCGCTCGTGCCGCTCCGCCGCTATGGCACCAACGAGGAGATCGCGAACCTCGCGCTCTTCCTCGCGAGCGATGAAGCGTCCTATTGCACGGGCGGGGCGTTCGTCGCCGACGGTGGGTACGTGGCGCAGTAGGAGACGGGAGCACCGGACCCGGTCGGTGCTCTCCCTTCAATCCCCGATCGCCCGCACGAGCAGCGCCGTCATCGCCGAGGCGACGAGCGTCGCCGTCGCGCCGAACGCGTAGACGAGCGTCGCGTTCGGCGCGCCGACGCGGCCGCGCGCGATGTGGCGCCGAACGTGGGCGAACCGGATCGTGCTGACGAGGTTCACGAGCATCCCCACGGCGACGAGCGCGGCCCCGATGAACGACGAGCCGACGCCCTGCTGGACGTGGACGCGGAGCTCGCCCGCGAGCGCGATCTGCTGCAAGAAGAGAGCGAAGCGCGCGATGGCGAACCCGAACGCCATGAGCGCGATCCCCGTCCTGATCCACGCGAGGAGCGTGCGCTCGTTCGCCTGGTGAAGGCGGAGGGTCTCCGGCTCGACGCGCTCGATGTAGAACCTTAGGGCGCGTCCGGAAATAACTGGCGCATTCGGCCGGCGCTGCATCCGCGGCCGGCGTTACTCCTCCTCCGTCGCCCCACTATTCCTCGTCGTCGCGCCTTGGCCGCGGGGCGCATCGTCGCCCTCGGTGCAGCCACCTATTTCCGGACGCGCCCCTAGCGCTCGGCCGCGGCTCGCACCACGCGCCCGCCCGCGTCAGTCGGAGTTGGGGCCGCGAGGACCTCGCGAGGGGTGGGCCTCCGAGATGGGGTGCTCACTCCCCGGCCGCCCGCTCGACAGCGTGTCGCCGTGAGAGGGCGGATGAGGCAGAGGATGCGCGTACCGAACGCACCTCGGGCGCCGCAAGACGAACCGCTGGCTCAACCAGGGCGGGAGGTCGGCGATGAGCTTTGCGCGTACGTCGTCGGGAAGGCGCTCGGTGACGAGGTCGCAAACCGTCGTGAGGCGCTCCTTCGTATCGCTCAGGCTCGTTCCCCTCTTGCTCGCGATGCCGCGGATGAGTTCGACCTCCGTCCGCGTCGAGCTCGACCGGCCGCCGCCCTCCATCGCGTCGCCCAACGCCGTGGGGACGTGCCGCGTGATGGCCCGCCGCTCGTCCTCGGCGAGGACCTCGCCGAGGCCTTCGAACACTGCGACGAGCGTCTTTTCGGCGTCCACGTCGTCGACGAAGCACGGCGTCCCTCGAAGGGCGGCGATCCACTCTGCGAGCCCTTCTTCGATCCGTTCCGATTCCATTCTCGGAGTCTCTGCACGACGCGTTCCTCGCGCTGCCTGCGCGGCGACAGATCGACAGACAGACAATCCAACCCGCTCAGCGGGACATGGGTGGTGTGTCGTCCCGGCCGAGCAGCTCCTCCATCGCCCGCACGAGGTCGTCGACCCGGAGGGGCTTCGCCAGGTAGCGCGCGAACCCCGCGCGAGCGGCGCGCCGCTTGTCCCACCGGGAGGCTTCGGAGGCGAGGCCGATGACGGGGATCGCGCGGGTTTCGGCCGCGCTCCGGAGGCGTCGGAGGGCCTCGAAGCCGCTCATGCCCGGCAACTGGACGTCGATGACGACCAGGCTCGGCCGGTGAGAGCGGATGAGCTCGAGCCCGATATCCGCGCTCGGCGCGACGACCAGCTCGAGTCCGCCGAGATCTTCGACGAGCGCCGCGAGGAGCGCCACGTTCGCTGGATTGTCGTCGATACAGACGATCGTGGACCGTCGCGACCCGGCCGCCAAGTCCACCTCGAGGTCGATCGAAGGGCTCACGACCTGGGACGCGGCGGGCAGCTCCACCCAGAACTCGACCCCGGTCGAGCGTGCTCGAGACGACTCTGCCCGCCATCCGCTCCGCGAGGCGCTGGTCACGGCGAGCCCGACCCCCGTTCCATCGATGGGGTGCGTTCTCGTCCCGCGCGCTGGAACGGTTCGAAGACCTCGTCGACATTGGTCGGGCGCGATGCCGATGCCGTCGTCGAGGACGGTGATCCGCACCTCGTCGTCGCCGACGCGGCGCGCACGAACACGGCGCGACCGCCCGGCCTTCCGTACTTGATCGCGTTCGAGCCGAAATGGATGAGGATCTGTGTGACCGCGCTCGGTCCGCGGTCACGCGCGGCGCCTCCCGGAGGTCCTCGGCGCGGACGAGCGAGATGTCCGTCTTCGCCGCCATCGGCGCGAGCGTCGCGATGGCCTCGGCGATGACGCCGTGCACGCTCACGGGCTCGAGCCTGACCGCGAGAGCTCCTTGACTCGATCTTCGAGTCGAGGAGATCGTTGATCCCCACCCGAATCACGTGCTCGAGCCGCGCCGACTGGCGCTCGTCGAGGGGGCGCTTCTGGTCTCGCAGGAGGAGCTGCGCGAACCCGAGGATGGCGTTGAGCGGCGTGCGGGCTCGTGTCCGACGAAGAGAGGAGCTCGCTCTTCGCAGCCAACGCCGCGTCCGCGGCGCGCCGCGCCTCCTCGAGGCGCGCGTGCGCTCGGCGACGCGCAGCTCAGGCTCGCGGTTGACCTCGGCGGCGCGCCGCGGAGCGCCGCGCCTCCTCCTCGCCCTCGCGGCGCGCCGTCACGTCCACGACCTTCGTCAGCACGTGCCGCCCCCAGCCGATGTCGACTCGGGTGATGTACAGCGCGAGCACTTGGCGGTCGCCCGAGCGTGTGACGCGCGTGCACTCGAGCCCGCGGACCACGCCCTCCGTCTGGGCAGCAGACGCACCCGCGCTGCGAGGTCGGGCTCCACGAACCCGAGGTCGACGCCGGGCCGCCCGACCACGTCCGCGCGCGTGCTCTCAGGCCTTCTGCAGGAACGCCTCGTTCACGTCCGCGAGGACGGCGCGTCCGGCATCCGCGTGAGGGCGATCGCGATGGGGGAGGTGTGGAAGAGTGCCATGTACTTCCGCTCGAGCTCCCTCCGCTCCTGATCCAGGAGCGCTCGATCAATCACGTCCGCGGCCTGACGCGCGAGGAGATCGAGGAGCGCGAGGACGAACGCGTCCGGGCGGAAGGGCGTTCGGTAGTGGGTCGACAGCACGCCCACGCCCCTCCCCGAGCGGCTGAGTAGCGGCGTCGATTGGACCGCCCTCACGCCAGCGCGCCGTTGATTCTCGAGCGCTTCCGTGTCCGCGAAGTAGGGGCTCGCCTCGACGTCCTCGATCACGATGCGGTGGCCGCGCTCCAGCGCCAGCGCCCACGTCCCCCGCCCCGAGGCGAGCGCGTGCGCGTCGTCCAGCCACCCATCGGGGAGGCCGCGCTGCGCGGCGACGCGCAAGCTCGACGTCTCGCGATCCACGATCTGGATGCTCGCGGAGTCCGCGTTCGATATCGCGATCGCCACCTCCACGACGTCCGCGAGGACGGGCGACAACGCGCCCCCGTCGGGCCAATGGAGGAACGAGAGCCTCTGGAGATGGGTGATGTTCTCGCCCAGGTCGAGTGCCTGAGCGCTGCTGCCCGCGCCTTCCATCATCGCATTACCTTCGACTCCGCTCGAGATGGGGCGCGGAGGTCGCCCTTCGGGGGGCGGCGCTCGGCGCGAGCCGCGGAAGGAGCTTGAGCGGGGCTCACGCGCGACCGCTCAATCGACGCCCAGGCCGAGCTGCGCCCTCGCGGAGACGGAGAGCTCTGACAGGTTCGAGGGGTCCGCGGCGACGACGCGCATGACGTCGTCGAAGTCGAGGGTCCCGACGAGTCGTCCGTCCGTCACGACCGCGGCGCACCGGCGCTGCTCGCGGAGCAGCGCGCGGATCGTCTCCGCGACGTCGTCGTGCGTCTCGACGGTGCGGACCCCGGAGAACCGTATATCGCCGACCGTGAGCCCATTGGTTCGCGGCGCGGTGCGTAGGACGATCGACGCGAGGATGTCGCGCTCGGTGAGGACGCCGATGGGGACTTCGTGCTCGTCGACCACCACGAGGTCCGTGGTGTGCTCGGTGACGAAGCGACGAATGCCGGTCAGCAGCGGGTCTTCACGGCGGATCGTCGCGACGTCGCGCCTGCATATTTCACCTACACGCATGGGCTGTCCTTTCGCGGCGACTTGGAGGGGGCGCGACTCGAGCGCGGCGAGCCCCGTCCGCAGGCCCGCGAGGCGTCCCTCGCGCTCGTCCGGACCCTGCTGTTGGGGCTTTCGGGGCTGGTTGGGGCTCGGTGGGGCCATTGCAGGCCGTGTTCCACACGGCCTGCGGCAGACCGGGCGGACTCGTCGCGATCGAGCCGAACGACCGCACGCGCGAGCTTGCGCGGACGCGCAGGACCTGCGCTGGCGCGAACGAGGAGGGCCTCACGTCCCACGGCGCGCCGTGCTCTCGCCCGAACCCTGCGGCTTGCCGGCGGGCGCCGGGGGAGGCGGAGGACCGACGGGCGGCGCTTGGGTCGCTCGATCGCGGACGTCGACCGACCGAGCACTCGCTGGCTCACACAGACAAAGCTCGGCTTGAGGGATGTTGCGCGTCACCCCCTCGATGTACTCGCCGTAGATCGTGGGGCGCAGCTTTCCACAGCGCGGACATCGTTCGAGGTCGTGCATGGGGACCCGAGAGCACGCGCCATGCCCCGTCGTGTTGGAGGTCAGAAGCGGAGCGCGAGGCCCGCGCCGCCCGGAGCGGGCACGACCTCGAGCGACACGGCGGAGACGGTCGGCTCCGCAGCTCGGGGACCGACCTGGGACACGATCGCGCCGCCGATGGCGAGGAGGCCCCCGACGGACAACGTCACCGCGCCCGCGACGACCAGCGCGTCGTTCGAGGTCCCGTCACACGCGCTCGAGGTGCCCATGGCGGCGCACGTCGCGCTCCCCGAGAACAGCGCGGTCGTGAGTACGGCCGCGCCCACCGTCGCGGTGACGATCCCGCCGATGGCCATCGCGCGGCCGACGATCTCCTGCGTCGTCTGCCGCGGCGCGAGCGCCGCGGCGGCGGCGGGAGCGGCCGGCGGCGTGGAGCCGGCGCTGGGCGACTGCGCGGGATCCGCGTGCGCCACGGCGGGTGCCATGAGCGCGATGGTGAAGACGGCGAAGGACGCGCGTCGCGCTCGTTTCGCGGCTCGGCTCGGTCGGCGCTCGATCATCTCGTGGCTCCTCGGGATCAGCTCGCGGCCTTGATGGGGGGCGGCCCACCCGCTGCGCTCGGAGGCGGGGCCGCCGGCCACGTCCCCGACGGCGTGGATACGCGGAGCGGGGAGGCGTAGCGGCTGAGGAGCCGGACACAGCGCTCCCGCAGCTCGAGCCACACGCACGTGAGCTCGAGCTCCGTGACCGCCGACCGCCGAGGCCAGTCATGGAAGTCGCGGCAGGCGGCCGCGAGCTCGCGGGCTTCGCGCGCCGCCTGGATGTCGAGCTTCGAGAGGACCTTCTCGCGCCGGAGCGCCCACGTATCGAGCGCGTTTGCCAGTCCCAGGGGTTCGAGCTTCAGCAAGGAAGACCTCCGCGGGGCCGCCCATCGCAATGGGCGCGCCATCGCGCTCGCCCTTCATTTTCTGGGGTTCTTGCGATGAGCCGCGCGCCCCTCGGCGCATCGGGTGCTGGGCCCCGCACCGACTGCGTCGAGCCGCACCCATGCCCGCGCGCTCGACGTCGCCGCGATCACCTCGGGCGAAGGTCGTCGGAGCTCCACGCCTCGCTCCCGATCAGCGGCACGAAGAACACGTCTCCGAGCGATCGCTTCTCGAATTGGTCCTCCGCGTGGCGCGTCACCAAGAGCAGCGCCTGCGCCGCCGGATCGGCGCCCACCGGCATCACGAGCCGACCTCCGACCGCGAGCTCGGTGAGGAGGGCGCGCGGGATCACGGGGCCCCCGGCGGCGACCGAGATCGCGTCGAACGGCGCGAGGCTCGGCAGGCCGAGCGTACCGTCTCCGATCCGGACGTGTACGTTCGCGAACCCAAGCCGCGCGAGCCGCGCCGCGGCGGACCTCGCGAGGCTATCGACGCGTTCGACCGAGTGCACCTCGTGCGCGAGACGGCCGAGGATGGCCGCCGCGTACCCGGACCCCGTGCCCACGTCGAGGACGCGCTCGTCCCCTCGAAGCGCGAGCGCCTCGGCCATGAGCGCGACGACGTAGGGCTGCGAGATGGTCTGACCCTCGCCGATCGGCAGCGGGGTGTCGACGAACGCCTGGTCGCGGATCTCGTGCGGAACGAACGCGTCCCTCGGCACCTCCCGCATCGCGTCGAGCACGCGCGCCGAGTGGATCCCGTGACGCTGCAGCGTCGCGATCAGGGCGTCGAGCTGCGCCTTTCGATCGTCCATGGCCCCCACCAGCAGCGCGCATGCCACCCGTCGAGGGCTCAGACGTCGCCGAGCTCGACGCGCGCGAGCTCCTCTCGGGCGAGGACGTTGACGTCCACGCGATCGAACAGCAGCTCCGCGTCCTGGAAGTCGCCGCTCGGGAGGTGCCATATCGCCTGTGCGCGGCGCGCGAACCGGCGCCCCGCGCCGCTCGCCCAATCCGTCACGGGCACAGACCAGCGAGCCCGGGTCCAGGCCGACGGAGGCGGCGCGGAGGGGCGCCCCTCCCTGCCGCCCGGAGCGGTCGGCGCGAAATAGCGGTCTTCGCTGCTGACCTCCGTCACCGCTCCGCGCGGGTCCACGACGACGCGCGCCGATACGCTCCACCCGTGGTCCCGAAGCTCGACGTCGAACGCGCTCTCGTTCACGGCGATCCACCGGGTCGCGGCGCCGAGCAACAGGGAGGGCGCGAGCAACATCGCGTCGCTCACGAACGACGAGAGCTCTCCGAGGGTGACGAAGTCGTGATCCTCGTCGACGACGCTGAACGTGTCGAGGACGCGCCCGAACACGCGGCCTCGACCTTCCGTGTAGAGGTCGCGAACGAGCATGGGCACCACGTGCCCGTACCGGAGTCGCCGCTGGAAGCTGCGCGCGATGGGGTCCCGCGCGTCGTACTGCCAGGTCTCGCAGTGCATCCAGGGCTTCGCCGCGGACACGCGAAACACGCCCATGGCGTGCGCTCGTACCGACCATACGCGCGGTAGCCCGACGGCGCCCGCGAACGCGAAGCAACGACGAGCGGGCTCCGGGAGCGCCTCGACGTCGGCGGGGGTGATGATGGGCGCGTCGCACGGCTGCGCGCCGATCCGGGCTTGCTCGAGCTCGCGCATGAACCGCGACCGCATCCGACGCGAGGGCATGAATCCCATGGGTTCGGAGAGGTGCCGGGCGAAGTTGGCGTCGAACATGCGAGCGACCTGGAGCAGCTCGCATGCCACGCTTGGATCCACCTTTCGCGCTCCTCGGTCCCGCGCGAACGCCATCGTGATCCAGTCGCCTCGATCTCGTACGCCGCGCGAACCCTCCGAGACGCGCGCTCGTGCTCGCGCCCCGCTCGCCCGCATTGTCTGCTATCTCGCCAGGTCAGCGCGCCCCATGCGGCGCAGCGCAAGAATTGCGGGAATTGGCAGTGGCGATGGTGCGCGGCGCTTCCATCGAAGACCATTGTCTGTCTGATCGCGCCCGGCCTGCGCGGAGCTCCCGAGCCGCTCGTGGTCCCACACGACGAGGAGCGGCGACGGGGAGCGGGCGGCAGCGTCACCGGTTCAAGCGGCGGCGGCGATGGGGTGTCGGCCGCGGTGCTTGGACGCGTAGACGGCGGCGTCTCGCAGGGACGCGAGCTGCTGGATGGTCTCTCCCGTGATGAGCCCCCGCACGCGCCCGTCCGCGAGGACGACGATCGCGTGCGCCGGGGCGCCCTGGAGCTTCGTGAGCACGCCCTCGATGGGCTCACGCAGATCCGCGGCCTCGATGCGGGGGTCCATGACCTCCGACACGCGCGCGGTCGGACCGGAGAGCGCGAGGCCTTCGACGAGCCGTGCCCCCGTCAACACGCCGACGACGCGGCCCGCAGCGTCGACCACGGGGAAGTCCCGGTGTCCGTGGGCGATCGTGAGCCGCGCGGCCGCGTCGAGCGTGTCCTCGGGGAGCAACGGATCGCACGCCGTGAGCATCGCGTACTCGAGCGGGAGTCCTCGGAGCGACGCCTCGAGCTCGAGGCTCGCGAGCTCGGCGGCGGCGCCGATCCAGATGAAGAGCGCGATCACCACGAGCATCGAGCTCGCGAAGAGGCCCACGAAGCCGATCACGTACGCGAAGCCTTGCCCGATCCGCGCGGCGATGCGCGTCGCCCGCAGCCGGTCACCCCGCAGCGCGAGCGCGGCCCGGAGCACGCGCCCGCCGTCCATGGGGAACGCGGGGAGGAGGTTGAACGCCGCCAGCGCGACGTTCACGTAGAGCAGGCTCGTGAGGAGCGGAGGGGACGCGAGATCCACGGCGACGATGGGCTTTCCGAGCGCGGCATGGACCGCGAGGAGCACGGCTGCGAGCACGACGTTGACCGCGGGTCCGGCGAGGGCGACGACGAGCTCCTGCCGTGGCTTCTCGGGCATCCTCTCCAAGCGCGCGACGCCGCCGATCGGCAAGAGCGTGATGTCGAGCGTTCGGATCCCGAACCGCCGCGCGGCGAGCGCGTGACCGAGCTCGTGGAGCACGATGATCGAGAACAAGAGGAGCACGAACGCGATCGACGCGAGGACGGCGCCGAGCGTCCCCGTCCGAGCGAAGGCCGCGCCGGCCTGCCAGAGCACCAAGAGCCCGAACAGCACGTGAACGCGGATCTCGATCCCGAACACGCGCACCAACTTGTAGGACCAGCTCATCCGCGTAACGGCTGCAACCGCCGTACCCGGCCGTTCACCGCGCGTGGGACGGAAGCTCGCCCCGCTCGTGGGAGGACGGAGCGGCTAGATAGGAGCGGAACGCGACGAGGAGCTTCGACACGTGCCACCCGTCCACGTAGCGGTGATCGAACGTCGCGCAGATCGGGACGATGGGACGCACGTGGACCGCGCCGTCGATCGCTACCGGCTTCTCCGTGATCTCACCGACGAGCACCAGCACGGGCACGTTGTACATCCACGAGATCGGCGCGAAGCCCGACGGGAGCCCGAACATGCCGACGCTCGTCACGATCGCGCTGCCGAACGGGCTCGCGCGGAGCCCCAGGGAAGGAATGGAGTGGGCGCGCTCCCCGGCCACGAACGCGGACACGCGCAGCGCGACCCGGAGCATCGCCTTCGGGAGGCGCTCGAGCAGAGCTTTGGACTTCGCGAGATCCGGGTCGTCGCCCGCGCGGAGGCGCTTCGCGCGGTCGGTGAGCTCGCGCGCGACGTCGCGCGCGGACTTGCGATCGGCGTTCGCGATCTTCACCCCCGAGAGCTCGCGCCCCGCGGCGACCGACGTGATGAAGAACACGTCGACGCTCTCGCGCGGGATCGCGTAGCCCCCCACGAGCCGCACGTTGACCTCCGGCACCTCCGCGAGCGCGATCGCGAGCGCGCGGCCCACGAGGTGGGTCACGGTGATCGGGTGGCCCGCCGCTCGCTCCGCCGCGAGATGCGCGGAGAGCGCCGTCGCGTCCACGTCCAACGACCCGTAGATCTGCGGGTCGTCTGGTCCGTGCCACATCGCGTCCGCGATGCGCCGCCAACCTCGCAAGCGCTCTCGCTTCACGCGGGGTCCGTCGACGGGGCAGGCAGGAGGCGCTGCTTCTGTTCCCGCTCCGCCTTCCCGGACAGCGTCAGCACGGGGATCGGCGACGTCCGCACGACGCGCTCCGCGACGCTCCCCATGAGGACGCGCGTGAGGCCGCGCCGGCCGTGCGTCCCCATCACGATCAGGTCGCACTTCCGACCGGTCGCGACGTCGAGGATCGCGTGGCGTGGCTCCGCCGTCACGAACACCCCGTCGACGCGCGGGTAGCGGAGCTTCGCCTCGGCGAGCGCCGCGTCGAACGACTTGCGCGCAGCATCCGACACGGCGGCGACGGGCCAATGGATGCCCTCGCCGCTCAGCGCATAGTGCTCCGTCGGCACCCAGCTCGCGTGGAGGAGCGTGACAGTCGCGTCGAACTTCGAGGCGAGCGCGAGCGCGGTCTCGAGCGCGAGGTCCGAGGCCTCGCCGAAATCGATCGGAACCAGGATGTGCGCGAACTTCGTCATGGGGAGCTCCGCCCTTCCGTGGAGCACGACGCGTGCCGTCCTCGAGCGATCAGCTTCGCGGCTCGACACGGAGCGCGCTCTCCACGGAGCGTACGCCCGACACGCTCTTCGCTGCGCCCTCGACGACGAGGCGGTCCGCGGAGGTCGGGACGACGCCGCCGAGCTTCACGTCGGCGCCCGTCACGTCGACGGTCACCTCCCGCACGGAGCCGCTCGCGCGCTGCGCGATCGCTTCGCGCACCGCTTCCCGGAGGCGCTGCGGAGGGACGAGCAGCGTGGGCTCGACGACGATCTCGTCGCGCACGGCGCGCACTCCCACGACGTTCTGGATCGCGCGGTGCGCGTCCTCGCGCTCGGTGTAGGACTCCACCGTCCCCTCGAGCGTGACGACCCCGCCGGTCACGGTCGACCGGATCTTCTCGTCCGGGACGAGCACGTCCCACACGAGCGTCATGCGGACGGCGTGGGCGATGTCGGCGTCCGTGCGGACGTGCGCGTCCGGAGGGTTCACGACGATTTCGTTGGCGACGTCCAGCACGCCGTCGACTCGGTGCGCCGCCTCGTTCGCGGCGAGCCGCGCGGCCCAGCTGTCCACCTCGCCGGTGAGGGTGACGACGGCATCCCGCACGATGACGCCGACGTCCGTCGCGCGGACGCGCTTGCTCCACCGGAGCTCCGCTTGGACGCTCGCCTGGAGCTCGTCGTCGGTGCGCCGCGCGGGGCCCGATCCCTCGCGCTCAGGCATCGCTCGCTTGCCTGACGTCGAAGTGGAAGGGCAGCCGCTCCTCCGTCGGTCGCTCGGTGAGGAGCGCGAGGAGATCGGTGGACGTCACCAGACCGACGATACCCGCCCCCTCCGAGACGATGGGGATCGCGTCGAGCCTCCGGTCGATCATGGTCGTCGCGAGCGTCGAGACGGACGTGTCGGGATCGCACGTGATGGGCTGCATCGTCATCGCGCTCGCGACGGGGACGAGGGGGACGACGAGCGCTCCGTCGTCCGCGAGCGAGGCGCGCACGAGGACGTCCCGGTCGGACACGATCCCGAGGAGCGCTCCTCCGCTCACGACCAGCAGGTGGCGCACGCGGCGGCGCTCCATGATCCTCCACACGCGGTCGAGCGAGAGCTCAGGCGCAACGACGAGGACGTCGCGCGTCATGATCTGCGAGGCTTCCATGCCGCGACCAAGAGCAGAACCCGTGCCGGCGCGGCGGCGGGGCGACGCTGGGGCGCGGCGACCTCGGGCGGGTGGCCCCTCCCTCCACACTTTGCGCGCCCGCGCACCGATTGCGCCGGTCCCGGACGATGAGAAGGGTCGTCACTCGGGCGTGCCGCACTGCGACCAGGCATAGAAGTCTTGCGCGGCGCTCTCCGGGATATCGAAGTCGGTGGGCATCGATCCGTCGGCGATCGTCTGGGCGCCCTGATCGGCGAAGGACACCGCGGCCGCGTAGGTGTCGTAGCGAACGCCGCGATCGGCGCGCGTGGAGCCGTGACAGTCCGTGCAATACGCCATCACGCTCCCCTTGAGCTCGGCGTACGTCTTCACGGTCGTGGTCGTGCAGTCGATCGTCGGGACGCTCCCGCCGATCGAGCAGCTCGACGTCGTCACGAGCGCGGCGAGAGCAGCGGCGAGGAGGGCGAGAGGAACGCGCGCGGCCTTTGCGGCGAGTACGAAGTTCATGCCCTCCCTTGCCCGGATGCACGCCCCGCCTTCGCGGCGGGTGCGATCTTTTTGCGAGGTCGAGCCTCGCGCACGAAGGAAGGAGCGCGCGGGTGAGGGTCAGCGCGCCCGCACGGACGCCCCATCGACGACCTTCGGCCCAGGGTGCTCGATGACGCGCGCGCCCTCGGTCAAACCGGAGACGATCTCGACGTTCGTGGACGCGCGATGTCCCAGCTCGACGCGCGAGAGCTTCGCGCGGCCGGCCTCCTCGAGGTAGACGGCGAACGCGTCGCCCTCGCGGAACACCGCGCTCATCGGGGCGACCAGGGTCGCGCTCGTGCTCCACACCTCGATGCTCGCTTCCACGCGGAACCCATCGCCGAGCTCGGGCGGGCGCCCTTTCGGGTCGTCGAGCTCGATCACGACGACCACGCGCTGCTCCTCGACACCCAGCGCGGAGAGCTTGGTGAACGCAGAGGGCTCGATCCGCCGCACGTGCGCCGCGAGGTCGGCCTCGCCACCCCATCGCCGGATCCGCACGGGGGCTTGCGCCGGGATGCGGACGGCGTCGGCGGTGAGCACGTCGGCCGTGATCTCGAGCGCGTCGAGGTCACCGATCTCGATGAGGGGGGTCGACGCCTGGACCGCGCCCGCGCTCTCGTGGAGCACGCGCAAGACGATGCCCTCGATCGGCGAGCGAAGCACGAGCTCGTCCGGCTCCGGCCCGGTCGCCCCCTTCTTCGGGGAGCCCTCGGCGCGATCGAGCGTCGCGCGGGCCAACTCGACCTCGTGCGTCGCGACCTGCACCCCGAATCGAGCGGAGGAGAGCTCCTCCTCGCGGAGACGCGCCTCGAGCTCCGCGTGCCGCCCCGTCTCCCCGCTCGCCGCGCCCTCGCGCACGAGCTCGCCCGTGGTCTTCGCGTCCGAGCGCGCGCTCTCGGCGGCGAGCTCCGCACGCGCGAGCGTCGCGCGCGCCTGACGCTCGACCGCGTACGCCTCGGAGAGCCGCGCCTCGGCCTGCGACTTCGTCCGTGGATCGAGCAGGTTCGGGGAGAGGGGCGCGAGGCGGACGAGCTCCGTGCCGACGTGGACGCGATCCCCGGGGTGCAGCGTGATCCGGTCGGCCTCTGCGGCGAGCGGCGACGACACGACGTATTTGTCGCGCACGCGCGTCCGTCCCGCCTCGTCGATCGTGACGGCGAGCGGCGCCTCCGAAGCGACCGCGACGTCGACCGGGAGGGGCTTCGGGATGGCCGCATAGACGACGGCGGCGACCACGCCCGCGCCGATCGTTCCCCACACGAGCGGACGAATCCAGCGGCCACGCGGCCTCCGACGCTTGCCTCCCGCGGCAGAGATTTCGCGCGTCATCGTGTGCGCCGCGTCGCCCGAGGCGTGTGCGTCGTCCGTGGTCATGATCAATCCCTCGCCTTGAGTACGCCGACGAGATCGAGCTCGTCGAGCCTGCGCTTCATGAGCAAAGCCGAGACCAGCGCCGCGCCGAGCGTCACCGCCACCGCGAACGCGTACGCGCCGGAGGTGATGACGGTCGGGAACCGGATCAGCTCCTGGTCGACGGTCGACATCGTGAGGACGACGAACGCGCGCCCGATGAGGATCCCAGGCAGGACGGCGAGCGCCACCTGCGCGAAGATCTCCCCGAACGAGATCAGCGTGATCTCGCGCCGTGTGAAGCCGAGGACCCGCAGCGTCGCGAGGTCGCGGCTCCGCATCGAGAGCGCCGCGCGCGCGTTGTTGTAGACCACGCCGATCGCGATGGTCACGCCGAACAGCGTGAGGATCACGCTCGTCGTGCGCATCGACTCGGTGCTCCGGTCCTGGAACCGCCGCGCGACCTCCCGCGGCCGATTCACGCCAGCCACGCGGGGCAGGGCGGCGAGCCTCGCGTCGAGCTCGGCGGCGCGCGCGGGATCGACGCGGAGGAGCGCGCTCGTGACGAGCGGCTCCTGGTCGAACATCGCCTCGACCTCGTGCATCGAGGCGTGCACCCCGAGGCCGAGCATCTCCGTCGTTGTCCCGACGATGGTCGCTCTCCGAGGGACGCGGTCGCCCTCGAGCGGCTCGAGCGTGAGCTCGTCCCCGACGCCCGCACCGAGCGCTCGCGCCAGCGCGTCGCTGACGACGAGCCCGTGCTCGGGGAGGGTGACGGCGCGGAGCGGCTGCTCGATCACGCGCCGGAGCGACGCGTCCGCCGGGTGTGCGGTGAGCACCGTCTCGCGCGATCGGGAGCCGAATCGCACCCTCACGGGCACGACGCGGAGCGCCTCGGCCGACATCACCCCGGGCAGCGCCGCGAGCTCGCCGATCGCGGAGGCCGACCTCGGAGCGCTGAACGTGACCATGACGTCCTCGCGCTGCGCGGCCTCGAACTCCGTGTCGACGAGGACGTCGATCGCCCCGGGCATGTAGCCCGCGACGACGACGATCGCGATCCCGAACGAGATGCCGATCGAGGAGAGCGCGAGCCGGAGCGGTCTGCGCGTCATCTCGCGGAGAATCATGCGCCCGCCCGTGCCGAACAGACGACCGACGCCGATCCGCTCGAGGAGGGAGGCGCGGTACGTGGGCGGAGCCTCGGGCTGCATCGCCTCCGCGGGAGGGAGCTTCATGACGCGCCGGAGGACGACGAGCGCGCCCGCGATCGCGGCGATCGCGCTGACCGCGACCCCTTCGACGACCGTCCGCAGATCGAGGTGGTAGTCGAACGAGGGAAAGCGGAAGTACCTCGCGTAGAGCGAGAGCATGCCGCGACCGAGGAGCGCCCCGACCGTCACCCCCGCGGCCGCCCCGACCGCCACGATGACGAGGACGAACGAGAGGTAGTGCGTCGCGACTTCGCGCGCCGAGAAGCCGAGCGCCTTCAGGGTCGCGATCTGCTGGCGTTGGAGCTGGACCAGCCGCGACAGGACCATGTTCACGAGGAACGCCGCGACGGCGAGGAAGATCAGGGGCGCGACCGTCGCGTAGCTCTCGAGCTGTCGGAGCTCGCTCGCGACGATGTACTCGGAGGTCTGATGCGCGCGGTCCACCGCCCCGAAGCCGCCGTATCGCTCGAGCAGCGCGTCCACCGAGGAGATGACGTCCGCGGCCTTCGCGTGCGGCTGGAGCGCGATCTGCACGTCGTTGAACGCGCCTTCCATTTGGAACGCCGCCGCGACGCTGCGCCGATCCATGTAGACGATCCCGAACCGCCGGTTGTCCGCGGCGAGGTCGCCGGCGGCGCCCGCGGCGAACACGTACTCGGGTGACAGCGCGATCCCCACGACGCGGACGTCGCGTCGCGAGCCGTTGACGAGCATCGGCAGCGTCGACCCCGCCTGGATGCCGTTCGCCTCGGCGAACGCCGCGAGGACGATCGCCTCGTCCGACCGCCCGGGCGCGATCATGCGGCCGCTGCGGATGTCGAGCGCCGAGAGCCGCGCCTCCCGATCGGCGACGTCGTCGAGGCTGACGAGCAGCCCTCGCGCCGGCTCCTCGAGCCCCTCGATCGGCATCGTGAGCGGCTCGACGATCCGCGTGTCCACGACGGCCACGCCGGGGACGCGCTCGATCCTCGAGGCGACCTCGTCGGGGGCGCGCACGAGGCGCGCGAAGACGTCCGCGAAGCGGCTCGCGTCGTAGTACGCGTCCCGCGCCACGACGAGCGACCCGTACGCGGTGCGCATCGTGACGAAGCTCGCGATCCCGCACGCGACCACGAGGGCGATGGTCAGGGCCTGCCCCCACATGCGCGAGAGGTCCCGGAGGAGCTTCTTGCCGAGGGAGCTCACCAGGAGAGCTCCGCCGCGCGCGTCTTCGCCGGGTTCCGCTCTACGCTTCGGATCCTGCCGTCCGCGATGCGGACGATGCGGTCGGCCATCCTCGCGATCGGCTCGTTGTGCGTGATGATCGCCGTCGTCGTCCCGAGCTCCCGGTTCACGCGCTCGATGGCGCCGAGCACGATGCGGCCCGTCGCGCAGTCGAGCGCGCCGGTGGGCTCGTCGCAGAGGAGGAGCTCGGGCCGCTTCGCGATCGCGCGCGCGATCGCGACGCGCTGCTGCTCTCCGCCCGAGAGCTCGGAGGGGAAGTGATCCATCCGGTCGCGGAGCCCGACGATGGAGAGCGCCTCCTCGGGGGTGAACGGTGAGTCCGAGATCTCCGTGACCAGCGCGACGTTCTCGCGCGCGGTGAGGCTCGGGATGAGGTTGTAGAACTGGAACACGAACCCCACGAAGCGCCGGCGGTAGCGCGTCCGCGCCGCCTCGTCGGTGTCGGTCAGGTCCTGACCGCGGAAGGACACCGCGCCCGCGCTCGGCGCGTCGAGTCCGCCGAGGATGTTGAGGAGGGTCGACTTGCCGCTCCCCGAGGCGCCGAGCAGGACGATGGTCTCCCCCGCCACGAGGTCGAGATCGACCCCGCGGAGGGCGACGACGTCGACCTCACCCATGCGGTACGCCTTCTCGAGTGAGCGCGCCGAGAGGACCACGTCCGTCGGGGTGGCGCTGGCGGGGACGGAGAGCATGTCGCTACGGAGGAGCAATCGAAGTGCCGTTCGCGAAGCGCGCGGCGCGCCGATCCGCGTCGCGCAGTGTTTGCGTGCGTGCGCCGAACGTGCGGCGCGTCGCGGCGCCGCCGCTCGCTCGCGCGCGGCAGTTTTGGGCGGCACACGACGTGCGAGGGCGAGGGCCGCGCACTGGGCGCGAGCAACCCCGAGGCACCATGGAACATCACGTCGAAGCGTCGATCCCGCACACTCGCGCGGCCCTCTGGATGGATCACCACGAGGCTCGTGTGTTCTTCGTCTCGAAGGACGGCGTGGAGGTGCACGAGACGAAGGCCCCGCACCACCACGTCCTGCGCCACCCGAAGGGCGACGGGGCGTCCCACGAGCACCCCGAGGATCTCAAGCGCTACTTCACCGACGTCGCCGAGGTCCTCCGCGACGCCGAGGAGGTCTACCTGGTGGGGCCTTCGCTCCTGAAGTTCACGTTCGTGAAGTTCCTCCACGAGCACGACCGCGCGCTCGCTGCGAAGATCGCGGGCGTCGAGTCGAGCGATCACCCGACGGACGGGCAGCTCATCGCGCTCGCGCGCCACCATTTCGGGCTGTCGAAGCCCCGCATCCTCCCGAGCCAGCGATGAGCGAGGCGGGTCTCCCCGCGGGGCTCTCGCCGTCGCGGCACATGCGCTCCGTGTTCCTGCGCGAGCTCCGCGGCGTGAAGCTCGAGGGAGATACGCGCGAACCTGGGGTCGTTCGAAAGGAGGACTTGGAGCCGCTGCCGGCAACGGCGCGGCGCTTCCTGCTGTCCGCGGGCGTGCTCGCGCGCCCGCGCACCTGGTCCGTGCGGGCCCACGCGACGGGCGCGTTTCGGCTCGCGCCGGACAAGCCTTGGATGGACTGCGAGGCCTGGCAGTACGGCACGTGCCTGGGCGTCCGGCGCGTCTTCCACATGCGGCTCCGGCTGCTCGGCTTCGTCCCCATGCTCGTCCGCGACACGTACGCGGAGGGCCGCGGGCACATGCTCGGCCGCGTGATGGACGCGATCAGCGTCGTCGACGAGGTCGATGATCGCGTCACGACGGGCGAGCTCGTCACCTACTTGAACGACGCGATCTTCCTCGCGCCCGCGATGCTGCTCCGCCCCGCCGTCACGTGGACGGAGGTCGACGACGGATCGTTCGACGTCGCGCTCACGGATCATGGGCGCACGGTCGCGGCGCGCGTGTACGTGGATCCCGAGGGTCGGGTCACGGACTTCAGCACGATCGATCGATGGATCTCACTCCCCGGCGACCCGCCGAGGTGGACGCGCGCGCGCTGGTCGACCCCCGTGCACGGCTGGCGCACCGTCCACGGGCGGACGATCGCGCGCGGTGGGCGTGCCGTCTGGCACCTGCCGCCGGGGGCGTTCTCCGCTGGCGCGAACGGAGGGACCCCCGTGCCCGACGTGGTCGCCGAGGGTGAGGCGCGAGGTGCGCTCGAGGAGTTCGCGTACGCGGACCTCACGTTCGATCGCGTCGAGTTCGACGTCCTGCCCGACAGCGCATAGACGCTCGCCTTCCGCCGTGGGGCGGGCTACACCGACAGCTTGGAGCCCCGAGCGCCGCACCCGAGGGAGCCCGACCGGACGCGCTACGCGTGGCTCTCGATCGGGGCGGCGTTCTCCACGCTCGGTCTCAAGCTGCTCGCGTGGCGCTTGACGGGCTCGGTCGCGCTCCTTTCGGACGCGCTCGAATCCATCGTCAACGTGGTCGCGGCGCTCGTCGCGCTCTGGGTCCTCCGCGTCGCCGCGTCCCCGCCCGATGCCGAGCACGAGTACGGGCACCACAAGGCCGAGTATTTCTCGAGCGGGCTCGAAGGCGCCCTCATCATCGCCGCAGCGGTCGGGATCGTAGTGTCGGCCGTCCCGAAGCTCATCCACCCGGAGCCGCTCGAATCCGTCGGCGTGGGGCTCGCGCTCTCCATGGCTGCGGCCGGGATCAACCTCGCGACGGGCCGACTCCTCATCGTGCGCGGTCGCACGCTGAAGTCGATCGCGCTCGAGGCCGACGGCCACCACCTGATGACGGACGTCTGGACCAGCGGCGGCGTGCTCGTCGGGATCGTGATCGTCAAGCTCACGAAGCTCGCGTGGGTGGATCCCCTCATCGCGATCGCCGTGGCGCTCCAGATCGTCTGGACCGGGGTTCGGCTGCTGCGGCGATCGGGCACGGCCCTCTTGGATGCGTCCGTCTCGGCCGAAGAGCGACGGGCGATCGAGGCTGTCCTCGACGGCTACAAAGCCGAGGGGGCGAGCTGGCACGCGCTCCGGACGCGGCAGGCGGGGGTCCGGAGGTTCGTGAGCCTCCACGTCCTCGTCCCCGGTGACTGGAGCGTGCAGCGCGGCCACGATCTGCTCGAGCGGCTCGAGCGCGACGTGCGCGCGCTCGCCCCGGAGACGCAGGTGACGACGCACCTCGAGCCCCTCGAGGACGAGCGGTCACACGGCGACTCCAACGATTGACGCCGGGGGCCTCACGTCCCCGTGGAGGACGACCAGGCGGCGGGGGAGTCGCTGCGCCCCGCCGACGAATAGACGTGGCCGCGGATGTGGTGCTCCGCGTGCCGCGCGCACCAGAGCTTCGCGCCGCCCGTCTCCGCGCGCACCTCCGCGCAGGCCGGGCAGATGGGCTCGATCTCGGCGAGCTTGTACTTCGGGTCGTGCGACTTCTCGCGCACGACGCTCACCGCGCAGCCCGCGAGGCGCACCACCTTCTCGGCGACCGACCCCATCAAGAACCGGCCGAGGCCGCGCCGCCCGTGCGATCCCAGGACGATGAGATCCACGTCGAAATGCGCGGCGGCCCAGACGATCTCCTGCGCGGGGCGGCCGATCGCGAGGTTGATCTCGGTGTGCGGTAGCGTGACTCCCTCGTGCGCGAGCGCGTACGCCTGGAGGGACTGGTGCGTGCGGAGCTTGAGCTCTTCGATCGTCTTGTCGGTCTCGGCGCGCCCGCGGGTGACGAGATCGCCCCCGAGGTACTCGAACGCATAGAAGACGATCAGGTCCGCACCCGGGCGCTGCAGCGTCTCTCGGATGGCGGTCTCGAGGACGATACCGGTGGAGACGTCGAGATCGATGGCGGCGAGGACGTGCGTGGACATGGGAGCCTCCGAGAGGTCGGTGAGAGGTGTGTCCCGAACGCCTCAGCAACAACGGAACCAAGCGTCACCGGCCCTCGCGAGTCCGCGCCGACCGCGACGCGCGGGCGCAGCCCGGCACGGAGTTCGAGACGCCGCTCGAAGAACCTCGCCGGGGCGACGGCGTGCACACGCTGCGCCGCCGTGCACGATCTGCGCGCTCACGCCGAGCCGTGGGGGCGTGCGAAGCGGCACGTCGGTTGCGATGGCGAGCGCGTGCACCTGCAGCCGCTGCCGCCGCTCGTCGAGGTGAGAGACCTCGTCAAACGATTCGGCGACAAGACGGTCCTCGACGGCATCGATCTCTCTATCGAGCGCGGGGAGACGATCGTCGTCATCGGCGGCTCCGGCTCGGGGAAGAGCACGCTCGCGCGGATCCTCGTGGGGCTCGAGGAGCCCTCCTCGGGGGACGTGCTCGTCGAGGGCGTCCCCATCGCCTCGATGACGAAGCGGGCGCGGAGCGCGGCGCGAGCGCGCTTCGGGATGGTGTTTCAGAAGCACGCGCTGCTCGACTCGCTCACCGTGTTCGACAACGTCGCGTTCCCGCTGCGCGAGCACGAGCACATCGACGCGGAGGAGACGCGAGCTCGGGTCATGCGCGCGCTGCGCGAGCTCGGCGTCGACGACGCCGCCTCGAAGCTTCCCGGCGAGCTCTCCGGGGGCATGGCGAAGCGCGTCGCGATCGCGCGCGCGACCGTGCGCGAGCCGGAGATCCTCGTCTACGACGAGCCCACCTCGGGGCTCGATCCGATCTCGAGTCGCACCGTGGACGATCTCATCGAGCGCATGCGCGAGCACCACTTCGTGACCTCCATCGTCATCACCCACGACATGCTCACGGCCTACGACGTCGCCGATCGCGTGGTCCTGCTCGGAGGCGGGAAGCTCGTCGTCGATGGTCCGCCGGAGCTCGTGTTCCGCTCCCACGATCGAGAGATCGAGCCCTTCGCCAAGTCGAGCGGGCTGGATCTCGCGAGCCTCGGGCCTCGTCAGTCCCGGAAATCCGCCGCCGAGATCCGAGCGGCGTGGGAGCGCCACGCGCGGCACGAGGCGCCGATCGGCGAACCTTTCGGGGACGAGCCGGCGGCCTCGAGCGACCATCCCTCGGGCTGACGCCCGGCCGGCCGACCTCCCAGCTTGGCACGGCGACTGCTCGACGGCGCGCATGCACGACCACCGAGCGAAGACGCTGTCGATCTCCACGCCGCGAGGGTGGGCGTGACCGTCACCACGGAGGAGGGGCTCCGCCGCGTCCTCGCGCGCTCGGCGCTCGGCGTGATCATGGGGGCGACGGCGCTCGCCGCGCTCGCGGGAGGCATCTACGGACTCACCGGGGCGAAGCAACTGCCGATGGCGTGGCTCACCGGTAGCCCATTCGAGAGCTACCTCGTCCCGAGCCTCGTCCTACTCCTCGTCGTCGGAGGGTCGCTCGCGGTGGCGACGGTCGCGGTCGTGAAGCGGGCGCGGCGCGCAGCGGTGCTGACGGTGGGCGCAGGCCTCATCCTGCTCGGGTGGATCTTCGCCGAGGTGATCGTGATCGGGTACGTGTCGTGGCTCCAGCCACTCATGGCGATCGTCGCCAAGATCATCCTCGTGATCGCCGCGCTCGAGTGGTCTCACTTGGGCCCGCGCGAGCGGCGCACGGCCTGAACACCGCAGCACCGTCTGAACACCGCGGCACCGTCTGAGAAAGCGGCACCGTCTGAGAAAGCGGCACCGTCTGAGAAAGCGGCACCGTCTGAGAAGGCGGCGCAGTGGAGGCGCTGCGCGGCTGCTTCGCTGCCCTTCACGGAGCCGCGGTGGGACCCGCGGAGGGCAGGGCCTCCCTGCGCTCCTGCGTCGCGGGGGCCTGGCGATTGCCGAAGTCGAGCTTCAGGGATGCCGCCACCACGTACGCCACGACGACGCCCAGCGCGACGCCGATCGCGAAGACCTTGACCGTCTTGCGGCTCGGGACGGGGCCCATGCCCGTGCGCACCACGTCGACGAGGTCTCGATGCGACGTGGGGGCCGCGTTCTTGGTCATGCGCTCGCCGTCTGCAGCGACCATGCCTCACGCTCGGGGTGCGGGCGCCGACCCGTCGTCGGTCGGTAGAAGGTGGAGCCGCAGGGTCGAGACGCGTCGCTGAACGATCACGCGCGCGCGCCCGTCGACGATTGGAAGGGCGGCGCCCTCCCGCTCCCGGGCGTCGCTCTCGAACGCGCCGCGGACGCGCGCGCCGTCGACGTACACGTGCGCGGTCTGGCCTTTCGGCGCGTCGCACGCGAGCCGAACGATCAGGCCATCGCCGACCTCGGCGCGCTTGATCGCGGCGAACGTCACGCCGGGATCGTCGCATTGGACGAGCTCGTGCGCGACGCGGTGCGTGTCGCGCAGCTCCTCGGCGAACCACTCGAGCTCGAGCTGCCGATGGAGCTCGGGCGGGACCGCGGGGTCCCCGTCCCCCGCGGTGGCGAACAGCGTCGCGCGGTGCTCCTGGACCGCCTCGCGCGGGTCGCCGAGCGGGGGCGACCGCGCCGGGAGGATTCCGAGCGCCCCCGGTGTTGCCGGGGTTCGCGCGACGATCCACTCGAGCTCATGCGCCGCGGAGAAGGCGACGCGCGTCATCGACTCGAAGGCCGCGTGCAGGGCCTCGCGACCCGAGCGCACGGTCACGAGCGACGGCACGGGCCAGAACGAGGCCTTCTCGGCCCGCCCGCGCGGCCGCTCGACCCGGCCCCCCAGCGTGTCCATCTCGAGGCTCGCGAGCGCGTCGACCAGCTCGAGCCTCGCCGTGATCGCGCCACGCCGCGGCGCCCCCTCGACGCTGAAGCGGATGAACGGATCGCCGCCCCGTACGACGCACCTCCGCACGAATGGCCGATCGTCGAGCTTGGCCCGCGCCACGACCACGATCTCTCCCTCTCGCTCGAGGAGCTCGAGCTCCGCGGGACGGAAGCTCGTGCGGTCGATGACGTCGAACCCGGGGACGCCGCCCGCGGCGTCCCAGCGCGAAAATCCGCCGAGATCGGAGTGCGCCGCGAGATCGAGTCCGAACCCGTCCAGCTGCTCGCGATCGTCCACCCGCAGGCTCGTGAGCACCCCGCCGACGGCCTTCGAGAAGGTGAGACGAAGCCGCTCGGTCGAAACGATCACCCCGTCGGCCGTCCGCTCGCACCGCGGGACGTCCGCCGTCCGCGCCCTGGATCGCGGGATCGCTCGCGGGGCGCGCGCCCGCGAGAGCGCGAGCGCGGCCGAGCTCTCCGCGCGTTCGAGCCAGCCGCGTCGCTCGTCGGGGCCGCCCTCGTCCGTCGACGCGTCGATCACCGAGCCGTGGTGGTTCGTCCTCACGAGGCTCTGCCACCCCGCGGCGAGCGCAGCCTCCACGGGAGCGGAGGCTTCGGCGGTCGCGGACAGCTTCTCGGCGAGCACGAGCGCTCGCGCGACACGGACCGCGCGTCGCGTGAAGCTCGGCTCGAACGCGTCCTGGCCCATCCCCTCGGGCGTCGGATCGATCGACAGGATCGGGAGCTCCGCGCGCTGCGGTTCGAGGAGCGCGAAGTAGTCGTCGAGGCCGGCGAGGATCGTCCACGTCCCGGTCGTCGGGTAGCTCTCGTGGTTGTAGCGATCGAGCAGCCCCGTCAGGTCGGGGATGGGGCCGGTGAAGTCCATCCCGATCGGGCAGAGGAGGTACGGCGTGCGAGAGCGCGGCGCGAGCGATCGCACGTACCCGTCGATGCGCCGCCGCACGTGGCTGCTCGTGCGCCACGGGACGTCGAAGACGCGATCGTTCCACCGGATCCTCCCGGCGCTCGCGACGGAGTCGCCCTGGAAATAGGTGAACGCGTTCCAATGACAGAGGAGCTCCGCGCCGTCGTCGTCCCTCCAGACGAAGTCGAGCACTTCGAGCTCGTTCCCGAGCACGCGAGGAGGAGGTACCGCGTGGGGCGGCGCGTCCAGGGCGCCCCGCGCGCGGGAGGAGACGAGGCGCGTCCCTTCGATCCGGCCGAGGCCGACGGCGCTCACGCCCACCGCCCGCATCAACGAGGGCAGGTGCGGGGAATGGCCCGCGTGGTCCGGGAAATACGCGGTCGTGGGGTAGACGGTCAGGCCCTCGCGGCGGAGCCATTCTTGGCCGAGGAGGAAGTCCCTGAACAGCGACTCGGGGTGCGGCGTGAGGGTGTCCGGCGTGGTGAGCGCGGCGCTGAGGAGGCGGAGGCGGGGCCGTCCAGTCTGCGCGTCTGGCTCGAGCAGCGCGCGCAGCCGGGCGCGCGACTCGGGGTGTTGCTCCCAGTGGTGCCGCAGGAAGAACACGCTCTCGATCCCGTAGACGCGCCGCCGATCCGCCTCGAGCGCGCGGAGGATCTCGCCGAAGATGGCATCGACGCGACCGCACGCGCGTGCCTCGGACGTGCCCTTCGCGCGCGCGTCCCAATGGCTGCTCTCGGTGAACACGAGCACGCGTCGTGCGTCGTGGGGGATCCCGAGCCGTTCGCGGAGAGGCGCGCTCATGTGCGCGGCGGTGGCAAACGACGGACCGCCACCGCGGGGGAGCGCCGGCTCGAGGCTCCCGCCTTCCGGCCTCGGCCCGCGCGCAGCGCACGCGCGCACGGGTTGCGCCACGGCGAAGCCGATGCGCGTCTCCGCGTCCGTACCGAGCGCTCAGGGGCGCACGCCGGCGCGCTCCGCGAGCGCGTCGTCGATGAGCTCCTCGAGCGCGCCGCGCGCCTCGCGACGCAGGCGCCGGGCGGCGTGCTCCTCCGTCTCGTCGGGCATCAGCGTCGCTTCGATGGGGTCCCCGACGATGTACCGGAGGCGCGGGAAGTGCGGGATCGGGAGGCCCCACTCGGGCCGTGGGATGGGGAAGTCGCGCTTCAGCCAGCGACGTCCGCGGCCGTACGCGTCTCCGACGAGATCGAACACCTCGTCCGCGCCGATCCCAGCGAGCGGCACGAGGCGCGCTTGGTTGCGGAGCGCTGCGCGGACGAAGCCGTAGCGCCTTCCCCAGAGCAGTCGGTAGCGGAGCTCGCGCGGCTTCATCGCTTCGCGCAGCCCGCCGGGCAGGACGAGGACGAGCTCGCCGTTTTGGAGCAGTCGGTCCACGTTCGCCGCCGTCCCGTCCACCGCGCCGACGCGCGCCGCGAGCGTCCTCAGGAACGGGACCTTCCACCAGAGGTGCTCGCCGAGCGCCCAGACCTGCCGCCCCGTCGCGCGCTGGATCGCCGCCATCGGGAGCATCGCGTCCCAGCCGAACGCGTGGTTCATCACGAGGAGCGCGGCCCCCGCGCCGATCCGGTCGGGGTGCGCGAGCTCGACGTGGAGCCGCTCGGAGACGCGGTCGATGCTGCGCCAGAAAGGGCCCGCGACGCGGGGCGAATAGCCCTTGTAGGCGTCGGAGAGCTCGATGTCGAAGCCGTCGATCGCTCGCATGACCGGGGAGCCGAGCGAACACCGTGCCGGCTCGCGCGCGCCCCGCGATCCGGACTCGACGCGGGGAGAGTCAGCGCGCGCCGGCGAAGGCCAGGACGTGCCCGTCGGGGTCGAGGGCGTACGCGACGAGGTGTCCCCAGTCTCGCGGGGACAGGGCGCTCGCTTCGCGCGCTCCCGCTGCGATCGCGCGCGCCTGATACGCGCTCGGATCGTCGACGACGAGGTAGAGCTCGGCTCTCGGCACGCCGCGCGCGTTCGCGGGGTGGGGGACGGCCACGCCGAGCAGCCGAGCGACGCCGTCCTCAGGCATCAACCCGAGGATCGCGCCTCCGAGATCGAACTCAGTCATCCCGGGGGCGTCGAGGCGAGGCTCGAGCGCCAACGTGCGACGGTAGAAGAGCGTCGCCGCGGCCTGATCGCGCACGAACAGGATCAGGTGAGTTTGCAAGGGCGGGAGGCCTCCGAGGCGTGACCGGGAGCGCGCGTCAGCGCGCCTCGAGAGCGGAGGCGGCGAGCACCGTGTCGCCGGGCGTGAACGGGAGCGCGCCCGTGGCGCGGGCGACCTGATCGGCGATGGAGTCGATGACGGACCACGCCGTGAGATCATGGTCGCGGGAGGTGTCCGTCGGGCCGCCCTGACGAGCCGAGATGAGCCGCACGAGCTGCCGGGTGAAGAAGCCGAGCTTCGTGTAGGGCAGTCCGCCGCCGAGGAGCTGGATGTGCTTGGGCCGGAAGCGCGTCTCGGCGCAGAACGCGTCGACCGCTTGGTGCGCGCGGGCGCGCGCCGCGACGCGCTGCTCGCGGGTCGCCTCGGTGTAATGAGCGATCGCCTCGCTCATGCTGATCGACACGAAGACCGTCGGGACGGCCCCGAGCGCTGCGCGGTTCGACGTCACGTAGGCGCCGAGGGCCTGCGCGTGTCGACCGAAGTGGACGGAGCCCACGAGGACGACGGCGGCGAAGCGCTTCGGGTCCACGCGATCGGGGTGCGCGCTCAGATCTTCGACGAGCGTCGGCACGCCGCGAGTGTCGAGCGCGCCCGAGATGCGCTGGGCGACGCGCCTCGAGTGCCCCTCTCGCGTCGCGTAGAGCACGAGCACGGGCTCGGAGCGCTTCCATCCAGAGATCCGGTCCTTCGATGTGGCGGCGGGCGTCGTCATGTCGCGCGTAAGAGCACGCGCCGTGCCCCCCCAGAATCGCGCCGTGGACTGCCGTATCGCGCATGGCGCCCCTTCGCGCCGACGTACGCACAGCCTTCGCCTCGGCGCAGCGTCTGCGTGTCGACCGCAGCGCCCGCCCGCGTCGTGTGCGTCCTCGAGCCGCGCGGCGCGGTGATCGACCTCGCCGGGATCCGGCACGGACCTTGGAACACGTGCATCCCATGAACGTCGGGACCTGCTCGCAGTCGCTGTCCGAGGCCTCGCTGCACCTCACGCCGGGCCACGCGCAGATCGAGCGACTCGTCGGGGAGATCCTCTCGATCCCGCGGAGCCACACCGCCGAGCAGCGCGCGCTCTGGCTTCCGCTCGCGGCCATCCTCGTCGCGCACCTCGACGAGGAGGAGCGCCACTTGATCCCCGTGCTGCTCGGGCTGGACGCGCGCGCGGCGAAGGGCTTGGTGTTCGAGCACCGCCACCTACGCTCACGCGTCGCCGAGCTCGACGCGAAATTCGTCCGCGGAGCGCTCGACGCGTCCGGGCTGCGAGGGTTCGCGGAGGAGGTTCTCGCGCATCATCGGCACGAGCTCGCCGTCCTCGAGCGACACGCGATCGCGTGAGCGCCGCGCCGCGATCAGGCGGGATCGGCGCCGCGGATCGGGCCGAGGCGCGCGCAGAACGCGGCGCCAGGGGAGGCGTCCTCCACCCAGATGCGGCCGCCGTGGGACGCCGCCACCTGCTTGCAGAACGCGAGGCCGAGGCCGCGACCGCTGCGTGACGAGGGCGCGCCCTCGACCTGCACGAACGGATCGAACACGCGGTCCCGCATCGCCTCGGCGACGCCCGGTCCGCGGTCGCGGACGCGGATCTCGAGCTCTCCCTCCACCTCGCGCGCCCCGACGTCGATCGCGCTCGCCGGCGGCGCGTGACGGATCGCGTTCTCCACGAGGTTCGCCAGCATCCTCGCGAGCATGTCCTCGTCGACGATCGCCTCGGCCACTTCGATCAGCGGCGTCAGCGTGATTTGGCGCGCGGACGCCGTCCACTCGAGCTCCGTCACCACGGCGCCGATCACCTTCGCGAGATCCACGCGCACGCGCCTCGGCGCGAGCCCGCCCTCGTCCGCCTTGCTGAGGTCGAGCAGGTTCACGATCATCCGCGTGAGCTGCCTCGCCTCGAAGCGGAGCTTCTCCGCGATCGGCTTGAGCGCCGCGGGGAGCTGCTTGTCGCGGAGGATGAGCTGAGCGCCGAGATCCATCGCGTTCACGGGGTTCTTCAGGTCGTGGACGATGAACGCCGTGAGGCGCTCCTTCTGGAGCTGGAGGCGCATCATGTCGTCGCGCTGGCGCCTCACGAGGGCGACCTGCTCGGCCACCTCCCGGTGCATGCGCCGGAAGGCGACGCAGGCGCGCACGCGGGCGACGAGCTCGCTCGGGCGCACGGGCTTCGTGAGGAAGTCGTCTCCCCCGGAGGCGAGCGCCCGGTCGAACGTGTCGACGTCCCGCTGGGCGGTGAGGAAGATCACGGGCACGTCCGCGCCGTTCGGCAGGGCGCGGATGCGCGCGCACGCCGCGATCCCGTCGACGCCGGGCATGCGCACGTCGAGCAGGACGCAGGTCGGCGTCTCGCGTTCGAACGCGGCGATCCCCTCCTCCCCGCCGGACGCTTCGATGATGCGGTAGCCCTCGTCGGCGAGCGTCTCGCGCGCGAGCGCTCGGTTGGCCTCGTTGTCGTCGACGACGAGCACGGTGTCGATGGGGGCCTCCGAGGTCATCACGCTCGCGCCATGCGTAGCAGCCCGGGGAGGCCGGCCGAAACAAACTCGACGCCGCCCTCCCGTCCAGGCGAAAACCAGCGGTTTGTGAGCTCCCCCCGCGCGAGCTCAGGCGGGCGGGCGGATGGACGCGAGCGACCGCGCGCGCTCGACCGCCTGATCGAGCGATGGCGCGATCGAGAGCAGTTTGTGCTTCGCGGTGAGGTTCGCCTTGTCGAAAATCCGCGCGGGCTCGGGGAGCGGGCCGGCGAGCACCACGCCGCAGCCGCGACGCTCGAGCGACTCGATCGCGCGCGTGAGCGCGGCGAACCCCGTCGCGTCGATGGTGGGTACACGCCCGAGGTGGATGATCACGGTGCGGACGTCGGCGTGCTGGATCGCGTTCAACGTCGCGATCGCGGTCTCCGCGGCGCCGAAGAAGAGCGGCCCGTGGATCTCGTAGAGCGCCGTGTGCTCGGGGAGCGCGGTCGGCCCGGCCTCCTCGAGCGAGTCGAGCTGGACCCGGGTCGCGGTCAGCGACGCCATGCGCCGCATGAACAGGATCGCGGACGCGACGAAGCCGACGGACACCGCGACGACCATGTCGAAGAACACCGTCAGGAAGAAGCACGCGAGGAGGATGAACACGTCGCTCTTCGGGGAGACCCGCGCGAGCGCGACGAAGCGGTGGACCTCCGACATGTTCCACGCGACGAGCAGGAGCAGCGCCGCGAGCGAGGCCATCGGGATGTAGGCGACGAGCGGGGCGAGCAGGAGCATCGCGAGCAGGACGACGATCGCGTGTATCACCGCCGCGATCGGCGAGCGCGCCCCGCCGCGCACGTTCGTCGCGGTGCGCGCGAGCGCGCCCGTCGCCGCGATCCCCCCGAAGATCGGCGCGATCATGTTGGCGACGCCGAGCCCGACGAGCTCTGCGTTCGAGTCGTGCTTCGTCCCGGTCATGCCGTCGGCGATGACGGCGGAGAGGAGGGACTCGATCGCGCCGAGGAGCGCGATCGCGATCGCGGGCGAGAGGAGCTCGCGCACGAGCGCGAACGTCGGCACGCCGCTCCCCCAGGGCAGCGCGGGGTGGGGGAGGATCGGGGGGATCCCGGCGATCTCCTTTCCGTCCACCGTCGAGTGGAAGCGCGAGCCGATCGTCGCGACGTCGAAGCTCGGCACGAAGTGGTGGAGCGCGGTCGCGGTGAGCGCGGCCACCGAGATCGCGACCAGGGGTGCGGGGATCCGCTTGATCAGGCGCGGCACGCCGAGGAGGAGGAGCATCGTGAGCGCGGCGATGACGACGTCGCCCCAGTGCGCCGTACCGCGCGCGGTCCAGAGCGCCTGGATCTTCTCCGTGAAGCTCTCCGGGAGCTTCCCCGCCTCGAGCCCGAAGACGTCCTTCAGCTGGAGGGTCGCGATGACGGTCGCGATGCCCGTCGTGAACCCCATCGTGACGGGGAGCGGGATGTAGCGGATGAGTCCGCCCAACCTCGCGGCGCCGAGCGCGAAGAGCATCGCGCCCGCCATGAACCCCGCGGTGAGCAGACCCGTGAGCCCGTACTTCGAGACGATGGGCGCGAGGATGACCACGAACGCGGCCGTCGGCCCCGTCACCTGGAACTTCGACCCGCCGAGGAGCGCGGTGATGCTTCCCGCGAAGATGGCCGTGTAGAGGCCGTGCTGGGGCGGGGCGCCGATCGCAATGGCGAGGGCCATCGAGAGCGGCAGCGCGACGATCCCCACGACGATCCCGGCGGCGAGGTCCGCGCGCAGATCCGCGCCGCGATATCCGCGCCGGAGCACCTGCGGAGCGCCGTCGAAATGGGGAACACGTACGGGGTCACGAGGTCGGCTCCTTCTCTCTCGGGTCGAGACGCTCGAGGATCGCGTCGAGGATGGCCCATCCCCACGCGGGTTTTGCGAGCACCACGCGCCGACGATCGGCGCCGCTCATCCGGATCGCGAAGCGCTTGGGCGACGAGGTCACCAGGATCAGCACGGCGGTCGGCGGGCACCGCTCGATGGACGCGTCGACGGCCTCGGGCGGGAAGTCGTCGGGGAAGAGCACCCACCCGGTCGGCGCGTCCTCCCGCGCGAGGGATTCGACGCTCGCGCCGCCTTCCGTTCGAAGCCCCGCGCCCGCGAGGTACTTGGAGAGCGCGTCGATCGTCTCCGCGTTGCGGGAGACGATGACGACGCTCGGCGGGTCGCCGGTTCGTGGCTCCATGCGCGCCTTCTTCGCAGCGGACGTGCCACACCGTCCTTGGCTGGATCATCGCGAGATCGCATGCTCCCTTGCCCGAAGTACGCTGCTGTGGCACGTCAACTTGGCGGATGATGCGACAACCTGACATCGTTCTGGAGCCCGTGCTCCGGTCGGACGTCATGCGGGATCTCGACCGCCTCCTTCGCGTCGTGGCTCCGAAGGACATCGCCATCTCGCTGAGCGGCGAGAGCGGCACGGGGAAGGAGATCATGGCGAGGCGAGCGCACGACCTCTCCCCGCGGCGTGGCGCTCCGTTCATCCCCATCAACTGCGCGGCGATCCCGGAGCCCCTGTTCGAGAGCGAGCTCTTCGGCCACGAGCGGGGCGCATTCACGGGCGCGAACGCGCGCGCGGAGGGCAAGCTCGAGGCGGCGGCGGGCGGGACGCTGTTCCTCGACGAGATCGGCGAGATGCCCTTCACCGTCCAGGCGAAGCTCCTCCGGTTCCTCGAGAACAAGAAGTTCATGCGCGTCGGCGGGACCCGCAAGATCAGCGTCGACATCCGCGTGATCACCGCGTCGCTTCGCCCCCTCGAGGACGAGGTGCGCGCGGGGCGGTTCCGCGGGGACCTGTTCTACCGGATCCAGGGCGTGATGCTCGACGTCCCGCCCCTCCGCGAGCGCCGGAGCGACATCGCGCCGCTCGTGGAGCAGTTCATCGCCGTCTCGACCGCGAAGCACGGCACCGCGCCGCCCCACCTCTCAGAGGAGATCATGCGCGTCTTCCAGGCGTACGCGTGGCCCGGGAACGCGCGAGCTCCGCAACGCGATCGACGTGATCAGCGTGCTGTGCGAGGGGCGCACCGCGACCGTCCGCGATCTCCCGCGCACCCTCCAGCGGGGCGCGCCGAGGGCGAGCGCCGCGGCGGTCGAGCGCGACCCGTTCGAGGCGCTGATCGATCGGCCCCTCGCCGAGAGCATCCACGGCATCTTGGACGCGCGCTCCGCGCGGAGCATGGGAACCGGTCCCGCGCGGCGCGCCGCTTGGACGTCAGCGTTCGGACGATGCAGCGCCACGTCGCGAAGCCGCACCCGTGATCGAAGGGGTGGCCGCGGCGCGCGTGCCGCTCACGGACGCACGCCCGGACGAGGGGGATGGGGTGTCGCCGTGCGCCTCGGCGAGCAACTCCGCCACACGTTGACGGAGCTCGACCCAAACGAAGTGCGCCTCGAGCTCCGTGACGTCCGCGCGCTCGCGCCACACCGCGAAGTCATCGCACGCCCGAGCGAGCTCGCGCGCCTTCGTCGCCGCGCGAATGTCGAGCACCTCGAGCACCTTCTCCCGGCGGAGAGCCCAACGGTCGAGCATGGTGGCGAGCGACGATGGATCCAGTTCGGGGTGCGGCCGCATGGTTCAACCTTACGCAAGGTGTGATCCAGCTCCGGTCGAGCTTGCTCGTCTCTCGTCCGATTCATCGGGGCTCGTCCCCGCCTCTCGGGACGACGAACGTCAGAACGCGAGGCAGTCCGGGGAGCACCCGTCCCCGGGCAGCTGGTTGCCGTCGTCGCAGACCTCGCCCGCGTCGACGATCCCGTCGCCGCACCGAGGGAGTGTGCAGTCCACGCGGCACGGGGAGGGATCCGAGCGCGCCTCGAGGATCGCGAACGACGCCTCGAGCGGCAGCGGAGCTCCGTCGCCGTCGACGTAGTGCCAGGTATCGACGCCCGCGACGAACGTCGAGTCGACCTGCACCGTCCAGGTGCCGGGGAAGGGAAGGCCGTCGAGCACGCCGCCGTCGGAGTTGTCGTGGTACTTCCAGTCGCCGATCGCAGTCCCGGCCGCGCCGAGCTGGAACTCCTTCGGGTCGTCGTCCGTGAGGCCGACGGTCACCCCGGCGGGCAGGCCGCTGAACGTCTGCTGGACGATACACTCGCCGTCCGAGAGCCCGCTCGAGTTCAGGTCGATCCCGTGGATCGAGAAGAGCGAGAGTCGGGGCGCGCTGGGCGACGCGAACAGGAAGAGGTTCGACGTCGTCACCCCTTCGAAGCCCGTGTGCGCGCTCGCGGACGAGTAGCCGTAGAACTGCTCGGACGAGACCGATCGCACGACGGGCGAGATCGGCTGCACGGACTTGCCGTCGAGCAGCACGAGCGCGAGCCGATCGGCGTTGCCCGCGCCCGCGTCGCACTCCTCCGTCGCGGGGCGGAGGAACCCGTCGCCGCATTTCGGCGCCCGGCAGAGCGGGGTGCAGACGTTCGGATCGGGATCGTCGCACTCCTCGCCCGCCTGGAGGATCCCGTCCCCGCACGCGGGGAGCTTGCACGTGTTCGTGCAGCCGTCCCCGTCGACGGTGTTGCCGTCGTCGCACGCCTCGAACTTCGCGAGCACGCCGTCCCCGCACGTGGCGAGGACGCACGTGGAGAGGCACGCGTCCGTGTCGTCCTGGTTGCCGTCGTCGCACTCCTCGTCGGCGGTGACGATCGCGTTGCCGCAAAACTCGAGCGGCGGTGGCTCCTCGACGCTGCCGCGGGCTCCGAGATCCGTGCGCGCGCCACAGCTCGCGAGGACGAGTGCCGCAGCTCCCGCCACGAGGGGGAGCGCGACCGCAGTCTTGATCATGCGCCGATGCTCGCGCGAACGCGCGGGTCGAGCAAGCCGAGCGCGTGATAGCTTCGGGACCGTGCGGCGCTCTCACCCTTCCGCGTGGCTGCTCGCTCTCGGAGGGCTCGCCGCGTGCGCGAGCAAACCGGCGCCGACCGGGGCCTCCGCGAGCGCTGCGGCCTCGACACCCGCGGCGAGCGCGAAGCCGAGCGCCGTCGCCGCGAAGCCCTCGGCTCCCGCACCTGCGAAGCCCGCGGCTCCGCTCGTGTGCCCGGACGGGTTCTATCAGAGCGACAGCCCCGCCTATTGCTTGAAGCTCGATCAAGCCCGGCCGGGCCGAACGGTGTTGGACGGGCCTTGGTTGACCGCTTCGATCGGTCTCGGCGCCGCGATCAGCACCTCGCGCACCACGTCCGTGGAGGACGCGGTGAAGGAGCTCCGGGAGCGCTTCGGCTCCGACGACGTGAAGGACGTCACGAAGTACAAGGAGGAGGTCGACGCGGGACGCACCATCGTGCGGTACCGAACCGTCGCGCCCGACGAAGACCCGGTGAACGTCCTCGTCGTCGTCGGCCGGAGCGACGACACGACCGTCCGGTGCCAGGTGACCGGCGACATGTCCGAGCAGGGCATCGGCCTCTCGCTCGTGCTGCCGAAGTGAGCGGCGCGCGCCCCGGGCGCGCTCAGCGCCCGCCGCGCGGGCAGCAGCCGTTCGCGCAGGGATCCGGGCGCTCGGGGAGGACGCCGAGCGCCTGCCTCGGGGCGCCGCGCGCGCGCTCCGCGAGGAGCTCCTCGACGAGCGAGATGAACGCGGGGTGCGTGGACGCCGTCGACGCGCGCGCCATCGCGAGGCCGAGCTCGTCCGCGGTCGCGCGCGCCTCGACGTCGAGATCGTAGAGGACCTCGACGTGATCCGACACGAAGCCGAGGGGCGCGACGACGACCTCGCGCACGCCCTTCGCGTGGAGCGCGCGGAGCTCGTCCCGGATGTCGGGCTCGAGCCAGGGGACGGCGGGCGGACCGCTGCGGCTCTGGTAGGCGAGCGAGCTCGACGCGGCGCCGACGCGCAGCGCGACGAGGCGCGCAGCCTCCGCGAGCTGCGCCGCGTAGTCGCACCCGCTCGCCATGGAGAGGGGGACGCTGTGCGCCGTGAACACGACGTGCGCGCCCGGCCCGACCTCGTCGAGCGCGGCCGACACGTGCGCGGAGACGGCCTCGATCCACCGCGGGTGATCGAAGAACGGCCTTATTTTGTCGATGACGGGCGCGCCCTCGCCCACGGCGGCGCGCGCGCGGTCGATGTCCTCGAGGTACTGCCGGCAGCCCGAGTACGAGCTGAACGCGCTTGTCGCGAACGCGAGCGCGCGCGTCACTCCGGCGGCCTTCATCTCGGCGACGGTGTCCGCGAGGAACGGCTTCCAGTTCCGGTGCCCGATGTAGATCGGCAAGCGCGTCCCGGACGCGTCGAGCGCGGCTCCGAGGCGCCGCCCGAGGTCTCGCACCTGCTCGTTGAGCGGGCTCTTGCCGCCGAAGTGTCCGTAGTGCTCGGCGACCTCGAGGAGCCGCTCGCGGGGGACGCCGCGGCCGCGCGTCACGTTCTCGAGGAACGGCATCACGTCGTCCGGGCCCTCGGGGCCGCCGAACGAGAGGAGGAGGAGGGCGTCGTACGTGGGGTGTGTCATCGGCTATTCGCGGAAGACCGCGACGGGAAGGAGCGCCTGCGGCGCGTCGTGTGCTCTGGCGGGAAGGGAGGTTCCCCCGCTCTTTGCGTACGTAGCAGGTGCGCGAGGGGCAGGGCAGACTTGGTCTTCGGGGAGCCGCCCTGCTACCTTCGGAACGGGAAGAGGCAACGTGAACGCACCGACTACGACCATCGCGCCGGGGACGATTCTTGCGGGGAAGTACCGCGTCGCGAAGGTCCTCGGCCAGGGCGGTATGGGTGTGGTCGTCGAGGCTCACCACATCCAGCTCGATGACCGCGTCGCCCTGAAATTCCTGCTCCCCGAGTACGCCACGCACCCGGAGGCCTCCGAGCGGTTCCTCCGCGAGGCGCGCGCCGCGGTGAAGATCAAGAGCGAGCACGTCGCGCGCGTCTCCGACGTGGGGACGCTCGACACGGGCGCGCCGTACATGGTCATGGAGTACCTCGAGGGGTCGGATCTCTCGAGCATCCTGGTGAAGAACGGCCCGCTGCCGCTGCAGGACGCGATCGATTACCTCCTCCAGGCGTGCGAGGCGATCAACGAGGCGCACGGCTACGGCATCGTCCACCGCGACATCAAGCCCGCGAACCTGTTCGTCACCAAGCGGCCGGACGGCTCCGCGCTCGTGAAGGTGCTCGACTTCGGCATTTCGAAGACCACCGGCGCGGGCGTCGACGGCCTCACGCGCACCACGGCGACGATGGGCTCCGCGCTCTACATGTCCCCCGAGCAGATGCGTCAGTCGCGCTCCGTCGATCACCGGAGCGACATCTATTCGCTCGGGATCACGCTCTACGAGCTCCTCGCGGGGAAGCAGCCGTTCTACGCGAACACGCTGCCCGAGCTCTGCGCCGAGGTCCTCACCGGCAACCCGACGCCCCTCCGGGACGTCCGCGGCGATCTCCCGCCCGAGTTCGGCCCGATCCTCGAGAAGTCGTACGCGCGCGCCGTCGAGCAGCGTTGTCAGACGGTGACGGAGCTCGTGTTCTCCCTCGCCCCATTCGCGCCCCCGCGCTCGCAGTCGACGATCGATCGGTTCGCGCGCCTCGCGAACGTCCCCCCGCCCATCGCGGGCCAGGCCGCGGCGCAGCCGTCGGGGTTCGTGGTGAAGACGCAGATCGGGAACTACAACCCGACCGTCATCCCGCAGAGCCACCGCGTCTCGCAGGCGTTCCTCACCGGCCACAACCCGAACGGCGGAGCCGCCGTGCCCGGCCCCGCGCCGATGATGCAGGCGCCGCCCGTCGGGAGCTCCACCTCCAACACGGCGATGACGACGACCGTGCAGAAGCGGAGCTCCGGCGCTGCGGTCGCGATCATCGTCATGGCGCTCTTCCTCTTGGGGGGAGGTGGGATCGGGTACTGGCTCTACGCGAAGTCGAAGGAGTCGACGGCGAACGCCGCCTCGAGCACGACGACGCAGGCCGCGGCCCCCAAGGAGACCACCGCGCCGACGGACACGGCCGCCACCCCCGCGAGCGCAAGCACTCCCCCCGCGAAGAGCGCCGAGACTCCTGCCGATTCATCGTCCACATCGCCGTCCCCCCAAACGAGCACGAGCGCGCTAGCCTCCGCCGAACCGAGCGCAGCGCCGGGCGCGTCGAACAAACCCCCCAAGACTCCGACCGCAGCTCCGCCGCCGACGGTCCCCTCCCACCCCTCCACAACAACGGTACCGCCGCATGTTCCGACGTCTCGACCCATCACCATGTAGCTCTCCGCTCCCGACCGCGAATCGGCGCCGCCCTCTGCGAACGACTGTGCGTGGCGTGGCGCTTCTGTCGTGTTTCGGCGTGATGCTCGGCTTGTCGAGCGACGCGCTTGCGAAGGGCAGCAAGCCGATCGCACAGGAATGGCTCGAGAAGGGAATCGCGGCCCGCGAGAAGGGGGATTGGAAGGGCGCGTGCGACTTCTTCGGAAAGAGCAACGACGAGTACGCGAGCGTCGGTGCTCAGCAGCAGCTGGGCGAGTGCAACGACAAGCTCGGCAACTTTGCGTCCTCCTACTCGTCGTACAAAGGCTGTGAAGCCCTCGGCCTGAACAACAACGATCCTCGCGCTGCCGAGTGTGGTGACGCAGCGAAAGTCGTCGACGCGAAGGTCTCTCGGCTCAGCCTCAAGGCGCCGAACCCGGTGAAGGGGATGGTGGTCAAGCGCGACGGAGAGGACATCACTGCGTCGGTGGGAAGCCTCGATATCCGGGTGGATCCTGGCCCCCACAAGATCGAGATCTCCGCTCCGGGCTACGTCACCAAGACGATCGACGTGACCATCGGGACCACGCCCGAGAAGAAGGAAGTCGAACTCCCGACGCTCGAAGCAGATCCGAACGCCACCACTGGGACGGGTGGGACGGGCGGGACGGGCGGGACGGGCGGCGCCGGTGGCGGAGACGCGGGCGGCAAGGGTCCGTCGGGCGTCATGATTGGCGGCCTCGTCGTCGGCGGCGTCGGCGCGGTGGGCGTCATCCTCGGCGCGGTGATGGGCGGCCTCGCCATCGGCGCCAAGAGCGACGTCGACACCCTGTGCCAGAACCAGGTGTGCTCCACGCAAGACGGCAAGGACGCGCTCTCCACCGCGAAGACGGACGCGACCGTCTCGACGGTCGGCTTCATCGCGGGCGGCGCGCTGCTCGCGGGTGGCGCCGTGATGGTGATCGTGGGCGCGGTGAGCGGCGGAAAGAAGAACCCGGAGAAGGCGTCGACCTCGCTCACCTTCACGCCCGCCGTGAGCCCCGAGTTCACGGGGGCTCTCTTCGGCGGATCGTTCTGAGGATCAGCGCCCGGCGCTGACGATCACGGCGTCGGGCACCGCACGAGCGGGGTGATCGGCGCGAACTTCGGGGCAGTGGCGGGGTCGTGGTAGACCGTGACCCCGTCCGCCTTGTACTGCGTGCTCGCGTCGTAATCGACGATGGCTTGATCGAGGATCCCCTTGAACTGCGCGTAGCTCTGGTTGAGTTTGTTCGCGGCGGTCCCGCTGGTCTCCGCGACGCACGCGACCTTGGGACGGCAGCAGATGTCGAGCGCCTCGCACGCGGAGTTCGGGGGGGCGATGGCCTGCTCGAGGCCGAGGTCCCCGTAGAGGAGGCGGCCGTCCACGAACACCATCGACACCTCGCGCGGCGTCGCGTCCAGGATCGCGTCGAACGGCGTCGCCTGATCGCCGACGAACACCGCGATGTCGGCGCGCTTGCCGACGATGAGCGAGCCCACGTACTGGTCGACGTGGAGCGCCTTCGCCGGGTTGATCGTGGCCATCTCCCAGATCTTCTGCTTGCTCAGCATGTTGCCCCAGCGGTTGTCGTCGACGTAGTCGGCGTACCGCATCTCGTCGAGCATGTTCTGGCTGCCGCCCATCGACCAGTCGGGCGCGATCGAGACCAGCACGCCGTGCGACATCGCGGCCTGGATGTCCGTGGTCTTGGTCAGATCGGTGCCGTGGCCGTAGAGGAAGACGTTCGAGCGGGGCGACCAGATGATCTGCATCTGGTTCATCCCCATCGTGATGAAGTCAGCGTCGTTCAGCGCGGTGCCGTGGATGATCGACGTCTCCGGCGCGTAGAGGCATCCCGCGGAGGTCGGAGGCGGACCCGGATCGGCGCTGATCGTGAAGAGCTTCATGAACTCGTTGTGCGCGGTGGTGTCCGTGCCCTCGGCGATGTGGACGACGTAGGCGTCCGTGACGTCGTTCGCGATGTTGAGACACGCGTTGTGCGCCGAGGATTGCGTCGGCGCGAGCGTCGACGTCTGGATCTTGTCGGCGGGGAGATCGTTCGACGAGATGTCGATCGTGCGCGAGATCGAGCCGAAGCAGGCGTCCGTGCCCGCGCTCGCCTGAATGGACGTCGTCCCCGCGACGAGGCCCTTCATCTCGCCGAACTTGTCGAGCTCGCACCCGAGATCGAACCCGGCGCCGATCTCGCCGTTCAGCGTCTGCTTCGCGTCGACCATCTCGGAGTAGCCCGGCGCGCTGCCCCACTGGTTGTGGTTGCCGTAGGCGTGGAGCATTCCGTTTGGGTCGGTCGGCGGCTGCCAGTCGGTCTCGTCCATGATGTCGAAGAGGATGTGGTTGTGCGCGTCGATGAGGCCGGGCGAGATCACGCCGTGCGTGTCGATGACCGTCGCTCCCGTCGCCATCGCGCTGCAGTCCGCGCCCACGCACGCGATCAAGTTGCCGCTGATCAGCACCTCTCCGGAGATCGGCCCGCTGGGCACGAGGACGGTGCCCTTCAAGAGGATCTTCACGTTGGACCCGACGGTCTCGACCGTCGGTTCTCCGCCGGAGCAACCGCCGCCCATGCCCGAACCCGTGGAGCTCGACGAGCCGACGGTGACGGCGGTCGTCGCCATCGTCGCCGCGGTGCTGTTCGGCATGCCGCCCATGCCGCCCATGCCGCCGAAGTTGCCGCTGGTGCTGCTGGCCGTCGAGTGCCCGCCCGTCGTGCTCGTCGGGAGGGGATGCGATCCGTCTTCCGTCGGGATCGCAGGATCGCACGCGGTGAGCAGCGCGGCGACGCCGGCGCCCTTCAGCAGAGACGAGGAAGCGAAGGTACGTCGCATCCTCGGGAGCCTATCATCAGCTCGGATCGTCGAGCGGCGTGATCGGTCCGGCGAGCGTCGCCGCGAAGTCCGCGGCGCCGAAAGGCGCGCGCGTCAGCACGACGTTGCCACCCGCAAACGAGACGTCCACGCGGAACGCTCCGGCACTCGTCGCCGCGAGCACGTGATCGCCGAGAACCGCGATATCCCGGGAAATCGAGCGATCGTCGACGCGGAGCTCGCCCGGTAGGTCCACCCACGCGGTGCGCAGCGCGCTGACGCCCTCCTCCGACCACCACCACGAGACCACGAGCCGGGTCGGGCGAACGGCCAGCGACACGAGCACCGCCGCGTCCTCCGCGTCGGGGCGAGGGATGAACGCGTGCGTCGCGACGGACAAGCCTTCGCCGAGCGCGCCGGTCGACTCGAACTCGCCATCGGCGCCGAGCGCCCGATACCCGATCTCGCCGTCCTTCACGCCGACGGCGATCTCGCGCCCGTCCGGCAGCATGACGAGGCGTGGGTTCACGAGCCCCAAGTCGGTGAGCGACGAGCGGCTCTCCGCACCCCAGCCGCCCGCGCCGACTCCGACGGCGACGCGCGCCCACGTGTCGTCCTCGGGGAGGTTCGCGAGGCTGATCACCTCTGCGCGCTCGGGTCCCTCGACGATCGCGACGGAGCTCGGCCTCGGGCTCGGTACGCTGCCCGCGCCCTTGCCGGTCCTCAGGAACACCTTCCAGCGCGCGCCGATGTTCTCTTCGAACAAGACCGTCCCCAGGGCGGTCGTGGCGAGGCGCGCGGTCCCTTCGACCTTCTTGAACTTCGCGCTCGTGAGGAACTGCTGTCGATCCGCGCTCAGCTCGTACCGCCAGAGCTCCCCACCTTCGTCCACCGCGGACGCCTCGAACGTCGTGAGGACACGATCGATCGGGTCGTAGGTCGCGTCGACCTCGCCGCCGAGGCCCGCGGACGGCGTGCGCGCGAGCTCCTGGCCTTCGACGTCGGTGAGGACCCACGAACCATCTCGGGTGGCAAAGGCGATCGGCACGACGGACTCCGTGGGCTCGAGGCGGGGGTGGAGCTGCGCCGGCCGCTCGGTGGCCGGCGGATCATCGATGCCTTCTACGTGCCCGTAGGCGCACCCAGCAAGAACGAACGAAGCGAGCCCGGCGACGAGGAGCTTGTACATGCTCCTTCATCGACACGACCTCGCTCCAGTTGCCCCCCGCGAGAAAGAAAACTCTCTCCGCCTCGACTAGCCTGCGGCGCGCTTCTGCCCACGCTTCGGCGCGGCCTTCGCCATGGGCTTCGCTTCGGCCTCGGGCGCGGCGGCCGCCGGCGCGGGCGCGGGCGCCTCTTTCTTCGCGGGCGGGCCCTTCCCGAGGGACATCTTGAGCGCCTCGAAGAGGTCGATGATCTGCGCCTGCGGCGCCTCGGGCGCGATCGTGAGCTCCTGGCCCGCGGCCTTCTGATCGACGGCCGCCATGACGCGGTCGCGGTACTCGTCGTGGTACTGCTCCGGGTTGAACTTCTCCGTCGACAGCTGCTCGATGAGCTTGTCCGCGAGGTCGGCCTCGACGGCCTTGAACTCGATGTCCCCGGGGCGGTCCACGTCGTCGAAGCTCCGGACCTCGTCCGCGTAGTAGACCTGGTGCACGACGAGCCCGCCCTGGTACGGGCGGATGAGGACGAGGTTCTCTTTCCCGCGCGACCCGAAGCGCCCGACCGCGATGCGGTTCATGCGCGTCATCGCGTCCGCGAGGAGTTTGTAGGCGCGGTCGCCGCCCTTGTCGGGGCCGATGTACTGCGTCTTCTCGATGTAGATGAAGTCCACGGTGTCCGCGGGGACGAACTCCACGATGTCGATCCGGTCCGTCCGCTCCGCCTCGAGGGATTTGAGCTCCTCCTCCGTGAACTGGACGTACTTGTCCTTCTGGTACTCGTACCCCTTCACGATGTCCGTGCGCTGCACCACCTCGTTGTCGAGGGGGCAGATCAGCTGCTGCTTGATGCGGGATCCGCACTTTTTGTGCAGCTGGTTGAACGACACCGACTGGGGGGACGTCGCGGTGTAGACCTTGAAGGGGATGGAGACGAGCCCGAACGAGATCGTCCCGGAACCGGATGCGCGAGCTGCCATGGGACCCGTAAAGTAAACGGCCCCGATGAAGCTGTCGACCTACCGGCAGAAACGTGATCTGTCCAAGACCAACGAGCCCGTCGGCGACGAGGCTGGACTCGCGGCAGGGCGCGGCGGCTCCACGTTCAAGGGCGCGTTCGTCGTGCACCAGCACGACGCGACGAACATGCATTTCGACCTGCGCCTCGAGGTCGGCGGGGTGCTCTCGAGCTTCGCGTGCCCGAAGGGGATCTCCCTCGATCCGGACGAGAAGCTCCTCGCGATCAACACGGAGGATCACCCCATCGAGTACCTCGACTTCGAGGCGGTGATCCCCGAAGGGACCTACGGCGCGGGGCCGATGATCGCGTGGGACTCGGGGCTCGTTCGCTACCTCGACATGAGCGCGGAGGAGGGCCTCCGCACGGGCAAGCTGCACATCCAGCTCGAAGGGAAGAAGCTCGCGGGGCGCTTCGGTCTGGTGCGGCTCAAGCCTCGTTGGCCGGGCGCACGCCCGGATCGGCCGATGGGATCGGGCAAGGAGTGGCTCCTCTTCAAGAAGCAGGACGCGTTCGCCGCGAAGGGGCGATCGCTCATGACGGAGCTGCCGCGGAGCGTGCTCAGCGGGCTCACGGTGACGGAGCTCCTCGAGTCCGCGGAGCTCTCGCGATCGCTCGTCGCGGACGCCGCGAAGGTCGGCGCGAAGGCGTCGAAGCTCGACGGGCGGACGCTCTCGCCGATGCTCTGCACGCTCGCCGAGATCCCGACCGGTCCCGGGTACCTCTACGAGCTCAAGCTGGATGGGGTGCGCATCGTCGCCACGAAGGACGAGCGGGGCGTGGACCTCCGGTACCGGAGCGGGCGGAGCGCGGTGAACGCGTACCCCGAGGTCGTGCGCGCGCTCGCGGCGCTCCCCGTGGAGCGCGTCGTCCTGGACGGCGAGATCATCGCGTTCGACGAGCGCGGGCGGCCCGACTTCGAGCGCCTCTCGCGGCGGATCCAGGGCGATCGAAAGGTCGATCTGCGCGAGGCGCTCGTCGAGGTCCCGGTCTACTTCATGGTGTTCGACATGCTGCGCGTGGGCGACGTGGAGCTCGTGAAGGTGCCCCTCGTGAAGCGCAAGGCGCTGCTCGCGAAGCTCGTGCGCGGGCAGGGGATCGTGCGCGTGCTCGATCACCTCGAGGAGGGGGGAGAGGCCCTCTTCGACTTCTGCCGGCAGAACGGGCTCGAGGGCGTCGTGTCGAAGCGCGCGGATGCGATCTACACGCCCGGGCCGTCGCGCACGCGCGACTGGATCAAGACGAAATGCGAGCGCGAAGCGACGTTCGTCGTCATCGGGCACACGCGCGGCGAGAACTCGCGGCACCGGCTCGGAGCGCTCGATCTCGGCAGCTACGAGGGGGACGTGTTGAAGGTCCGCGGGCGCGTCGGCTCCGGCCTCACGGACGAGATCATCGACGACCTGCTCGCGCGCCTCGACACGATCGTCTCGAAGAAGCCCGTCGCCGAGGGGACGTACGAGCACGCGCCGCGCGGCCGGACGCACGTGCTGCCCGAGATCGTCGTGCGTGTCCGCTACCTCGAGTGGAGCGACGACGGGAACCTCCGCTTCCCCGTGTTCCTCGGGCTCGAACACGACGCGGATCCGAAGAGCTGCACGACGGGCCCCCATGAGGTGGACGCGGCGCTCACCAAGGGCCCCGCCTCGACCGCATCGCCGGCCGCGGCGCCCATCCCCGAGACCATCGAGGTGCGCGTCACGAACCGACAGAAGATCTTCTGGCCAGAGGAGGGTTACACGAAGGGGGAGCTCGTCGACTACTACGACGCGATCTCGCCTGTTTTGCTGCCGATCCTGAAGGATCGCCCCGTCATGTTGGTGCGCTACCCGGACGGGATCGCGGGGAAGAACTTCTACCAGTGGAACGTCCCGCACGGCTGCCCGCCGTGGGTGAAGTCCGTCGTGCTCGGCAAGCACGTGCGGAGCCCGGAGGGGGACGACGCGCACAAGAAGAACGTGTTCCTCATCGACCGGAAGGAGGCGCTCCTCTACGTCGCGAACCTCGCGTGCATCCCGATCCACATCCTCGGCTCCCGCGTCGGCTCGAGCGAGAGCGCGGACTTCCTCACGATCGATTTCGACGTGAACCTCTCGTCGCTGCGTGAGGCGATCACGCTCGCCGAGACGCTCAAGGAGATCCTCGACGACGTCGGTCTCGTGGGGTTCCCGAAGACGAGCGGTCAGTCGGGGCTGCACGTGTTCGTGCCCCTCGGCGCCGGCGTCTCGCCCGAGGCGTCGCGCATGATGGCGGATCTGCTCGGGCGGCTGATCGTGGAGCGGCATCCCACGACGGCGACGATGGAGCGCTCTGTCCCGAGGCGGGGCCAGCGCGTCTACGTCGACACGGGGCAGACGGGGCCGTCGCGCACGATCGTCGCGCCGTACTCGGTCCGCGCGACGAAGGGAGGTCGAGTGTCCGCGCCCCTGCGCTGGAGCGAGGTGACGCGCGAGCTCGACCCGGGGGCGTTCACGATCAAGACGATGCTCGACCGCGTCGAGAAGGTCGGCGATCCGATGGCGAAGCTGCTCGCGACGCCCGTGGATCTCGCCGCGGTGATGGGCAAGCTCGCCGAGCGGATGCCGCCTCCGTCGAAGCGCTGACGCTACTGCGAGAGGCGCCAGACCGAGGACCACACGTGGCTGAGGACGTAGATCTCGCCTCGGTCGGCGAGGACCTCGTACCCCTCCTCGGGCGACGGCAGCGCGAGCGGCTCGCCTCCCGACTTGGGGAGACGGTAGAGGGTCCACTTCTCGAGGCTCGGGTCCATGAGGGTGAAGTACACACGCTGCGCGTCCACGCGGACGTCACAGGCATCGTTGAGGTGTCCCGCGATTTCGAGGAGCTTGGATTCCTGCGCGCCCAAGCGAAGGACGGTGGTGGTCCGGTTCGCGCTGGAGACCGCGATCGCGCCGTCTCCGTCCGCGACGATCGCGCCGTGCCACTCCGCCCCGGGGGGACTCGGAAGCGTCGTCTCGCCCAGCACGTGTCCGTCGCGCGCCGAGAGGTGGAACACCTTCGGCGTGGGCGACCCGGTCATGACCCACAGGCTGTCCGAGGTGGAGGCGAGCCACTGCGCACCGTACGACGGGGTGGCCCCGCGCAAGGTCGCGAGCTTGGTCCGCTTGCCGTCGAAGCGGATACGGAAGACGTCCTCCGCTTCTTGGACGTAGAGCCCCGAGGCGTCCGCGGCGAGGGTTCCGACGCCAGCGGCGTCGGTGGGCGTCGTCGTCACGGCGCCGGTCGCCAGGGTGATCTTGAGGATCTCCGAGCCCTTCCAAACGTAGAGCGCGCCGTCGTGCACCGGGTAGTTGTTCGCGATGATCAAGTCTCCGGGCAGGCCCTGCGCGACGACCGTCGGCTTCCCCCCGGCGATGGGCACCGAGACGAGCTCCGCGCTATTGGGATCGCCCGGTCGAAAGAAGTAGAGCTTGTCCCCGCTCGCCACGAGGTTCGTCGCCGGCATTCCCTCGTCGCTTTGCCAGAGGGGTTCGAGCTTGGGCACGCGACTCGGCGGCGCTGCCGTGCCCTGCGCGGCGGCGGCCGACGCGGAGGCGGAGGGCGCGGTGACCGTGGGCTCCTCTCCGCGCGGCGGCGAGCTGCCGCAAGCGATCGTGATCGGCGCGAAGAGGACGAGCAGCGCGAGGGGTGGTCGGCGACGCATCGCGACCGAGGATAGCGCCGCCGTGCGCCACCCCAGTGGTAAGTTGGCTCCGCGAGGTGCGGGACATGGCTGATGGCGTCGAAGAGGTTCGTGGGAAGAAGCTGCTGATCCAGTTCGAGGGGAAGAAGTGCATCCACTCGCGGGCGTGCGTGCTCACGCGGCCGGACGTGTTCGTCCCGAACGTGGAGGGCGAGTGGATCCACCCGGACGCGGCGTCCGTGGAGGCCGTCACGGCGCTCGCGCACGCGTGCCCGTCGGGCGCGATCCGCTACGAGCGGCTCGATGGCGGTGAGCCCGAGGCGGCGCCGATCGTGAACGTCGTTCGGGTGCGCGAGAACGGTCCGCTCGCGGTGCACGCCGAGCTCGAGATCGACGGCGCGCCCGCGGGATTCCGCGCGACGCTCTGTCGATGCGGGGCCTCGAAGCGCAAGCCCTACTGCGACGCGAGCCACGTCGCGGCGGGGTTCCGTGAGACGGGGGAGCCGCCGACCGAAGAGTCGACGCCGCTCGCCCAGCGCAACGGGCCGCTCCGCGTGACGCCGACCAAGGACGGGCCGCTGAAGGTCGAGGGCAACGTCGAGATCGTGAGCGGCACGGGCCGCACGATGAACCGCGCGACGAAGGCGTTCCTCTGTCGGTGCGGCCAGTCCGCGAAGAAGCCCTACTGCGACGGGACGCACAAGAAGGTGGGCTTCACCTCCGATTGACGCGCCTCCCGGCCGGCTCCTCGTCGAGCGGCTCGACGGGAACGGGGGCGATCGGCTCGCGCATCGTGACGAGCTCCTCGGCCGCCGTCGGGTGAATGCCGATCGTCCGGTCGAAGTCGCGCTTCGTCGCGCCGCACTTCAGCGCGACGGCGAAGCCTTGGATGATCTCGGGAGCGTCGGCGCCGATCATGTGCACGCCGACCACACGGCCGGTGCGCCGGTCGACGACGAGCTTCATGAGCGTCCGCTCCTTGCGCTCGCTCATCGTGAGCTTCAGCGGCAAGAACTTGGACTGGTAGATGTCCACCTCGCCAAGCTCGTCCCGGGCCTGCTCTTCGGTCAGGCCCACGGTCGCGATCGGGGGGGCGGAGAACACGGCCGAGGGGACGTCCCGGTAGTCGGGCGCGGGGGCGTCGTCCGCGAAGAGCGAGCGCGCGAGCATCGCTCCCTCGGCGAGCGCGACGGGCGTGAGCTGGATGCGCGCGATCACGTCTCCCACGGCGTAGATCGACGGCACGCTGGTGCGGAACGCGCCGTCGACGATCACCGCGCCGATCGGATCCGTCTCGACGCCGACGGCGGCGAGGCCGAGGTGCGCGGTGCGCGGTACGCGGCCGATCGCGGCGAGCACCGCGTCCACCTCCAGCTCGGCGCCGCTCGCGAACGTCACGCGTCGAGCGCCGTCCGCCGTCTTCTGGATCGAGGTGACGGTCTCGCGGAAGCGGAGGTCGATCCCTCGGCCCCGCATCGCGTCGGCGAGGTGATCGCGAACGGCGCGATCGAAGCCGCGGAGGAACAGGGGCCCCCGGTGCGCGAGCGTCACGTGGGAGCCGAAGCCCTCGAAGATGCCCGCGAACTCGACGGCGATGTACCCCCCGCCGAGGACGAGGACGCGCTCGGGGCGGCGCTCCAGGTAGAACATGTCGTCCGAGAGCTGCACGTGTTCGCTGCCCGGAAACAGCGGGCGCGCGGGCTCGCCGCCGACCGCGATCAGGATCGATTGGGCGCGGATGACCTCCTCCCCCGCGGACGACGTCAAGGCGACCTCGTGGGGGCCGCGGATCGTGGCGCGGGCGCGGAACACGCGCACGCCGCGATCCACGAGCAGCTTCTCGTAGATGCCGTTCAGCCTTTGGATCTCTCGGTTCTTGTTCGCGATGAGCGCGGACCAGTCGTGCGTCGGCCGATCCATGCGCCAGCCGAACCCCGATGCGTCCCGCCACTCGTCGATGAAGTGCGCGCCCGAGACGAGCAGCTTCTTCGGGACGCAGCCCACGTTCACGCACGTCCCGCCGAACGCGCCGCTCTCGGCCACGCCCACGCGCGCCCCGAGCTGCGCCGCCACGCGGCTCGCGCGCACGCCCGCGGAGCCCGCCCCGATCACGAAGAGATCGAAATCCACCGGCGCCACTCTACTTCAGGTCGGCCGGAGCCCGGCCCTCGCCGAGCTGCTACTTCGCGGCGAGCGTGTCGCAGATCCCGAAGTCTTGTTCGACCTCGGCGACGGTCGGCCGGCCGCTCATCCCGGAGGTCGCACAGACATATCGTTTGCCGCCGATCTCTTTGGAGACGAACCCGTAGTACCCGGTCGTTCCGTTCTTCTCGAATTGGAGGATCGCGCGGTCGGCCGCCTCTTTCTCCCACTTCTTGAACGGGAAGAGTGCCTTGTCGCCCTCGCGCTTCTCCTTCTGGAGCGCGAACGTGTTCTGCGCCCCGTTGCTGATGTCTTCGACGGCGACACCGTGCCCGTTCGGGAGATCGACGCGGATCATCTTGAAGTCGTCGTTCGGCGTCTTGTAGCCGACGTTCGCGCCCTTCTCGGCCTTCAGCTTGAGCGGGATGGGCGCGAGATCGACGTCGACGAGCTCCGCTGGCTTGGGCGCTGCGCTTGCCGTCGCGCTGGAGGGCGTCGCGCTCGGTGCCTTGTTTCCTCCTCCGCTGTCGCCACACCCGGCGAGCACCGCGAAGACCACGACCCACGAGAGACCGCTGCTGTTGAGAGCTTTCATCGTTTCCTGGGCGCCTTCTCTAACCCACGCTCGCCGCTCCACCAGCGCAAGAACGCGCCAGCTCACACACGAAACGCGCCAGAACGAGGGCCGTTCGCCGGACCGGAGCGGGCGCGATCGACGTCGCACTCGGCGTGCGCACCGACCCCCGAACGCGGCGCTGCACGACCGTCGACGCGGTCCTGGCGCACCCGCTGAAGCGTAAGTGCGTGAGGCGCGGAGCCGTTCAGCACCGACATGGAGCGACGCCTCTCGGGAAGCACGCAAAGCGATCTCTCTTCGCTACGGGATCCCCGAGCGCGCGGCCACACGGGCCCGCGACTCGCCCGGATCGAGCGGATCGCGCGCGAGTACCTGAGGGAGGGCTGCCGCCGCGTGCGCGGACGATCCGAGAGACGTCGCCTCGGCGACGCCGACGCTGGCGCGCCTCGGGCGCTCGTCGCGTGGAGCTTCGCGGCCGTCCCTGCGTAGGCCGGGAGCGCGCGCCACGGTCAAGCCCCGTGGTATGGGTGCGTCGTGCCGGATGCCCCCGACACCGCCGCCGTCCGCGCGCGGATCCTCGCGTACCACCGCGAGGAGCTCGACCTGCCGGACGCGGAGCTCGATCGCCTGCTCGGCCTCGCGGGTGCGTTCGAGCCTCGCGATCCGGACGATCCCGTGCCGCCGCACGTCGCGACGCCGTTCCCGATCTGCCGTGGACTCTTCCACGCGCTGTCGCCCTCGGAGCGCGACGTGGTCGTCGATCTCGGGAGCGGGACGGGGCGGGTCGTCGTCTACGGAGGCCTCGTGAGCCCCGCAGAGATCGTGGGGGTCGAGCTCGTGGAGGCGCGCGCGCGCGCGGCCGCGGACGCGGCGGTGAGGCTCGGGCTCGCTCGAGCGACCTCTGTCGCCGGGGACGCGCTCGACCCGGCGTTCGCCGGCCTGTTCGCGCGCGCCACCGTGTTCTACGCGTTCCGGCCGTTCCCCGACGACGTCGAGCGGCGCGTCTTCGACGCGATCGAGACCGAGGGCTAGAGACGGCGCGTCACCGTGGCGACCCACCGGATCCGCGCGGGGCGCCTGGACCCTTCGGTGTTCGAATGCGCTTCGAGCGGCGCGCTCGCGATCTGGAGGTCGCGGCCGTGAGCCCGGGCGCGCAACTCGATCTTGTGCGCTCCGTCGAGTTGCGCTCTTGATGGGGCGCGATGTTCTTCGCGACGCTCGTGTACGAGCTCGACCCCCTCACCCCACCACCCCTCCGGAAGCTCCTCCGCGCGGAGCTCGTGGGCCGGCGCTGGAACGACCGGTTCGACGGTCACCTGATGCCCGACTGCACGCTCTGGATCCGGCGCGAAGCCGCGCCCGGCGAGCACGTCGATCACCTCAAAGAGAAGTGCGTGCGCGAGCTCTACGACGCGGTCCAGGCGGTGTCCGCGAAGCAGCCGATCAAGCTGATCCGGGCCTGGGTCCAGATTTCCGGCGCGGGGACCTGGGGGCTCGTCCTGCCGACCGATCCGTCCGGGTCTCCGTACCGTTGACGGGGCCGCCGCTCGCTGAGATAGAGCGCCCCATGCGAAAACTCGTCGGGAGCGCCGTCGCGCTCGTCCTCGTCGCAACGATGGTCGCGGCCTGCGGTGGCTACACCCAAGAGGAGGCGGAGGCGCGCTGCACCCAGGAGGCGGCCGCGCACGCGGGCGGCGCGTGCTTCGACGGATCGACGACGCAGTCCTGCGTCGACGCGCACATGGAGTGCGGCGACGAGGCCGTCGAGGACGGCGCGTGCCCCCTCAAGTACAGCTGCCCCACCGACTGACGCTTCGCGGAGACGTTCGTGGCAGCACCTCGCGGCGTTCTTCCAGAAGAGACCGATGGCGCGCGCGGCACCGACGCCGTGTTCGCGGGGCGGCGCGCGCCGACGGGGCTGCTCGGTCGACTGGTTCGCCTCGAGAAGGTCCTCATCGCGATCTCGCTCGTCCTGCTCCTCGCCGGCGTCGGCATGTTCGTCGCGGAGAGCTCGGCGGACGCGGCGCACGTCGAGTCCGGGATCGCGCTCGACGGCGTGGACGTCTCCGGGCTCGACGCGGACGGCCTGCGCGCGGCGCTCGACGCGCTCGAGTCGAAGCTCTCGCACCGCCCGCTGCGCCTCGCCCACGCCGGGCGCGAGGTGGTGTTCGACCCATCCACGGCGGCGTTCGCGATCGATCGGGAGGCGACGGTCCAGGCCGTCCTCGCGGCGGGCCGCGACCGCTCTTTCCTCGCTCGCCTCCGGAGTCTCGTCGGGCGCCGGACGAACGTCCCCATCGTGGTGTCGCTGGACGCCGAGGCGCTCCGCGCCCAGATGACGGCGTGGGAGGCCGCGCTCGTCGCGGACGCGCCGTCGCTCGGCGCCGTGCGCTTCGAAGGGGCGACCCCCGTCGCCGTCCCTCCGAAGGCGGGGTCGCGCGTCACCCGCGACGCGCTCGAGGCCGCGATTCGCGCCCGGCTCGAGGCCTCGAGCGACGCTCCGATCGACGTGCCCGTCGAGAGCTTCACGCCCACGCTCGGCGCCTCGGACGTGAAGGCCGCGGTCGATCGCGCGGCGGAGCTCACGCGCGGCCCCATCACGCTGGTGCGCGAGCCCACGGCGCAAGAGATCGCGGACGCGGACGCCGCGGAGGCGCGCCGACAGAAGCAGATCGACGAGCAGAAGGCGCTCGCGCCGAAGCTCAAGAAGCGAAAGAAGAAGGGAGAGCCCGCCGCCCCGCCGCCGAAGCCGCCCCCGCCCGTCCCGCGGCCCGAGACGATCTCGCTCACGTTCACGCCGAGCGATCTCGCCGCCGCGATCCGCACGCGAACGACGGACGACGGAAAGGCGATCGAGGTCTCGATCGACCCGGCGGACGTCGCGCGCAAGCTCGAGTCCATCGCGGACAAGCTCGCGGACTCCGCGCGCGACGCGCGGTTCGAGATCGACGCCGAGGATCACGTCACCATCGTGCCGAGCCGGACGGGGACGCGCGTCGATCCCGAGAAGGTCATCCCCGCGCTCCTCGCCGCCGCGAAGACCGCGGATCGCAAGGGCGAGCTGCCGGTGGATCGCGGCGTCGAGCCCGCGCTCACCACGGAGGCCGCCGAGGCGCTCCACATCGACGGGCTCGTCACCAAGTTCACGACGCGCCACCCGTGCTGCCAGCCCCGCGTCGTCAACATCCACCGCATCGCCGACATGATGGACGGCGTCCTCGTGAAGCCGGGCGAGACGTTCAGCGTCAACAAGTGGGTCGGCCCCCGGACCACGGAGCGGGGCTTCGTGCTCGCGCCCAGCATCGGGGACGGCGAGATGGTCGACACGGTGGGCGGCGGCATCAGCCAGTTCGCGACGACGCTCTTCAATTGCCTCTTCGACGCGGGCTACGCGATCAAAGAGCGCAAAGCGCACAGCTACTGGTTCCCCCGCTACCCGATGGGCATCGAGGCGACCCTCTCGGATCCGTACCCGGACCTCGCGTTCTACAACGACAGCGAGGCGGGGATCCTCATCAAGGCGAAGTACGACAAGACGAGCATCACGGTCCGACTCTACGGGAACAACGGCGGACGGAAGGTGGAGCGCCACGTCTCCGCGCCGTTCGACCTCACGCAGCCCAAGATCGAGTACGAGGCGAACGATGCGATGGAGCCGGACGAGGAGAAGGTGATCGACAAGGGCACGAACGGCTGGAGCGTCTGGGCGAGCCGCACGATCACGTTCCCTGGAGGGGAGCGTCGCGAGGAGAAGCGCAAGGTCACGTACAACCCGCGCACCCGCGTGGTCCGCGTCCACTCCTGCAACATCCCGAAGGACGAGGACGGGTACACCGGCAAGCCCTGCCCGAAGCCGAAGGACGACGACGGCGACTCCGGCTCGAGCGGCACCGGGTTCGATCCCCAAACGAGCGACCCGACGCTCTGACCTGAGGCACGCGTGAGCCTCCGGTCTCCCGAGCGGTTGTTCGTCCGAGGCCCGCTGCGCGCGGAGCTCCTCGCGATCGCGTGGGAGGGGTTCTCGGCGGTGCTCTTCGGGTCGACCGTGCTCCCGGAGGTCGGCTCCTCGCCGTGGCCTTCGATCGCGTTCGCCGGATCGCTCCTGCTCTCCGCCGTCCTCCTGCCGACGCTCCTGAAGCTCGGCCGGCGCGGGCTCGTGATCGCGGGGGCGATGCGCGTCGTCGCGTGGCCGCTCTCGCTCCTCACGCTCACCGACGACGCCCGCGTCCTGGTCGCGACGGCGGCGTTCGGCGCGATGGCGTGGGCGCTCCGCCGCGCGATCTACCGGCGCGAGCTCTGGCGCTTCGATCCGGTGAAGGACGGCGCGAGCGGGGGGCTCGTGCGCGCGCGCCTCGCCGAGAGCGCGATGGTGACGGGGATCATCGGCGGGCACGTGCTCGTCCTCTTCAGCGTCGCGTTCCTCCACGCGGACTCGAAGATGCTCTTCCAGGGCTGGTGGACGTTCGTCCCCACGATCGGGATCGGCGCGACGGCCGTGTTCACGATCGTCGTGCGCCTCCTCTCGCGCCCCCTCATCGACGCGCTCGCGGGCGGCCCGGGGGGCGATCCGGCGCGCATGCGCGAGGCGATCGCCGCCGCGCACAAACTCCCGCTCCGCCTCTCGCTCTTGAACTTCGGAATCTGGGTCGCGTGCACGACCGTGGGCGTCTTCTACTTCCGCACGAGCCCGGATCGGTTCGAGGTCCTCGACGCGATCATGCAGATCGCCTACGCGGCGCTCTTCTCCTGGGGCGTCTCGTTCTCCCAGCGAGGGTGGGACCGAGAGACCCTCGAGCCCGTGGAGCGCCTCCTCTCCTCGTGGCTGCCAGCGGGGGCGCGGGCTCCCGCGGCGGAGCCGGAGCGCGCGCTGCCCCTCCGATCGCGCATGTTCCGCGACTTCGGCGGGCCGCTCGTGTTCACGGCCGCGCTCTCGCTGCTCTCCTCGATCGGCCTCTACCGGACGATCAACCGCGCGGTCAGCGTGCGCGAGGATCTCAACGCGATCCTCGCGCTCTCGGCGGCGTTCGTCCTCCTCGTGATCGCGGTCGGCGCGGTGATCCTCCGCGTCGCGCGGAACCTCTCGCGACCCCTCTCCATCGTCGCGGGGACCGCCGAGACGGTGGCCGCGGGCCGGCTCGAGGCGCGGGTCGACGAGGTGGTCGGCCCGGAGGAGGTGGTCGGGCTCGCCCGGAGCGTGGAGCGCATGCGCGAGACGCTGGCGCGGACCATCGCCGAGCTCGAGCACGAGCGGGCGACGCTCGAGGCGAACGTGAAGACGCGCACCGCCGAGCTCACGCGCGCGCTCGAGGAGCTCCGGGACGCGCAGGCGGCGCTCGTCCAGGGCGAGCGCCTCGCCTCGATCGGCGAGCTCGTCGCCGGCGTCGCGCACGAGATCTACAACCCGCTCAACGCCGTCGCGGGCTCCACCGAGCCGCTCGAGCGCGTCGCCGCGGACGTGCGCGCGATGCTCGACGCGTACCGGAGCGCGGAGGCCGCGCTCCCGAAGGATCACCGGGAACGCATCGAGAAGCTCAGGCGGGAGCTCGACATCGACGCGTCCCTCGACGACCTCGTCGGCATCTCGAGCCTCGTGAAGCGCGCGACGAATCGGACCGTGCGGATCGTCCAGAACCTCAAGAACTTCTCGCGTCGACCGGTGGAGGCGCAGCCCGCGGATCTCCACGCCGCGCTCGACGAGACGCTCCTCCTGCTCGGCTCGCGCATCCGCCAGTCGTGCATCCAAGTAACGACGGATTTCGCGCGGGACACGCTGCCCGAGGTCACGTGCCGGGTCGGCGAGATCAACCAGGTGTTCATGAACCTCCTCATGAACTCGATCCAGGCGCTCGAGTCCGTCCCCGAGGAGGAGCGCGGCCGGGGGAGCGACGCGGACGCGTCGCTCCGCCAAATCCGCATCGAGACGCGCGCGGAGAGGACCGCGGACAAGGCGTCGGCGGTCATCTCGTTCGCGGACAACGGGCCGGGCGTCCCCGAGGAGATCGAGTCGAAGATCTTCACGCCGTTCTTCACGACGAAGCCAGCCGGCCAGGGTACCGGGCTCGGGCTCTCGATCTCGAGCGACATCATCCGCAAGCACGGCGGCACACTCACGCTCGAACGCGCGAAAGGTGCGCAGGGTGCGCGCCTCGTGGTCCGGCTCCCCCTCTGACGTGTAGGTGGCCGAAAGGGCTGGCTTCCGTCGCGGGATGCTCTGTTACATTCGTCGCTCCAGCCGTCCGTTTCGCGCGAGCCGTTCGCGCGAGTGATCGGGAGATCAGAATAGATATGGAGTCACGCGTGGTAGCGAAGTCGTCGAGCCGCAGTGCAGATCCACTCATCGGGAAAGTGGTCGCAGGGCGCTATCGCCTCGAGGCTCGCCTCGGGGAAGGCGGCATGGGCGTGGTCTATCGGGCGCGCCACGTCCTCATCGACCGCGTCGTCGCGTTGAAGCTCATCCGCCCCGACCTCCGCGGCGAGACCCACCTTCGCGCCTGGATGCTGCGCGAGGCGCGCGCGGCGAACCGCGTCGATCACGCGCACATCATCGACATCCACGACATCGGCGAGACGGAGGAGGGCGAGCTCTACCTCGTCATGGAGTACCTCATCGGCACGCCCCTCTCGCAGGAGCTCGCGCGCGGCCCCATGCCGTTCGCGCGCGCGATCGACGTCCTCGAGCAGATGTGCGCCGCGCTCGCGCGCGCGCACGACCTCGGCGTCGTGCACCGCGATCTGAAGAGCGACAACATCCTCCTCACCGCCAAGGGCGGCCGCAAAGACTTCGTGAAGATCCTCGATTTCGGGCTCGCGGCGATCGCGCGCGACCCGCGCCTCGCGCCGAAGGGCGCGGTGTTCGGGACGCCCGAGTACATGTCGCCCGAGCAGGCGCGAGGGGAGGAGGCGAGCGCGCAGTCGGATCTCTACGCGCTCGGCATCCTCCTGTTCGAGATGCTGACGGGCCAGCTGCCCTTCAAGTCGAACGACCGCGAGGCCCTCCTCGAGATGCAGCGGACGATGCCGGCGCCCAAGCCGCGCGCGATCCGCCCGGACGCGAACCCGCAGGGAGAGGCGATCTCGCTTCGGCTCCTCGAGAAGGATCCGCGCAAGCGCTTCCAGGACGCCCACCACCTCCAGGAGGAGCTGAAGGCGCTCCAGCGGAGCCTGCCCACGCAGGCGTGGGACATCGACGGTGGGGGCGGCGAACCGGCCGCGCCGCCGCCGCCGCCGCCGCCGCAGACCGCAGGTGTCACGGAGTGGGCGAGCCGCGCGGCGCTCTTCGGGCGGATGGTGTCGCGCGCGTACCCCGCGGGCGCCGCGCCCGCGGACGTGACGGCGGCGCTCGCGCGCACGTGGGATCTCGCGGCGCGCGCGAACCACCTCGAGGGCGAGGTCGCGTCGTACACCCGCAAGCTCGACGCGCTCGAGCGCCGCGGACGCGCGCTCCGCGCGGAGATCGGCCGCAAGGTCGAGGAGCTCGCGCACGAGGAGTCGCGCGTGTTGCGCGAAGCGGCGGCGGACGGCGAGGATGTGGAGAAGGTCCGCTCCGAGCTCGCGGTCGTCGACAAGAACGCGCTCGTCACGCGGCAGGCGGCGGACGCGGCGCTCCGCACGGGCGGCCCCGTCGACCCGCAGATCTTCGAGCGGTGCGGCGCCGCGCAGGCGACCGCGAAGGCGAAGCGCGAGCAGTTCGCGCGGTACGAGGCGAAGAAGAACGCGCGCGAGGCGACGGCCCGGGATCTGCGGCGCCAGATCGACGAGCTCCGCGCCCAGCTCGTGCGCTACGCGGAGGCGCTCGAGGAAGATCTCGCCTCGGGTCGGGAGAAGGTCGCGCAGCGCACGCGCGAGGGCGTGACGTTCGAGAAGACGTTCAGCGACGCGACCCAGACCCTCCTCTCGCACCTCCGGAACCGCCCCGAGTGCCGCGATCTGATGACGCAGCTCCTGAACGCACAGGGCGAGGCGATGGGCGAGAAGCCGCAGCCGAACCAGCCGCGCACGAACGAGCTCTGATCGCGAGGTCGCGGAGGGCGGTGACGCCGCGCGAGCGCGCGACGTCACCCCGCTCGGCGGCGGTGCCCGACCTCAGGGCGGGCACCCCTGGTTCGGGGGCCCGCACTTCGACTCGCCCGTCCCGGGATCGATGTCGCACGCCCCGTTCGGACAATCCGCGTCTTTGATGCAGTCGCCCGGGTAGACGCAAGCGAAGCCGTCCGGCGCAGGGTGACTGCAGCACGGGTTGTTCCCCACGAGCAGACATTCACCACCCGGCTTCGCCGTGCAGTCCGCGTCGACGAAGCAGGTCGCGTGGACGCAATGCCGCTTCGGGAGGCCGAACGCGCCGTCGGGGCCGCAGACGGAGTCGGGATCGTTCTGCTTGCAGTCCGCGTCGGTCGCACAGTCGTCGACCACGCACCGGTTGAACCCGGGGAACGCGCCGCCGCAGAACTGGAGATCGGGGCCCGCGTAGCACGCGCCGCCTCCCTTCGCGGCGCAGTCGGCGGTGGAGCAGCACTCGTCCCCGCCGCCGGGCATCTCGCACATCGTGGCCTCGCTCGGCGAAGACACGCAGATCTTGTGGCTCCCGAAGAGGACGCACGACCCGGCCATGCAGTCCTTGTCGTCGATGCAATCGCCGTGGGTATCCATCCCGGTCGAGGAGCTCGCCACCGACGAGCTCGACGAGGTCGACCCCTGCGCGGAGCTCGAAGACGCGCTCCCGCCCGTCGAGGTCGTGGTGGAGGCATCGTCACAGCCCGCCGTCGAGGCGAGCACCAAGAGAGCACCGAAGACAGCAAGTCGCATCCCCCAATCTTCGCACGGCGCGGCCTTGGTGCGGCGTTGGGGATGGCCGGCGCGCGCGGGCTCTGCGTCCTCCTGGTGGCGACGCCCCGGTTGGCGGAAGATCGGCCCGCATGGTCTACAGCGAAGAGCTCGCGATGCGTGTTCGAGGCGCCCTCGCCGAGCGCGACGACGTCATCGAGAAGAAGATGTTCGGCGGGCTCTGCTTCATGGTGGCGGGGAGCATGGCGTGCGGCATCGTCGGAGACGACCTGCTCGCGCGCGTGGGCGACGGGTACGAGGCCGCGCTCGCGCGCCCGCACGCGCGCGTGATGGACTTCACGGGTCGGCCACTGAAGGGGTTCGTGATCGTCGCCGCCGCCGGCGTCCGCACGACGCCCGCGCTCGCGAGGTGGGTCCGCGAAGGCGTCGCGTTCGCCACGTCCCCCGAACAGATCGAGAAGCAGCGCAAAGCGGCTCAGCGCCCCAAGCGAAAGCGCGCTTTCCCGAAGAGCGCCGGGCGCTTCAGGTAGCTCCGACGTCGCTCGAGCCGCCGCGAACGCCTTGCGGTCGTCCTCGCGGAAGTCCGTGGGGCGGTCCGCGTGAAGCAGACAGTCGCTCCGGGACACTACGCGTCTGGCGAGATAGGCATGACGCGCGTGCGCGTCGTGCTCGCCGTTCAGCCGCCCGTACCTTGGCGACCGCTGTGCTCCTCGGGCGAGGCCCCGCAGAACCGGCATTCGAAGGGGTTCATTGGATGCGGCTCGCTGTTCCTTGGTCGCGCGTGGTGTGCGCGCGGCCGAACTGGGGAGTGAGCGTTTGGAACATGGGATCCTCCGGATGCCCCGAGGGGGCGCGCTCGTGCGCATGAACGGGCTTCGCGTGCGCGCGACGCTCGACAGTCAATGGGGTGAGATGGGGCGCCGACCCTCGTGCAGTGATCGTCGCACCCCCTCGACCAGCACCTCGTCCCGGTCGGCGGTCACCGCGAGCAGTTGGAAGCGCGACGAGAACCACGCGAAGTCGGTCGCGGTCGCCCAGAGAAGCGCCGCGGGCGCCTCGCGCCTTCGCGAGAGCTCGATCAGGAACTGGGCGACGCCGAGCAGCGCCCTGTCGGCGTCCGGCGCAGGCTCCGAAGCCCGCTCCGGGCCGAACGCGCCGCGGCCCCGAGACGCGCCGCGCGTGTGCGCTTTTGAGCGCGCCCTCCGCGCACTCGCGGCATCGCCGCCGAGCGCTCGGGCGAACTCGGCGCGCCAGGCGCCCGGCAGCATCGGGCTCGGGCGGGCGCGCTCGACGGGAGCGGCGCCCGGTGATCAGGCGGGGAGCTTCGCGCTCAGGAACGACGAGAGCTTCACGATGTTCTTCTCGTCGCGCGCAAAGCTCGGCGCCTGGTAGCTCGCCGCCCAGCCGCGGACCTCGGTCAGGAAGGCGGCGCGGCTCGCCTCGTCCTCCACGATCTCCTGGGTCGTTCGCCCGCGCGCGGCGCCGGTCACGAGGTTCTTCGCGTACGCGACGAGGCGGGCGTGCGTGCCCTCGAGGAGCTCCGCGATGATCGCCGTGTCGCCGGCGAGCCGAGTGAGCGCCTCCGGCGCGCTCGCCGAGCCGAGCTCGTCCACCGCGTGCTTCGCGCCGAGTCGGAGGATGAACGCGTCGTCCAGGAAGCCGAGATCCTCGATGCCGTCCGGGATGAGGTCGAGCGACTTGAACAAGTAGTTGAGCGCGCCCGCCACGTGGAGCTTCGCCGGCTTGTCGAGGGCGTCGCCTTCGAGCAGCGCGGCCAGATCCGTCGCGTCGGTGGCGAGCGACCGCAGCCACTCGGGGAACGTGTCGAGGCAGCGCGTGTAGAGCTCGTTCATCGGGCCGGAGCGTACGCGGAAACGAGCAGGGCGGAAGCCCCAGAACGCATGACGCGGAGGGCGAGACTCAGAGCGCGACGGCGCCGATCACGAGGCCCACGACGAACGCGCCGACGCCGACCGCGATCACCACCCAGAGCGGGAAGCCGACGGGCGGGGGCGTGATGAGCTGCACCTGCGGCGACGGCGTCACCGACGTGGGGACACCGGGCGGCCGGACGCCGCTCACGTGCGTCGTCGGGCCGGTCGGCCCGCCCGGCGGGGGCACGCTGGGCGGGCGCGACGGGTACGCGCCCCCGAGTCGCGCTGCACGTGGATCGAGACCTGCTGCACCTGCGCCTGCGCCTGCGCCACTTGCTGGGCGAGCGGACCACCGAGCTGCGTCGCGCCCGGGCCGAACGTCTGCGGGGCGCCCTGGTTCGGATCCGGCGGCGGATGCTGGCTCGGGCGCAGCGCCTGGGGGCCCGCGCTCGCGGGGATCTGCAGCGCGACCGTGCCCCACTCGCGCCCCTGCGCGCTCGCCGACTTCTGCCCCTGGCTCGCGGTCACGGTGAGCGCCTGCGACATCTCCGCCGCGCTCTGGAAGCGGCCCGCGGGATCCTTCGAGAGCGCGCGCTGGAAGAACGGGGTCCACGCGCCGAGCTGCGGGATGATCTGCGCGACCGGCGTGATGTCCTGCGTGAGCACCGCGGTGAGGCGCGTGAACTCGTTGTCCGCGGGGAACGCCTCGCGACCCGTGACCATCTCGTAGAAGATGACGCCGACGCTCCAGAGATCGCTGCGCGGGTCCACGGCCTTCGAGTTCTTGATCTGCTCCGGGCTCATGTACCCCGGCGTCCCCAGGAGGACACCCGTCTTCGTCTTCGAGCCCATCCCGCCGAGCCCGTCCATCAGCTTCGCGATGCCAAAGTCAAGCACCTTGACGATGTGGGAGCCGCGGCCGTCCGGGACGAGGAAGAGGTTGTCCGGCTTGAGGTCGCGGTGGATGACCCCGCGCGAGTGCGCGAGCGCGAGGCCCTGGAGGATGCCGTAGACGATCGGCGCCGCCACCGCCGGCGGGACGGCCTCCTTCGGTCGGCGGAAGCGCGAGAGCGGCATCCCCGTGAGGAGCTCCATCACGAGGTACGGCGTCCCGTCCTCCGCGCGCGCGGCCTCGTAGATCTGCGCGACGTTCGGGTGCACGAGCATCCGCACCGCCTGCGCCTCCGCGAAGAACCGGTTGATGACCTGCGCGTCCGCGGCGAACTCGGGGTGCAGGACCTTGATCGCGCGCGCGCCCTGGTTCGTGAGGGACTGGGCCTCGTAGACCGCGCCCATTCCCCCCTCGCCGATGAGCCGGCCGAGCCTCCATTGCCGATTGAACACGGCGCCGACGAGCTGCTCCGACTCGCTCACCATCCCGGGCTGGACTCTACAGGAGTTCCGTGGTCGGAGCGGCGGCAGAAACGAGCGGCGCGCCGGCGCCCTTCGGCGGTCGTCCTCATGGGGCGGGGACGGCGAGCCGGGGGGAGCGCGCCGCCTCGCCGCTTGCGCCGGCGCCCGAGAGGAATTCGTACACGAAGAGCGAGCCGATCACGCGCTTCGTGTAGTTCCGCGTCTCCGTGTAGGGCATGTCCTCGACGAACAGGTCGAGCGCCATGCCCGGCCTGTCCTTCGCCCAGCCCTCGGGCGCGAGCGGGCCCGCGTTGTACGCGGGGATCGCGAGCAGCACGTCCCCCGAGAAGCGGTCGCGCATCTGCTTCATGAAATGCGCCCCGAGGCGCACGTTCTCCTCCGGGTCGAGGAAATCCGCGTCCCCGTCCGGGAGGCCGAGGCGCTTCGCCCCGCGCTTGCCCACGATCGGCATGACCTGAGTGAGGCCGAGCGCGCCCGCCTTCGAGACGGCGTTCGGATCGAAGGCGCTCTCCTCGCGCATCACCGCGAAGAGGAACGGCTCGGGCACGCCGCTCTCGGTGGACGCCTTCTTCACCGCGTCCGCGAACGGCCGCGGATACGCGGCCTCCCAGACCTCGCGCCACGCGCCGGTCGCGAACGCGTCCCGGTAGCCCACGGCCTCGTTGCGCCCCGCGCGAGGCTCCGTCTCGCTCGCGCTCCGAAGGAGGAGGTGGCCGAGCGCGGGCGTCGACGTGCGCGCGAGCAGCAGCGCGCCCGCCGTGGTCGTCTCGGGCGCGGCGCTCCGATCGCCCACACCGAGCGCGTCGAGCGCGACCATCACCATCGGCCCGTCGTCGAGCGCGGTGAGGAGCTCGGCCGCGCGGAACGGGAGGGCGGCGCGCGTCGCGTCGTCCGGCATCGCGGGTTCGCTGGCGTTCGACGCGCGATCGAGCGCCTTCGCGCACGCGCCCGCCTCGAGCTCCTCGGAGCGCGCGCACGCCATCGCCGCGTAATAGGAGAGGGGATAGTCCGCGAGGACGCGCGCGTACGCGCCGCGCGCGCCCGCGTCGTCCCCCGTCTCGGCGAGCGCGCGGCCGCGGAAGTACTCGAAGCGACCGGCGCGGTAGTACATGCGCTCGCGCTCGAGCGCCGCCCCGGTGGTGAGCGGCGCGATCGCGCCCTTCCAGTCGCCCCGCTTCGCGAGCGTGATGGCGAGGAGGAACGCCCCGTCGCCCGTGAGATCTCCCTTCGGGTAGTCCGCGACGATCGGCGCGAGCGCCGCCGCGAACGCCGCGTCGTCCTGGTTCTCGAGCGCCGCCTTCGCGCGCTCGATGCGCGCGTCGTCCGTGAGCGAGCTCGTGGGGAACTGCTCCTCGAGCGCCATGTACCGAGTGATCGCCTTCGGGAGGTTGCCGCCCTTCGCGGCGGCGCGACCCGCGTCGAAGAGGAGGCGCGCGCCGTCCATCGTCGCGTCCCCCGCGCACGCCGTGATCGCCGTCTCGAACGCGGTCGACGCCTCGCTCGCGCGGCCCACGCCCGCGAGCGCGCGCGCCGGAGGGCCACCGCGCCGCAGCTCTCGTCCTTCCGCTTCTCGAGCTTCTGCGCGATCGCGAGGGCCTGCTTGCTCCGGCCGGACGCGACGAGGCGCGCGCCCGCTTCGCGAGCTCCGCGCTCGACGGATCCTCGAACGGCTTGCGGTCCTCGACGCGCATCGTCGAGAGCGCGGAGTCGAGCGTGGACTTCGCGTCCGCCTCGCGGCTCGCGGGGCCGTCGAGCGTGACCTCGAGCGCGAGCGCGGCCGCCTCCTCCGCGTGCGATCCACCGGGGTGGTCGAGGAGGGCGTGGGCGAGCTCGAGGGACGTCGCCGCCCAGGATTTGTCGTGCTGCGCGACGATCTCGCGGTACACGACGAACCCGTCCTCCGCCTTGCCGACGCGCACGAGCGCCTTCGCGCGCAGCGGATCGGTCTTCGCGCGCGGGACGGCCGCCGCGTCCACCATCGCGAGCGCCGCGAGCTCGGCGTCGAACTCCGAGAGGTCGCGGAGGCGGAGGGCGGCCGCGTACCACGCGTACGACGCGAGCGGCCCGCCAGCCTTCCCGCTCGCCTCGAACGCGGCCGCGGCCTTCTTCGGGACGCCCGCCGTCGTCCAGGTGAGGCCCGCGAGGTAGAGGAGGCTCGGGCGATCGGCCTCCGACGCGCCCCCCGCGAGCGCCTCGAGCGCCGTGGCCGCGTCGCTCCACTGCTTCGCGACGACGAGCTTCTTCACCGAGGCGAGCGCGGCGCCGTCGATGAGCCGCGTGATCTTCGAAGTGTCGTACGGGGGACGCGCCGGCGCAGGCGCGGCGACCGCGCTCGAGGCGACCTCCGACGCGACCAGCACCGAGGCGCTCGCGGCGGCGGACGTGCTCGGCACGGACGACGATCGGCCCTCGGCGCCGCACCCCGCCACCGCGACGGCGAACACCGTGCCTCCGATCCACTTCTCCGCCCGAGTCACTCGCTCTCCTCGTCGTTCTCCATCGTACGGTCGCCCTCGCCCGTCCATCGGGAATCGGCGGAGGACCGCCGCAGGATCGAGCGCCTTCGGCGCGCTCGGGGAATCGGCGGAGGACCGCCGCAGGATCGAGCGCCTTCGGCGCGCTCGGGGGATCGGCGGAGGACCGCCGCAGGATCGAGCGCTCGCGAGTACGCGCGGGCGGGCGATGCTCATCCCGACGGCGCGCCCCGTGGGACGAATGGTACAGTCTCGCCATGTCGCGCCGTCGCATCGCCTTCACCGTCGGGATGAGCCTCGCCATGGGCGTCACCGCGTCTCTGCTCGTCGCCGCGTGCGACGACGGGAGCCCGGACGATCGCTCGACCGGATCGACCACCTCGAGCGGCTCCACCTCGAGCTCCTCGGTCGGGTCGGCGAGCTCGGGCACGGGCGGTTCGGGGTCGACGTCCGCCTCGAGCAGCTCCGGCGGGCCGAGCTGCCTCGACGCGGGGCACGCCGCGGGCGACCGGTACCCGGTGGGGGACGACTGCAACTTCTGCGAATGCAACGCGGACGGCACGACCACGTGCACGAGCCGCACGTGCCCTTCGCTCACGCCTGGGTGCACGTACGCGGGGATGAACCACGCCTACGCGGAGCACTTCCCGTCGACGGACGCGTGCAACGACTGCGTCTGCGCGGCGAGCGGCCTCGCGTGCACGCGGCGACCCTGCACCACCGTGGAGGAGGGCGCGATCCTCGTCGAGTCGCTCGACACGCCCTGCGGATCGGATCCGAACTTCACCGCGAAGGCCGTGCTCGCCGGGCTCCCCGTGAGCGACGTGAGCGCGCCGTTCCCCTACGACAAAACGGATCCCAAGTACCCAGAGACGCTCCCCGAGACGACGGTCCGCGTGCGCGTCGTCTACGACGGCGGGTTCGCCGTGTGCCGCATCCCCGCGCCGGGCCAAGAGGCGTTCGACATCGAGGTGCTCGCCGAGTGGATCACGAAGGACGGCAGCTTCGACGAGGGGTTCCACACGTACCTGCGCCGCAACGCGGGCGGCTTCACGAACGCCTGGTACCTCGCGATGTCCGCGCCGAAGGGCGGGCTCGACGGCACGTTCGATCCGAACTGCTTCGACGACAACGGCTTCTCCTTCGACGCGACCTTCGACGCGTCCGGCACCGTGGACGGCAGCGTGTACAAGACGTGCGAGACGGACTTCGGCGTCCACACCGGCAGCTTCCACTACCCTTGAGCCGCCCCTTGGCGATCGGTGCCTCCGCGCCCTGAAACGACCGCTCAGAACGTGAGCTCGAACGACACGCGCGGCGCGATCGCCACGATCGCCGACGCGGTGAGCGGCTCCGCGCCGAACGTCGCCTCGCCCTCGCACGGACCGGCGCCGTCGCACGGCCCCGCGAGCAGGACGGACTCGTCGGCCCACGCGGGGGCGGTCGGCGCGACGAGGAAGAGCCCCGTGACGCCCAGCCGGAGCGTCGCGAGCTTCCCGAAGCGCCGGCCGAGGGCGACCTCGGGCGCCACGTACCCGTAGAGCGCGCCCTTCGACTCCCCGACGGGGCCGACGGCGTAGCTCCGCCCGTCCAGGTTCGACGTGAACGTCCCGGAGCGCACGTCGCGCACCTGGCCGAAGAAGACGCCTCCGGACGCGCGCGCGAGGAACGGCCAGTCGTTCGTCGTCTGGTACGCGATCGCGCCGCCGACGAGCGGGCCCACGAGCCGCAGATCCTCGTCGAGCGCGCCCGCGTTCGGCTCGAGGCCCCGCGGCGTGAGCGTCGCCGCGCGGCCTTCGGCGCTCGTCGTGAGGAACGCGACGCCGGCCTCGAGTTCGAATTGCACGCCGAGGCCGAGCTCGTAACCGCCGTGGATCGTCGCGAGCGCGCCGAGCCCCGCGCCCGGGAGCGCGTCGCCCCCGAACACCGGCGCGAAGAGGGGCGCGGCCGTCGCGCCCAAGACTCCTCGGCCGAGGCGCTTCTGCTTCCACATCGCGTGATCGCTGTCGCGCTCGAGCTCGACGCGCAGCTGCTCCGGTTTGCCCGCGCCGAGCGTGAGCGGCCGCTTCGCCGCGATGAACCCGTCGGCGGCGAGCTCGATCGTGTGATTGCCCGACGGGAGGCGGCCTTCCCACACGCCGCGTCCGATCTCCACGCCGTCGAGCGCGACCGTCGCGTTCGCAGGCGTGGGCTCGATTCGGAGCGCCGCGTCGAGCGCCTTCACCTCGAGGCGGAGCGCGGTCGTCTCGTCCGCCTTGACGGGCGCAGCGGCGGGCGCGGTGCCGCGATCCCCCTCGGCCCGGAGCGCGACCGCGTGGGGACCGACCGCGACGCGCCCCGACCACGGGGCGGGGCCCACGACGACGCCATCGACCACGACGTCGGCCGGCGCGTCGCTCGTGACCTTGAGCTCGCCGGAGACGGCGAGGGCGGTGAGGACGCCGTCCACCTGCGCGTTCTCGCGCGGACGCACCTCGACGCGCGCCTCGAGCACCGCGAAGCCCTGCTTGACGACCCGCACGACGTGCGACCCGACGTTCACGCGGAGGGGCGCGGAGAATGGGGTCTCCCCGCGATCCCGCCCGTCGATGACCAGGCGCGCCCCGGGCTCGATCACGAGGATCTCCACCGAGCCGACGTGGTCGCGCAGCGCCTTGATCTCCGCGGCGACGTCCGCGCGCTCGTCCGCGCTGAGCGTCGCGAACTCCTTGAGGAGCGCGTCGAACATGTCGAGCGCCTCGTCGAACCGGCCGACCTCGCGCAAGCAGACCGCGCTGTTCTGCGTGTTGCCGCGCGTCGGGAAGAGCGCGCGCGACGCGCGAAACTCGGCGAGCGCTTCGTCCCAGAGCTTCTGGTTCATGAGCTCGACCCCGCGCTCGAACCTCCGCTTCGCCTCGTCCTTCGCGTCCGCCGCCGGTGGCGCAGGATCCGCCGAGGCCCGCCCCGGGGCGACCGCCAGGACCGCGGCGAGCAGCGCGAGCGCCGGGAGCGTGCGTCGTGGGTCCACTCGCCCCGGATGCTAGAGCAGGGACCGTCTTCGATACGCCGTGATTCGAAGCGGTCCGTGCTCTACCCTCGGGGGTTCATGATCGGGTCCGTCGTCGGCGGGAAGTATCGCGTCGAGCGCCGCATCGGGGCCGGTGGCATGGGCACGGTCTACGAGGCGGTCCACACGCAGACCGGCCGCGCCGTCGCGCTCAAGGTGCTCAAGCTCACGCGGTCGTCGAGCGGCTCCGACCCTGGGTCCCACGACACGATGCGCGCGTACGAGACGGAGATGGCGGAGCGCTTCAAGCGCGAGGCGCTCGCCACCGGGCGGATCGCGTCGGAGCACGTCGTCGAGGTGCTCGACGCGGACACGGACGCGGCGAGCGCGTCGCCGTTCATCGTCATGGAGCTGCTCGCTGGGGAGACCGTGCACGACGTCGCGAAGCGCGTGCGGCGCCTCCGGCCCCAGGCCGCGCTCGCCATCGCGGCGCAGGCCTGCGAGGGGCTCCGCGCCGCGCACGAGGCCGGCATCGTGCACCGTGACGTGAAGACGGCGAACCTCCTCCTCGCCGATCGACCCGACGGGAGGCGCGTCGTGAAGGTCCTCGATTTCGGGATCGCGAAGGTCGAGATGGAGCGCTTCTCCGAGGAGGCCGCGACCGGTCTCACGCTCACGGGCAGCGTGCTCGGGTCGCCCCAATTCATGTCGCCCGAGCAGGCGCGCGGCTTGAAGACGATCGATCACCGCGCGGATCTCTGGTCGCTCGGCGTCGTCCTCTACCGGCTCCTCGCGGGCGAGCTCCCGTTCGGAGGCGGGGCGCTCGCGCAGATCCTCCTCGACATCTGCACCGCCGAGCCCGAGCCCGTGCGCGCGCGGGCGCCGTGGGTCTCCGAGTCCACGTCCCAGATCGTGTCGCGCGCGCTCCGCAAGGATCCGGAGGCGCGCTGGTCGAGCGCCGCGGAGCTCCTCGCGGCGCTCCAGCGCGAGCTCGCCGCGCTCGGGAGCGACGGATCGGTGATCCGCGACGCGATGCTCGTCCCGCCCACCGAGCGAGAGATGAGCGAGCTCGCTCCGCTTCTGTCGGAGAGCACGGGCGCGATCGAGCGCGAGGGTCGCGGGGAGGCGGACGGTGGGTCCTTGCCCGCGACGGTCGAGCCGCCCCGCCCCCCCCTTGGAGAGGCTCCTCCCGCGCGCCGCGCGCCCGGCCATCGGGTGTGGTTCGCGGGCGCTGCCATCCTCGGAGGTGGGCTCGCCCTCGCGCTCGTTCTCGTCCTCTCGAACCGCGTGGCGGCGACGCCGCCCTCCGAGCTCGGCCGACCCAGCGGGGCTGCGACGGTGGAGGCCGCGAGCGCGACCTCGCCTGCGCCCGTCGAGATCCGCGCGAGCCCCACCGGTTCGGTCGCGCCCGGCGCGCTCGGGAGCGCGATCGAGCCCGCGCCGTCGTCCGCCGCGCTCGCCGCGAACCCGCCGCCGCGACCCTCGTTGGCCGGCGTTCGCGCGCCACCTGCCACGGCCCCCGTCGCGTCGGCCGCGGCGCCCGCGGGGTCATCCAAGCCCGCGGGTCACGTCGGCGGCACGACGGCGTTCGAGTGAGCGCGCCTCAGCCCGCGTTCCTCCTGGCAGCGACGAACTCCCCCGCGTCGCGCCGACCCGGTCCCCCTGCGTCGAGCGTCATCGCTGGGGCCGCGCCGCCACTTTCGGCCTTGCGCGCCTCGCTCTCCGCGCCGTCCGTCGAGCCCGGCCCCGCGTTCTGATCGATGGTGGGGGTCGAGCGCGCCGCCGCGTCGTCGATCCAAGGCGTCGCCCTGCGGACGGTGACCGCGGTCGACGCGCTCGACTCCGTCGCGAGCGCGACGCGGGCCGCGCGCTTCGCCTCGTCCGTGCCGAACGGCGCGAGCCGCGCGGCGAGCTCCGCGGCGCTCTCGATGCGACGATCGGGATCCTTCGCGAGGCACGCCTCGACGACGCGCTGGAGCGGGAGCGGCAGATCGGGGCGCAGGGTGCGGAGCGCCGGCGGCTCGTCGTCGAGGATGGAGGCGAGCGTCCGCGGCTTCGTGGCGCCGCGGAACGGCAGCGCGCCGCCGAGGAGCCGGTAGAGCACGACGCCGAGCGACCAGACGTCCGTGCGCTCGTCGACGGATGGCGCGTCGCGCACCTGCTCGGGGGACATGTACTCGGGCGTCCCGAGGAGCTGCCCCCCGCGCGTGATGTCCGTGTCGAGCGAGAGCGTCTTCGCGATCCCGAAGTCGAGCACCTTCGCGATCCGCTCGTCCCCCTGAGCGCGCGCGAGGAAGACGTTGGAGGGCTTCACGTCCCGGTGGACGACGTGGTGGGCGTGCGCCTCCGCGAGCCCGGCCGCCGCCTGCGCGACGTAGGTGACCGCCTCCGCTCGCGGGAGGAGCCCGCGCGCCGCGCGCTCCGCGAGGGACATCCCCTCGAGGTACTCGAGCACGAGGAACGGCGCCCCCGTCGGGAGCGCGCCGTAGTCGAGCGGGCGACGAACGAACTCGCTCCGGAGGCGCGCGAGCCCCCGCGCCTCGCGCAGGAGGCGCACCCGCGCTTGATCTCCCGCGTCTCCACCCGCGGGGAGGCGGATGACCTTGATCGCCACGGCCATCTCGAGCGCGACGTGCCACCCGAGGTACACGCCGCCCATTCCTCCTTCGCCGATCTTGGCGTCCACCCGATAGCGATCGAGCAGGACGTCACCCGCCGCGAGCTCGATGCCTACGTCCATGCGCGCTCCCTTGCTGGTACGGTGCGCCGATGGGCGCGGCGACGCTGGACCCAGCGACGGAGTCGATGGTCGACGGCCCCACCTCGCAGGGCGAGGCCGTGCCGAGGCCCGGCCTCGCGCTCCTCTACGCGGACGACTTCCGTCGCATCGCGCCCGCGTTTCCGTTCGCGCGCGAGCGCGTCGTGCTCGGTCGCAGCGACGAGGCGGACGTGCGCATCGAGGTCGCGTCGATCTCGCGCCGCCACGCGCTCTTCGAACGCCGCGCCAGCGCGGACGGGACGCGCGTGTGGACGGTCACCGACCTCGGGAGCCACAACGGGACCTTCGTCGACGGACGAGCGACGACGGGCGCGGTCGAGCTCTCGCCCGGCGCGATGGTGCGCGCCGGTGACGTGTTGCTCCAGTTCGTCGAGCGCGCGGTCGACGCCTACGGCGACGATCACCTCGACGGCACGCCGCTCGGCCCGCACGCGCAGCTCGCGCCTCACCCGGGCGGGAGGTGGCAAGTGGCGCGCGCCGCGGACGCTCTCCGTCGCGTCGCGCGCTCGCGCCTCTCCGTCGCGATCTTCGGCGAGACCGGCACCGGCAAGGAGGTGTTCGCCGAGTTCGTCCACCGCGAGAGCGAGCGCAAAGGGCCGCTGCGCGCCTTGAACTGCGCCGCGTTCCCCGCGTCCCTCATCGAGAGCGAGCTCTTCGGCTACAAGCGAGGCGCGTTCTCGGGCGCCGACCGCGACAAGTCCGGGCTCGTCCAGTCGGCGCACGGGGGGACGCTGCTCCTCGACGAGATCGGCGACATGCCGCTCGAGGCGCAGGCGAAGCTCCTCCGCGTGCTGCAGACGAAGGAGGTGCTGCCGCTCGGCGCCGTCTCGGCCGAGCCCGTCGACGTGCGCGTCGTGAGCGCGACCCACCGCGATCTCCGCGCCCGGATCGAGGACGGCCGGTTCCGCGCCGACCTCTACGCGCGCATCGCCGAGGTCTCCGTCACGCTGCCGCCGCTCCGCGATCGCAAGGAGGACCTCTACCTGCTCGTGTCGACGTTCCTGCGTCGGGCGGGCAAGCCGAACCTCGGCGTGACGTTCCGGTTCATGCACGCCCTCCTCGCGCACGACTACCCGTTCAACGTGCGCGAGCTCGAGTCGATCGTGAACCGCGCCGCGACGTTCAGCGAAGGCGAGCGCCTCGATCTCCGGCACCTGCCGGACGAGCTCCGAAGCGCCGCGCAGGACGGGCTCCGCGCGAAGCCCTCGCGCGCTCCCTTTCAGCGGGGCGCGACGGAGCCGCCCGCGGCGCTCGGGGACGAACCCGACCCACCGTCGAACGAACCTGGCGAGCGCGCCGAAGGCGCTCGACTCCGCCACGGCTCCGCCGGCGGAAGGGGCGCGGTGCTCGGATCGAAGCTCCGCGAGAGGCCGACGCCCGCGGAGCTCCAGGTCCTGCTCGAGCGACACCGGGGCAACGTCGCCGCCGTCGCGCGCGAGCTCGCGCGCACGCGCGTGCAGATCCATCGCTGGATGCAGCGCTACGGCCTGGATCCGGACGCGTTCCGAGATCGCGCGCGCTGATCCCGTCACGGGCAGTACCGCCGCTCGAACGCGTCGATGAGGCCGCTCGGCGCCCGCACCGCGAGGACCTTGGTGGCGCCGCGCAGCGCGAGGCGGCCCGCGGCGGCGGCGCTCCCGGATTGCACGTCGACGCTCTCCGCCGCGGTCGGGTGAGACGTCCCCGCGCTCGAGAAATCGTAGAACGTCACCTGCCGATCGGACCTCAGCCACCAGTGCACGACCTGACCCGGGAACTCGCGTGTGCCGCTCTCGGGCTCCTCGCCGTCCGCGAAGAACCAGGCGCGCGCCGCCTCCGGGGCGAGCCGATCCACACCCGGGCAGGCGCGGGGTGAGAGGTCCACCGGCGCCTCGGCCGCGGGGCCCGCGTCCGCCACGCGAGCCCGCCGAGGCGCGCTCGCGCGAGGTCGAGGCTGCGCGCCCCTCCACGCGATGAGCGCGAGGGCGATGCCCGCGCCCAGCATGAACGCGCAGATCGCGCCGATCCAGTGCCGAGCGCGCGAGCGCGTAGGCGGGCGCGCACGCGCCTCGGTCCCGGCACGGCGCGGGGCCTCCATCAGCGCCCGCATCTCGGCGGCGCTCGCTGGGCGCTCGTCGGGCCGCGCGCGCGTCGCGCGCTCGATCGCGGGCCAGAGCGGGGAGCGCTGGTGCACGCGCGTGAAGGGCGGTGGTCGCCGGAGCTTGTCCGCACAGATCGCGACCGCGCGGCCCCAGTAGATCCGCTGCCCGCCGATCATTTCCGCGAGGACGAGGCCGAGCGCATACAGATCCGCCGCGGGCGTCACGCTCGCGCCGTCGAGCTGCTCGGGGGCCATGTACGGGAGCGAACTGACCATCGCGCCGTCCTCCGTGAGCGCGCGGCTCGCGACCATGGGCCGGGCGACGCCGAGGTCGAGCAGGGACACGCGCGGCGGCGTGGCCCCGGAGAGGAGGATGTTGGCCGGCTTCACGTCGCGGTGAACGATCCCGAGCGCGTGGATCGCCTCGAGCGCGCCGAGGAGCTCGCGGCCCACGTGCGCCACGAGATCGAGCGGCAGGCCCTCCCCCCGCTCGAGCTTGGCCGAGAGGGGCACGCCCTCGAGCCACTCGAAGACGATGAACGGCGCTCCATCCGGCGCGTCCCCCGAATCGAGCACGCGCACCACGCTCGGGTGCCTGATCCCGCGCGCGAGGCGCGCCTCTCGCGCGAAGCGCGCGCGGCGCTCGCCGTCCCACGGCGGCGCGAGCACCTTGATGGCGACGTCGCGCCCGGTGTCGACCTCCACGCCGTGAAAGACGGCGCCGAACCCGCCGCTCGCGACGTGCGCACCGAGCCGGTAGGCGCGCTCGCCGACGAGGACGCCCGCGCTTCGCGGCGTGGGGAAAGGCATGGTCTCGGATCCGTGGGGGGCGGCCATGACGCGGGGGGCCGGATCGCGCGGCTCGCGCGCCATCCGGCCCCGCCTGGTACGTGATCGCTTCGGCGCGCCTCCCCGATCAGAGTCCGCGAAGGACGACGACCTCGCCGTCGATCGCCTGCTGCCCCGGTGCGCCCGCGGCGAGATCATCCTTCCCGTCCGCGTCGAAGTCGCCCGCCGTCACGGCCGCGCCGAAGTGCTCGAGGTCGCTCGCGATGCCGGGGACGTTCGGCTGGTCCATGTGCCAGAACTCCGCGTTCGGGGAGTACATCGAATAGAAGAGCGGCCCGTACGCGACGACGACCGCGCCCTCCTGCTCGGCGTAGCCCGGAGAACCGATGTCCTGGCCCATGCAGCCGAACGCGACGTCCCCGGTGCTGTCCCCGTTGAAGTTCCCGACGGCGACCGAGTACCCGCAGTACTCCTGCGACTCAGCGACGGTCGTGGTGGGCCAGCGGTTCTGCGTGAGCAGGAAGCTCGCGCTCGGGTTGAGCTTCGCGGCGCTCCCGCGCATGACGAGCGCGGCGCCCGCGTCGAGGGCAGCGCCGATATCGTAGTAGGGGATGCCCACGACGAGGTCGTCGAACGCGTCCGCGTTCGTGTTGCCCGCCGCGAGCGAGCTGCCGAACTGCGCGCCCCCTTGCGCCGTGTACGCGAGGCCCGCGGTCGCGCCGTGGATCGTCTGCGCGGTCGCGGTCGGGAGCGGCTGGAGGTGGCTCGAGTAGAGGATGCTGACCGCGCCCGATTGGTACGGTCCGCTCCCGGGGGCCTCGTAGGGCGAGCCGATCGCGAGATCATCGCCTGCGGCGTTGTCGAAGTTGCCGGCCGCGAGCGCGAAGCCGAACCGATCGTACGCCTCGGCGGTCTGGTTCTGGAGGTTGCTCTGGCTGAGGATCTGCGCTCCCGGCGCGCCGTCCGCCGCCGTCAGGTGCAGGTTCAAGCCGAGCGTCGCCCGCCCGTACAGCACCGTGATCTGACCCGCCTCCGCCTCTCCGTTCGAGGTTCGGAACGGGCTGCCGATCGCGAGGTCGGCGATCCCGTTGTGATCGAAGTCGCCCGCGGCGAGCGCCCAACCGAAGCGTTCGTCGGACTGTCCGCCGTTCGCCACGATCGTCTGGCGGGTGATCTGCTCCCGCCAAGCGGGCTGTCCGCTCGTGAACGGGCCGTACATCACGGTCACCTGACCGGCATCGGACCAGCTCGTGCCCGGCAGGTTCGCGATCGGGACGTCCTCTCCGGGCGCGCCGACAGCGATGTCGTCGTAGTGGTCGCCGTTGAAATCGCCGACCGCGATCGACCAGCCGAACTCGTCGCCCGGCTCCGCCTCGCCGACGCCCTGCGTGAGCACGCTCTTCGACACCTCGAGCCCTTGCCCCGGCGCGCCGAAGATGACCGAAATGCTCCCGGTGAAGTCGTTGTCACCGATCGCGCCGACGACCAGATCCTCGGCGGGATCGGCCGTCTGGGTGCCGTTCAAATGGCCCTTCGCGAGGGCGCTGCCGAACTTCGAGTGGAACGTCCCGACCCAGCTCTTCGAACCCGTCGCGGTGAGCGCGTCGTCGGAGGACGCCGTCGCCTCGTCGGCGCTGTCCTCGTCCGCGGTCTGCACGTCGCCGTCACCGCCGACGTCGCACCCCGTGAAGGTCATCGAACCGACGCCGAGCAAGAGCGCGAGCGCAGAGAACCATCGAACACGTGAACCAACCATTGGAAACTCCCTCTCTCGTGTGGGCGCGCGCGCGCCGACCGCCGCTCGCAGACGTGCGAGCGGGGAAGGGCGCGCGAGCGCCGTGGTGCCGCGGAGCCCGACGCGAGAGGCGTCGGGTCGCCGCGCGGGGGGCTTCAGCAAGCGATGCGCCAGCGTCGCGCGCCCCTAGGACCCCCAAACAGCGGTCGCGCGGCGCGAGGGAGGGCGACGGGCGGCGTATCGGATACGAAAAGGATACGACACAGGGTATGGACCCCCGGGTGATGCGATCGGCGCTCCGACGCTCCACCGCGGCGGTCGTGCTCGCGGGCGCCGCGTGCGGCGATGGCGCCGCGACCCAGCCCGCGCCGGTCGCGAGCGCGCCCGCGCCCGTCGACCCGAGCGCGAGCGCGCCGCCGCGCGACGCGGCGCCCGCCGACGCGGGCACGGACGTGGTGTTCGAGATCCGCGACGCGGCCACGAAGGCGCCCATGCCGGGCAAGCTCACGTTCGTGGGCGTCGACGGGACGGCGTCCCCGCTCTTCACCACGAGCGACGTCGCGCTCGAGCAGGATCGGTCGATGCGCGCGTTCAACCGCGTGATGACCCTGTCCGGCGACGGGCGGCTCCAGATCCCGAAGGGGCGCTACGACGTGTACGTCACGCGCGGCCCCGCCTGGTCGATGCACCTCGAGCGGGGCCTCGAGCTCGGCGGCAAGGAGGTGACGATCGAGGCGGAGCTCACGCGCGAGATCGACACCACCGGCTGGATCTCCGGCGACTTCCACGTCCACGCGGAGCGCTCCTTCGACTCCAAGGTCCCGATGAGGGCGCGCGTGTACGAGTTCATCGCCGAGGGGGTCGACCTGCTCGTCGCGACGGATCACAACGCGGTCGCCGATTACGCGCCGATCATCCGGGAGCTCGGGGTCGACGATCGCATCGCGAGCCTCCGCGGGGACGAGATCACCACGAGGGACTGGGGGCACTTTGGGACGTTCCCGCTCGACGAGGGCGCGACCGCGTTCCCCGCGAAGGGCCGGACGCCCGCGGCGATCTTCGCGGACGTCCGCGAGCACGCGCCCAAGGCGCTCATCGACGTGAACCACCCGAGGTTCGACCGCGGGCTCGGCTATTTTCGGACGGGCATCTTCGACCGCACGCAGGCGAAGTTCGGTCGGAGCGGCGCGTCGCTCGACTTCGACGCGGTCGAGGTCCTGAACGGGTACGAAGGCTCGAGCCCCGTGCAGGTCGACGAGGTGATGAAGGACTGGTTCGCCCTCATCGCGCACGGCTACCTCGTCACCGCGATGGGCAACAGCGACACGCACCACCTCGACGCGAGCCTCGCGGGCTACCCGCGGAACTTCATCCCCGTGCGCGCCGCCGTCGGATCTCCCGCGCTCGCGGGCGAGGTCGTGGAGGCCATCCGCGGCAAGCGATCGTTCCTCACCACCGCTCCGTTCGTCGCGGCGACCGTGGGCGGCGCGACCATCGGGGACACCGTGCGCGCGGTCGAGGGCCGCGTGACCGTTCACGTCCGCGTGCGCGCCGCGAGCTGGGTCGGGCTCGACGCGCTCTCGATCTACGCGGGCGGGGCGGTCGTCGCGACGCGCCCGCTCTCGGGGCGCGACCCGCTGCGCTTCGACGACGACATCACCGTCGACGCTCCCGGAGACACGTTCGTCGTCGCGCGGGTCGAAGGGAAGGAGCCGCTCCCCCTCGTCGTGGGCGATGGCGCGAAGTACGTCGCCTATCCGCTCGCCGTCACGAACCCGATCTGGATCGACGGGGACGGAGACGGCCGGTTCACGCCACCCTCCGGCCGATGAGATTGGCGCGCGCTCCGGCCGAGCTCGTCGGTATCGGCCGCGGGCGAGGGGAAGCCGCCGCGGAGGAGGGCAGGGCGCTCGCGCCTTGACGGCTCCCAGGGCGGGGGGCATCTCGACGCTGGATGCTCCGGGACCTCGACCTCCTCGTCGTCGACGCGCAAGCGACCGGCGCGTCGCCGAAGCACGGCGCGGTGCTCGAGCTCGCGCACGCCGTCACGCGCGCGTCGCTCCGCGAGCCGCCCGAGGTTCGCGCGCACTGGGTCGAGCTCCCGCCGGGCGTGCGGGTCTCGCGCGTCGTCCGCGAGCTCACGGGCTACACGGACGGGTGCCGCGCCGACGCGAAGCCCGCGCGAGACGCGTGGGGCGAGATCGCGTCCTCCGCGGCGGCCCTCGGCGTCGGCGTCGCCCCGACGATCATCCACTTCGCCCAATTCGAGACTCCGTTCCTCGTCGATCTGCACGCGCGGTTCGGCGCGGGATCGCCGTTCCCGCTCGACATCGTGTGCCTGCACGCCGTCGCGCGCCGGCTCTACCCGGATCTCCCGCGCTCGAACATCCGCGCGCTCGCGGGCTTCCTCGGCCACACGACGCCGCACGAGCGGCGGGCACGCGGCCACGTCCTCGCGACGGCGCACGTCTGGTCGATCCTCTCGGAGCGGCTCGCCGAGCGGGGCATCACGACGTGGGAGGCGATGGCGGACTTCCTCGGCGCGACGCCCTCGCGCCGGAGCCGACGCACGTACCCGATGGACAAGGCCCTCCGCGCCGCGCTACCCGACGCGCCCGGCGTGTACCGCTTCAAGCGCTCGAACGGGGACGTGCTCTACGTCGGCAAGGCGACGAGCCTGAAGAAGCGCGTCGCCTCGCACTACACGGGCGCGAAGCGCGCGCCGTCGCGCGCGCAGGAGATGCTCACCCAGGCGCTCGACATCGACTACACCGTCGCGCCGACCCCGCTCGACGCCGCGCTCCTCGAGGTCGCGGAGATCAAGCGGCTCGATCCGCCGTACAACGTCCACCTGCGCGATCGCCGCGCCTGGTTCGCTTCGCGCGCGCTCGACGACGCATCCGAGGTGGTCTCCGACCTCCACCCGTTCGGGCCGCTCCCCGCGCCGAACACGGCGTACGGCCTCGGCGCGCTCCTCGCGTTCCGAAGGACGGGGGAGGCGCCGCCGCTCCTCCGCGCGCGAGCGATGCAGGTCCCGCTCGCGTTCGCCCCCGACGAGCGCACGTTCCGCGACGCGTTCGCGGCGTTCGTCGAGGCGCACGCCCTCGGCCCCCGGCGCTCGGGGGGCCGGGATGCCGCGCTCCACCGCGTCGCCGCGCGCCTCTCGCTCCGGGAGGAGGCGGAGCCGGAGACCCCGACGGAGGACGTGCGCGCGTGGGACGCCCCGCGCGTGCTCCGGCACATCGAGCGGAGCGCGGGCGCGGGTGCGCGCGCCCTCGCGCGAGCGCGCTGGCTCACCGTCCTCGCGGGAGCCCACGTCCACGTCGTGGACGGCGGCGTCGCGCGCGCGTTCGAGCCGCTCGATCCGTCCCCGACGGCGCGCGCGCGCAAGGCGGGCTTCGACGGCGCGCGGTACGACTGGCTGCGCGTGCTGAACACCGAGCTCAAGCGCGTCGCGGCGAGCGGCGGCGACGTCCGCGTCGACGTGCGCACCGCGCGGGGCTCGGTGACGCGGCTCGAGGGGCCGCGGCTCGCCGCGTTGCTCGCGCGCTCCTAGGGGTGGGCAGGAGCTACTGGATCCGCATCGTGCAGAGCTTCTCGAGCCACGGCGCGATGCGATCCTTCGCGGCGAGCGCGCGCCGGTCGATGAACCGCGCGTTGCACTCGATGGCCTGATCGCCGCCGTACTCGGTGCTGATGCTCTTCTTCACGACCTTCACCTCGAGCGAGTACTCGCTCTCCACGACGAGGACGAAGCCGTCGGTCGTCTTCTCTTGCTTCGTCACCTTGCCGGTCGCGTCCTTCACCTCCTCCTCCATCGACGGCATGGAGTAGCGCTGCATGACGCTGAGCGACGGGCCCTCCTTGGCGTTCGGCGTCTTCTTCCAGTTGAGGAACACGGAGAGCTCCTTGTCCGTGCTCTCGAGGTTCTCGGGGAGGTCGAGCGTCACCGAGTGATCGGCGGCGCCATAGCTCCCGAACTTGAACGTGTGCGGGGAGGTCGAGAGCTGGGTGATCGACGCGACCTTCTCGAGCTGCTCGCGCTTCGCCTCCTCCTTCAACGTCTCGATCGCCTTCTTGAACGCCGGGTCTCTCAACTTCAGCGACATCGCGCAGTCGCGCGGCGAATCCTTGTCGCGGAGGCAGCTCGTGAGCTGCCAGAACGTCGGCGACGCGTCCCGCAGGAGGACGACCATCGTCTTGACGCACGTGTCGACCGGCTCCGGCTCGTCGCCCATCGACTCGATGTCGAGCTCGTACGAGTGCACCGACATCGCGTCCTTCAGGCCGGCCTTGTCGAGCTTCGCGCAGAGCTTCGTCGCGTCCTCGGCGCGCGACTTCGCGCGCTCCTCCGAGCTCACGGGCGCCGCGGTCGAGTCATCGTCGAGCGAGACGGACGACTTCGTCTTCGCCTTGTCGCCGCACCCGGCGCCCGCCCAAAGGACGAGCGCCCCACACCCGATCACCGCTCCCCATCGACGCACGCGCACGCTCCCGTCCGAACCCCGCGCGGATGCTACCCACAATTCAGCGCGGTCGCGACGCTCTCGGCGAGCGGCGCGCTCCGGGGGTCAGAAGCCCTTCTTCATGATGAGCACGGCGTCGCGCTCCACCTCGTAGGCAGACTCGGTGATGATCGCCATGCACGTGTGATCGCGGACGGAGATGACGCGGAACTCGGCGTAGAGCTCGTCCGGATAGTCGTCGATCGGACCGTCGATCTTGAGCTGGTCGTACTGGCCAGGCCGGTCGTCTTCGACGAGGGCGCGACGCGACGCGAAGTACCCGGCGCCGCCCAAATTCTCGACCCATTTGTCGGTCCGCTCGACCGCGAGGAAGCGGTTGCCGGGCTGGACGCCGTCCTTCTCGCCGCGATCGAGGAAGACCACCTGGTTCCCGCCGAAGAACGCGTTCGGGTAGATCGAGGTCATGATGCGCGCCTCGACGTACTTCTCGTTCGTCACGGGCGGCACGACGTCGAACTTTCGGGCGACGCGCCCGACCAGGTTGCCGCGCTCGATCGTGTCGATCGTCTCCGTGATGCGCGCCCGCGCGATGTGGGTCTTGTTGTTGATCTTGTCGACCACGACCGTCCCGCGCACGCTCACGAGCTCTCCGGGCGCGTCCGCCTCTTCGCCCTTCCACGTCTTCAGCACGCGGAAGATGCTGAGCTCGTCGCCGAGCTCGACCTTCACGTCGTCGTCGAGCTGGATGTACACCTCGATCTCGTTGTCGACGATCATGTGCTCCGAGGGGCTGCCGACGAGCTCACCCCACGTGTCGCGGTCGGGGTCGTCGACCCAGCCGTAGTCCCGGAGGAAGATCGTCTCCGGCGCGACCGCGCGATCCATCCCGCCGAGGTGGAAGTCGGTGTCGCGCAGGCGGATGCGATCGCCCGGGTAGATCCAGTGCGGGTTCAGGATCTGGGGGTTCTGCGCCCAGAGCTGAGGCCACTTGTAAGGCGAGTTGTAATACTGACCCGAGATGCTCCAGAGCGTGTCGCCGCGCCGGACCGTGTGCGACTGCGGGACGGCGCCGCCCTCGAGGACGTATTGGCCGTTCTTGTTGCCCGAGAGCCCCGCGCGTCCGCCGCCTCGCTTGTTGAAGTCGAACCCGTCGGAGGAGTTCGAAGTGTCCGTCGTCGCGTGGGAGCTCGAGCCGAGGTGCCCCTCGAGATCCACGCCCGGCGCGGGCACGCCCTGCGGCTGGTACGTCGTGGTCGTCTGCGAGCCCCCGGCGTTCGGGTTCGCGGCGGGGATGGGGCCGCTGCCCGCCTGTGGCGCCTCTTGCGCGAGGGCCACGCCCGGCGCCGCGAGGAGCAGGGGAGCGAGGGCGAACAAGCTTCGTGCCGATGGAGAGCGTGAAGGTCGACGCATGGTGGTCACTTTCTGCATGATGAGCGCCGTTCGGGCGGTCTTCCCTGGCGCTCTCGGGCTCGGTCTTCCGCGCATTCAGGAGTTCAGTCGCTTCGCCGCGGCGCTCTTCGGATAGTCCGCCTTGAGGCGCTTCCTAGCGTCCGCTGCTTTGTCTTTCTCACCCAACTTTTCGTACGCCCGCCCGAGGTCGTAGAGCGCGTCCGGCGCTTTGTCTGCGGCGGGGCTCGCCTCGGCGACGCGCCGGAGCAGGTCGACGGCGTTCGTGTAGTCGCCCTTCTGGTACGCGCAGTTGCCCGCGTAGTACGTCGCGTCGAGCAGCTTCGGATGGTCAGGGTACTTGACCATGAACGACGTGAAGCTCGTGAGCGCGTCGCCCCAGCTCTTCTTGTCGAACTGCTCCTTCGCCTTCGCGAAGTCCCCCGCGGCGGCCTCCGTGCTCGGGGCCTTCGGATCGACGGTCTCCTCGACGATCGTGCCCTTCGACGTCGTGCGGATGATCGTGCGCGGCCCGTCGTCCGGCGGCGGCGCGTCGTCCTTCCCCGCGTTCGGCGTGAGCTTGACGACCTGGAGATCCGGGCGATCCGTGTCGTCCGTCGACGCGGGCTTCGGGGGCTCGTACCCCTTCAGGCTGCCCGACTTGATCTCGAGCGCGTCCATGCGCTCCCCGAGCGCCGCGTTCTCGGCGCGGAGCCCGGCGAGCTCCGTCCGCAGCGTCGCGAGATCCTTCTGGAGCGCGTCCGTCTGGGGCGCGCAGCCGAGTGAACCCACGATCAGCGCCGCCCCTGCGATCGCAGGGAGGCACGACGAACGGCGGGCGGATCGGTGGAGGTACATCCTCCCCGAGCGTAGTGACCGCCCCGCGGCGGGCCAACATTCCTGCGGCCTCGGCGGTCGTCGGCGGGGTCACCCTCCGTGCAGACGGAGCTTCGGATCGCGCGTCGCGCGGTCGACGGCGGCGAGGATCTCGCGCGCGTGTCGGAGGAAGACCTCGCCGCTCGGGAGCAGGCGCATCCCCTTCGGAGTGCGGGCGAACAGCGCGACCCCGAGCTCCGCCTCGAGGTCGCGGATCTGGCGCGTGACTGGCGGCTGGGAGATCGCGAGGCGACGGGCGGCGCGGCTCACGTTCGCCTCCTCGGCGACCGCGACGAACGAACGGAGCTGCACGAGGCTCACGGGCGCGAGCGTAGCACTTCGGATGGCCTACGATGGAGCGTCGCATGAGCCTCATCACGGTGACGTCGCCGCTCTCTGCGCTGAACCCGAAGGTCTGGGTGGAGGAGGGGCGACTCCACGCGCGGACCAACCTCTTCCTGATGATCCTCTGTCTGTTCTTCTGGCAGCGGACCGTGATCGTCGACCGGCGCGAGCGGACCGTGCTCGTCCGGAGCCGCTTCCTCTGGCTGCTCGAGAACACGCGAGTGATCCCGTTCTCCGAGATCGACCACCTCTACTATCGCTACAACCGCGTCTCGACGGGCTGGGACATGATGGGGCGGGACACGGACTCGCTCGAGTCGTTCAGCGTGGGCCTCTCGCTCGAGGACGGGAGCGAGGTGAACCTGCTCGCGTTCCGCGGTGATGGCACGGGGATGACGGGCGTGAGCGGCGTCCTCATGGGGGACTCGCTCGTCGACACCGAGGGGGATCAGGAGGGCGCGTCCCTCGGGTTCGTCGATCAGCTGCAGCGGTTCACGGGCAAGTCGCTCGGTAAGCGCCGCCGCTTCGGGTACGAGAAGAACGACTTTCGCTGAGCGAGAGGACCCAGGCGCGCGTGCGGGTGTGCTAGGGAGCGGCCACCATGGCAACTCGCAAAAAGATCGCGTTGATTGGGGCTGGAAACATCGGCGGTGAGCTCGCGAACCTCGCGGCCGCGAGGGAGCTCGGGGACGTCCTCCTCTTCGACATCCCGGCGAAGAGCGACTTCGCGAAGGGCAAGGCCCTCGACCTCGAGCAGAACGGCGCCGTGATCGGCACGGACGTCTCGGTCCGCGGCACGAGCGACTGGCGCGACTGCGCCGGCGCGGACGTGATCATCGTGACGGCGGGCGTGCCGCGCAAGCCCGGCCAGAGCCGGGACGACCTCGTCGCCATCAACCTCCCGATCATCCGCAGCGTCGCGGACGGCGCGAAGGAGCACTGTCCGAACGCGTTCGTCATCGTGATCTCGAACCCGCTCGACGCGATGGTGTACGAGTTCCAGCGCCGCACGGGCTTCCCGAAGAACAAGGTCGTCGGCATGGCCGGCGTCCTCGACTCCGCGCGCTTCTCGCTGTTCCTCGCGCGCGAGACCGGCCTGCACGCGCGCGACATCCGCGCGATGGTCCTCGGCGGCCACGGCGACGACATGGTCCCCATCCTCTCCGCGACGACGGTGAACGGCGTCCCGCTCACGCACTTCGTGGCGAAGGAGAAGCTCGACGCGATCGTCGCGCGCACGCGCACGGGTGGCGGCGAGATCGTCAAGCTGATGGGCACGAGCGCGTACTACGCGCCCGCGTCGAGCGCGATCGTGATGGCCGAGGCGTACCTCCGGGACGAGAAGCGCCTCCTCCCCGTCGCCGCGTACCTGGACGGGCAATACGGCTACAAGGACATCTACATGGGCGTCCCCGTCGTCCTCGGCGGGAACGGCGTCGAGAAGATCGTCGAGCTCGACCTGACCGCGGACGAGAAGGCGATGCTCGCGAAGAGCGCCGCGAGCGTCCAGGGCATCATCGACGTCGTGAAGAAGTCCGCCTGAAGTGCGGCCCACGCGAGGGCGGAGCGCGCGCTCCGCCCCGCGCGGTCATGCGTCGGCGCAGGGGAAGACGAGCGCGTACGCGTGCGGGGACGTGGTGAAGACGATCGTCTTCTTCCGCTTCGGCCCCGCGCCCCCGCACATCGCGCCCTTCTTGACGGCCTCGTACCAGGGCATCGACTGCCAGTTCTTCGCGTCGCTCACGAACTCGGGCACGACGAGGTCGAGCTCGACGTAGCGCTTGCCGGAGAGCTCGTCCAAGTCCTTCGCGAAGCTCCACGCCTCGCGGCCCGGCGTGGGCGAGACGTCGTTGTGGATGGCGCCGCCGTACGTGAGGATCATCTTGTCGGGGGACTTCTTCTTGTTCTCCTCGAAGTAGACCTTCGTCGCGGCCGTCATCCCGTGGGTGATCGTGAGGAGCCACTCGATGGGGCGGTCCTCCCCGGCCTTGTCGATGCGATCGAGATCCGCGCACGTGAGGTGGAGGCCATCCGCCGCGATGCCGAGGTTCTTCGCCGTCTTGCCGAGCGTGACGAACTCGTTCTGGTTCTCGTCCGACTGCGTCTTGATGATCTCCTTCTGATCGGTCGTGGCCTTCTCGATCTTCTTCGCGCCACACTTCTGATCGGGGATCGGGATCTCGACGACCAAGCCGCTCGCCTTGTCCTTCAACGTGGGCAGGAGGACCTCCGTGAAGCGCTTCGTCACCGAGGCGACCGCGCCGCCGCCCTTCTGCGCGTGCGTCTCGCCCACCGCGAGGATGAGGGGCTTGTCCTCGAGCACGGCGGCGAGCGCGAGCGCGGGGCTGTCGTACCCCTTGCAGGGGAGTCCGCCGCAGTCGATCGGCGCCTCGGCGGCGGCCGCGGGCGCGCTGGACGCCGCGGGCGGCGGGCTCGAGGTGACGGGGCGCGCGCTCGTGGTGTCGGGCTTCGCGGCGGTGTCGCCGCACCCGATCCCGACGAGCGACGACGACAGGGCGACCGCGGCGAGGAGCGACTTCACACACGGAATATCCACGGAACCTCGGAGGTCGACAAGCGCTGGAAGCGGCCGCCGAGGCCGACTATGCCCCCGCCATGCCCCCGAGAGACCTGTCCCTCGCGCTGTCCTTTGCGCTCGCCGCGCTCGCGATCGCGACGGAAGCGCGCGCCGAGACGGAGGTCGCGATCGAGCCGCGCGGATCCCTCGTGATGGTCGACGGGGATCCCTATCCGGGCGTCGGCGCGTCCGTGGACGTGGGCTTCTCCATGGATCTCGAGCCCATCGTGCTCCAGCCCGAGCTCCGCGTCGTCGGCGAGGGGTACCCGAGCTTGCCCGGCGGGTCGGCGCGCGTCATGGCGGGCGTCCGCGCGGGGATCGCGTGGAAGTTCGAGCCCTCGATCTTCACCCACTTCGGCTGGGGGTTCGTGGGGAACGACACGTTCACCTCGAGCGGCTACGCGCTCGACGCGGGCCTCTCCGCGGACTACCGGCTGAAGCGCTGGATCACGATCGGCGGGAGCGTGGGCTACGAGCTCGTCGTGAACGACGAAGCCGCGCACCACGGGGTCTTCGTGGGCCCGCGGCTCGGTCTCTGGATCGACTGACCGCATGGGGTTCTATTTCATGGGTCCGGTGGACGTGCCGGACTATCCGCCGCAGCGCCTCGTCCGAATCTACGTGCCGAACCGCGCGCACGCGTCCGATCGGCCGCTCCTCATCCTGTTCGACGGACAGAACGTGTTCGACGACGCCCCGTCCTTCGCGGGCGGCTGGCGCGCGCACGAGCGCGTCGAGAAGCTCGCGAAGAAGGTCTCGCCTCCCGTCGTCGTCGGCATCGATCACGGCGGCGGCCACCGCATCGAGGAGCTGAGCCCGTTCCCGATGGGCCGATCGCACGGCCGGCTGGACGGGTTCCTCGACTGGATCAAGCGCTGGCTCATCCCGCACATGCAGCACCACTTCGCGGTCACTCACGATCCGCGGAAGATCGTCCTCGGCGGCTCCTCCATGGGCGGCATCGCCGCGCTCTACGGGCTCCTCTCCCTCCCGCACGTCTTCGGAGGCTGCATCGCCATGTCGCCCTCGCTCTGGATCGCGCGCGCCCGGATCTTCCAGTGGGCGGAGTCGCGTCCCGCGCCCGAGCACGCGCGGATCTACATCGACGCTGGCAAGCGCGAGCCGCCCACGATGCACACGCAGGCGGACGCGATGGACAAGGTGCTTTACCGACAGGGGGCGAGGAACCTCCACTTCTTCTCCGATCCGACGGGCACGCACAGCGAGGCCGCCTGGCGGAAGCGGCTCCCGCGAGCGCTCCGCTTCCAGTTCGGATCGGCGAAGAAGGCCGCCTACTGAGCGCCGTTCCGCGCCGGAAGCGCGCGACGCGGACCGTTCGAGCGGGCACCACGGCCCACGCGTCGGAGTGCTATGCGGACGCATGCCGATCGAGCGAGACCTCGCGTGCACGTGCCGATGCGGAGCCAAGGCGTCGATCCGAGCGGGCCTCTCGTGGGTCCTCGAGGACCACGCGGACGTGCTCTCGCGGAACGCGTTTCACCGGTTCACGTGCGCCGCGTGCGGCGCCAACGTGTCCGTCGAGCTCGACTTCCTCGTCACGAACCGCGCGCGCGACCGCTTCCTCCAGGTCGTGGTCGCGGACGCAGCCGTCGCCGAGGCGCGCGCGGATCTCGCGCGGCTCGCGCCCGGCGCGTGGGCGCGCATCGTGCCGAACCGCCTCGCGCTGGTGGAGAAGGTCCGCCTCCTCCTCGCGCGCGAAGACGACGTGGCGATCGAGGTCGCGAAGTTCCTTCGCCGCGTGTCGCTCGGCGATCGCGAGGGGCGCTACGCGCTCCATTGGGATCGCGTGGAGGGGGACGGGCACGTGTTCGCCGTGTTCGAGCGCGGGCAGCCCCTCGGCACGGTCGGCGTCCCGCGAGAGGTCGTCGATCGGATCGTGAAGGAGCACGACACGAAGCGCTTCGATCGCGAGCTCGAGGTGGACGAGCGGCTCGCGCGGAAGATCCTCGACGAGGACCGGAGGGCGAAGGCCGCAGCACCGCCGGCCGCAGCGCCGCCGGCCGCAGCACCGCCGGCCGCAGCACCGCCCTCCGCAGCGCCGCCGGGTGCGCCCGCGTCGTCGGCGCCCGCCAACGCGGCCAAGCCCGACGAAGAGCGCCTCGGGCACGGCTACGTCGAGCTCGCGGTCGCCGCGGAGTACGTGCGCGCGGAGCGGGCGCGTCGGACGCGATCGTCTGCGTTGGGCAGCAGGTCTCGATCACCGTCGACGCGGAGACGGGGGCGATGTCGCCGAGCGTCGGCCGACCCGCGAAGCCCGGCCGTCCGAGCGTGCTCCGCGGGGATGTGATCGGCCCGATCTCGTTCGAGGAGACGGCCGCTGGCCCGTTCACGACGGTCACGATCGACGGCGCGCCGATCCGCCTCTTCGGCGAGCCGCGGGACGGAGCGCGCGCGGGGGCGCTCGTCGTGCTCGTCCTCCACGCGCCCGGGCACGGGCTCGTCGCCGTGCCGTGGATCGCGGGGACGCGGCCCGCGCTCGCGATCCCGCTCGTTCGCCCGCTCCTCGATCACGACGCGGATGGCGTCGCCATCCTCGACGCCGCGTGCGCGTACTTCCTCCGCGCGGTGGGCGCCGAGCTCTCGGTGAGCGCGCTCCCGTCGCGTCCGGCGGAGGCGCTCGTCGCGTCGCTCGCGGCGGCGAACCCGGACGAGCCTCCGCTCCCGCGCGGGACGACGCGCGACGTCGCGCTCACGCGCGAACGGCTCGCGATCCTCGAGGGGAACGTCCTCGCGCTCTACGACCGAAAGACGCTCGCGGTGCGGCCCGGGTTCGGTCTCGTCACGGCGGAGGCGGATGCTCTCCACGGCCCGCCGTCCCCGCACCCGATCCCCGCGAAGGTCGTGTTCCTCGGGGAGCGGACGGTCGCCGTGGATCACCCGACCCTGAGGCGCCTCCAGCTCGTGCGCCCGAAGGGCCTCTTCGCCGCGAAGGGCGATCCGGTCTTCCTCGACGACGTGCGCGAGACGCTCCCGGGCATCGCGCGAGTGTTCGCGTACCACCTCGGCGAGAGCGCGGGGCTCGCTGCGTCCGCCGTGCGAGCGTTCGCCGAGTCGAAGCCGCGCCTGACGCTCCGCGCGCCCACGCCACCGAGGCCTGCGCGCCCACCGGCCGGCGCGCCGACGGGCGCGGAGCTCGACGCGTGGTCGCGCGGGCAGCGCACGCTGCGCCTCGCGCTCTCCATCGTCTCGGCGCGCCTACGCGTGCGCGTGAGCCCGCTGCTCGGCGCGATCGTCGAGCGATCGGCGAAGGACCCGATCTTCGCGCGTTGGCTCGACGCCCTCGGCCTCACGCTCGACCCCGGCTGGGACCTCGAGGCGGCGCTTCGCGCGAGCGGCCGCCTCGAAGAGCCCGGGCGCGGGCGCGCGAAGACGCAGTCGTTGGTCGGCGACTGGGACGCCGATCCGCACCTCTTCGTGCTGATCGACGTCGGAGACGGCGACGCGTACGCCCTCTACCTCTACCCGCCCTGGTGCGAGAGCGGCCGGGAGCCCGTCGTCGTGCGGTTCCTCCACGAGACGAACCGCGTCGACTTCGAGGCGCTCACGTTCGGCGCGTTCTTCGAGTCGCGCCTCCGCGCCGCGACGCTCCGGTCCGCGGCGTCCGCGCGGATCGTCGAGCTCGTTCGCGCGGCGCTCGCGCTGCCCGAGACCGACGCGATCCGAGGGGACGCGCCCGACTTCCTCCCGCTGGACGGCCTTCCCCTGCCGCGCGGCGGCGACCCCGGTGACCCTCGCCTCGTCGAGGAGCGGCGCCTCCTCGATCGTTACCTCGATCAAGACGAGTCCGCCGTACCCGAGCTCCTCCGCCTCTACCGAGATCTCGGCTGGGCGCACGCCGAGATCGAGCTCACGCCGAGCCGCTGACCGAGGCCGTCGCCGGCCGTGCAGAGAGGATGGAGCGAGCGAGGGTCGCGCTCGTGTGCGAAGCTCCGCGCATGACGAAGCGCCGAGCGAGGGCTCGCACGCCGGTGGTGACCGTGAGCTGCCCGAACTGCGGCGGCGCCGTGAACGAGGCGGAGCTCGGGGAGAAGACCTCGTGTCAGTTCTGCGGCACTCGGCTGCACCTGCCCGTCGTCGAGTTCGACGACGAAGGGCGCGCCGGGACGCGCGTCGCCCCGAGCGATCCGGAGGCTCCGACATCCTCCGCGGTGGTGGTGGCGCAGCCCTTCGTGACGAAGAAGGCCCCCGCTCGTTGGTTCGTCCCGACCGCTCTGTTCGGAGTCGTCGCGATGTTGGGATTCGTCTTCTTCGTGACGACGAGGCGCCACACGAGCGTGGCGACGACGCCGGATCCGGACCCAGCGAGCCCGGCCGTCGCCCGACCAGGGCCGGGAGCGTACGACCTCGCGGGCGCGGAGTGCCTCGCGGAGTGCGTGAAGCCGTGCACCCAGATCAGCGATTCAGACGCCATGATGTCGTGCCTCGACAAGTGCCAGGCGAAGTGCAGCCGGGTCGGGAAGGGGAACCCAGCGGAGTGCAGACAGACCTGCGGCTCGCTGTGCGCGGCGGCCCCGGACGAGGCCTCCCGCGCCGCGTGCGTGGCGTCCTGCTCCGCGAGCTGCCCGTGATCGGTCGAGTCATTCGCTTGGCTTGACAGACGAGAACCCGGACCGTATTGGTTAGACCACCCAGTCGAACTGGATGGTCTGACTTGCGGCGTTCGGCCGTGGGGCGGGCCGTCGGCGATCTCGGGATCCACGGCCGACCCCCACCGAGATGCCGCTCCCGCGATTCGCTACGCTCGACGAGCCTCGGCGCCGCGCCATCCTCGGCGCCGCAGCAGAGGAGTTCGGGGAGAAGGGGTTCGCGGCGGCCTCGTACAATCGGATCATCGAGCGCGCCGGGATCTCGAAGGGCGCGATGTATTACTACTTCGCGGACAAAGACGATCTGTTCCGCACCCTGCTCGAGTCCGCGGTGGCGGAGTGGGTCGTCCGCGTCATGCAGCCGTTCGACGTGAAGGACGCCGAGGGCTTCTGGGCGACGTGCCTCGCCATCTACGAGCGGAGCCTCCGCTTCATGCTCGCGGATCGGACGAACGCGGCCATCTGTCTCTGTATCACGCGCTCGCGCGAGCGGCGCGAGCAGCACGCCGCGCTCGTCGAGCTCCAGCGCCAGATGGAGCATTGGACGAACGAGATCCTGCGGAGCGGGCGGGCCGTCGGCGCTGTGCGCGAGGACCTGCCCCCGGAGCTCCTGCTCCAAGTCGCCCTCTCCATGATGGACGTGGGCGATCGGTGGCTCGCGTCACGCTGGGCCGAGTTCACCGCGGAGGACGTGGCGAGCACCGCGAAGACGATGGTCGATCTGTTCAAGCGCGTGGGCGCCCCGGCGCCGCCGAGCGCGGAGCCCCCCCAACGAGGACCGCGGAGGAAGAAGGAAGAGCCATGATGCACCCGACCGAGACGACATCGACACGTGAAGCGCCCGTCCCCTCCGCCCGCCCGAGAGAGGAGGGGAGCTCTCCCGCGAGACCCGCGTCGGCGCGGCGCCCGCCCGGGCCGCCGGGCGTCTACGGCGTGCGCAACCTGGTCGACTTCATGCGCGATCAGCTCGGCCGCATCCGCGCGCTCGCGGACACGTACGGCGACGTCGTCGAGATGAAGTTCCTCGGCAAGACGTTCTTCGTGCTGAACCACCCGGACGACATCGAGGCCGCGCTCGTGAAGCACGCGCACAAGATGAAGCGCGACGACTACGCAGAGGTGCTCGAGCGCGTGCTCGGCAAGGGTCTGCTCACGAGCGACGGCGAGCTCTGGAAGCGCCAGCGCAAGCTGATGTCCCAGGCGTTCGTGCCGCGCCGGATCCAGGCGTACGCGGACGCGATGGTCCGCGTCACGGACGCCGCGCTCCGCCCCCTCCGGGACGGGGACACCATCAACCTCCACCGGGAGATCTCGCGCGTGACCATGGAGGTCGTGGCGGACGTGCTGTTCGGCGCGGGCATGAGCCCGGAGGACGTGCGCACCGTGGGCGACTCGATGGAGGTCGTGAACGAGTACATGGCGAACAGCCCCGAGGCGCTCCTGAAGCTCCCCGGCTGGGTGCCGACGCCGCGCAACCTCGCGACGACGCGCGCGATCGAGCGGATCGACGAGCTCATCTACCGCATCATCGCGAACCGCCGCGCGGCGCCCCCGCGCGACGACCTCCTCGGGACGCTGCTGGCCGCGCAGGACGAGGACGGGACGCGGATGACCGATCGCCAGCTCCGCGACGAGGCGATCACCCTGTTCCTCGCCGGCCACGAGACGACCGCGCTGACGCTCGCGCACACGCTCTACTTGCTCAGCAAGCACCCGGACGTCGAGCGGAAGGTGCACGCGGAGGTCGCCTCGGTGCTCGGGGATCGCCTCCCCACGAGCGAGGACGTGCGCGCCCTCCGCTACGTGGATCGGGTGTTGAAAGAATCGATGCGCCTCTACCCGCCCGCGTGGGCGACGGGGCGCGAGGTCGCCGACGACGTCGAGATTGGCGGCTACGTGATCCCGAAGGGCGCGCAGATCATGGCGAGCCAATGGGTGGTTCACCGGGATCCGCGGTGGTTCCCGAACCCTGAGGGCTTCGACCCGGATCGATGGTCGCCCGAGCGCGCCCAGGGGCTCCCGCGCTACGCCTATTTCCCGTTCGGCGGAGGCCCGCGCGTGTGCATCGGCAACCACTTCGCGATGATGGAGGCGACGCTCGTGCTCGCCATGATCGTCCAGCGATTCCGCGTCGATCTGCTCGCGGGGCAGCGGCTCTCTCTGCGCCCCTCCGTGACGCTCCGCCAAGCGGGCCCGGGATTGTCTGTCAGGCTTCGCGCGCGGTCGGGCGCGGCCTGAGCGGGGGCGCCGCTCCGTCGGCGCACGCGTCGCGGACGCACTGTCGGAGCCAGCGGTGCACCGGATCCGCGGAGAGCCTCGGGTGCCAGAGCATCGACACGGTGAACCTCGGCGTCGGGATCGGCAGCGTGAACGTGTGCGCGCCCGCGCGGAGCTCCCCGGTGTGGCGCTCGGGCACCGTCGCGACGAGATCCGACGCGCGCGCGAGCGCGAGCGCGCTCGAGAAGCCGCCCACGACGATCACGCTCTCGCGCTTCAGGCCGAGCGCGTCGAGCGCCGCGTCGATGGGCCCGCGCTCGAGGGTGGGCCGCGCCACCGTCACGTGTCGACAAGCGGCGTAGCGCGCGGGCGTCACCTTGCCGCGCGTGAGCGGGTGCTTCGCCCGCACGACGCCGACGAGGCGATCGTGGAACAGGGGCTGGGTGGAGAGGTCGAGCGCCACGGTCGCGTCGACGACACCCGTCTCGAGATCGACCGCGCCCTCCCTCACGGGCGCGCCGTCCTTGTCCGCCTTCTGGACGAAGCGGAGGCGCACGCCGGGCGCCTCGGCCTGTAGACGCGCGAGGATCGGCAGGCCGAAGCTCTCGACGAAGCCGTCGCTCGCGCGGAGCGTGAAGGTGCGCGCGAGGCGCGCGAGGTTCGGCGCCGCGCGCGGCGTGAGGATCTCCTCCGCGCTCCGCACGAGCGCGCCCACCGCGCCGCGGAGCTCCACCGCGTGCGGCGTCGGGACGAGCGCGCGCCCCGATCGTACGAGCAGCGGATCACCCGTCGCTTCGCGCAAGCGCGCGAGCGCTCGGCTCATCGCCGAAGGGCTGAGGCGGAGGCGACGCGCGGCGCGGGCGACGGTGCCCTCCGTGAGCAGCACGTCGAGGGTGACCAAGAGGTTGAGGTCGGGGCGCGCCACGCGCGCCGACGGTACCAGACGCGCGGGAGCCATGGCGTCGCGCGCACGGGTCGCGTGCGTCCGACGCGCGTTCCGCGTCCCGAGCGCGATCCGTAGGTTCGGCGCTGGAGGACGAACATGACCAAGGACGCGCTGCAGACCTTCACCGACGCCGTGAGCACCAGCTGGGGGCCCCTCACTTCGGAGCTCGTCGCCTCGACGCGCGCGCACGTCGAGGCGCTGCTCGCGGCGCCGCCGCGCGAGGCGTGGCTCGAGGCGCTGCACGAGGACGCACCCGAATCGCGGGAGCTCTACCGGGATCCGGAGCACGGCTTCCTGCTGCTCGCGCACACGGAGCCGACGGGGCTGTATCGACCGCCGCACGACCACGGCCGCGGGTGGGTGATCTACGCGGTCGAGCGCGGTGAGCAGGAGATGAGCACGTACCGCCGGGTCCACGACGCGCGCGGCGCCACCGTGCTCGTGAGGCGAGAGACGTTCGTCCTCCGGGCGGGGGACGTGCGCGTCTTCCTCCCCGGCGACATCCACGACACGCGCTGTCTCCGGGGACCGCTCACGCTGTTCCGGTTCACGTCGCGCGACTTCAAGCGAGAAGACGTCACGCGCTACCCCGCGCCTCGGAGCGTCGAGGCGTGAGCGCGCGCGCCGTCATCCTGGCGACGTGTTGCTTGTCGCTCTTCCTCGTCACGATGGATCTCACCATCGTGAACGTCGCGCTCCCTTCGATCCGCGCCGACCTCTCTGCGGGCGTCGCGGGGCTCGCGTGGTCCGTCGACGGGTACACGGTCGTCGTCGCGAGCTTGCTCCTGGTCGCCGGATCGATGGCGGACCGGTTCGGGCGTCGGCGGATCTTCCAGGTCGGCCTCGCGGCGTTCAGCCTCGGCTCCCTCCTCTCGAGCCTCGCGCCGACGAGCGGCGCGCTCGTGGCCTTCCGGATGGTGCAGGCGGTCGGCGGATCGATGCTGAACCCCGTGGCGATGGCCATCGTCGTCAGCACGTTCCCCGAGCGCCGTGAGCGCGCGCGCGCCCTCGGCGTGTGGGGCGCGGTGTTCGGCGTCTCGATGGCGGCGGGGCCGGTGCTTGGAGGTCTCCTCGTCGAGGCGATCGGTTGGCGCTCGATCTTCTGGGTCAACGTCCCCATCGGCGCGCTCGCGTTCGCGCTCTCGCAGCGCTTCATCCCGGAGTCGCCCCCCGTCCGTGCGCGGCGGTTCGATCCCGTGGGGCAAATCCTCGTCGTCGTGGCGCTCTTCGCGCTCACGTCCACCGTGATCGACGGGCGACGTGCGGGTTGGTCCTCGTGGACGGTGTGGGTCGGCGCGGCGGTCGCGCTCTCCTCGCTCGTCGCGTTCGTCGCCTGGGAGTCGCGGCGCGCGGAGCCGCTCGTCGATCTCCGGCTCTTCCGGAGCCCATCGTTCGCGTCCGCGATGGCGATCGCGGTGCTGTCGTTCGCGTCGTTCAGCGGCTTCCTGTTCCTGAACGCGCTCTATCTCCAGGAGGCGCGCGGCCTCGACGCGGCGACGGCGGGCGCGATGACGCTCCCAGTCGCGGTGGCGCTCGCGGTGTGCTCACCGCTCGCGGGGCGCCTCGTGGGCGCGGGCCACACGCGGGCGGTGATCGTCGTCTCGGGCGCGGCCATCGCGGCGGGAGCGCTCGTGTCCTCACGCGCCTCGAGGCCACCACCCCGACGATCCTCCTGATCGTCGCATACGCGGCGTTCGGCGTCGGCATCGGGGCGATCGGCGCGCCGGTGAACACCACCGCCGTCGCCGGCATGCCGCCCTCGCAGGCCGCGGTCGCCGCAGCGGTCGCGTCGACGAGCCGTCAGATCGGTGCCTCGCTCGGGGTCGCGCTGGCGGGCGCGCTCGCGGGTCAGGGGATCGAGGGCGCGCACGCCGCAGAGCTCGCCGAAGCGACGCACCCAGTGTTCATCGTCATCGCGGCGCTCGGGGTCGCGGTGGTCGTCCTCGGGGTCGCGTCCACGCGGAGCCGCAAGCAGGACGAGGGAGCCGCCGGGCCGTGGATGGCGCCCTCGAGCGGCGCAGCTCACGGCGAGCCCTGAGGTTCAGCCGAGCGCTGCGGCGCGCGCTGGGCTACGAAGGGAGCGGCCCCATGTCGGTCTCCGAGCCCACGCGCCTCCGCGCACGCAACCGTCGACACGCGCGAACGCGCGGTCGGGGCGCGCTCGCGTGCATCGCCCTCTCCGCGCTCGCCGCCTGCTCGAGAGGCCCCGAGCCCTGCCGGGATTGCGCGCGCTGCACGTGCTCGTCGGCGGCCCCGGAGCGGCGGGAGGGGGACGTGATCGTTCGGCGCGACGCGTCGTCCGAGAGCTCTGCGTCGCTGCCGCTCTCCGCCAGCCCGCTGCCGTCGCTCCTGCCGAAGGAGGCCGAGACCGAGCGCTTCGCGATCGTCGAGATCGACGGGAGCGGTGCGATCCGTCTCGATGGACGTGGGCCTCTCGCGCTCTCCGCGGTGCTGCCGTGGGCGACCGTTCGGCACACCGTGGACCCGAAGGTCAAAGCGATGGTGGCTTCGGAGCCGACCGCGCCCTACGCCCTCGTCATCCAGGTGTTGGATCAGCTGAAGCAAGCCGGGATCGACGAGATCGTCATCGGAACGCCCGTCCACAAGCCGGCGCCGTAGGATCGGCTCTCTCGTCGCCGCTCTGTCTGCCGCCTCAGCGTCTCAGCGCCTCGTGCCCACCGCGCGCTCTCCTGGTCTCAGCGTCGGGGACGCAGTCGGTGCGCCTGCGTCGAGGCGCGACGCGACAAACCGTCGCCTACGGGGGAGCGCTTCGCCTAACCTCGCCGGGGTGACGATTCTCGATGGACGCTTCGCGCTCGTCGAGGCCGCCGGGCGCGGTGCGTCGGGTGAGGTGCACCGCGCGCTCGACGGCAAGACGGGGCGCGTCGTCGCGGTGAAGATCCTGCGCGACAAGGTCTCCGACGAGGCGTCGCGCGCGCGCTTCGCGCGCGAGACGCGGATCCTCGCGAGCGTGCAGAACCCTCACGTCGTCGGGTACGTCGCCCACGGGCACCACCCGAACGGCTGCCCCTACGTGGCCACGGAGTGGCTCGAGGGGGAGGATCTCGCGCACCGCCAGCGGCGCCGCCCGCTCGGGGGCCGCGAGATCGTGGACGTGCTCGAGCAGATCGCGGACGGGCTCGCCGAGCTCCACGCGATCGGCGTCGTGCACCGCGATCTCAAGCCGTCGAACTTGTTCCTCACCGAGCGCGACGACGGGCGGCTCCACGTCACCGTCATCGACCTCGGGATCGCGAGCGTCGCATCGGATCCGGGGCTCACGGCCCAGGGCACGCTGCTCGGGACGCCGTCGTACATGCCCCCCGAGCAGATCCTCGGCGTCGGCCTCACCGCGCGGAGCGACGTGTTCTCGCTCGGCGTCGTCCTCTTCGAGCTCGTCACCGGGGAGAAGCCGTTCAGCGGGAACGACGTCGTCACGCTCATCGCGAAGATCGCCCTCCAGGACGCGCCCCGCGTGCGCGACTTCGTGCCGACCGCGCCGCGCGAGCTCGACGCGATCGTCGCGCGCGCGATGGCGAAGGACCCCGCGGATCGGTTCGCGTCCGTGACGGCGTTCGTCGAGGCGCTCGCGTCGTCCCCGCCGTTCGAGAGCGCGCGCGACCTGGCCCTGCGGGACGCGGGCGAGTCGTACGGGGCGCTCCGTGTGCGCGACGTCGAGAGCACGACGCTGTCGACGGAGGAGCGGCGCGTCGTCACCGCGGTGCTCCTGCGGTCGCACGACGGCGCGCTCGGCGAGGCGGACGCGGCTGTGTTCGATCGCGTCACCGCCGAGCACGGCGGCGCCCCGCACGCGCTCCTCGGGCTCGCGCGCGTCGCCATCGTTGGGGGCGCGCGCTCCGTCGGCGACGAGGTGCAGCGGGCCGCGCGCGCCGCGCTCGCGCTCCGGCGCGAGAAGCCGGCGATGGAGATCGCCATCGCGACCGGGCGCGGGCCGACGGGGCGGAGCGCGCTCTCGGGCGACGCGATCGAGCGGGCGGCGCGCCCGGGCGCGCGCCTCACCGGGATCCGCCTCGACGAGGCGACCGCGCGCCTCCTGGGCGACGGATGTCCGATCTCGCGCGCCGGCGCCGATCTCGGGCTCCACGAGCCCTCGGCGCCCGCCGCGGCGGGCGGGGCGAGCTCCGACGAGGCGACCCCGGCCGGCGCGCTGCGTGCTCGCGACGCGGCGCCCGCTGGAGCGACCGCGGAGCTCGACGGCTTCGTCCTCCTCGGGCGCGCGCCGGCGTTCGTGGGGCGCGCGCGCGAGCTCGCGGAGCTCGAGGCGCTCTTCGACGAGGTGGATCGCGAGGGCGTCGCGCGCGCGGCGATCGTCGTCGGGCCCCCGGGCTCGGGGAAATCCCGTCTCCGTTACGAGCTCGAGCGGCGCCTGTCGGAGCGCGCGGATCGCCCGCTCGTCCTGCGCGGCCGCGCGAGCGCGATCGCCGACGGCGCCTCGTTCGCCCTCGCCGGCGCGCTCCTCCGCGCCCACGCGGGCGTGCGCGACGGGGACCCGAGGGAGCGTCAGCTCGAGCGCCTCGGCCGCGGCCTGTCGGAGGCCGAGCGCGCCGCGCTCGTCCCGCACCTCGCGCGCATCGCGAACGTCGGCGCCGCGCCTGGCCCGCTGGAGGACAGCCGCATGGTAGGCGATCGCCTGCGCGTCGCGTTCGAGGGCTGGCTGCGCGCGCTCACCGCGCGCCGCGCGGTGGTGCTCGTCCTCGAGGACGTGCAGTGGGCGGACATCGCGTCCATCGCGCTCGTCGAGGCCGCCCTGCGCAACCTCCCCGAGGCGCGCCTCCTCGCGATCGCGATCGCCCGTCCGGACGTGGAGAAGCGGTTCCCGAAGCTCTGGGAGTCCCGCTCTCCGCAGACACTGCGGGTCCCGCCCCTCACGCGCCGCGCGAGCCTCGCGCTCGTCCGCGAGGCCGCGGGGAGCGCCCTGCCGGACGAGCGGCTCGAGCGGATCGTCGAGCGCGCCGAGGGCAACGCGTTCTACCTCGAGGAGCTCCTCCGCGCCGCGCTGCGCGCTCCGGACGCGCCCACGCCGGACACCGTGCTCGGGATGGTGCAGGCGCGCCTCGACGCGCTCGGCCCCGAGGGCAAGCGCGTCCTCAAGGCCGCGAGCGTGTACGGCGAGACGGTGTGGGCGGGGGCGATCGCCGAGGTGCTCGGGGACCGACCGAGCGACGCGGCCGCCGCGGAGAGCCTCGACGCGACGCTCACGGCGCTCGTGTCCGCCGAGATCCTCGAGCGTCGAGCGGAGGCCGCGTTCTCGGGCGAGATGGAGCTCGCGTTCCGCAGCACGCTCGTCCGCGAGGCGGCTTACGAGCTGCTCCCCGAGGGCGATCGGGTGCGCGCTCACCTCCGCGCCGCGGACTGGCTCGAGCGCCACGGCGAGAGCGAGAGCTTCACGCTCGCGCGACACTTCGAGCTCGGGGGCGCGAGCGCGCGCGCGCTCCCCTGGTACGTGCGCGCCGCCGAGCAGGCCCTGTTCGGTGGAGATTTCGCGCTCGTGACGGCGTGCGCGGAGAAGGCGATCGCCGCGGGCGCGTCGCGCGACACGCTCGGTCACGTGCAGCTCCTCGTCGCCGAGGCGGAGCGGTGGCGCGGGGACATGCGCTCCGCGCTCGTCGCGGCGGGGAGCGCCGCGAAGCTCCTCCCGCGCGGATCGTCCGCGTGGTTCTCCGCGCTGCGCGAGCTCATCGGCGCGAACGGGCGGCTCGGAAACACCGCGGCGATCGCGCCCATCGCGACGCTCGCGTCGGAGGCGACCGCGGCGGCGGAGGCGACGAGCGCGCAGGTCGCGGCGCTGGTGCCCGCGGCCGTGCATTTCCTGTACGCGGGGGACACGGCGTCCGCGGAGTCGCTCGCGGCGCGCGTCGAGGCGCTCCTCGCGGGGGCGCCCGAGATCGAGCCCCGGGATCGCGCGCGCGTCCACCAGCTCCGCGCCGTGCTGGCGAGCCACCACGACGCGCTCGAGGAGGGGATCGCCGAGCAGCTCGCGGCGCTCGAGCAGTTCGACCTCGGCAACGATCGGCGCGCCGCGACGCTCGTGCGCTCGAACCTCGCGTTCGTGCTCCTCGAGCTCGGCGACATCGACCGCGCCATCGCGATCCTCGAGCAGGCCCTCGCGGACGCGACGCACATGAACCTCGGGACGATCCGTCCGCTCGTCCTCCAGAACCTCGGCACGGCGCTCGCGCGGCGAGGGCACCACGACGCGGCGTTCGCGATGCACACCGAGGCGGCGACGACGTTCCGCGCGCTGGGGGATCCGCGGCTCGAGGGCGCGAGCCGCATGCACCTCGCGCTGCTCCACCTCGAGCGCGGCGAGCTCGACGACGCCGAGCGCGCCGCACGGGCCGTGGTCGAGCTGCGCATCGCCTCCATCGAGGTGGGCGCGCGCGCGATCGTCGCGCGCGTGCACCTCGCGCGCGGGGACGCCGACCAGGCCCGCGCCGAGGCGACGCGCGCCATCGAGGTCCTGAACCGCGCGAAGAACGTCGAGGAGCTCGAGATCTACGCGCGCCTCGCGTTCGCGGAGGCGCTCGCCGCCGCGGGGGACGCGCGCGCCTCGCGCGAGGCCCTCCACTACGCGAAGCACCGCATCGACGAGCGCCTCGCGAAGCTGAAGGACCCCGCGCTACGGACCAGCCTCGTCGAGCGGATCCCCGAGCACGCGCGTGTGATCGAGCTCCTCGGCGCCGCGTGATCGCGGGGGCGCCGCCATTGCCGACGCGATGCGACTCGGCGTGCGGGCGGTGAGGTCGAGGCCGAGGTCGAGGCGGCGCTTCGGCGAGACGTCCGCGCCCGCGAAGAGGTCCTTCTCGAGGCCCGGATGGGCGTGCGTGCCGAACCGCGAGACGCCGATCAAGCCCAAGTACCACTTCGAGAGCCTCGCCAGCGACGACGGCCCTCTACGAGATAGGCGCGAACGACCAGGCCATCGCGGTGTACGGGTGCTCGAGCTGCCCAGCGGCGCACGGAGGAGACGTCGGCGGGGGGCTCGATCTGTTGCAAGGCAGGTCTCCACTCGGTGCCCATCGGTTCGAGTGGCTGCGAGAACAAGGGACGTGCCATCGTCGGTGCAAAGTCGGACACGCGAACGACTGCCCCGTCGACGGCGAATGCGTGCGCGACGTCGTCGCCCACGGCTGCTGCAACTGCGACCACCTCGGTGCCCACTGACACCGTAGAGTTCCCGAACGCATGGCGAAACCCAGTTGTCCAAACTGCCGATCCGCGCGTGTCGCGCCCATTGTCTACGGCGAGCCGACCCCGGACACCGCGGAGGCCGAGCGGGCGGAGCGTGTGATCATCGGCGGCTGCGTGCTGGGGACCGAGCGTCCGGACGGGACCGACCCGTCGCATGGCTGCTTCGCGTGCGGCGCTCGGTGGGGCGTCCATACCGGCCCGGGCGCGTGGGCGCCGCGCGCGGCGGGTGCGCGGGCGGACACGTTCGTCGTGGCGAAGAACCCGGATCCGGAGTCGGCGCTCCCGTACCTCGTGCGGTTCCCCATCGACGGCGGCCTCGTGCTGAAAGCGCGCGAGCCCTGGCCGCGCACGGGCCGCGTCTACTGTCACCCGGCCGACGAGATCCCCCCCGACGCGGAGGTCGTGGAGGAGATCCCCGTGAAGTACTGCGCGCGCCGGAGCGCGGCGCTGGTGGATCTCGT
>JAXLYP010000014.1:0-270983 GCA_046351395.1 Polyangiaceae bacterium
CGGTGGCCCCGCGACGGGGCCCCCGGGCACCTCCTCGGTCGCGCCATGACGACCGTCCGCGGCACGCTCGACGTCACCTGATCCCTGAGCGCGCCGAACGCGCTCGATGTCGTGGCGGCCGCGTCCGCGGAAGCCGCGTTGGCGCGGAGCCTGCACATCGCCCCGGGCATGAACGGAAAGAGGCCAGTCTGTGCCATCCTCCTCGCCTTCGCGGGATGCGGGGCGGAGGTGACCATCGACCCGCAGAACGATGGCGCCCCTGCGACGACGAGCTCCGGGCCGACGGGCGGCGACTGTTCGCACGCCAACCCGTTCATCTGGGGCCCGGATTGCGCGCTGAGCAACGAGGGCACCATCTGTCACTGGGACTACGCGGACACCGGGTACAGCGGCGGAGGGTTGATCCAGTGCACCGCGGGCAAGTGGGTGGAGGTGAAGTGCCCGTTCATCGACACCGGGTTCACGTGCCCCGCCCAAGGGGAGCCGATCGAGGAGTGCCCATCGTCGTGGAACGGAGCCCAGTGCCCGTGGTCGGTGGCGGACGCCGGCTTCGACTGCAGCGGCACGGCGACGTGCGTCGCGGGCCAGTGGACGTCGAACGGCGCGACGTACACGCCGGTCGGGAACGGCGGCGCGGGCGGCTGGGGCGCGGGTGGCAGCTTCGGCAGCACGGGGAGCGTCGGCGGGGCGGGCGGTTCGAAGAAACCCTGAGTCAGCGGATCGGCGCCTTCGCCAAGCGACTGCGGTAGGCGTCGAGCGCGGAGCGCTCTCCGTCGAGCACGCCATCGCGCTCGGTCGCGCTCGGCCCAGCGCTCAGGTCGTCGAGCTTCTTCACGAGCTTCTCCCGATCGGAGCGCGTGCTCGCGCGGTCGATCGCACGAACGAGCCCCGCGGTGTCCTCCTTCGTCGCCGCTCCGATCACGTCGTCGAGCGATCCGTGCTCGAAGTCCCACGCGGACAACGCGCGTCGGAAGCGGGGCGTAGAGGTGACGCTGAAGGGAGTCCCCGCCCCCGCGCCGACGCGCGTCTCGCAGACCTCGCCGCGGTGCACGACGGCGGCGCGCCCGGACGAGGTCTCGAGCGCGACCTCTCCCTTTCCCACGCGCAACAGGCCGCTGCCGTCCTCCCCCACCTCGAGCGTGTACGCGCACCCGAGATCCACCGCCGCGGCGGCCTTCGTCTCGACGATGAAGAGGCGCGGCGGCGCGTCGATCCGGGCGTTGAGCGTCCCGTGATCGAGCTCGAGGCGGTGCTCGTTCTTCTGCCCAGGGCGCGCGCTGTCCGGACCCTTGGCGGGCAGGATGCGGAGCCGCGTGGACGGCGCGAGCTCGACGCGCCCGAGATCCGCGACCTCGAGGATCACGCGTGAGCTTCCGTCGGTCTCGAACCACGTCTCGAGCGGGAGGTAGCCGTCCTCGGGCGCGGCCGCGCCGTCGCACGTGACAGCTCCCCAGACGACCGCGTAGCGGAGCGCGCCCCCGCCCGGATCTCGGGCGACGCAGGGCGACGCCTTCGACGGAGCTGCGCTCGAGTCCGACGATGGCGGCGTGATCGGCGCGCTCGTGGTCGTGGTCGCCGCGACGACGCTGGTGTTCGCGCTCGGCACGGGCGCGCCGCCCGCGCCGGACCGACCGGCGAACCACCCGAGCATCGCGGTCGCCGCGAGCGCGAGGGCGCCGCCGGCCGCGACCCACGCGGGGTGAACTCCGCCGCTCGGTCCGCGGCGGGATCGAGCGCTGTCGGAGCGCTCGAGGACGTGCTCCTGCTCGGGCCGCGCGGCGCGGCCCCGATCTCGAGGGCGGCGGCGCCGTCTCGCGGTACGCGAGCGCGCCGAGCTTCCGCTCGAGCGCGGCGATCTCGGGGTTCTCCGGGGCGCTGGGATCCCAGAGGTACGGATCGATCTCCCCGTCCCGTTCCTGATCGTCCGCCCGCTTCACGCCGCGCCTCCCCGGTCGTTCGCGTCGAGCTTCTCGCGCAGCAGCTTCAAGCCTCGGGAGAGGTTGACCCGAACGCTCGCGGGCGGCAAGCCCGTCGCGGCGGCGATCTCGGGGCCGCTCATCCCCTCGACGAGGCGCATGACGAGCGTCTCGCGGTAGGCCTCCGAGAGCGTCGCGATCACCCGGAGGACTTGGCGCGCCTCGGCCCGCGGGGGCGCCTCGGCGCTCGCGGCGTCATCCAAGAGCTCGACGGTGGCGCGCCTGCGCCGCCGTTGATCGATCGCGGTGCGGCGCGCGATCTGCATCAACCAGCCCGCGAATTTCGCGGGATCGGAGAGCGACGAGAGGTTCTTCCACGCCCCGAGGAACGCCTCCTGGACGGCGTCGTCGACGTCCGCGTTCGGCGCAGCGGAGAGCGCGACCGCGTGGACGGCGCGCGCGAACCGCTTGTGGAGCACGGCGTAGGCCGAGACGTCGCCCCGCTGCGCGCGCTCGACCCAGGGCGTGACGTCCTCGCTCTCGCGCATGGGCGCGCGGCGACGTTCACCTTCTTCCTCACGCGAGACAAGGGTGAGCACGGGCGGGCCCATCAAAGCGGGAGGGAGGTCGATCGCGAGGTCCACGGGGGCTGCACTCGCTCCGGAAGACGCCGCCGGGCCTCGAACCGCTAACGGGTGCTTGACGCTTTTTCGGCTCACGGGGAAAGGTGCCGCGTGTTCAAGACCGTACTCATCGCCAACCGTGGGGAAATCGCGTGCCGCGTCGAGCGCACGCTGAAGAGGCTCGGGATCCGATCGGTCGCCGTCTACTCGGACGCCGACGCGGGCACGCCGCACGTCGAGGGCGCGGACGAGGCCGTGCGGATCGGCCCCGCGCCCGTGAAGGAGAGCTACCTCCAGATCGACGCGATCATCGAAGCCGCGAAGCGGACGGGCGCCGAGGCGATCCACCCGGGCTACGGCCTGCTCAGCGAGAAGGCCGAGTTCGCGCGCCGGGTCCGCGAGGCCGGCATCGTCTTCATCGGACCGACGGAGGCCGCGCTCGACGCGTTTGGCGACAAAATCAAGGCGCGCGCAGTCGCCCGGCGCGCGGGCGTGTCCCCCCCGCCCGGGTCGGACGGCCCGGTGAGCCCGGGCGACGCGGAGCTCCTCGCGAAGGAGGCGGAGCGCATCGGCTTCCCCATCCTCGTGAAGGCGGCGGGCGGCGGCGGCGGGATCGGGATGCAGATCGTCGAGTCCGCGGACAAGCTCGCGCGCGCGGCGCAGGCCTGCTCGGACCGGGGCAAGAGCGCGTTCGCGGACGAGCGGATCTACATGGAGCGCTACGTGCGCTCGCCGCGGCACATCGAGGTGCAGGTCCTGTGCGATCAGCACGGCAACGCGGTCGCGCTCGGCGAGCGAGAGTGCAGCTTGCAGCGCCGACACCAGAAGATCGTCGAGGAGGCGCCCTCCCCCGCGTCGTTCTTCGCCGGGCCCGAGGGCGAGGAGCGCCGCGCGCGCCTGCTCGCCGACGCGGTCCGAATCGTCAAGGAGGTAGACTATCAGGGCGCGGGCACGGTGGAGTTCGTCGCGAGCCCCGCGGGCGAGCTCTTCTTCCTCGAGGTGAACGCGCGCCTCCAGGTCGAGCACTGCGTCACGGAGATGGTCACGGGCATCGACCTCGTCGAGCAGCAGCTCCGCGTCGCGGCGGGCGAGCGGCTCGAGGCTCCCGTCCTCTCTCCGACCCGCACGGGACACTCGATCGAGGCGCGCGTCTACGCGGAGGATCCCGCGAAGAAGTTCGCGCCTCAGCCCGGGCACATCAAGACGCTGCGTTGGCCGGACGCGACGAACGAGCTCCGCATCGAGACCGGCGTAAAGGAGGGCGGGGACGTGACGCCCTTCTACGATCCGATGATCGCGAAGGTCGTCGCGTTCGGCGCGACCCGCGCGGAGGCGATCGCGCGCCTCGACGTGGCGCTCGGAGCGACGACGCTCGAGCTCGTCGGCCCGACGGGGAACCCCGCAGGGACGAACGTCGACTACCTGCGCAAGGTGCTGCGGTCGCCTGAGTTCGAGTCCGGGACGTACGACACGAGCTTCGCCGAGGCGTTCCTGAAGCGCGCCTCCGAGGCGAAATGACGGGCGAAGGGATGGACGCGATCGTCCGCGCTCGCGCGTGGATGACCCACGATCCGGATCCGGAGGCGCGCGCAGAGCTCGGCGCGCTCGTGGACGCGGCCGTAAAGGGCGACGCGACGGCGGCGCGCGACCTCGGCGATCGGTTCTCGGGGCCGCTCGAGTTCGGGACGGCCGGCCTCCGGGGCGTCCTCGGCGCGGGCGAGACGCGCATGAACCGCGCCGTCGTCCGTCGAACCTGCTTCGGGCTCGCGCAGCACTTGCTCGCGATCGACGAGGACGTGAAGCGGCGCGGGGTGGTCATCGGCTACGACGGGCGGCGGATGAGCCGAGCGTTCGCGGAGGACTCCGTGGGGGTCCTCTCCGCGCTCGGCATCCCGAGCTTCCTCTCCCCGGACGTGTGCCCGACGCCGCTCACCGCGTACGCGGTCACGCGGCTCGGCGCGAGCGCGGGGATCATGGTCACGGCGAGCCACAACCCGCCCGAGTACAACGGGTACAAAGTCTACTGGGGCAACGGCGCGCAAATCATCCCGCCGATCGACGCCGCGATCGCGGCGCAGATCGCGGCCGCTCCGCCCGCGGACGAGATCCCCATCGCCCCGCTCGACGAGGCGCGCGAGATGGATCTCATGCGTGATTTCCCGCTCGATTTGGAGCCCGCGTACATCGACGGCGTCGTCGCCATGTCGCCGCGCGGGACCTCGGATCGAGACGCACCGATCGTCCACACGGCGCTCCACGGCGTGGGCTCGAGGCTCGTGCGTCTCGTGTTCGAGCGCTGCGACTTCGGGAACGTGCACTCGGTGCGCGAGCAGGAGGAGCCGGACGGCGCGTTCCCGACGGTCGCGTTCCCGAACCCGGAGGAGAAGGGCGCGCTCGACCTCGCGTACGCGCTCGCGCGCGAGCGCGGCGCGGAGCTCATCATCGCCAACGATCCGGACGTGGATCGGCTCGCGATCGCGATCCGCGCGAACGAAGAGCGCGCGCACGCGACGCACGGCTTCGTCCAGCTCACGGGGAACGAGGTGGGCGTGCTGCTCGGCCACTACCTCCTCACGCGCGAAGGACCGCCGGCCGGTCCCGAGGATCGAATGGTGGTCGCGAGCTGCGTCTCCTCCCCGATGCTCGGCGTGATCGCGGAGAAGCTCGGCGTGCACTACGAGGAGACCCTCACGGGCTTCAAGTGGATCGCGAACCGGGCGATGGAGGTCGAGCGCACGGCGCGGAAGCGGTTCGTGTTCGGGTACGAAGAGGCGCTCGGGTACACGGTGGGCACGCTCGTGCGCGACAAGGATGGCATCAGCGCCGCGTTGGTCTTCGCGGAGCTCTGGGCGGCGCGTCGAGCGGAGGGCAAGTCGATGTTCGACGAGCTCGAGGCGCTCTATCGACGGTACGGGCTGTTCGTGAGCGGTCAGGTCTCGATCACGATGAAGGGCGCGGACGGCGTCGCGAAGATCCGCGGGATGATGGAGCGCCTCCGCGCGGATCCTCCCTCGAAGGTCGGCGATCTCGCTGTCCTCACCACGACCGACGTCGCCCGAGGGACGCGCCGCGCCGCGGACGGCACGCTGACGCCCGTCGCGCTGCCGACGAGCGACGTGCTCCTCTACGCGCTCGAGGGAAAGAACCGCGTCATCGCGCGGCCGAGCGGCACGGAGCCGAAGATCAAGTTCTACTTCGACGTCTGCGAGCCCATCGCGGACGGCGAGCCGCTCCCGGCCGCGGAGGCCCGCGCCGCCGCCAAGATGGAGAAGCTCAAGGCCGCGTTCGTCGCGCTCGCGGGCGGCTGAGCGTCACACGTCCTCGATCCGAAGGACCATGGCGGGCCGAGCGAGGATCTGCTCGGCGTCGATGCGACCGAGCGCGCGGCGCAAGTCTCCGACGAGCGCCTCGTGCGTGATCATGATGACGTCCGCGCCGCCCTCGCGCGTGGTCTGCACGATCTGCTCGATGCTCACGCCCGAGTCGCCGAGGGCCCCCGCGAGACGGCCCATCACGCCGGGTTTGTCGGCGACCGAGAAGCGCAGGTAGAAGCGCTGGCTCGCGGCGCTCGGGGCGAAGAGGGGCCGGCGCGAGGGGAGCGCGCCGAGCGTCGAGAGCCCGGGGACCCCCGCGACCGCGCCTCGCGCGACGTCGAGCAGGTCGGCGACCACGCTGACCGCGGTCGGCATGTCGCCGGCGCCGCGCCCCGAGAGCAAGCACGGGCCGAGCGCGCGCCCCTCGAGCTTGATCGCGTTGAGCGCCCCCGACACGTTCGAGAGGACGCTCGATTTGCGGACGAGCGCGGGGTGCGCGCGGAGCTCCACCGCGTCGCCCCGGTCGCGGCCGATCACGAGGTGCTTGATGGTGAACCCGAAGCGGTCGGAGAACTGGATGTCGCTCGCCTCGATCGCCTGGATGCCGGCGATCTCGATCTCGTCCTCGCGCGCGGAGGCGCCGAACGCGAGCATCGCCAGGACGAGGAGCTTCTGCGCGGCGTCGAACCCGCCCACGTCGAGCGTCGGGTCGACCTCCGCGAACCCCTTCGCCTGGGCCGCCGCGAGCGCCACGTCGTACGACTCACCGCGCTCGGTCATCGCGGACAGGATGTAATTCGTCGTCCCGTTCAGGATCCCGACGATCTCGGTCACGTCGTCGCTCGCGAAGGAGTCCCGCAGCGTCCGGATGATGGGGATGCCTCCGCCGACGGCGGCCTCGAACGCGATGTCGACCTTGTGCTCCGCCGCGGCCTCGAACAGCGCGGGGCCGTGCTTCGCGAGCAGCGCCTTGTTCGCCGTTACGACGCTGCGGCCGGACGCGAGCGCGCGCCCCACGAGGGCGTGCGCCGGCTCGATCCCGCCCATCACCTCGACGACGATCTCGACCGCGGGATCCTCGAAGATCGGCGCCGGATCGCTCCGGAGGAGCGCGCGGGGACACGCGTCCACGCGGGGCTTGTCGAGATCGCGCACGACGACGTGGCGCACCTCGAGGGGCACGCCGACGCGCTCGGCGAACGCGGACGCGTTCTCCGCGAGGAGGCGCATCACGCCTCCACCGACCGTCCCGCACCCGAGCAGCGCGACGCCGATGGGCGCGCCGCCTCGAGGCCGGCGGCGTTCAGGGGTTCCAGGCGGGGGAGTGGAGCGACCGAGCGTCATGTCGGCGGGTTATAGCGCAATCCACGGCGGCGCCGCGGCAGAGCGGATATGCTCCGCGCCCTATGGCCGACAAGGAAACGAAGGGCTTCATGAAGGGCGGCATGCAGTTCGGCGTGGGCGAGGACGAGAGCCCGCCCGAGCAGGACGAGGGTCCCCTCCTCCCGCTGCGCGTGCTCGTCTTGTCGGGGTTCGTGCCCAGCGCGGACTACAACTCCGGTGCATCTGCTTCGGAGACGCCGCTGCGCCTCGACCTCGCGAACCCGGAGCAGGTCTTCGAGCGCCTCAAGCCGAGGGCCACGATCGAGGTCCCGAGCGTCCTCGCGGGCGGCGCGCCCGTGAAGATCGACTTCGCGCCGACGAGCCTGAAGAGCTTTCGCCCGGACGGCATGGTGACGGAGATCAAGCTCCTCCGCGTGTTGATGGAGGGGCGCGCGGTCCTCGAGCGCCTGCGGCAGGGCGAGATCACCGCGAACCAAGCGCAGCCGCAGCTCGAGCGTCTCTGGGATGGATCCCCGTTCGTGCGGGAGATCCTCGGCCTCGCGCCCTCGGCCGACGCTCCGCGCCCCGCGTTCGAAGCGCCGCCCGCGCCGAAGCAGGGCGGCAGCAGCGGCGGCGGCGACCAGGTGAGCTCGATCCTCGACATGGTCGATCTGGGCGACGGCGGCGGGTCGTCCGCCCCCGAGAGCCGCGAGACGGCGGATCCCGAGACCGCGAACCGCCTCAACCGGATCATCGCGGAGGTCGCTCGGAGCGCGCGCCGCACCGGGCCGACGCGGCCGAGCGAGGCGGTCCCGCGCGTCGATCAGGCGCTCGGCGCGCAGATCGGCGCGATCCTCCAACACCCGGAGGTGCGGCGGCTCGAGCGCGCGTACCGCGGCCTTCGGTTCATCCAGGATCGATCCCAGCGGATCCCGGGCCTCCTCCTCGACGTGCTCGCGATCGGTGAGGCGGGCGCCGCGGCGACGTTCTCCGCGGCGCAGGCCAAGGCGGGGGACGTGCCGTACTCGTTCGCGATCGTCGACACCGAGATCGACGGGTCGGCGCGGTCGTTCACGGAGCTGCTCTCGATCGGCGAGACCGCCGAGGGGAACGTCGTCCCTGCGCTCGTGAACGGTACGGAGAAGCTGCTCGGCGTCGGGGATCTGTCGAGCATCGAGCGGATCGACAACAAGCTCGGCCTGTTCACGGCCCCGCACCGGGCGCCGTGGCGCGCGGTCGCGAACAAGACGGCGCTCCGATGGGTCGCGCTCGCGATGAACGGCACGCTCGGTCGTCCCCCGTACGACAAGCAGTCGTCGCGCGTGCGGGAGGCGGTCATCAAGGAGGCCCCGTCCGATCACGAGGGCTACGTGTGGCTCAGCCCGGTCTGGGCGCTGGGCGCGCTGATGATCAAGAGCTTCCAGCAGACGGGCTGGCCGGGACGGATCGCGGGCACGAAGAACGGCCTCGTCGAGAACCTCCCGGTCCGCGAGATCGAGGAGGACGGGCAGACGGTGGCCGTCCCCACGCAGGCGTTCCTGTCGACGGACTCGCAGCGGGAGATGGCGAAGATGGGCGTCCTGCTGCTCGCGTCGGCCCCCAACAGCGACGCGGCGTATGTCCACGTCGCGCCGACGGCGTACGTGCAACCGGACAAGAAGGCCTACGACTCGGCGACGACGGAGCCGGAGGATCGCCCGCCGCCGATCGGCCTGGTCGACAAGCTGTTCGTCGCGCGCCTCGTGCAGTTCACGCGGGCGCTCGCGCAGAAGATCAGCCCGGACGAGAGCCCGGACGACATTCGACAGCTGCTGGACGGCGCGATCACCGCGCTGTTCGGCGCGACCGGGCCGTCGCTGAGCGTGAAGATCGAGAAGACGGGCGGCGGGCCAATCGCGCACATCTCCGTGGAGCCCCGGCGCTTCCTCGGGGTCGCGCTCGAAGAGTTCGGCTTCCAGATGCCGATCGGCTGAAACACTCTCGCGGGACGAGTCCGTATGCGCGTCGAATGCATCGGGGGAGGGCCGGCGGGCCTTTACTTCGCCCTCCTCACGAAGAAAGCGCACCCGCGCCGAGAGGTCGTCGTGCGCGAGCGGAACAAGCCGCTCGACACGTTTGGGTTCGGCGTCGTCTTTTCGGACGCGACGCTCGAGCGCCTCGCGCGCGCGGATCGCGCGTCACATGACGCGATCACGGAGCGGTTTTACCACTGGGACGACATCGACGTCTGGATCGACACGGAGCGCGGCCCGGTCCGGCATCGCTCTCGGGGCCATGGGTTCTCGGGCATCTCGCGGCGGACGCTCATCGAGATCCTGACGAAGCGCGCGGTGGAGCTCGGCGTGGACGTCCGCTTCGAGGACGACGCGCCGCCGGGCCGCGCGATCGAAGCGGATCTCGTCGTCATCGCGGACGGTGTGAACAGCGCGCACCGGGACCACGACGCGAGCACGTTCGGGCCGCACATCGACGTGCGCCCGAACCGGTTCGTCTGGCTCGGGACGACGTTCCCGTTCGAGGCGTTCACGTTCTACTTCAAGAAGACACCCCACGGCCTCTTCCAGGTGCACGCGTATCGCTACGAAGAGGGCAGCTCCACGTTCATCGTCGAGTGCTCGAACGACGCGTTCCTCCGATCCGGCCTGCGCGAGGACGACGAGGACGCGACGATCGCGTACTTCGAGGAGGTGTTCGCCGCGGAGCTCGCGGGCCACCGGCTCCTCAAGAACCGGTCCAGGTGGCGCCAGTTCCCCGTCATCCGCAACGAGCGGTGGCACACGGACAACCGGGTCCTCATCGGGGACGCCGCGCACACGGCGCACTACTCGATCGGCTCGGGCACGAAGCTCGCGATGGAGGACGCGATCGCGCTTCGCGAGCAGCTGGACGCCCACGTCGGCGCCGACCCCGCCGAGTCGCTCCGAGCGGGTCTCGCCGCATACGAAAAGGAGCGTCGGCCGGTGGTCGAGTCGATCCAGCGCGCCGCGCAGGTGAGCCTCGAGTGGTTCGAGAACACGGAGCGGGCGATGCGCCATGATCCGCTGACGTTCACGTTCTCGCTCCTCACGCGCAGCTTGCGGGTCACGCACGAGAACCTAGCGAAGCGCGATCCCGCGTTCGTCGAGGAGGTCGATCGCGCGTTCGAGCGGGCGAGCGAGGCGGAGACGCGGCAGCTGCTCCCCCCGCGCGCGGATCACAAGACCACCCCGCGCCCGCCCATGTTCACGCCGCTTCGGCTGCGAGACCTGGTGCTCCCGAACCGAGTCGGGGTCTCGTCGATGTGCATGTACAGCGCGAAGGACGGCACGATCGACGACTTCCACCTGGTGCACTTGGGCTCGCGGGCGATCGGCGGCGCGGGCCTGGTGATGACGGAGATGACGAACGTCTCCGCGGACGGCCGGATCACGCCCGGCTGCGCGGGCCTCTACACGGAAGAACACGCGCGAGCGTGGAAGCGCGTGACCGCGTTCATCCACGCCCACAGCCCCGCGAAGGTCGGCATGCAGATCGGGCACGCGGGCCGCAAGGGCTCCACGAAGGAGCCCTGGTTCGGGATGGACGTCCCAATGGACCCCGCCGATCACCCGTGGGCGCTGCTCGGCCCGTCGCCCATCCCGTGGTCGCCGGCGCACCTCACGCCGCGCGAAATGACGGAGGAGGACATGGAGCGCGTGAAGGGCGACTTCGTCCGATCCGTCGAGCTCGCGAAGGAGGCGGCCTTCGATCTGATCGAGCTCCACGCCGCGCACGGATACCTCCTCGCGACGTTCCTCTCCCCGCTCACGAACCACAGGAGCGACGCGTACGGAGGCTCGATCGAGAATCGCCTCAGGTTCCCGCTCGACGTCTTCAGGGCGATGCGCTCGGCCTGGCCGGCCCACAAGCCCACGAGCGTGCGCGTGTCCGCCACCGATTGGGCGCGTGGCGGCACCACGATCACCGATCTTCTCGCGATCGCGCGCGCCTTCCGGGACGCGGGGTGCGACATCATCGACGTGTCGGGTGGCAGCACTGTGCCCGATCAGAAGCCCGCGTACGGACGCCTCTACCAGGTCCCCTTCAGCGACGTCGTGCGCAACGAGGCGAACATCCCGACGATGACCGTCGGCAATATCTCCTCGTACACGGACGTGAACGGCGTCCTCGCTGCGCGCCGCGCAGACGTGTGCCTCATCGCGCGTGGGCACCTCTTCGACCCCTACTGGACGCGCCACGCCGCTCAAGCGCAGGGCTACACCCTGCCCTGGCCCGATCCCTACGGCGTCATGGCGTTCTACAACCCCCGGTAGAGCGCGCCGAAGCCGCTCGATCGGCCGCGGCTCCGTCCGCGGAATCCAATGAGCGCGCCGAAGGCGCTCGATCTGCCGCGGCTCCGTCGCGGAATCACAAACGACGACGGCCGCGGTCTTGAGGACCGCGGCCGCGCCGCCATCGGGTGATGCTTGGTTACGCGCTCATTCCTTGTCGAGCTTGCCGACGAGGGAGAGCGTGAAGAACGCGCCCATGTACTTGAAGTGCGGGCGGACGCGCATGTCGACCTTGTACCAGCCCGCGTTGCCCTCGACCTCGGTGACGATGATCTGGGCTTTGCGGAGCGGGCGGCGACCGCGGATGGCCGCGCTCACGACCTCTTGATCCGCGACGTACTGACCGATCCACTCGTTGAGCTCGCGCTCGAGATCGACGCGCTCCTTCCACGAACCGATCTGCTCGCGCTGGAGCACCTTCAGGTAGTGCGCGATGCGGCACATGATGAACATGTACGGGAGCTGCGTCCCGAGGCGGTAGTTCATCTCGGCCGCGCGGCCCTCCTCGCTCTGACCGAAGTACTTCGGCTTCTGCACGGAGTTCGCGGAGAAGAAGCACGCGTTGTCCGAGTCTTTGCGGAAGGTGAGGCCGATGAAGCCTTCCTCCGAGAGCTCGAACTCGCGGCGCTCCGTCAGCATGACCTCGGTCGGGATCTTCGTCTGGATCTCGCCCATGGCCTCGTACTGGTGCAGCGGCAGGTTCTCCACCGCGCCACCCGCTTGCGGACCGATGATGTTCGGGCACCACCGGAACTTCGCGAAGCTGTCCGCGATGCGCGACGCGAGCGCTGCGGTCGCGTTGCCCCAGCAGTACGCGTCGTGCTTGCCGACCACGTCCTCCTCGTAGTTGAACGCCTTGACGGGAACCGTGTTGGCGCCGAACGGAAGGCGAAGGAGGAAGCGCGGAAGGAGCAGGCCGACGTAGCGCGAGTCCTCCGTCTCACGGAAGGACTGCCACTTCGTGTACTGCGGCCCCTCGAAGATGCTCTTCAGGTCCTTGAGGTTCGGCAGGTTGAGGAAGTCCTTCAACCCGAAGAACTGCGGACCGGCGGCCGCGAGGAACGGCGCGTGCGCCATCGCCGCGACGGACGCGCACTTCTGGAGGAGCGCGATGTCCTGCGGGCCCGGGCCGAAGTCGTAGTTCGAAACGATCGCGCCGTAGGGGCGACCACCGAACTGGCCGTACTCCGCGGAGTACACGATCTTGTAGAGGCCGCTCTTCGGCACCTCGGGGGAGTCCTCGAAATCGGCGAGGAGATCCTCCTTGGAGCAGTTCAGCACCTCGACCTTGATGTTCTCGCGGAAGTCCGTGCGGTCGATCAGGAACTTCAGGCCGCGCCACGCCGACTCCAGCTTCTGGAACGCCGGGTGGTGCATGATCTCGTCGATCTGACGCGAGAGCTTCTGGTCGAGCTCCGCGATCAGCGCGTCGACGAACGCCTTGTCGACCTTCTCCCCCTCGCGCTTCGGCGCGACGAGCTCCGCGATGAACGCTTGGACGCCGCGCTTGGTGACCTCGTAGCCTTCGGACTCCGGAGCGACCTTCGCCTCCGAAAGGATCTCGTCGAGCAGCGACGAGCCTTCGAGGTTCGCGGCTGCGCCCGCGGATTGCGTTTCCGTCGCCATCTATCACTCCCCTTCTTTCGCAAGACCGAGCTCCCCGATCAGCTTGTTGCGCTGACCCGGGTCACCCAGGATCGACTGGATCTTGTTGCGGAAGGCCTTCTCGTTGCCGAGCGGGCCCTTGAGCGCGGTGAGAGCGGCGCGGAGGTCGAGCAGCTTCTTGAGCTCCGGCACCTGGTTCGCGATCGCCTCGGGCTCCATGTCCGAAAGCCGGCGGAACTTGAGGTTCACGCTGAGCTCGCTGTCCTGCTCCTCGGTCAGCGTGTCCTTCACGTTCATGGCCACGCTGAGCTTCTGCTCGGCCATCACCTTGTTGAAGTTGTCCTTGTCCACGTTGACGGGCTTGCGCTCCTCGAGGGGGCGCGGGTCGGGGCGCTGCGTGTAGTCGCCCAGCATCAGGAGCTTCAGCGGCAGCTCGACTTCCTCCTTGGCGTTCCCCGTCGCAGGTTTGTACGTGATGTTCACGCGTTCTTTCGGTGCGACTGATCCCTCTTTGCTCATGCTGCTGGCTCCTTGTTTCGTCTAGTGAACCCGATGGGGCTCCGAGGATATGTAAACGGACCTGTTTGATCCAGGCCCTTTCGCGCGTCGATTTCGACCTCTACCGTCACTCCGTTTGCGTCGATTTCAGGGCCGCTACGGGGTCGAGCAGGCACAACCGTTCGAACGTCGTCGCGAGCTTTGCGCGCATCGCTGGGTCCTCCGAAGCGCCGTACGGGCCCCTGCGCGCCCGGTAGAGGAGCGCGTACAGATCCGCGGCCGTCGTCGGATCCCAGTCCGGTAGGGAGTGCGTCTCGGAGACGCGCTCGAGCACGTCGAGCTGGGATGCGGCGAGCTCGGCGATCCCCCCATCGAGGCAGATCCGCGCGATCTCCAGGCGTCCCTTGAACTTCAGCGACGGGACGCTCGACGCGTTCACGGCGCGCATGAGCGTCGCGATGGCGCGCGGCACGTCCCCTTCGGAGACGGCCTTGCGCGCGTCGTCGATCGCCTTGTCCATGGGGTTTCGGGCCCCGCCCCCGCCGCCCGCCGCGACCGTCGGGATCCAGGCCTTCGTGTCTGCGCTCGCGAACGGCGTTCCGTCCTCGAAGGACATTTCGGGGAGCTTCGGCGCGAGCGCGAGGAGCATCCCGAGATCCCGCACGACGACGTCGCGCGCGCGCGCAAAGTCCTCGCCGGCGTTCTCCAACGCCGTGACCACCCACCGGTGCGCGTCGAGCCAGAGCGGCGACGCGGCGACGCAGTCCTCGGCCGCCGTGAGGAGCGATGCCCAATCCGAGGCGGCAGCGAGATCGGCGAGCCCTGGATCGGTGGGCGCCGGGATCGCGGTGCGGCCGTTCTCGTTCGGCGGCTCGCCGCCGAGCACGGCGAAATGCGCAATTCGGTTAAACCTGTATCCGAGTGGATTCACCGGATCCGCGCCGCGGACGACGGCCGCGGCCTTCACGAAGAGGGGCGTGAGCGTCGCGAGGGTCTCGAGCGCAGACCCGAGGTCGACGATCGCGTCGGCGCTCGGCCCCGCCGTCGGCTCGCCGTAGTACACCGCCGCCTCGGACGGCTCCGGCGTGTACACCGCGGGCTCGGAGGACTCGTAGGTCGTCACCGGAGCGGCCTCGCTCGGAGGTGGCGGCGGCGGCGGCGGCGGCGCTGGCGCGGCCGGTGCGCGCGAGAGCACCGACCGGAAACCTTCTCGGAACTTGCTGAACCCGCCGTAGGCCTCGCCGAGGCGACTCGAGAGATCGCTGTCTACGGCCTTCTGCATCTGATCGATCGCGAGGCAGAGGTCCCGGTCCTTCGGCCCCGGGTTGAGGTTCATGATGTGCGGACCGACGACGTCCGAGAACGTCCCGACCGCGTTGCCGCGCGTCTTGGGCCGCTTCAGGTTCGGGTACATCGTGTCCCAGTAGCGGTCCGTGAGCTCCTTCACGAGGACGAGGCCGTCGAGCAGGCCCTGCAAGCCCGCCGTGTGAGCCTTGCCCATCGCGTAGAAGAGCCCGAGGCGAAAATCCTTGGTCTTCTCGTTGAGGAGCTCCTCCGCGTTGTTGCCGACGGTGCCCCACTCGATCTTGCCGCCCTCGACGGCAGTGAGCTTCGCGATCTCGACGCCGATCGCGTCGAACAGTTCGTCGTACTGGCAGTCCTCGCCAACGCCGCCGTTGATCGGCGCCGCGAGCGATTCGATGCGCTCCTTGGCGGCGTTGATGACGTCTTCGACCGACATAGGTGCGGGAGACTAGCAGGACACCAGCGGGCGATTGCAAGCAGGACCCGAAGCGCCCCCAGGGGGTGCTCGGCCGTCCTCGATCAGCGCGCTCTACCCGAGGTGGACGACGGGCTGCTCGCGCTCAACCAGCGCTTTGGAGGAACGCAGCGATCGGCTGATCGGTCACGGAGACCGCGCTATCCAGCTTGGGCGCGAGGCGCGCCCGAGACGCCTGCTCGTCGGCCGTGGGGAGCCCACAGAGCTCGGCGACGTGCTCCGCGCCCCCGGTCGGGGCGATGATCTCACGGAGCGACGCGACGTGCGGGTGGCCGAGGTGGATCAGCGCCGTCTGCTGCGGTGTCCAGAACGTGTTGAGGAGGGTCTGCTTCCAGCCCGAGAGGCGGAGCACGAGATCCATCCACACCGCGGTTGCATATGCATCACCAGGACCGATAGGGAGGCGCATCGCGAGGCCGGTCTGCGGCAGCTCGTTCCCCTTGAAGGGCTCCACGACCTCGGCGACGTTCGACAGCACCCAGTAGCGGCTCGCATCGCTGCCGAAGCCCGTCTCCCAGAGCGCCTTCATCGAGTTCTCGGACGCCCATTTGCGGTACTTGCCGCTCGTCGCGTCCGGATCCTCGAGCGACGGGACCTCGATGCGAGAGACGCGCTCGAGGAACGCGTCGACGCCCCAGCCGCGCCCCTGCGTCGCCGTCTCGTACGCGGCGGTCAAGAAGGGCCAGAGCGCGATCGGGAGGCACGCGCCCGCGCCCACGAGCTGGCCGTAATCGTAGGACGCGAACACGACCATCGGGTAGTTCCGGCCGACCGTGTCGCGGCTCGCGGCCCACGCGCCCACCATGCCGCGCCCCGGGAGATCTTCGCCCTTCGTCTCACCGCGGTAGATGAAGAGCCCTACGGACTGCTGGTACGCGGCGTCGAACCCCTGGGCGAGGCTTCGCTGCGCGAAGTCCATCGCGCCGCCGAGCCAGCGATCGAACGAGCCGACCTCCTCGCCTCCCGCGTTGTGACGGATGAAGTCACCCGTCGCTGGGAGCTTGCCAAAGCAACCGACGAACGGCGGCCCGGAGGGTTTCTTCTTTCGCCAGAACATCGACGAGCGATGAATACCAAAAGCAAACGCGGCGCAAAAGAGCGCCGCGTTCGTTTCGATGAATCGTCTCCCTCGGGTCGACCGCTACTTCCCACCCCCGAAGTTGTCCCCGATGGTCGGCGGGCAGTTCATGTTCCGGAAGAAGCTGAGCGGGAAGGGATGGTTCGCTCGGCTCGGTTTGACCGTCATGGTGACGGTGATGGGTGGCGCCGCCATCTGCCACGTGACCGCGAAGGTGCTGTCGTCGTCCTTCACTGCGGTGATGGAGTCGGACGACTCGAACAGGCGGAACACACCCCAGGGCCCTTCGCGAACGATCTCTTCGTCGAGCCCACCAGCGCCGCGGACCTGGATGCGCGCGCCCTTCGTCTTCCCCTTCCCCGGCCACGTGAACGCGGTCTGGAACTCCTTCTCGTTCCGATAGCGGCGGATGTCACCGTCGATCTCGAAGATCACCTCGCTCACGATGGGGCTCACCGTCGTCAGGTTGATGAAGAAGTCCACGCTGGGGTCATCCGATCCCGATGACCAGAGCGCGTCCGTGATCTCGTCTGCGCGCTTGAGGCAGTTGTACATCAGGCCGTTGAACACCTTCGGCCCCTGCGCCTTCTTCGGCTGATCGCCGATGTCGCCCATGAGGTCGCCGGTGGGAACGAACTCGTGCCCCTGCTTGACGTGGAACTCCTTGAGGTGGTTCTCGTAGAAGCCCCAGAGCACGCCGTCCTTCGGCTTGAAGAACTTCTTGAAGTCGTCCCACGAGGCGTCGCGCGTCGCCGTCCGGTTGAACGGGTAGCGGTCCTTGATCGTGTTCTTGTAGGGCGGCCAGACCTCGACCTCCCAGAGACCGCTCGCCGAGCCTCCCGCGCCGCGGAGCGCCGCGAGGTACCCCTGACGGAGGGGGTTCATGAGCATCTCGGTCATCAGGCGGCGGCCGAGATCGTCCATCGCCTGCAGGTCCTTTTGCGCGTTCTTGACCGCTTCGGTGAAGAGCTCCTTCGCCTTCTTCGGGCTCGTCGGTCCGGGCGCGGACTCCTCGAGGATCTCCATCTCCGCCGCGAGGGCCTTGAGCTCACCGACGTAGCGGTCGAGCTGCGCGTCCTTCGGGGGCTTCGGCGCGGGAGCCACCTCGTCCGGCTGTGCCTTCACGGGTTCTGGCGTCGCCGGAATGCCGAACTCCACCATCGATTGGAAGCGCTTGGGGATCGGGTCCACCCACTCGATCTCCTTTGGACCCATGAGGTCTTCGGGCCGGATGCCTTGCGTCTTGGAGGAGAACCGCCGCTTGAACCGCTCGACCACCTGATCGACGAGCCCGCCGTCCTGCGTGACGGAGCTCGGCAGGCCCGACTTCGGCTTCACGAACTGCGTGTTGTCCTTCAACGTCTGGAGGAGGCGCTGATAGGGCCAGTCGGGCGTCGAGAGGACGCGGTACTCGCCGATCGCGGAGGCGTTCGTCGTCGGCTCCTTCACCTTGATGTCCTTGAAGAAGTTCTCCCAGGCCTGGATGTACTCCGCGATGTATTTGTCGCGCACGGCCTTCGCGAACCGCTTCGCCGCTTCCTCCTGGTTCTTCTCCTCGACCGCGAACGGTACGACCCACGCCTCGCGCTTGAGCACGTCCGTGATGCCGGTGATGCTCTTCAGGATCGCGTCGTGCGCCTTCGCCGTGTAGATGCCGAGCACCTCGACGGGGCGCTCTTTGCGATCGGGGTGGTTGTAGACGTTGTAGCTCGCGATCACGCCGCTGCCGTTGCCCTTGTCGAGGACCTCCGGCCGATCGAAGAAGATCGACTGCATCGAGACGTCCGGGTACATCTTGTCGTCCGGCTCGGCGTTCGGGTTCGTGCTCTTCTTGGTCTTGAGCGGCTCGATGAACAGCTGATAGAGGCGGTCCTTCAGCTCACCGGACTTCAGAAGGTTCCGCGTGTTGTCGACCTTGGCCCGATCGAGATCCTGCGGCTTGACGTTCCCGTCCCGGAGCAGCTCGACGTAGTACTTGACGTGCGGTTCGAGTCGCTCGCGGAGATCGTTCGCGTCGGCGTTCGACGCCATCTGCAGCTTCTCGACCCAATCCGTCGTCAGCTCGTCCACCTCGAAGTCGAAGTACTCCTGGTTCTTGAGGTGCCCGTCCTTGTCGCCGAGCAGCAGGTACGTCTTGAGGTTGTCGTAGTCCTCCCCGTACGTGTCGCCGCCACGCGCCGCGTCCAGCTTCTGCTCGATGAGCGTGCGCGTCGGCCCCAGGAACCCGGTCTGGAGCTCCGCGACGTACTGCGCGCGGACTTGTTCGTCGAGCTTCTCGCCCTGGTACATCGCCCAGGTGTACGTGAGAGGCGGACCGTCGGTGTCCCAGCTGTGGAGCTTCTGACTGTGTGAGCGGAGCTCGTTCAGCCGGCTCACCGCGGCGATCGGGTCGTTCCAATCCTCCTTGGTCGGCGCTTTGGCGGTGATTTGGTTCGTCTCGTCGACGAGCGCTCGGTTCTTGAAGAACGAGATGACGGCCGGGATCAGGATGAGCGCGGAGACGAACGCCGCAGCCGCGAGCACCGCGAGCTTCTGGAGACGGCGGCGCCGGAGCTCCCCCGCCGTGACGGCCGCGATGTACTGATCCGGGAAGATGATCGAGCTGAAGACGTCCTTCAGGAAGTAGCTCTTCCCCTCCTTGGCGACGTCGCTCTCTTGGTCCTCCGCGAGCTTCAGACCGAACGCGCGCCCCATCACGCCGACGACGCGGTCGAGGGGCTTGCCTTCCTGCGTGCCGCTCGTGAAGTAGAACCCGCGCAGATTCGGCGCCGTCGATCCCCCCTCGAAGGCCTGCTTGAGGAAGTCGGCGAGCGGACGCTTGACGGCCGCGAACTCGAGGGGGAACTGGTAGATCTTCTCCTTCATCGAGCGGCTCCGCTCGCTGTTCAGCCGCTTGAGGCCGCGGAGGTGGAGCTGCTGGACGAGGATCGCGAACTCCTCCTCGAAGCGACGACCGTGATCCGTGATCCCAGCGTCGAGGCGGTACGTCGCGCCCCACGGGGTCCCGCGCTCACTCTTCTTCAGGTCGTTGAAGAACTCGACGAACCCGGCGATGAGGTCGACCTTCGTGAAGAGCACGTAGACCGGCATGGTCATCTTGAGCGTGAGCTGCATCTCGTCGATGCGGGCCCGGACGCGAGACGCCATCGTGGCGACGCCGTCGTCGTTCGCCTCGAGGAGGTCGGTGATGCTGATGGCGACGATGACCCCGTTCAGCGGCTTGTCGACGCGGAACTTGTTGATCTGCTCGAGGAACGAAACCCACTCGTCGTGGTCCGCCTCCTCCGTCGTGTACCGACCCGCGGTATCGAGGAGGATGGCTTCGTTCGTGAACCACCAGTCGCAGTTCCGCGTCCCGCCGACGCCGCGGATGCCACCGCCGGCCGAGTCGAGGAACGGGAACACGAGGCCCGAGTGCCGGAGCGCGGTGGTCTTGCCGGCGCCCGGCGGTCCCACGATCGCGTACCAGGGCAGCTTGTAGAGGGCCTCCTCGCCGCTCGACCCGTCACCGAGCTTGGAGTTCTTGAGGGCCGCGATGCCCTCCTGCATCTGCTTCGCGAGCGCCCGGATCTCCTCGCGATCCTCGGGCTTCGCGTTGAGCGCCTGCTCCTGCGCCTGCTGGGCGATCGCCTTCTCCAGGGCCCTCGCCGCGCGCGCCGCGCGGATGCGCCGGATCAGCCAGAGGCCGATCAGCAGCGACAGGATCACGATCGTGACGACGATCGGGATCCACGTGGGGAACATGTCGGGCTGTCCCTCTTCCCCGGGCGGGAAGTAGATCCACAGGCCCCAGGCCACGAGGATGATCAGAATGCCGATGATCCACAACCACATGGGCGAATGCCTCCGAGACAGGGGTCCCTCGTCGATGGACGGGGGAGCCGGACGAGCCGACTAAGAGATCGACGTCATGATGACGTGTAAGGCAAGGTCAGCAAAGTTATCGGCCACGATGGCGAGCGGCGGGCAGCTCGCGCGCGGCGCTCACGTGATGCTCTTCTGGATGGACTTCACGACGTCATCCGCGTTGGAGCCGACCCAGAACCGCAGGATCACGACGACGATGACGGCGACGACGAACACGCCAATCGCGATGAACACGAGCGGGGCTTCGCGACGAACCGCCCCTCCGCCGCCGTCCTTGCGCTCGGCGTTCGGCGCGAGCTGGTCCCCGCCCCCCTCGGCGACCGCGACGTAGTTGCCCAGCCCCTCGACGACCTGAGCGAGCCCCTCCTGTTGTCGGAGACGGTACTTCCCTTGGAAGCCGAGGCTCAGGCACAAGAAGTAGATCTGCGCGACGTGGTTGCGCCCGCGCTGGCCGTGCAGGTTGTCGAGGTTCGTGAAGAACCCGTCGCCGGCGGTGTTCAGTCCGAAGAATTGCAACTGCAGTGGGTTCGACAACCACTGCGTCTTCCCCGGCCACGTCGAGTGGTAGATGACCTCGTCCGCGAACGCTGCGAGCGCGAACTTCGCGTCGATCATGTCCTGCTCGGGGATGCGCTCGGTGCGCCCCTCTTCCATCATCTTGTCGAACAACCCGAGCACGCGTCGCTGGAGGATGTCCGGCGCGGGCAGGTCACGGGAGTTCCGGAGTTGGATGATCAGGGAGAGAACGGGCGAGCACACCCAGTACATCGTCTGCGTTTGGCTCATCGCCCCAGAAGACTAGATGCGAGCGCTCTAGACCGCCACTTTTGCGCTCCTTATCTAGGACCATTCGCTGGCGCGAATGGCGGGAGGGCTCCATCTCTAGGACCATTCGCTGGCGCGAATGGCGGGAGGGCTCCGCCCTCCCTAAGCTCGCTGGCGCTCGCACCCACCCGGGGCGATGGGGCTCCGCCCCCTCGCGCACCCCCGGATGCATGCGCACGAAGGTGCGCATGCGCAGAGCGTCGCACCCCCGGATGCATGCGCATGCACGGGCAGCGTCGGGAGCTCGACGAGGGCGCGAAGGCTACTTCGAGGCTTTGACGGCGATGAGGCGGAGGTCGACCTTCTGCGGGTCGATGGGCTGGTAGATGGCGATCGTCCCGGAGCCGAGGATGTCGTTCCAGTAGTTCCCCGACTGGCCGACGCGGAGGTAGACGAGACCTGGCTTGACTGGGATCGCGCCCGGCGGGCGGTACTCGATGCCCACTTCGACGCCCGGCATGGCGGCGTTCAGGATGTACCCGATCTGGGTCCACGACCCGACCTTCATGAGCTTCGGGAGGCGCTCGCGGAGGATGCCCTCGTCCGGCCCCTTCGCCTCGAGGAAGAGCTCGTGCGTACGCGGCAGCTTCGGATCCTCGAACTTGCCGAGGTACATGCCGTCGTCTCGCTTCTCGAGGGGCACGACGGTGTAGCTCTCCGCCATGACCTCGGAGATGAGACGGACCGCGAGCTCGCACATCGGGAGCAGCGACTCGCCGAGTTCGAGGTAGTTGAACTTTGGTATCGCAGTTGGATCTGCATCCGCAGCGAAGGTGCACATCTCTCCGATCAGCGCACCGATCGCGAGATAGGCCTGCTCCGGGTGGCAGTCGCCGTGATCCACGAGGTGGCTGAAGAGCGGGATGAACGAGTTCATCGTGTGGAGCATCCAGAACTTCGCCGTATCGGACGCCTGGAAGTCGACGGACGCGGCGGTGCGCATGCGCCGCCCGTCGGCGAGCGACTTCTGCTTGCCCACGAGCGCGGAGAGGACGCGGCGCATACCCGTCATGAGCGAGTCCGACGCGTAGATGCGGAGCACCGGCGGGATGTACTTGGACTTGAGGACGATCGCGCCCGTGCGGTCGCGCTCGAGCTGCGCGACGCGGATGGTCTCGAACGCGTCGCGCGGCTCGGTGCCGAACAGGATGCGTAGGTTCGAGCGGCCCCAGGTGATCACGGTGTCGTTGCGCCCCGTGTTCACGTCCGGCACCGAGACCTGCGCGGCGACCATGCGGGTCGCGGGGCCAGCCTTCGCGGGATCGAGCGCCACGTTCGCGGCCGTCTCGCGCGGCGTGGGCACCGCGAGGAACACGTCGAGCGATTCGAGCGCCGCGGGGAACGCTCCCTCGAGGGGCCGGGCCTCGACCTGATCCTCGCCGCGATCGCCGATGAAGAACGGCGTACCGTCGGGGAAGACCCCTTGGCACTTCGCGATGCGCACCTGTCCGGCGGTGAGCGCGCGTTCGTCGAACTGGACCTCGTTGATGCCCCAGTCGTACGGCACGATCGCGTGCACACGCGAGTGGACGAGAGCTTCCGTGTACTGGTCGCTCTGCTGCAGGTGCTGGGGGGTCATGAAGAGCCCCTCGGTCCAGACGAGCTTTCGCGGTTGAGTCATCGGGCGCTCTACTTCTATCAGAAGTGCCGCACCCGCAAAGCCCCTGTTTGGGGACTACTCGAAGGCTATTTTGCCGCGCCCTTCGGCAGGTTGATGTTCTTCACCGGCCGCGCGTTCGGGAACATCGACTCGTCCATCTGCGAGCCGTTGTCGATCTTGGCGTCCTGGAGGAAGAAGGCGGTGTGGGGATCCGCGATGCCGGCACCGGCGTCTCCGCCTCGGCCACCGCAGGCCGCGTCCCCCGGTGCGAGCGGGAACTCGTAGAACGTGCGCCAGCTCTGGCCGCGCGGGCCATGGAAAAGGGCGACCCCGGCGAGGAACTGCGCGTCCTTGATCCGCTCGAACTTCACGCGAAGGTGGTCGTTCGGGAACACGGTGACCTCGTCGACCTTCATGATGTCTTTGCCGAGGGTGTCCTCGGGGCGAAGCAGAACGTCGTCGTATCGGGCGTTCTCGAGCTTGAGCTCGCTCGAAAGCTGATAGAGGCGGACGACGACGGGCCGAGGCTTCTCTTCGTCGTTCGGATTGACGTTGTCCCCCCCGTAGATGTCGAGCGTGACGATCTGTTTGTCACACGGCTTCGGGGTCTCCGGGGGCACGACGGAGCCGCATCCCGAGCTCGCGCTGATGAACCCACCCGCCACGGCCACGCCAAACGAGAGCCCGGCGGCGATCCTCAAGATCCATCGTGCGCGTCGAGGCTTCGTCGAGCAAGGCATCGCCATGCAGGCTTCTTAATTCAGTCGGTGCTGACAAGACTAATTTTCCGGGGGCTCTGCCCGCCCTCCGCGCCTTCGGCGTCCCCCAGTGGGGGGCTGCCGCCGCCCCTACGCGCCTTCGGCGCTCCCCCCGCACCCAACGGGGACTTCGTCCCCTCTTGGAATTCCGCGGAGGACCGCGGCTGAACCGAGCGCCTTCGGCGCGCTCGGGAATTCCGCGGAGGACCGCGGCTGAACCGAGCGCCTTCGGCGCGCTCGGGAATTCCGCGGAGGACCGCGCCTGAACCGAGCGCCTTTGGCGCGCCGGGAATTCGGAGGTTCTGTCCACGACGCCCCGAAGGGGCGGGCGGAGACGCCTTCGGCGCGCGGAGGCTCTTTCGGCAGCTCCTGTTCGAAACGACGAACGGCCCTCGTCGGGTTCCGACGAGGGCCGTTGGTTCGAGCGTCGCGCGACTCAGTCGCTGAACGCGGCGGTGAAGTTCTTCTGATCGTCGATGTCGATGAAGAGCTTCTTCGGCTGCTCACCGGACGCCATCTTCTCGAGGATGGTGTTCGAGAGCATCGGCAGGAGCGACGACCTGAGGATGTGATCGATGTTGCGGGCGCCGGTGTCGACCTCGGTGCAGCGCGATGCGATGAGCTCCACCAGCCGATCCGAGTAGCTCGCCTCGATGCGCTGGTTGTTGCGGAGGCGCGTGAGGAGCTGATCGAGCTTGAGGCGCGTGATGTTGCCGAGCGCCTTCGGCGAGATCGGCAGGTAGGGCACCATCGTCATACGGGCGAGGAGCGCGGGCTTGAAGTGCGCGACGAGCGTCGGCTTGATCGCCTCCATGATCTCCGCCATCGGGGGATCCGCCCCGTTGTTCTCCTCCCACGAGGACACGGTCATGTTGGTGATCTTGTCGGTCGCGAGGTTGCTCGTCATGATCACGACGGTGTTCTTGAAGTCGACGAGCCGGCCTTCGCCGTCGCTCAACATGCCCTTGTCGAACACCTGGTAGAACAGGTTCATGACGTCCGGATCCGCCTTCTCGCACTCGTCGAGGAGGACGACGGTGTACGGGCGCTGACGAACCGCCTCGGTGAGCATGCCGCCCTCGCCGAAGCCGACGTAGCCGGGGGGCGAGCCGATGAGCCGGGAGACGGTGTGCTTCTCCTGGAACTCGGACATGTTCACGGTGACCATCATGCGCTCGCCGCCGTAGATGAGATCCGCGAGGCCGAGCGCCGTCTCCGTCTTTCCGACGCCGGACGGGCCTACGAGGATGAAGACGCCCATCGGGGTCTGCTGCGGTTTGAGGCCCGCGCGCGCTGCGCGGAGCTCCTTCGCGATCGTCGCGATACCGTAGTCCTGACCCTTGATGCGCGCGGTGAGGCGAGCCTCCATTTCGAGGAGCGCCTTCACGTCGTCCTGCACCATCTTGCCGACGGGGATGCCGGTCCACGCGGCGACGACGGCGGCAACGGACGCCTCGTCGACGTCCGGGCGAACGAGCGGGACATCGCCCTGCATCGCGTCGAGCGCGTCGAGCGCGGCGACGACCTCCTTGCGAGCGGCGTCGCGCTCCTCGTCGGTCTTCGCCTCCTCCATCTTCTTGCGGAGCTCGCCGACCTTCTTCGCCGCCTCGGTCTCCTTGTCGTACGCCGCCTTCGTCTTCTCGAGCTCCCCCTTCGTCTTCTCGAGCTTCACCTTGAGCTCGGCGATGTGCTCCTCGTCGACGTGAACGCCGTTCAGCTTGTCGCGGCTGAGCGCGTCGAGCTCGCGATCGAGATCCTTGATCGTCACCTCGAGATCCTCGACGGCGGCCGGCTTCTGCTGGAGCGCGACCTTCACGCGAGCGCAGCACGTATCGAGGAGATCGACGGCCTTGTCCGGGAGCTGGCGCCCCGAGATGTAGCGGGCCGAGAGGCGCACGGCCGCGGTGATCGCCTCGTCGCGCACGATGACTTTGTGCGCGTCCTCGAAGCGGCTGCGGAGACCGCGGAGCATCTGGTTCGCGACGGGGACGCTCGGCTCGTCGACCTTGACCGGCTGGAACCGGCGCTCGAGCGCCGCGTCCTTCTCGAAGTACTTCTTGTACTCCTTCCAGGTCGTCGCGGCGATCGTGCGGAGCTCGCCGCGCGCGAGCGCGGGCTTCAGGAGGTTCGCCGCGTCGCCGCTGCCCTGCGCGCCGCCGGCGCCGATGATCGTGTGCGCCTCGTCGATGAACAGGATGATCGGCTTGGGCGAGCCCTTGATCTCGCTGATGACCTGCTTCATCCGGTTCTCGAACTCGCCCTTCACGCTCGCGCCCGCCTGGAGGAGGCCGAGATCGAGGCCCATGATCTCCGACCCCTGGAGGAGCGGCGGGACCTCGTTGTTCACGATGAGGAGCGCGAGGCCCTCGACGAGCGCCGTCTTGCCGACGCCGGAGTCGCCGACGATGATCGGGTTGTTCTTCCGACGGCGGGCGAGGATGTCGATGATCTGACGAATTTCGCGCTCGCGGCCGAAGATGGGGTCGATCTCGTTGTTGCGGGCGCGGCCGGTGTAGTCGACACAGTACTTCGCGAGCGCCGAGTCCGCCGCCACGCTGCCCTTGCCGCCGAGATCCTTTCCGCCGGGACCCGCGCCGCTGCCCGCCCCGGGCTCCGCCTCGCCGCCCTCCTTCGACCCCGCGAGGATGGTCGGGAGGTTCTTCTTCATGTCGTCGCGCGGGATGCCCTCGAGGAGCATGCCGAGGCTGGACGAAGTGTATTTGTTCGGCTGCTGCACCAGCCGAAGGAAGAGGACGCCGGAGCGGACCTTCGAGTAGTTGAGGTCGACGGAGCCGACGACCCACGCGTCCTGGAACCACTCCATCATCGTCGGCGACAGCGTCGGCCGGCCAGAGTTGCCCGTGCGCAGATCCTCGAGCGCGTGCTGGAGCGACGCGCGGAGCTGGGACGGGTTCAAGTCATAGTGGCTCACGATGAACGCGACATCGCTGTTCGCGTCGTCGAGCAGCGCGAGCAGCACGTGCTCGAGCGTGACCTCGTAGTGCCGGCCCGTCTGGGCCTGCGCAATGGCGGCCTCGAGCGCGTTCGTGCAGTTCTTGGTGAGGCGCTTGATGATGGACTTGTGGTCGACGAGCATAGGCGCGGGATGCTACCGAACGGACGCAGCCCGAGGGAAAGACTTTTCCTTCGGGCCGCGTCGTTTTCGCGCATCTCACAGGCGAACTCGTCCCGTCCGCAGCGCGCCCCGCGAGGCTGCGCGCCGGACCAGCGTCACCCGTCCTTCGTCCGCTTCGCCGGGTGCGCGTCCGAGCGTTCCTCTTTCTTGTCGTAGTCGAGGAGGTCGGTGCGGACGTTGAGACGGAGGAGGCCGCCTTCCTTGAGCTGCTCCTTCGGCTTCAGGTGGTTGTCGCGAATGACGTCGTCCACGTCGATCCCGAAGTCCCGCGCGACACCGATGAGCGTGTCTCCCGGCACGATGCGGTAGATGACGATCTCGCGCCCCTTCTTCGGGCGGACCTCCTCGTCCGGGTCGAAGCGCGGAGCGTCCTTGCTCGTGGCCATCGACCCGTCGTCGTCCATGGGATCGCGCATGGGCTTCTTCTTCGTCGGCTTCGGCAGGAACGAGAGGAGGTTCGTGTCGTCGTCGCCGCCGTCCGCGGGTCGGAACCCGTCGGGGTTCAACAGGTCTACGGGGTCGAGGACGTCCCCGCCCTCGATGCCGTCCTTTGCGTTCCGGATGAGTCCCGGCAGCGCCGCCACCGTCTGAGACATCGTCTCGGCCGGCACCAGCATCGTGTAGTCGGCCTTCCCCGGCGGCGTCGTCCGCCCGAGGATGTCGGGGTTCATCTTGCGGATGGTGGACGTGGACACGCCGGCCGCGCGCGCGACCGTCTCGATCGACGTCCCCGGCGGAACGGAGATCTCACCCCCGTCGACCGCCTGCATGATCTTCACGTCGTCGAAGCCGAAGCGCTCGAGGTTGTTCGCGACGATCGCTGCGGCGACGATCTTCGGGACATACTTGCTCGTCTCGGTGGGGAGCGCCCCCTGCCGGACGAGCTCGGTGAAGTCGGTCGTCCCGACCTCGTCGATGCGGTTCAAGAGCTGCTCGTAGCCCATGTTGTACGCCGCGAGCGCGAGGTCCCACTGGCCGAACCGCGTGTAGAGATCGCGCAGGTGGTGCACGGCCGCGAGCGTCTCGACCTTCGCGTTCTTCCTCTGGTCGACGTAGCGGTTTTGGCGGAGGCCATAGACCGCGCCCGTCGTCGGCATGAACTGCCAGAGGCCGACGGCGCCGGCGGGGGACTTCGCGGTCGGATCGAACCCGCTCTCGATCATCGCCACCCAGAGCAGATCCTCGGGGAGGTGGCGCGTGCGAAGCTCGCCCTGGATCATCTCCTGGTACTTGCCGCTCCTCTTCAACCACGTCGCGAACATGTCGCGACCGCGATCCGACTTCGTGAAGAAGCGGACGTACTTCAGCGTCTGCCGCGTGACGGGGAGGTTGAAATCCGGGAGCTGAAGGCGTGAGATCGCCGCGGTCTCCGTCGGGTCGAACTCGTCCTCAACCTCCGCGTAGGCGTCGCGCGAGCCTTCGCTGAGATCCTGGACCCGCGCGTACCGCGGCATACGTCGATCGCGACGATCCCCCTCCTCTGTGTAGCGCGAGGGCGCGTGGCTGGTCCGGAGCTGGGAGAGCATGTTCGACTCCTCCCCGGCGACCTTCGCTTTCTCTTTCGGCTGCGGCTTCGCCGCGACCCGTGTCTTCGCGTGGGGTTTCGTTTCCCCCCCGAAGACCGCAGTCTGGACGTGAGCCATGGCGCTCTCGGGAGCCGCCATCCCCACCCCATAGCCAAACGCCAAAGCCGAGACGAGCGCCGGAACCTTCGCGAGAAGACTCATTGTCGTGAAGGGTCGTACGATGTAGGCAAACGGGACAAGAAAGCGGGTGCTGTTTCTCACGAGCTCCAGCGACCAACGCGGACTCCGTCCCACGTCGCGCTTCTGCTACTCTCCAAGACAATGCCGGTGGCGCTAGTCGCCCGGGTGTTCGACACCCAGGCCAACCAGAGCTTCGATGTGACGTTCGAGCGCTTTCCCGTCCGCATCGGGCGCAATCAGCTCAACGATCTCCCGATCGATCGCCCGTACGTGTCGCAGTTCCACGCCGCGATCGACGTCCGGAACGACCGTCAGATCTTCGTCAAGGATCTCGGGTCCACGAACGGGACGCTGTTCCAATCCCAGCGCTTGGCGCGGGAGACGCCCGTCGAGATCACCGCGACGCCGGAGATCACCATCGGCCCGATCGTCATCCGGATCGGCCTCGTCGCGGCCCAGGCGAAGCCCGCCGTGGCGGACGGAACCGCGGGCCTCCTCGACTTCGGGGAGCACCAGCAACAGCCCGTCGTGTCGCAGCACTTCGGTCGGGTCGCGCCGGGCGCAGAGGACCCGTACGTGCGCCAGGTCGTCCCCTACGTCGAGGCGTATCGACAAGCCTGGCAGACGGTCTATCGGGTGATCTACGACCACCTGTCGCGCCTCCCGAACGACGTGCGGACGAACTACCTTCGGCGGCTCGGGCTCGAGCACCCCGCGCTCAGCCTGGAGAGCGACTTCCGCAAGATCGCGCAGTACTACCAGGTCGACATGCGCGTCTTCACGGAGGCGGGTCCGGGGCAGGCCGCGCTCGCCGCGATCGGGGAGCTCGCGCAGACGCTCGCGCCCGGGCTGAAACCCCCCGACGACGTCCAGACCGTCCTCGCATTCGCGAAGCGGCTCCGCGACTCCATGGACGTGTTCCTCAAGTGTTTCTGTTCGCTGCGCGACGGCTACCAGGAGTTCGAGAAGGAGATGCTCGCGCGCGAGAACGTCGCGAGCGATCCCGTGGCGAGCGCGAAGGACGCAAAGGAGCTCGGGAACGTCCTCCTCGGCAACCAGTCGACCCCGGACACCGCGCGGCAGCTGCACGACATCTTCGTCGAGGTGATGAGCCATCAGGTGGCGCTCCTCAACGGGATCATGGAGGGCGTGAAGCAGCTGCTCGTGAAGCTCTCGCCGAAGACCATCGAGGCGGAGCTCGAGCGCGCGGGCAAGGGCGGCGGCATGTTCGGCAAGCCGTACGACCGCATGTGGAAGCACTACGAGGTCCGCCACGCGGACTACGCGGGCGAAGACAAGGAGACCTTCCTCATCATCTTCGGCCCGCAGTTCTCCCGCGCCTACACGGCGACCGCCGGCGAGGACTACAAGACCGACAAGTCGAACAAGCTCGGTCGATTCACGATGGCGGGGGGCGTACCGCGCCCCCCGCGCGATTGACTCGAGGCCACGCCGCGGCTCGATGGGCGACCGCGCGATTAATTTGGCCCGTGACGACACTCGACGTACGCTCCGACCGCAGATGAAAGGTCGGACCAGCTACCTCGTCGCGGGCGCACTCGCTGCGCTCGGTGCCGTTGTCGTTCCACACGCGGCGCACGCGCAGGCCGTGCCCCCAGTCGTCTCGCGGGACGGCACGTGGGGCATCGTCTCGAGCATCTCGATGGCGATCGGCGCAGGCACGGTCTCGCTGATGCCTCGGATCTACTACAACGATCCCGAGTCGACGGTCGGGTGGAAGGCGCGTTGGCACGTGTCCCAGCTCGCGCCCGTCCTCCTGCTCACGACGGCCGCGTTCATGATCGACGGGCCCATCAAGGAAGCGATCCAGAGCACGCGCCCCGGGTGCAGCCTGGACGGGACGCTCGTCCGCATCGCCGACTCGGGCTGCGAGACGTTCGGAGGTCCGTCGACGCACTCGTTCGTCTCATGGAGCGCGACCGGCGCCGGCGTCGGCATCTGGGTCGCCGACACGTTCATCCACTCCGACGGGAACGTCCACGCGGGATCGATCATCGGGAACATCGTCGTCCCCACCGTCGCCGCGGTGCTCACGTCCGTGGGTCGAGGGATCGAGACGACGGGCAACCAGGCGTTCGAGAACGGTGGACAGATCGGCGCGGGCGTCGCCGTCGGTCTCCCGCTCGGGTTCTTGACTGGTCTTGCATACGGTGTGCTGGCGAAGCCGAACTGCGGATACGGCAACAACCTCTTCTGCTGGTGAGCGTTCGCCGCCGCGGATCACCCTTCGAGAGCGCTCCGGCGCTCTCGTTCGTTTTGTGCCGCAGAGACGGCGCGGCCTCCACACGCACCAGAAATTCGCGCCCACGTCGGCGCGCGTGATAAAAATTCAACATGTCGAAAGACGTCGCCTTCCGCGGTCTCGCCGTCCTCCTGCTCGGCATCGGCGCCACGGGGTGCCCAGGGGCGGTGCAGCAAGACACGATGGCGGCGACGCGCGCGGCCGTTCCCGTGTCGGTGTGCCGGACGCAGCTCACCTCACCCGGCGCTGGAGCGTCGAACCGCGTCCGTGAGCTCGACGCGGAGCAGTGGATCGGCGTCATCGTCCCGGACTTCGATCGCGACAAGGGCCTCGAGCCCACGGCCGTCGACTGCACCGGGAACTACGTCTTCGCGAACGAGTCGCTGCGCGACGGCGCGACGCCGCGCGACTGGCCGCTCATCATCGACACGGACGACGTCGCGATGCAGACCGGGCCGAACGGCATGAAGACGATCTGGGTGCGATCGATCCGCTTCGACAACGGGGACGAGGGCGGGCCCATCGCGATGGCGCGCGCGTCCGGGGACAGCGCGGACGTGTTCGCCGTCGGCAGCTTCCGCGGGCCCGCGAACTCCAAGATCACGCCCGCTCGCCTCGGAAACGAGATGATCGTCGTGGCGGAGACGAAAGAGTGCCCGCCCGAGGGCACCGATTGCCGCAAGCGCGCTTACTTCTTCCTGCCGCGACGGGGTCGATTGATTCAGGCGGCCGTCATCGATCTCGAGCGCACGGCGGTCATCCCCTCGCTCACGGAGCGCGGGTTGTTCACCGAGTACAAGCTCCGGACGGACGTGACCTACAAGCCCGAAGGCATCCTCCTCCTCGAGCAGCTGCGCGTGCGCATCACGCACACCGACGTTCCGACGCTCGACACCGATCGCAAGCTCCGGACGGTGGAGTTCTCGCGCATGCTGAAGGTCGAGCGCGACTCCCTCTTCTCGAGCAACGATCCGCTGTGGGAGCGCGTCGTCGGCCGAGACTGAGTTCCGCGGACCAAGTTGCATTTTGCGAGCGCGGCGAGCCGCTCGATTTCGCGATCTACGTCCGAGTCGGGTCGCTTTTCCCCGCAAATCGCAGCGGAAGCGGCGCGTCATGCGCGTCAAATGCGAAAGTCAACTTTTCTGTTCATTCAGGGTTGACGGAACTCTACCGCTGCATACTCTGACTGGGCTTCGGGGCTCCGGGCCGAAGTGAATCGCTAACCACTCGGAGAATCTTCGCGAAGGTCGTTATTCTGCCAGCGCGCAATCCTGCGTAGACTGAGTCCAGAGGACACGATCGGAACGAAGCAAGGCAAATACAATGGCTCTCAATGCGTATCTGGATCTCGAGGCACTCGGCGTTGGCAAGATCGAGGGTTCCGTCACCCAAAAGGGACGTGAAAAGAAGATCATGGTCATCGCGGTCAGCCACGAGATCGTGAGCCCGCGTGACCCCGCGAGCGGCTTGCCGACCGGCAAGCGGATGCACAAGCCCTTCGTCATCACGAAGGAGCTCGATAAGTCGAGCCCCCTCCTCTACAAGACGCTGACGGGCAACCACAACATCAAGACCTGGAAGCTCGAGTTCTGGACGCCGCAAATCAAGGCTGTCAGCGGGCAGGGCACCGAGGTTCAGCACTTCACCGTGGAGCTCGTGAACGCGAACATCGCGTCGATCCAGTTCCGGATGCTGAACAACAAGAACCCCGACCTCATGAAGTACGCTGAGTTCGAGGAGATCGCCTTCACCTACCAGAAGATCACCTGGACGTGGAAGGACGGCGGCATCACGGCGGACGACGACTGGGAGTCGCCGGTCGTCTGATTCTGAGGTAGCTGAACGCAGCTCGCGGGTGGGGCGCTCCGACGATTCGGAGTGCCCCATCGCTATTTTGTCCGTACGTACTTCCTCCATGCCTTTTGTGGCCCTTGCGGCACGGCGGCACTACCCTACGGAGAACGCTCTCAGAAGCTCCCGATGGCACTCAGTGCATACATGTCACTCACCGCCGCCCGGCAGGGACCGATCGAAGGTTCCGTGACCCAGAAGGGTCGAGAGGGGACGATCGAGGTGATTGCTTTGACGCACGGGATCGTCGCCCCGCGGGATCCGTCGAGCGGACGGCCCACGGGCAAGCGAATGCACAAGCCCTTCTCGATCACCAAAGCGCTTGATCGCTCCTCGCCGTTTCTGCACTTCGTCCTCACGCAGGCCGAAAACCTGAGCAACGTCACGATCGCGTTCTTCCGGCCTTCGCCCCAGGGAAGCGAGAAGTTGGCGTTCACGGTCCGGCTCCACAACGCGACGATCTGCTCGATTCAGACGAAGCTCCTCAACACCCGAAACCCTCGGAACACCGGCTTCCCCCCCATGGAGGACGTCGCGTTCGCGTACCAGCGCATCGAGTGGGTGTGGGTGGACGGCTTGCTCTCCGCCGACGACGACTGGGAGGTCGCTCGCGTGGTGTGACGCCTGGTGCGACGTGATAGCGTCGACACTGCAATGCTCATCAAGAAGCTGGAACGCGCGGCCGATCCGACGAACGTCGAGCGGCACACCTGGAAGGCGCAGGACGTCGCGACAGCCGTGGCGGAGCACCTCCGCCAGATGTTGGCGACCCGGACGGGAAGCTCGCTGACCTGCCCCGATTACGGAGTGCCCGACATCACGCACCTCCTGAACGACATGACTGAGGCCGTCAAGGAGACGATCCGCGGGGTGAAGCACAGCATCCAGACGTACGAGCCACGCTTGAAGAACGTGCAGGTGCGCCAGCTCACGATCGAGGTGCCCGGGCAGGTCGGGATGCTCCTCGAGATCTCGGGGCACATCTTGCTCGCGGACGGAAAACGGCAGGCGGTTCGCTTCGCTTCCAACATGGACGAGAAGGGCCAGATCACGCTCGACGAGATGTGAATCAAGGCTGGCGTACGGTCCGTCGCGCTTGACAGATGCGGGCTGGGCGGGTCGACTGCTGAGCGCGCTTCTCGCCTCTCCGGAGCCGAAAACCTCGGATGTTCAACAAGTACTACCAGAACGAGCTCGCGTACCTCCGAGACCTGGGCAAAGAGTTCGCCTCCGCGTACCCAGGCATCAGCCCCATGCTCGCCGAGCGCGGTGGCGATCCGGACGTCGAGCGGTTGCTCGAGGGCGTGGCGTTCCTCACCGCGAAGATTCGCCAGAAGATCGACGACGAGCTACCCGAGGTCATCCACTCGGTCGCCGCGCTCCTGTTTCCGCACTACGTGCGCCAGGTCCCGTCGACGTCGATCGTGGAGTTCACGCCGCTTCCGAACGTCGTGCGTGAGAAGCTGCTCGTGCAGCGAGGCTCCGAGGTCGGCTCCGTGCCCGTCGACGGGGTCTCGTGCAGATTCCGCACGACACAGGACGTCGAGCTCCTGCCGATGGCCGTGGAGGACGTGCGCGTGGACACGGGGTCGACGCTCAACCAAACCCTGCGGATCGAGATTCGACTGACGGGGGGCGCGAACCTCACCGCGCTCAACCTCTCGACGATCCGGTTCTACATCCACGGCGACCGCCGCTTGCAGGACGACACGCGCCTGTGGCTCGGAGAGCACCTCGCCGGGCTCGCGATCGCTGCGGTCGACGCGAGCGGGAAGGACACCGTCGTCGCCGTGCCGCCGCGCCAGAACCTGAAGCTCGGCGGGTTCGAGGACAACGAGGCGCTCATCCCCTACCCCGACACGGTCTACCAAGGGTTTCGGCTTCTTCAGGAGTACTTCACGCTCCCGCAGAAGTTCGCGTTCTTCGACTTCAAGGGCTTCGAGCTGATCCCGAAGGACAAGATTAACGACCGCTTCGCGCTCCACATCCAGTTCAAGGACTCGTTGCCGCCCAACGTCCGGCTCGCGAAGGAGAACTTCAAGCTCTTCTGCTCGCCCGTCGTGAACCTCTTCGCGCACCCGACGGATCCCATCAAGCCCGACGTGACGAAGCACGAGTACATCGCGCGGCCGTCGGGCGGGGAGCCGAACGCCTACGAAATTTACTCGATCGATCAGGTCGTCGGCGTCGCGCGACGGACGAGCCAGCGCGTGCCCATCCCTCCGTTCCTCGCGTTTCAGCACGAGATCGATCCGGAGGCGGCGGAGCGCGCGGTGTTCTACCAGCAGCACATCCGCCCGGCCGCGGTCGGCGACGGCGTCGATCTGTTCCTCTCGTTCGGCTCGCCGCAGGACTCCGCCGTTCTCCCCGATTTCGACGTCGTGAGCATCGACGCGTCGTGCACGAACCGGCGCCTCCCATCGCAGCTCAAAGTCGGTGACCTCCGTGTCTCCACAGCGACCTCGCCCGCGGTCGCCACCTTCAGCAACGTGACCGGAGTTACCGCCCCGCTCCCCCCACCCATCGGTCGGGAGCTCCAGTGGCGCGTGCTCTCGCACATGGCGATGACCTACCGCTCGATCTCCGAGCTCGAGGTGTTGAAGGCGACGGTCGACATCTACAACTTCCAGGCGCTCATCGATCGACAAGCCGCGCGCGCGAACCAGCTGCGCGTCGCCGCGATTCGGAGCGTGGAGGTGCGAGCGACGGACCGACTGTTTCGCGGCGCACCGATTCGCGGCATCGCCGCTCGGCTCGAGCTCGACGAAGGTGGCTTCTCGAGCGAGGGTGACATGTACTTGTTCTCGAGCGTGCTCAACGAGATGTTCTCGTCGTACGTCGCGCTCAACTCGTTCACGCAGCTCAGCGTCACGGGGATGTCCACCCGTGTGGAGTACAAGTGGGAGCCGAAGAACGGCCACCGCTACCTGATCTGAGCGCGGCGTCGGCGCAGATCGAGAAGGACGCGCGTCGTTACGCGTTCTTCAAGCTCGTCTACCTGCTCGAGCGCGTGTACCCATCCGCGCCGCCCGTCGGCCATGACGGACCCGTGGCAGCGGAGCGCGTTCGAATCCGCCCGGACGCGTCCATGGCGTTCCCCGCGAACGACGTTTCCAACGTCGAGCGCATCAAGGGGGGAGACGGAATCGAGCGGACGCGCGTGACGGCGACGTTCATGGGGCTTTATGGCTCCTCGTCACCGCTGCCGAACTACTTCATCGAGCAGGTCGCGCAGGACGAGTACCAGGGGCAGGCACAGCCCGTACGCGAGATCCTCGACCTCATCCATCACCGGCTCTACGCGCTCATCTACCGGTCGTGGGCGAAGTATCGGTTCGGGGTCTCCTACCGGACGAAGGGCGACGACGTCTTCACGAAGCGGATGTTCTGCGCGGCCGGCATCGACGGGTTCGGCGGCCACACCCCGCCCATCGAGCGCTTTCTCTTCCTCCGCTACGCGCCTCTGCTCGCGATGAAGACACGTTCGGCGCGAGGGCTCGGGCTCGTGCTGAACGAGCTCTTCGGAAAGACGGGCGTTCGCATCGACCAGTTCATCGGCGCGTGGACGCTCATCGAGAAGCCCTATCGCAACAAGATTGGTGTTGCAAACAGTCAGCTCGGTACGAGCCTCACCATCGGCCGGTATGTGTTCGACGCGTCGAGCCGATACAAGATCGTGCTCGGGCCGCTCGACTACAACGACTACCTCGCGTTCCTGCCCGGGGGCCACAAGCGTCCGTTGCTGCGCGGCGTGTGCTCCGTGTTCACGCGCGGCATGTACGACGTCATGCTGGAGCTCCACGTGAAGCCCGACGCGGCACCGAGGTTCCAGCTCGGCGCGCCACGTGCCTCGACGTTGAAGCGGACCGCCTGGCTCGGCGGGTCGAAGGGCGTGCCCTTCGTCCTCAACGTGCCCCTCGACGAACCCGTCGCCAACGTGAACGCAGCAGAGGAGGACGACGATCGTGGCGAGCCGCCGCCGAACCCCTACGAGGACTCCGCAGGGTTCTGAGGACGGGGGGTGCTCCCCTCAGCGGGGCTCCCGTCTCCCGAGCGCTCGCTTCTGAACGCGGCGAGCTCGCTCCCGGGCGCGGCGAGCGCTTGCTCCGGAGCGCGGCGAGCGCTTGCTCCGGAGCGCGGCGAGCGCTTGCTCCGGAGCGCGGCGAGCGCTTGCTCCGGAGCGCGATGGGCGCCCGGGCTTTAGTAGACGACCATCGAGTCGAGGACGGCCGTGACCTCATCCATGATCGTGTCTGTGTCCTGGCGGTGGACGACCTGGACGAGCAGTACGCGCGACCCCGATCGGAGGAGAATCTCGGTCGCGTAGCCGTCGAAGTTGGGCTTCGCGCGCACCTGCGTGTGGAGGAGGTACGCGCGGCCTTGAGCGTTCGCGGTCCCCACCGGGATGCGTGACGCAAGGATGTCCGACCCCTGCTCCTTGGTCTCCTTTTCGTAGTGCTTCTCGACCTCGGGCCAGGTCTCGGCGGGAGCGTCGATGCGCTCATAGATCGAGAACGTGAACTGCCGCGGGGATTGGTACGAGATGTACCTGTGCTCGGGGGTGTAGTCCGCCGAGCGGATGTTCCAATCCGTGGGCCGCGCGAAGCGCACGTCGCCGTCGAGGACGCCGACGCCGACGTAGCGCGGGAGACGATCCGTCTTCTCCGCGTCGAACTTCGGATAGTACGACTCCCACGTCCGGTTCTTGTCCACGAGCCCGTTGCCGTGGAGATAGAACACGTCGTCGCCGCTCGGCGCGGTGGGAGCACCGCCGCAGCCTGAGAGGAGGGCGCCGAGCAAGGTGGCAGCGCCGCACGAGAGGAGCGGAGTGAGCAGGGGCCTGCGAGTCACTGGACCACTCTAGAGCAGGGCATACCGTCCGGCCAAGAACCGCACGTCGGACCCCAACGACACGCTCTTCGCGACGTGTTGTTGCCCCGCCATCCGCGCTTTGCGTACTGTAGAGCGAGCGAAGATGACGGATCCGACCAAGCACCCACGAAGCGCGTTCGCCGTGACCCTCGCGGCGGCGCTGGCCACCAGCGCCTCCGGCTGCGTCGGTATCGCATCCGGGATCACGTACCCGGATGTCTCGGACGTCGATCTCGACAAGTACCTGCTCACGCCCGAGGGCGATCCGAACCCCTCGGTGTCTCTCTCGCACTTCAAGATCGCGCCGAGCACGTGCAAGGACATCGATCACGGGGTCGTCACGACCGACCTCGGCCCCGAGGATTTGGGGCGCTTCTTCGCGACGCAGAACGTGAAGGTCGAGCAACAGCAGGCGCGCGACAACCTGTACTGGTTCGGCTTCGGCGCCGGCGACGACGCGGTGAAGCTCCGCCTCGCCATCCTGAAGAACCCCAACGCCGCCGCGAAGGATCTGCACGACTCGCTCGTGGAGCACGGTCCGGGTTGGTGGGGCGTTCGGCGCGGGAACCTCGCGTTGCTCGCGCCCAAAGCGGGTCTCGGCGAGGCGCTCCGGTTCGCGATCAAGACGAAGCTCGTGTGCTGGGGCGTGTTCACGTACGCCGGAGCGGACGACGTCTACGTCACCGTCGGCGGCTATTCGGAGTTCTGAGTCTCGAGTTGGCCTGACAGACCTCTTTTCATAGACTGGTTGGAACCTTATGCGCCGACGTAGCCAACTTCTCCGAACAGCTTGCAAACGAGCTCTGATCGTCACGCTCTTCGCTGCGCCGACTGGCGCGGTGTTCGCCGCGCATGGCTGCAACTCGAGCGACGAGCCCCCGATCGAGGATTACTGCTCGTGGTTGGCGCACGAGGACAACTGCTTCCGCCTCTACGGCGAGGACGTGCTCACGACGACCCCCACTGCCCCGCGCTGCACGAACCTCAGCAAAGCAGCAGCGTTCGACGGGAAGTTGCAGACAGGGTCGTTCCAGACGCGCGCCACGCTCGACAAGTGCTTCATGACGGAGGGCGGCGCCGTGACGTTCGATCCCCCCATCGATCTCGCTGCCCTGCCCATCGTCTCCGACGTCGTGATCAAGATGACGAACGCCGACGAGAGCGACTGCGGGACGGTGACCTGGGCAGACGTGGACCGGTTCACGATCGACATCAAGCCGGACGTGAACGCCGACGGCGGTGCCCTCACTGAAGATCAGGTCTCGGGCGGCGTGTTCTTCTTCCAGCGCAAGGTGGGTCGCAAGACCGTCTCGACGAGCTGCCCCTCGGGCGAGAGCCACTACTTCGATCTGTTCCAAATCGCGAAGTGCCCCGACCTCACCAACGTGCAACCCCGCGCCGAGCTCAACATCGTCTCGGGCGGTCTGCGAGCGGATGGCACCCCCGCGCAACCCGGCGACGATCCCCTCCTCACGAAGACCGGCTCCATCAGTCTGAAGATCTTCTACCAGCCCACCACCGGCGCGCTCTCCGGCGCGCAATCCGCTGGCGTCGAGTACTTCAAGTGCTTCATCCCCCCTCCTCCCGAGCGCTGTGCCGACGGCATCCAGAACGGCGACGAGACGGACGTCGACTGCGGCGGCAAGTCCACGACCGGCATGTCCGGTCCGTGCGACCGCTGCGAAGACGGCGCGAAGTGCATCGAAAACTCGGACTGCGTGAGCGGGAAGTGCGAGTCCAAGATGGGTGTTCGCAAATGCGCCGTGACGCCCGACCCGGCGACCAGCTCCAGCTCGGCCGCCAGCTCCAGTTCGACCGGGCCCTGAGCTCCACCTGTCGGCGCGACTCGTCGCTGCACCGCGCGTTAGGGCGGCGCGCCTGGGGTCGCGGCGGTGCGAGGCGTGGGCCCGGCGTCGTCAGCTGAGGAGCGCGCAACTCAGGAGACGAGGAGCTTCACGACGAGCGTCGTGCTGCCCAGGCGCAGCCGATCGTTGTCGTGGAGCTGTCGCTGCTCGCCGCCGTTCAGCTTGCGCTCGTTGAGGAACGTGCCGTTCCTCGAGTTCATGTCCTCGACGAACGCCTGCCCCGTCGCGGGATCGGCGTGAATCACGGCGTGCTTGGAGGACGCGCTCGCGTCGTTGATGCCGATTTCGACCTTGTCGGAGCCCGCGCGACCGATGCCTGTGTCGCCCGAGTGGATCGCCCAGAAGATGCCCTGTGGCTCGTTCTGGAAGGTGATCAAGAACCCGACGAGGACGCCGGACTTCGCGGCGTTGCCTGATCCGCTAGGGCCCGTGAGCGCGCCCCCCGCGCCAAGGACGGGTGGAGGAGGCGCGATCCCACCCATCGACGGGACGGGCGGTGGCGGTGCGATGCCGCCACCACCGCCGAAGCCCGGCACCATCGGGGGCGGAGCCACGATAGGCGGCGGCGGTGGCATCCCGCCGCCGGGGGCATTCATCAACGGTGAGCCAACCATGGGCGGCGGCGCGGCGATCCCGCCCCCCGTGACCGGAGGCGGAGCGATCACGGGCGCTGGCATCTGCGCCGGAATCTGCGGAGGCGGTTGGAACGCGTATGGGTTCGGAGGCTGCCCATACTGCTGCGCCATCGGCGGAGCGGCGGGTGCTGGGGGCTGCATCCCGTAGCCCTGCGGGGCTTGCCCGTAGGGCGATCCCATCATCGGCTGCGGCACACCAGCGCCCGGCTGCATGGCCGAGGGCATGGGTGGCGCAGCAGGCGCAGGCGCTGCTCGCGCCCAGGGCGACGCCGCGATGTTGTAGTCGCCACCGCCGGCTGGGGGAGGTGGGGGCGCGGGCTGCGCATACGAGCCGCCGCCGGCACCGTAGGGGACAGGAGGCGGCGGATACCCCCCGCCCATGCCTCCACCACCCATTCCGGCACCGCCCATGGGAGGCGGAGGCGGGCCCCCGCCTCCTCCCCCGCCCACGCCCGTGGACGCCCCGCACATGTTGCACGCCGGATCGGTGTCCTGAAGCATCCAACCGCAACCGGGACAGGGCTTCATCGGTGACCACCGAGGCTAACGACCGTATGTGAGTGTCGCAAGTCTTCGTCTGCTCTAAGCGCCGCGCGGCAGAGGGATCCCCTGCCGCGCAGCTCCGTCCGGCGCGTGCCGACGCACGCGCGTAGAAGGATCAGTTGCGGGCCGCCTCGCCCTCTTTCTTGTCGTCCTTCTTCTCGTCCGACTTCTCGGCCTTCTCCTCCGACGGAGGAGCGGGTTTCGGCATGGACTCGAGCGCGGCCTCGAGCACCTGCTCCATCCGACCCACGAAGAAGAACTGGAGCTCGTCGACGACCTCCTTCGGCACTTCCTCGAGATCCGCGCGGTTCCTCTCCGGAAGCAGGATCCGCTTGATGCCCGCGCGATGCGCCGCGAGGACTTTCTCCTTCACGCCGCCGATCGGCAGGACCCTACCGCGCAGCGTGATCTCGCCCGTCATCGCCACGTCGTGGCGCACCTTGATGCCCGTGAGGAGCGAGACGAGCGCCGTGAACATCGTCACGCCCGCTGAGGGTCCGTCCTTCGGCATGCCTCCCGCGGGGATGTGGATGTGGAGATCGCTCTTCTCGAGGAAGTCTTTCGCGATGCCGTAGCTGATGGCGTTCGTCCGCACGAACGAGAGCGCGGCCTGGGCCGACTCCTTCATCACGTCGCCGAGCTGACCGGTGAGTTGGAGCTTGCCCGTGCCATACATCCGCGTGCACTCGATGAAGAGGATCTCGCCGCCGACGCTCGTCCACGCGAGGCCCGTCGCGACGCCCGTCTCCGCCGTGCGCTCCGCGACCTCGCTCATGTACTTCGGCGCGCCGAGGAACTCGTGGAGATCGTCTTCGTTGTGGACACGCCGCTTCTGCGTGTCCCCCTCCGCGACCTTCACGGCGACGCCGCGGATCACGCTCGCGACCTGCCGCTCGAGGGAGCGCACGCCCGCCTCACGCGTGTAGTGGTCGATGATCAGCTCGAGCGCGTGATCCGTGATTTCGAGGTTCTCGATCGAGAGACCGTGCTCCGTGAGCTGCTTCGGGAGGAGGTGACGGCGCGCGATCGCGAGCTTCTCCTTGCGCGTGTAGCCGGGGATCTCGAGGATCTCCATGCGGTCGCGGAGCGGAGGCGGGATCGGATCGGCGATGTTCGCCGTGGCGACGAACATCACGTTCGAGAGGTCGTAGGGGATCTCGAGGTAGTGATCCGCGAACGTGTTGTTCTGCTCCGGGTCGAGGACCTCGAGCAGCGCCGCGCTCGGATCGCCGCGGAAGTCGTGACCGATCTTGTCGATCTCGTCCATCATGAAGACGGGGTTCGTCGTCGCGGCCTTCTTCATCCCCTGGATGATCTGCCCCGGTAGCGCACCGACGTACGTGCGGCGATGACCGCGGATCGCGGCCTCGTCGTGCACGCCGCCCAGCGACACGCGGTGGAATTTCCGACCGAGCGCGCGCGCGATCGACCGGCCGAGCGACGTCTTGCCGACGCCGGGCGGACCGAGCAGGCAGAGGATCGGACCCTTTTTGTCCTGCTTCAGCTTGCGCACGGCGAGGTACTCGAGGATCCGCTTCTTCACCTTCTCGAGGCCGTAGTGATCCTCGTCGAGCACCTCGCGGACCTTGCTGATCTCGAGGTTGTCCGTGGTCGAGTTCGTCCACGGGATGTCGAGGATCCAGTCGAGGTACGTGCGGACGACCGTGTACTCGGCCGATCCCACCTGCATCGTGCGAAGCCGCTTGAGCTGCTTCTTCGCGACGGTCTCCGCCTCCGTGGGGAGATTCGCCTTCGCGATGCGGTCCTCGATGCCGTCGAGATCGCCCTGATCGCCGTCGTCCTCGCCGAGCTCCTCCTTGATGGCCTTGAGCTGCTGGCGGAGCACGTACTCGCGCTGGTTCTTGCCCATCTCCTCCTTGATCTGGGAGTTGATGCGCTCGCGCATCTTCAGGATCTCGAGCTGCCTCGTGAGCAGCCGGAGCACCTTGCGCACGCGGTCCTTCACGTCGATCGTCTCGACGAGCTGCGCCTTCTCCTCGACGGGTGCGTCCAGGTTCGCGGCGACGAGATCCGCGAGCGCGCCCGGCGCCGTCATCGAGTCGATGAGGGAGCCCGCTTCGCGCGGGAGCTCCGGCATGAGCTGGATGACCTGCTTCGCGATGTCCCGGAGGCTCATCGCGAGCGCCTCCGCCTCCACGTCCTCCGTCGTCGGCTCCTCGATCTTCTTGATGCGCGCCTTCATGTACGGCGACATCGTGAGGACGCTGTCGAGGCGGATGCGGACCAGCCCCTGCAGGATCAGCGAGTAGTTCCCCGAGCTGTGCTTGAGGGCCTTGAGCACGCGCGCGGCGCAGCCCACGTGGTAGAGGTCCTCGTAGCCCGGGTCGTCCGTCGAGGGATCGCGCTGAGCGAAGATGGCGATGACAGGCCCGGGGAGGTTGTCGACGTCCTCGACGAGGGCGACCGACTTCTCGCGGCCGACGTCGAACGGCGCGACGGCTCCGGGGAAGAGGACGGCGTTGCGGATGGGCAATACGGGAAGCTCGTCACCGAAAACGATCTCCTCGTCGGAGCGCGGCGGCATCATCGGCGGCGGGTTCTTCTTCTCGGTCATGTCTCCTCACCTAAACAAGGCAACTCTCGGCTCACGTTAGGACCACGCGGCCGCTGGTCAAACTCTTTTCGATCAACGGCGCGCGGTGGAGGCCACTGTGGCGGGTCTCTCCAGCGCGAGAGGCGGTGAGCGCTCTTTCGCCGCGAACCCGATGCGGCCTACGATGCCGGCGGATGGCCCGGGCGACCGCACATCGACTGCCACCGGAGGAGCAGCTCGAGATCGAGGCGCTCGCCGACATCGCGCGCGGCGGAATGGGGCGCGTGCAGCTCGGCCGGGTGCGGAGCGGGCGGCTCGCGGGCAAGCACGTCGCGGTCAAGCGCCTCAACCCGGAGCACGAGAAGGACCCCGCGTTCGTCGACATGTTCCTCGACGAGGCGTGGATGACGTCCGCCATCAAGAGCCCGAACGTCATCGCCGTCGAGGCGTGGGGGCGGGACAAAGACGGGCTCTTCCTCGCCATCGAGCTCGTCCAAGGCGTGTCCCTGTCGCGCCTCATCAAGGAATCCCGCGCCCAGAAGGAGCCCTTCGCGGAGCGCACGGTCGCGGTGCTCGTGTCGCAGGTGTGCGCAGGCCTCGAGGTCGCGCACGATCTGCGCGGCGAAGACGGCGAGACCCTCGGGCTCGTCCACCGGGACCTCACTCCCGGCAACATCCTCGTGAGCTTCGACGGCGTCGTGAAGATCGCCGACTTCGGGATCGCGAAGGCGAAGTCACGCCTCACCGAGACGAGCGCGGGCGTGATGAAGGGAAAGCCCGCATACATGGCGCCCGAGCAGGCCCGCGGCGGCGACATCGATCGGCGCGCCGACTTGTTCTCCGTCGGCGTGATCCTCTACGAGCTCCTCGCGGGGAAGCGCCCCTGGGGCGGGAAGGATGACCTCGAGACGCTCATCGCCATGTCCGCGACCGAGGCCCCTCCGCTCTCGAGTTTCCGAAAGTGCAACGATCTGTTCCCCGCGCTCATCGACCGGTGCCTCAAGAAGAACCGCGAGGAGCGCATCGGCTCCGCGCGCGAGATCCGCGAGGCGCTCGACCGCTGGCGCGCGGAGCGCGGCTTCTTGAGCGACGACATCCCCGCGCTGTCGAGCTTCATCCAGCGCAACACGCCGACCCAGATGGCGTGGTTCCGGCGCGCCGTGGACGGCGCGCTCGCGAACGGGGGGCAGACGTTCCACGAGGTCGAGCTGAAGATCGATCAGGAGCGCCACGCGAAGACAGGCGACTCGAAGGTCACGCCCACACCGGGAAGCGGTCCCTCCGATCTCCGGAACATGCCGGGCTGGGGCGCGCGCAGCAAAGGCACCGGGGTCGCGAAGCGACCGAGCGCGCCTCCACCCGCGTCCCCCGCCCTCCCCGCCTCCCCCGCCCTGCCCGCGCCGCGCCCGCCTCCGCCGAAGCCCGACGCGGACGACCTCGCGGCGACGCGGATGGCGAGCGGCCCCGGCGGCGGCGAGGTGAACGATCTCGCGTCGACGCAGCTCTACACCGGACCGAGCGATCAACCCGCGCCCGCGTCACGGATGCCCGCCTCGCAGGCCGTGCCGCCGTCCCAAGCCGTCGTGAGCCTGCGCGATCTCACGAGCACGGTCGCGCTCGATCCGTCGGCGCCCCGAGCCCCCGGGGTGACGGGCGCTCCCGCGCCTTCGTACGCGCCCATGCAGCCCAGCCCCTACGCCGTGAGCCCGGTGCGCCCACACAACCCGCTCGTCATGGCGCAGCCGCTCCCGGGCCTCGAGAGCATCGGCGCGGAGCAGCCACCGTCCGCGGCCTTCCGGGGCGAGCGGGGCGGGCCCCGCCCCGTGACGAGCGAGGCCACGCAGATCGGATCTGCGCTCGTATTGCAAAAGAAGCGCAGCATGACGAAGGTCGTCCTGCTCGTGGTCGCGATCGTCGTCGTCGCGCTCGGGGTCGCGGGGTACCTGCTGCGCGATCACCTGCCCTTCCTCCACCGTTCGCAGTAGGGTCCGAGCGTGTCCGATCCGGTGTTCGTCGCGTTCAACGTCGCCCTCGGGATCGCGTTCGCGCCCACGGGCGCGGCCACCGAGAAGCACGGCGATCCCGGCCCGAGCCCCGAGTGCCCCGCGGACATGCGCCTCGTCACGGGGACACACTTCGAGAACGTGCAGCACTACTGCACCGATCCGCGCAAGGACACGAAGGACACGCACTGCTACGCGTACCTCGAGGACCTCACGGCGATGTTCGGCACGCAGACGGCGATCCGCGTGTGCATGGACCAGTACGAGGCGCCGAACAAGAAGGGCGCCGATCCGCTCGTCATGCGCTCGTACAAATCGAGCAAGCAGTACTGCGAGGAGCGCGGCAAGCGCATGTGCTCCGAGCAGGAGTGGGAGACGGCCTGCGAGGGACCGAACTACCTGCCGCTCTCGTACGGGTGGGCCGTGGACAAGAGCGTCTGCAACAGCGACAAGGGCTGGAAGAAGGTCAACTTCGAGGTCTTCGACAAGGGCGGCAAAGAGGCGGAGGCAGAGAGCGCGCGCCTCTGGCAGGGGAGCGCGAGCGGGAGCCACGTGGACTGCTCGTCGCCCTTCGGGATCTTCGACATGCAAGGGAACGTCGAGGAGTGGGTCACGTCACGCGCGACCCGAAAGTTCCCCGGCTCGCTCATGGGCGGCTTCTGGGCGAAGCCGTGGACGGGGTGCCGCGGGACGAACGACGCCCACCAGCCGAGCTTCGTCTTCTACGAGACGGGCTTTCGCTGCTGCGCCGAGCCCGGAGCGTTGGACGCGGACGGCAAGCCCGTGAAGAAGTAGCTCGCTCGAGGGGTCCGATCACCGCTTGCCGAACGGAGACGCGGACGACGCGGGCTTGTCCACGAACGCCGCGATTGCCTTGATCACGGGCTCGTCCACGTGCCCGGAGAGCGTGAGGTACTCGTTCGGCGTCGCCATGCCCTCGCCCGCGCAGAACGCGTGGTTCAGCTTCGGGAAGAGCTGGAACTCCGCGCCCTTCTTCGAGCCGAGCCCGCTCTTCCAGAGCGCGTAGTCGTCCTTCTCCGTCACCTGGTAGTCGCGCCCGCCCTGCAGCACCAAGAACGGCTGGGAGAGGCCCTTCGCGGTCGCCACCGCGTCGTACCCGTCGAGGCTGCGCCAATACTTCGCGGGGCCGATCCCGAACGGGAAGCTCTTCATCGGCTCCTCGCGCGGCGTCTTCGGATCCTTCGCGATCGCGACCTGCTTCTTCACCGCCTCGACCTTCGCCTTGTCGTCGTCGGAGAGCTTCCCGTCGTCCGCGGTGAGGAGGTACTCCGCCTGCGAGACGAAGATGTCCGAGAAGTGGCGCGCGTTCCCCGCGAGGACGATCGCGCCCTTGATGTCCGGGTGGAGCTTCACGAGCCACGGGGCGAGCCAGCCCCCCTCCGAGTGGCCGAGGACGAACACGCGCTTCGGATCCACGCCCTTCGCGCTCGACGCGACCTTCAGCGCCGACGCGAAGTCATCGAGGTACTCCTCCTTCACGGTCAGATCGAGCAGGTCGATCTTGAGGGCGAGCACGTGCTTCGGATCGTGCGTGCGCTTGTCCCACCGGAGCACGGCGATCCCCTTCGACGCGAGGCCCTCGGCGATGTCCCGGAACGGCTTCGAGGGCCCGATGGACTCGTCGCGGTCTCCGCCGCCCGATCCGTTCACGAGGAGCACGATGGGGAACGGCCCCGCGCCCTTCGGCGTGAGGAGCGTCCCCGGGAGGGCCAGATCGCCCTCGCCGATCGAGACGTCCGTCGCGTCGAACTTGGAGGGATCGACGTAGGACGCCGAGGTGAAGTTCGTCTTCGCGTCCTGGATCTGCAGGCCCGTGATCTCGGGCTTGCCGAACTTGAACTGGAGGCCGACGTCGATCGTGCCGTTCGAGAGCGCGACGTGGAGCGTGACGGCCTCGCCGCCCTCCGCGGGCTTGAGCGCCGCCGAGTCGATCTTCACGAAGTCCCCGCCGCCCGCCTTCTTCAGCGCCCACACGGACGCGAGCGTGGGCGCGTCGACCTTCTTTTGCAGCTCCGGCGACAGCGCCGCGAGCGCGGGCTCGAGCTCCGACTTCGCGAGGTGCTCGACGAACGCACGCGCGAGCGCGACGTGATCGACCGACACCGGGGCCTCCGACGCGGACGCGACGGGCGACGCGGTGGGCCCGACGATGCGTGTCGTCTTCGGCGGGTCTCCGCCGCACGCGGCAGCGGCGAGGAGAAGGACGGCGCTCCACAACCAGGATCCATCGCTCGAGTTCATCGGTGACCTCTCGACCCCGCGCGGATGCTACGCCCAAACGAATGGCTCCGTGAGCGCGAGTCGGGTAAGCCCGATTTCATGGTGAACACGCGGCTCCTGAGGGTGGGCCTGATGATGATCGCCGCGGCGTTCCTGGCGTACGGCTTCTACACGTTCGCAGAGCGCGTGGTGATTCCGTTCCTCACCGAGGGTCTCCCTGGGTCGCAGGACTGGATCCGTCGGATACCGCTCGTCACCGACTCCGCGATCGATTTGGTCGCGGCCGCTGGCCTCGCCGTCGCCGCAGCGGCGACGTGGAAGTCCCCCGGCCCAGCGCGCTTTCTCTTCGTGGCTGCCCTCCTCTTCCAGATCGTCGAGACGTCGATGACCGTCATGTTCGCGCTCGCGAAGGTCGAGCCGCGCCACGGGATCGAGTGGGGCCGCTACCTCGCGTTCGTGGCGACCCGCGTCGGGCTCTGGTCGACGACGGCGTTCGGGGTCCATTTCGGCATCAAGAGCGCGTCCCGCCCCGCGCCGATCGGCTTTCCCATCGCCGCGGTCGTGGCGACGGCGCTCGCGCAGCTCGTTCTCGTCGCGCACACGGCGATGGAGTCCGACGGCCCGCGCGCCGAAGCGCCGAACATCCTATGGCGCTTCGGCCACGTGTTCGGGTTCGGTCTCGTGATCGCGTCCCTCTTGCTCGGCGCGGCCTCGCTCCGCGTCGAGAGCGAGCGCGACGCGTGGCCGATCGCGCGCGGGGGCTTCGCGGGGGTGAGGACGGTCGCCATCGCGCGCCTCGTCGTCGGAGTCGGCTCCGCCTTGCTCATGAGGTTGTGCATCGCGATGAGCTCGTTCGGCGCTTGCTACTGGCTCTTGGTGCTCGTCACGCCCATCACGCTCGCGCTCGGATACTGGGGGATCGCGTCGGTCGCGACCGTGTCACGCGTCCCGCGCATCGCCGGGGTCGCGTTCGTGAGCGTCGCGTGCTTCGTCGCCGCGACGACCCTCGACACCCACGCGTCGATCGCGTTGCTCGACTTCCTGAGGAGCGCGTCCCGCGATCGGTATGTAGGCATGTACGCCCTCGACGGTCTTCCCTCGCTCACGCTCGGGGCCGGGTTGCTCCAGCTCGTCGCGACGGCGACGTTGTTCCGCGTGCTCGTCCTCGCGTCGGAGGATCGGGGGCTGTCCGTCGAGCGCAGCGACGCGGCGCGCGGGATGGGCCTCGCGATCGCGGCCGCGCTCTGCGCCACGCTCGTGAACGCCGCGTTGTCCGGCGCGAAGCCCTGGTTCGGGCTGCTCGTGGCCCTGCCGTTCGGCATCGTCGCGCTCGTCGTGGGGATCATGGCGTACGCCGCGCTCCTCCGAGTCACGCGCACGCTGTCGATCGTCTTGCTCGACGACCGCTGACCTCCCCTGCGTCCCCCGCGTGCTCCCGCCGTCCGCGTTTCTTCGGGGCGACCCGCTACTTCTTCTTGCGGAGCTCGGCGATCTGCTTGCCGCACTCGGACTGGCACGGCGTCATCCCGAGCTGTCCGCAGGCCTTCGAGAGATCCGAGAGATCGCCGATCGAGAGCGTCTTGCTCGCGAGCTGAGGCTTGAGCCGCGCCACGGTCGCCTTCGCGAGCGCGTCCGGATCGGCGCTGACCTTCGCGGACGGCGGGATCGTGGGCTTCGACGTCGTCGGGTTGACGCCGAACGGCGTGGTCCCGAGGGGAGGGATGTACCCGCCGCCCACCGTGGCCTGCGTCGGCTGCGTGGTGGTGGCCAAGGGATCGGGCGCGTCCGGATCGATCTCGCGGAGCTTCACGAGCGCCTTCTCACGCGTCTCGGAGTCGACGGTCGGCGACGCGGCGATCTCGTACACGAGCTTCTTGCGGCACTCGATGTCCGTTTTGTCGCACCGCTCGAACTGCGCGAAGAGATCGTTCGCCCACTTGCCCTCGATCTCCTTCACGCGCGGGTCGCTGAGCGCGGACGACGTAGGCGGGATGTCCTTGATGCGCTGGTGCGCAGCGGCGAGCTGGTTGTCGTTCGCGAGGGCGTACGCGTCGTCCAGGATCTTGGGGCCCGGGTCGTCCACCGTCTTCGCCGAGTTCTCCGTCCCAGGCGCCGTCGGCTTGGGCCGGAGCTGCATGATCGCGAAGATCACGACGACCGCGATGACGCCGATCCCCACGCCGAGGAGGATCACCTTGCCGACGCCCCCGCTCGGCTTCGCGCCCGCCTTCGGGCTCGAGACCCCGTCGTATCCGACGATCGCGGGGAGGGCCATTTGGCGATCGAGCACGCCGCGGAACACCTTCCCCGCGCCGACGAAGCGGAGCCGCACGTCCCCGAGCTCGAGCGCATCGCCCGCTTCGAGCAAGCCGCGGCGCACCTCCTGCCCATTGATGCGGATGCCGTTCGCGCTCTGCCGATCCATGATCTCGTAGCGACCGCCGCCGAGCGCGATGAGGTCGGCGTGGTGCCGGCTCACGCTGCTGTGGTTGATCGAGATCGTCATCTCCTCGGCGCGGCCGAGCGTGAAGCGCTCGCGATCGAGCGGGAATTCTTGCCCCGGTGAGGGACCAACGACCACGACCAGGCGATCCGGGCGCTGGTGCGGCGGCGGGACGACCGCCGCGGGGATCCCGCCCGGTAGCGTCGCCGTTTGGGGGGCGATCCTCGCGACGTCCGTGAACTCGAGCCGGTAGTCGCCGAGCTGGATCGTGTCGCTGTGGCCGACGTGCTGCTCCCCGGCGACGCGGTTCCCGTTGACCCACGTGCCGTTGTAGCTCTGCAGATCGCGGACGAGCCAGCCGTCCCCGTTCCGGCGGAGCACCATGTGGCGGCGCGAGATGTTGCGGTCCGTGAGGCGGATCGAGTTCGTTTCGTCCCGCCCGACCGCGTACTCGTCATGTGCGAGCGGCAGCTCTGTCGCCTTCTGCTCGTCGTCTTCGATCGTGAGCTTCCACATACGCGGGCTGCCCGGAGGCCTGAGCGGCTCTACTCTATCGCTGTTCCTTCGGCCCGCGAAAGGGAAACGCGGCCCTCGCGTCAGTCACGGCCGCGGCCCACCCGGCGGAAAGGATGCAGGAAATGCAGGAGCGCGGTCGTGTTCTTCGTCTGGAGCCACACGCGACCTTCGCCGCGGAGCTCCGCGAGGTGCCCGCCACCTTGGCGGAAGTAGTTCTTGATCGCGGCGACGCGCCGCGTGTGGAGCTTCAGCTTGGACGTGAACGCGACCAGGTGGCCCGCCTCGCAGACGTACCCGTCGTACTCCTTGCCGACCTCCACTTGGTAGAACGCGCCGTGCGCGGAGAACCAGATCTGCCCGCGCCCGTAGGCGCGCACGAGGAACGCTCGGCTCGCGAAGATGTTGCGACCGCGCTGGGAGTGCGTGTCGAGCACGACGCCGTTCGTCCACGCGAGGAGGGACGTGGACTGGAGGTAGAGCTCCTGATCCGTGTCGATCGTCGCGGTGTCGATCGCGCCCTCGCTCCCCGGCGCGATGGAGAGCGTCTGCCCTGGCGCGGTCGCGGTGAAGACGTTCTTGAACAACGAGTCCTGGCGGATCACCTTCGTGCGGAGCGCGCCGCCGAGACCGCCCTGGATGTGCGTCGTCATCTCGACGGCGGAGTCACAGCCGATCATCGCGCCGGCCTCCGTCGTCACCTGCTCGCCGACCTCGTCGAACCTGAAGTGGACGATCGCGGCGTCCGGGTTGTGGCGGATCTCGCTCTGCATCGTCCCCGATCCCCGGCCCGCCCTCAGCTCCGCGGGGGCAAGAGGGCGCCCACGCTCGAGCCGTAGTCGGCCGCGTTGCGCGTCTGGAGGTAGGCGCGCCCCGTCCCGCTGAAGCTGCACACGAGGTTCTCCCCCGACAGCCACGACGCGATGATCCCGCGGGAGTTGTCCTCGACTTGGTACGAGAGGCTCGCCTCCCACGCGATCACGTGGCCCGTGTCGATCACCATGCCGCCCTGGACGTCGATCGCCTCGATCGCGCCGAACGCGCCGATCACGAGGTACCCGGAGCCGCGCGTGCCGAGGACGAACGATCCCGCGCCCGAGAAGAACCCCTTCAGCTTGCCGCTCTTCGACGTCACCTCGACGCTCGTGGAGCTCGCGACGTACGCGCTGTTCTGGAGGCACCACTGCTTGTCCCCGACGTCCAGGATCTCCATGTCGCCGGCGAGCGGCGTCGAGAAGATCACCTCGCCCTCGCTGCCCTGCGCCGCGAACGTGTTGCGAAAGATCGTCTCGCCGCCGAACACCCGCTTGAGCCCGCCCATGAGGCCGCCCGACTCCTGCGCCATCGCGATGTTCGTCGTCATCCCGACCATCGCGCCGGACTCGCCGGCGAACGACTCCCCCGGGAGGAGGCGCACGCGCGCGAAGCTCTGCGTCGGCCTTGCGAGGATCTCGAGCCTCACGGCAGCTGCCTCCCCACCCAGCTCGTGAGCGCGCCGATGTTGCGCGTCTGGACGAGCGCCTTGCCCGTGCCCGTCAGCTCGAGCACGAGCCCTTCGCCGGGGATCGCGGTGTCCCCGATGTGTCCGCTCGCGTGGCGGATCTCGTACGCGAGCTTCTTCTCGAAGCCCACGAGGTGGCCGCTGTCGATCACGTACGAGCCCTTCACCTCGACCTCGTCGATCGCGCCGTACCCCGCGACCCAGAGCTCGCCCTCCCCCGCCACGTCGAGGAAGAAGAGGCCCTCGCGCGAGAACACGGCGCGCAGGCCGCCCCAGTTCATCCGCAGATCGATGGGCCCAGTGTGTGCGATGAACGACCGCGGGGAGATCTTCCACTTCGCGCCTTCTCGGAGGGAGAGCTGCTTGATGGCTCCGCCCATCGGGGACGCGAGGCGCACCCAGCCGCCCATCATGGACGAGAAGTGGTTCATGAAGAGCGCGCGCGAGCCGAGCATGCGCCGAACCAGCGCCGCGAGGAGCGCCGTCACTTTGTCGAGGAACGAAGGACGGCGGCCCACGCAGAGCCGGACGTGGAGCTCGATCGCCGGGGAGCGCGCGACCATCGCGCCGTAGTCGGCGACGAGCTCCTCGGCGGGCGCGAGATCCACCGTGACGACCGGGAAATGGGGCTCGTGCTTGATGATCGCCTGCATCGTCAGCGCGTCTTCAGCTGGGCCAGGTTCGGGACGATGCGATCGCCCTCGATCCGGCCGCGCACGTCGAGCACGGTGCGCCCCTCGCCGTCCCGCCCGGGCCGCTCGCGCGTGAACTTGTGCGCGTCCGCGGCGAGGACGACGGACGCCTCCTCGGCGACCTTGGAGAGGTGGGGCGTGAGCGCGTCGTCGATCGCCTTCGTGCGCTCCACCTTGGAGACCCCGGGCGCGAGCTTGACCGCCACGACGCCGACGACGTCCTCCCCGCGGAGGGCGACGGCCGTCCCCGCGTCCCCCCCCACTGCGCCGAGGACGGCGCCCGTCGCCGCGGACTCGATGGCGGCCTCGAGCTCGGCGATGCGCGCCTTGATCTCGTCCGTGGGCTCGCCCTCGCGGTTCAGCCGCCCCTTCTCGCGGCGCGCCTCCGCGAGCGCCTTCTTCAGCTCCGCCGGATCCGTGGGCAACGCGCTCATTTCGATCGCGTGAGTAGCATGGCGAGCAGGGTGATGCCGAGCACCGTTCCGGACGCGACGAAGAAGTACCGCGCGATGTCCGTCCTCCCCGCGAGGTAGAACTGCGTCCCGAGGACGGCTGCGGCGATCCCGATCGCGCCCAGGATCGCCTGACGAATCCCGGAGTAGACGACGCCCGCCGCCCGACCGAGATCCTTCACGCGGACCTCCGCCTCGCCCCGGTTCGCGCGGAGGAGGTACTTCTTGAAGTCCTCCGGCAGCGTCACGGCCTTCATGGCCATGTCCTTCGCGGCCTCGACCGCGATCTGCGCGAAGTCCCGGTTCCCGAGGACGAAATCCTCCACGTACGGCTTGATGATGCCCACCGGGTTCATCTCCGGGTCGAGCGTCGTGCAGACGCCCGTGAGCAGGAGGATCGTGCGCTCGAGGAACACCCAATCGCGCGGGACGTGGAACGCCTCGCTCAGCTCCTTCAGGCCGATGTTCATCTTCCGGAGGGACAGGAAGTTGTCGAGGCCGCGCTGCGCGTCGATCTTGATGTCCTTCAGGTTGAAGCTCTCGAGCTTGATCTCCTCCTGGAACCGCTGGTGGAAGAACTCGACGACGCGCTCGCTCGTGTCCTCGTTCTGGTTGCGGGCGATGAAGCCCATCTTCTTCAGGGACTTGATGAGCCGGTCCGTGTCCCGACGGATCACGCCCTCGATGAACTCCGGGATGCCCTCCTTCATCTCGTGCGAGAGCTCCGCGACCGCGCCGAAGTCGAGCAGGATGAGCTCGCCCTTCGGCCCCGCGAGCATGTTCCCGGGGTGCGGATCCGCGTGGTACAGGCCGTCCACGAAGATCATCTGACAGAACGTCTCGACGATGCGCTTCGCGAGCACCTTGCGATCGATGCCGTTCGCGTCGAGCCGCCTCAGGTCCCCGATCTGGGTGCCCACGACGAACGTGGTCGTCATGACCGTCTTCGTCGAGAGCTCGGAGATCGGCCGCGGGAACTGGACCATCGAGTCCGTGGTGAAGTTCTTCGCGATGCGCTCGATGTTCGACGCTTCGCGCGCGAAATCGAGCTCCTCGGCGATCATCGTCTTGATCTGCCGGTAGTACACGTCGAGGTTCTTCACGGGGATGAACCACGTGACGATGCTCATGATCCGGCGGATCGTCTTGAGATCGAGCCGGACGATCTCGTCGATGTCCGCGTGCTGCACCTTCACGGCGACGCGCGTGTCCGCGCCGTCGACCAAGAGGCGCGCCTCGTGGACCTGGCCGAGGGACGCGCTCGCGAGCGGCTCGTCCGAGAAGAACGAGAAGAGCTCGTCCGTCGTCTTGCCGAACTCCCGCTCGATCGTGCTCTTCACCTCGTCCGTCGGGCGCGGGGGGACGCGGTCCTGGAGCGTCGCGAGGCCCGCGCGGAACGGCTCCGGGAGGAAGTTCGCCATCACGCTGAGGAGCTGGCCCACCTTGATGAAGAGTCCCTGGAGCGCGACGATCGTCTCGTTCACACGGCGCGCGTTGCGCGTGTGGACCCCCTCCATGCGGTTCGCGAGCCACGCGCGGCCGAAGAACCGGCCGAGGAAGAAGTGGCCGAGGTAGCTCGAGAGGACGAGGAACGTCGTCCAGTACGCGCGGAAGAACCGGTAGCTCTGGTGCGCCCGCTGCCGCTTCACCGCCGAGATCCGGCGCGACGCGAGCTGCGGCGAGGACTTCGGGACGCCCGAAGCCGGAGACGCGGGCGCAGGGGTCGGTGCGGAGAGCGTGCTCAAAGGCAGGGCCAGCTTACGCTATGCGCGCGCCGATGGCGCTCCGGCCTTGGCTCCGCCGGCGCGAGCGCGTCGAACATCGCACGTCGTACGCGACGGGGCGCGCGCCGGATCGCGATGTGCTCGCGCGTCGGGTGCACGCGGTTCGTGAGCAGGACCCCGACGAACCCGGATCGCGGGTCGATCCAGAGGCTCGTGCCCGTGAACCCGAGGTGGCCGAACGTCTCGCTCGAGGCGCGCTGGCCAACGTCCCCCGCGCGTCGATCGAACCCGGCGAGGAGCGAGCCCCCGGGCCGCGGCCGAACGAGCGGCGCGAGCGCCTCCGCCGCGAGCCAGTCGGATCGTGGCCCTCGAGCGCCGAGAGGATCGCCTCCCCGAACGCCCGCACCGCCGCCGCCTCACCGAACAAGCCCGCGTGCCCCGCGATCGCGTCCCCCGTGACCACGAACGCGTTCTCATCGTGCACGAGGCCGTGCACGACGCCCCGCGGAACGCGATCATCTCCGTCGGGGCCGTGCGCGCGCGCGCCTCGGATCCGCGAGGAGCTGGCGTGCCGAGCCGACGCGCGCGTCGAGGCCGAGCGGCGCGAGCACCTCGCGCCGGACGAGCTCGTCCGCGCGCGCGCGCGCCTCCATCGCCGCCCCCGCGGCGAGGACGAGATCGCTGTACACGGGGGGAACCCCGTCCTCGGGGACCGCGCCCGCGCAGTCCGCGCGGCGCGCGTTCGCGCGATCGCGACGGCCTCGTCGAGGCGCGACCGAGCGCGCGGACGCGACCACGCCCTCGACCGAGAACCGGCGCTCCGCGGGCGTAGAGCGGGACGTGGGCCTCGAGGCCCGCGCGGTGCGCGAACAGCAGATCGAGCGGGACGTCCGCGCACGGCGTGCCGCGCGCGCCGGCGAGCACGTCCCCGAGCGGCTCTCGCCGATCGACCACGCCTGCGCGCTCGAGCCGCGCGAACGCCGCCGACCATGGGCTTGGTCACGCTCGCGAGATCGTAGAGCGTCGCCAGCGAGACGGGCTCCGCGCCCTCGTCGAAGCGGGTCCGCCCCGCCGCGCCCTCCGCGGAGCGCGCCGCGCCCATCGACGCGGACGCGACCGCGCCGGGCGCCGCCGAGAGCGGCGGACCGACCACGCTCTCCGCGACGGCGTCGAGCGCGCGCACCTCAGTATTCCCAGGACGGCTGCACCAGCCGGTCGGCCTGCACCGTCCTTCGCGAGCTGGTCCACCACCGGATTCGGATCCTGCATGAGCTTCTGCAGCGCGGCCGGCGCCGCGGCGGGATCGCATGCGACCATCGCGTCGATCGCGGGCGCACGCACGGCGTACACGTCGAAGCCCTTGGTCTTTGCGATCGCGCGGGCCGCGTCGAACGCGCGCTTCTTCGTCGGCGCGTCCGCCTCGTCGAACCCGGCTCCGCCGTGAATGCAGATGCCGCGCAGCACCGTGGGATAGAGGCGCGACGACGACTGCGACACGGTCTTCGGGGTCTTCATCGCCGCCTCGATCCGATCGACGAATTTCGGGGGCGCCTCGACGCACCCCGTGGAGCCCGAGAACGACGTCATGAGGTCGTCCGTCGATTCGACGGCGGGATCGAGCGCCCCCGTGAGCACCTTGCAGACGGCCGGCCGCTTCGTGCTGTCGCTGCCGAGGGAGACGAGCTCGCGAAACGCCGCCTGTCGAACCGACTCCTCGGGATCCTTGAGGAGGCCTCCCACGAGCTCGAGCACTCCCTCGATCGGGGTCGCTCGGCGGAGGAACTTCGCCGGGATGTCCTGACGGACGGACGCGTCCGCGCGCGCGACGAACTGCTTCAGGCGCTCCCCGAGGCCGAGCTTCGCGAAGTCGAGCTTGAGCACGGCGTCGAGCAGGCGCGCCCGCACCGCTGCGTTCGTGTCCGCCCGTTCCGCGAACCCGATGAGCCTCTCCGCGGTCTCGCGATCCCCGAGGACGGCCGCCTCGTCCCAGAACTGCCGCTGCGCCGCGAGGACGCGCATCCGCTCGTCCGCGCTCCCGAGGAGGTCGACGATCGTCGCGTCCGCGCGGTGCCCCTGGAACGCGTTCGTCTCGGGGTGTAGCCACTTTCGAAGCGCCGCACAGTCGCCCCGAAACGCCCCCGCGGCGAACCCGCACGTGTTCACCACGTCCGTCGCGAGCTTCGAGACGGCCGGGTCGGGGGGCGCGGGGATGGCCCAGGACGAGCTCCCGGGTGCGCTGAGCGCGGGGCGCGCGGAGGCGGCGGGGAACTCGTAGGTCGTCGCTGGATCGCAGCCGAGCGCCACCAGCGGGAAAAGCACGAGGAGAAGGCCCACCCGCACCATGTGTGGATGCTGGGCGAACCCCCGAGGGGATGCAAGCGCGCACGACTTTGACCGAGGCCCCGATGCGCGCGTATCCTGAGGGCCGAGGTCCACGAAGCGCATGGCAGAGTACGTCTGGGAAGCCCGCGGCCGGCAAGGCGACGTTCGAAAGGGCACCATCGAGGCCGACAGCGAGGCCGCGGTCCAGAACAAGCTGCGCGCGCAGGGCATCAACGCGACGAAGGTCCGAAAGAAGGGAGAGATCTCCATTCAGTTCGGCACCGGCGTCACCACGCAGGACATCGTCAAGTTCATCCGCCAGTTCGCGACGATGATCGACGCCGGTCTCCCGCTCGTGCAGTGCCTCGAGATCCTCGCGAGCCAGGAGCCGAACAAACGCTTCCAGAACGTCCTCCGTGACATCAAGGCGACCGTCGAGCAGGGCTCCACGTTCAGCGACGCGCTGAAGCGCCACCCGAAGATCTTCGACGACCTCTTCGTGAACCTCGTCCACGCGGGCGAGGTCGGCGGCATCCTCGACACGATCTTGAACCGCCTCGCGGTCTACATCGAGAAGCGCCAGAAGCTCATGCGGCAGGTGAAGGGCGCGCTCACCTACCCGACGGTCGTCATGGTGATCATGGCGATCGTCATCACCGTCCTTCTCACGTGGGTCATCCCTGCGTTCGAGAACATGTTCAAAGAGTTCGGATCGAAGGACGGACTGCCCGCGATCACGAAGGCGGTCATCGCCGTCTCGCGAGGGTTCCTCGGGTTCCTTCCGTTCCTCATCGTCGGCATCATCGGCATCGTCGTCGGGGCGACGTTCTTCTACCGATCGCGCGGTGGAAAGCGCCTCGTCCACGGCATCATGCTGAAGCTGCCCGTGCTCGGGAACGTGCTCCGCAAGATCGCCGTCGCTCGGTTCGCGCGGACGCTCGGCACGCTGATGGGATCGGGCGTTCCGATCCTCGACTCGCTCGACATCGTCGCGCGCACGTCGGGCAACGTCGTCGTGGAGGAAGGCATCCTCTTCGCTCGCGCTCGGATCAGCGAGGGTAAGAACATGGCGGAGCCGCTGAAAGAGATCGGCGTGTTCCCCGGCATGGTCGTGCAGATGGTCGCCGTCGGCGAGCAGACGGGCGCGCTCGACACGATGCTCAACAAGGTGGCCGACTTCTACGAGGAGGAGGTCGACGTGGCCGTCGCGGCGATGACGTCCTTGCTCGAGCCGATCCTCATGGTCGTCATCGGCGCGGTCGTCGGCACGGTGCTCGTGTCGATGTACCTCCCGATCTTCGACCTCGCCGGCAAGATCAAGTCGGAATAAGCGGAGTCCCGTGCCGTCCAGCGCGCCGCCCGAGTCCGGGCTCAGGACCGAGGCGGCGCGCGCGGCCCTCCAGCACCGCTGGGTGACGCGGCACCTCGCGATCCGCATCGGCGTCCTCGCGCTGACGCTCGGGGCGATCACCCTATTCTACCTCGGGGACCGGTCCCTCGGAGGGTTCACGGCGCTCGTCGCGTACGCGACCGTGTCCTTCGGGTTCGGCATCAGCGCCATCGGCGCCGCGATCCTCCGCAAGCGCCGCGTCGTCCGCGAGGTGGGCTTCGCGCAGATCGTCGTGGATCAGGCGCTCTGGACGGCGCTCATCTACATCACGGGCGGGGTCACGAGCGGTTGCGTGTCGCTCTACGGCCTCACCTGCGTCATCGCGAGCATCGTGTTCGAGCGCCGAGGCGCGATCGTCGCCTACGTGGTCGCCGTGCTGTTCTACGCGGCGCTCGCGCTGTCGTTCGCGGAGGGCTGGATCGCGGCCCCGCGCGATCAGGCGAACGCGTACGCGGCGGCGTGGGGCGCGATCGCGTACCCGCTGTTCGCGAACCTGTTCGCGCTCGGGATCGTCGCCGGCCTCGCGGGGTACCTCTCCGAGCGGCTCCGCCAGTCGAGCTTCGACGTCGCGCGCGCGACGGAGCGCGCCGACCGCGCGGAGCAGCTCGCGCTCCTCGGGAAGCTCGCGGCCGGCCTGGCGCACGAGATCCGCAACCCGCTCGGCTCCATCGCCGGCTCCGTCGAGCTCCTGAAGACGGGCGCGAACCTGACAGAGGAGGACCGCGCGCTCTGCGACATCGTTCAGCGCGAGGTGCTGCGCCTCAACGACCTCGTGGGGGACATGCTCGACCTCTCGCGCTCGAGGGCGCCCCAAATCGCGCAGGTCAGTCTCCCCGAGATCCTGAACGACGTGGTCACGCTTGCTCGTCAGCAGGGACGCGGCCGCGACGTGCCGATCACGTACGAAGGACCGAGCGAGCTCATCGTGAGCGCCGACGCCGCGCAGATCCGGCAGGTCGCGTGGAACCTCGTCCGCAACGCGGTCTCGGTGAGCCCTCCCGAGGCGGGCGTCCTGGTCAAGCTCTCGCCGCGACCGAACGTGGGCTACGAGCTCTCCGTCCGCGACGAGGGCCCGGGCATCCCCGAGGAGGCGCGCGAGCGGCTGTTCGACGCGTTCTTCACGACGCGCTCGCAGGGGACGGGCGTCGGGCTCGCCGTCGTGAAGCGCATCCTCGACGAGCACGCCTGGAGCATCGAAACGACGAGCGACTCTTCGGGGACGACGTTCACCGTCGTCATCCCGATGAAGCGGCTCCTGAGCCAGCCCCCGCCTCCCCGAGATTCGGCCGTGGAGCACGGATCGAACGTCGAGATCCCCGAGCTGGCGAAGTAAGAGACGGGGGCGCGCGGCGCGCTCCTTGAATACCCCGCTCCCGGCGACCGTCTGAGCCGAAGCGCTTCTTGCATCTTCCCCTCGCGGAGGTCCTCGACCGTGAAACGCAGCTCCCTTCTCTCCCTCCTCTGCGGCCTGACGCTCGGCGCGTCGGTCCTCGTCGCCGGCACTGCGTTCGCTGGCCCCGCGACGGACACCGTGAAGTCCAAGCAGTCGCAGCTCTTCGACAAGATCCGCGCGAGCGACGACGCGGCGGTGCTCGCGCTCCTCGACGAGATGCTCGACTACGACGCGATCGCGAAGGCGTCGCTCGGGGATCAGTGGGGTGGGCTCAGCAGCGACCAGCAGACCGAGTTCAAGGGGCTCCTCACCAAGCTCGTCCAGCAGGCGTACAAGAAGAACCTGAAGAAGATCCTCGATTTCGACGTGGAGTACGTCTCCGAGGACGCGTCGGGGGACGTGACGAAGGTCAAGACGCGCGCGAAGAGCCGCTCCGGGAACGACGATCCCGTGGAGATCACGTTCTCGCTCCGCTCGAGCGGCTCGAGCTTCAAGGTCGTGGACATCGACACGGAGGGCGTCAGCCTGGTGAGCTCGTACCGGAGCCAGTTCGTGAAGGTCATCAAGAAGGACGGGTTCGGCGCGCTCATCCAGAAGATGAAGGACAAGCTCGCGGCCGGTTGATCGCCTCCGCGCCGCGTTCGAGAGCGGCCAGGAAGTTCACCGCGTGATCGCGCGGTTGCTACGATCCGCGCTCGGATGCACGCGTCCAAGCGATCGAAGCGGGACGGCGCCCTCGGGATCCCCTCCGCGGCGTCGGCGGCACCGCCCCCACGGAGCGAGGCGCCCTCCTTGCGCCTCGCCGTCGCGCGCGGGCACCTCGGCATCGAGCTCGATCGACCGTACGCGTTCGGACCGCTCACCGTCGAGGCGGTGAGCGCGGTCCTCCCGGACATCAAGTTTCCGGTCGACCTGAGCGGTGGGGTCTCGAAGTTCCGGCATCGCCGCGGCGAGCTCGCCTCGCTGACGCTCGCGCTCGACACGTCGGCCGCGGGTCGGTTCCTGGTGCCGCGCATCCGGGGGCTCGTGGGGCGAGGCGCGCCCCGCGTGCTCATCGCGCCGAGCGCCGAGGGCGCGATGATCGGCGTCGCCGCGGAGGGGGCGGCGCTCGCGTTCGAGGTGGTCGTCGCTCCGCTCGACGACGATCTCCGGCTCCTCGTCGGCAGCGCGCGCGGCATGGGCCTCGGCGCGCCCGCGTTCGTGCTCGCGTCCAAGGTGCTCGGCGCGGCGCTCCGCGAGGGCGCGATCGCCGATCGAGGTGCGCTCGTGCTGCGCGCCCTCCCCCGCGCGCTCCTGCGCGACGCGTTCCCTCTCCTCGGAGCGCGCGTCCCGTCGACGCGCGAGCTGCGCATGGCGCTCGAGCCCCCCACGGAGCTCGGCGTCGTGCGCCTCGTCGCGGAGCGAGGCGCCGCCCCGCCCGCCCTCGGCCCGCGCGCGATCTCGGCGCTCGAGGCGCACCGTCTCGTGGGCGACGGGGACGCGCTCGCGCTCGACGGACGCTACGACGAGGCGCGGCACCACTACCTCGGCGCGCTCGAGCGCGCGCCGCGGCACCCGGAGGCTGCGCTGCGCCTCGCGGCGATCGATCAGCTCGACGGGGGGCGCGCGGAGGCGGCGCTCGGCACGGTCGTCGAGGCGATGCCCGCGAGCGAGGCCGGCCCGCTCGGCGCGGAGCTGCTCGAGGCGACAGGAGATCTGGACGGGGCGTTCGACGCGTGGCGCGAGAGCGCGAACGGCGAGCCGTTCGGGCCGCTCGCCGCGCTCGAGTGGCTGCGCGCGGCGATGGTCGCGCGGAGCGCGACGGATCAGGAGTTCGCGCTCGATCAGGCGCTCGCGCGCGCGCCCGCCTCCACGGACGCGCGCTGGAGGCGGTTTTCGCGCGCGTCGCGCGCGCGGATCTCAAGGGCGCGCTCGCGGACGCGGAGCACCTCGAGGCGGAGGCGATCGGGCCCGAGCGGTTCGACGCCGCGTGTCGCGCGGGGCGCGCGCTCCTCGACGCGGGGCACGTGCGCGAGGCGCGCGCGCGCTTCGAGCGCGCCCTGCGCTACCAGCCCGCGCGCGCGGAGGGCGTGCTCGGGCTCGCGGAGGCGCTTCGGGACGGCGGGCAGAGCCGGCGCGCGATCGATCTCTTCGGGCGCGCGGTCGAGCTCGCCGAGCGCGTGCGCGAGCCGGAGATCGCGGACACCGCGCGCGTCGAGCTCGCGCGCCTCCTCGCGACGGCGGGGCGGGACGTGCCCGCCGCGATCGCGCGCCTCGGCGAGGTCGCGCACCGAGGGCGCCTCGGCTGCGAAGCGCGCATGCACGAGGCGCGGCTCCGCTGGGAGCTCGGGGACGCGGTCGGCGCCGAGCGCGTGCTCCTTCGGCTCCGCAACTTGGCGGAGACGATGCCCGCCGAGGGCGATCACGCGCCGCGCGTCGCGCGCATCCTGCTCGAAGGGGCGCGCCTCGAGGACACGATCGGCGAGTCCGCGCGCGCCGAGGCGCTGCTGCGCCAAGCCCTGCGGTTCGATCCCTCCGACCGGGAGATCGGCCGGGAGCTTCGCCGCCTCGTCGGCGCGCGCGTCCGCGCGCCCGAGCCCGTCGCCCCCGCGCCGTTCGCGCAGCCCTTCGCGCCCGCGCCGTTCGCGCAGCCGATGGAGCCCGCTCCGCTCGTGCAGCCGATGGAGCCCGTCGCGCGCGCGCAGCCGATCGAACCCGCCCCGCAGGCGCCGTTGGATCTGCTCGAGGATCCCGGGACGCACGAAGCGGAGATCGAGGATCTCACGCAAAAGCTCCGCGCGAACCCCGCCGACGCGGTGGTCGCCGAGCGCCTCGCGCACCTGCTCGAGATCACGGGTCGCGATCTCGAGTTGCTCGCGCTGCTCTCGGCGCGCGTCGACGAGTCGTCCGACGCCGACCGCGCGCGTCTCGTGGAGGAGCGCGACCGCGTGCTCGACGTCCTCGCCGAGAAGGCGCGCCGCGAGGGCCGAGCGAGCGAGGCCGAGCTCTACGTGACGATGAAGTCGAGCTGAGCCGGGAGGGAGCCAGGGCGAGAGGGCTCTCGCCCCCCCGCCTTGCGCGGTCCCCGTCCGATCGATCAGTTACAGAAGAACTCGCCCTGGAGGCAGACGCAGGTCGTGTTGCCGTAGGTGCACTGCTGCTGCTGCGAGAGCATGCACATGTCCCCCGGCATCGGCTGCGTCGCCGGGCAGGGCTGCTGGCAGTTCCACTCGCCTCCGAAGCACCCGCACGTGCCCTGCGCGCCGAAGTTGCAGAAGAGGCCTGGATCCATGCACGGATCGCCGTCCTGCGGCGCCGCCATCGGGCAGGTCGCGCAGTTCCACTGGTTCTGGATACAGCTGCACTGAGTCGCGCCGAACGCGCAGACGTTCGGGCCGCCCATGCCGCCACCTCCCATGCACTGCGAGCCGTCCATCGGCGGCGTGTCCGGGCAGGGACCACAGCGCCAGCCGTTGAACCGGCAGGTGCACTGATCGACGCCGAAATCGCAGTTGAGGCCGACCTCGGGGCACGGGTCCTGGTTCATCGGCTCCATCCCGGGGCACATCACGCCGCCCCCCGTGGACGAGCTCATCGAGCTGCCGCTGCTCATCGAGGTGCCGGTGCTCATCGAGCTGCCGCTGCTCATCGAGGTGCCGGTGCTCATCGAGGTGCCGGTGCTCATCGACGTCCCCATGGATGAGCCGGTCGTCGTCGTCATCGACGCGCCGGTCGTGTTCGTCGTGGTGCCCCCGGCGCCGCCCGTCGACTGCGTGACCTCGCCATCACAGCCGGCGAGCACGAGGAGGAGGGTGGACATCCAGGGCGCGGAAGAAAAGCGTGTCTTCATGGTGATAGAAGAGCACCTTCCCGCCTACCCGAGAACGCTCTCGATCCGTCGATCGCGCCGACCGCGCGCGCTTCGCTGTGCTCCGCCGCGGAATTTGTCTGAACACGGAAAGACGTGGTAGCGCGAGGGGCGTGGAACCCCAACCGGCCCGCCCCATCGTGGTCCAGAAGTACGGCGGCTCGAGCGTCTCGGACGTCGAGAAGATCGGGCGGGTCGCCGATCGCGTCGCGAAGACGGCGCGCGCGGGGAACGACGTCGTCGTCGTCGTGAGCGCGATGGGCAAGACGACGGACTCGCTCCTCGCGCTCGCGAAGAGCGCCGCAGAGCTCGCCGAGGAGAAGCACGAGCCGCCGCGGCGCGAGCTCGACATGCTCCTCTCCACGGGCGAGCGCGTGAGCATGTCCCTCCTCTCGATCGCTCTTCAGGCCCGCGGCCTCCCCGCGATCAGCTTCACGGGCTCGCAGTCCGGGATCCTCACGAACGACCGGCACTTCGACGCGCGCATCATCGAGGTCCGCCCGCACCGCATCGAGGACGAGCTCGCGCGCGGCAAGATCGTGATCGTCGCGGGGTACCAGGGCATGAGCTACAAGCGCGAGATCACGACGCTCGGCCGCGGCGGCTCGGACACGACCGCGGTCGCGCTCGCGGCCGCGCTTCGCGCGGATCGCTGCGAGATCTACAGCGACGTGGACGGCGTGTACTCCGCGGATCCGCGCGCGGTCCCCGACGCGGTGCACCTGCCCGAGCTCGACCACGAGATGCTCCAGGAGATGGCCGAGGCTGGCGCGAAGGTCGTCTGCGCCCAGGCCGTGGAGTGGGCGCGCCGGCGCGGGATCGCGATCCACGCGCGCTCGACGTTCGATGACCGACGCGAGACGGTGGTGCGCGCGACGCGCTCGGGGGCGGACGCGGATCCCATCGCGGTCCGCGCGATCGTGAGCGAGCCCAAGGTCCTGTTCGGCTCGGCCGAGGCCCCTCTGGATCGCGTGATCGGCGCGCTCGCGGAGGCGTCCGTCGCGTTCAAGGATCTCGTGTCGACCGGCGCCCGGGCGACGTTCGTCGTCCCGCTCCTCAACGTGCCGCACCCCGCCGCTGCGATCGAGGTGCTCGAGCGGAGCCTCGGCGGTGCGGTGACACTCCGGGCGGACGCGTCGCTCGTGAGCGTCGTCGGGGACGGGCTCGCCGCGCGGGCGGACGCCCTCGCCTGCCGCCGCCGTGCTCGCGGAGGTCGGCGTCACGCCGCTCGCGGTGCACGCGGGTCCCCTTCGCCTCTCGGCGGTCGTTCCCGCGGGGGACGATGGCGAGCTCCAGCGCGCCCTCCACCGGGTCTTCGTCGCGCGCTGATGGACCCGAACGCGCTCAAGGCGATCGGGCTGCTGCTCGTCTCCAACCTGTTCATGACGGCCGCGTGGTACGGGCACCTTCGCTTCAAGAAGGCGCCGCTCTTCGTCGCGATCTTTGCGAGCTGGGGGATCGCGCTCGCCGAGTACGTCTTCCAGGTGCCCGCGAACCGGCTCGGCTCGCGGACGCTGTCCACGTATCAGCTCAAGATCATCCAGGAGGCCATCACGCTCGTGATGTTCGTGGGCTTCTCCTGGTTCTGGCTGGGGGAGCGGCCCACGGTGCGCTCGGGGATCGCGTTCGCGCTGATCCTCGCGGCCGTCGTCATCGGCTACAAGCGCTGAGTGCCGGTCGGGAAGCGCACCGGAGGGCGCGCGGCGCGGTACACACTTTTGCCGCGAACCCTCTAGAAACCAAGGCCGGCGGCCGCGTACGCTTTCCTCCCAATGCGCACCCCGCGGCGTCTTGCCTCACTGCTCCCTTTCCTAGCCCTGTTCTCTTGCAATGAGATTACGGGTGCGGGGGATCTCGTCGTGTCGAACGACGGCGACGGGAACGGCGTGACGAGCGGGGACACGCAGGCCACGGGGCCGGGCGTGGGCGGCGGGAACTCGGCGGTCACCTCGGGCACCGGGGGGTCGCTGCCGACGGGCCTCGTCGACGCGACGGGCGTGCAGATCACCGAGATCGCGTTCTACCAAGCGGTGAAGTCGACCGTGATGGCGAACGGCAACGCGCAGACGCCGTCGACCAACCTCGTCGCAGCCCGCCCCGCGGTCGTGCGCGTGTTCGTGAACCCCACGGGGCCCTCGGGCGGCGCGATCATCGGGCGCCTCACGCTCGACGGTCACCCGGCCATCACGGTGAACGTGGGCAACCTCGTGAAATCGACGGACGGGTCGTTCAAGTCGACGATCAACTTCGAGGTCCCCGCGGAGGACATGACCGCGGGCACCGGCTACCGGGTCGAGCTCCTCGAGGATCCCTCGACCTCGTCCGCGCCCGACCCGGCCGCGCACTTCCCCGCCGAGGGCTCGCAGCCCCTGGCGATGAAGAACGGGGGCCGCGTGAAGGTGACGATCATCCCGGTCACCTACGGCGCGGACGGATCGAACCGAAAGCCGGACGTGAGCCAGTCGGCGCTCAACAAGTACCAGAGCCTCCTCTTCGCAATGTACCCGACCTCGTCCGTCGAGATCGGCGTCGGCACCGGCATCACGTGGAACCAGGGCGTCTACGCGGACGGCTCGGGCTGGGACAACCTGCTCAACAAGATCAGCGACCTGCGCGTCCAGTCGAGCGCCGCGTTCGACGAGTTCTACTTCGGCGCGTTCAACCCGGCGTCGAGTTCGGCGTCGTTCTGCGGCGGCGGGTGCGTCGCCGGGCTCGGGTTCGTGGGCGACCCGGGCGCGGAGTACTCCCGCGCGGCGATCGGGCTCGGGTTCACCGACCTCGCGGACGAGACCGCCGCGCACGAGATCGGGCACAACCACGGGCGCCAGCACTCCCCGTGCGGAGGCGCCGGCTCACCCGATCCGAGCTACCCGTACGGCGGCGGAAAGATCGGGACGTGGGGCCTCGATCCGCGGGGCGCGCACGCGAGCTACTCGCCGTCGACGTACACGGATCTCATGGGCTACTGCCAGAACGTGTGGATCTCCGATTTCACGTACGAGCACATCCTGAGCTTCAAGAACTCGATGCAGGGCGCGGACATCGTGTTCCCGCCGGAGGCGCTCAACCAGACGTACGAGCGCGTGAAGATCGGCGCGGATGGCGCTGCGACCTGGCTCGATCCGATCGTGATGCCGCGGCCGCCGCTCGGCGGGACGCAGGCGATGACGGTGACGACGGACGACGGAGACACTACGGAGGAGGGACACTTCTACGCGTACGACCACCTGCCCGGCGGCGTGCTGTTCGTGAAGGCCAAGCCGAAGGCGATCCGCGCCATCGACCTCGCGCTCGACGCGAAGCTCCTCCATCTCGTTCACTGAAGCCGGTTCTCTGAAGCCGGTTCGCTGAAGCCGGTAGCCGGTCACGAAGCCGGTTCACTCGAACCTGGGCAGCGCGTTCACGGGAGCGTGACGCGGAAGGTTCGCGCTGCGGGCGAACGCGATCAGTAGCCGAGCGCGCGGAGGTACGCGACGAGGTCGCGATAGAACTGCTTGTGCTCGAAGCCGTTCCCCGCGCCGGGGTTGTCCCCGCCGATTTGGCCGACCTCGTCCATGTGGTCGGCGGGGATGCAGCCCCAGAACTCGCCCCACCGCGCGTCCGCGGCGCGGACCAAGCCGTCGTGCGCCTTGGGCTTGTTGCCGTTGCCCGCGAGGATCGGAGCGGTGACCCAGAGCAGGGGCTCGAGGGGATCGCGATCGCTGTCGAACGCCTCGATGAACGGGACGCTGGTCGTGGGCGCGCAGTCCTGCCCGCCGAAGTCCATGTCGCTGCGGCCGCCGATGGACGCGTAGAACACGCCGGGCGCGTCCGTGTAGAGGGCGTTGAAGGCCTGGATGCCGGGCTGCGCGAAGAGCTTCAGGGGCTTCGAGACGGCCGTCTCGTTGCCCACGGTGTCGTAGATCTCGGCGCCGATGGCGTTCACGAGCGCGTCCACGATCGCGGACGCGTTCGGATCGGCGAGGAGCTTCATCGCGATGTCGGCGACGGGGGTGCCGTGGTGGGGCGTCGCGATCGTGATGACCGCGGCGACGGAGTCGGGGTGATCGTGCGCGACGACGCGCGCGTCGAGGCCGCCCTGGGAGTGACCGATGACGACGACCTTGCGCTTGCCCGTCTCCGCCTTGATCTTCTCGATCGCCTCGTAGAGCTGCGCCCCGCGGAACGTGGAGTCGTTGAACGGGTCGACGGCGGGCGTGTAGACGACCTCCCCGTGCGCGGCGAGGTCGTCCTTCACGCCGTAGAAGTAGGAGAGGAAGCCCGCGCCCGCGAAGTCGTCGAACCCGAAGAACCCGTGCGCGAGGACGATGGGCCACGGCGCCTCGTCCATGGAGGCCATGCCGCCGGCGCCGCCCGTGCCGGTGCCCGCGCTCGTCGTGTGGCCCGCGCTCGTCGACGTCCCGTGCGCGCCGGTCGACCCGTTGACGCCGGTCGTGACGGAGACGCTCGAACCGTCGGTGACGGGGTCGTCCGCGCAGCCCCCGCCGATCAGCGCGCCCACGAGGGCGACGAGCGGAACACGGAATCGGGGAGCGCGCATGGCGGGTGACTCAAGACGATCGCCCTCGGCCCGTCAATCGATGCGCGCGGCGCGCGTTTCTCCGGACGATCCTCCGCGGAATTGGGTAGCCTCGGCGCGCATGATCCGCGCCCTCCCCGCCCTGATCCCGCTCGCGATGTCGCTGCTCGCCGGGTGCGGCAGCTCGACGCCCACGGCGACGCAGGCCTCCTCCGAGACGACGGCCACGGAGGCCGCGGGCCCCGCGCCCACGGCGGCCGCGTCCGCCGCGCCGAAGGAGGACGCGTCCGCGAGCGCGGTGCCGACCACGTGCACGACCAAGGGCAAGGTGTGCCTGCCGCCCGCGGCGTTCGCGAAGAAGGTCTGCGACAAAGGGAACTCGGACGTCGCGCTCTACATGCTGCGGAAGGGGACGCCGTTCACGCGCATGTACCTGACGCACGACACCGAGGCGTGGAACGCGTCCGGCGGGGCGAGTTCGAACGACAAGGTCCTCTTCGACGAGGAGGTCGTCGTGATGGTCGAGCGCGCCGCGCCCACGGGCGGGATCGTCGTGGGCAACGGGGGTGGGAGCTTCGACGTGATGCGCTGGGACGGGACGTGCGTGAGCCTCCAAGCGGAAGAGCTCACGCTCACGCCGCCGCCGAAGGCGAAGCACGCGAAGGTCGACTTCCACGCGCTGACGAGCACGGTGACGGACGTGCTGCTCCAGAACGAGGCGATCCTGAAGACGTACAAAGAGCGCAAGAACGAGTGCAAGGGCCAGTGGTCGGGCGACGTGAGCGCGAAGTGCGTGAAGCTCGTCAGCCAGCTCGGCGAGCAGGTGTACGACTACGTCGCGAAGGGCGGCGAAGTGCCGGCGCCTGCGTCATTCTAAGAAGGAAACGGACGGAGGAAGAGATGACGACGTTGCTCGACGAACTGAAGCGCTACACGGTGGTCGTCGCGGACACGGGCGACATCGAGTCGATGCGCCGGTACAAACCCCAGGACGCGACGACGAACCCGTCCCTCCTCGCGAACGCGGCGAAGATGCCCGAGTACGCGTCGATCGTGGACGGCGCGCTCGAGCTCGCGAAGAAGGTCGATCACGCGAACGACGGGGCGCGCATCGCGCACGCGATCGACATCCTGTCGGTCGAGTTCGGCAAGCGCATCCTCGACATCGTGCCGGGGCGCGTCTCCACCGAGGTCGACGCGCGGCTCTCGTTCGACGAGGCGGGCACGATCGAGAAGGCGAAGAAGCTCATCGGGATGTACGAGGCGCACGGCCTGTCGAAGGAGCGGATCCTGATCAAGATCGCGTCGACGTGGGAGGGCATCCGCGCCGCCGAGAAGCTCGAGAAGCAGGGGATCCACTGCAACCTGACGCTCCTCTTCGGGCTCCACCAGGCGATCGCGTGCGCCGACGCGGGGGTGACGCTCATCTCCCCGTTCGTGGGGCGCATCCTCGATTTCTACGTGAAGAAGACCGGCAAGACGTACGCGGCCGCGGAGGATCCGGGCGTCGTCTCGGTGACGAAGATCTACGAGTACTACAAGCGGTTCGGGTACCGGACGCAGGTGATGGGCGCGAGCTTCCGGAACATCGGGGAGATCACGGAGCTCGCGGGCTGCGACCTCCTCACGATCGCGCCGAAGCTCCTCGGCGAGCTCGAAGCGAAGGAGGGCACGCTCGAGCGGAAGCTCGACCCCGCGAAGGCGGCGTCCCTCGCGATCGAGCGCATCACCGTCGACGAGGGGACGTTCCGCACCATGCACGCCGCGGACGAGATGAGCGCGTTCAAGCTCCAGGAGGGCATCGACGGGTTCACGAAGTCCCTGGTGGAGCTCGAGCAGCTCCTCGCCTCGAGGTCGTGAGCTCAGAAACGCCGTGCCGGTCCGGAGTGGCTCACGGGTGATCCTCGACTGAGGGACTCGCGATCCACCCCGGGTGTCCCACCTTGGTCACCGAAGCGGGCGGATCGCGGGGATCCATGGGGTCCCAGCGCGACCACCTGCTGGCCTGGGCCATGCTTAGCAGTCCGCCCATGACGAAAGAGGGGACCAAGAAGGCCGACGCGACGGGTGGTGACCGAACGGCGGATTGGCTCCGCTGCTACTACGACGCGTGGAACCGGCGCGATTGGGAGTGGATCGGCGCGATGCTGACCTCGGACGTCGAGTGGTCCAACACGGCGCGGGACGAGCGCATCAAGGGCGCGGCGGCCGTCATCGCGTCCTTCCGGACGATGATGGAGGGGTTCCCGCGCGCGATGATCGATCTCCGGTCGACGCACGTGATGCCGAAGGACGGGGGCGCGATCATCGTCGCGGAGTGCGGCGTGAAGATCGGGCCGGACGCGACCGCCCTCCGCACGCCGACCTTCTGCGAGGTGCTCGAGCTCCGCGGGGGCCGATGCGCGCGCGGGACGACGTACGCGGACTCCGTGCGGCTCCTCATGGACATGAGCCAGACCGCTGCCGCCGTCGCCGCCTGATCAGTCCGCGCCGAACGAGACGTCGACGGTCACGGTCGCGCGCGAGGCGACCTTCGGGGCGAGCTTCTCGAGCCCGCCCTCGATGAGCTTGCCGACGGGATCGCGCGGCGCGACGTCGAACGCGGCGAGCTCCACCTCGAGGGGCTCGGTGGAGCGGAAGCGCACGCGCGGCGCGCGCCTCGAGTCGAGGATCTCGAGCGTGCCCTTCACGCTCACGGGCTTCGTGCGCTGGTGGATCGCGAGCGTCCCCGAGAGCGTGACGGCGGCTTGGAACACGCCGGCCGAACGCTGCTCGTGGTTCACGGTGAGCCCGACGACGCGGAGGACCGCGTACCGGTTCTTCTCGATGGTCGCGGGCTCTGCGTCGGGCGGGATCTCGAGCCACTGCCGGGCGTGCTCGTTCTGCTTCGAGCTCTCCTCCCAGGCGCTGGGATCCGCCGCGTCGGCGCCGTTCGCTTGGCGCTCGATGCGCATCCTCGCGAGGTCGACGGAAACGTCCCCGCGCGAGCTCGAGAGCACCTCCGTGTCGAGGTAGAGCACGCCCTGGAGCGCCTCCCCGGTGAAGCGCGCGCGCTGCTTCTCGAGGGGCGCGGCGAGTTCGAACGAGACCGCGCTCTCGCCTTCGGCACGTCGGCGGAGGGGCAGATCGATCGTGCGCCGCCGGTCGGTGTCGGGCCGAGCGGTGGGACGGGCGGAAGCGCTCGGGATCGCCACTGCGTCCGGCGGGGGATCGGCGCTGCAGGCGACGAGGAGGCTCGCTCCGAACGCGAGGAGAAGGGCGCTCCCGCGGCTCACCCCTTCGCGTCGCCCGCCTTGTTCGCGTCGCCCTCGGCGGGCTTGAACTGATCGGGGAGCTTCGAGCCTTCGCCCCAGAAATACTTGTCGAGCTCGCCGAACCAGACGCGCTGGCCGGACTCGGAGACGAGGTCGAGGCGGTACTCGTTGATGAGCATCTTCGAATGCTCGAGCCACTGCCGCCAGGCTTCCTTCGAGATGTTGTCGTAGATCTTCTGGCCGAGCTCACCCTTGAGCGGAGGCTTCTCGAGGCCCTCGGCCTCGCGACCGAGCTTGATGCACTGGACCATGCGCGCCATGGGCCGGCATCTAGCAGCGCGACGGAGAGCCGTCGAGGACGCGGTCCGCGAGGACGCGAAGCGCTGCGGGTTCGCGGCCCTTTGAAGTACCATCGGCTCCTTGAGCATGCGTTCTTCCTTCGTCGTCGCGGCCGTGGTCGTCGCGTCCGGCTTCGCGCTGGCGGCGGGGTGCGCGCAAATCATCGGCGCCGACTTCGACAAGCCGTTCGCGAACGGTGGCGGCGCGGGCCCGACGGGCGCGACGTCGACCTCGACGGGAACGACCAGCAGCAGTGGCAGCGTGTCCGTGGGCTCGACCAGCGCGTCGTCGTCGACTGGGGCGGGGCCCTTCTGCGGCAACGGCGTCTGCGATCCCGAGGATGACTGCTCGTGCGCGGACTGCCCTGCCCAGTGCGGCGATGGGTGCTGCCAGGCCACCGAGGACTGGTGCCACTGCCCCGCAGACTGCAAGCCCGAGATGGATGTGTGCGGCGACGCTTGCTGCGGCCCGACCGACCCCGCGTCCTGCCCGACGGACTGCAATCCGACGTGTGGAGATGGGGTGTGCAAGTCCGAAGACGGCGACAACTGCACCACGTGCCCAAACGAGTGCCCGTGTCCGGGGCTCTGCATGGACGGAGCGTGCCTGCTCGCGAACGGCGAGACGTGCGACTCGGGCCCCCAGTGCGGGACCGGCAACTGCGTCGATCTCATATGCTGCGCCCTGCCCTGCGACGCGGGCTGTCAGACGTGCGCGGTCGACGGGACGGGGTGCGTGGACCTGCCCTCGAACCCGGTGTGCCCGGGCAACGAGACCTGTGTCGGGAGCTTCTGCCAGTGCAAAGACGGCTTGAAAGACGGCCTCGAGACCGACATCGACTGCGGCAGCGACTGCGGTCTCCTCCTCTGCGGAGTGGGCAACGCGTGCGGCGTGGACGGGGACTGCGCGAGCGGGCACTGCTGCGATTGCGCCGCCGCCGGTCTCCTCTGCGAGAACGACTGCGCGACCGACTGCCCGATGTGAGGGCGCGCGCCCGTCACGGGCTCCGCGTGTAAGCTCACTGCCATGTTGCCGGGTCTCCCAGACCTCCAGGTGGGCTTCGTCTTCGGGGGCGACTTCGAGATCGTGCGCCCGCTCGCGAGCGGCGGGATGGGCGCCGTCTACGTCGCACGCCAGCGGTCCACCGGGCGCGAGCGCGCGCTCAAGGTCATGCTCGGCCACCTCCTCGCCGATGCCGATCTGCGGCGGCGCTTCGAGCAGGAGGCGCGCGTCGGCGCCGAGATCGAGAGCGAGCACGTGGTGGAGGTGGTCGGAGCGGGCGTCGACGCGGCCACCGGCGTCCCGTGGATGGCGATGGAGTTCCTCCCGGGCGAGAGCCTCGCCGCGCACCTCGAGCGCGTGGGCGCGCTCCCCTGGCAGGACGTCGAGACGATCTTTCTCCAGCTCTGCCACGCGGTCGGCGCCGCGCACGACAAGCGGATCATCCACCGCGATCTCAAGCCGGACAACGTGCTGCTCGCGGTCTCGCGGCGCCCCGTGACGCGGTTCAACGTGAAGGTGCTCGACTTCGGGCTCGCCAAGGTGCTCGGGGAGATTCAGGCGTCCCACACGCGCGCGATCGGGACGCCGCTGTGGATGGCGCCCGAGCAGGCGGAGCCCGGGGCGAAGCTGACGCCGGCGGTGGACGTGTGGGCGCTCGGGCTCATCGCGTTCCGTGCGCTCACGGGGAAGAACTTTTGGCGAGCGGCGCAGCTCGCGGAAGTGAGCCCGCTCATGGTGCTACGGGAGACGGGGCTCGATCCGATCCCGCTCGCGACGACGAGGTGCACCGAGCTCGGCGGTCATCCTCTCCCGGCGGGGTTCGACGCGTGGCTCGCGCGCTGCCTGGATCGCGCGTGGGATGCGCGCTTCCGCGACGCGAACGAGGCGTTCGCGGCGCTGCGCCCGCTCCTCCGGGCGACGGTCGCGCCGACGGTGATCGACGTCGCGTCGAGGCCCGCGCCGCCGGCGCCCTGCTCGCGCGACGACGCGGTGCCCGCGAAGAGCAGCCCGCCTCCGGTCGCGGCGGTGACCGAGGAGGCGCCCCCCGCGCCCGCCGCATTCGACGCGTTCTCCAGCGCTCCCCGAGCGCCTGCGCGGAGCGCGCGCCCCGACGGCGTGCGCGGGTTCGAAACCGTCCCGTGCCCCGTGTGTGGGCAGCACGTCTTCGCGAGCGACGCGGAGTGCATCCACTGCAGATCCCCGATCGGTCGGAGCAGCAGCAGCCCTTGGGCGGCCTACAGCCCGAGCGGATCGAAGCCCCGACGCTGAGGGGCGCGCGCCCTCCCATGCGCCGTCTGTTCGCGCTGTGGTTTGCCCCTACTTCGCGCGCATCTTGTTGCCGCGCGCGTCGTGCGTGACCTCGGCGAGGCCGAGCGCCTCGAGCAGCGGCGGGAGATACATGCCGAAGCGGCCGCGGAGGCCCTTCTTCAGGCCGTACCAGCCCTTGATGGGGTTGGTGCTCGATCGTCCCCACGCCTCGACGGTGCCGTCCTTGGCGGGCTTTTGCTCGTCCGCGCTGCCGAGCTCCATCCAGTCGCCGTGCTTCTTCAGCATCGCGTGGAGGTCGTCGATCGCGCGGGCGTCGTAGTGGAGGACGGTCTTGCCGACGGTGCACACGATGACCTCGCGGCCGTCGATCGTCTCGGCGTGCATCGTGTAGTCGCTCGTGAGCGGCGGCGTCTTGAGGTTCGTGGGCTTGGCCTTGGTTCCGATGTCGTGTTTCACGCGCGTGCCTCGGCTTTCTTCTTCAGGTCTGCGGCGAACCGATCGAACGACTCGTCGAACGGGGGGATCATGCCGGCGAAGAGGGGGAACATCGGCCCGCCGATTTTCTCGTGCATGGTGAACGTGGCGCCGCGAGGGCCGCGCGGAGCGATCGTGTACGTGCGGGTGCCCATCGCGTCGCCCCAGACGAGGAGCTCGGGGGCTTGCGCCTTCTTCACGCGGAGCTTGAACGTGCGCTTCGGGTCGAGGGTGGAGCGGAGGGCGATGCGGCTGCCCTCGGCGATTTCGCCCTCGATGGCGATCACGGTGGAGTTCCAGGTGGGGTAGGCCTTCGCGTCTGTGAGGAGCGCCCAAACGGCGCTCGGCTCGGCGTCGATGTCGATCGCGACCTCGGTCTCCCGCGAGAAGAATCGCTTCGTGGTCTTCGCGTTCATGCGTCGTGTCTCTCCTGGTCGGGACGTTCGCCCGATTGGGCCGCACGGTCTTGTACGAATTGGACAGGGCGGCCGCCGAGGGCGGCGAGGAGCACGGACGCGGGGCGAAGCGCTCCTGGGCCGGGGGGATGGGGCTGGGGCGGCGCGCTCGCTCGAGGGTCGAAGGAGGGGGGGTATTTTCGAGATGAGAGGGCGATATATTGTGCACAATTCAATTGCGCACAAGTTCGGGCCCCCACTCTTTTCACCCCCCCTCGGGGGGCGGTCCGCGGCGCGGTCAGGAGGTGAATTGGACGAGGTTCGGGCTGAAGTCGGAGGGCGCGCCCTCCGGGAAGTACCCGACGCGCGCGCTGGGCGCGGTGCCGGAGAGGGCCTTGAACTCGCGCGCGAAGTGGGGCTGGTCGTAGTAGCCACACTCGGCGGCGACGGCGGCGAGGGTGCAGCCGGGGTCGCGCTTCAGGCGCGTGAGGGCGCGCTGGAAGCGGACGACGCGCGCGAACGCTTTCGGGGGGAAGCCGAGGTGCGCGCGGAAGAGGCGGTCGAGCTGGCGCGGGGGCACGCCGGTGCGTGCGCAGAGCTCATCCATGCGCTCGAGCCCTCCCTCGGCCTCGATCGCGGTCTTCAGGGTGTGGAGCGTCTGCTTCGCGGGAGTGAGGGAGAGGCGCTCGAGGAAGAACGCGTCGAAGAGCTGCGTCTGCGCCGCGCGGTCCGCCCCGGCGCGGCGGAGCGCGGCCTCGAGCGCGTGGCCGGGTTTGCCGAAGACGGCGGGGACGGGGACGACCTGGTCGCTCCAGGCGTCGACCGCCTTGGTCACGAACGGGGAGAGGCCGGCGGACTTGAAGCGCACGCCGCTGATGAGGACGTCCCCGCGCTGTTCGATGCGAATGGGGCGGATGCGCTGCGCGTCGAGGTTGGACGCGCGGATGAGCCGGGGCCGCTCCCCGTGGACGGCGCGCGAGTAGGGCGCGCCAAAGTTGAAGACGAGATCGGCGCGCAGATCGACGAACACGTCGACGCTGAGCTCGACGGGCACCTCGTCCGTCTTGAAGACGAACCAGTACGACTCGATGAAGGGCGCGAGCGCGGGAGCGGGGAACGCGAGCTGGTACACGGGAGCTCGTCCGGGGCTCGCGCTGCGCGCGCCGAGCGTCAACGGTGGTGAGAGGGAGAAAGGGCGTTGACGATGGGGGGTCGAGGCGGCAGATTGCACGGCGTGTCGGGACCACCGGTGGTCCAGGGCACGACTCCACGGGGGCGATCGGCTTCGACGTGGGGACGGAGATTGTTTCTGCGTGCTGGCGGCTCCCGATCCGCCCATCAAGCGGGACGTATACGTGCGAACGACAACGCCATTGCTCTCGCGGCCTAACTAACCGCGGTAGCCATCCGACGGAGAGATCGTCCTGGTATCCCGAGGGTGTCAACTACGAGGGCTGGGTCTCGCGAGGGCGTCCTCGATAGCGAGATCGAGATTCAGTGAGGAATAGGTCGCGGCCGAATCCGCGAGCCCAGTCGCAGGGGATACGGCGACTACGCACGTGAACGAAGACTCAGTCAAAGCCTCGCGGACGCGGGTTCGATTCCCGCCGCCTCCACCACTTCGCCGATACGAGGCCGCTCGCACGTTTTGCGTGCTCGGCGTAGCTTCCGCTACGCCTGCGCGCGACAAGACGGGCGATCGACCCCGTCTCGCCGAAGCGGTGCGTCGTCGCTCGTAGAGCCGAGAGCGGCCCCTGCTGTCGAGCTTCACCTGCTCACCGGAGCGCGGCGACGAGCGGCAGGGTCCCGGCAGCCGCAGAGTCTTCGGCGGAGAGCCCGTGGGGCCCGTCGCGCGCGCGGCCTTCAGCGCGGGGGGCACTTGCGACGGGGCGTTGCCCTCGCCTCACTTTTTCACGGGGCACTTGACCGGCGCTGGTGTCGGGTTCGTCCAGAAGCCAGGGGTGGATACGTCGCCGTCAGTACCGGGCAGGTGTCCAAGCTGCGCGAGGGCGTTCTCTCCCCATCCCACGACCGAGCCATCCGTGAGAAGGGCGAGACCGACATTCCCTCCGGATGACAACTGCGCCACCGACTTCAGCAGCGTCGGGACCGGAAGCCATTCGCAACCGCCCCCACATCCTGGGCCGTTGCCCACTTTGCCGAGCGCAAGCGACCCGTAGCTGTTGCGGCCCCAGCCGAAGACGTTGCCCGCGGCGTCGATCGCGAACGCGTCGTGCCAGCCGTCGATCGCGATGTGGCTGATCGTCGGCAGGTTGCCGCCGACCTTGTCGGCGGTGAACCGGGCGGAGGACGAGGTACCGATGCCGTTCGTGCCATACGAATCGGCGCCCCAACACCACACCGCGCCGTTGCCGTCGAGCGCGCAGCCCCAGTTTCGACCGACCCCGATCTCGACGATCCCCGTGAGGAATCCCTGACTCGTGCGAACGGCCTGAGCGCCAAACGAGCACGCGGTGGACCCGCACGCGGGGTCCATCGCGGGGTCGTGGCCGAGGGCGCCTCCGTAGTTCGCCCCCCAGCAGTAGACCTGCCCGCCAGCGAGCGCGCAGCCCATCGGATAGTCGTCCTTGTCGACGCGGAGTTGAGTTACCGGTGCCGTCGCGCTGCTTGGAAGCCCGGTCACTTTCACTGGCGTCTCGGACGACACGGTCGTGAGGGGTACGCCGAGCTGGCCGAACTCGTTGTCGCCCCAACAGTAGACGGCACCGTCAGTCGTGAGGGCGCACGCGCTTCGAAGCCCCATCGCCACGTCCTGCGCCAAGAGCGGCACGGGGAGTTTCACCTGCGTCGGGCGCGAGTTGCAGACATTCGTCGGACCGCAAGCGACGTCGATGGACTTCGCGTGTCCCAGCTGCAGGTGGTCGTTGATTCCCCAGCAGTAGACATTGCCGTCGGAGGTCACGGCACACGACGCCAGATAGGCCGAGGACGCGTGCCGCACGTTTTCGAGGTCACCGGTCGTCGCGGGAGCAGGCGCGGCCACCGCGGCGGGCACGGGTCGGCAGGCCCGCGTCGAGAGGTCCGTCTGGAGGCACATCTCGGTACCCAGGAACGCGGTGCCGTCGCCGAGCTGCCCCGTATCGTTTCCGCCCTGGCAGAACAACTTGCCGCCCCACAGAATGGCGCACGCAGCGGACCCGCCGCCGATCACCTCTCGCACTTCGTCGGCGCAGTGGCCCTCGATACAAGCGTCGAACGGCGCAATGCACGTCTTGCCGTCGCATCCCGAGGAGGAGGACGATGTAGTCGACGTCGACGCGGAGCCGGAAGTCGTGGTTGTCGCAACCGTCGAGGACGACGCGCCGCCGGACTCACCCGGGACGATAGTGCATGCCGTGGACGCAGCGAGAAGAAGAGTGACGAGCAGTGCAGGCCGGAGCATCGTCGGCCAGGGTACTGAGCGCGACGACGCGTGCCTAGGCGTGACGGCGCGAGTTCCGCGTGGATTCGATGCGGAGGCCCGTCGAGCCTTGGTTGCGAAACGGCAAACCTCGCGAATGGTCTGGACTTCTCGGGTCCTGACGGCGCAGCCGAAGCTGGGCTCGGCAGCGGCAGAGTCCAACTCGTCGGAGCGTGCGGCCCATCTACTCGAGACTCAGCCTATGGCCGGTGTCGCCCCGGGTTTGCAACTGCGGCCTCGGACAGACAAGCGAGAGCCCTCGCCATGGGGAGCCGACGTGCACGACATCGGACTTTGCGCGAGCCGGCGCTGCCTCCTCTCTCGACCCCGTTCAGGGAGGCCGACCTTGGACCATCCAATATTTGCACCATTGGGAAGAACTCGGTGAGGAGCAGAAGAAGAAGAAGAAGAAGAAGAAGAAGAAGAACGCCGACAATCCGCCGCTCTGCCGCCGATCCATCGCCCGAGAGCAACAAGAAAGAGGGCGCCTCGAATAGCGCCGCCCATTTCGCAGACAAACCAGTCGACGGGCGCGAATCCAATTGATGCCGCGATCACCGACCGATTTGGTCACCCGCTGGTGCCGCCGACGAGCGCAGCGCGAGACTCACTCACGCGCGGCTACTTCGCCGCGAGCCTCATCTCGCTCTGGCTGCTCACCCCGACGATCTCGAGGTGCCCGTGCTTGCACTCCGACGTGACCGTCTCGTTGGAGACCTTCCTCTCGTACGACCCAATGGGAAAGGCAGGATCGAGGGTCATCTCGAGCTCCTCGTCGATCGCGAGGGACTGGATGTCATGGAGACGGTCGGACACCACGAGGCGGTGCGGACGCGACTCGTCGAGCCTGGCCGACGAGCTCGCGTGAATCACCGGCCGGCCCTCCGCTTCGCCGACATAGGTGTAGGTGGCCTCGATCGTCGCCGCGGGCGCGCCGACCACGCGAGCGCTCACGCGCCACCGGGCGCCGATGCCCACGGGATCGGCGGGCAGAGGAACGACGGCGACTCCCGCGACGAGCGCGGGGCCTCCTTCGCCTCCCATGAGATTGCCGGCCCCGAAGCGGCCATCGCCGGCGACGTCGAGCTCGAACGGTGACGCGCCCGCCTTGGCGAACGCTTTTCGCGCGCCTTCGCCCATGTCGGCCACGTTCTCCGCCGTCAGCGCCTTGCCGCCGAACCTCACGGCTGGATCCGGATCCGGGGGCGCTCCCGCGCTCACCGGCCCCTGTGTCACGCGAACCCGCGCGGTCGTGCTCGACGCGCTCACGACCCGCAGGGTGGGCTGCGCGCTGAGGTCCGGCAGCGCGATCCAACCACCGGAGTCGAGGTTCTTGCGCATCTGCAGGCGCATCCGGATGGAGAACTGGAGCGTTCGTTCGTCGCCGCGCTTCGCCGCGTACCGCAGCACGCGTCTCGGCTCCTGTCCCGCGTCGACGAGCTCGAGCGGCTCCGCCGACACATTCCACGGCGCCGAGGGATCGGCGATCTCCTTCCCGTCATGCTCGAAATCGCACCCGTCGCCCGCGGCGCTCGGGTTCGCGGCCGCGGGAGGCCCCGCGCTCGTGCTGGAGGCGGGGGCGCTCGCAGCAACCGCTGTTCCGCTCGAGCCGATCGTGGGTGCCGAGCGCGCGGGCTCGCGGCACGCGCACGCGTACGCCGCACCGAGGGCCGCGAGGGCGAGTCGCGACAGCGTGAACAGCCGGTCGTGGTGGAGGGCCATGCCGCAGGCTACCGCATCGGCCGCCGCCCGCGATTAGAACAACGTCCTAGAATGGACTTTCGCTCCTAGGACATCGTCCTAAACTCGGACGGGTGACGGACACGCGCAAGCGCATCCTCGACACCGCGCGCGAGGCGTTCAACCGCGACGGGCTCGGCCGCGTCGGGGTGCGGGACGTGGCGCGCGCGACCGAGATGAGCCCGGGCAACCTCGCCTACCACTTCCCCACCAAGGACCAGCTCGTGACGGCGCTCGTCGCGGAGCTCCACGAGCTGAACCGGGCGACCGTGTTCGTCGAGCCCATGGAGAGCTTCACCCTCGAGAGCCTCTACCGCGCCGCCACCGGGGCGATGCGCAACATGCTCGCCTACCGCTTCGTGCTCCTCGACTACGTCGAGGCGATCCGTTCGTCCGAGGACATCGCCAAGGAAGAGGTGCGCCTCGCGCGCATCCGCCGCGAGCGCCACGACAAGATGCTTGCGGCGCTCGTCGAGAACGGCTTCGTCGAGCGCGCCACCCTCGCCCGCGGCGACGTGCTGTACGAACAGAGCTCCATGATCTCGAGCGGCTGGCTCGCGGCCGCCGCCGTGCGCGGCTGGTCGGACGAACGCGCCGTCCGCCACTACGCGAAGCTCGGGTGCGCCCTCCTCGAGCCCCACTGCACCGACAAGGGCGCTCGGCAGATGAAGCGCATCCTCGCGGGCGATCTCGACTCCGCCCCGCGAGAGACCCCGCGCACGAGAAAGAGGTGAACCATGGACGCACGCAACGCCACGCCCGCCGAGTTCCGCGCCGCGCGCGAGCCCTCCGGGCCGCCGCCCGTCTCGCTCTGGACCATCCTCCGCGGCCGCACCGTCGATCCCCTCGTCCGCTGGACGAGCATCCGCGAGCAACACGGCGACGTCGCGCGCTATCGCTTCGCGTTCCGCGACACCTTCTTCCTCACGAGCGCGGACGGCGCCAAGCGCGTGCTCCAGGACAACGCGCCGAACTACACGAAGCAGCACTCCTCCTACCGCATGCTCCGCCGCCTCCTCGGCGACGGGCTCCTCACGAGCGAGGGCGACTTCTGGCTCCGTCAGCGGCGCCTCGCGCAGCCCTCGTTCCAGCGCGAGCGCATCGCCGCGATGGCCGGAGCGATGGTCTCGTCGGCGCTCGAGACCGGCGAGGCCTGGGAGCGCGCCGCGTCCTCCGGCGCGCCCCTCTCGCTCGCTCGGGAGATGTCCGCGCTCACGCTCCGGATCGTCGGTGAGGCCCTCTTCGGCGCCACGCTCGCGGCGCAGACCGCCGCGATCGCCGCGTCCTGGGGGGTCCTGAACGCGCAGCTCTCCGAGCGCGTCCGCACCTTCCGGCTCCTCCCCCCGATCCTCCCCACCCCGTACGACGCCGCGTTTCGACGCGCGCGTCGGACCCTCTTCGACGTCGTCGACGAGATCATCCGCGCGAAGCGCAGCCGAGGCATCCGCGGCGCCGATCTCCTCACCGCGTGGATGCACGCCCGCGACGAGGACACCGGCGAGCGCATGACCGATCGCCAGCTCCGGGACGAGGTCGTGACCATGCTGCTCGCCGGGCACGAGACGACCGCCATCACGCTCACCTGGGCGTGGATCCGGCTCGCGCTCGATCGAACCGCCGCGCGCCTCCTCCACGACGAGCTCGATCGCGTGCTCGGCGGCCGCGCGCCCACCGCGGACGACGTCGGGCGCCTCCCCTACACGAAGGCGCTCGTGAACGAGACCCTGCGCTTCCACTCCCCCGCGTACATCGTGAACCGACACGTCCTCGACGACGACGTGATCGCCGGGCACCGCATCCACCGCGGCGGGTCCATCGTGCTCAGCCCCCTCGTCCTGCACCGACACCCCGCGTACTGGTCCCACCCCGACACGTTCGACCCCGGGCGGTGGCTGGAGCGCGAGGATCCACCCCGGCCGAAGTTCGCGTTCATCCCCTTCAGCGCCGGCCCCCGGCAGTGCATCGGGAACCATTTCTCGCTGATGGAGTCCGTGCTGATCCTCGCCGTGCTCGCGCAGCGCTTCGCGCCCCGCCTCCTCGACGAGCGCCTGCCGAACACCGAGTACCTCGTGCTCGCCCGCCCCGTCGGCCCCGTCTCCGCCCGCATCGAGCGCCGACTCCCGACGAACGATCGGCGCGCCCCCAGCGCCGCTGCGGGGTGATCCCCGCGCGCACCACGCCCACGGCGGATCCCAGGATCTCAATCGACCCTCTCGGCCATAGGCGGCCCCTGCCGCGAGGTGTTACGCCTGCGGCGTGAGACGCCTTTCGTCCCTCGTTCGCGCCCCGAACGCCGAGGCGGGGAGTCGATGCCTCGCGGCCCTCGCGGGCGCGCTCTCCTCGCGCTGGGCGCGTGCGCGGGGCCGCGCCTCGGGACGCGCGGCCCACGTCGCTGCCCTCGTCGAGCGCGCGCGCCGAGGTCACGCCGCCCGTCGAGAGCGCCCCCGCGGAGAGGGTCCCCGCGGAGATCGCGTTCGAGGTGGAGGCGTTCGCGCGCGACCGCGGGGGCCTCGTCGCGGGGCCCGTTCGAGTGCCCCACCGATCCTTCCAGATCAAAGAGCTCCCGTGCTTCCTCTTCTTCGTCGGCGGTGGGACCGACGGCGTCGCGCGGAGCGCGTGGGTCGCGACGCTCGGCGCCGTGTCCGAGTTCTCGCCCTTCAGCGGTCGGACCGAGCGACGCCTCCCCGGCATGCGCGGGACGCCCGAGCCCCCCGGTGAACAGGTCCTGATCGAGCCCGTCGCGGATTGGCCGCGCGCCGTGCGCGTGCTCGAGACCGCCGCGATCGGGAGCGCGACGGCCGTCGCGCTCGAGTCGCTCCCCGCTCGCGATCAGCCCGCGGGGCTCCGCGGCGTGCTCTGGATCGCGGAGGACATCACCGGGGGCGGAGGGATGCGCGCGCGCCGCCAGGATCCCGCGAGTATCGAGGCGCCCGACGCGCAACGGATCCTCTCCTCGGGGGATCCGGCCCATCTCCTCGACGCCGCGAAGGTCCCCGTCCCCCGATTCGACGCACCGGAAGCCGACGCGTTCATCCACGGCATCACGACCGCGAACGCCCTCGCGAGCGCGCTCCCGCCCGCGGGCGCGCGAGTGTTCGAAACCTGGGACCGCGCTCTCGGGCGCTCCTTCGCGCGCCTCGATCGCGACACCGTCGGATCGTCCCCTCACCTCTCACGCGCCCTGGACGCGCTCCGAGACGCTCGCTGCAATCGATGGGGCGAGTGTGCCAGCGCGGGAGGTGGAGTCGTCCTCGAGCGAGGCGGAGAGGGGCTCCAGATCGCGTCCATCCTTCTTCCCGCGGCCCCCCTCGCGCCCGCTCCGGAGAGCGCGCCGAAGCCCACGCCCGGAGACGACGCGGCGACGTTTCGCGCGCTCTCCCCGCAGCGCGGGGCCCTCCGCTCGCTCGCTCGCGCGGACGTCGGTGGCGGCCGCATCGTGTCCGTCGTGTCCGACGACGACGGCATCTACCTGCTCCAGGACGAGGGCGCGTTCGCGACCGTCGATCCCCTCCTCGACGTGCCCGCGGGCGCGACGCCGAGCGCGCAAATCGTGGACCTCGATGGCGATGGCGTGAGCGACGTCGTCGCCTTCGAACAGTTGCCCGCGACCCCCGAGATCCCGTTCGCGGCCACCACTCGATCCGCGGCGATCCTGCGCACGAACACCCTCGATCGGGACGCCGCGCGCGACCTGTTCGGCGCGGAGGTCGCGATGCTCGGGGCCTCCGACATCGACGACGCGATCGCGCGCGCGCTCGCCCACGCGCGAAGCCCCGCGATCACGGTCACCCCGAGCGAAGCGTGCGCGCTCCTGCGCCGGTCGACCACGCCCCGACGGTTCGCGGCGGCCGCCACGACGAGCGCGCGCGTGTTCTGGTTCGTCGCGCCCGGGTCCCCCGGGTACGCCACCCGCGTGGTACCCGCCGCCAGCGTCACCGGGGAGGATCTCTCGGCGCTCCCCACCCTCTGCGCCGCGTCGACCGGGGACACGGCGTTCCAATGCCGCGGAGATCTCTGCGGCAACTTCGACTACGCGCTCGGGAGCTACGTCCGCTTCGGGCGTGAGGCGAACAAGCTCCTCATCGACGCGGTGCTCATCTACGGCGGGAGCTGAGCTTCGCCGTGCCCGGCGCCGAGGGCCCGACCCGAGCGGACGTAAGCTCTCGACAGCGGTGAGTTTTCCGACGCTCGACACCTGCCTCGTGATAGAGAACGCCAGGAGGGGGGTCGATGCTCACCATTCGGGCGGCGCAGTTCGCAGCCTTTCGTGCCGTTGCCGACGACGAGCTGGTCGAGCGTCTGCGAGTCTACCTCCCGACGATCTACCCGAGGCACTGCGCCGCCCTCGGCGAAGAAGGAACACGCGAGCGGATCCGCACCGGGCTCGCGCTGGCGGACGCACACGGCATCGAGCGCGGCAGGGCGGTCGTCGTCCTCGTCGAGCTCCTCGTGGAGTTCGGCGCGCGCCTCGAGCGCTCTCCCGATCGAGCCTGGGCCGAGCGGATGCTCGCGCGCCGCGACGTGCCCGGCGCCGTTCGCGTCGCCGCCGTACGGGATCATCTCGCGAAGAGCACCGGTGGGCGGCTGCTCGTGGTCCAGGAGCTCTAAGCGCATGCCCCTCTGCGTCGAGTGCGGCTCACCCCTCACGTGCGGCAACACGCACCAGCACCCGCTAATCACCCCCTGCTCGCTCCGCGATGGCGCGCTCTGGGTGCACGTGATGGACGACGCGGGCGAGTCCGTGTCCGACGTCCCCGTCGAGGTCAGCGGCAAGGGCCGCAAGGACACCATCGACGGCTTCGCCCGCTTCGACCCGATGGCCCCGCAGGCTTACGTCGTGACGCTCCCCGCGCTCGAGGACGCGCTCGCGGAGCGCTACCAGCGCGACGATCTCTTCGAGGGCGGGGTCCGCCCCGCGCAGGGCGAGGTCGCGTACGTGGGCTTCAAGCTCCTCCGCCGCCCCGAGGTCACGGTGAAGGTCGTCCAGTCGGGGAACCACGCGCGCCTCTTCGACGCGGCGCGCGTCACGCTGAGCGGCACCGAGGCGGCTGGTCCGGACGACACGGCGAACGGCATCGCCGCCATGGGCCGACGCTCGCGGGGACTGTACACGGCGACCGTGGAGCTCGCTGAGGCGGATCGACAGGACTTCTTCACCACGCCCAAGGACGCGAACGTTCCACCGGGCGCCGCGTACGAGATCCTCGTCGAGGCGGAGCTCAAGAACGTCGTCTCCGTCGTCTTGTCGCCGGGCGAGCAAGACTTGCGTTTCCTCCCGGGCGAGGGGGCGGCCCCTGTTCGGCTCCGCGTGACGATCGAGCAGACGCGCCCCGACATCGGCTTTCGGGGCACGGTCCGATTGACGTGTACGGGCGACGTCGCCGTGCACGAGGACGAGCAGTGCACCGCCGGCGTGGAGGAGCTCCAGTTCGACACACAGCAGGGCTCGTCGGAGGGAGACCTCTGGATCCCCGGCGACCGCGCCGCCGACGGCCGCGTCGAGGCAGAGCTGGAGGATCCCGAGGACCCGAAGGTCCGCGTGACCGAGATGCGCGCCGCGACGGTCCGGCTGCGCCCCGTGAACGTCGCGACGGTCTCGATCGAGCCCGCAGACCTCCACGCGTACTTCCACCCAGTGGACGACGCCGACGCCACCGTCGAGCTAACCGTGAAGGTGACGCAGACGGTGCCCGAGATCGGCTTCTCCGGCGAGGTCGACATCGCCACCGCGGGCGGCGTGGTCGCCTACCTGGACGACGGCGCCGCGCAGGTCGCGCACGAGCTCGCCTTCTCAGGGAACCTCGCCGAGGAGACGAAATCCCTCTGGGTGAAGAAGAGCGCGGCCGCGAACGGCGGGGTCACGGCGTCGCTGCGCCAAGGGCGGACCGCCGAGTTCGTGCCGTCGGAGCCGGCCCAGGCCGTGGTCGTGATCGAGGAGATCAACGTCATCACCGCGACGATCACCGGGGACGAGCTGGTGCTCGTCAACGCGAACCACGGCGTGCTCGCGACGACGCGCTCGCAGATCACGATCGACGTCGTCGAGACTCAGCCGCTTCAGCCGTGCGGCGATCTCGTCGTCACGATCACGTACGGCGCCGAGCTCACCTGCCACGGCAACGCCGGCGTCGTCGCGTCCGGGACGGCCATCCCCGCGGCGCAGCTCCCCATGAACCTCGACGTCGAAGGGTTGACGCAGGGCGACTCACCGATCACGGTGACGGCGGGTGGCACGCCCGGCGCAGCCTACGCGTTCGCGCCCGCCGCCTCGCTCGACATGCGCGTCGAGGCGCTCGTGATCGACGCCTACCAGTTCCGCGACGGCGAGTCTGTCGTCGACCCGAACTTCCTCGTCACGCGCGTCGGCGCGCCCGGACCGCGCGAGCTCCACGCCCAGGACGTCGGGGGCACGTTCACCCACGCGCGCCTCGTCGTCGCCGCGCCGAGCGCGCGCTTCTGGGCCAAGGCGTCTCACCTCACGGTCACGCCGCACGGCGCGATCCAGGTCTACAGCGACGCGGGGGCTCTGGCCGTCGCGGCCGCGCTCCAGCAAGGCAACTTCGCCGGCGTCGCAGAGCTCGAGCGGTGGGTGAAGACGACGGGCGCGCCCCCAGGGCTGGATCCGCAGGCCCCCGCGCCGGGCATTCCCCTCGCCATCCCCGTGCTGAAGCCCCTCACGAGGTGCCACGTGGCGTGTGGCGCGACGACGATCGCGAACCCCAAGACGCTCCACAACGGGAGCGTGATGGAGCTCGACACGTTCGGATTCGACCAGCACCTCGACCGGGTCACCCGCGCCGACTGCCGGACGTTCCTGCTCAACAACCCCGGGAACAACGCGCGCCAGCAGGCAGCCGCCACGTCGCGCGCCGCGGGCCATCACCACTACGATCTGATGAGCGCGGCGTGGACGAACAGGAATTTCCCGAACGCGGGTGGAGCCCTCTTCACCAACTTCATCGCGGCGATGACACCGATCGGCGGAGGTGTCGGGCCGCGCTCGGTCGCCGGCATGACGTACATCCGGAACCACCTCCTCAACGTCCACGGCATCGTCCTCCACAACAGCACGGAGGCGCTCATCACGGCGTACCTCCTCGTCCGGCTGAACGCGGGTGGCGCGCACCTCGGGTTCAACGGGAACTACGGGGTGCCGGGCGTGCACGCGGAGGTGCTCAGCGTGAACGCGATGTTCAACGCGGGCGTCCCCCAGGCCGAGATCACCGTCGCGACGTACAAGGTCCAGAACGGTGGCCAGGCGCACGGCAAGCGCTTCATCGCTTGTCCCAACTGCAGCGGGATCCTGATGGCCGCCGTCCGGGTCATCACGGGTTGAGGAGGGCGAGACGATGCTTCGAGTGAGGTGGCACGCCTTCGTGAGCGACGATCAGGGGCGGCTCGTGTTCCCGAGGGACGCCGACGGCCGTCCGAGCGAGCCGTTCTCCGGCCTCGCCTATCACGTCGAGGAGGGCGTCGTTCGCGCGCTCCTCGTCGTCACCGACGGCGTCGCGACGGGCGCCTCCGACGACTGGCTGCCGATCCCGGAGGGCGGCCTGCGCGTGGACGCGTCCCTCGTCGCGGAGGAGGAGGACTACGGCCCGCAGCTCTTCAAAGGCGCGCCGCTCACGGGCGCGGTGTACGACTTCCTCCCGACCGGCGAGTGCATCGCGGAGACGGTCTACGTCGATGGCCGCCCGACGGAGGAGTCCGAGCGGACGTGGTACCCGACGGGGGCGCCGCGCGACTGGGTCGGCAACGGCGAGGCCGCCGCCTGGTTCCCGGACGGGCGCCTCCAGCGCCGCGCCGCGGGTGGCGCGATGCAGATGAACCTCATCGTACGGGACGACGGGCGGCTCGGCGGGATCTACCTGGCGGATCCGACGCTGCTCGATCTCGACACCGTCCGCCGCATGACCTTCTCCGACGAAGTGCTGCTCATCGGTCCGAGCGTCGACGCTTCCCTCGTGCGCGCGCTCGCCTCGACCACGACGCTCGGAGCCGTTCCGCGGCTCCGCGTGATCGAGACGGGCGCGGGTGCGGAGATCGTCGAGGTGCTCGCCGCGCTCCCTGGGCCGCGCGCGGTGTGGCTCTCGAGGAACGCGGGGCTCGACGCCGAGGACGCGGCGAGGCTTGAGCGGCTGCGCCCCGAGGTCGCCGTGCACTTCGAGCCGCCTCGCTGAACGGTACCGCCCGGTCGTTCTCGCGCGGAGCGAGCGGCTCCCTCAGCGGCGCGGAGCCCCTCGGCGCCGGTCCCCGGGCTTCGGCGACGCTCCCGGGTGCGCGCCCGGGAGGGACGCGAGGTACGCCGCGAACATGTCCGCGAGCGCGTCCGCGAACCCGACGATCTCCGCGGGCGTCCGCGGTGTCTCCGAGAACTGCTTGCCCACCGCGCCGAGCGTCTCCATGACGACGCTCCCCGCGAGCGCGCGCATCCCGCGCGGAGCGTCGGGGATCGCCTCGCGCAGGAACGCGTCGGCGATCGCCTCGCTCGTGGCGCGGAGCGCGTGCGCCTCCGGGGCGTCGCGGTAGAGCGGCGCCGCGTCGTTCAGGGCGACGCGCACGGCCGCCTCGTCGCACTCCGATTGGACGAACGCGCGCACGAGCGGGCGGAGCCGCGCGAGCGGGGGGACGCTCGCGTCCTCGAGGATGCGGCGCAAGAGGTCGCTCGTCTGCCGCCACTCGTCCCGCTGGAGCCGGAAGAGGATCGCCGCCTTGTTCGGGAAGTACTGGTAGAGCGAGCCCACGCTCACGCCCGCCCGCTCCGCGACGCGCGCCATCGTGAAGCGCGTCGCGCCCTCCTTCGCCAGCACCCGCTCCGCGGCCCGGAGCACCGCCGCGACGAGATCGTTCGAGCGCGCCTGCTGGGGCTCCCTCCTCGTCCCGATCGGGGGCGGTCGCCGGCGGCCCCCCACGCGCGCGCTCCTCACGCGCGCGAATGTGACGGATCCATCGCGTCCCGTCCAGTGTGCCCGCGCTACGCTCGACGCGATCGGGGCGAGCCCTCCTCCGCTCCTCGGCCGAGGCGCATCGAGAGCTCGACGTCCTCCCCGAACGCCATCGAGAGATAGCCGCCCTCCGGGGACCGCACGCGCGCGAGGTACTCCGGGCAGTGGTCCGCGTTGTCCGCGACGATCAGCGCGCCCGGTCGGAGCCGCGCCTCCACGAGGTCGAGGATGTCCACGTAGAGCCCCTTCGCGCCGTCGAGCAGGACGAGATCGATCGCCTCGGGGAGGTCGCCGCGGAGCGTGTGGAGCGCGTCCCCCTCCCGGATCTCCACGAGGTCCACGAGCCCTCCCGCCGTGAGGTTCGCGCGCGCGCGCGCGACCTTCGAGGGCTCGAACTCCGTCGTGACGAGGCGCCCGCCGCCGTTGTCCCGCAGCGCCGCGGCGAGGTGGAGCGTCGAGACGCCGAACGACGTCCCGTACTCCACGATGCTCCGCGCGCGCGTGCTCCGCGCGAGCACGTAGAGCAGCGCGCCCGTCTCCCGCGAGACCGGGAGCGCCGCGTCCCGCAGGCGCCCGTACACCTCGAGGTACTCCGTCTTGCTGCGCATGAGCCGCGCGCGCTCCTCCCGCGAGAGCTCCGCGACACCCGGGATATCGAGCGGAGAGAACGCGGCAGCCGCCTCGAACAGGCGGTTCAAGAGGGGCGCGAGGGGAGCGGTGGTGAGCGTGTTCGTCATGAGGTTCTCCACGCGAGGGGCCGAGGTCCTCGCTCGCCCTCAGAATGTGACGAACCCTTCATGTTCGCTATTCGCGTTTCCGCGCGGCCCTCGGCGTGGCTACCCGTCGTTCGGGATCCCGCACATTTCCCGGTGCGTCGCGGCGTCGCGCAGGGTCCGCGCGCGACCTGCGCCGAGGCGCGCGTGCGCACCCCGTCAGATTGGGCGCTCCAACGCGGGGGCGAGGCGCGTCGGTCACCCGCGAAACGCGGCGTCGATGCGCGCGCCGATCCGCGCGGGCGCCTCGAAGTGGAGGAAGTGTCCCACGCCCGACACGACCTCCGCCTCGAGGCTCACGCAGAACGCGGACTGTCCCTCCGCGACGCGCGGCGAGATGCACCCGTCCCGCGCGCCCATCAGCTGGAGCACCGGCGTCTCGACGCGCGCGCGCGCTCCCGGCGGATCCGCGCGAGCGCCGCGCCCGGGGGCCGCGCGAGCGCGCGGTAGTACGCGGAGCCGGCGCGGGGTGGCTCCGCGCGAGCGTCTCGCGGAGGTGCACCCAGTACGCCGCGCCCGGCTCGAACCCGGGTGACCAGCGCCGCCAGAGCGCCTCCACGTACGCGAACCGGTCGCGCGCGACCCTCCGATCCGCGAGCGCGCCGAGCTGGAAGAACGCCATGTACCGGCTCGCGAGCAGCTGGCTCGGCGTGCGCACGAGGCCGCGCGCGAACGCGATCGGGTGCGGCACCGCGAGGAGCGCGGCGCGCGCGAACCGGCGCTCCTCCGCCACGATCGTCCAGCCGATGACCGCGCCCCAGTCATGCCCGACGAGGTACCTCCGCGGCGACCGCCGCTCGCGCTCGAGCGCGTCGTCCATCGCGCGCACGTCCGCCGCGAGCGACTCGAGATCGAACGGCCCCTCGAGCGGGGACGGCCAATAGCCGCGCAGCCAGGGCGCGACCACGCGGTACCCCCGCGCCGCGAGCCTCGCGCGCGAGCGGCCGCATCCCCGCGGGTGTGTCCGGGAAACCATGAAGGCAGAGCACCCGCGCGCCATCCTCCGGGCCGCACTCGGAGAGCGCGAACGCGCCGCGCGACGTGGCGAGCGATCGATCCGGATCCATCGGTGCTCGCGAGGGGAGCAGGAGATCGGCCTCCGCGGCAAGCGCGCGGGGCCGCTCGCGTCCCGAGAGCGATTCGAGCGTCGCGTCGAGCGCGGCGCTGGCTGCGTGGCCGCCCGCGGGTACGCTCCCCGCGATGACGCGCGCTCGACCCTGGATCCCAGCCGGTGCTCTCTTCCTCGTCGCGTGCGCGAGCAGCACCCCGGAGCGGACGAACGCGTCCGTCGGGTCTCGCGCGAGCACGCCCCTCCCGTCCGCGCGGACGTCGCGGTCCCACCGAGCGCGGCCACGAGCGCGGCGCCGAGCGCCGATCCCACCGATCCGCCCCCGACCGGCCCGCGGAGACGTTCGCGCGCGTCACCGCCACTGTCGTCGCGCCCGGCATCTCGAGCGCCTGGGCCGTCGACGGCGCGATCCTCGCGGTCACCGAGCGCGATCAACGCACGCTCGCGCGCTTCGACGGCGAAAACCTCGTCGACGCTGGCGAGCTCTCGCGCGGGCTCCCGTGCCCGCGTCGACCTCGACGATGGGCGGCGGTTCGACGACGGACTTCGTCGGAGGGGTCCTCGGCCGCTACCCCGACTCGCTCCTCCTCGGCGTCACCACGACGAGCGGACACGGCAGCGCGGTCATGCTGCGCTACGACGCCGCGAAGGGTTGGAGCGTCATTCCTTCGAAGCCCGCGCTCGGGTTCGTCGTCGACCCCGCGTTCTCCCTCGGGCTCGGCGCCCTCTTCGCGGACGTGAACTTCGTCGGCGACACGGCGACGAGCCCGACCGGGCTCCTCGTCCCCGGGCCAGGAGGCTACGGGACCGATCCGTTCAAGGTCGCGAAGGCCGTCCGGCTCTGCTTCGATCACGAGGGCGGCGGCGTGTTCCTCTCCCGCACGAAGCGCGGCGCGCCCCTCACGGTCTGGACGCTCACGGACGACAGCGAGACCGCGCGCGGCGTGCTCCGCCGAGACGGCGTCACCGTGGCCGCGAAGCCCGACGGCGGCGGCACGCTCCGCGAGCCCCTCTTCGTGCGCACGAGCGGACAGATCGTCGCGGGCTTCGTGCCTCCCCCCGATCCCCTCACCGGGCCCGGGAACAGCCCGTTGATCGCGACGTGCGACGCGGGCGTCTGTCACCCCCTCGAGCCGCTCCCCGAGCGCCCCGCCGAACTCCGCGAGCTCGGGGGGTCGATCGTCGCCCTCGTCGGCAACGGCATCATCCCCGGGATGTACGGGAGCGGAGACGTCGTCGTGCTGGAGGCGGGGGCTTGGCGCCGCGTCGCGATGTCCGCGTCGTATCCCCGTGTCAGCCACTTTCTCACGCTCGACGACGGATCGGGCACCCTGCTCGTCCTCGCGGAGGGCCCGGACGGCACGCGCGCGATCGTGCGCCTCGACGCCCGATGAGGGCCGCGCTGCCGCGCACGCTCGGCCGCGTTCACCGGCGCCAGAACGCCCACACCGGGGGCTTCTCGGCGCCCTCGCTGCGCCGCGGCTCCGCCGCCTTTGGCTTCTCGTGACACCGGCAGCGATCCGCTGGCGCGACGTCCCCGAGGACCTGCTCGACGTGCGCGCCGCAGCCCGCGAACGAAGGCCGCTTGCACTCAGGACACGTGATTCGTCTGCACATCTTCGCTCGCTCCCTTCGCCCGCACGGGCATGACCTCGAACCGCGGGGTCGCCGCGATCGTCTTCTTCACCTTGCACCCCTCCGCCGCGCGCGTGACCGCCGCGACGTACTTCTCGGGGAACGACGGGGGCAGCCGGAGCTCGATCCGCACCGCGGACGGGAGCTTCGTCGCCTCGTCGTACGTCACGTGCTGGACCAGCGACACCCCCTCCATGCTGATCCCGCGCGCGTCGCAGAACCCGAGCACGTAGATCCCCGCGCACGTGGCGAGCGAGGCGAGGAACAGATCGAACGGGGCCGGCGCGGTGCCGCCTCCGCCGAGCTCCACGGGTTGATCGGTGGTGATCCAGTGCGCGCCCACCCTCGCGTCGACGCGCTTTCCACCCGGAAACGAAACTTCGATGGGCATCTTCATCCTCCGCTCCGTGAGAGCGCGCCCCTTCGAAAAGGGTTCGCCCCCGGCGTCCGATTTCGACAAAGTCCCCTCGTGACCACCCACGCCCCGTCCGACGAGGAGTTGCTCGACGCGTTCAAGCGCGGCGATCCCGTGGCGATCGGCGCGCTGCTCGAGCGCTACGAGCCCGTGGTCTATCGGTTCGGGCTCCGGATGTGCCGCGATCCCGAGGAGGCGAAGGACGTGCTCCAGGACACGCTCCTCGCGGCCGCGCGCGGCGCGCGCGGCTACCGGGGCGGCGCCGCGCTCTCGACGTGGCTCTACACCATCGCGCGGCGCACGTGCGCGAAGCGCCGCCACGGGCTCCGCGCGGAGGCGCCCACCGGGAGCCTCTCGCTCGACGAGGACGAGGCGCGCGGCGTCCCCTCCAGCGCGCGCGCGCGGACGACGCGGCGTCCGATCGGGAGATCGCGGCCGTGCTCGACCGCGCGATCGAGGCCCTCGAGCCCACGCAGCGTGAGGTCCTCCTCCTCCGCGACGTCGAGGGCCTCGACGCCCCCGCGGTCGCCGAGATCCTCGACATCTCCGTCGACGCCGTGAAGAGCCGCCTGCACCGCGCGCGCGTCGCGGTGCGCGCCGCCGTCGCCCCCTTGCTCGGGGACGCATCGGCGAGCCCCAGCCCGACCTGCCCCGACGTGGTGGACGCGCTGTCCCGGCACCTCGAGGGGGACATCGCCGCCGCGGACTGCGCCGCGATGGAGCAACACGTGCTCGGGTGCGTCGCCTGCCGAGCCCGCTGTGACGCGCTCCGCACCACGCTGTCGATGTGCCGTGCCTCGGCGGTGGGGGGCGAGGTCCCGCCGCACGTCCAGCGCGCCGTCCGCGCCGCCCTGCGCCGGGCGCTCGCTGCGGCCTGACCTTTTTTTGCGATCCGCGCGAACCCTTTCCGCGTCTCCGCCCCACTCACCTGGAAAGGAGGCCGGGACCATGAGCGTAGGGATCCAGAGGAAGCTGAACATCGGGTTCGAGGAGGCGCTGAAGCGCCTTCCGAAGGCGCTCGAGGGCGAGGGGTTCGGCGTGCTCACCGAGATCGACGTCGCGGCGACACTCCACAAGAAGCTCGGCGTGGAGCACCGGCCCTACCGGATCCTCGGCGCGTGCAACCCGACGCTCGCGCACCGCGCGCTCGGTCACGACCTCTCCATCGGGACGATGCTCCCGTGCAACGTCGTCGTGTACCAAGGCGACGACGGCAACGCCGTCCTCATCGCCGTCGACCCGCTCGAGACGCTCGCGGCGCGCGACGAGGCGCTCCGCCCCATCGCCGAGGAGGTGCGCGGCCGGCTCGTCCGGGTCGTGAACGCCGTCTGACCGGCGATCCGCGGCGCGCGCTCGCGCGTACCACGTGCCGTGGCGCTCGCCGACGTGCCGAAGGTCCTGTTCGACGACGGGTTGACCGCCGTCGTCGGCTGGCGCGCGGTCGTCGTCTCCGTCTGGCGGAAGGAGCCCTTCCCCATCGCGTCCTCGCGCCTCGCGGTCGAGGCGATGCTCGCGTACGGCCGCACGGTCGCGCCCACCAAGGTCGCGGTGGTCGTGATGCTGAACCCCGACGTCACGCCTCCGAACGCGGAGCTCCGCGCGGAGATGGATCGGAACGCGAGGCATCTCGCCGCCATGACGGCGTGTGGCGCGACGATCCACAGCGGCACCGGGTTTCGCGCCGCGGCGGTGCGCGGCGTCCTCACCGCGCTCCAGCTCGTCGCGCGGAGCAAGCACCCCGAGAAGGTGTTCACCACGGACGCCGCCGCCGCCGCGTGGATGACGCCCCTCCTGCGCGACGCGGGGATGCGCGTCACCTCCCCGGGCGAGGTGGCCGACGCGCTCGCGTGGATCCGCGCGAACGTCCGCACGTGAGCGCGCGCGCTCCCGCGCGCCGGGCGTCCGCGCCCCCTCGCCACGCGGCGCGAGATCGACGTAGCGTGGAGCAGGTGAGCGAGCCGACCCGCATGGAGTACGAACGCCGATGGCTCCTCCCCGCGTCCGCGGTGGACGAGCTCACGCTCCACCCGTCCCGACGCGCGATCGACGACCGCTACCTCGACTGCGGTCGGCTCCGCGTGCGGCGGATCGTGGAGTCCGCGACCGGTCGTACGGCCTTCAAGCTGACGAAGAAGTGGGAGACGAGCGTCGCGCGCGCGATCCCCATCAAGACGATCCTCCTCTCGGCCGCCGAGCACGACGCGCTCCGCGCGCTGCCCGGGCGCGACCTCGCGAAGGTGCGCTGCACGTTCGATCGCGGCGCGGACGTGTTCGCGGTCGACGTCTTCTCCGGGGCGCTCGCGGGCCTCGTGCTCGCGTCGATCGAGGCGGAGTCGCTCGCCGCCCTGGACGCCATCGGGCCGCCCCCGCTCGCGCTCCGAGAGACGACCGAGGACGCCTTCTTCTCGGGCGGCGCGCTCTGCAGGTTGGACCAAGCCGCCCTCCTCGCGCGCCTCGAGGCATTCCTTCCCTGACGGGAGGGGAGGACGCCGCGCGAGCCGACGTAGATGGTCGTTCGCCGCTCGACGGCGCTACGCTCGCGCTTGCGAGGCGGTGGGGGCGAACGCGTTCGACCCGCCGTATAGGCCGACATGTCGAGACGACGATCGAAGGGCGGGCGAACGATTCAGGGGCGCGCGGTGGGCGCGGCCGCGGCGGCGACAGCCATCGCCGTGGCGGCACTTCCGAGCGCGAGTCGCGGGGCGGAGCTCGTCTCCATCACGCCGGGCGGTTCGAGCGGCAACGCGGTGACGCAGACGCCCAACTCCATCAGCCCGAGCTTTACGAAGAACTCGCTCGCGACATCGTTCAACGTCGCCTTCGAGAGCAGCGCGATCGACCTCCTCGGCGGGAACGTCGACGTGAACAACTTCGCCGACATCTACCTCGCCTCGAGCATGGGCCAGGTGACGAAGCTCATCAGCGTCGGCACCAACGGGAAGGCGGGCTGTGCGGGGATGGTGGGGTGCGTGGACGGCGGCTCCTACAACCCCGTCGCGCCGCGCAACTCCATCGTGAACCCGATCGTCGTGTTCGAGAGCGACGCGCAGAACCTCACCGCCGGGTTCATCCCGCTGCTCCCGAACGCCGCTCGGCAGATCTTCTCCCGCAACTACAGCTCCGACACGACCGTCCTCGTCACGAAGAGCGCGACGAACAACGCGAAGGGCGCGAAGGGGAGCTCCCGCAACATCTCGATGAGCGCGAACGGCAACGTCGTCGCCTTCACGTTCGACGGCACGGTCTACGATCTCGCCGGCCTCTCGGGCCTGACCGACACGAACGGGAGCAGCGAGGTCATCGTGTGGCGCCCGTCGAACAACCTGCTCCAAGCGATCAGCGTGCGGAACGCCGCGGCGACGCAGGTGGGCAACGGAGGGTCGGACAACGCGCGCGTGAGCGCGGACGGCTCGTGCGTCGTGTTCGAGAGCACCGCCAACAACCTCGACGCCACGATCCCCGCGAATCAGGTGCAGATCTACGTGCGGGATCTGGCCAACAACAAGACCACGCTCGTGAGCAAGAAGCCCGGCGCGACCGCAGGCGGGAACGGCGCTTCGACGAACGCGACGCCGAACGCGGACTGCTCCGCGATCGTCTTCGAGACACAGGCCTCCGATCTCTGGCCCGCTGGCGTCTCCGACACGAACGGCTCGCCCGACATCGCGCTCTGGCGCCGGTCGACGATGTCGATCATTCCCCTCAGCGTGACCCCCGGGGGGACCAGCACGGGCAACTCGAAGTCCGTGAAACCCGTCCTCGGCGTCGCGACGGACATGTCGAACCTGAAGGTCGCGTTCGAGAGCGACGCGAACGACCTCGTCGCGGGGGACGCGAACTACACCGACATCTTCGTCTGGACGTACGGAGGGCCCGTCGGCCCGAACACGCTCGACCTCGTCACCTCCAAGTACACGGGCGGCGGCGCGAGCGCGGGCGGGATGTCGCCCTCCATGGATCCCAGCGCGACCGGCGTCGCGTTCATGAGCGACGCGGACGATCTCATCCAAGATTTCGACGCGAACGCCAAGATGAACGTCTGGGTGCGGCCCCTCCCCGTCGTCCCCGAGCAGCCCCCCATGCTCGCGAGCTCCGCGCACGACGGGAGCGGCGGCGGCGACGACTACTCCTCGCTGCCCCGCCTCACGCCCTCCGGCGTCCTCTTCGAGAGCCGCGCTACGAACCTCACGGCGCCCGGCGTGGACATGAACGCCGCGACGGACGTGTTCCTCGCCGTCGCCGCGCAAATCACGGTATCTCCGCTCCCCATCATGACGACGGAGGACGGGAACTCCTTCGCCGTCACGCTCACGCGCGCGGGGAACCTCGCGGAGACGGTGACCGTGAAGCTCGATTCGAAGCCCCCCGCGATGGGCCTCGCCGCGACGCCCGACGTCGACTTCTCCCTGCCCGCGGCGGTGACGTTCCAACCCGGCGAGGTGATGAAGACGCTCATGGTGAACGTCCTGCAGGACTTCATCGTGGAGCAGCCCGAGTCGTTCATCGTCTCGGCGCACGTGACGAGCGGGTTCGCTTCCCTGAGCGGAGAGGCGACGGTCACGATCGTGGACGACGACAAGGACGTCGACATGGACGGGGTCGAGGACTCGAGCGACAACTGCCCCGGCGTCTCGAACAGCGACCAGCTCGACACCGACGCGGACACGATCGGCAACGCGTGCGACCAGACCGAGGGGCTCTGCAACAACGGCGTCGACGACGACACCGACGGCCTCGCCGACTGCCTCGATCCCGAGTGCAGCATGGACATCACCTGCGGCATGAGCGGGATGGGAGACCTCGACGGTGACGGGGTCATCAACGCGAACGACAACTGCCCGAACGACGTGAACCCCGACCAGGCCGACACGGACGGCGACAGCGTGGGCAACGTCTGCGACACGTCCGAGGGCGCCTGCGGCAACACGCTCGACGACGACGGCGACGGTGACGTCGACTGCGACGACGCCGACTGCGCGAGCGACATCGTGTGCGCGGCGCCCCTCGGCGACGACGACGGCGACGGCGTCCTGAACGGCATGGACAACTGCCCGCTCATCGCGAACCCGCTCCAAGAGGACACGGACGGCGACGGCAAGGGGGACGTCTGCGACACCGTCGAGGGCCTCTGCAACGACGGCGCGGACAACGACGCCGACGGCGACATCGACTGCGCGGACGCGGACTGCGCGAACGCCCTCGAGTGCGACGATCCGAACGGGGACGGCGACGGGGACGGCTTCAGCAACGCGACCGACAACTGCCCGTTCGTCGCGAACCCGGATCAGGCCGACAGCGACGGCGACGGCGTGGGCAACGCGTGCGACACGCAGGAGGACGCCTGCAACAACGGGCTCGACGACGACGACGACGGGGAGGTCGACTGCGCGGACGCGAACTGCTCCGCGGACGTGGTCTGCGCGGATCCGATGGGCGACGCGGACGGCGACGGCGCGGCGAACCTCTCGGACAACTGCCCCACCCTCTCGAACCCCGATCAAGCGGACGCGGACGCGGACGGCATCGGCGACGCGTGCGACGCCACGCCGAACGGCACGATGCCGCCGCCCGTCGATCAACAGCCCCCCCCGAAGACCGAGCCCGACGCCGAGGGCTGCGACTGCGCGACCACGGGCGCGCCCTCGAGCGGCTGGGCGGCGCTCGCCGGGTGGGCCGCCGCCATCGTCCTCGGGCTGAAGCGCCGCGCCCGGTCGCGCCGCTGAGTCCCTTCGCCGAGAGGCAGATCGAGGAGCACGAGCACCTCGGGGCGCGCACCGCGTCCCGAGGTGTTTTGCTTCCGCCGCACGATGAGTGCCGCAGGCGCGCCCTCCGAAGCCCCGAACCTCTCGGCGCGGTCCTCCGCGCGGGCCTCAGCCCGCGCTCGGCTTGCGGCCCCAGCCCACATAAAAGAGGCCGCCGCCGGACGCGGCGTAGCGCTTCTCCTTCACCGCCTGCGCGACGCGCTTGCGCACATCCATCGCGATGCCCCAGAGCGCGTCGAACGAGGGCTCCGGGCCGCCGCCCGCGAGGAACCGGATCTTCGTGTCCGCGTAGCTCCAGACCCAGAGGTCGCGCTCGTCGTGATCGATCATCTCCTCGGCGAGCGCGCGCTCCGCCGGCGTCGCGTACGGCGGGATCATCGGGCCCGCGCGATCGGTCATCCGGATCTCGATCTCCTCGAGCCCAACGTCGTGGAGCAGGCCGGGGAGGATCTCGCCCACGTTCTCGTCCCCCTCCCCGCGCAGGCGTTTGCCGAGCATGCAGTACGCGTGGAACCTGAGGAGCGACGCCGCGTCGTCCGGGGAGACACCGAGCACGGTCGCCTCGAGGATCGGCCAGACCGCGTTGTTCGGCTCCGCGAGGAGGACGATGCCGCCCGGGCGCGTGACGCGGGCCATCTCCCGCACGACCTTCGCGGCGTCCGGGACGTGGATGAGCACCGTCTGGCACGTGACGAGATCGAACGCCCCATCCTCGAACGGGAGCTCGTCCGCGAGCGCGCGGCGATACCGGAAGCGCTCCCCGAGGCCGACCGCGGCCGCTTTCTCCTGGGCCTTCTCGACCCACGCGGACTCTCGATCCACGCCCTCCACCCGCGCGTCGGGAGGGAGCACGCTCGCGAGCGTTCGCCCCCAGTGGCCGACGCCGCAGCCCACGTCGAGCGCGCGCCGAAGCGCACCCGCGCCCATCCGTTCGCCCAGACGCGCGATCGTGTCGCGGTGCCACCAGTGATCGCGCGTGTCCCCGAACCACTCGGCCGAGTGCGACGCGAGCCCCTTGAACTCGTTCCCCATCGGGCCGGAAGGTAGCGCAGGATCCCTGCTCGTCACGCTCGCGCGCGGCCCTCCCGCCGTTCCGAGGTCGCTCGATCCACCGGCTCGATCGCGAAAGGCTCCCCTGCATGAACACTCGATCCCTCGAACTGCGCGGCGCGCTCCTCGCCGCGACCCTCGGCCTCGGAGGCTGTGGCCAGGCCACGTCGACGACGTCGTCCGCGTCCGCAGCGGCGTCGACGCCCGCTCCCGCGACGAGCCGCCCGACCGCGACGACGGCCGCGTCGCCCGCGCCACCCGCCGTTCAACCGCCGCCGAGCAACGTCCCCAGCGCGGCCGCGAGCGCGAACTTGAGCATGGAGGGCGCGACCGTCGACGGGTTCACCATGAAGACCGTGAGCTGCAAGCTCGCGGACGGGAACCCGTTCACCGCGATCGGCCTGCTCAAGCCGCTCGCGAAAGAGAGCGCGGCGCTCGACGCGTGCGTCGAGAAGCCGGCCGACGTGAGCCTCCACTTCCAGGTCGCCGACAAGAAGGCGAGCGACATTCGAGTCGCTGGGGCGCCCTCCCCCGAGGCGGCGATCTGCCTCGCGAAGGCGATCGAGGCCGCGGCCTGGGCGGATCCGCTCACGTGCGTGGTGACGCTGTCCCTGAAGGCCAAGAAGTAGCGGGGCTCCGCGCCGCGGGACGCCACCCTCGCGGCCCCGAGCGCGCTGTCGAGCGTCGAAGTCAGGCGGTGGTCAGCGCTCGGTCAAGCGGGCCCGCCTACCCGATCCAGGTTCAGTCCACGTGCACGTCCGAGCGCCCGAGGGGCGCGACGACGCGTGGGCTTCTTGACCTTTGCATCGGGGATCGCCTTGAACTTCACGTCCGACGTCTTTCTTCCGCTGCCCGCCTCGTCGCGCGAGGCGTGGCTCCCGCACTACCTCACCTACCTCCGCGATCGCGAGGGGCGGCCCGACCTCGATCGGCGCACGCTCCCGAAGCGCGAGCGCTTCCTCGCGAGCCTGCCGCCGGTCGCGCCCGCGGAGGGGCTCGTCGATCAGGCGACGTTCGATCGGAACGTCCGCCGGCGCGCGCCCGACGCGGGCCTCGACGCGCGCGCTCTCTGGGCGCTCGCGGTCGCGAAGGCGAACCGCGCGGAGCGCTACGGGATCGAGATGAAGCTCCGCGTCCGCGGGTTCGAGCCCGACGGCGCGGAGGATCCGTACACGTTCGTCGAGATCCAGGAGCTCTACCACACGCGCATCTTCGTCGAGATCCTCGCGGCGATCGGTGTGAAGGCGGAGATCCTCGCGCCCGCGGGGCTCACGCGCGGCGTCGTCACGGCGATCGGGTGCCTGCCTCACGCGCTGAGCGACGTCGTCGCGCTCGCCGCGGAGCTCGCGGGCGTCACGGCGTTCCGCCTGCTGCTCGAGGAGAGCCGGACCCTGTTCGCGGACGCCCCGGCGGTCCGCGATCGCATCGCGCTCCTCCTCGGGAGCGTCGTCGTCGACGAGGTCGGCCACGTGCGCTTCCTCTCGAGCCGCCTCGGGCCCGCGCGCCTCGCGATCGCGCGCCGGATCCTCCCGCTCGTCGCGCGCGGCATGGTCGACGACATCCCCGAGATCGTCTCGCTCTTCGGTCGCGATCCGTTCTTCCAGGCGGTGCAGTCCGTCGACCTCGACGCGGCGGACGCGTCCCTCCCGGATCGCTCGCCGCTCTTCGACCAACGCGCCACGGGGGGTGCGTGATGTACGTCGGAATCGCCACCGTCGGCTCGCGCGGCGACGTGCAGCCCTACCTCGCGCTCGCCGTCGCGCTGTCGCGGCGCGGTCACCGCGTCCGGCTCGCGACCTGCTCACCGTTCGAGGCGCTCGCGCGCGCGCACGGGATCGAGTTCGTCTCGATCGGGGGCGACATCAAGGAGATCGTCGGCGACGCGGGGCGCGAGGCGCTCATGCGCGCGGAGAGCCACCCCATCAAGGCGGCTCGGGCGCTCCGTGCGCACGTCGGGCCGCTCGTGCGCCAGGGCCTCGACGCGCTGCCCGAGGCGCTCGACGGCTGCGACGCGATCGTCGGTCAGATGCTCGCGCCCGGCGCAGCGCACACCGCCGAGCGGCGCGGAGTGCCCTATTTCGACGCTTGCTACGATCCCGTCTTCCCGACGCGCGCGTTCGCGCACCCGGGCGCGCCGCGCACGATCCCTCGGGGATGGGCGTCCTACGCGACGTACGTCGCCGCCGAGCAGGTCTTCTGGCAGGCCTTCCGACCGGACATCGACGCGTTCCGCGCGCGCATCGGGCTCGGACGCGCGCCCTTCTTCGGGCCGACGCGGCGCGCGTCGCGGCGCCCTCGCACGCTCCTCGGGTACAGCCGCGCCATCGCGCCCGTGCCCGCCGACTGGCCCGCGCACGTCACCGCGACCGGCCCGTGGCTCCTCGACGCCCCGCGCGACTGGGCGCCGCCCGCGGATCTCGCGCGCTTCCTCGCGGAGGGACCGCCCCCGGTGTTCGTCGGGTTCGGGAGCATGACGGTGGAGGATCCCGCCGGCCTCACGCGGGCGATCGTCCGCGCGCTCCGCGCCGTGGGCCTGCGCGGCGTCCTCTCGACGGGGTGGGGCGCGCTCGCGCCCGCGACGGGCGTGGACATGTTCAACGTCGGCGACGTCCCCCACCGCTGGCTGTTCCCGCGGATGGCGTGCGTCATCCACCACGGCGGGCCGAGCACGACCGCCGACGGCCTGCTCGCGGGCGTCCCGCAGTTCGTCGCCCCGTTCCTCTCCGATCAGCCCTTCTGGGGGGCGCGCGTTGCGGTGAGCGGCGCAGGGCCCGAGCCCGTCCCCATCGCGAAGCTCACCGAGGAGCACGTCCGCTGCGCGCGCGTCGCGATGGCGCAGCCCGACATGCGGCGCCGCGCGCGCGAGCTCGCCGCCCTCCAAGCGAAGGAGCGCGGCGCCGAGGACGCCGCGCGCGCGATCGAGCGCGCCCTCGGTCACGCGCCGTGATCCGAGGGCCCTCGCGCGCGGTCGAGCCCGACCCGACGTCGCCGGATCAGGGATCCGAGAGCGTCACCGTGAACGTCGAGGTCTCGGGCTCACCCGTGCGGAGCTCGACGAAGAACGTCAGCTCCTCGCCGGGCGTCGTCACGAGCGTGAGCGTCTCGCCCCCGCCCGCGCCTTTCTTCTCGACGCAGCCCTCGGCCTTCGCCCCGGGGCACGCGCCGCTGTTCGCGTAGAGCGACACGTCCGCCGTCGACGCGACGGAGAGGGTGAGGCTCGTCGTCGTGGCGACGTACTTGTAGACGCGCTCGGCCGTGTCGAACGACCCCGCGCACGGCCCCACGAACGCGTGCGGCGCGCCCGCGAAGTCTCCGTCCGTCGCGCCGATCTGGAGCGTCGGCGCGGCGTCGCAGTACGTGGCGGGCTCGGCGATGCAGAGGCCGTCGCACCCGTCACCGGCGATCCAGTTGCCGTCGTCGCACTGCTCCTCGCCCTCGCGCTTCCCGTCGCCGCAGCCCGTGGGGTGGACCTCGATCGGCAGCTCGAACACGCCCGCCGCCAGGGGATCCATCGCCTCGACGGCGATGGTGAGCGGCACGCCCGCCGTCACCGGCCACTGGAGGATCGTCCCCGGCGTCGCGCCGTCTGCGCACGCGATCTCCGTGAACGCCTCGTCGCACGTGCTGCGCGCGTGCACGCCGTGGCCCTCGGGGACCTTCACGGTGAGCACGCCCGTCCGGCTCGACGTCCCCTGAAAGAGGACCTCCGGGGAGTCGGCGCCCACGCACGAGCCCTCCGTGACGCTCGTGCCGAACGCGGTCGACCCCGTGAGCTTCCCCTCGGACGCGAAGTCGTAGTCGGCCAGGTCGTCGCACACGCTCTCGAGGTCGGCGCACGCGAACGCGCAGTCGGGATCCTGACAATCGACCTTGTTGTCGAGGTCGTTGTCCAGCCCGTCGTCGCACGCGTCCTCGCCCGTCGGGTTCGGACAGCCGGCCGCCGTCCCGGAGCTGTATCGGCCAATCTCGGGATCCGCGTCGTTGCAGTCCAACGGCGCGGGAACTCCGTCGTGATCGCAGTCGTTCCCGTCCCCGCCGCACGGCGCCGGCTGCGTCACCGGGCTCGGCCCCTGTTCGGACGCGACGCACGCGAGCGTGCCCACGACCGCGAGCGCGGCTCGCGACCACGCGCGGGGGTCGCCGGGCTCGTGCCCGCGCGCACGGTGTGGACGTACGCGAGCGCGAGGACCGGCAGCGCGAGGAGATCCGTCGGATCCGCGACGACCCTCCACGAGAGCCCCACGAGCGCGAACACGCCCTCGGCCGCCACCGAGAGGACCGGGACGAGCTTGAACGCCGTGAAGCCCGCCCCGACGACGACCTGCGCGATCGCGACGCGGCGCGGGGTGCGCGCGACCGTGAGCGCAGCGAGGAGCACGCCCGCGACGAACAGACCCGCGAAGTCGCTGAGCTTACCCGTGAGCCAGCCGGGGAGGATCCCGGCGCCCTTGAGCATGTGGTCGTTCAAGACGAGCACGCCGAGCGCCACCCCCCACGCGGGTCGCGCGAGCGCTCGCACCGGACGAACGCCGATCACGACGCACCTCGCGCGCGCGCGACGCGCACCAGCTGCGCGCGCCGGCGGAGGACCAAGAGCACGCCGAACCCGCCGACGGCGAGCGCCGCCGCGAGATCTCCCCATCGCCGAAAGAAGCTCGGCCCCGAGGGAGGAAGGAAGGCCGGCTCCGCCGTGTAGACCTGGCACGTCGCCGGCAGGTTCTTCACAAGCGGGGGCTTCACGAGATCGAGCACGGGGGCTTGGGACGGAGCCGGCTGGATCACGAGATCCGTCGCGAGCGACTCGCGCGCGAGGTTCGCCTCCATCCGCGTCACCCAGACGTCCTTCGGGTGGAGGCCGACGAGCGCCTGGCTGAGATCATCGAGCGGGATGTCGCTCCCGATGGGCGGGTCGCAGTCGAGGCTGCGGCCGTCGATCTCCGTCGCCGCGTCGACGTCCGCGCACTTGCCCGACGCGTCGCACGCGGGCAGGACGACGCGCCGCCCGTCGGCGGCGAGCTCCGCGAGATCGTCGATGCAGTCGAGGCTGCTCGTCTCACCGTTGATGAACGCCTGGCGGACATAGGCCTCCGAGATCCGCGAATACGTCCAGCCCTCCGTCGTCTCGTAGCGCGAAGGGAACCCCGTCGTCGGGTCGACGACGGACTGAAAGAGCGGGCCCTTCTGCGCGTACGAGACGAAGAACTCCTTGCCCGGCGCGAGGGCCCGGTCGCGCAGCGTGGAGTAGTTCGACTGCTCGGCTTGGTAGTCCCACTCGAGCTGCGCCCATGGGAACGGCGCCTCCGTGAAGTTCTGGGGGGCGTACCGGCCCTCGCTGATCACGAACAACGTGATCGCGGTGCGCGCGCCCGTCCCCGCCGCCACCATGCGGAGCGGGAGCGAGTTGATCGCCCCGGGCATCACGACGCGGACGGGCCGCATCTGCTGCACGCCCGAGGACGGGAGGAGGCGGAGCGCCGCGAAGTCGAAGCCCTCCGACACGTACGTCTGGATGAGCGGCGCCACGTCCGCGGGGATCGCGAAGCCGTTCTTGTCGAGCCACTTCGGGAGGGCGTCCGGCTCGTCGGCGTGGAGGATCACGGTCTCGTACGGGCCCGCGCTCCCGCGGCTCACCACGTGGACGGGATCGGGTGGGACGCCGTCCGGCAGGTCGATCCCGGGGCCGGAGTCCTCCGCGCAGCCGAACGACGTGCCGCGCGCGCCCACCTCGGCGACCGAGCAGTCGCTCGGGACCACGCCGCACGTGAGGCGGGGCGGGCGGATCGACGGGGAGGTCGCCGCGTCCAGCACGTCGAAGAACGCGTCGCTCCCGACCTCGACGCGCGCGCCCGGCTTCACCGGCAGCACCCACGCGAAGGTCTTCGGGCTGCCGGTGTATTGGATCTGGTCCCAGAGGATTGTCTGCTCCGTCGAGACGGACATGACCATCCGGTGAGACGCGACCACGGTGCCGGGATCGTTCCCTTGGACGGGCGGCGCGAAGCACCCCCCACACGCGAGCGCATCCGCGCTCCAGCCGAGCGCCGCGATCCCCACGATCGCCGCGCTCGCGTACAACGAGCTTCTCATTTCCGTACCTCCGGGGCGCGACGCGCGCGCCATACCCCTCGGCTCACGCGATCCGAAGACGCGCGAGCGATCGCAGCCAAACCCAAGCAAGTGGTGCGAACGTAGCAAGGATGGCGCCAGCGCTCTACGGCGGGGGAGAACCGGCGGGCCTCTTTGCGATAGAAGACACGGATGGATTGGACGAACGAAGACGCGCGCCGACAGGCGCTCGCGAAGCTCTCCCGGGACGAGATCCGGCCGCTCGTGGAGGCGGTGCCGACCGCCGAGCTCCTCGAGATCGGGCGCGCGTCGATCGCGAAGCTCGGCGTCTACGAGCTCTCGCTCGTCAACGAGGAGCGCATCAAGGGCAAGCTCCGGGGCCCCGAGCGGATCCGCGCGGTCGTCCGAGAGGCGCCGAAGGCGGCTCGGCTCGAGTTCGTCGAGGGGCCGGCGAAGGGCCGCAAGGTGCTCTACAACGCGGAGCTCCGGCGGGAGGAGATGCGGGTGCGTGAGCCCGGCCTCCTCGGCGTCGCGGGGGGAATCTGGCTGCGGCTCGACAACCCCCTCGCGAAGGCGGACTCGCTCCACCCGGTGACAGACATTGGGTTCGGCCCCCTGCTCGGACAGTTGGCGAAGGATCTCGAGCGCTCCACGCCCTACGGCGGGCACGCGCGGCGGGACCTCGGCTTCGACGGCGACGGGCACTGGGTCATCGAGTTCACCGCGCCGAGCGGAGTCTCCGGTCTCGACGCGGAGCGCGCGAAGCTCACGATCGATCTCGCGGTCGGCCTCCCCGCCGCCATCGAGGCGTTCGACGCGCGCGGCCTGCTCGAGCGACACCGCTACACGCTCGTCCGGCAGAACATCACCGCGCCGCCAGGCTTCTTCGAGCCCAAAGCGTTCGGCGTGTAGCGCGCAAGCAGCCGCCGCCCCGCGCGCTCGAGCTCGACGAGAGCGTGCGACACGGGCGGCCGTGTGGGTCCGTCGGCACCCAAATGGGGAGCGTCGCGACGGACGGACACGACGCGATGGCCGCGATGAGCCTCGTGTACGGACGGCGACCCGCTATATTGGAATGGTGCGCGCGGACTCCGGTTCGTTCGATCTGCGGCGCGGGGGACTCCTCGCGCGCGAGCCTTCGAGCTTCGTGGGCCGCGCGCCCGAGCTCCGCGCGCTCCACGAGAAGCTGCGATCGCCCGAGCGCCTCGTCGCGCTGATCGGGCCGCGCGGCATCGGCAAGACGCGCCTCGCGCTGCGCTACGCGGCGAGCTTCGGGGCGCAACCCGAGCAGTGGCCGGGGGGCGTCTGGTTCTGCGACGTGCGGCACGCGTCGACCTTGGGCGCGATGAGCGCGATCGTCCTCGCGGCGATGTCGAAGGAGCACGCGTCCCCGCGTCGGGAGATCGACCCCAGCGCCGCGGAGCGGGCGCTCCTCGTCGACGCGCGCGCGCTGCTCGTCCTCGACAACGTCGATCAGCTCGCGCCCGAGGTGGGCGCCGTGCTCGAGCGCTGGAGGGACGCCGCGCCCCTCCTCCGTTTCCTGGTGACGAGCCGGGTCCCGATCGCGCTCTCGTCGCGCGCGGCCACGGACGCGGCGACGATCACGCTGGGCGCGCTCGACACGAGCAGCAGCTCGCGCGGACGCGGGGACGCGGTGGAGCTCTTCATGGCGCGCGCGGGCGCGACCGACCCGTACCTCGCGCTCGAGCGGAGGACCGCGGGCAGCCTCGTCGCCGAGCTCTCCGGGATCCCGTTCGCGATCGAGCTCGCCGCGTTCGCCGCCAAGCGACAGGATCCGCGCGCGCTGCTCGAGCGCGCGCGCGACGCCCGAGCGCGCGGAGCGGCGAAGTCGGCGGTCGAGGTGGGGTTCTCGCTGCTCGACGACTGGGCGCGCGAGCTCCTCGAGCAGGTGTCGACGTTCCGCGGAGGCTTCACGCTCGAGGCCGCCGCGCGCGTGATCGAGCTCCCCGCGGGCGCGCCGCCGATCGCGGACGCGCTCCTCGCGCTCGCCGACAAGAGCCTTCTCGAGCTCATGCGCGTCGATCCCCTCCGGTTCGCGATGGCCGAGAGCGTGCGCGGGCACGCCGAGGAGCAGCTCCGGCGATCCCCGCGCTGGCTCGCCGTCGAGTGGCGGCACGCGCACTACTTCCGCGAGCTCGCGATCACGTCGAGCGACCCCGCCACCGCGCCGTCCCCCGCGGAGGCGGCGCTCGAGCGAGAGAACTTCGGCGCGCTCATGGAGTTCGGGGCGCGCATGAACCGCCCGGAGCTCGTGCTGCACGCCGCCGTCGCGGTGGACGCGGCGTCGCAGGGCGGCGGGCTGTCGCGCGCGGAGCTCGCGGCGCTCGATGGCGCCCTCGGCGCGGGCGTGGACGACGCGGACCTCATCGAGCGGGCGCTCGGCGTGCGCGCGGGCGCGCTCTTCGCCGTGGGCTCCCTCGTCGAGTCCCTCGGGGACGCGGAGCGCGCGCTCGGCATGGCGCTGCGCCGCAAGGATCGCAAGCGCGCGTGCGCGATGCACGTGCTCGCGGGGACGACGGCGTTCCAGGCGGGCGAGCTCGAGCGCGCGATGGATCACCTGCGCGAGGCGCAGCGTATCGCGACGGAGCGGGGCGATCGCCACATGTCCGTCGAGGTGCTCTACCGGATCGGCTCCGTCGAGCTCACGCTCGGCCGGACGGCGGACGCGCGCGCGAACTGGGAGCGCGCGCTCGCGCTCGCCGTCGAGCTGTGCGACGGCCCCGGCGAGGCGCGCGTGTCGATGGGGCTCGGGTCGTACTTCTTCGAGGCGGGCGACCTCGAGGGCGCGCGCACGTTCTACGAGCGCGGAGAGCGCCTCTCACGCGCGCTCGGGATGCAGCGCGCGCACCGCGTGGTGATCGCCTACCAGGCCATCCTCCTGCTCGAGCTCGGCGATCTCGCGCGCGCCGAGACGCTCCTGAAGCGCGCCGTGATCGCGAGCCGACAAGCGGGCGACGGCCGCATCGAGGGGTTCAACGAGGGCTTTCGGGGCGCGGTCCTCGCCGCGCGCGACCGCGTCGACGAGGCGGCCGCGGCGTTCGCGAGCGCGGACGCGCTCTCCGCGCCGCACCCGTTCCAGGCCGAGCTCATGGATCTGCTCCGCGCGCACCTGGACCTCGCGGAGGCGCGCTCGGCGCTGCGCTCGTCGGAGTGGGCGCGCGTGGGGTTCGCGCTCGCTCGAGCCCGGGGGCGCGCCGCCGTCGCTCGCGCTCCGAACGCTGGGGCGACGGCGCTCGTCGACCGCTCGGACGACGCGCGCATCGCGCTCCGCCTCATCGATCGCATGCTGGCCGAGATCGACGCCCAGGTCGGCTGAGCTCGCTCTCTCCGGCCGGGATGATCGAGCATGGCGTGTGTGTTGCAGCATCGAGGACGGACGTAGATCGTTCGACAGGATCGAGGTGCATCATGCCCCAGCGTGGCAAACCCTCTGGACTCCGTGGGCTCGTGGGCTGGATCGCGACCGCGAGCGTCATTGTCCTCACCGTGCCGTTCGGCGCCGCCGCGGACGCCGATCCGCCGACGCGGTGCGTGCGGTACTGGCCCGAGGCGCGCTACGTGATCGGCTACGATCAGCTCGTCCACGTGCAGAACACGTGTGATCGGGCCGCGCGGTGCGAGGTGTCGAGCGATCGCAACCCGAAGGTGCAGGTCGTCGACCTCGCGCCCGGTGATCACCGCGTCGTCACGACCTACCTCGGCGCCGCGAGCGCGAGCTTCACGCCGATCGTGAACTGCACGCTCGCGGGGACCTGAGCGCCGAAAAAGATCCGAAGGGTGGACGCGCTTCGGGGCAAGGGCAGGGACGCGAGGCTCCCTCGCGACATCACCCGAGGTCCGCAGCATGTCCCGATGTCAGCTCCGCCGAAGCGCGCCGAGGGCGCGACGATCCGCCATCCTCACGACGCCCCCGACCGCCGATGCGCCGCCCGACACGTCGGTCGCCTCCTCGCGCACGCCTCGCGCGCTCGTCCCGCGCCTCCTCGCGATCCTGCTCGGGACCGTCGCCGCCGCGGGGAGCGCGGCGGCGTGCGAGGAGGGACAGGACACGCCGAGCGCCGACGAGATCGCGCTGCTCTCTCGGTTCGAGCTCGCGGCGACGGAGATCCCCGCCTCCCCGACGAACGCCTTCGCCGACGACGCGGCCGCGAGCGAGCTCGGTCGCGCCCTCTTCTTCGATCGGCGGATGAGCTCCGACGGTGGGGTCGCGTGCGTCGATTGCCACGACCCGGCGCGCGGCTTCGCGGACGCGCGCGCGCTGTCGCTAGGCGTCGAGGGACAAGCCGGCAGGCGCCACGCCCTGCCCGTGACGGACGCCGCGCTGCAGCCGTTCCTACTCTGGGATGGGCGCGCCGACTCCGTGTGGCGACAGCCCCTGCTCGCCCTGGAGAACCCGCGCGAGATGAACTTCACGCGGGTCGAGGTGGCGCGGCTGGTCGCGAGCGCGTACGCGGAGCCCTACGTCTCCGTCTTCGGTGCGCTCCCGGATCTATCGGGCGCGCCGCTCCGCGGTCACCCCGGCGATCCAGCGTGGGACGCGCTCGACGAGGCGCAGCGAGACGCGATCCAGCGCGTCTTCGTGAACGTCGGTAAGGCGATCGAGGCGTACGAGCGGAAGCTCACGTGCGTCGACACGCGGTTCGATCAGTGGGCGCGCGGGGAGATCGAGCTCAGCGCGAGCGAGCTCGACGGGGCCGCGCGCTTCGTTCGGAGCGGCTGCACGAACTGTCACAAGGGGATCGCGTTCTCCGACGGCGCGTTCCACAACCTCGGGCTCTCGCCCGCAAACGTCCCCGCGCCCGACAACGGGCGGCCGGACGGGCTGTCCGGTTGCCTCACGGACGAGCTCAACGCCGCGAGCGTCTACTCCGACGATCCCGTGGCCGGCGCGGCGCGCCTCGTGCAGGCGAAGAACTCGCCTGCCACCGTGGGCGCGTTCCGGACGGCGAGCCTCCGCGGCGCGACTCAGCGCGCCCGCTTCGGGCACACGGGGGAGCACACGGATCTCGAGGACTTCATCAACGACACGTACCGCCGCCGCGGCGGGCGCGGCGGGCGCGGGGGGCGCGGCGACGGCGACGGCGACGGCGACGGCGGCGCGTTCATCGGCGCGCTCGACCCCCTGCTCGACGGCGTCGACGTCGACGGCGACGCAGGGCGGATCGTGACGTTCCTTCGAACGCTCGAATGCCCCGCGCCCCCCGCCGCGCTCCTCGCCCCCTAGTCCGCGGACGGAGCCGCGGCAGATCGAGCGCCTTCGGCGCGCTCGTCGGTTCCGCGGACGGAGCCGCGGCGGTTCGATCGCCTTCGGCGCGCTCGTCGGGTTCCGCGGACGGCGCCGCGGCGGTTCGATCGCCTCCGGCGCGCTCGTCGGATTCGAAGCGCCCGTCTCATCAGAGCGAGTAGCAGACGCTCGAGCCGTCCGACGAGATGTCGCAGCAGTAGTACGGGTTGCCTTCCTCGTCGTAGCTGCAGCTCGTGTAGACCTCGGGCGGCGTGGCCGTCTCGTAGTCGTAGTTCTGACAATCGACGGTCTCCTGCGTCTCGATGCAGGTGCCTCCCACGTGACCGGTCATGCGGGCGTTCTCGTCGCAGTCGAACTCCCACTCCTCGCCGCCCTTGCAGAACAGGACCTTGTTGACGGAGCACTTCGCCGCGAGGTCGGGGACGTCTTTGCACGCGTCCGAGGGGGCCTCGGCGTTCTTCTTCGGCGCCGCGTCCCCTCCCGCTTGCTCGGCCGCCTTGATCGCCTTCTCGTTCGTCTGGACGGCGCCCTTCGTCATGGGCTTCGCTTCCTCGTCCGCGCTGCCCTTCTTGATCAGCTCCTTCTTCGCGGTCGCGGGGCGGTCCTTCGGGGGCTTCTTGTGCCCCTTCTTCCCCGCCACCTTCGGCTCGCCGGACGACGCGGCCGCGGCCTTGTTCGAACCGCTCGGGGCCGCGGAGCTCGAGCCCCCCGTGGTGGACGCCGAGCCCGAACTGCACGCGGCGAGCGCCAGGGTCGAGCCTACGAGAACAAGCGATGCAAACGTCGTCGTGCGCATGATTTCAAGCCTCTCTCCGCCATGGGGCGTCGTTGGATGCGCACGGTAGAGGGGCACGCGCCCCGACGTGACACGAGGACGGCCTCCGACGGCCCACCTCGCGACGAACGGGCAGAGGTCGCTGCGATCGATCAGGGGCCGGCGCCGAAGCGCTCGGCGTAGAGCGCGTGGGCGGCGCTGTCCTTCTTCAGCATGCGGTCTGGGGAGCCCGCGTTGTACGACCAGCGGCACCAGTGGAGCTCTTCGGACTCCAGGAAATCGAGGACCGCGCGCTCGTACTCGAGCTGCCCGCCGGCGTCGGCGCTCGCGCCGAACTGGTCGACGATGAACGGGACGGAGAACTTCGCGCGGAACGCGAGGGGCCACTGCAGGTACCAAGGAAGGAACGCCTTCGAGAGGAGCTTCCGGAACATCGCCGGATCCTCGCGGTGCTTCGAGAACGTCGTCTCCCAGTCGTTCGGATCCACTCCCTCGATCGGCGAGAGGAACTCATCGAAGCTCGTCGGCTCGGGAGCGACGGGGAACGAGACCTTCTCGCCGGCCGGATCCGTCCCGTCCTGGATCCAGGGCTTCGGCATCAGCAGGTTCACCTCGTAGACGATGCGCCCGGCGTATTTCGCGAGCGCGTCGTGGTACGCGTCGAACCGGTACTGCATCGTGTCGTAGTTGAAGTCGGTGCCCACGAAGAACGGGGTCGTCGTGTCGCCCGATGACTCGGTGATCGCGTCCATGAGCGCGAGGTGGAAGCGCGTGAGCGCGCCCACACGATCCTCGTGGAGCGCTTTGTTCACGCTTGGCTCCGCGAGGAGCCCGAACCCCGCGACGAAGTTCGTGCGGCGGTACGCGGTCGCGAGGTGCACCCACGCGCGTCGGTACGCGTCGAACTCGGGGGTGCTCGGGTCGTAGAGCGCGGGCGAGTTCGTGAGCGCGTCGTCCCCGCGCATCTCGAAGAGCATCCACAGGCCCGCGTCGCGGCACGCGCGAACCCAGCCGTCGATCTCGTCGCGGTAGCTCGCCGAGAGCGCGGTCGGATGATCGTCGTCGCGGTGATCGCCCTCGAACGACACGCGCATCCGCACCACGTCGAGGCCGAGGCTCACGAGATCCGCCGCGTCCGCGGGGCTCACGCCCTCCACGTTCGCGCCCCGGAGGCGGACGGGCTCGCCGCTCGGGCCGAGGATCGTCGCGCCCATCACGCGGAGGCGCTTGGGCTCGTCCCCGTCGTCCGGCCCGACGAGGACGCCCTCTCGCTCCGCGCACGACGCGAAAGCGACACCGGAGCCCAAGGCGGCGAGGAACGCGCGGCGGTTCATCTCAGATCGAGGTCGCGAGGAGGAGCTGGGCATAGAAGTAGAGGGGCAGGCCGACGGCGCGGTTCGCGAAATCCTTCTTCACGAAGCGCTCGCGCGCCACCGTCAGATCGGAGAGGTAGAACAGGATCGCGAACACCGCGAGCACCGGCCGTCCGGTGTGCCGAGCAGCGCCGATCGCGAGCGCCACCATCACGCTGATCACGATGACGTACGCGAGCACCGGGCGCTGCATGCGCGCCTCGACCCGGGGGTTGAGCCAGGCGAGCACGAGCGCCGCCGAGACGACCATCCAGGGCGCGGCCCACGCGGCCCAGCCGACGTCCACGCCGAGCACGAGGAACCCGATCGCGTACGCGACGTGGCCCAAGAGGAACGCGACCAAGCCCCCGAGGAACGACGCCTTGCTCTTCGGGATGAGGAGGACGTCCCCGGCCGCCGCGAGCACGAGCCCCGCGAAGAACACCGTCCCCGCCGCGCTCTCGAGCGCGCGCCCGAGCGCCGCCGCGCCGACGAACGTGAGCGACGCGAGCGGCTTCAGCACCCACTCCGCGCCGGCGCGTCCCGAGCGGTGCGCAACGAGGAGGCCACCGACGAGCAGCGTGAGGAGGACCCATGCGACCGCCATCGAACCGATCCTACTGCGCCCAGCGACTTCTTACTTCTTCGCCTTCATGAGGATGAGGACCTTCGCCTTGTCCCCGATCATGGCGACGGGGAAGGCCGACTCCGTGGCCTTGCACGGGTTCGCCTTGTCGAGCACGTACGCGAGCCACACGTCGGGGCCTTTCTTGTCGGCCGACGCAGATCCGGACATCGCCAAGAGGACGGTGGCGCCCGCCGACTCGTACGGGGGGAAGCCCTTCGCGAGCTCGTCGAAGTTCGCCTCGAAAGCGGTGGGCGCGAGCGCCGCTCGGCACTTCTCGGGGGCCTGCTTGGGAGCGAACGCGGGGCAGTCGTCGGGCCCGAGGATGAACGCCTCGGCGGCGTGCATGTCGTGATTCGACAGCGCGTCGAAGAATCCCAGCGCAGCGCTGGCGAGCGCCGGGCCGTTCGGGACCTCGTCCGCGTTCCCCAGCGCGCCCTCGGGCGTGGGCGCGCGGGACGGGTTCTTGTCGGGCTTCGGGAACGTCGGCTCGAATGCGAGCGTGCGGCAGATCGCCTGGTAGCCTGCGCGACGCTTCTCGCTGTCGCGAGACATCGCGTATCCGCACGCGCCCACGGTCTTGGTGGTCGGGTCGTAGGCGAAGAGTTCGCCGGCGTACGAGTCCTCCCCCGACTTCTTCGACTTCTCGCCCCGCTCGATCCAGCGGCGCAGGGGATCGGCGCCCGCGTCCGCGGGCGCGGGCGGCGACCCGCTGATCGTTTCAGCGACGCGCTTCACGCAGTCGGCCCCGGCTTCGTTCGGCTCGCACCCGTACGCCGCGACGCTGATGCGGGTCCCGAAGATCTCCTGGCGCGCGCTGCAGGACGAGAGCGTCGGTCCCAAGCCTGAGTTCTCGATCCCGTACGACGCGGGCAGCACCACCGAGAGGCCGACGACCCCCTCCCCACGGATCACGGGCACGCCGAAGACGACCTTGCTCGGCTCGCCCGTCGGCGCGGGCGTGACCGCTGGAGCGGAGCTCGAGGTCGCGGCCACGCTCGCGCGCGCGCTCCCGCTCGCGGACGGTCGAGGATCGGGGGGCGGGTTCGAGGGCGCGGTCGAAGCGGCGCAGCTCACGGCGAACACACAAACGAGAGGGGCCACGAGTCCGAGAGCGGGGTTCACGCGCGGACCATGCAGAAACCTCGCACCGCGGGGAAGCGGAGATCGCGCGGAGCCCGATATCGACCCCGCAAACAGGACGAGGAGATCGCCCTCCGGTTGAGCGCCGGCGAGGGCGCGACGACGGCTTCGGCGATGGACGCGATCGGCGCCCTCCGATGCCCCGACACACCGGGGCTCGCGCGGCCGTTCGTCATCCTCGCGCCGCGCTGACGCGCTCAGGTCATGGCTTCGCGGATCTCGCGCTCGAGCACCTCGAGCGCCTCCGCGCCGACGCCCGGCGCCGCGTACATCTCGAGGTGCAGCGCGCCGCGGAACCCGAACGCGACGACGAGCGGCACGGGGACGCCCGCGATGCGCGGCCCCACGATGCGGAGCCCCTCGATGTCCTCTCCGAACGCGCGCAGGCCGTCGTCCACGCGGCCGACGTTCGTCAGCGCCATGCCGCGATCGAGGGGCACGTCGACGGCGGCCGCACCGATCACCGGGATCAAGCTCCGCGTGACGGCCGTCGGGAGGATCGCGCCGAGGAGGGTCGGGCCGACGAGGAGCGCCGGACCGAAGAGGCGCGCTCGATCTCGCTTCGTCGCCGCCGAAGCGGACGCGACGGCGCGCTCGAGCGTCCCGAGGTCGGCGCGCGGGAGGATCGCGCTCAGCACGCTCGACGTGTTCGCCGCGATGAGGCGCGGCTCTCGCCCGTACCGCCGCAGATCCATCGTGTAGCTCACCACCACCTTCGAGTCCTTCGAGCGGCGCGCCGAGACGCGCGCGAACGCGCCGACGAGGACGTCGTTCACGGTCGCGCCTCCGCAGCGCGCGCGGATCGCGTCCATCTGCTCGCGCGGGAACACGAGCGTCCGCCACGCGGCGGGCGCGCTCGGCGCGCTCGGGTACGCCTCCGTCCGCCGGCCCGCGAACGCCTGTCGAAGCGGCCGAAGCGCCGCCGAGACCATCCCGCGCGCGAGCACCGGCACGTGGAGCCACCCGAGGCCACCGAGCGCGCGCCGAAGATCCCTGCGCTGCTCGGTGGGCACCGCGGGGTCCACGCCGTAGAGGTGCGCGCCGAACACGTGACCCACCGCGGCCACGCCCGCCCCGTCGACCGCGACGTGCATCAGCGACAGGATGAGCCGCATGCCGCGCGCGCGCTGGATGCCGAGCACGCGGAGGGGACGCTCGCGCGTCAGATCGAAGGGGCGGCGGACCCAGGTGTCCGTCTGTCCCTCGAGGTCGCGCTCGTCCTCCACGTGCACCGCCTCCGCCGCGGGCGTGTCGAGGCGCACCCACTGATCGCGCCAGAAGCGCGGCGCGTAGCGCGATCCGAGCACGGGGAACGCCTCGACCGTCCGCTCGACGGCGCGCTCGATCGCCGACCGGTCGAAGGACCGTCGAAGGTCGATCACGGCGTTCATACAGAGGTCGCCGTACCGGGGGATCGCCCCAAAGAGCGCGACGTCGAGGATCGGAGCCGCGTGCGTGGTCACGCTTCGCACTATACTGGCGCGCGCCAATGCCACGCGCGCTCGTGAACGGGACGGGGCTCCACTACGAAGACCGCGGCCCGAGAGGCGCGCCGGTGATCCTCTTCAGCCACGGGCTCCTGTTCTCCACGGAGCTCTTTCGCCCGCAAATCGAGGCGCTCTCGGCATCCTTTCGGTGCGTCGCGTACGATCACCGGGGCCAGGGACAGAGCGAGGACTGCGCGGACGCGAGCATCTCGATGGAGCTGCTGTTTCAGGACGCCGCCCTCCTCATCGACCACCTGCACCTCGACCGCGTGCACTTCGTAGGGCTCTCGATGGGCGGCTTCGTGGGCATGCGCCTCGCCGCGCGCCGCCCCGATCTCGTGCGATCGCTCGTGCTGCTCGACACGTCCGCGGATCGCGAGCCCGAGGCGAACGTCCTCAAGTACCGCGCGCTCTCGCTCGTCGCGCGCGCGCTCGGCGTCTCGGCGGTCGCCGATCGGGTGATGCCGATCCTCTTCGGCGCGAGCAACCTCGCGGATCCCGCGCGGCGCGCGGACGTCGAGGCGTGGCGCGCGCTCCTCTTGAAGAACCGGCGGAGCATCTGGCGCGCGGTGAACGGGGTCATCGATCGCGTCGCGATCCTCCCCGAGCTCGGCCGCATCGCGTGCCCGACGCTCGTCGCGGTCGGTGAGGAGGACGTCGCGACGCCCGTGGCCCGCGCAGAGCGCATCTGGCGCGCCATCCACGGCGCGCGCATCCTCCAGATCCCGCGCGCGGGGCACAGCGCGTCCCTGGAACAGCCGGATCGCGTGACGCGCGCGATCCGAGAGCACATCCAATGAGCGAGCTCCACGTCGAGCGCAAGGGATCGGGGCGGCCCGCCGTGCTGCTCCACAGCTCCGGGCTCGCGGGCCGACAGTGGCGCCGCCTCGAGCGCGAGGTCGTGGAGCTCGGCGCGACCGCGATCATCCCCGATCTGACGGGGCAAGGCCGCTCACCCGCGTGGCCGGAGCCCGAGCCGTTCTCGTTCGAAGTCGACGTGGACCGGGTCGCGTCGCTCGTCGCTGCGGAGCCGGAGCGAGTGCACCTCGTCGGGCATTCGTACGGCGGGCTCGTCGCGCTGAAGGTCGCCGCGCGCGACCCGTCGCGCGTCGCGTCCCTCACGCTGATCGATCCGGTCGCGTTCGGCGTGCTCGCCGAGGACGCGACGGGCGTGGGTGAGCGGGATCTCGCGCGCGTCGACTTCGCGTGGGAGCCGACGGACGCGGGGCGCGACCGCTGGCTGCGCACGTTCGTCGACTATTGGAGCGGAGAGGGCGCGTGGGCTGGACTCCGCGAGGACGCGCGGGCCGAGTTCCGCCGCGTCGGTTGGGTGCTCTACGAAGGCGCGCGCACGCTCACCGCCGATCGGACGCGCGCGCGCAGCTACGGCGTGATCGACGCGCCCGTCGAGCTCGCGATCGGTGAGGCCTCCCCCCCGGCCGCGCGCCGCGTCGTGGAGATCCTGGGCGCCGCGCTGCCGCGCGCGACGACGACCGTCCTCGAGGGCGCGGGGCACATGTCCCCGCTCACTCACCACGACGCCGTGGCGCGCGTCATCGCGCGCGCGCTCGGCGGCTGAGAGCGGTCCGCTCGAACCCCTGGCGCTCGAGGTCCTGTCCGCGCGGGCAAGAGGCTGCCCTCTCGACCGGGAAGAGAGCGCGACGCCGCGCGATCCCGCGAAGATCGACGCGGCACGAGACGTGCGATGGCCGTGGGCACGCTCGCACCTTCGGGCGCCTCGAAAGGAAGCCGTCCACTCCCATGCGTCTCTCGTCATCGTTCGTCGCCCTCGCCTCCGTCGCCCTCCTCGTCGGCTGCACCCACTCGGTCCCGGAGACCGCGCACCCCGTCGCCTCGACGTTGGGGAAGGCGCCGGTCGCGGTCTCGCTCGACGTCGAGCTCGGCTCTTCGGGGACTTCGAGCGGGGCTGCCGCGTGCGACGTGCCCCCCGCTCCTGCGTCGACGGATCTCGTCCTCGCGCGCGCGGAGACGAGCTTCGCGAAGCGCGGGGCCTCCGCCGCGGTGCACTTCTTCTCACGCGACCCGGAGGATCTCTGGGAGCTCATGTCGATCAACGGGTTCCAGTCGACCGTCGACGGCCTCGAGCGGATCGAGATGGTCGACGCGAGCGGGCACGGCATGATCTTCACCCTCCCCGCGGCGCCCGGCCGATATGTCTGCGGGCGCGACGGCGTCCGCATCGAGCCCCGCGTCCCCGTGAACGAGGAGGCCGCCCCCGCCGGCAGCGCGGGCGAGTGCGAGATCATCGTCTCCCAAGGCGCGTCGGGCCGGCTGGACGCGCGGTTCAAGGCGCTCGTCGCGAGCCCGGACGGGAACCAAACGATCGACGAGGGTTGGTTCCTCGCGGACGCGCCCGACGCGCCGAGCGAGCAGCGCGCGTCCGCCGAGTGACGAGCCGCTCGATCGGCTACCTTCGGACCGATGAGCGAGGGAGCGCGACCTCCGCGCGGGCTCCGGGGCGGGATTCTCCGTGGGGCGGTCGTCCTCGCGCTCGGGTGTGCGTCGCTCGGGTGCAAGGACGCGCCGAAGCGATCGTCCATCGAGGACGACGCCCCCGCACGAAGCGCGTCGGAGCGCGCGGAGGGTTCGGTCGAAACGGCGGAGCGGCTCGCCGACCGGGGCGATTTCATCGCGGCCCACGAGGCGCTCAAGCTCCTCCCGCCCACGTCCGAGGAGCTCGACGATCCGAGCGTCAGCCGCATCGAGAGCGCCTGGGCGAGCGAGATGCTCGAGCGCGCGAAGGGCCTCCGCGCTCCGGAGGAGCGGCGAACGATCCTCGAGGAGATCGCCTCGGCCCCCCGCGTCGACGTGCGAACCCGGGAGCTCGCGATCCGCGCCCTCACCGAGCCCGATGGCGCTGCGGAGCCCGCGCCGCCTCCGCCGCCCGAGCTCCCGCCTCCGATCGCAGGCGGCCGCGCCGTCCCCAACGCGTCCGCCGTCGTCGCAGGGCTCGCGGCGAGGTTCCGGCGTTGTTACAAAGACGCGCTCCAGCTCGACCCCGCGGCCGCCGGCAAGATTCGCCTCACGACGAAGCTCGGCCCGTCGGGCGACGTCGTGAGCGTCACGCCAGCGACCACGGGTAGCCTCCCCGCATCTGCGGTGGACTGCGTGAAGCGGGCGATCGAAGGCGCGCACTTCGACGCCCCCGCCGGCGGCAGCGCCACGATCGTCGTCCCCGTGACGTTCGCGGCGCAGCCCTGACCGAGCTCAGTGCGTGCGGACCGGCCCGACCGCGACGAGCCCGCGGGGCGTCGCGACGAAGAGGGTCTCGCGCGCGTCGCACCAGGCGAGCCCGCCGCCCTCGACCGCCCCTTCGAACCACGGCTGTGCGCAGGGTAGCTCGACGGGTCGGAGCTGGGCGGCGCCCATGCTGGCGAGGGCGACGCATCCCTCGCGTCGATGCAGGATGAGGAGCTCGTCGCGCCCGTCGGTGGAGCGGTGCGTGACCGCGAGGAGCCCCTCGAGCTCGAGCGACGCCCACGTCGCCCCGCGGTCCCACGAGTGCCAGAGCGTGTCGCGATCCACGAACGCGAGCGCCGCGCCCGACCTCGACACCGCGAGGAGCACGCGCTGCGCGGCCTCCGGATCGAGCGTCCACGTGGAGACGATCTGCCAGTCTCCATCGTCCCCGTGGAAGCGGGCGAGGCGGACGGCGTTCGCCTCCACGGCGACGAGGAAGAGCGCGTCCCCCGCGGAGGCGAGGCAGCGGGCGCCCGCGTCGCGCACGCGCTGGGGCGTCGCCGGGGGGGAGGCGATCATCCAGAGCGACTCGCCCGCGACGGTCCACACGCGGCCGGAGGCGATCGCGAGCGATCGGATGGGCCGGTGCGCATCGAAGAGGACGAGGGGCGCGGTGCTCCCCGCGCCGCGGGAGACGTGGAGGAGCTCGTCGCCGGAGACGACGATCACCCCCGACGAGTGGAGCGCGACGCGGCGCGCGGGCGCGGGCAGCGAGACCGATCGGAACGCCGTGTCCCCGGGGCCGAGCTCGACGAGCTCCGCGCCCACGGCGACGACGCGCCCCCCGTCGGCGATCACGTCGGCGAATGCTCCGACGCGCTGGAGGCCGTCTCGCAGGACCCACGCGGGCTCGTTCGACTCGCGTCCGAACCCGCTCGCCGCGAGCTCGCGCATGAGGTCGTCCACCTCGAACCCCGCGCCCGCGTCCGCGTCGAGATCGGGGAGCGCGGACTCGTCCACCTCCGCCGCGATGTCCTCGTTCGTGCCCTCGATCCCTCCGTCGTCCGTGTCCGGGGACTCGTCGTCGTCGATCTCGTCCGCGAGATCGAGCGCGAGCGGGTTCGCGTCCGGAGCGTGCGGATCCCAATCCCCGGGAGCCGGTCGGTGGCGCTCCGCGTCTTCGAACGCGTCGTCGTCGTCGGGGTGCTCGATGGGCGCTGGATCCTTCGCGGACGGAGGGCCGAGGTGGGATCGGTCGCGCAGGCTCTCCGGCGCCTCGTCGAACACGTCGTGCTCGCCGATCGGGAGATCGTCCGCCTCCGCGTCCTCGCTCGAGGCGTCGGGCGTCCAGTCGATGTCCTCGTCGGGATCTCCGCCGAGCGGCTCCTCGCTGCGATCGTCCGCGTCGAGCGGATCGATGTCGTCGAGCTCGCCGAAATGCGGGTCGGCGACGCCCTCCTGGTCGAGCGGATCGGGGTTCTTCGGCTTGGGTCGCGGAGCTTGGGGGAGCGCCATCGTCGTCAGAAGCTCATTCGTAGTCCGAGCCCGCGAAGGCTCAAGCGGAACACCTCGGGCTGCGGCGCGGCCAGGTGCGGCGCGCGCTCGAGCTCGGTGACCATGGGCCGGGGCGTCGCCCCGACGGAGATGAGGACGATGCCCGTGATTTCGGTCGCGAGGCTCAGCCCGAGCGACGTCCCGCCGATCACCTCGTTCGCCCCGCACGTCGATCCGGTGCACTGCACCACGAGCGCGACCACGCCGAGGACCGATCCCGCGAGCCCGAGCACGCTGAGGACGACGCCGCCGGCGATCATGCCGGAGCTCCGCACGCGCGTCGCCGGCTGCGCGGAGACGTGGGGCAGCTGAATCAGCGCGGGCTCGACGGGAAGCGCGTCCGCGCGCGCCTCGGTCGCGCCGCCCAGCGCGACGAGCGCAGGGAGAGCGAGGACGGTGAGCCGGGTCATCACCTCTCCACTAGAGCACCGACGCATCCGAATCACGCCGCGATTCTCTAGAGCATGAGCAGACATTCGCCGTGGAGCGCCTTGCCGCCGTATTTGTCGCGCTTGCGCGTCCCGTCCTCGGACCAGGTGAACCAGCTGAGGACCTTGTCGTCGTCCGCGTAGGTCCCCTTCGTGTGGTCCTTGCCGTTCTCGTAGTACGTGTACCAGCAGCCGTTCCGCTTCCCGTTCACGAACTCCCCCTTCTCGCGCGTCTCGCCGTTGGGCCAGTACGCCTTGAAGGTCCCGTTCGGCACGTTGTTCAGGAACTCCATCTTCACGCGGAGCTCCCCGTCGGGGTACCAGGCCTTGAAGGTGCCGTTGATCACGCCCTCGGTGAACTCCGCCTTCCACCGGTCCTCGCCGTTCGCGTACCCGCCCTTCCAGGTGCCCACGCGGAGCCCCGCCTGACACGTGCCCTTCACCTTCATCGCGCCCGAGTCCCAGGAGAACTGGATCGCGCCGTCGTTCGACGCGGGGGGACAGGGGATGGGCCCGTTCCCCGTGACTGGCGCGCCGTAGTCGTCGAGGGCGATGTCCGACGGATCGTTCACGGAGGCGCTCGTGCTCGTGTACGGGTTGCAGCCCGCCACGACGGGGACGAGGGCGGCGAGGGAGACGGCGACGGTGGTGCGCATGCTTCTTCCTCCCCTCAGGGGTGGGCGCGCGGCGCGGCCGACGCCTCGGCGGCGGCGCTCTCGAGCGCGTCGAGGTAGTTGGACGACGTGATTTGCTTTCGGAACTCCGACTCGTAGTCCTCCGGCACGGGCAGCGACGACGGGTCGACGTGCGCGACGCCGGAGCGCGGGGGCCGACGTCGCGCGAACGTCGGCACCGCCGTCGCGACCGTGACCGCGGCCGACGCGCTCGCGGAGGGCGCGTCCGCCGAGGGCGAGCTGCACGCCGCTAGCGAGAGCGCGCCGAGGACGGCCGCGCCGAGGACCGGCAGGATCACGGAGTGGCCCTTGCTCATCGCGCGAGCCACCGGTCCACCTCGCTCGCGTGGCGCTGGAACTCGTCGGAGAGGAGCGCCGTGACGCGCTTCATCGCGGCGTCGTCGTGCTGCGCGGACGCGACGAACCCGATGCGGTCGAGCCGTGCGATCGCTCGCGCGTGCCTCCGGAGCTCGTCGAGGAGCGACGCGTCGACCGGCTTGTCACCGATCTCCGACGAGAGGTGCGCGGCGAGCCTCTCCTGGGCCTCTGCGCGGCGCTCGGGCAGCGACGCGTCGAGATCCGCCTCGGAGGGAAGATCGTGCTCGCTCCCGGAGTCCGCCGGCCCGCCCGACGAGGACGACGCCCCCGAGGACGACGTGGACCCCGGCGGCCCCGCGTCCGCTCCGTAGACGCTCGACATCGCGTCCCGCGGGGCATTCGCGGCCTGCTTCTTCGCGTCGCCGATCTGCGAGGACAGCGAGCCCATGAGGCCGGTGCTCGTCGGCGTCGGCGTCGGGATGTCCGCCGATGCGGCGAGGGCGACGCTCGCCGCGAGGGCGAGCGCGATGAGGCGCGCGAGCTTCACGGCCCGGTCCCTCCGGCGCTGCCCATGGCTGCGCCGTCGGCGAAGCCCGCGCCGAGGGACACGACGTGGACGGGGAGCAGCGGCGGCTTCATTTCGTCGCACTCTAGAGCACCGACCGGTTTGAATCACCGGTATTCAAGCCGGAAGGTGCTCTCGTGCACCGCCCGCGAGCCCGCTTCGACAGCGCGCCGAAGCTCGCGCTAGCGCGGCTTCTCGGCGAGGATTTGCGCGAGCACGTCGTCGTACCAGCGCTCCACGGTCTTGCGGAAGGGCCACATCCAGCCGTACGCGGCGCCCGTGAATTGCCGCACGATGCGCGCGCGCAGGAAGGGGCTCTTCACCGCGTCTTCCCCGGCGAGCTCGAGCGTCGCGCGGAGCGTCTCCGTGTAGGCCTCCCACTCGATGCGCGCGCGCCCGTAGGCGAGGCCGAAGGGCAGCGGGAGGAGCAGGTACACGAGCATGAAGAGGGGCATCGTGTAGCGGCGGCGCTGGCGGAGGTGGACGCGCTCGTGGCGGAGCGTGATGACGGCGCTCACGGGGTCCACCTCGTCCCAGCCCTCGGGGACGTACAGGCGATCGCCGATCACCGTGTAGTAGTGCGTCAGGTAGTCGCGCTGCCCGCCGAACGTCACGACCTTGAGGAGGACGTCGATCGCCTTCGAAAGCGGGCTCGTCTCCTTCCTGAGGATGACGAACGACGGAAACTCCGCGTGCATCTCCGCGATGAACGACTTGAGCGGCTCCTTGTTCTCGATGCGATCCGCCGGGCCGAGCGGCTCGGGCACGTCGAACCTCACGGGGCCCCCAGGCGCGCGCCCACGGAGAGCGTGCGCCCCGCGACGAGGTCACGCGCGTCGAGCGCCTTCTTCCCCTCGAGCTGCGCGCGGAGGATCGCGATCCGCCCCTCCCCGCAGGCGATCTCCACGCGATCCTTCTCCGCGACGACGACCTGCCCGGGCTCGCCCCCCGCGGGCCCACCGGCCCCGGAGGCGAGACTGGACCCGTCCACCCGCCGGGTCGAGAGGATGAGGATGCGCTTGCCGTTCAGCGTGCTGAACGCGCCGGGCCACGGCGTCATCCCGCGGACGTGATCGTGCACCCGCGCCGCGGGCTTCGACCAATCGACGCGGCCGTCGTCCTTCACGAGCATCCGTGCGTGCGTGGCGCGCGCGTGGTCCTGCGCGCGCGCGACCAGCTCGCCCGCGACGGCCCGCGGGAGGTCCTCCTTCACCACGACGCGCGCGCACGCGGAGAGCGCGACCGCGAGCTCGGCCGCGGTCGTGTCGGGCCCGCTCGGGACCTCGCGCATCGCGTAGACGTCCCCCGTATCCATGCCCTCGTCCATCTGCATGAGCGCGACGCCCGTCGTCCCCTCCCCGTCCACGATGGCCCAGGTGATCGGCGCCGCTCCGCGATATTTCGGGAGGAGCGAGGCGTGCAGGTTCATGCAGCCTCGCCGGGGAGCGTCGAGCACCCCCTTCGGGAGGATGCGCCCGTAGGCCATCACGAGCGCGACGTCCGCCTCCTGGGCGCGCACCCACGCCGCAAAGTCGGGCGTCTTCACCTTCGTGGGCTGCGTGACGGGCAGGCCGAGCTCGAGCGCGCGCGCCTTCACGGGGACGGGCTTCACCTCGAGTCCGCGCCCGGACGGCTTGTCCGGCTGGCACACCACCCCGACGACCGTCGCGATCTCGTGGAGGGCTTCGAGGGCGCCGACGGCGATCTCCGGGGTACCGAAAAAGAGGGCTCGCACGAGGCTCGGAGCCTACCCCACCCCGGACGATCAGGCTTGCAAAGTCCGCCGAGAAGACGCATTTCCGGCGACTGACATGAGCACCGAGAACGAAGAGTTTCCCTCCGACGACGACGCCATCGACGTGAAGGCAGAGCCCGTGGCCGAGGCCCCCGCCGAGCTCCCGAAGGACGAGGGCGCCGAGAGCTTGCCGTTCCAGGCGGAGGTCCAAAAGGTCCTGACGCTCGTCATCAACTCCCTCTACACGAACAAGGAGGTCTTCCTCCGCGAGCTCGTGTCGAACGCCGCGGACGCGCTCGACAAGGGCCGGTTCTTCCAGCTCACCCACGAGGACGCGCAGAAGCAGGTGGGCGAGCCGCGCATCCAGATCACCGCGAACGAGAAGGAGCGCACGCTCACCATCGAGGACAACGGCATCGGCATGACGCGGGACGAGGTCATCCAGAACCTCGGCACGATCGCGCGCTCCGGCTCGCTCGAGTTCCTGAAGCAGCACGGCGAGGCGGCGAAGTCGAAGGACGCGGCGCTCTCGATCATCGGGCAGTTCGGCGTCGGCTTCTACGCGGCGTTCATGGTCGCGCGCCGCGTGGACGTGAAGACGCGCAGCATGAAGGCCGGGAGCGAGCCCGTCGTGTGGCGCTCGAGCGGCGAGGGATCGTTCACCGTAGCGCCGGGCGATCGGGAGACCCCGGGGACCGAGATCGTCCTGCACCTGAAGGAGGACCAGCTCGACTTCGCGCGCGCGTGGCGGCTCAAGGACATCATCACGAAGTACTCGGACTACGTGAGCGTCCCGATCTACGTCGACGGGGAGGTCGCGAACCAGTCGAAGGCCCTCTGGGCGATGCCGCGGGCGAGCATCACCGAGGAGCAGCACAGCGCGTTCTACAAGCACATCACCGGCGGCACCGTGGGGGACAGCCCCCTCATCACGATCCACATCGCGGTGGACGCGCCCGTCCAGTTCCAGGCCCTCCTCTACGTGCCCGAGAAGGCGCCGTTCGACCTCTTCCAGAAGGACCGCACGGCGCTTCGCCTCTACGCGAAGCGCGTCCTCATCATGGAGAGCTGCGAGAAGCTCACGCCGCTCTACCTCCGGTTCCTCCGCGGCGTGGTCGACTCGGAGGATCTCTCGCTCAACGTGTCGCGCGAGGTGCTCCAGGAGTCCCGCACGCTCACGCTGATCGAGCAGCAGATCGTGAAGCAGGTGTTCAAGACGTTGAAGGACGTCGCCGAGAACGATCCGGACAAGTACAAGAAGTTCTGGAACCTCTTCGGAAAGCTCCTGAAGGAGGGCATCACCCTCGACTGGAAGCACAAAGACACGATCGCGGAGCTCGCGCGCTTCGAGGCGCTGTCGACGAAGGAGGGCGATCTCATCTCCCTCAAGCAGTACGTCGCGGCGATGCCGTCCGACCAGCGCGACATCTATTACATGACCGGCCCGAACCGCCGAGCGATCGAGACGAGCCCGCACCTCGAGGCGTTCCGCAAGAAGAAGTACGACGTGCTCCTCCTGACGGATCCCATCGACGAGTGGGTCGTCCAGGCGCTCACGGACTTCGAGAAGCTGAAGCTGAAGAGCGTCGCGCACGGCGATCTCGACCTCGGCGACGACGACAAGAAAGAGGAGAAGCCCGAGCCCACGGACGCGCTCACCGCGATCAAGAAGACGCTCGGCGATCGCGTGAAGGACGTGCGGTTCTCGAAGCGCCTCACGGACACGGCGAGCTGCCTCGTGTCGGGCGAGGGCGATCCGGGCGCGAACATGGAGCGGATCCTCCGCATGATGGATGAGCGGGCCCAGGAGAAGAAGCGCATCCTCGAGGTGAATCCGACTCACCCCATCGTCGAGAACATCGCGAAGCTCGCGGCCAAGGAGCCCGAGAGCCCGAGCACCAGTCGTACTGCGGGCAGCACAACATGATCAGGCGCTCCTCAGCGAGGGGGTCGTCGAAGATCCAGCGAAGCTCGTGAAGCGCCTGCTCAAGAGCTCCTCGCGCAGGCCACCGCCGCCGCGCTCTGACAGAGCCGTGTCGCCGTGGCGCTCCTCGAGCGCCACGCGCGTCAGCCGACATGGCGCCACGCGCGTCGGCCGAGCATGGCGCGCGGGCCACTTCCGACGGCGCGGCAGCGGTGCCGTGCTCGGCGAGCGTCGAGCGAGGCCGCGCTCGAAGAAGTGGCTCTGCGAGACGGCGGGGAACATCGCGGTGAGCCCCTTCATCTTCAGGAGCTCCGCGCGCGGGTGCCCGGGGTCGAAGCCCGCCGGGACCTTCTTGTAGTCGTCGTGCCCGCCGACCACGTAGCCCGCCTTTCGGAGCGCATCGACGATCGACTGGAGCTCCGCGCCGGGCTTCTCGCTCACCGCCTTGCGGAAGCGCGCGAGGCGCTCGGCGTCGAACGCGTAGGAGCCCACGCCGACGAACTGCTCGTCGAGCCCGACGTGCACGTACATCGCGGCGCACCCGCCGGCCGCGAGCGAATCGCCGAGCGTGATGACGCCTCCGATGTTCGTCTTGTACGGCGCCTTGTTCTTCGAGAACCGGACGTCGCGGTGGATGCGCATCACCTTCGGCGCAGCGAGCGGGAGCGGCCGGTACGCCGCGGCGAGGCCCGCGGCGACCTCGTCGAGGAGCGCCTTCATCGGGGTCACCCACTCGGCCTCGTAGCGCCCCTTGTTCGCATCGAACCACGGCTTGCTCATCTCCGTCGCGAGCTCGAACCAGAACTGCATCGCGCCGGGCGGGAAGCCCTCGAACCGCGTGGACGAGCTCGATCCCGAGGCCGCCTTCCGCTTCGGCGCGGAGGCCGGTTGGGCCGCGGGCTTCACCTTCGATGCGCTCTTCGCCATCGACCATGACGGTAACCGAAGAGCCGCGCGCCGTGCGCGCCGCGCGGGGCTCCACGGCGCGACGCAATCGATGCGCGTCCGACGCAAGCCCTTCGCCCCTCGGGGCGGTCGCGGGTGGGTACCTCGAGCGCGATCGCGCGCGCGTGTGCGGTGCGCGGCTTGCTACGCCGCCCGCATGCGATTCCTCCTCGTTGGCCCCGATCTCGAGTCGAACCTCTCCCTCGGTTACCTCGCCTCGGCGCTCCGGACCGCGGGCCACGAGGCGGACATCGCGTCGTTCAACGACGGGGGAGACATTCGGGACGTGGTGCGGCGATCGCGGGACGCGGACGCGATCGGCCTCTCGATATCCTTCCAGGTCCGCGCGCCCGAGTTCCTCGCGCTCGCGAGCGCGCTGAAGCGCGCCGCGCCCGCGAAGCCGATCATCGCGGGCGGACACTTCGCGACGTGCGCGGCGGAGGAGCTGCTCCGGGACTTCTCGAGCCTCGACCTGATCGTGCAGCACGAAGGGGAGGACGCGATCGTCGAGCTCGCGAACCTCGGGAGCGAGATGGTGTCGAAGGCGCACGGGCTCCTCGGCGTCGTGGTGCGGGGTGAGGATCGCGTCCCCCGGGCGACGGCGAAGCGCCCCGCGCTGCGGGATCTGGATCGGCTCCCGCGGCCGGATCGCTCCGGTCCTGCGCGCCTCATCGCCGGGGTCCCCACGGCGTACTTCATGGGAGCCGGGGCTGCATCCGCAACTGCGACTACTGCTGCATCACCACGCTGCACCGCCTCGCGCCGGGCCCTCGCTTCCGGCAGCGGGAGCCGAAGAACGTCGTGGCGGAGATGAGCGAGCTCTACCACGAGCGCGGCGTGCGCCAGTTCGTGTTCCACGACGACAATTTCCTCGTGCCGTCGCCCAAGGAGAACGCGTACCGCCTCGGCCTCTACGAGGAGGCGCTGCGCGAGGCGAAGCTCGACGGCATCGGGATCGTGATGAAGTGCGGCCCCCAAGATCTCGATGAAGGCGCGCTCCAGAAGCTCGTGGAGCTCGGGCTGCTCCGCATCTTCCTGGGCATCGAGTCGGGCAGCCAGTGCGGCCTCGACTCCATCGGGCGCCGGCAGACGTGCAGCGACACGGAGCGCGCCGTGAGCCTGTGCGAGAAGTACGGCGTGTCGTCGCAGTACACGATGATCATCTTCAACCCGGACGCGACGGTCGCCTCCATGCTCGCGGATCTGGACTTCGTCGAGCGCCACCCGTCCCACCCGCTGAACTACTGCCGCGCCGAGATCTACGCGGGCACTCCGCTCGAGCGCCGCATGCTCGCGGCGGGCGCCGCCGAGGGGACGTACATGGCGCGCACCTACCGCTACGCGGATCCCAAGGTCGCGCGCATCTGGGACCTCGGGCGAGACCTCTTCGCGGGCCGCTGCTGGGGCGAGGACGAGCTGCTCGGCCATGCGATCCGGCTCGACCATCAGGCGACGGTGCTCCGCCACTTCTACGAGGGCGCGGACGTGCAAGCGCTCGTCGGCGACTTCTACGACTGGGAGCGCCGCCTCAACCTCGAGACGGCGGGGTTCTTCCGCGAGCTCGTGCTCGCGTGCGACGCCGCGCGCGACGACGACGCGAAGGAGCTCCACGCGGCGATCGCCGATCTGCGCTCGCGAGAGCTCGCCGCGCGCGCGGCGCAGCGCGCGGAGCTCTGCGATTTGCGGCGGCGCATCAGCGACTTCGTGCAGCCCGTGATCGACCACGCGAGCGCGGCGCGCAACGCGCGGCTCGGCTTCGAGGAGACGCCCGTCGCCACCGTCCCCGCGAAGAAGAGCCTGCCTCGCCACGCGATGGCCGTCGTCGTCGCCGCGCTGATGGGCTGCGGGACTCGGCCCGACAACGGGGTCATGGAGGCCCCGCCGCCGCCGCTCGAGACCGTGTACACGGGCGGACGACCGACCTCCACGGGCGAACCGGTCGCGCCTCCGCCGTCCTTCGCGAGCCCTCCGCCGAGCGCCCCGCCGACGGCGAGCACCCCGCCGACGGCGAGCGCACCGCCGAAGGCGAGCGCGCATCCCTCGGCCGTCGTCACCGCCTCGACCAAGCCGCCGCCCCCGCCGCCCCCCATTCCCACGTGGATGAAGCCGGACGAGGGCGTCGCCGAGGCGGCCCCGCCACCGCTCCGCCCCGGCCAGTTCTGACTCCCGCTCGCGACGATCGGGGCGCGACGCGATCGCGCGCGCTCACCGCATGCACGGCTCGACGCGCGTCGCGGCGACCGGCTGCCCCCCTTTGCAGGTGTCGTACGTGATCGTCCGCGATCCGATGGGGCCCGTGCCCTCGCACGCCGAGGTCTTCTTCGAGCCCGGGACGATGAGCCCCTCCGTGTCTCGGACGCAGGGCATGCTGACGACCCCGAAGCCCATCGCCCCGCCGGGGAGGCAGAACCAGTCCGTGCACCCGCGATTCCCGTCGTACTCCTCGGTGCAAAACGGGATCCCGTCCCAGCTGCACGTGTCGCAGTCGCGCATCGCGACGATCGTGTGGTCGGGGAGGTTGCACGCCTTGCTACACGCGGGGACGCCGTTCACGCCCTGGCAAAGCCCGCGCGACGCGTCGAGCGAGCCATCGGCGCCGGTGATCACGCACGCGGTCACGAGGGTGCGCGCCGTGCCGTCCGCGTTGCAGCGGTAGACGTCCGCGTCGAAGCACTCGAGGGCGTTCGGCGCGCACACCCGAGCCGCGCAGCGCCCCTGGTCGCATCTGCGATGAAGGGTCTCGCAATCCGTCACCGTCTCGCGCTTCCCTTCGTCGGTGCACGCCTCGAGGAACCGACCGTCCCTGCACGTCGGGAGCGAGCCCGGCGCGCAGGCGACGCACGCGGGTCCATCCTTGGTGAGCTCGCAGCGCGTCCCCGGGGCGCATGTCCCGCTGCACGCGGGCGGGCGCGCCAGCGAGGCGCGCGCGGAGGCAGACGCGGACGCCGTGGAGATCACCGGAGTGACCGGAGGAGGAGGCGCGGAATCCTCGCCCGAAGCGGACGGAGCGCCGCGCGGGGAGGAGGCGGAGGACGCGGTACACGCCGCCAGCACCGCGCCGAGCGCTATCCGCGCCACGCCACACACCCCCCACCAAGCCTCTCGCGATCCCATCGAGCGCACTCCACCACAGCCCCCTTCCCCCGGGAACGGGCGAGCGAACCTCGTCCCGCTCGACCCACCCACCGCTCCATCCGCGCGCCCCCCCCGATTGTCTGTCTGCGGGGCCACGAGGTGCTGGCGCACGAGCAGCCCCTCCGGAGCAGACAGAGGAACCGCGAAGTGCGCCAAGTGAACGAGAATCGACTGGGCGGCGCTCTCCTTGGCGGACGGAGGGCTCGGGCCGCGCAGCGCGCGGGTGGGTGGAGGACGGTCCAGCGCGGCGGCCGATCCGGCGTCGGTGTAGTTGACGCGCCGCGAAGCGCCCTTTTTCGCAAATTGCTGGCCTACGGCCACGGCAGAGGCGTGGAACGGCCCCTGCTTGGAGGGCGCGAGATGCTCGACCGCTCACGCCGCACGCTAGGGTTCGCGCTCGCCACGTCGCTTTGGCTCGGATTGTCTGCTTGCGCGCCGGAGCCGCCCGACAGCTCGAACCCCTGGGAGGAGACCAGCGAGGAGGACGGCGCCCTCCGCGTGTGCTCCGCGGGCCCGACGGTGCAGGGCGTCGACGTGTCGTACTATCAAGAGAAGATCGATTGGAGCGCGGTCGCGAAGACGAACGTGAAGTTCGCGATTGTCCGCGTCAGCGACGGCGAGGTGTTCGCGGATCCCCGGTTCGCGGCGAACTGGAAGGGCGCCAAGGCCGCGGGGCTCGTCCGCGGGACCTACCAGTTCTTTCGACCCTCGCAGGATCCGGTGAAACAAGCGGATTTGGTGATCGACGCGCTCGCCTCCGACCCCCTCGGGGAGGGGGATCTCCCCGTCGTCCTGGACGTCGAGACGTCCGACGGCGTGTCGAACGCGACGCTGCGCGCGCGGATGAAGAAGTGGCTCGTGCGCGTGGAGGCGGCGACGGGCAAGCGACCCATCGTCTATACCGCCGCGTTCATGCAAAACGTCGTCGGAGGGGGGTTCTCGGACTATCCGCTCTGGGTCGCGAACTACACGAGCGATTGTCCGCTCGTGCCCTCCGGCTGGACCGGCTGGCGGATGTGGCAGTACTCGGATCACGGCAAGGTGAGCGGGATCCCCGGCAGCGTGGATCGCGACGTCTGGAACGGGACGCTGGACGATCTGCTCGCCTTCGCGGGCAAGGCCGCGTCCCCGTCCGAGCCCCCGCCGCACGCCGACGATCCGCCCGCGCCCGCGGGCGGCGCGCCCACCGGGCTCGTCCCGAAGGACGGCGCGCACGAGGACGGCCCGAGCGTGACGATGGGCGTCGATCCGTTCGACGGCGCGACGGGGTACGAGTTCGAGATCGAGTACTTCCAGAAATCGAGCGGCGCTTGGACCCCCTATTACGGGTACTCGACGACCAAGCCCATGAAGACATTCTGGCCTGCGCTCGACGCCGGGTTCCGCTTCCGCGTCCGCGCGACGGCGCCGGGTGGGGACTCCCCCTCCTCGCCGTGGAGCTCGTTCGCGTTCGGCTCCGCCTCGCTGCCGGCCGAATAGCCCGCGCACGCCCACCCGCGCCGCGGCTCCACGATCGACTCGATCGAACGCGGGCGCGGCGCGAGAGGGGCGACGGCTTCGCGGACTACGGCTTCACGAACGCGAGCACGAAGCGATCGCTCGTCCCGCGCTTGTCGCCGGCGGCCTTCGGCGAATCGTTCCAATCGCGCGTGTCCGCGGGGTTCCGGAGGAACTGGGCCTCCCCCTTGAGCTTGAACCCGGCGGCGAGGATCTCGTCGACGACGGGCTTCTCCTCGATCCGGTGGAGGGTCTCGGTCTCCGTCATGCCCGTGCCCTCGCGGCCGCTGTGGTCGATGATCGCGTAGATGCCGCCGGGCTTCAGCGCCTTGAAGATGTTCGCGTTCATCTTCGCGCGGTCGACCTTCTGCCAGACCGTGTCGTGGTAGAAGAGGACCATCACGACGGCGTCGAGATCCTTCGCCTCCGGCGGGAGGGGATCGTCGAAGTCCCGATCGGCGCGGACCACGTTCTTCATGATCGGCTTCGCGAGGCGTTCGGACCACGGCTTCTCCGCGAAGCGCTCGAGCAAGAACTTCGAGTTCTGCCCCCAGACTTTACCCTTCGCGCCGACCGCGCGCGCGAGGAGCTCCGTCGTGTAGCCGCCGCCCGCGCCGAGATCGGCGACCTTCATGCCCGGGCCGATGCTGAAGAACGCGAGCGTCTCACCGGGGTGCCGCCCGGCGTCGAGCGCCTTGTCCTCGGGGCTGCGATCCGCTGCGTCCACGATCGCTTGGAGGGAAGGCGGAACCGGGTAAGGCTCGGCCTTGGGCCGATCGGGCGCCGCGACCGCGGACGCGGACGCGCTCGGCGCAACGCTCGGGGCCGCGGAGGCGGTCGTCGCGACGCTCGCCGACGCGCCCGGGGTCGTGGTCGTCGGAGGCTCCGCGCCGCAGGCGCCGAGAGCGAGGGAGAGTGCTGCACCAAAGAGCCAAGAAGAGAGGGTTCGCATGGGGCCACCTCAACATAGAAACATCCGCTTGGATTCCCATAAGTTGCGCGCGACCGACCGGGGCAAGACGCCTCACCTCGCGGGGGACCGCGGGGAGCCGGGGGGACCGCACGGGGAGCGTGGCTCGCGGCGAGCATCGGTGTATGCGCGGAGGAACGATGTCGAAGGCGTTCACGAAGGAGACCGACGAAGACGAGGAGCCCGAGGAGGTCGAGCCCGTCCGTCCGAAGGGCACGCAGCACATCACCGTCGAGGGCTACCGAGCGATCCAAGCGGAGCTCCGCAAGCTCTGGGACGTCGACCGCCCGAAGATCACCGAGGAGGTCTCCGTCGCTGCCGCGCAGGGGGATCGGAGCGAGAACGCCGAGTACATCTACGGCAAGAAGAAGCTCCGTGAGATCGATCGCCGCATCCGCTTCCTCGAGCGGCGGCTCGATCGCGTGACCGTCGTCGAGCCGACCCAAGAGCAGCTCGACAAAATCTACTTCGGCGCCTGGTTCACGCTCGAGGACGAGGACGGCAAGGAGTCCTCCTATCGGATCGTCGGCACCGACGAGATCGATCTCCCGAACCGCAAAATCTCCATCGCCGCCCCCGTCGCTCAGGCGCTCATCGGCAAGAAGGTCGGGGACACGACCGTCGTGCACCGCCCGAAAGGCCCGATCGAGGTGACCGTGACCAAGATCTGGTACGAGACGCCCACCTGATCTGAGACGAGCGCGCCGAAGGCGCTCGATCCGCCGCGGCTCCGTCCGCGGACTTCGATGAGCGCGCCGAAGGCGCTCGATCCGCCGCGGCTCCGTCCGCGGACTTCGATGAGCGCGCCGAAGGCGCTCGATCCGCCGCGGCTCCGTCCGCGGACTTCGATGAGCGCGCCGAAGGCGAATTGTTGAACCTACTTCGCGGGCGCTGAACTAGGTTGGCGCGACCATGGCCAAGGCTCCTTCCGCTGTGCGCGCCGCAAACGCTCCGTCGAGCTCGCCCGACGATCCCGCCCCCGCTCCCGGTGCCTCGGAGCTCTCGGCGTTCGTGCGGGACGCGATCCGCGAGAAGGCGAAGCGCGACCTCGCCGCGCTCGACACGCGCGCGAAGGCCATCGAGGCGGCGACGAAGGCGCGCGGCGACATCCAGGCGCTCATCGAGGCGATCACGGAGGCATCGCCCGCGCTCGCCGCGGGCGCGGACGTGACGGCCGGCGTCCCTGCGAAGCTGAAGCGGCTCCGCAAGGCGCTCGACGAGGCGAGCTCCACCGCGGAGCAGATCGCGGAGGCGATCGGCGCGGACAGCGCGGAGGGCGTGCAGGAGAAGCGCTCGGAGATCGAGGAGGCGCTCCGCGCGGCGGGGATCGCGCGCGAAGAGCTCGCCTCGAACTGACGCTTTCCGCGTCGACGGAACTGATCGCGCCGCGCGCGGCGCGCCTGTGCCGCCCGTGGCCCTCGGGCGGTGGTACGACTCCGGCCATGCCCGGCGTCCGCCTCCACATCAACATCGACCACGTCGCGACCGTGCGAAACGCGCGCGGCGTTCCCTACCCCGATCCCGTCTTCGCGGCACAGACGTGCGAGGCGGCGGGCGCGGACGGGATCACCGCGCACCTGCGCGAGGATCGCCGGCACATCCGCGACGAGGACGTCGAGCGTCTGCGCGCCGCCATCGGCTCCCACTTCAACCTCGAGATGGCCGCGACCGACGAGATGATCGCGATCGCCGCGCGCGTGCGGCCCGACACGATCACGCTGGTCCCCGAGCGGCGTGAGGAGCGGACGACCGAGGGCGGGCTCGACGTCGCGGGGCAGCGCGGCCCCATCGAGAAGTGCACCGCGATGGCGCGAGAGCGCGGGATCCGCATGAGCCTCTTCATCGCGCCCGAGGAGGGCGCGGTCGACCTCGCGAAGGAGATCGGCGTCGCGCAGGTGGAGCTGCACACGGGCGAGTACTGCCACGCGTTCGCGGATCGGAGCCCGGCCGCGCGGCGCGAGGAGCTCGCTCGGATCGTCCGCGCCGCCCATCGCGCGCACGAGGCCGGGATCGAGGTCGCCGCGGGGCACGGCCTGACGCGCCACAACGTCGCCGAGATCGTGGCGGTGCCCGAGATCGTCGAGGTGAACATCGGCCACTCCGTCATCGCCGACGCGATCTTCTTGGGCCTCTCCGGTGCCGTGCGGGAGCTCCGGGCGGCGATCGAGCGCGGGCGCGGCTGACGCTCCGGACGCACGAGCACGCGCATCGCTCCTGCGATATGGTCTGGTCGCGTATGAGGCGAACCATGCCCGCTGCGGCCGCGCTCGCGTGCGCTGCTCTGTTGGTGATCGAGGTGCGGATCGACGACCTGGAGAGGAAAGACACCGATCGCCGGCCAGAAGCGCCACGACACCGGGCCGAAGGTGTGCCCCGAGCCGCTCACGCCGGAGCTCTCGCACACGATCGCGGTGACGCAGATGAATCAGAACGGAGGCATCCCGGATCTGAACTTCGCGAACGCGACGTCGCGCGCGCGCGCGGTGACCTGGGGTGGAGCGGGGTTCCTCTACACCGTCGCCGAGAACAACCAGAACCTCTCGGAGAAGCAGGTCCGCGTGTGGTCCGAGATCACGGGGCTCGCCGAGACGACGATCCCCGTGAACCTCTCCGACCTCGGCGAGGTGCCCGACATCCGGGGCATCGCCGCGAACGCGGACGAGACCGCGCTCGGCGTCGCGACGCTCTCGGGCAGCGCGCTCCTCAAGCTCGAGGACCCTCGCGGGAAGCACCGGCCGAGCGCGACGTGGTACCTCGGCGGCCCCGCGGATCCGTCCACGCGCATGGTGGCGTGGAGCCCCGACGGCAACCACGTCGCGAGCTCGACGGGCATCATGGGCATCGTCGCCGTGTACCAGCGCTCCGACGGGACGAAGATCGGCGAGTTCGACACCAGCGCCGAGTCGCCCATCGAGGCGATGGCGTATTCGTGGGACGGCAAGTCGATCGCGGTCGCCGGGAACTTCGGCGTGCGCATCTACGACGCGAACGATCTGTCGATCCTCCGCGCGCTCGAGCCCCGGAGGCCCATCGTCGCGATCGCTTGGGGCCCCGATCCGAACGTGATCTACACGGGCACGGCGGACGGGAGCGTGCGCGAGGTCGACATCGACCGAGCCATCGCCGCGCACACGTTCCAGGCCCACCCGCGAGGGGTGACGTCGATCGCCGTGAGCAGCGCGGGCGACATGATCGCGACGAGCGGCGTGGACCGACAGGTTCGCGTCTGGGACGCGAAGACGCGGGAGCTCATCGACACGCTCCCGCGCGATCCGTACTCCGCGAACGACGAGGATCTGGTCGGCACGGGGAACGTGGAGTGGGTGCCCGGCACGGACGTGATCGTCGCCTCGCGCGCCGCGGTGCAGCTCTTCCGCGTGCGCGACGGCGTGTCGCTCTGGCTGCGCGCCATCCCCATCGCGGAGGACAAGGCCGTGAGCGTCGTGACGTCCAACACGGGCGTCTGGAACGCCGACGACGCCGCCACCCCGTTCATGCAGTTCCACATGGCCGACGGGCAATGGCTCGACGCCGACCAGGTCGATCGGTCGCTCAAGCGACCGAACATCGTGAAGGAGCTCGTCGACGACTGCGACTTCGGGCTGTGAGCGCCCTTCCCTCGGCGGCGCGGCGATGACGAAGTCGCTCGCGGGCGCCCCGCTCGATCTGTCCGACGCGCCCGCAAAGGGCTCCGACCTCTTCCTGATCGACGGCAACAACCTCGCCTACCGCGCGTTCTTCGCGCTCCCCGAGGACATCGCCACCTCCTACGGGCAACCGACGAACGCGCTGCTCGGGTTCGCGAACATGCTCTTCAAGCTCCTCACGGACTACCGCCCTCGCGGCGTCGCCGTCGCGTGGGACACGCGGCCGACCGAGCGCCTCGAGGCGGCGACCGCCGCGGCCGTAGAGTACAAGGCGGGGCGCAAGCCGATGCCCTCCATCCTCGGCGCGCAGTTCCCCCACTTTCGTCCCATCGTCGAAGGGTTCGGCTACCGCAACGTCGCGGCTCCCGGCTGGGAGGCGGACGACGTCATCGCGACGCTCGCGACCGCGGCCGATCGCGCGGGCCTCCGGACGTGCGTGGTGTCCACGGATCGCGACGCGTTCCAGCTCCTCACCGAGCGGACCACGCTGATGATGACGCCCCGCGGAGTCGCCTCCGTGGAGGTGTACACGCCCGCGCGGCTCGAGGCGCGCTACGGGATCACCCCCGCGCAGATCCCCGACTTCATCGGGCTGAAGGGAGACACCGCCGACAACATCCCCGGTATCCCAGGCATCGGGGAGAAGACCGCGGCGGAGCTCCTCCAGAAATTCGGATCGCTCGAGGGCGTCCTCGCGCACGCGGGGGAGCTCACGCCCGCGAAGCGGAAGACGCTCGAGGCCCACGCCGAGCAGGGTCGACACGCGAAGGGCCTCGCGACGATGCGTAGGGATCTCCCGCTCCCCATCACGGTGGAGGACCTTCTCGGGACACCCCCGGATCGATCGGGCCTCGCGGCGGTGCTCGAGCGCTTCGAGTTCAAGAACCTCAAGGCGCGCCTCCATCTCCTCGATTGATGCTGGTACCTTCGACCGAGCCGTGACGACGCCGAGCGATCCCTCCGCCGACGAGAACGAGCGCCGGCGCGGCGCGCGCCACCTCACCTGCTATCCGCTCGGCATCCAGCGCGGCGAGCCCGGTGACACGAGCGACATGGAGGTCGCGGTCGTGAACGATCTCAGCGTGACGGGCGCGTTCCTCTTGCTCGTCGCTGAGCTCCCCGTGGGCGCGCGCGTGAAGCTCCACCTCGACATCTTCGAAGAGGTCGAGAGGACGCTCGTCGTCGAGGGCGCGGTGGTGCGCGTCGAGCGGCGGCCTTCGAAGGTCGCGGACACCTGGGGCTTCGGCGCCGCCGTCAGCTTCCACGAGCCGCAACCCTCGCTCGAGGCGGCCATCGAGCGGCTCGCGCAGCTCACCAAGGCGACGATCTAGAGACCGAACAGTTGAAACGCCGACGCATGAGCCCGATTCTCGAGAGAACCACACGGCCTCGTCGCTGCGCTCCTCGGAGGACGAGGAGTCGCCTTGCGGTGCTCGCTCCTCGGGCGTGCGCCTCTCCTCGAACTCGAGCCCGTTCCGGTTTCAACCTGTTCGGTGCCCCAGCGGATGGACGCGCGGGCTGCGGGCCGGCGCGCGCGCGTCGCGAAGCGATCCGGGACGAGGACGCCGACGCGCTCGCGTGCGACCCCTCCGCGGGCGTGCGCGCGGCGCTCGCGTCGAGGCGGGCAACCGCCGCTCCCTCCCGCATGGCTCGCGCGCGATGCACCACCCCCCGCCGTCCGCCTGCGCTCGCGCGGAACCCCTCGTGTGCGCAGACGCTCGGCGAGCTCGCTGGCGACGCGCTCGCGGCGGTGAGGCGGTCGGTCGCCGCGCACCCCGCGGTGGGCCCCCGCCGAGCGGGCTCGCGCGTGACGCTAGCGCGGCGCGTGCGGCTCGCGCTCGCGCGAAACCCCGCCGCGGGGGACGCCGCGCTCGCGCGCCTCGCTCGGGGATCGGGACGCCGCGATCTGACCGCCGCCGCGCTGAACCCTGCGACGCCCGCGTCGCTCTCCGCGCTCTTCCGCGCGCTCACGAACTCCGCCTGGCCCGAGGCGTCGACGACGCACGCGGCGCGGGAGGGCCCTCACGGGCGAGGAGCTCGGGACGCGCTCACCCACGGCGACGTGTTCGCACGGCGGCTCTCGTGGCAGCGAGCGGGCAGGCGTCGCCCGAGCAGCTCCAGCGCTCGCCGCCGACGGAGACGCGGGGGTGCGGCGCGGAGCTCGCGGCGCACGCGAGGGTGGAGGGTGGCGCTCTCGACGAAGCGAACGCACGCGCCTCGGTCCTGGGCGCGGCTCTGCGCGCCGATCCGGACGCGACCGCGTGCGCCGGAGTCGCTCGGCAGACGACGGACGCATCGCTCGTCGCCACGCTGTTCGAGGATCGGGACGAAGGTGGCGTGCCCGCGTTCCAGAACCCGGCCCTGCCCGTCGAGCTCTTCGAACGCGGACTCGACCGGTTCGGCCCCCGGGGTGTCTTCGGGCGGATCGACGAGGCGCGGTGGCGCGCGCTCGCGCATGGAAGGTGGGCCTCCCTCGCGGCCTGGTACGCGCCGCTCGCCGTCGCGTCGGAGCTCCTCGGTCACGCCGATCGGCTCGTCCGCTGGGGGCTCGCGGCGCGCTATCACGGGGATGCGTCGCTCCTCGAGGCGCTCGCCGACGATCCTGACGAGGGGGTGCGCGCCCGCGTCGCGGAAGCGAAGCTCACGCCGACGGCGGTCCTCGAACGGCTCGCGGAGGACGGGGAGATGCGCGTCCGCTACGCCGTCGCGCGCAACCCTCGAACCCCCGCGGATCGGCTCGCGAAGCTCGCGCGCGATGCGGAGGGGCAGGTGCGGCGAGGCGTCGCCGAGAACGAGTCCGCGCCCGCGGAGCTCTGCCGCCGCGCTCGCGGAGGACGCGGAGCCCTGGACCATCGCCGCCGTCGCACGGCAACGGGCGATCTCGCCCGAGCTCCGCGCGCGCCTCGCCGCGCATCCGAACCCATGGGTGCGGCGCGGCGCGGGAGAGGCCGCGACGACGCCGGTCGATGTGGCCGAACGTCTCGCGCGCGACCCGGAGCCCACGGTGCGCGCGGAGGTCGCGCGCCGCGGCGACCTGGACGCGCGGACGATCACGGCGCTCGCGGGGACACGCACCCCGGACGTGAGGCACGCCGTGATCGCGAACCCCTCCCTCTCGCGCGCGGATCCGAGCGGCTCGCGCGGGACGGACGCCTCGCGCTGCGCACGGCCGCCATCGCGCGCGCGATCGCGCTCGATCGGGCGGCGCGCGGGCCCCGCGAGGGCTCGGGGCGCGGGTGATGCGGGTTCAGGCCCACGCGAGCTTCCGGGTCGCCCGATCGGCGACGCCCCCCTCGGGGACGTTCATGAGCGCTCGGACCTCGTCGACCGTCATGCGGTCGAGCTCCTCGGCCGACTTGCGCGCGACATAGAGCGAGCGAGCGCCCCGCGCGCGCCGGAGCGCGCGCAGCACGCGCCGGGGCGAGAGGAAGAGGCCGACGAAGACCCCCGCGAGGTTGATCGCATAGAGGAACGCGTTCGTGCAGCCCGCGCGGAGTTCCCAGGCGCCGATCTCGGCCTCGCCGATGAGGTCGGTACCATAGCCCGTGATCGCGTGGTGCATGTCGTGGAGCGGGATGACGCGCTGGCGCGTGGGGCCGTTCGGGAGCTGAAACATCCAAGGGCCGACCTTCAGCGGCACGGACTTCTTGGTGTACTCGTCGCGAGAGAAGCGGTTCTCCTCGAGGTACTGGTCGACGGCTTCGCGGACGGTGAGCGTGGGGGAGTGCATGAAGAGAGCGTGCGCCTCGTCCCCCGACGCCGCTCGACCGAGCGCGCCGAACGGCTTGACCGATCGCGCCAACCCGGGCTTGGCTGTCGTCGTGGCCTCGTTCGGGACCGTCCTCGTCACGCTGCCGCGGCTGCTCCTCGCCTACGCGTCCGCCCACGGGCTCGACGGCGTCGCGATCGCGGAGGGCGCGGGACTCCACCCGTTGCCCGCCGGGAACGACGCGCGCGTCCCGCGCGAGCGGGTCGACGCGCTGTTCGAGCGGCTCACCGTCGAGCTCGGCGATCCGGCGCTCGGTCTCCACCTCGCGACCGCCATCCCCGCCGGAAACACGGGGGTCCTCGAGGTCGTCACGCAGACCGCGCCGAACGTGCGGGCGGCGCTCCGCCACCTCACCCGCTACTGGAAGCTCATCAACGACGGCGTGGACGTGCGCGTCGAGGAGACCGACGCGCGCGCCGAGCTCACCCTTCGGACGGTCGCGCCGCGCCCGCTCGCGCGCGCCTGGACGGATCTGACCGTCGTCGCCCTGGGTGTGCAGGGCCTCCGATCGGTGACGGCGCGCGCGCCGCTGCTCTACGTCGCCCTCCCCTACCCGGAGGACGCCGTCGGACGAGACGTGATCGCGCTCGTCTCCGCGGCGACGGGCTCACGCTGCGACGCTCGCTTCGACGCGGACCACGTGGCCATCGGGATCCGCGCGGACGCGCTCGACGCGCCGCTCTTGAACGAGAACGCCGCGCTCCACGCGATCGCGACGCAGCACGCGGAGTCGCTCCTCGCCGAGCACGGCGAGGAGGGGGATTGGCTCTCGACGGTCCGCCGCGCGATCCACGCGCACCTCGAGACGGGCGATGCGAACGTCGAGCGCATCGCGAAGGACGCACGCACGAGTCCGCGCACGCTCCAGCGCCAGCTCCAAGCCGCCGGGACGAGCCTCCGCGCGTTGATCGAAGAGGCGAGGCGAGACATTGCGGTGAGGGAGCTCTCGACCACGGACCGATCGATCACCGACCTCGCGTTCCTGCTCGGCTTCAGCGAGACGAGCGCCTTCGACCGCGCTTTCCGGCGTTGGACCGGGAAGACCCCGCTCGCGTACCGCGCCGAGCGCGGGCGCTGACGATGGAGGCGCGGGCCGCGCCGCCAAGGGCGCGTCCGGAAAGAACTGGCGCATTCGGCCGAGGCTGCATCCCCGCCCTACTTGTTTCCGGAGGTGCTCTAGTTGTGCTTGAGCAGCTTGTCGGTGCAGTCCTTCACGCGCGCGCTCGCGTCGTCCATCTGCTTCTTTTGCTCCGGGGTCGGCGTGCGGATCTGTCTGTCTGCGTACATCTTGTCGGTGGCTTCCTTGTACTTGTCGCCCGCCTTGTTGATGCACTGGGCGGTCCTGCACTCGCAGACGTCCTTGGCATAGGCCTCCGCCAATTCCACGTTCTCCTTGCCGTCCTTGCCTTTGTCGACGGGAGGCTTCGATTCGTCATTGGATGGCTTCGCCTTGGCCGCGCTGGAGGACGCCGCCGACGCGCTGCCGGACGCTGCGGTCGCCTCTGGATTGCTGTTGCCGCACCCGCTCGCGGCGAGCGCCAGACCCAAAATCATGACTGCTCGGTTCATGAACCCGTCTTCGTTGGTCGTGAACGAGGCGTCAAGGTTCGTCGGCCGTGCGTCCGCGCCTCGGGCTCGAGCCAGTTGTCCGCCGAGCCGTTGTTTCGACCGCCAGAAAAAGACAATGCGCGCCGCATCGAAAACGAGGAATCGCAAACCACGGACTCTCTGCGGCGCGCACGCGTGAGCCTACTGTCTGCGTGCTCCAACTGGAACACATTTGGGTGCGTCACGTTGTCGCGCGGCGGCGCCGAAGAGCTGGTGCGACGCTCGGTCGCAGCGGGGGGATCCCATTGTCTGCGGGCCCGACCGGCGGTCACGGGTAGGTGCAGCGCTTCACGCTCGGCGGATCCGCGGGGTCGTGGCGACAGCCGTTCGGGCCGACCGAGGTGAGGGCGCCGGTCGACGTGTCGCCGACGATGAGCGGGGGGCAATTCGCGACGACGTCGCAGAGGTACGGCGAGTCGACGACGCGCGTGCAACTGGTCTCGACTCGTCCGCACGTGTAGCTCTGGTAGTTCGGGACACCGGTGCTGCTGAAGCAGCCATACCCGCCGCCGCAGTCGCTCGGGCGCTCGCACGCGAAAACGGCGAGGTGACCGAAGCCCGGACCGGCGGCGCTCTCGTCGCAACCGCAGCTGCCCTTGTGCGCGATCGGGTCCCAGCAGCACTTCTTGCCTGGCGCGCACGTCGCGTCGCCACAGGCGAGCGAGGGCATTTCTGCTCTACAATGCCCCTCGTCGCACGGCCCGTTCGCGCAGTTCGATCCGGGGAGACACGCCCGATCCCCCGAGAAGCAAGCCGCGCTCGGAACGCACGTTTGGTGCACTGCGCAGCCTTCGTCGGACTCGGGCGGCATGCACGGGCTGCCGCCCGACGCGCAGTCGAGCGCCCGACAGCACGATTCGCCGGCGCTGCAGTCCGCCTGTTCGTCGCAGCGCCGCTCGCTCGCCCCCGCCCCGCACGGATCCTCGGCCTTCGCGCTCGCCTTGGAGGAGCAGCGCCCGACCCCCTTCTCGACGCAACAGATCTCGCTCGCGAGATCGCAGTCGACCGCGGCGCACTGAACCTTGCCGGGAGTGGTGCTCCGTGGCGCAGGCTTCGTGACGGCCACGCTGGACGCGCTCGGCAGAGCCGGGGAGCTTGCGGTGGGGGGCGCGCTCGCGGCGCCGGCGGTCGAGCTCATTCCGGGGCGTGAGATCGCGTCGGTCGTCGGCGGCGCGGCGCAGCCGACGCTCATCGTGAACAGCATGAGCGCGCCGAGCGGCGCGGCGATCCAGCCTCTTCTGCCCGTCACGACGCGACGAATAGCATGCTCGCCCAGAGGCGGGCGTTCCGAGCCCCCGATTCGCCCGCCGACCGGTGCGTTGGAGGCGGTTCGCGACGTGAAGCTGCGCATGACCATGAGATGTCGAAAAACGGATCGACGGGCGCGCGCCTCTGTCGAACCCTCCCGGGGCATGCCTACCACCCGTCCTCGTCTTGCCCCGACCACGAGGCTCTTCGGCCTGTCGCGAGACAGGGGCGCTCGCGCCGCCGTCCTCGCGCTCGGGTTGTTTCTCGTGCATTGCGGCTCCGCACCGGCGGACGCGGCGAGGCTCGTGCCCATCAGCGACCGCCCCGCGGCGAGCATGCCGGCCGCGCAGGTCCCGGCGGAGCCACCCCCTCCCCCCGCCCTCCCCGCAACGCATTTGCAATTTGCCTGGAAGCGGCGGGTCGCGATCGCCGCTTCGCTGCCCAATGGGTCCCTCGTCGTGAGCGCCCCGACGTCCCCCTATGGGTACTCGATCATCGACGGGAGCACGGGCAACCTTCTCGTTCCGCTCGCGGAGCCGCCGCGCGTCGCGGCGGGCACGTCGGTTTGGCAGGTCGCGGGGGCCCATCTCGGGGTCGTCGTGGACGGCGATCTGTACGGCATCGAGCCCAGCTCGGGCCGCGTCACGTGGACCGCGTCGGAGACGAGCCTGCTCCCGTTGGACGCAGAGAGCGTGCCACCGAAGGATCTCTTCCTCGTGGGCGACGGCACCCACGCCGCGGGGATCGACGCGGAGACGGGTGCGCGACGCTGGACCATGGCTGCGCCCACCTCGGCAACGTGGTCGACGCGCGGAGACATCCTCTTCGCCGATACGACGTCCTTCGATCACGCGATCCGGGCCTTCTCGCTCGTCGACGGGAGGCCCCTCTGGACGCGCACGGTGGAGGGCGGGAGGTATGCGTGTGCGTTCGACGAGCGTTTCGCGGTCGCCTATGGCTTCGAAGGCGACATGCATGTGTTCGACGCCGCGACGGGCGCCATCGTCGCGCGCTACGACGTCGCCGACCTGGCGCGCGCGACGGTGTCGATGATGCTGTTCCGAGGTACCCTCATCGCGGTCGGGATCGACGGGATCAGCGCGCGTGAGCCGAAGAGCGGGAAGGAGCTCTGGACGCGACCCGAGCGGATGAGTCGTGTCGTCGTCGGGGACGATGCACTCTTCATCTCCTCTCCTCGGGGACTCCTTGCCGTCGACGCGGACAACACGGTCCTCTGGAACGAGCAGGTCGGGGCCTACAGCGCTGGACGCTTGGCGCTCGTCCCCGGATTGGAGGGCGGCGAGGGAGTCACCTTCACGGACGGAGCCGGGGACACCACCGCCTTCATGCGTTTGCCGGACCTCGCCCCCCCGAGCACCGTGACCGTCACCGGAACGCTGCGCGTCGACGGAAAGCCCGCGCCCGGCATCACGGTGTTCGCGGGGGATCTCTCGGTTCGAACGGACGCCGCGGGCGGGTTCCAATTCGAGATCACCACCCGCACGGAGTTCGAGGTCCACCCCGCGTTTGCGGAGCTCCCTCCGCCGCAAGAACCTACCCAGTTCCCGTGCTGCGGCCGTACGGCCCGCGGGACGTCGAGCGTCACCGTGCAGCCCGAGGCAGGGAAAGCGGCCCGCATCGATTTCGACCTCACAATGGGGTGCGGTACGTGCAAGCCGTGATCGACCCGCCTCCGCCGTCGATGCCAGCAAGACGACCGCGCCCGGAGCCGGGGTCGCCCTGCGGACCTGGATCCAGCGCTCAATCGTCGGACGGTGGAAGCTCTCGCCTCGGCCCCGTGAGGGAGCGCTCGATCGCGGCGATCTGGGCGTCGGACATCCCTTGCGCTCGGAGCCTGTCGCGGAGCGGTGGGGTCGGCGCGGGACCTGGGACCGCCGCCGGCTGCGCGGGCGCGGGTGCGGCTGACGAAAGCGCGTCGGACGGGGGCGGGCGCATCGGCGGTGCGTGCGCTGAGGCCGGGGCGGTTGCGGGGGTTTCCGGCGGGACGGGCGCCGTGGGACTTGCAACCGCGGGCGAGACGAACGGCGTCGCGGAGACGTCGACCGCGGCGCGCGGCGCGCCCTTCGCGCCGAGGAGGAACGGCGCGATCGGAGCGTCGAGCGCGCGGCGATCGACCGGCGCGGTCTCGGCCCGATCGGGTGGGGGCGGCGCCTCCGCGGGGCGCGCGCGCATCGCCGCCAACAAGAAGGGTGCGATCGGCGCCGCCACCGCCGCGCGATCGATCCCCGCGGTCGCCCGCTCCGCGAGGGCTCCCTCGAAGACCACGCGCACCTCCGCCTTCGCCCCTGCGAACGGGCGCGCGCCGCGGTACACGAAGCACACGACCGAGCGGTGGGTGTCGATCGCCATGGTGTCGACGCGCACCTCGAGCGGCGTCCCGTCGACCGTCACGCGCGGCGCTGCACTCGGGATCACGAACGAGAGCCGTCGCGCGATCGGCGAGAGGTGCTCCAAGGTCACGACGGCCCCGGGGGGCAGCGCGTCGACCTGCTGCTCGAAGGGAGCCTGCTGGAAGTAGGTCCACGGGAACGGGTCCCCGAGGACGAGTACGCCTCCTTCGTCGCGGAGCGCGCCCGCGCCGAGCTGCGCCGATCGGACGGGCCAGGCCGGCGGGATGGCCGCGAGGCACCCGGGCCGCTGCGGCCGCACCGCGTCGAGCACGAGGGGGGACGCCGCGCCGATCGGGTTCGATGGATGGCCCGCGCCGCCGAGGGCGCGGTCGAACGTGAGCGGCATCGAGGCGAACTCCGACACGCCGCCGGACGCGTCCCGCTCACCCGCGACGTAGAGGCGGCGATCCACGAGCGGCGCGGTCCCGCTCTCCGGCCCTGCGGCGTGGATCGCGAGCCGCGCGTGGACGCCGATGGACTTGCCCACGGCGTGCACCGCGCCCTCGAGGGTCACGTCACACCGGGGCCGATGGGGCGCGAGATCTCCGGTGAACGGTGGCGCACCAGCGACCGACGTCAGCGCGTCCGGAGGGCGGAGGACGAGCGTCTGCCCGGTCGAAATCTCGTACGTGACCTTCGCGGCGACCGTCAGGTGCGTCGCGCGCTGGCGCCACACGAGAACCCCCGCGGAGATCGCACCCTCGGTGAGCACGTCGACGGCGCTTCGCTGCATCGCCGACCGAACCTATCACCGCCGGGGCGCGCGCCGTGGTGCTCGAGCACCGTCGGGCGCCGCCGCCCGACCGATCGTGCCGTCGCCCTCTCCGCGCGTCAGAACTTCCCGACCGCGCCGGTCGCGCCGAACGCGACGAGCTCCGTCGTGCTCGCCTCGCCGTCCACGGTGCCCTCCGACCGGACGAGCGCGTTGATGGGGACGGAGAGGTGCGACGCGCTCTTCTGGACGACGTGGTGTCCGAGGATTTGGGCGTCGATGTCATGCACGAAGCAGCGGGCGAACGTCCCCGCACGGTCGTGACGTCCGCCCGCGCGTTCGGGTCGAACGCGGGGATGGACATCGTGCGCTGGAGCTCCGCGAGGAGCGGCCCCGTGGCCGCCCCCGGGAGCTCGGTCGGCGCCCCCGATCCGGCGCGCACGCGCGCGCGAAGGATCTTCATACCGTCGACGCGCCTCCGATCCGCGAGGACGAGTGTGATCTCGGTGAGTGACTCGCCCCCGTTCACGTCCGTCTCCAGCACCCACGCGTCGTCCTTCTTGCCGACGAGCCGATACTCGACCGTCGTCGCGCGACCGCCGCGCACCGAGACGAGCCGAACCCACTGTCCGACCGCGTACGGCAGCGGCTCGAAGGACTCCGGCGCCGTCGACGCGGCGGACGCGGCGGACGCGGCGGACGCGGCGGCAGAGCCCGATCCGGCAGGGGTGGCGACGGCCGAAGCGCTCACCGGCAGGGCGGCCGACTGCGCGCTCGTTGAGGCGGAGGCGGAGGGCGCGCGAGCGCCTCGAACGAGGACGACGGCGGTCGCCGCCGCACCGCCGGCGAGGGCGAGCGCCCCGATGACGACGGCCACGCGCGTCGCGCCTCGCGCGGGTCGCGAGGCTTCCGGCGCGACCGTGCGCGGCGGCTCTTGCAGGGCTCCACGCGCGGGCTCTCCAGGGGGCGCCGGCGCTGGTGAAGGCGCGCGCGACGACTCGGCGGGGAGGGCGCCGAGCGCGGACTCGATCATCGCGCGCATCTCGGCGGCGCTCGCCGTCCGCTGCGCCGGATCGGGGGTGGTGGCGCGCTCGATCGCGCGCCCGAGCGGCGACGCGAGCACGCCCGGCGGGATGGGCGGCCGCCCGCCGGAGAGCCGCTCCTTCAGGATGTCGAGCGCGCCAACCCCGGAGGCGTACACGTCGCGCCCGAGGAGCATCTCGGCGAGGACGATGCCGAGCGCGAACAGATCGGCCGCGGGCTGCGCGGGCAGCCCGGCGAGCTGCTCGGGCGCCATGTACGCCGGCGTCCCGAGCGAGATGCCGTCCCGCGTGAGCCCCGCGACCGTGTTCGGGTTGATCGACTTCGCGACGCCGAAGTCGAGGATCTTCGCTCGCTCGGCGCCGCCTGGCCCGCGCTCGACGAAGAGGTTTCCAGGCTTGACGTCGCGGTGCACGACGCCGAGCCGGTGCGCCTCCTCGAGGCCGCGGAGCACGTCGGTCGCGAGCGCGGCGACGCGTCGGGCCGGGATCGGCCCGCGCCGGAGCTCCTCCTCGAAGGTCGCGCCGGAGAGCAGCTCGAACGCGGTGTACACGAGGGCGCCGTCGATCCCCGCGTCGAGCACCCGGACGATGTTCGGGTGGGTGAGCCGCCCGGCGAGCTCCGCCTCGCGTCGGAACCGATCGACGCCGCCGGAGTGCGCGAGGGCTCGTCCGCTCATGACCTTGAGGGCGGCGCGCGCGCCGTCGGCGGCTCGCGTGGCCGCGTACACCGAGCCGAACGCGCCGCGTCCGAGCGCGCGCTCGACCCGGAATCCTCCGACGGTCGTACCCGCGCCGAGCGCGTCCGGATCGAGCGCGTTCACCACGGGGGTGAGTCGAGCAGCCCGCGCGCGCAACCTCAAGTCGCGCGGGGAAGTTTCCGCCACGACGGCGGCGCCGAGCGCCGACGTCACGCGGCGGACGGGACCGCGCGCAACCCTGGCTTCTCACGTTCCCCCCTCTTCGCGCCGAGCGCGCCGAGCGTGCGGCTCGCGGGGCGGAGGGCCCACGAGGCGGCCGCGAGCCCGAGGAGCGCGAGCGGGGTGAGGATCTTGGGGAGCGGATCGCCGACCGCGGCGTGGCTGATCGCCGCGCCGGTGAGGTCGAACGCGATCCCCGCGTACGCCCACTCCTTCAGCCTCGGGAGCCCGGGCGCGGCGATCGCGATGGCGCCGAGGACCTTCCAGACCCCGAGGATCACGGCGAGGTAGGCGGGGTAGCCGAGGTGGGTCATCCCCGCGACCACGTCCGGGCCCCGAAAGAGATCCATCGCTCCACCCGCGGCGAACGCCGCCGCCGTCAAACCCGTCGTCGCCCAGTAACCGATCGTTCGCGCGTTCATTCGAAAGCTCCTTGTCGAGTACGCGTGGCAATCTGGGCACCGTTCGGATTCGCGACAATGCGTCCACAATGGGCATCATTCGCTACAAAAGGATCCCAATGAAGGACCCCCTCGAGAGCGCGGAGCTGCAAGCGTTCGTGAAGACGGTGGACGAGCGATCGCTGACGCGCGCCGCGGCCACGCTCGGCGCCCCGCGGGCGACGCTCTCGCGCCGGCTCGCGCGGCTCGAAGAGCGGCTCGGGGTCCGTCTCCTCCGGCGCACGACGCGGAGCCTCGCGCTCACGGACGCGGGCGAGAGCTTCCTCCGGAGCGCGCGCATCGCGCTCGAGGCGCTCGCGGGCGCGGAGGAGAGCGTGCGCCGCGAGGACGGCGCGATCCGCGGGAACCTGCGCGTGTCCGCGCCGCCCATCTCGGCGCCCGCGTTCCATCAGTTCATTTGCGACTTCGCGGACGCGCACCCCGAGGTGCGGCTCGAGGTCCACACGTCGAGCCGCGTCGTCGACCTCAAGCGCGACGGGTACGACGTCGCGATCCGCGCTGGGTCGGAGCTCGAGCCGGGGCTCGTCGCGAGGGTGCTGTCCCGCGATCCGATCCGCGCGGTCGCGTCCCCGTCGTACCTCGCGTCCCGCGGGACGCCGCGCGCCGTGAAGGAGCTCCGCGACCACCGGCTGCTCCTCGGGTTCGCGCGCGGCGAGCTCCCGCAGTCGCACTGGCCGCGCGTCGGCGGCGGCCAGATCCATGTGCAGGGGGTGTTCGCGTCGAACGACATCGGCCTGCTCGCCGAGGCCGCCGTCCGCGGGATGGGGATCGCGCTCCTGCCCGCGGTGATCACGCAGGGCTCGTGGACCGCGGCGCATCACGGTCCTGCCGAACCATCGGGATCACGCGCCTCGTCGTACGGAGCGCGAGTTCCTGCCGCCCCAAGTGAAGGCGTTCGTCGAAGCGGTGTCGCGGTGGGTGCTGCGCGGGCTCGTGGATGCCGCGCGTCCGCGCGGAGCCGCGCGGACGAGGAGCGCCTTGCGCGCGCGGAGGCCGGCAGCGCGCGCCGTCGCGGCTGATCCGCCCAGGAGGCGCTGCCGCAACTGCGGCCCCGTGTCCATCCACGCCGCGCTCCATCATCGAACGTCGTACCGATATGACCGCCTCGTCTCCCTCGGGCCGCAGACCATCCGGCTCCGGCCCGCGCCGCACTGCCGCACGCGGATCCTGAGCTACGCCCTCGCGATCGAGCCCTCGCCGCACTTCACGAACTGGCAGCAGGATCCGCAGTCGAACCACCTCGCGGACGTTCCCGGAGAAGACGCGCTCACCTCGATCGGTCGACCTCGTCGCCGAGATGACGGCGTTGAACCCGTTCGACTTCTTCCTCGAGCCGGGCGCGGAGGAGTGGCCGCCTGTGCGTACGAGGCTTGCTCAAGGACGAGCTCGCGCTCCACTAAAAATGGAGCGCGGCGCTCGGCTCGAGGCGTTCGTCGCGTCCCTCGAGGGGAGCGCCAGCGGACGATCGATTTCCCCGTGGGCGCGAACCAGCGGCTCGCGCGCGAGATCGGGCAATGTCGCGGTGGCTCGAGCCGGGGCCCCGCTGGAGAGGAGACGCTGACGTTGGGCTCGGGGAGCCGCGACCCGCGCGGCTGCTCGTCCAAATCTTCCGGCGCATCAGCCGCGGCGCGCTTCGCATCCGTGGCTACCTGATCCAGCTCACCGCGGACACGAAATCACGTTGACGGGCCGAGCGGCCTCGAGGCGGATTTCACGGACTTGCACGCGTGGTGCGAGTGTACTTGCCGGGCGCGGGGCGGGTGGGGCTCGATCCGACGTCCGGCCCCCGCGGGCGAGGGTCACCTCCTCCTCGCTTGCGCCGCGGATCCGCGGAGCGCGGCGCCGGTCTCGCTCGTCGACCGATGCGAGACGGAGTTCGAACACGAGATGCGGGTCACGCGCATCGCGGAGACCCCGCGCGTCACGAAGCCCACGACCGCGGCCGCGTGGCGCGCCATCGACGCGCTCGGGGAGGCCGTCGATCGCCGCCTCGAGTGGACGCGGCTCACGATGGGCGGAGCCCGTTCGTCTCGGCCGATCACCTGGACGACGACGAGGAACACCGCCGCGCTCGGCCCGAACAAGAAGCCTTCGCGACGAAGCTCTTCCACGAGTTGCGCGAGCGGTACGCGCCGACGGGCCTCATCCACGCGGGCCAAGGCAAGTGGTACCCGGGCGAGCCCCCGCCCCGCTGGTCCATCAACCTCTTCTGGGAAGGACGGCGAGCCCATGTTCGGCGCGCCCGCGCCGCTCGATCGAGGGCCTGCAGGCCTGAGCGTCGGACGACGACGAGTCTCCGAGCGCGCGCCCGATCGCTCACGCGCGCGATCGCGGACGAGCTCGGGCTCGACTCGGGACGCCGCGTTCCCGCGTACGAGGACGTCGCGCACTACCTCTCCGGGAGCGTCGGCTGCCGGTGAACGTCGACGCGGTGGATCCGAAGCTCTCCGATCCGCTCGAGCGGGAGCGCGCCGTGCGACCGTCTTCGGCGGCTTCGACAAAGAGGTGGGGTGGGTCCTTTACCGGTCGGTAAGCGCGCGCCCCACGACGCTTGGCTCACGTCGCCGTGGCACTTCCGGGGAGGCCATTGCCTGCTCGTCCCCGGGGATTCACGGCCTGCGCTCTGCTCGACAGCCAGCCGTGGGCGCCGAGGATGACGCGGTGGTGGAGCTCGACCCCGCCGCGCCCCGCGAGCTGCTCCGCGCCGCGGGCGGAGACCGGAGCGCTGCAAGAAGGGCGACAGGAGCGCATGGTGAGGCCCTGAAGCCCGCGAGACGTCCGACGGCGTTGCCGATGCGCGACGGCGTGCTCCACGTGTTCATGCCGCCGGTCGAGCGGCTCGACGACTACGTGGAGCTCCTCGGCGCGCTCGAGCGCGCGGCGACCACGCTCGACACGCCAATCCGCGTCGAAGGCTATCGGCCGCCCCGCGATCCGCGCCTCGGGGAGCTCTCGGTGACGCCGGATCCAGGCGTCATCGAGGTGAACGTCCACCCGACGACGCGCTGGCGCGAGCTCGTCGATCAGACGACGCACCTCTACGAGAGCGCGCGCACGTCCCGCCTCGCGGCGGAGAAGTTCATGATCGACGGCAAGCACACGGGCACGGGCGGCGGGAACCACGTCGTGCTCGGGGGCGCGACGCCGGACGACTCGCCGTTCCTCAGGCGGCCCGATCTGCTCCGGAGCTTCGTCGGGTACTTCCACGCGCACCCCTCCCTGTCCTACCTGTTCTCGGGGCAGTTCATCGGTCCGACGTCCCAGGCGCCGCGCGTCGACGAGGCGCGCAACGACGCGCTCTACGAGATCGAGATCGCGTTCCGCGAGATCGAGCGGCACACGTCCGCGAAGGGTGATCCGCCAGCGCCCTGGATCGTCGATCGCGTGTTCCGGGACCTCCTCGTCGACGTGACGGGGAACACGCACCGCGCGGAGTTCTGCATCGACAAGCTGTTCTCGCCGGACAGCGCGTCCGGTCGGCTCGGGCTCGTGGAGCTCCGCGGGTTCGAGATGCCGCCCCACCCGGAGATGTCCCTCCTCCAGGCCCTGCTGCTCCGCGCGCTCGTCGCGCGGTTCTGGGCAGCGCCCTACGCCCCCGCGCGGCTCGTGCGGTGGGGCACGGAGCTCCACGATCGGTTCATGCTGCCGCACTTCGTGTGGCAGGACTTCGAGGACGTGCTCGCCGATCTGCGCGCGGCGGGGTTCGCCTTCGAGTCCTCGTGGTTCGCGCCGCACTTCGAGTTTCGGTTCCCGTCGATCGGGGACTTCGACGCGCGCGGGATCGTGGTCGAGCTCCGGACCGCCCTCGAGCCGTGGCACGTGCTCGGGGAGGACGCGACCGCGGGCGGCACGGCGCGCTACGTCGACTCGTCGCTCGAGCGGCTCCAGGTGAAGGTCTCCGGCCTTACCGATCGGTTCACGGTGGCGTGCAACCGGGTCGCGCTGCCGCTCCGCGCGACCGGGCGCCCGGGCGAGTTCGTCGCGGGGGTGCGCTACCGCGCCTGGCAGCCGCCGCGCTGCCTCCACCCGATGATCGCGGTCGATACACCGCTCGCGATCGACCTCGTGGACACGTGGTCGGGCCGGAGCCTGTCGGGGGCCAGCTATCACGTGGCTCACCCCGGGGGGCGCGCGCACGACACGCGGCCGATCAACGCGCTCGAGGCCGAGGGTCGGCGCGGCGCCCGCTTCTTCCGAAACCGGCACTCCGGCGGGTTCGTGGAGGTGAAGCGCGCCCCGGAGAACGTCGAACACCCGCTCACGCTCGATCTGCGGCTCGTTCGCCGCTGACCGACGCGTCCGCGCGCCGACCTCAGCCGGACGGATCCGTCTCGACGGGCAGCCCGAGCATCCCCCGCGCGTGGTCGACGGCGCGCGCGATCGTGCGGACGCACGGATCGCACGCGCTGCTGCAGCAGAAGAACCACTCCCGCCGCGGGGCGCGGAGGTACGCGCGCACGTAGCCCTCCTGTGAGGGATCGAGGCCGGCGTACCGAGCTCCGGCGGCGACGGCGCGCTCCTCGTCGGGCGAGCTCATGATGTCGTCCTACCACGCGGCACGCGCGGGCGCGCGTCCCCGCGTAGTGCGGTCAGTCCTCGACGATGCGGCTCTTCGTCTTCGTCTCGCGCATGAACACGTAGACGAGGAGCGACACGGCGATCCCGCCGGCGACGTACACGTAGAACGCGCGCTCGACGCCCTCCTTCTTGAACCACAGGGCGACGTACTCCGCCGTCCCCCCGAACATCGTGTTCGCGATCGCGTACGGCAGCGCGACCCCGAGCGTGCGGATCTCCGCGGGGAAGAGCTCCGCCTTCACGACCGCGTTGATCGACGTGTAGCCCGACACGATCACGAGCGCGCCGAGCACGAGGAGGAACGCGACGAGGGGGTCCCGCGCGCGCGCGACCCCTTCGAAGATCGGCACCGTGAGGACCGCCCCGGCGATGCCGAAGGCGATCATGAGGGGGCGCCGCCCGACGCGATCCGAGAGCGCCCCGAACGCGGGCTGGAGCACCATGAAGATCGCGAGCGCCGCGGCGGTGATCCGCGTCGCCGTCTCCTTGGTGAAGCCGCTCGTGACGACCAAGAACTTCTGCATGTAGGTCGTGTACGCGTAGAACGCGAGCGTCCCACCCGCCGTCAGACCGATGACGGCGAGCGCCTCCATCGGGTGCTCGCGGACGAGGTGGAGCACGCTCGAGCGCGGGGCGTCGCGAGCCTTCGCGACGGTCTCGACCGCGCGCGTCTCGACGAGTCCGCGCCGGAGCGCGAACACGACGACCGCGAGGACGGCGCCGATCACGAACGGGACGCGGAACCCCCACGAGGCGATCGCCGCCGGCGAGAGCACGAGCTGGAGCACGAGGCCCACGGAGAGGGCGACGAGCTGTCCCGGCGATCAGCGTGACGTAATGGAAGCTCGACCAGAGCCCTCGGTTGTCGCGCCGGGCGACCTCCGAGGTACGTCGCCTCGCGCCGTACTCGCCGCCGACGGACAACCCCTGCAGCATCCGCGCGAAGCACACGATCGCGGACGCGGCCGGCCCGATGGCAGCGTGGCTCGGCGTGCACGCGATCAGGAGGGAGCCGGCGGACATCAGCAGCACGGACGCGGTGAGCGCGGCTTTGCGGCCCTTCCGATCGGCGAAGATGCCCATCAGCCACGCGCCGATCGGCCGCATGACGAAGCCGACCGCGAAGACCGCCGCGGCGCTCAGGAGCTCTGCGGTCGCGTCCTTCGCGGGGAAGAAGACGGGCGCGAAATAGACGGAGAACGCCGAGTAGGCGTACCAGTCGTACCACTCGACCAGGTTCCCCGCCGATCCGGCGGCGATGGACGTCGCTCGCCCCAGCACGCGCCCGCGAGCCTCAACCGCCGTTCGGGCAAAGCAGGGTGCGGCGCTCGGCGTCGGCGTTGGCCCCACGGAGGGCGCGGCGGGCGCGGAGGCCGCGCGCACAGAAGCGGGAGCAGGTCATGGGGAGGAGCTTCGCACGGCTCCTCGGCGCTCGCCCGCGCCGATGTCGGGCGGGCCGCTTCGCGCGCCTCACCGTCGAGGTCGAGCCCTGCGGCCGGGCGGCGTTGCGCCCTGAACGGCCGCGTCCGCGGCGGCGGCGCCTCGTCGAGATCCGCGTTCCACGGGTGCGGCGGCGGCCACGCGGCCACGCGCCGACGAGGTCAGGGCGGCGCGCCGATCTTGACGCCGACGCGATCCATCAGAGCCATGATGTGCTGGACGTAGTCGGGCTTCCGCTGGCTCTGGGGCCCCTGACAGACATAGAGCTTCGCGACCACCGATCCGTGAACGAACAGGACGATGTACTGGAGCTGCGGCTGGAGCACGCCCTGGTGCTGCGGTGGAACGACGGTCGAGCCGCGGAACGACTTCGATCGCGGCATCGCGCCGGAGCCGAACTCGGTCAGGCCCTCGGCGTTCTTCTGCATCGACGCCTCGTAGTACCGGGTGGCGGCGGCTGCGTCCGGGAAGACCCAACGGATGTCGACGAGGCGCCACACCGGCTCCGTGGCGAGCCCCATCCACGCGGCCATGCCCGCGCGCACGCCGCCGTGCTGAAGGAAGATCGGATCCTGACCGCCAGGCCCTTCGCGCGAGTCTTGCTGGCAGCGGAGCGCGGGGAGATCGGCCCCCGTCAGGAAGAGGTCGAGGTAGTGTTCTTTCGACAGCGTCACGTGTGTCCTCCGGGGGAGGGGATTCTACGCGAACGCCCCACGGACGACCCGGCCGGAAGGCTCGCCGGCCCCCCGGCGACGGCGGCGAGCAGGGCCGTGAGGTTCGTGCGGAGGAGCGCGGTCGCCTCGGCGCGCGAGAGCGAGAGCGACTCGCGCATCACGTCCCAGGTGCGGCCGTGCGTCACGAGATCGAGGGCGTCCGCGAGCCTCTTGGGCGCGTGCGGCGCGGCGAGCTCGCGCGCGAAGAGCGCGAGCACCTCGCGGCGGCGACGCCTCCAGGTGGAGTCGGTCGCCCGGGCGATCGGGCTCCCATCGGAGGCCGGCCCTGAGGGCGCGGCGTGTGCCGCGGCGGCGCGTCGCACGCGAGCGGTCGCCTCGAGCTCCCGGCTCCGCACTTCGGCGAACGCAGCGATGCGCTCGGCGAGCGGGAGAGAGGGGTCGATGCCCTCGCTCGGCGGCGCGACGCGCGTCGCGTGGGCCTCGCTCGCGGCGAGGAACAGCGCCACGCGCGACGCGAAGTGCTGCCGGATCGATCGGACGGCGATCCCGGCGCGCGCCGCGATCTCGCCCGCCGTGGGCTCGAGGTTCCCCTCGTCCACCAGATCCAGGAGCGCCGTCAGGATCGCCTTCCGGGTCCGCTTCGATCGCTCGTGGCGGCCGTCGACCTTCGGAGGCGTCGTCACGGGGGACGCGTCGCTCATGGGATGCACGGCGGCAAGAACGTGTTGCTGCACGTGGGCAGCGGGGCGCCGTCGATCAGGGCCTCGCCCCACGCGAGGACGGTGTTCATGTTTCGCTCCACCACCGTCTGGTGCTGCGCTGCCGCGTCGATGCAGAGCTCCGGGTGGACGCCGTCGGCCTCGAGCTTCTCCACGTTGCACGCGGCCTCGCGCTGCGGGGGCAGCACGTAGTCCGAGAGCCCTTGGACGTAGAGGATCTTCGCCCCGGTCGGATCCCCGGCGAGCACGTTCTGCTCGAGTGAGGCGTGGAAGCTCCGCGCGGGCTCGACGCAGTCCGGGGATTGCCCGCCCGAGTGGATGCACGCGAGCAAGGACGTGCGGAAGGCGTCGTCGAAGTTGTCCCCGACGTGGGGCGCGGTGGCCTGGAGGTACCCGCCGAGCTGCATGAGGCACTGGCTCTCGACGGCGTCGACCATGTCTTGTCGATCGCTCGCAGGGAACGCGTCGCCCGCGTGAGCGGGGCCGAGAGCGTTGTACATCCAGCCGTAGAGGCGCATCACGGCGATGACGTTGTCGCTGATGCCCGTCTGGATCGTGAGCTTCTCGGGGTGTTCGAGCAGATCGACGAACCCGAACGAGCCGAGCCGCGTCGGCCACTCGGGGGCGATCGCGACGGCGCCGACGAGCTCGCCGTCCGCGCCGTAGGAAGAGGCGAGGGCCTGCATCGAGAGGATCGCGCCCCCTCCCTGGCTGAAGCCGACGCCCACGATCTTCGGCGTGAAGACGCCCGGCTGGAGGAGACGGCGGAGCGCGCGGGCGCCGTCGAGGAGCGCGTGCCCCTGATCGCGGTTGTCGAGGTACGCCTGCGCGCCTTCGTTTCCGAGGCCCGCGTAATCGGGGACGATGACGGCGAAGCCACGGCCCGCCCACGGGAGCGCGAGATCGACGTTCGAACTCGGCTTGGCGCTCGGCGCGCACGCGTCCGCGATCCCCTCGGTCGGGTGACCGACGACGAGGATCGGCAGCGTCGCTGCGCGCGGTGTGGTCGGGAGGTACACGCGCGCCGTGGAGATCCCCGCGGCACCATCCCCGCGGGTGGTGCGGAACGCGATGCGAAAGAGGTTCGTCCCGGAGGTCATCTCGGCGGAGATCCCCTTCCCGCTCACCGTCGCCGCGACGTCCGCCAGGGAGAGCTCCGCGTCCACCGCGCACCGGACGACGTCGCCGCGGGCACTTGGATCCATGGGCGGCAAATTGTTCGGCGCGAGGTAGACGTCGCTCGCCGCGTCCACGCACGGGAGCGCGGGGTGGGATGGGTCGAGCGCGGCCGGCGCGCCCCCGACGCCCGTGGAGGACGACACCTGGCCGCCGCTCGTCGTCCCCCCGCCCGTCGCGGTCGTCTGCGCGATCCCACCGCCGCTGCCGCCGTCTCCCGCGCCCGTGGACGCGCCGCCGCTCGGCTCGACGAGCGCGGGATGGGAGCACGCCGACACGGCGGAGACGACGATGCCGAGGACAGGGACGAGGAGCTTTCGGGGGGTGCTTCGGCGCATCCTTCGCACGTACACAATCTTTTTGCCGGCGTCGGCAAAAAGATTCCGAGGGCACGAGCGACGCCCTCCGGCGGCCGCTCGCTCGCGGCGACTCCTCGACGAGGGCTGGGTTCCCACGCGTGGGCGCGGGTCAGGGAGCCAAGGGCGCGTCCTAACGCCCAGCGAGGGACGTGAGCTCCTCGAGCTCCGCGGGGTCGACGCCGTGACGGCGTGCGACCTCGGCGACCCAAGCGGGTTTGCGGAGCGAGACGACGCGGGGGCCGACCCAGCGGGCGAGGAAGAGGGAGCCCGCGAGCGCGGGGAGGAGGGACAGGGTGCCGGCGGCGATCGGCGAGGACATGCCCGAGCGCGCGAGGAAATACGCGCGGAGGAGCGCGTAGCCCGCGGCGCCGATCGCGACCCCGAAGACCACGAGCACGGCGACGACGAGCGCGCGGAGGCGCTTCGCGCGCGCACCAATCTCGAGCGAGAGCGTCGCCGCGTCGAGGACGCGGTGCACCGAGTCCATCCCTTGGGGTGGGGCGCCGAGCTCCGCGTCGCGAGGCTTCACCCCATCGATCTACAACGACGCCGCCCCCGCGCGCGACACCGAGACGATCCGAAGGATGCAAGCCCTTGCACCCCGGGGCCGCGCCCAACATCCCGGCAACGCGGATTTCCGCGGTCACGCCCTCCGGCATGCGCGCTGCAACGTCGGCCCCGAGTCGACGGTGCGTCCGCAGCGGACGTCACCACCATCCGCCTCGAACACCACAGGAGATCTCTCGTGAAACGTCTCATCGTCCTCGGCCCCGTCCCTCTCCTCCTCGCGCTCCTCGCTGGGTGCGAACCCCGACCGACGACGGTCCCGACCCCAGACGACGCGGTCGAGACGTCGACGCCCACCGCGCGGTCACCCGCGCCCACGTGTGAGGACGCGACGAATCGGATGATCGCGGCGGCGCTCGAGGCGACGCGGACGCCGGACGAGCGGGCCGAGATCGAGGAGAAGACGACGCGGAGGCGGGCGCAGATCCTGGGGATGTGCGCGGAGTCGCCCGACCCACAAGCCGTGATCGGCTGCGTCTTCGCTCGGGAGGGCAAGGAGGCGATGGAGGAGTGCTACGCGAACGCGGGGCGCAGCGGGCGCTGAGGCGCGGGTGGGCTGGGCGCGTCCGCCCGCGTCGGGCCGCGCGTCACGCGGCGTGGCGCGCGAGCTCGGCGAGATAGAGCTCCTTCTCCTCGGCGAAGGCGCGCGCGAACGCGGGCCGCTCGTGCATGCGCGCCATGAACGCCGCGAGGGCGGGGTAGCGGTCGAGCCGGATGGGCGTGACGACGGACCAGTTCAGGACGGCGAAGAGGTAGGCGTCGGCGACGCTGAGCTCGTCGAGCTGGTAGGCGCGACCTTCGAGCTCCGTCGCGAGCCAGGCGAGCCGGCGATCGGCCTTGGAGAGCGCGTACGCCTTCGCCTCCGCGTGCGCCTCCTTCTCGAGGAGCGGGACGAAGACGGCCTTGTGGAGCTCGGAGCCGATGAAGTGGAGCCGCTCCTTGAGGCGCGCGCGCGCGAGACCGCCGCGCGGCGCGAGGTTCGCCTCGGGGAACTGGTCGGCGACCCACTGGAGGACCGCGGCGTTCTCCGTGAGGACGGCCCGCTCCCCGGTCGCGGGATCGACGATCTCGAGCGCGGGGACGAGGCCGAGCCGGTGCACGGCGAGGAAGTCCGTGCCGTCGGACGTGACCTTGGTCTTGGCGTCGACCTCGACGAAGGTCGCTTGCGCGCCCGCCTCGTAGAGGGCGATACGGGTCGCGAGGGAGCAGGCGAGGGGTGAGAAGTAGAGCTTCATGAATCCTCCTTGGAGCCCGAACGTGCGGCGCTTCGCGGTTTGCGTCGAACGCATACTTTCGATACGACCGATGTATGGATCGCATAGCTCGGCCCAGACCTCGCCTCGATGTCCGCGATCTGGAGGTCGTCCTCGCCATCGCGGAGACGGGCAGCACGGTGCGGGCCGCGGCGACGCTGCACCTGACGCAGTCCGCCGTGAGCCGGGCGCTCGCGCTGGCGGAGGAGAAGCTCGGCGCGTCGCTCGTCGCGCGCGGGGCGCGCGGGCTCGCGCCGACGGAGTCCGGGCGCCGGCTCGTCGCCGGGGCGGGGGCGGCGCTCGCCAGCTTCGTGGCGCTCGAGGAGAGCGCGCTCGGCCCGAAGCCCGCCGCGCCGGTGCGCGTGCGCGTCGCGTGCGAGTGCTACACGGCGTACCGGTGGCTGCCGTCGACGCTCGCGGCGCTCTCCGGCGCGCTCTCCGCGTTCGAGACACCGCGGCTCGACCTGCGCCTCGCGGTGGAGCACACGAGCGAGCCCGTCGCCGCGCTCCTCGCGGGGGAGCTCGACGTCGCGCTCGTCACGACCGCCGCGGTCCCGCGAGGCCTCGAGGAGCAGCCGCTCTTCTCGGACGAGATCGTCTTCGTCGTCGCGGCCTCGCACCCGCTCGCGCGCCGCGCCGCGCTCTCCGTGGGCGATCTGTCGCGCGCGCCCCTCGTCTCCTCGTCGCAGACGCCCGACCCGGAGGTGCGGTGGTTCACGAGGGCCGTGTTCGGTCGCAAGAAGCCGGACGTCCGACATCTCCGGTTCCCGCTGACGGAGGCGATCATCGACGCGACGCGCGCGGGGATGGGCATCGCCGTGATGAGCGAGTGGATCGCCGGGCCCTACCTCGAGGCCGGGGACCTGGTCGTGAAGCGGCTCCGGGGGCGCGTGCTCGAACGGCCGTGGCGGATCGCGTACCCCAAGGCGATGAGGACCTCGGCGGCGAGGCTCAGAGCGGCGCTCGCGCACGCCGCGCCTCGCCTCCCTGCGCGCAGGCAGAGCCGCTGAACCCATGCGATCGACGGAGCAGACTCGCCGCCAAGAGCGCCAAGGAAGAGCGCGCTTGCGGTTGCTCTGATTTCTGCGGAGAAGGTCAGTGCGCGCCGCTGACGTCGACGCCGGCCTTCGGGCGCTTCAGGAGCAGCACGAGGACGATGCCGAGGGCCATGGCGAGCGCCACGAAGCGGAAGCCGTGCTCGAAGCTGAGGACCATGCCCTCGCGCTGGACCCGCATGGCGACGATCGCCTCGGCGACGCCGGTGCGCTGATAGGTGAGCGAGCCGAGGGTGCCGGAGATCTGGGCGACGGTCTGCTGCACGTTGGGATCGTAGGCCGTGAGGTGCGCGGCGACGTGCGAGGCGTTCTCCTTGATCCCGTCGGTCACGAGGACGCCCATCACCGCGGTGCCGATGGAGCCGCCGAACTCGCGCGTGAGGTTGAAGAGGCCGGTCGCGTTGCCGCGCTGGTCGTCCGGGAGATCGGAGAGCGCGAGGACGCTCACGGGGATGAAGATGAACCCGAGGCCGAAGCTGCGGATCATGTTCGGGCGAACGAGGTCCCAGAAGCCCGCCTGCGCGGTGAGGTGGGACGCGACGATCTGGCTCGTGGCGACGACGGTGATGCCGATCGCGAGGAGCCAGCGCCCGTCCACCTTCGGGGCGAGTCGGCCCATGACGGGCATGATGACGATGGAGACGGTGCCCGCGACGAGGAACACGCGGCCGAGGTCGAGCGCGCTCTGGCGCATGACGGCGCCGCCGAAGAGGGAGAAGAGGTAGCTCCCGCTGAAGAGCGCGAAGCCGGTGAGGAAGTTGAGGCCGGTGCCCGCGGAGTAGCTCCGGTTCTTGAAGACGCGGAGATCCATCACGGGGTGCGGGGTCTCGAGCTCGTGGACGACGAACGTGACGAGCGTGATCGCAGCGACGGCGGAGAGGACGACGATCGTGCGGCTCTCGAACCACCCCTCGCGGTTGCCCTCCTCGAGGACGAACTGGAGCGAGGGCATGCCGACGACGAGCAGGCCGATGCCGAACACGTCGATCTTCGCCTCGTCGCCCTGAGGGGGGCGGAAGTTCGGCTGATCGACGAACCGCATGACGAGGATCGCCGCGAGGACGCCGATCGGGACGTTGACGTAGAAGATCCAGTGCCAGCTCGAGAGATCGATGAGCCAGCCGCCGATGCTCGGGCCGAGGAGCGGCCCGGTGATCGCGGCGAGGCCGAAGAGGCCGGCCGCCATGCCGTGCTCCTTCTTCGGATAACGCGCGAAGAGGATGGTCTGCGCGGTCGGGATGATCGCGCCGCCGCCGAGCCCTTGGAGCACGCGGAAGAGGACGAGCGCGGGGAGGTTCCACGCGAGGCCGCACAGCGCGCTCGCGATCGTGAAGAGGACGATCGACGCGGTGAAGTAGCGCCGCACGCCGAACCGACGCTGGAACCAGCCGGTCATCGGGATGACGACGATGTTCGCCATCATGTACCCGGTCGACACCCAGCCGATTTGATCGAGCGGGGTGCCGAAGCTCGCGCGGATGTCGCTGAGCGCGACGTTGACGATCGTGATGTCGATCATCGCCATCAGCGCGGCGAGCATCACGACGATCGTGATGCCCGCCTTGGAGCCGCGAATGTCCGCGGCGGCGTCGAGCGCAGCCGGAGCGCTGGGTCGTTCGTCCTTCGGGTTCATGGTGCGTGGTCCGGTTCTGCGCTCGAGCGGATCACTTCACGGCCACGGTGACGGACACGCTCATGCCGGGGCGGAGGATGGCGTCGCCGCGCGTCGCCTCGTCGAGGTGGACGAGGACGGGCACGCGCTGGACGACCTTGGTGAAGTTGCCGGAGGCGTTGTCCGGCGGGAGGAGCGCGAAGCGGGAGCCCGTGCCGGCGGCGATGCTGTCGACCGCGCCCTCGAACGCGCGATCGGCGTAGCCGTCGACGGAGATGCGCACGCGCTGACCGGGGCGCATGTGGGCGAGCTGATCCTCCTTGAAGTTCGCGACGACCCAGGTGTCGTCGAGCGGGACGATCGCCATGAGGGGCCGATCGGGGGAGACGGTCTGCCCGACCTCCACGGAGCGACGCGCGACGGTGCCGTCCGCTTGGGCGAGGATCTTGGTGTAGGAGAGGTTGAGCTCGGCCTGCTCGAGCGCGGCCTCGGCCTGCGCGACGCGAGCCTTCGCGAGGTCGACCTGCGCCTTCGCGGCGTCGATCTGCTCGGGGCCGAGCTCGGCGAGGGCGAGGCGGCCCTTCGCGGTGTCGACCGTGCCCGAGGAGTTGCCCACGTTCGACTGGGCGGCGAGGAGGCGCGCCTTCGCTTGGGTGAGGAGGGCCTCGGCCTGCTCGAGGTTCGCGCTCTTGAGGTCTAGATCCGCGCGCGCGATCGCGCCGTCCCCGACGAGCTTGGAGGAGCGTTCGTACTCGAGGCGCGCGAGGTCGCGGCGCGACTCGGCGGCGGCGACGTCGGCGCGGGACTGCTCGATGCTCGCGTAGGTCGAACCCTCGAGCGCGCGCGCCTGGGAGACGCCGCCCTTCGCGACGGCGACGTTCGCCTCCGCGGACTTCGTGGTGACGACGAGCTGCGTCTCCGCGCTCTTCAGCGTCGCGTTCGCGGCCGCGAGGTCGGCGCGCGCCGCGTCCACGCGGACGCGGTAGTCGCGAGCGTCGAGCTCGACGAGGACGTCGCCGGCGTGGACGACCTGGTTGTCCTTCACGAGGACGGTCTTCACTTGCCCGCTCACGCGTGGGTTCACGTTCGCGACGTGGCCCTCGATCTGCGCGTCGTCGGTGGACTCCTTTCCGCGGCCCGCGGACCACGTGATCGCGCCGACGCCGACCGCGATCGCGGCGAGGACGGGGAGGAGGATCTTCGCGATCGACCGTTTCCGGGGCGCGACGGGGGGCTCGGGGGACTTCGGGGGCGCGACGACGACGGGGTTCGATGCGAGCGGCGAGGGCTCATCCGGGAAGTCAGCGAGGGTGCGAGGGCTCAAGGTCGTCATGGTCCGGACGCCCTCCTCGCACCGAACATGCCATCGCGGCAGGCTTGCCGGATGAGTTGTTTTGTGGCGCATTTTGAAGATTCTCGGGTCTGGATCCGCTCTTCTCGCCCAGGGCCTCGAACTTTGGATGTCATCCGGTTAGAGTCCAATAGATGTCAGGTAGTCATCCAGTAGCGATGGGCCCGGAGACTGTACGGGCGCTTCGGGGTGGGCTGAGCCGTGCAAGCTTCGCGAAGCACCTCCAGGTGACTCCGCACACGGTCTACCGGTGGGAGCTGCCCGACGGATCGAAGGAGGCGCGGCGCCCTCGAGGGGCGGAGCTCGAACGGCTCGCTTCGCTCGCGGCGCGCCGCACGGACAGAGGGGGAGCGCCCTCGGAGTCGATGGCGCAGGCGGAGAGGCTCGCGGGAACGGAGAACGTGGGGGCTCCCGAGAAGCTCGCGCTCTCGGAGCGCTCGAGCGCGACGCCGGGGAGCGAGCGGCTCGCGGATGTGCTGGGCGCGCTCGACCGGGTGCTTCGGGGGGATTGGATGTCGGGGCGCGCGGAGCTCTTGCGCATCCTCGCGAACGCGCGCGCGGAGCCGCTCGACGTGCTCGCGCTCGCCGCCGTGGGCCTCGCCATCGTGGACGTGGCGCTGCGGTCGGATCCGCGGAGCGCGATCGCGACGCTGTCGCCGGCGCTGCGCGACGCGGAGGAGGACCGACTCGCGCCGCACGTGGCCGCCTACGTCCACGCGGCTGCCGCGTGCGTGCACGCGCTCCCGGACGCGACGCTGTTCGACGTGGGGCGGGTGCACGCGCACGCAGCGCGCGCGGAGGCGCTCGCGCAGGGGCAGATCCCGGAGATCGCGTTCCTCGCGTGGCTCGGGACGCTCCACGTCGCGGTGACGGTGGCGGACGAAGAGCTCCTCCAGCGCGCGTTCGCGCGACTCGACGTCGCGACGACGGCGGATCTGCCCCCGCTGCTCGCGCTGCACGAGCTCGAGGCGCGGGCGCTGCGCGCGAAGTTCGCGGGGCAACGGGCGCTCGGCGCGCGGTTCACGGAGGAGCTCATCGAGAGCGCGGCGGCGCGCGGGTATCCGCTCCTGCACGCGCGAGCGCTGGCGTTCAGCGCGGTCGGGAAGCTCGACGAGCTCGACGCGCCCGAGACCGTGCTCGCGCTCGCGCGACGCTCGGCACAGATCGCGACGGCGGCGCGCGCTTCCGCGGGGGCGCACGTGGCCTTCGCCGCGCGCGCGGAGGCCGAGGCGCTGCTCCGCCTCGGGCGCGCGGAGGAGGCGGTCGCCGCGCTCGGGGAGCTCGCGGCGTACACGGTCGAGACGAAGGTGCCTCCCATCCAGGCCGCGGCGACGGAGGCGCGCGTGCGGTACGTGACGGGTCGCTATGACGCGATGAGCGAGATCTCCGCGCGGCTGCGGGCGTGCGAGGTCGCGTCGCTCAAGCCGATCTGTCAGGCGATCGCGGCGTACGTCGATGCGCTACAGATGCTCGGGACGTCGTCGGATCCAGAGGGGACGGCGGAGGCGTTCGAGCGCGCGGCGGAGAGCGCGGGGAGATGGACGTTCCTCCTCCGAGACGTTCTCGTGTGGGCGGCCACGGCGCACGTGGTCGTGGGCACGGATGCGCCCGCACGCGCGGCGCTCCGGCGCGCGCAGCGCTTGCTCGATCGCTTCCCGTCGCCGTGGGCGTCCGCGCACCTGCGTCGAGCGGAGGGCACGCACGTCGCAGTGCACGGGCGTTGGGCCCAGGGGCGGCAGCTCATCGAGTCGGCGATCGGCACGTTCGAGTCGGGAGGAGACCTCGTGGACGCCGCGCTCGCAGGGCACCTCCTCGCGGCGCTCGCGCAGGCGTTCGAGGAGCCGGACGCGCGAGATCGCGTGGAGTCGAGCGAGGCGCGCCTCGCCGGGCTCGGGCTGCGCGCCCCGGGGGCGATCCGAGCGGGCGTCGAGCGCATCCTCGCGGCGCGGCGCTCCGAGGGGGCGCGCCCGGACGAGGGCGGAGAGATCGCGCGGCTCGTCGCGCCGATTCAGCGGCTCGCGGTGCGCGGCGCGGAGCCCGCGCTCGTGCTTCGCGAGATCCTGCGCGTCGCGGGGGAGCTGGTCCCTGGGAAGGGGTGCTGCCTCGAGGAGCTCGACTCGCAGAACGAGGCGAGGGTGATCGGCGGCGAAGCGGAGGGCCCGTCGAGCGCGTTCGAATGGATCGAGTTCGGCGATGGCTGCGGGCGACGACTTCGACTGGGCGTGCGCGGCGCGCTCGGGGAGGACGCGCGCGCGACGCTCTCGATCGTCGCGATCACGGCGGGCCTCGCGCTCGAGGTCGCGACGCTGCGCAGCGCGGGCGCGGCGCGCGCGGAGACCTCGACGGAGGACGAGGGCGAGGTGCCCGGGTTCGTCGCGGTGTCCGCGCCCATGCGCGCTCTGCGGTCGGAGATCGTCCACCTCGCAGGGTCGCGGGCGACCGTGGTGATTCAGGGCGAGAGCGGGACGGGCAAAGAGATCGTCGCGCGCGCGATCCACGATCGCTCGACGCGCGCGCGGATGCCGTACGTCGCGTTCAACTGCGCGGCGATCCCGCGTGACCTCTTCGAGGGGCAGCTGTTCGGCTTTCGTCGCGGCGCGTTCACGGGCGCCGCGCGCGATCAGCCCGGGGTGCTCCGCGCCGCGGAGGGCGGGACGATCTTCCTGGACGAAATCGGAGAGCTGCCGCTCGACGTCCAGCCGAAGCTGCTCCGGTTCCTCGAGAACGGGGAGATCTTCGCGCTCGGCGACGAGCGGCCGACGCACGTCGATGTGCGCGTGATCGCGGCGACGCACCGCGATCTCGGGGCGCTCGTGCGCGAGGGGAGATTCCGAGAGGACCTCTACTATCGGCTGCAGGTCGTGGCGCTGCGGATCGCGCCCCTGCGCGATCGCAGAGAGGATATCGCGCCGCTCGCCCGGCACTTCCTCCGGTTGCTCTCGGCCGCCGAGGCGCCTCCGATCCTCGCCCCGGACGCGCTCGCGAAGCTCGCGGCGTATCCGTTCCCGGGGAACGTGCGCGAGCTTCGAAACGCGCTCGAGCGGGCGCTCGCGTACGCGCCCCCACCCCGCGTCATCCGGGCCGAGCACCTCGTCCTCGGAGGGGGCCTCACGGGGTGAGCCGCTTGCGCCTCTTCGGGGAGCAAGGCTTGAGGTTCTCGGTCCGTTGCCGTGCGAGTGCGGAAGGTGCTGATGGATCCCCTCGAGGCTCCTCGCGCTCTCCATGGTGGTGCCGATCGAGCCGGATCCTCGCGAGAGGGGCATCGTCACCAATCGGCTCGACGTGCGGGTGAGCGGAGCCGCTCTGCGCGCGCAAGAGGGCGCGGCTCGAAGCGCTCACCGACGGTGTACCGCTCTCCGCGTGCGCGGAACGGCGCGCTCGAAACGCCCGCCGACGGTGCGCCGGGAGACGCACGGGTCGCCCTCGGCGCGAAGCTCCGCGGTCGCTGCCGGTGCGTCGATCAGGGCGGGGGCTGCGTCATCGAACGAGCGCGTGACGGTGATCGCTCTCGGGCCGCTGCTCGAGCGCACCGTCGCGACTGCGCGCCGCACACAAGACGATGCTCGAGGCCCTGGCCCGGCGGGTCGACGCGCGCGCGGAGCCCGGCCCCGGCGTAGGAGCGCCGCTGAGAGGCGCTTCGCCGAAGCCTGGATGCGTGTCGTGGTCGCCTCTCGGAGAAGTCAGAACTTCTCGTTGAACGGGCGCAGGTCGAGCTCCTGTGTCCACGCGGTGCGCCGCTGCTCGTGGAGATCGAAGTAGGCCTCCGCGACGTCGTCGGGGGCGAGCATGGTGGTGGCGCCGTATTGGCGCGCGAAGTCGCTCTCGACGGCGCCGTCGACGACGACGTGCGCGGCGTGGATCCCGCGCGGGCCAAACTCACGCGCGATCGACTGTACGACGGCGCGAAGCGCGAATTTTCCCGCAGCGAACGGGGCGAACTTGGCAGAGCCGCGGACGCCCGCCGTCGCGCCCGTGAAGAGGAGGGTGCCGGAGCCCCGCTCGAGCATCTTGGGGAGCACCGCCTTCGCCGCGATGACCGCGCCTAGGCAGCTGGTGCGGAAGCCGCTCTCGAAGTCCGCGACGGTCGCGTCGAGGAACGGCTTCATCATGAAGGTGCTCGCGTTGTAAACGAGCACGTCCGCTGGACCGAACGTCGGCGTGAACGAATGGATGGCGGCGGTGAGCGCGGCCTCATCGGTCACGTCCGCGTGGGCTGCGGCCGCGGTGCCGCCCGCGTCGACGATCGCCTTCGCGACCGGATCGGTGGACTTCGCAGAACGCGCGACGAGACCGATGGTGAGGCCACCGCGCGCGAACCTCCGCGCGATCGCCGAACCAAGACCTGGACCTACCCCTACGACGACGCAGTTGCTCATGCGTCGATTCATATTCCGTTCGCGCCGCGGCGGAGAGTGCTTCTCGTGGGCGACGCGCAGAGCGCGCGGTCACCACATCGTGCCTCGAACGGGTCCGCGCGCGTCGACTTGACGCACCTCTTCTGCTCGCCTGTCAGACGCGTGTACCAGTCCCGACGACAGGACGTCCAAGAAGGCTCCGCGAGCTGCTCGACCTGTTCGATGGGCTCGGCCGATTTCGCCGCCGCCTCCCCCGATCCCGCCATCCAAGATCTCCTCGCCCGCTCGAAAGACAACGTGAAGCGCGCCTTCGCGAGCGCCCTCACCACCCTCGAGCCCCGCGAGCGCAACGCGCTCCGCCTCCACCTCCTCGACGGCGTCCCCGTCGAGAAAATCGCGCAGACCTACGGCGTTCACCGCGTCACCGCCTCCAAATGGATGTCCGCCGCGAAGCAGAAAATCGCGGCCCACGTGCGCGCCCAGCTCGCCGAGGAGCTCGGCCTCTCCGGCGCCGAGCTCGAGTCCGTCGTCCGCCACGCGCAAGCCGGCCTCGAGTGGAGCGTCGAGCGCATCCTCCGCCAGACGCCCAACCCCGCCTGAGGCGCGCTTCGTCCGTCGAGCGCCATCCCCGCGTTTGTCCGCCCCGCGTCGAAGCCCGAGATTCGCGCCTCCATCGGCGCGGACCGTGACACTCGGGATTGGCGGTGCGACGCCTCCGATCGGCGGCCGCCAACCATGGCGGGCGCCAGGTGTTCCCGCCAGTTCGCCACGGGTCGGCGATCGAATTCCGCGGCGTTTCCCGCCTTTCTGCGACGGGTACGGCGAATGCGATGGGGCGCGACGCCGGCCTCGCGGACGCGTACGGGAGGTCGGCGCCTTGCGTGTTTCGGGCGTGGCTCATGGCTTCGCTCGACGTGGAGATTGGGACGCCTAGGGACGGTTGGGTTTGGCGTGTCGTCGGAGCGGCTTGGTTGACTGACCCGCGGAGTAGTGTCGGGCGGATCAAGTGCGCGCGGCGACCGGGTACACGGCGGGTTTTGACCTAACAGGTGCCGTGGTGGAAACGGCTGCGTTTGCAGCCAGTGGCGCCGGGGAGTCCCCTGGCGGGCGGAGTGAGTGACCACTCCCGGCAGGCAGACGTGTGCCTGCCGCACGGTCCAGCGCGAAACTCGCGGCTCCATTGCGAAGCTCGCGACGCGCCGCATGCCCCTCCGCTGCCCACCGCGCGGAGTCGTCACCGCTCGTCGGCGCGCAGCCCATTTCGCGCCAACCCCTAATGTAGCCACGAGACACATCGCGCCGCATCGCCCGCGGGAAAGGCCCGCCCGTTGCACTGCCCCCAACTCACATGTCGCGCCCCCGCCGCCCCCGCTCGCGAGCCGTCCTCTGCGCCGCCGCCCTAGCCGTCACCCCCTTGTTCCTCTCCGCCTGCCAGGACGACGTGAACACCGTCCTCGAAGACTCCGCGACCTTCGACGCCCACGTCCTCGCCGACGACGGCACGTTCATCCCCGTCCACGCGGCGCGCATCCGAGATCGCACGGACATCACCTGGGACTCCGACCGCGTCGACGTCCACTTCCCCGTCCTCCGTCCCGACGCGCTGCCCCTCCACCTCACCCTCTCCGCGGACCTCTCCCACGCGCCCCACCACGGCACGGAGCTCCCCGTCCGCCTCTGCGTCTGTCACGTCCGCGACGCCCGCCCCAACGAGGACCTCTATTGCGATGACGACGAGATCCGCACTTGCGCCGACGTCCTCGCGCTCCTCGACGGGGAGCGCGATCCCTCCGAATGCCGCGGCGACGACCTCCCGCGCTGCATCGAGAACTTCGACCTGACCCTCACCCTCCCCGAGGGGGGCGAGTTCTTCGGCGTCCTCCACATCGTCCACCACGAAGACTGGACCTCCGGGTGGCTCTGAACCCCACGCCCCGTCCCATGCGCCCCCAGCCCCACCCCCTCCACCTCGGCCTCCCCCTCGCCGCGCTCCTCTCCCTCGGCTGTTCCACGCGCGCGAGCCCCACCGAGCAACGCGTCGACATCACCGGTGACGTGACCGACGACGCCGACGCCTTCACGCACGTCGACGTCGTCCACGTCCCCGCGACCCTCCACCTCGACGCCCACGGCATCACCGCCCTCCTCACCGTGCCCCGCGATTCCCAGCCCCCCGTCCAGCTCTCCCTCACCGGCGCCCTCCCCGTCGGCGACGCGCTCGCGAGCCCCGTCGATCTCCGCCTCTGCGCTTGTCATCCCCGCGCCCGCCCCGATGCCTTCGACGTCCCCTGCGACGACGCGGACGCGCGCACCTGCACCGATCTTCGCGCGACCCTGACCGGCTCCCGCGCGCGCCTCGACTGTGACGCCGACGCAACGGACTGCCTCGAGCACCTCGACGCGACCCTCTCCCTCCCCCCAAACCCCGAGTTCTTCGGCACCCTGCGCCTCGTGCACCACGAAGACTGGCTCACCGAGTGGTACGACGGCCCGCTCCTCTGAGCGACCCAGCCCGCGCGCCAATCCTGTACCCTCGGCCCGCTCGCGCGCATGACCCCCGAGACCCTCACGACGCTCCTGCGCCGCTACCCGAGCGCATCCACGCGCTACGACGAGATGGTCGACGCCACGAGCGGGGGCGCGCCCCGGCCCCACTGGCAGACCTTCCTCGCTCACCTCGACGCCCTCCCCGCCGGCGCGCTCCACCGCCGAAGCCAATTCGTCAACGACGCCATCGCCTCCGACGGCGTCACCTACAACGTCTACGCCGATCCCAAAGGCGCCAGTCGCGCCTGGGAGCTCGACGTCTTCCCCCTCATCCTCCCCGCCGACGAGTGGCGCACCATCGCGTCCGCCGTCGCGCAGCGCGCGCGCCTCCTCAACGCGGTCATCGTCGATCTCTACGGCGCGCAGAGCCTCCTCCATCGCGGCCTCCTCCCGCCCGCCCTCGTCTTCGGGCAGCGCACCTTCCTCTGGCCCGCCACCGGCGTCGCACACCCCGGCGGCATCGCGATGCACCTCTACGCCGCCGATCTCGCGCGCTCCCCCGACGGTCGTTGGTGGGTCCTCGCCGATCGCACCGGCGGGCCCTCCGGCGCCGGCTACGCGCTCCAGAACCGCATGACGCTCGCGCGCGCCTTCCCCGACGCGTTCCGCGACCTCACCGTCGAGCCCCTCGCGCCCTTCTTCAGCGCGCTCTCCGACTCCCTCTACCGCCTCGCCCCGGTCGGCTCCGACGCGCCCGTCGCCGTCCTCCTCACGCCCGGCCCCTACAACGAGACCTACTTCGAGCACTCCTTCCTCGCTCGTCACCTCGGCTTCCCCCTCGTCGAGGGACAAGATCTCATCGTCCGCGGCGACGCCGTCTACCTGAAGACCCTCCGCGGCCTCCGCCGCGTCCACGCCATCCTCCGCCGCCTCGACGACGATTTCTGCGATCCCGTCGAGCTCCGCGCCGACTCCGCCCTCGGCATCCCCGGGCTCCTCCACGTCATCCGCGCCGGCAACGTCCTCGTCGCCAACGCCCTCGGCAGCCGCGTCCTCGAGTCCGGCGCCTTCGGCGGCTTCTACCCCGGGATCTCCCGCGCGCTCTTCGGGGAGCCCCTCGAGATGCCCTCCATCGCGACCTGGTGGTGCGGCGAGCCCCCCGCCCTCGACTACGTCCTGCACCACCTCGACGATCTCGTCATCAAGCCCGCCTATCCCTCCATGCGCATGGAGCCCGTCTTCGGTCACACCCTCGACGACGCCGCCCGCGACGACCTCGTCGCGCGCCTCAAAGCGCAGCCCCACGCGTACATCGCGCAAGAGTGGATCCGCCTCTCCCACGCGCCCGCCTGGGATCGCCACCACCGGCAGCTCCTCCCCAAAGCCGCCACCCTCCGCGTGTTCGCCGTCGCCACCGACTCCGGGTACACCGTCATGCCCGGCGGCCTCACCCGCATCGCCCCCCACGACGGCGACGTCGTCTCCATGCAGTGGGGTGGCTCCAGCAAAGACACCTGGACGCTCGCCGATCGCGCCATCGTCCGCACCCCGCCCCGCCGCCCCCGTCTCGGGATCGCCGAGGTCACCGAGAGCGCCGTCGACATCGCCAGCCGCGTCGGCGAGAACCTCTTCTGGATGGGGCGCTACACCGAGCGCTGCGAGGGCATCGCCCGCCTCCTGCGCGCCGCGCTCCTCCGCATCGCCGACGCCGCGCCCGAGCAACAGCCCGCGCTCGACGCGCTCGCCACCGTCTGCGAGCGCGTCCAGATCTGGCCCCCCGACGACGACGATCCCCAAGAACGCCCCCGCCCCCCACCCACGCATCGCGAGACCTTCGCCCGCATCGCCCGCGATCCCCGCGTCCCCGGTGGGCTCCCCGCGAACGTCCTCCGCCTCCACGCCTGCGCGAACCAAGTGCGCGAGCGCATGTCCACCGACAACTGGCACGTCCTGAACCGCCTCCCCCAGCTCCTCCCCCCGACCACGCCCGCGACCTCCCTCGGCGCGACGCTCGAAGCCCTCGACGAGATCATGATGACCTGCGTCTCCCTCGCCGGCTTCGCGATGGACGACATGACCCGCGACGAGAGCTGGCAATTTCTCCTCCTCGGCCGACGCCTCGAGCGCCTCGCCCACCTCGCCGGGGTCGTCTCCTCCATCCTCCTCCTCGACGCCCCCCAGCGCGAGCACGCCCTCGAGTGGCTCCTCGAGGCCGCCAACAGTATCGTGACCTTCCGCGCGCGCTACCGCCGCGCCCCCGAGCTCCTACCCGTCCTCCAGCTCGTCGTCTTCGAGCAGACCAACCCCCACGCCATCGCCTTCCAACTGCGCGACCTCTCCCTCATGGTCGACCGCGCGAGCGTCGCCCTCGAGCGCGACCTCTCGAGCGATCCCCTCATGGACGCCGCCCGCGCCCTCTCCGAGGGCGGCCTCCGCGAGTTCGACACCGACGAGCCCGCCCCCCTCGACGCCGCCTGCCGCCGCCTCTCCGCCCTCCTCGCCGACGCCGAGCGCGTCGCCTTCGCGACCTCCGACGACATCCAGCGCCGCTTCTTCACCCACGCGGGGACGCCCACGCCCCTCGGGATCCGACGATGAGCGCCGAGCGCTCCTACGTCGTCCTCCACGAGACGCGCTACGCCTACGACCAGCCCGTCGGCATCTCCCGCCAGATCCTCCACCTCACGCCCCGCGCGACCCCCCACCAGATCTGCACGCGCCACAGCGTCACCGTCCAGCCCGTCCCCGAGACCCGATCCACCGGCACCGACGCCTTCGGCAACGCCCTCACGACCTTCTGCATCGAGCGCGACCACGACGCCCTCACCGTCCTCGCCGAGTCCGAGGTCACCGTCTGCCCCCGCGCGATCCCCCCCGACGACGCGACGCCCCCCTGGGAGGACGTGCGCGCGCGCCTCGCCTACGCCGCCGGGACGCCCCCCGCGCCCCCCGATCTCGACGCCGCCCGCTTCCTCTTCGAGTCCGCCCGCGTGCGCAGCAAGCGCGAGCTCGCCGCCTGGGCGAGCGACTGCTTCACCGAGCGCGCGCCCCTCCTCGCCGGCACGCGCGCGCTCATGCACCGCATCCACGACGAGCTCACCTTCGACCCCCGCGCGACGACCGTCTCCACGCCCGTCATGGAGGTCTTTCAGACCCGGCGCGGCGTCTGCCAAGACTTCGCGCACCTCATGCTCTCCTGCCTCCGGTCCCTCGGCCTCGCCGCGCGCTACACGAGCGGCTACGTCCTCACCCGCCCCCCCCCCGGCAAACCCCGCCTCGTCGGCGCGGACGCGTCCCACGCCTGGGTGAGCGTCTACTGCCCCGGCCACGGCTGGATCGACGTCGACCCCACGAACGCGATCCTCGTCCAGACCGAGCACGTCACCCTCGGTTGGGGTCGCGACTACGACGACGTCATCCCCCTGCGCGGCGTCCTCCTCGGGGGAGGCGACCACGACCTCACCATCGCCGTCACCATGGTCCCCCTGGAGGAGTACGACGCGCTCTTCCCCCCGCGCCCCTGATCCCTACCGCCCCGAGCGGTGCCTCCGCCGCCCCAGCATGCGCCGCTTCCACTCCCGCCGGCGCGCGCCCAGCTCCGCGACGAGCGCGTCCAGGAGCGGCTCCATCGACGCGTGCCGGTCCTCCCGGCTCGCCGAGAGCGCGCTCGCGAGCACCGGCTGGAGCTCCCCCACCTCGAACCGCGGCGCCGTCCAGTCGATCGCGCCCCTCATCACCGCGCCCACGAGCTCCGGGATGTTCCGCCCCGCGAACGGGCGCCGCCCGAACAGCGCCTCGAACAGCGTCACCCCGAACGCGAACTGATCCGCCCTCGGATCCGCGCGATGCCCGCGCAGCTGCTCCAGCGCCATGTACGCCGGCGTGCCCATCAGCGCGCCCGGGCGCGTGAGATCCGCGTTCAACAGGGATCCCCCGGGCCGAGGCGCGTCCCGATCCGCCGCCACGACGAGCCCGAAGTCCGTCACCACGAACACCGGGCCCTCCCCCACGAGCACATTCTCCGGCTTGAAATCCCGGTGCACCAACCCCCGCTCGTGCGCCGCGTAGAGCCCACGCCCCGCGCTCAGCATCGCGCTCAGCACGTCCGCGCGCGTGCGCGCCGGATCCCCGATCCACGCCCGCAGCGTCCCCCCCTCGAGCAGCGTCATCGCGAGGAACACACGCCCCTCCGCCGTCCCCGCGTCGAACACCGACACCACGTTCGGGTGCGCCACCTGCGCCAGCGCCTGCGCCTCCCGGAGCAGCCGCTCCGACGCCGTGCCCTCGAACGCATCCCGCATCACCTTCAGCGCGACCCGGCGCCCCAGGCGCGGGTCATGGGCCTCGTAAATCACCCCCATGCCCCCCCGCCCAATCACCCGTTGCACCTCGTACCGATCCACCCGCGTCCCCGCCGGTAGATCCCCCGACTGCGCGTCCGACAGCGTGTCGTGCACCGTCGTCCCCGACGAGGCCATCGTCCGCTCCGCCGCGCCCTCCACGAGGAGCGCCGCGATCGCGCCCCGGCACGACGGACACCCATCCAGGTGCTCGTCCACCGTCTCCCTCGCCTCCCGATCGAGCTCCCCCGACGCGAACGCGACGAGGTCCACCACGTCCGGGTGCCCGTCCTTTTCCGCCGCCCTCTCGCCCATTCCGCTCCCGCCGAGCGTACGCTCCCCACTCGATGGAGTGGGAAGTCCTCTGCCAGCACCTCGCCCTCTCGCCCGCCCTTCCCGGCCTCGCCGCCACCTGCGCGAGCGCCTTCGAAGCGGGGCGCGCCGCCCACCCCGAGCTCGCTCCCGTGCCCCCCGAGCCGTTCGCGCGCCTCCTCCACCGTCGGCTCACGCTCCGCTCCCCCCGCGCCGCCCCCCTCGACGCCCCCGAGCTCTACCTCGCCCTCGCCTGTGCCACCGGCGATCGCAAAGCCCTCCAAGCGTTCGAGCGCCTCTACATGTCCGCCGTGCGCGGCAGCGTCGGCCGCCTCAAGCTCCCCGCCGCCGACATCGACGACATCGAGCAGCTCGTGCGCAAGAAGCTCCTGCTCCCGCGCGACGCCGACACGGATCTCGACCGCCTCCCCCTGATCGCGACCTACGCCGGCGACGGGAAGCTCAAGAGCCTCCTGCGCGTCACCGCGACCCGCGAGGCCATCGATCTCGCGCGGCGACGCAAAGCCAGCCGCGAGAACGCCGACGACGAGCTCGCCGATTTCGCCGCCGCCTCCCCCGATCCCGCCATCCAAGATCTCCTCGCCCGCTCGAAAGACAACGTGAAGCGCGCCTTCGCGAGCGCCCTCACCACCCTCGAGCCCCGCGAGCGCAACGCGCTCCGCCTCCACCTCCTCGACGGCGTCCCCGTCGAGAAAATCGCGCAGACCTACGGCGTTCACCGCGTCACCGCCTCCAAATGGATGTCCGCCGCGAAGCAGAAAATCGCGGCCCACGTGCGCGCCCAGCTCGCCGAGGAGCTCGGCCTCTCCGGCGCCGAGCTCGAGTCCGTCGTCCGCCACGCGCAAGCCGGCCTCGAGTGGAGCGTCGAGCGCATCCTCCGCCAGACGCCCAACCCCGCCTGAGGCGCGCTTCGTCCGTCGAGCGCCATCCCCGCGTTTGTCCGCCCCGCGTCGAAGCCCGAGATTCGCGCCTCCATCGGCGCGGACCGTGACACTCGGGATTGGCGGTGCGACGTCTCCGATCAGCGGCCGCCAACCCTGGCGGGCGCCGGGCGTTCCCGCCAGTTCGTCACGGGTCGGCGATCGAATTCCGCGGCGTTTCCCGCCTTTCTGCGACGGCACGGCGAATGCGATGGGGCGCGACGCCGGCCTCGCGGACGCGTACGGGAGGTCGGCGCCTTGCGTGTTTCGGGCGTGGCTCATGGCTTCGCTCGACGTGGAGATTGGGACGCCTAGGGACGGTTGGGTTTGGCGTGTCGTCGGAGCGGCTTGGTTGACTGACCCGCGGAGTAGTGTCGGGCGGATCAAGTGCGCGCGGCGACCGGGTACACGGCGGGTTTTGACCTAACAGGTGCCGTGGTGGAAACGGCTGCGTTTGCAGCCAGTGGCGCCGGGGAGTCCCTGGCGGGCGGAGTGAGTGACCACTCCCGGCAGGCAGACGTGTGCCTGCTGCCCGGTTCAATGTGGAACTCGCGACTCCCATTGCGAAGCTCGCGACGCGCCGCACCCCCACCCCCCCACCGCGCGGAGCCATCACCGCTCGTCGGCGCGCAGCCCATTTGTCGCCCGAGCTTCGTCGCCCGAGCTTCGTCGCCCGAGGCTCGTTGCCACGCCCGGATCTCAGCCCTTCATCGAGCGGCTCATCATCGTCATCACCACCCGCCGCGGCAGCACCCGCGTGATCGCCGCGAACGCGGCGTTCTTCCCGCCCGAGATCACGCTCGGCCCGCGCCTCCGCTCCAGCTCCCGCACGCAGCACTCCGCCACCTCCTCCGGCGTCTGCGCGAGCCCCTTCGGCAAGTCCTCGTCCCGCCCGCCCGCGTTCCTCTGGAACCCCGTCGACGTGATCCCCGGGTGCAGCCCCATCACGTGAACCCCCCGCTTCCTCTGCTCGAACCACAGCGTCTCCGTGAACGCCGTCACGAACGCCTTCGTCGCGCTGTAGAGCCCCAAGTACGGCATCGGCGCGTACGCGAGCGTCGACGACACGTTCACGAGCGCGTCCCCCGATCGCGCGCCCGACAAGAACGCGTGCGAGATCCTCACGAGCGCGTCGCAATTCAGGTGCATCATCGCGACGAGCTTGTCGATCGGCACCTCCGAGAAGCTCCCCACCGTCCCCACGCCCGCGTTGTTCACCACGACGTCGTACCGCTCCGCCCTCACGCGATCGCACACCGCGCCCTGCCCCTCCTCCGTCGAGAGATCCGCGACCACGCTGTCCCCCCCGATCTCCCCCCTGAGCGCGTCCAGCTTCGCGCCGCTCCGCGCGACCGCCGTCACCGTGTACCCGCTCGCCGCGAGCCGCCTCGCGATGTGAAGCCCAATCCCCTCGCTCGCGCCCGTCACCAGTGCTCGCTTCGTCATGCCCCTCTATCCACGACCCACCACGCCCCCGCAAGCGCTCCCTCCCCCGCGCCGCGTCCACGAGCTCCCCGCGTCGCGCACGGCCGCGCCGCGACCCGCAAGAGCCCGCCCCCACCCGCCAGCCGCGACCCGCGCCCGCACTGCGCGCCCCACCGCCCCCGCTTCCCTTGCTTGAGCGGTCCGCCGCGCGCGTCTCCCGCAGCGCTACTGCGCGACCGCGCCGCCCGCGAACGGCAGGATCGATTTGAGATCGCTGTCCGTGAACCGGAGCTGGAGGCCCACGAAGTAGTCCCGGTGATCGTCGCTCAAGATGTCGTCGATCCCGCCCAGCAGCCAGAGCTTCTTGATGAACTCGTACCCCACCGCGACACGCCACCGCGGGCTCAGCTGCTCCCCGAACCCGAACAGGTCCTGGCGCAGCTCGAAGTGGTCGTCGATGAGGTGCAAGTCGAGCCCCAACCCGCCCGTCGACTCCTTGATCCCGAACCTGAACGTCAACGGTCCCAGCCGCTTCGCGAACTGGAACGAGAACCGGAAATCGTTCGTCGTCGTGACCCGCGTCTCCCGGTAACTCGGAGGGTCGTTCGGGTTCGTCGAGTCCACCGTGACCTGCTCGATGCTCGTCTTGCCGCGCGGATCGTTCACGAGCTCGATCGCGTAGTACTTGTCCAGCGACGGCTGGAGGCACAGCTCCACGTAGCTCTTGATCGTGTTCGCGAGGAAGTTGTAGTCCGTCCGCAGCCCCACGACCGTCTGCAGGCGCCCGATCCCTCCCACGAGGTCCCCCACGTCCTGCACGATGCCCTCGACGTCGTTGATCAACGTCTCGTCCTTCGTCAGGCGCCCCACCGTGCCCTCCCCCTTGTCGATGCGCGCCGCGATGTTGTCCGCGTGCGCGAGCGCCGACTCCAGGCTCCCCGCGGCCCTGTCGATCCGCTCGATCGTCGTGCGGATCTCACCCGCCGGCGCGCCCGGCTGCGAGCCCCCCGGCCCGGGCGTGCCCGCGGGCTGACTCTTCGCCATCATGTCCCGCACGTCCGCGGTGACGCTGTTGATGTTCTTGAGGATCGCCTCGATCTCCGGGCGCGCGCCCCCCGCGATCTGGTTGATGTTGTCGAGCGTCTGCCGGATCGCGCCCCGGTTCTCCTTCACCGTCTCGTTGAGCTGCTCCGTCACCTCCGCGAGGTTCTTCAGGATGCCCGCGATCTGCTCCTGGCCCCGATCCGAGCCCACCGTCTTGCTCAGCGAGTCCGTGACGTTCTTCACGTCCTTCAAGATGTCCGAGATCTGCCCCTGCAGAGACTGGATGGTCGGCTCATCGATGTAGTGCGTGATCTCCCCCCCATCCGGGATCCGGCACCCCGTCGTGATCGACTCGCTGCAGTACGGCGCATCCGGGACCTCCGTCCCGGGCACCAGCACCACGAAGAACTCCCCGATCAGGCTCGTCGACCGCTTCCCGATCGCCGCGTCATCGAACAGCGCGGTCCCGGGGAACATCTTCACGTCCACCCGCGCGCGCCCGTGGTCGAGCCAGATCTTGCTCACCACGCCCACCTGGATGCCCGCGATCATCACCCGCGACTGCGGCGCCACCCCCGTCATGTCCGGGAGGTACGCGTGCACGTAATACCCGCCCCCCGACCCCGTCTCCCGCGAGATGAACCGGTACCCGAAGATCACCGCGACGGTCAGCAGGATGACCATCAGGCCCACCTTGGCCGCGCGCGAAAAGTCGGATTCCTTCATTGCGCCTTCCGGCGTCCAAGAAAAAGTCGGCCTCGCTCCACCCTTCCCGGCGGACCGATCCCTCAGCGAGGTGCGCCGAGACTACCATCCATCCGCGCAGGCCCCCCGCCCGGTTCGCCAAAATTCTCGAGCGCGCCGAAGGCGCTCGATGCGCCGCGGTCCTCCGCGGAAGTCCCCCGCGGAAATTCTCCGCGGAAATCCTCCGCGGAAATTCGGAGCCCGTTGGCGGCCCCTCCAGTCCACCGCGGTCCTCGCGGAACAAAACCCCTCGAACGTCGTCCCCCCGGACGCGCGACACGAAAATTCGTTTGCCCCACCGTCGCAGCCGGAGTGAATTCGAGCCCTCGATGGACTCTCAGAAGCTGCTCGCGTTCGTGGACTCGGTTTGGGAAAAGTCGATCCTCCCCGAGCTCTCCAAGTACATCCGCATCCCCGCGAAGTCCCCGTACTTCGATCCCGCCTGGAAGAAGAACGGCCACCTCGCGGCCGCCGTCTCGCTCATCCAGGCGTGGTGCAAGACGCAAGACATCCCCGGGCTCACCACCGAGATCATTGAGCTCGAGGGGCGCACGCCCCTCCTTTTCATGGAGATCCCCCGGTCCCCCGACTTCGACGGGCCCGCGAACGACACCGTCGTCCTCTACGGTCACTTCGACAAGCAGCCCGAGATGACGGGCTGGGCCGAAGGGCTCGGCCCCTGGGAGCCCGTCCGCCGCGACGACCGCCTCTACGGCCGCGGCGGCGGGGACGACGGCTACGCCGCGTTCGCCTCCCTCCTCGCGATCCGCGCGCTCCGCGCGCACGGCGGCAAGCACGCGCGCATCGTGATCCTCATCGAGGGCTGCGAGGAGAGCGGCAGCTACGATCTCCCCTACTACGTCGATCACCTCCGCTCCCGCATGGGCGAGCCCTCCCTCGTCGTCTGCCTCGACTCCGGCGCCGGCAACTACGACCAGATGTGGCTCACGAGCTCCCTCCGGGGGATCGTCGGCGGCTCCCTCGTCGTCGAGGTCCTCACCGAGGGTGTCCACTCCGGCGACGCGAGCGGCGTCGTCCCCTCGAGCTTCCGCATCGCGCGCATCCTCCTCGATCGCCTCGAAGACAAAGAGACCGGCCGCGTCATCCCCGCGTTCCTCCACGCCGAGATCCCCGCGCAGCGCCGCGCCCAAGCGGAGGCCTCCGGGCGCGTCCTCGGCGCGAGCACGTTCCAGCGCTTCCCCTGGTCCGGGGGGACGCGCGCCGTCGCCGACGACGTCACCGAGCTCGTGCTGAACCGGACCTATCGCCCCACGCTCAGCATCACCGGCGCCGAAGGGCTCCCCCCGCTCGGCAGCGCGGGGAACGTCCTCCGGCCGCGCACCGTGCTCAAGCTCAGCGTCCGCATCCCCCCGGGCGTCGTCGCGAAGGACGCGAGCGCGCGCCTGAAGACGCTCCTCGAGGCCGATCCGCCCTACGGCGCGACCGTGCGCTTCGAGGCCGAGGAGCCCGCGGACGGCTGGAGCGCGCCCCCCGTCGCCCCCTGGCTCGACAAGTCCCTCGACGAGGCCTCCCACCTCTACTTCGGTCAGGCCGCGTGCCACATGGGCGAGGGCGGGACGATCCCCTTCATGGCGATGCTCGGCGAGAAATTCCCCGCCGCGCAGTTCATGATCACGGGCGTCCTCGGCCCCAACTCGAACGCGCACGGCCCGAACGAGTTCATCCACATCCCCATGGCGAAGCGCCTCACGGCGTGCGTCGCGCACGTCATCGATCAGCACGCGCGCCGCTGAGTCCGCGCGTTCCTCGCTCCCCTTCGAAGGCCCACCGTGCGTGGGCCTTCCGCGTTCCCGCCTCCCGACCGATCAGCGCTCCACCGTGAACAGCTCCCACCCCTCGTTGCACACCCCGAGGAGGTCCCGACCGCTCCATCCGAGCGCCGTGATGGCGCAGCTCGCCTCCACCGTCGACACCGTCTCCCCCGTGTCCGGGCGGAGCACCCGCACGCGCCCCTCGTTCGGAGATCGGCCGCTCGCGATGACCGCGTAGTCCCCCATCACCACGAACCCCGTCGTCGCCACGCGCGTCTCCGAGCGCCACCGAAGCGCGCCCGTGTCGAGCGCGTACCCCGCGACGTAGCTCTCCACGTCGTCGGACGTCGAGTGTCCACCCACCGCCACGAGGAGCGTGTCGCCGAGGATCGCGACGTCCAACACGCCCATGCCGTCCTGACGGAGGGCCCGCGCGTCGAACACGTGCGCCGCGCGCTTGTCCGCGAGGACGGCGATGAAATTGTCTCCGTAGACGCCCACGTTCCACGCGGACGGCTTCGAGCCCGACGGTGTCGCGAACGCGAGCAACCGCTGGACCCCGTACGCGCCGTACTCGCTGGGGAGCTGGAACGACGGGCTCGGCACGCTCTCCATCGACGGAGCCTGCGGCTGCGGCACGACCTCCAGGTCGAGCGTGGCCGTCGGCAAGCGCTGCACGCGCTGTGGCCCCGGGGGCGGCTTCTTCGCGGGCGGCGGCTTCGTCGACGTGATCTTGGGCGCTCGGCCGAGCGCGCGCGGCGCCGCACCCGAGAGTCCGCTCGGCGGGGGCGCGACGAGGGCGACGACCGGCGCCGACGACAGATCCGTCGTGTTCTCCGGGGCGCGCTTCGCCTCCCCCAGGAACTGGGCGGCGCCCTCCAACGCGCGCGCCGCGAGATCGTCCGGCTCGATGAACGCCCTCACCTCCGCGAGCGCGCGATCCGTGTCCCGCGCGTCGATCGCGTCCAGGGCGCGCGCGTACTGGCACTCCCGCAGCGACGGGTCCCCCGACGCCTCGCTCCCCGCGTCCGCAAGGCCCGCGCCCCTCGCGGGCGCGAGCGCGTCCGGCCCACCGATCGACGCGCTCGAGAACCACGACGCGTCCACCACCTGGATCGCGCCCTCCCGCTCCGTGAGCCACTGCGGCGCGAACCCGAGCGGCAGGCGATCCACGACCTGCCCCGTGGCGAGGTCGATCGTGACGATCCCCCCGTCCTCGGGCGAGCTGCCCGCGAACGCGTAGCTCCCCGACACCGCGAACGACTGGCTGTCCACCGCGCCCCGCTCCGTGCGCCACACGAGGCTCCGATCGTCCAGATCGATCGCCGCCATCAGGCCCCCCGAATCCCCCGAGAACAGCACCACGAGCTGCCGATCCACGACGCGCGCGAACAACACGGAGCTGCCCTGCGACGCGACGTCGTGGAGGTCGAACGCGCGCACCGGCGAGCCCGATCGCGGCGCCACCACGACCAGCGCATCCCCGAACACGAGCACCGAGTGGTCCTCGAACCGCATCTGCCGCGAGATCCCCTCCTCCCTCACGGGGAGCGCCCCCGAGGCCGCTTCGTCGAGATCCGTCGGGAGACGAAAGTGGAACCGATCCGTCCAGGCCGGATCCCCCGATCCCGCGTCCGACGTGGACGTGACGACCAGCTTCGGCTTCGGATCCTTCGAGACCTTGCGCTTGCGCGGCGCGCTCCCCGGCGCCTCCCCCGCGACGTGGAACGGCTTCGTGCGGGATCGCTCCGCGTTCCCCCGATCCGCTTCGCGCGCGAGCGCGCTCTGCGCCGCCGCCCGGAGCGCGTACGCGCCCACGTCCGTCGGCCGATCCATCAGGATCGTGGAGAGGGCCTGGGACGCCTCCGCCGCCTTCCCCGAGACGAGGAGGTGCAGCGCGTCCGCCCGCGGTCGCCACGCCGCCTCCGCGAGCGTCGGCCGAGCGATCGCCTCGCACGAGGCCGCGGGGGTGACGAGCTCCGGCCGCGTCGGCTCCAACTTCTTCGGCGTGCCGGGCGCGCTCGCGCAGCCCGCGTGGAGCGCGGCGGCGGCGAACAGGACGAGGGGGGTGCGCAACATGCCCCGGGGGTTAGCACGGCCGCGCGCCCGCGCACCCGTCCGCGCAGCCCATGAGCCCTCGCCGGCCTCCCCACGTTGCGGAGCGCCTCGCGCCTTTGCGAAACTCCCCGCCATGGCGCGCCTGCCCAACGCCCCGGAGGTCTTCGTCGGCCGCGCCGACGAGCGCGCGTGGCTCTCCGCGAGGAGCAAAGAGCGCCCCCTGTCCATCGTCTGGGGGCCGAAAGGGATCGGCAAGACCGGGCTCCTCCTCGTCGCCTGCCGCGATCGCGCGCGCACCGCGACCTACGCGTCCGCGCGCGAGGACTCCGACGACGACGGGTGGCTCGCCGATCTCGCCGCCGAGATCGCTCGCGCGCACGGGGCCGCCCCGCCCGGATCCGCGCGCGGGCGCTCCCGCACCGAGGCGATCGCGCTCGTCCTCGAGCTCGCCGAGCGCGCCGAGGCGCTCGTCGTGCTCGACGATCTGGACGCGCTCTCCCCGGAGACCCGCGATCCCCTCCTCCTCACGCTCGCCCGATACGCCGAGCGCGCGCGCTTCGTCGCCGCGACCCGGATCAAGCCGCATCACGCGGAGCTCGCCGAGAAGGCCCTGCGCCTCGAGCGCCTCCCCGACGACGACGTCCGACGCATCGCCGCGCAGTGCGCGCCCCGTACGTCGTCCGCCGAGCTCGACGAGATCACCGCGCGCGCCGCCGGGAGCCCCCATCGCGCGCGCCTCCTCCTGCTCGGCTGCGACGTCGACGGCGCCGCGTCCCTCGTCGCCGATCTCCCCGACGATGCCCGACGCGCCGCCCTCGCGATGGCGCTCCTCCGCGTCCCCGTGGAGCTCCCCGCGCCCGTCCGCGGCGAGCTCGAGGCGCGCGGGCTCGTGTGGACCTCGCGCGGCCGCGCGCGCCTCGACGACGGGCTCCGCGCGATCGTCCTCGCCGAGCAACCCGACGCCCAGGGCGCGCGCGCCCACGCGCTCGACCTCCTCGCCCTCACCCCCGGAGCCGCCGCGACGTTCGAGCGCGTCCGCCCCGCGCTCGAGGCCGGCGATCCCGAGCTCCGGGAGGTCGCGCGCGTCTGTTCCATCGGCGGCCCGCGACGACCTCTTCATCGCGGGCTACGCCGCGGCCGGTCTTCGCGCTCCTCGAGCGGTGCGCCGATCGCTCGTTCGACGCGCTCCGGTTCGCCTGCGCGGGAGCGGACCCAGAGCGCCTGCGCTCGCGTGGGCGCTCGTCGCCGAGCCCCTCGAGCGACCCGCGCGCGCCTCGCGCGGCCGCAAGCCCTCCCTGCACGGAGGTCGCCTGACCTGGCGCCCTCGCCGAGGCGGAGGCGATCGCCCCGAGAGGCTTCCCGCGAGGAGGGCGACGCGACGCTGTACGACGAGGCGACCCTCCTGCTCGGTGACCTCGAGCGTGCCATCGAGGCGATCCCGCGCGCGCTGTCGAGCTCCTCGGGGCGCTCTCCCCAGGATCCGCAGGCCGCGTGCGCGCCGACCGCGATCTCGCCTCCGCGGCCCACGTCGCGCACGGAGACGTCGACGCGGCGCTCGCGCTCCTCGACACGCACCCCGAGGACGCGCTCGGCCCCGCGACCGGCGCCGGCTCGTGTCCACGCTCGGCGGTGCGCTGCTCTACGCGGGCCGCTTCCGCGAGCTCGAGCGCGTGATCGGCCTCGTCGATCCCGACTCCCGACGCGCGCGCGAACGAGCCTTCTCGCACCTCGCGCTCGCCGCCGAGCGCGGCGCGTTCGATCTTCGTCGAGCGCCTGCTTCGGCGCGTCCGCGTCTACGTGGACGAGTCCGCGCACCGCTTCGCGCACGCGTTCGCTCCATCCGCACGCGCCTCGTCGTCGGTCCCCTCGAGGGCCTGCTGCGCTCGCCGACGGGCTCGCGCACGATCCCCGGGTCGCCGAGATCGGTGACCTCGTCGCGTGGTCGCGCGGCGCGAAAGCCGCGGTCGACGTCGTCCTCGCGCCCGGCGCTCACCTCGACGATCCCGCCGGGACCTTCGGCGAGGCCGCGCGCGCCCTGCTCGACACGCCCGGCGCGCGATCCTCGCGGCGCGTCGAGGCGAGGCCCTCCCCTGGCGGACGCGCCGAGTCGCCCGGGACGCAGATCGTCCGCCGGCGTGCGCGCGCCGAGGCGCTCCTCGCGCGCGAGGACGACGCCGGGGCGATCGGCGCCCCGAGGACGCCATCGAGTTCCGCGAGGGTGTCCGGCCTCGCCCTCGACGAGATCACCCTGACGGCGCCCTCGCGGACGCGCGCTCCTCGCGACGCGCCTGCCCGGCGCCCTACCCCGGAGACGCCCGCGCGTTCGATCTCGCCGCCACCGCGATCGAGTCCCTGCGATCGCTCGCCGACGCCCTGCGCGCTCCGCGGTTCGCGGACGAAGCACGCCTCGCGACGTGGCTCCTCGCGTCGCCCGACGCGCGCGACCCGGCGACGCTCCTGGAGCTCGCCGAGAGCCCGTCGTCTCCGTCGCGCGGCGGCGCGCGACCGCCATCGCGGGGCGCGCCGCGACGCTCGACGCGCTCGATCACCGCGTCGTCGCGCTCGTGCGCGACACCCCGAGGGACCGCGCCGCGCTCGTGCTGGATCTCGGCGCCCGCGCGCTCCGCCTCCCCTCCGGCCGCCACATCGACGTCTCGAGCAGCGACCTCGCCCTCCGGCTCCTCGAGGTGCTCGCCCGCGCGGGGGGCCGCGCCTCGAAGGAGCTCCTCGCGCGCCAAGCGTGGAATCTCCCCTCCTACCACCCCCACCGGGACGACAAGCGCCTCCAGGTCGCCATTCATCGGGTGCGCCAGCTCCTCGACTCCCCCGAGCTCATCGCGCGCGACGGGGACGGCTACCGCGTCACGGTCCCCGTCCGGATCGGCCCCGCTCGCCCGTAGCCCGCTCCGCATCTCGTCCCGTTTTCCGGGCGCACGACGCATGTAGCCGCTCGTTACCGGGGAACGCGCGAACGCGTGCGTACGGTGGACGCGCGGACGACGAGGCCCACGCGCGCCCCGTCGACCGCGGACACGAACGCGAAAGGCTCCTCCCCATGGCGACTCCCTGAAGGCACCTGCGGGCTCTCCCCCGCATCCACCGCGCGCCCCCTCCCTCCCGCGCGCTCTGACTGGGCGGCCACCGCCCGGAGCTCCCCGCCCCCCGCAGCGAGGAGGTGTGCGCGTGCTCTCGATGACGCTCGAACCCCACGCCCTTCGGCAAGGGGCTGCCGAGGTCCTGGGCGCCCACACGTCGGCGCGGGCGTGGGCGTGAGCGTCCGCAAACTGCGCACCCACCGCACGATCCTCGTCGCTTACCGCCCTAGCCCGGGAGCGCCCCCGCGTTGCCTCGCGCTCCGCCTCCACCCCGCCGACGAGGGGTTCGCCGCGCTGCTCCGCGCGCGCCTCCCCGACCGCTGGCACGGCGAGTCGAGCTACTTTCGGATGCGCAAGGCGCCTGGCTTCGACAACCGACGCGTCTTCCTCATCGTCGCCGTCCTCACGCTCCCCGTCGTCGCGGGGTGGTCGCCGCCCTCGCGCTCTCCCTCCGCGCGCGCCGCGCCGAGCAACTCCCGTCGTCGCCGGCCACGACGAGCGTCGCGCGCCGCCGCTGAGCGCCCCCAACGGAGACGTGAGCGGAGACGTGGGCCGAGACGTCAGCGGATGCGGTACGTCCCCGAGATGAAGCTCGCCCCGTTCCCGTCCGGGTCCTCGAGGAGCTCGAACCCGCGGTGGACGGCGCGCACGCCGCGTCGTCCGTCTCCGAGTCCGCCGCGTGGAGCGTCTCGACCGTGAGGACGCGCGGCCCGTCCACCGACGACGCAGTGGAGCAGATCCTCCGAGGGCAGCACGATCGTGAGATCCATGCGGCGCGCGCCCTCCTCGGCGCGCTCGTGACGAGCCGCCTGCCCGTCGATCGCACGTAGAGACGCACGAGGACGTCCAGCGCGCCCTGCACGGGGCGAACGGGCCGATCGGCGCCCCGATCCGCACGTGCGCGCCCGCGGGCGTGAGGACCTCGAGATCCTGGAACCGGACGAGCCCGTACCCGGGCACGAGGTACGCGTCCCCGCACTCCCGCGTCCAGCCGTGTGGCAGGTACGCGCTGAACCCGAACTGCTCCGATCGGAAGTGACACGGACCCGCGGGCGCGCCCGCCGGGGTCCATTCCTCCCGCGTCGCGCGGCGCGACAGCAGGTGACGCGCGCCGAGCATCCCGGCCTGCGCGAGCGGATCGACGCGAAACGGTGGCGGAGCGGGGAGAGTACCAGCCATCACGAACCTCCTCAGAACCGAGCCCCTTCAGCGAGATGCGACGCGCGCTGCGCCGACGCGCAAAATAATCCGCGGCGCCTCCACTTCGGGGGGAGAGTGTCCGCCGCGGACCGACCTCCCCTCCCACTCGCGCCGGACGGCGCGCCCCGAGCACGGGTTCGCGTCTCCCAGCAACGCCGGTGGGGGCGCGCAAGAGCTGCGCGACGCCGCATCCTCCGCGCGTGCTCGACGAGCTCTCGGCCGCAAGCGCGAAGCCTTTTTTCCCGGTACATCCGTTGCAGCCGCGGCGTTCGCATGACGACCTCCTCCATCGAACCGAAGGCCCCGCAGGGCCGACTCGACGAGTCCCTCGACCGCGCCAAGCGGGCCGTGTCGGCGCTCCAGGACCAAGGCGATACCCCCGAGGCCGCGGAGGCGTTCCTCGACGCGGCGCGCGCGCAGTGGGAGCACGGCGACGTCGACGAGGCCGTCATGGCCGTCGACGAGGCCATCGGGCGAGCGCGCCGCGCGTTCGGCGCGTCCGACGTGCACTACGCGCGGGCGCTCGAGATCGGTGCCGAGATCGCCGCCGCCGCCGGGATGCCCCACGCCGCGTCCGCGCGGTTCGAGGGCGCGCTCGAAGCGCTCGATCGCGCCGGCGTGACGGGCGAACTTCTCGCGGACACGCTCTACCACCAGGGCCTCTTCCGGCGCGCCCAGGGCGACGCGGGCGGCGCGGCGTCGAGCCTCCTCCGCGCCATCGAGGGGGCGAAGGATCCCGCGTCCCGAGCGGTGCTCGCGCTCTCCCTGACGGCGCTCGGGGAGCTCGTCCTCGATCAGGGGCAGGCGAAGGAGGCGCGCGAGCTCGCGACGCGCGCCCTCGAGATCTGGGTGGAGCTCCGCGAGGTGCGCCGCCCCGAGGTGGGGGACGCGATGAGCGTCCTCGGCCGCGCCGCCCTCGCCGACGGCGACCCCGGGACGGCCGCGGACTTCCTCGCCCCCGCGTGCGCCGTGTACGCGAAGTGCACGGCGGACGTGCGAGAACGGCACGCCCCCGCCGCGGCCGCCCACGCGACCGCGCTGGACGCGCTCGGGCAGCGCAAGGCCGCGCACGACGCCTATCACCGAGCCCTCGCGCTCTACCGCGAGGGCGACGACCACCGCATGGAGATCGAGCAGCGCCTGCTCGAGCTCGCCCGCGAGGGCTGACGTACGACCCGCCGCCCGTCCGCGGGCGCAAGCTCGTCCGCGACGCACGCGCCTCCCGCCGGCTGGGGCCGACGAGCGCGGTCGCGTGTTTCGCGCCCGACCTCCACTTGTCTGCTACCGTCTCCACGTGCCGCCTTCGCGGAGACTGTTGTCGAGAGGCCTCGGCCTCGGCCTCGCCGGGGTGCTCCTCGCGGCCTGCGGCGCGACTCCCGTCGCGGTCGCGCCCGAGAAGACCATGACCAAGGGCGGCGTGCCCGACTGGCTCCCGCCCTACTCCAACGCGCAGCAGGCGCTCCTCGCGCCGACGAAGATGCAGGTGACGCTGCCCGCGGTGCGCACGTTCCCCGATCTGGAGCACTTCGCGTACTCGGACGACCTCGTCCTCCAGGACCCCGTGGACGCCGTCCGCCTGAGCCAGCTCATCGCTCGCACCGTGGAGCGCTCACCCCGCACGTACGGCGTCGTGAACGCGGGGCCGGAGGTGGCGAACCTCGTCGCCCAGTACGGGCCGCTCGTCACGACCGAGCCGGACGCGTTCATCATCCCCAAGACGGACACGAGCGGGCACACGTCGATGGAGACCCAGCCCTACTCGAGCGACGCGAAGGACGCGTTCGAGGCGGGCCTCGCGGAGGAGAAGGCGGGCGCGTTCGACCGCGCGGAGCAGCACTTCAAGGAGGCGATCGCCGAGAGCCCCTCCGTCCCGGCGCTCCACCTCGCGTACGCCCGCATGCTCGCGAAGCGCTCGAGCTCCGAGGCGGAGGCCGAGCTCCGGCGCACGATCCGCCTGGATCCGACGCTCGCGATCGGCCACCGAGAGCTCGGCCGCATCCTCTTCGATCGAGGCGACCTCCCGGGCGCCCGGAACGAGATCGCGCACGCGCTCGCCTACGATCCCCCGTCCAAGGCCGCGATGGACCTCGCGACGAAGCTCAAGCCCGCGGACAACGACCCAAAACCGCAGTGGTGGGTGCGGGTCCAGCCGTACGCGATCTTCGTCGACGTCGACCCCGCGGGGATGATCCGGATCGCCTCGCCGAACCTCCCATCCGCGCGGATGTACGCGGGGTGCCGGGCGGTGATGCGCTACGAGGTGGACCTCCGCGCCCACCTGTTCGAGCTCCCCCCCGAGGAGCCCTATTTCCTGTCCGCCGCGGAGGAGATGCTCTGCGTCGAGTCCGCCATCGGCGCGATGATCGTCGACCGCCGGGCTGCGATCAGCCAGGGCGAGGAGCCGCCGAAGGATCCGCAGGCGGAGAACCTCCTCATGATCGCGCACATGGATGGCCTCCTCGGATACGTGATGTTCGAGGTCCTCGGTCAGTGGCGGCCCGAGCGCGCGCGCATGGCACCCGCGTCCGTCCACCACGCGACGTTCCTCTATGTCGCTCGAAACGTGCTGAACTGGGACCCGGAGCGCGCCGATCGCGAGCCCATCGCCGACGCGCCGACGCTCGACGCGCTCCTCGCGGGCGTCGACGCCCCGCCTCCGGACGCGCCGCGCGCCTGCGCCACGCTCGCGGTCCACGTCGTTCCATGAAGCGCGCGAGCGCCGGCGCCGCGATCCTCGCGGCCACGCTCCTCTCCTTCGGCGGGGCGCGCGCGGACGGCCTCGCGACCGCTCCGCCGCTCGCGTGGCGGGTCTCCACGAGCGCTCCATCGCCCGCGATCAGCGCCCCCGGGCTCGAAGCGATCTACGACGCTTGCGGTCGCCCCGACGACGCGCTCGTCGCCGTCGCCGGGCGGAACGCGGGGCGCCTGATGCGCGGAGAGCCCGGCGTCGCGGCCGACGAGCTCGGGTTCGACGTGCGCGCCGCGGGCGCGCCCCACGTGTGGCCGCGCGCGTGGTCGATGGAGGGCGAGCACCTCGCGGACGACACGGTCCTCGCGAAGGTCACGAAGTGGGCCTCCGGCGCGAGCACCCTCGGCGAGCGGCGCTGCGGCGTCGTCCGCGCGACGACGCGGAGCGGGCTCGAGGTCGTCTCCGCGGTGCAGGCGGACGTGCTCGCGGATCTCGATCCCCTCCCGACGCTCGCGCGCGTGGGCGAATGGGTCTCGTTGAGAGGCCACATGCTCGTGCCCGCGAGCGACGCGAAGGTCGTCCTCCTCGGACCGCGGGGCGCGCCGAAGACCGTGCTCGCGTCCCTCTCGAAAGACGACGTCCGCGCGACGTTCTCCGTCGACAAGCCGGGCGCGTGGTTCGTCCAGGTCCTCGCGACCGTCTCCACGGGCCCGCGCCCCGTGCTCGAGGCGTGGGTGTTCGCGGGCGTCGATCCGCCCGCGAAGTTCGAGGAGTCCCCCGCGCCCGGGGAGGACACGAGCGTCGGCGGGCTCTCCACGGAGGACGCGCTCCTCGCGATGGTGAACGCGGCGCGCGCGTCCGAGGGGCTCGGCGCGCTCGACCGTGACGCGACGCTCGACGCGCTCGCGCTCGCGCACTCCGAGCTCATGGTGGACACGAAGACCGTGGGTCACGACGTGGGCGACGGAGACCCGAAGACCCGCCTCGTCGACGCGGGGATCTCCGCGACCGCCATCGGCGAGAACGTCGCGTCCGCGGCGACGCTTCCGCGCGCGCACCGCGCGCTCTGGGCGAGCCCCTCGCACCGCGGGAATCTCCTCGAGAAGCGCTTCAAGAAGATGGGCGTCGGCGTCGTCACGAAGGCCGACGGCCGGGTCTGGGTGACCGAGCTCTTCATGAATTGACGCGGCCCGGGGTGCGACGCTGGGTGGACCCGCGCGTCGCTCCGAGCGCTCCTTGGACGCTATTTCTCGCGTGGGGAGAGCACGGAGGACTCGAGCACCCCTGCCCGGTAGACCACGTCGTCGAACCGCGTTTGGAAGCGGCCCTTCCGGATCTTCGCGACGAGCCCACGCGCCTCGTCCGCGTCCCCGCTCTTGCCCCGCGCCACGAGCGCCTGGGCCCGGTCGAGCAGCCACGTCGGATTGGTCGGCTCCACCGCGGACGCGCGGCTCCACGCGGCGAGCGCAGTGTTGAACGCGCCCTGACGCTGGAACATCGCCGCCGCCTGGCCCCACGCGGCGCCGAGGAGCGGCGCGCGATCGACGACCGACGCGGCGAACGCCTCCGCTTCGCTCGTGCGGCCGAGCTTGTCGAGCGCGCTCGCGCAGAGCTCGTCGACCTCGGGGTTTCCGGGGTCCTCGCGACGCCATCGCTTCGCGACGTCGAACGCGTCCCGGAGCGCCCACTCGGCCTCCGGGCTCGCGGCGAGGCTCGCGCGCCGCAGGTGGATCGAGGTCAGCGTGCCGTACCACCCGCGCACGACGTCGAGGTCGAGATCATCGCGCGCGGTCATCTCGAAGAGCCGCTCGTAGAGCCCCGCCGCGCGCACGAGATCGCCCGCGTTGCTCTCGAGCACCGCCGCGAGCTCCACCACCGCCGCCGTCGGGTTCGGTCGCGAAAGCAGGGGCCGGAGCAGCGCCTCCGCCTCGGGGCGCATCCCTCGCTCGACGAACATCGCCGCGACGCGCGTCTTCACCTCGTCGCGCGGATCGCTCGCGGTCGCGAGCTTCGCGACGAGCACACCCACGTCGAGATCCGCGCTCCGCCCGGCGCCCCCGTACGGGTCGAGCGCGACCCGGAGGAGGCTCTCGATCTGCCTCGCGCGGCCCCCCGCGAGGATCGCGTTCCGCCACTTCGTGATCTGCACCTCCGCGCCGACCTCGCCGCGCGCCGCCGTGAGGATCCGCTGATCGCGCCAGTCCAGATCGATCGGGTACCCGCGCTCGATCGCCACGTCCATGGCGCGCACGAACCGCGTGAACGCCTCCTCGAACCGCGGCTCCGAGTAGCCGCTCACGAGCTGCTCCGCGATCGCGCGATCCGCGACCGGAGCGAGCTCCTCATCCGCGGCGGCGACGCGCCACGCGGCGAGCACCACCGACTCGTTCGAGTAACTCGCGACGTCCGCGCAGCGACGCGCGAGCACGTAGAGGAGCGCGCGCGCGCCGGGGAACGCGCGCCGGAACGCGGCCAGCTCGGAGGGGAACCTCGCGCTCGGCCCCCGCTCGAGATCGAGCAGCATCGCGCGATACCGCGCGAGCATCCCGACGAGCGAGTCGCCCGCGGCCACCGAGGCCTTCACGAGCTCCGCCCCGGTCTTGGCCTCGACGAAGAGGCGCACGGGATCCTGCGCTCCGAGGTTCTTCGAGAGGGCGCGCGCCACGTCGCTCCCCGCCCGAAGCGCGCGGCTCCCGAGCGCGACGTCTCCGACGAGCAGCTTCCCCTGCACCGCCGCGAGGGCCTGCAGGTGCTCGAGGACCTTCGCGTCGTCCTGGAGCGCGACGTACGAAGCGATCTTCTGCCGCTCGTCGTGCGCGACGCGCTCCGGCGCGCCCCCGCTCGGCCCGGCCGAGAGGGTCGGGTTCACGAGCGGCAGGTCGACGTCCGCGTACGCGACGCCGTCCGGCGGATCCTCGGGCCCCGGAGCCGATACGTCGTACGTCGTCGCGTGCGCGGCGTCGTCCGCGGCGTAGACCCGGACGACGTTCCCGCTGCGCTCCACGACCACGGTCGAGCGCTCGCCCCCGCGGTCGAACGTCACGCGCACGATCTGGCCCGCCCCGTCGAACGCGATCTCCACCGCGGGGAGCGCGTCCGCGAGGACGAGCGGGGCCCCCGGATCCCTCGGCGCGCGGACGCGGATCGTGCGGTCGTCCACCGAGACCACGTCGAGTCCCTCGAAGGCGCTCCTCGGCGGGAGGACCATGGGCGCTTCGCGCAGCATGAAGAACACCGTCGCGAGGCCGGGCGTCCGCGCGGTGCGGAGACCGAGCTCCGGGTACGCGGACACGAGGCGATCTCGATCGAGCGTCGTGCGCTCCACGAGCCCCGTCGGGAGCCGGCGAACACGTCGAAGCGGAGCGGCTCCGCCGCCGTCGATCGTCCCCGCGTCGGCGCTCGTGTAGCGCTGCGGCGAAGCGCTCGCGAGCGCCCGCTCGAGCACCGCGAGCGCCGCCGCCTCTCGGGTGGGCGACACCCTGCCCACGCCGTCCGCGAGGAGCTCGCCCACGCGGTCGAACTCGTCCGCGAACATCGACGGGATGAACTCCGTGAGATCGGCGACGCGCGGATCGTCGCTCACCGCGAACGCCGCGACTCCTTGCCGCGCGAACGCCTTGTCCGCCCAGGGGGCAGCAGGATCCAGCACGAACGCGCTCACCGGCCCCGCTCTGTCGGTCGCTCGGCTCACCTCGAACGAGCCGCTCACCGGGCGCGACCAGCCGATCGTCCCGATCGACGAGAGATCCGCCGTGGACTTCCACTCGCGATGCGCTCCCGCGAGCCGAGCACTCCTTCGCGGCGCGTCGATCGACCCCCCGAAGCCCTCGCCGGCGCGCTCGCGCGAGCGGCGCTCGCCGATCGACCACGGGCTTCCGGTGACGCCCCCCATCCGGATCTTCGCGAGCTTCGGCCCCCGAGACGACCGGAACGCCGCGTAGTACGGCTCGCCGAAGAGCTCCGTGGGCGCGCGCTCGAGCACGTCCCACGCGCCGTCCGCCGCGAGCGGGCTCGTCCCGATCGGCTCGGTGACGACGGGGATCGTATCGGGGGACGGGTACACGGCCCACCCCGTCGGCGCCTTCCGCTCGAGGTGAGCCTCCGCGTACATCGCGTCGTTCTCGAGGACGAGGAGGGACGTGAACGGCGTCACGAGGAAGCTCTTCGTCGCGAGCGCGGTGACCTCCTTCACGGTCGCCCGATCCGCCTCCGAGAGATCCTCGATGGGCGTCGCTTCGACGTCGCTCGTGAGGCTCGACACGAGCGTTCGGACGCGCCGCTCGGCGAACACTCGAGGCAGGTACGCGGCCCCCCCAGGCGCGCTCGACGCGTCCACGACGTGCTCCCACGGCGCGCCGCTCGCCTCTCCGCGCAGGCGAACCGAGACGCGGGACGGAGCCCCCGCGGGCAGGCGCGCGATGACGTCCGCGCGCTCGCCGTCGCACACGATCGGCGCGCCCAGCTCGGCGATCGCGCCCGGGACTTTTCGACCCGCCTCGTCGACGACCTCCGCCTCGATCTTCGAGACGCACGCCGTGTAGCTCGTCGCGACGAGGTCGAACGCGCGCGCCGCCACGTCCTCGCCCTCCCCGACCGCGAGCGTGAACCCGCCCGATGCGTTCGCGAGCGCGTCGAGGCGCGCGCGATCCACGCGGTCTCCGATCGCGACGCCGATGAAGCGCGTCTCCGGATCGAACCGAAAGCCGCGCAGCGCGGCGTCACCGTTCGCGTCGCCGACCGCCACGAACGAGCCATCCCCGACGTAGACGATCTCCTTCTCACCCCCGCCCGCGAGCGCTCGCGTCGCCGCCTCGAGGCCGAGGTCGAGCCGACTGTCGCCCGCGCCGAGGCTCTCCGTCCGCAGGAACCCCGCGACCGCCGCGCGGTCGATCGCCGACGCGGCGACGGGCCCGCCCGGCATCGCGTGGGCCTCGTGGCCGACGGTCAGGATCGACACGCGATCCTCTCGGTCGAGCGAGTCGAGCAAGCCATCGACGAACTTCGCCTGCGTCGCGAGCTCCTCCTCGCTGCGCGACGCGCTCACGTCAAACAGCACCGCGACGCTGCGCCCGTTCCTCGCGGAGGCCGTGGACCGAGCGCTCGCGCCGAGCGCTGGGCTCGTCGCGACGCGGACGAACCGAGCGCCGCCCTCCTCGAACGATCGCGCGGCGTCGGCGCCATCGCCGCCGCGGATCGTGACGACCAGATCCTGGCCGATCGGGTAGTTCGCGGCGTCGAACGTGAGGATCCGATCGGCGCCCTCGTCCGTCGCGGAGAGGACGTGGCTCGGTGAGGAGACGTCGCGGGCGGCCCCTCCGACGACGCGCACGCGGAAGCGCGCCTCGCCAGCGCGCTGGTCGACCTCGGGGATCGGGACCACGAGGCGTTCCTCGTCGTAGAGGTGCTCGAGCGGCGTCGTGTACGAGACGAAGATGCGCTTCTCCGACCGGGCCGGCAGGGGGAACACCCGCATGCGGAACGTGTCGTCCCCCATCCACTCGAGCAGCGCCGGGTCGCGCCGGCGCTCGACGATCCCCTCGTAGATGTCGCGCCCGCGCGAGCGCTCGACGACCGCGCCCTCCATCCGCTTCCCGTCCACGTACATCGCGAGCCGCGAGAGCGCCGCGCCGTGCGGGAGCGGGAACGCGTAGGTGCCCTCGATCGGGAGGACGCGCGGGTTGAAGAACGTCTGGTCGACCGTCGTGCGCGCGAACCCGTCCTCGACGACGACGTCGACGTCGAACCGACGAAGGTCGAGCGGGGCCTCGCGCCTCCACGTGAGATCGCGGCCCGTGAGCGTGCCCTTCCGCGAGGGCGCGGCGTCCGTCGTCGCCACGGCGTCCGCGTTCGTAGCTCGCGCGAACCCGAAGAGGTGCGAGATCCGCGGGGCGACGACCGCGGTGACGGCACCCGACGCGCGCATGACCGCCTCCTGGCCGGCGCCGAGGTCGGAGCGGTCGCCCCCCACGCTCGCGAGGCTCGCGCGCCCCCGCGCGACGGCGACCTCCGCGGCGTCGTCCGAGGCGCGGACCCAAAACTTGGTCGACGTCGCGGTCACCGTCCCCGCGCGTGTCTTCACTGCGAGCGGCTTCGCCCCTCGTGCGTCGAAGACCGCCTGCCCCGCGACCAGCTCCACGTCCCCCGCGCCGCGCTCGACGAGCCTCGCGCCGGCGTCGAGCGTCGTCCGCTGACCGCCCGCGAGGACGACCTCGCGCGGGCCCGGGCCGGCGTTGTCGAACGTCGCCGCGACGATCACCGGCTCGGCAGGCCCATCCTTCTGGGTCACCCACACCGCGATCCCGGCGGCGAGCGCGAGCGCGCCCAAGCTCACCGCCCCGATCGTCCGCCCGCGACGCGGGCGCGCGGCGCGGCGGCGGCGCCGCGGAGTCGTTCCTCGAGGGCATCTCCTCGGGCGCGGGCTGGGCGCGGCGGCGCTGCTCGGCGAGCAACGCGTCGAGCACGCGCGCGCGCGCCGCTCCGTCCATGCGCGGCGCGCGCGGCGACGCGCGCAGCAGCCGCCCCACGTTCTCTTCCAGGGCGGCGTCGTTCGAGGCGGGGGTGTGCGTGGGGTCTTGCTTCATGAGGACTCTCCGCCCGCGAGGGCCTTGCCGAGCGATTGAAACGTCTCCCGGAACGCGCGCCGGGCGCGCGCGAGCAGCGACTTGATCGCGTCCTCGGTGATGCCCCGCTCCTTCGCCATCTCCTCGAGCGTCCGCTCGTCCACGTATTTCTGCTCGAGCGCGCGTCGGTAGAGATCCGGCAGCGAACACATCGCGAGCTGCACCAGATCCCGCGTCTCGTTCCGCTCGAGGATCTCGTCCACGAGCGCGTCGCGCTCGATGCGCGCGAACGCTTCCATCATCGCGCTGTCCACGCGATCCCACATGTCGAGCTCCTCCGTGCGTCGCTGCGCGGCGAGGTGCGCGCGCGCGATGTTGCGCGACAGCTGGCAGAGCCACGCCCCGAACGACCCGCGCGTCGGCTCGAACTCCGCGAGCCTGCCGAGCGCGGCGACGAACGTCTCCTGGACGATGTCCTCGGCGGCGCTCTCGTCCTTCCCGACCCGGAAGAAGACGAACGCGTAGAGGCCATCGACCGACTGCTCGTAGAGATCGCGCAGCGCGTCCGCGTCGCCCCGCGCCACCCTGTCGACGAGCGTCTTGCTCATTGCCAGCGCCACGAGGGGTATGTCACCCGCCCCCCGAGAGGTGTCGCCGATTCTCGAAAAAAAAGAGCGCCGCGCCCCCCAAGCGTTAGAAGGACGACCCGGGTTGCTCGAGGAAGGCGCGCTCTTCGGGGGTCGACGCGCGCCCGAGGGCCGCGTTTCGGTGCGGGAACCGGCCGAAGCGCTCGATGATCCGCCGGTGCTTCACCGCGAAGAGGACGTTCTCGACGAACCGGCCGCGCTGGTCGGCGGGGGCCTCCTCCGTGAGGATCGCGAAGAGCACGATGCATCGATCCTGCGCGGCGAGGTCCTCCGCGTGCATGAACGGCATGTAGGCGAACGCGCGCTCGATCGGCCGGAGCCCGCGATCGCCCTTCGCGTCGACCAGCGCGCGCGCGACCGACAGGGCCTTCGCGTCGGCCGCGAACGCGCGCGCCGAGCCGCGGTGGATGTTGCGCGAGAGCTGATCGAGGAGGATCACGAGCGCCACGCACGAGCGAGGAGCCGCGGCCCACGCGTCGAGCTCCCCGCGCGCCGCGGCCTCGAGCGCGGCGCCGAACCTCGCCCTGACGTCCGCGTCGAACGCGTCGTCCTTCTTCCACCACTTCTCGGCGTTCGCGAACGGATCCCCGTCGCTCGGCCCGATCCAAAACGTGAGGACGTCGTCCGGGGTCATCCGAGCGGCATACCACGGCGCGCCTCGCCCCGGCCGGATCGCGCCGCGGCGAGCCGAGAGGTCGCTCGCGAGGTGAGGCGAAAGAGCGCGACCGACGAGACCGCGGCGAGCGCGATGCACGACCACTGCGCCGGCGTGAGGCCCGCGTACCGCGCGTCACCGCCCTCCGCCTCGCTCACGCGCAAGAAGTCGAGCGCGAAGCGGACGGGCGCGTACGCGAGCGGCACCACCGCGGCGTAGAAGCCCGTCGGCCATCGCCGGCGCCACGCCGCGACCAGCGCGAGGCTCATCAGCGCCGCGAACGCGCACTCCAGCAGGCCGAGGTCGTAGCGCGGCGCGCTCCCCCAGCGGAGCTCGACGCCGAGCGGGCCGTGGAGGACGCGCGCGGCGTCGACCGGGCCGTAGCCCACCGCGAAGATGGCGCTCGCGCTCGCGCGCGCGCCCGGGTGATCGTGCGCGACCGCGCACCCGAGCCGGCCGAGGATCCAGGCGACCGGGAACACGCTCACGAGCCAATCGACGAGCGGCAGGACGGGGCGGGGCGCCGCGCGCCGCCGGACGCGCGGCAAGGTCCCCCCGAGGCGGACGAGCTCGACGTGCTTCCACGCGAGCGCGCCGAGCACGGCGCCGATGAAGCCACCGAACGAACCCTGGCCCTCCCAGATCGCGAGCAGATGGAGCGGCCGCGCGAGCACCTCCGCGGCTGGTAGAGCAGCGCGTCGACGACGTGCCCGCCCACGAACCCGAACACGAGCACCACGGTGACGAAGCCCTGAACTGCTCCGGGTCGAGGTCGAAGGCGCGCGCTCGGCGCGACGCGAGCGCCGTACCCACGACGACCGCGAGCGCCACGAGGACGCCGAACGGGTGGATCGTGAGGGGCCCGAGGTGGGCGTCCGGCACGTGGAGATAGGGGATCATCGCGGGCCCTCGACGGCCGCGCCCACGCCCCGCGCCGGCGCGGCGGCGCACGCTCGCGCGGACGCGATCGCGACGAGGACGAACACGACGGCGGCGACGGCGCGGCCCGCGAAGCGCGCGTCGAACCGCGCGAGCCGCCGCCGGAGGGTCCGCTCCGAGATCGCGAGCTCCGCGGCCGCCTCGGCCTGGGGCTCGCCCTCCGCGCGGACGAGCAGGATCGCCTCCAGATCCTCGGCGCGCGCCCCCGCTGCGACGCGGGCGAGGGAGGCGCGCGCGTCGAGCTGCCGCTCGAGTTCGGGCGTCCGAGCGGGCAGCGCGTCGACGTCGACGTGCGGTCGGGCTTGCTGCCCGAGCGCGTCGATCGAGAGCCTCGTGCAGGTCCGGTAGAGCCAGCCGAGGAGGGCGCGCGGCTCGATCTCGTCGAGGGCGAGGCCGCTCCGCCAGAGCCTGACGAACGTCTCCTGGGCGACGTCCTCGGCGACGCCGTCTCGCAGCATGCGGCGGGAGCGCGCGCGGACGGCGGGGAAATAGAGGCGGTACGTCTCGGCGAACGCGTCGGCGGTCATGTCCGCCCTAGAACCCGCGAGCGCCCCGATTCCGGCCAATTTTTTCGCTCAGCGGAGAACGGGAACCCGGTTCGCGACCTCGACGGAGAGGTTTCGTATCTCGGCGACGCTCCAGGAGGGCCCGAGGAGCGGCTGCATCCAGCGCGATGCGGCGTCGAAGTCTCCGAACACCTTGGCGGGCGCGGGCGGCTTCACGAGGAGCATCACCGTCCCGATGAACGCGCGCACCGCGCTCCCCGCGAGCCCCCCCATCAGGACGACGTGGGACATGCCGCGCGGGAAGACCTTCGGGTCCCCCGCGAAGCGGTTCGTCTCCTGGCGCATCTCGTCGGTGAAGCTCGGCGTCCCGTTCACGATGATGTCGACGCACGCCCCGGGCGCGTGAGGGCCGCGCGCGTGGTCGAGCGCGAAACGGTGCCACCGCCGCACGTGGTCCGAAGTGGGCGCGTTCCGCCAGACCACGAGCGCGAGGTTCTCCGCGAAGACCATCGAGGTCGCGGCGTCCTCGAACACGACCGTGAGGGCGCGACCGTTCACCACGGGGCGCATGATAGACGCGAGAGGCCCCGTCTGCGCCCGTTGGGGCGCGGTTGGGGCGCTCGTTCGCGTCGCTCGACCGCTGTTCAACGCCGAGAGCGCAGGGTATTCATCAGGGATGGGCCTCCCCGTCGCCAAGCGCGGTGACCACGTCGTCGGCGTCGACACGCACGTCCTCCTCATCCCCTCCCCTGGCGGCCCGGTCCCCACGCCGACGCCGCTGCCGTTCAACGGCGTGCTCGCTGATGGCCTCGCCTCCTCCGTCCAGGTCGAACACCAGCCCGTCGCGACGGTCGACAGCGTCGCGAACAACGTCCCGCCGCACCTCCCGCTCGGGGGACCGTTCCAGACGCCCCCCGCGAACAAGGGTTCGGTGACGGTCGGGAGCTCGACGGTGCTCGTCGAGCACAAGGCCATCGCGCGCGCGACGGACACGGTGCGCTGCTGCAACGACCCCGCGGACTCGGACACGGGCCATGTGATCGCCGTGAGCACGGTGTTCGCAGGGTGAGCACTCCGACGGACGCTTCGGCGAGGCTCGTCGGCATCACGCTCGAGCAGTACTCCGGCGTGACCGCAGCGATCAGCGTGGGGTTGCCCCTCGCTCGCGTCCTCGCGCAGGAGCAGATCGACGCGGCGACGTGGCCCGCCGCCGCGCGCGCGTGGAGCGAGGCGATCGCGGGGTCCAGCGAGGTGCTCATCGAGCACATGCAGAAGCGGCGCATCGCGGACGACTGCCTCGCGCGAAAGATCTCGCCGCTCGAGGACGATCCCGCGGCGTGGGTGGGGCTCCTGGGCGCGCTCGCGCTCGCCGAGGCGCCGGGCGACCTCGTGGGCGCGCTCGGGATCACGATGGCGGACGTCGGCCGGATCGGGCGCGCGTGGAAGCGCCGCGCGACGAGCGATCCCGCCCTCGCCGCGCGGATGCAGGAGCTCGCGCCGAGCGCGGCCGCGCCGACGAAGCTCGACGTCGGTCCGCTCGAGCTCCGCCGCTTTCCGTGGTCGCCCGCGCCACCTCCGCCGCCCGCGAACAAGGACACACGAGGGGCGCTCGGCGTGGGTGCGGCGCTCCCCGAGCGGGCGATCGGCGAAGTCGAGCGCAACCTCGCGAGCTTTCAGATCGCCGAGCAGCGCGCGCTCGCGCCCCGGTCCGGGCTGGGTGCGCCCGATCTCCCGCCACCGCCACCGCCAGCGCCCGCGCCTCCACCGTCGAGCGCAGGCGCGCAGCTCGTCGTCACCGCGATGCCCGCGGTCGACGCCTCGACCAAGCCGGTCACCCCCTTCGAAGTGCTCGATCCGGCGGCGCGCGGGGTCACGCTCGTCCGCTACGCGGAGACCGTCGCTGCGCTCCAAGCGCCGCACGCGGATCGGCGCGCGGTCCTCGCGAAGATCGACCTCGACGAGGCGTCGTTCGAGGCGGTGAACGCGTACTACGAGCGGCGGTTCTCGCGCGAGGCGCGGTGGGCGCTCGAGTTCGGCCGGCTCTTGAACGAGGCGCAGAAGGCGCGCGCCGCGCGTGAAGCGAAGCGATCGGATCCGGAGCTCGGGGCCGAAGAGGCCACCGTCGCGGACGAGCCGCTGTCCGCGCCCTCGAGCACCAAGCCCCCGGAGCTCAGCGTGGAGCAGTACGCCTGGGTGCTCGCGACGCTCCGGCGCGCCTCGGAGGCGGAGCTCCCGGGCGTGCTCGCGCGCCTCCGCTTGAGCCCCGAGACGCGCGCCGCGCTGGACGCGACCTGGGACGCGAAGACGCGCAGGGACCCAGCGCTCTCGCGCGCTTTGGATCAGGCGCTCGCGAAGCTCGGCGCGCCGCCTCGAGCGAAGCCCTGGGTGCGCGACACCGCCGACATGCCCGCTGCAAACAAGGGGATCCCGACGATGCCGTTCGCGGTCCCTGGACCGCCGAAGACCAAGTAGCGCCGGGTCGGCGCTCCCACTCGCCCGATCGGGGACGCGAGCGCCGACACGCGCGCGGCCCCCGCCCGGCGCCTCAGTCGGTGACGGTCCGCGGGCCGCTTCGCTCGTAGACGATGCTCGCCCCGGAGGTGTGCCCCGTCTTCGGGATGAAGCCGCGCTTCACGAAGATCTTGCGCAGGTCCTTGGACGCTTTGTCGATGGCGTCGATCGCCCCGCACGGCCGCGACGCCAACTCCCAACGGATGATCGCCTGGTTGCTCGAGGTGTCGAGGTTCCCGCCCGCGTTCTGCGCGCCCGGGCTGCCGCCCTCGTAGGCCCAGACGGACGAGAGGTTCTTGAAGATCTTGAACATCTCGGCCGGGATGGGGCAGCCGCGATAGCCGGTGTAGCACGCCGAGAAGCACAGATCCTCGACGTGCTCCGCGGCCTTCGGGAAGATCTCCGCGAGCCCGGCGAGGACGCCGTTGTTACCGTCCTTCTTGAACAGCGTGAGGATCTGGTCGGCGTCCGCGTCATGCGAGGCGGAGCCCCAGAGGACGTCGTCGCGATTGTTCGTCCACGCCGGACAATGGTGCGCGGAGAGGCAGAGGCGCCGCAGCGCCAAGGGATCCGCGTCGGGGTTCAGATCCGAGTCCGCCTCGGCGAACGCCATCGCGAGGCAGCGCAGGAACACGAGGCGCACCGACTTGTTGTCGAGCGCGTGCGCGGCGCGCCCCGCGATCGTGGACTCCGAGACGTCGGTCGCGTTCTCGAGATCCGTGAGGAGCTTGCGCTTCGCGTCGTTGATGAGCGGAGTCTCCTGCTTGAACTTGGCGTCGTTCTTCACCCAGGAGTGCGTCGTCGGCGTGAAGAGCCGGACCTTGTCGGCCGAGAGCTTGCTCCCGAGATCCTTGCTCTCCGCGGCCGCCGAGAGCGACGTGAGGCCCGCGTAGACCACCTTTCGAAAGCCCGCGGGGCACTGCACCGTCGTCGACGCGCCCGTCGGCGCCGACGCCACGCGCGTGTCCGACGCGCCCGGCGTCGCCGCGGGCGCGGCCGCCGGCTCCGCAGCGACCGCGGCGTCGGGCTCGCTGACGTCGAACACGAAGAGGACGCTCGAGTCGGAGCCGTCGACGTGGGGCGCCGCGCCGTCCGGCAGGAGGTAGGGGTGCCCGAGATCGGGGTGCTCGGGATCGAACGCCACGTAGTTCGGCGCCACCGGATCGAGCGTCTGCGAGTAGTGGTTCTTCCCGCAGAACGGGTTGTTCCACCACACCTTGAACTTGCCTTCGAGCCCGCCGATCGTGAAGACGGCGGTGCCTTCGGTGCCCGTCATGAACCCGTCCGACTCGGTCGACCAGGTCGCCTCGCCGCCCGCTACGATCTTCGGAGGCGCAGCCGAGGAAGGCGACCACACGCCATGATCGAGCGTCGCGCTCTCGAGCGTGAGGTCGTGTTTGGAACGGTTTTTCAAGGTGCAACGAACGCTGCGGGCCGCCATGTGCGCTGACTCCTCTTCGATGCGCGCGCCCCCGGGGGCGAGCGTTTGACCGCGGTCCCCCGCGGGACCTCAGTGACCGTGGGTGCTCTCGAGCTTCGCGATCGTCGCCGCGTCGAGCGCACCGGTGAGCTCGATCTCCACCGCGCGTTGGAACGCGAGGATCGCGTCGATCCCCGCCGCGTCCAGCACGTCCCCCGGCTCCCCCCAGAAGTAGCCGAGGTTCCGGAGGCGAATGAGCGATCCGCGCACCTCGCTCGAGGGGGGCACGTCCTCGAGCGCGATCCGGTAGCGGACCTGCTCGCCCTCGGGCCGCTCGCCCGCGTAGAGGATGATCTGCGCGACCTCCGCGGTCTTCGGGACCTCGAGATCGATGCCGCCCGATCCGTCCGTCGACCCCTCGAAGCGCGCGCCGCCCGCGGTCACGAGGTACTCCTTGTTCGCGCGAGGCTTGCCCGCGTCGTCCAGGAGCTTCACGGAGAGCTTCTTCGTCTCGACGGCGGGCTTCGTGGGGTCGTCCTTGCTCTGCTCGATGCCCTTGCAGTTGATCTTCACCTGCTTGCCGTCGAGCTTGGCCTCCTCGTCGAGGACGAGGCTCGCCTTCGAAGAGACGAAGCTCAGGGTCTTCGCCTCGATGCGCCCCTCGTCGCTCAGCGTGATCGCCGGCCCGTCGCCGGCCATGCTGACGGACTTCGAGCCGGCGATCTCGAGCTGCTTGCCGTTGATCTTGACGCCCTCCTTCGTCACCTCGACGACGCTCTCCCCGCACCGCAGCGTGATGCCTTGATCGGCCGACAGGCTGATCGCGCCGTCCGCGCCCACGGCCCACGTCCCCCAGACGAACGACTCGCTCGCGGCGGGGCGCTTCTTGCTGCCCACGGTCTTGCTCTCCGTGCCGTCGACGTGGGTCGTGAGCGCGCCCTCGACGTGCGTCGTCCGGCTCCCGCCGACGTGCTCCTGATCCGCGCCGCCGATGGAGAGGCGCCGGCTCTTGCCGATGTCGAGCGAGTAGCCCTCCCCCACCTCCTCGCGCCGCTCCTTCGCGACGCGGTAGCGAGCGCTGCCGACGGTGTCGTCCGTGAGGTTCCCGCCGATGACGCGGATGCGGTCGCCCCCGATGCGCGTGTCGTGATCGCGCCCGACGGCCTCGTCGAGGTCGCGCTGCGCGTGGAGGTAGATCTGCTCGAGCCCCGCTCGATCCTCGAAGCTGAGCTCGTTGAACCCCTCCCCGCTCGGCGAGCTCTTCGTGCGCCACCCGCTGCGCGTCTTGTCCTTCGGAAGGAGGAACGCCGTGGGGTGCGTGCCGTTGTAGAGCGAGCCGAGGACGAGGGGCTTGTCGGGATCGCCGCCCTCGAACGTGACGACCACCTCCATCCCCACGCGCGGGATGAACTGCGCGCCCCACGACGCCCCGCCCCAGGGCTGCATCACGCGGAGCCAGCACGACGTCTCGCCGTTCGGCTTCGGCTCGCGATCCCAGTGGAACTGGACCTTGATCTGCCCCCTCGCGTCGACGTGGATGTCGTCCCCCTCGGGGCCGACGACGGTCGCGGTGAGCGCGACCTGCACGGACTTGCGCTTCCGCCGCGCGGGCACGTACGGCATCGACGCGGGCACGCATTCGAACGTGTTCGTGTACACGCGGCGGCGTCCGCCGTCCGGCCCGGAGCCGTGGGGCTCCCCCGCGTGCGTCACGCGCGTCACCGCGTACTCCCCGTCCACCTCCGGCGCGGGGTGATCTCCGAGCGCGAAGCGGTGCCCGGGGCACAGGCTCGGCGCGTTGCTCTCGCCGCTCGCGACGGACGCGCGGCGCCGCTTCTGCCGCAGGATGAGGGGCGCGTCGTCGGGCGCGAGGTCCCACTTCGGGAAGAGGAACGGCGCGTGGTGCTCGTACACCTCGTTCGGGAGCACGGTCTTCACCGCGGCCGCCGCGACGTCCCCGACGACGCCTGCGGCCGTGGACAGCGCCCCGCTCGGTAGGGCGCTCGACGCCGCCGAGAGCGCGTTCTCCGCGGTCGCGGCGGCCATCGCCGCGATCTCGACGGGCGACGGCGGGAAGGGCGCGGTCGAGACCGCGGTGCTCTGGAGCCGCACGAGCGGACGATCCGGATCGTAGTCGCGGAACGTCGCCGCGCTCGAGCGCACCGTGTTCTCGAGCGTGAACCGCGCGACGCGCGGCTCGTATGCCCCCGCTTCGGCAGCGAAGGCGCCGACGCGGAGGAGCGGCGCGCCCGCCCCGAGCGCCCCGGCCACGGCGCTCACCGCGGATCCCACGAGCGATCCCGCCGGCCCCGCGAGCGACGTCGCGACCCCGAGCGCGGCGGACGCGGCGGACGCGGCCGCGAGCGCGACCGGATCGTCCGGACCGATGGGCGCGTACGCGGCGGCGTCGTCCGCGCAGACGAGCGTGTCGCCGGGGATGAACGTCGGCACCGCGGCGGCGGCGGAGAGGGCGGAGGGGACGAGACCGCTCGCCCCCGCCGCGCCCGCGACCGCTCCCACCACCTCGCCGACCGTCGCGAGCGCGTCGGCCGCGTCCGTGGGGCCGCCGTCGAAGAACGTGAAGAAGATGCCCGCCTCCGCGAGGATCCGGCGGATGAAGCGCTCGTCCGTCTCTTCGTATTGCGTGCAGTACTCCCGCGTCGGGTACGTGCGCGCGAGCTTCCACGCGACGCCGATCCCCGCCTCCCCGAGCACGCTCGTGACGATGTCCGTCACGCGCATGCGCTGGAAGATGCGCGTCCTCTTCTTGCGGGTGAGGAGCCAGAGCCGAGGCACGACGCGGAGCACGTGCTTGCGGAGGCCATCGCGCCCGACCTCCTCGAGCCGCACCGCGCTCACGATCCCGTAGAACGCGCGCGGACTGTCGGCGACGCGGAGGATGAGCGCCGCCCGCTTTCCGAGCGCGACGCGCTCGAGATCCTGGTTGTCCGGCGAGGTGACGACGATCTCGAACCACCACGGCTCCGAGAGGGTCTCGGTTCCGCGGAGGACGTGCACCATCAGGGAGCGCGCGCCGTCGACAGCGAGTTCGTAAGGGGCTTCTGTCGCCATGAGGACGCGAAGCGTAAACGGGGTCCGGCCCAGGCGTCGACGAAAGGCTCGTCGCCCATTCCGTCCCGATTCAGCGCCCGAACGACGCCGTCGGATGGAGCAGGATCGTCCCGTCCTGCCCGGCGGTCGCGAGGGTCGCGCCGTCGCTGGAGAAGGCGACGGCGTTCAGCCCCTCTTTGTGGCCCTCGAGCGTCGTCACGAGCTTTCGCGTCGCGACCGCGAAGACTCGGGCAATGCCGTCCGAGCACCCCACCGCGAGCCACTTGCCGTCCGGGGAGGCAGCGATGCTCGTGAAGTATTCCTCCGGCGCGTCGGTCGCGACCTCCCCGATCGCCTTGCCGTCGGACGTGCGGTACACCGAGATGCGCGTCGCGCTCTCGCGCCGCCCGAACACGAGCTTCCCGTCGTTCGAGGCGATCGCGTCCTCGAACGGGAGCGGCTCGCCGCCCTCGAGCGCGACACGCACCTTGCCGCTCGGCACATCGAGGATGCGGTAGGGGTCGTCGAATCCGCCGACGAGCACGCCGCTGCCGTCCGCGAGCAGGTGCGCGACGGGGAGCGTCGCGTTCGCGACCTCGAGGATCGGCTTCGTGCTCGGCGGCTCCATGACGAGCAGCTTGCCGCTCGTCCACACGAGCGCGCGCGTCTTGCTCGCCGCGACACGGACCTCGCCGAGGCGCCCGCCGACGGCGCTCATCGCGGACTCGAACGCCACCCAATCGACCGCGGGCGCGGCGTCCTTCGGAGCGACCAGCGATGCGCCCGCCCCTTGCTCGATCGCCACGAGCTTCCCGGCCGCCACGTCCCACACCTCGAGCTCGCTGCGGAAGGTCCCGAAGAGGCGCTTGCCGTCCGCGGAGAACTGCACCGTCTCGGCGTTCGAGCCGTGGCTCGCGGAGTAGACGACGGGCTGCCCCGTCGCGCGGACCCAGTGGTTCGTCATGAGCCCGTAGCCCGAGTACGCGACGACCTCGCCGTCGGGCGTGAACCCGATCGACTCCGCGCCCAGCATTTCGGCGCGATAGCGCCGCACGATCGCCCCATCCGGGTCGAGCGCGATCAACGCATCGAGGTAGTCCAGCACCCAGATGGAGTCGTCCGGCCCCAGCGCGAGGAAGGCAGATGCACCGACCCGCCGCTCGAACACTGCCTCCCCGGTCGGGACGCGCCATCGGTACACGACGCCCGAGCTCGTGCCGAGGAGCCCCTCGCCCTTCCGGTCGAAGAGCACGCGGTCGACGGGGTTCTGCATCGTCCAAGACGACGACGCTTTCTCCCGCGTGAGGTCCCAAATCGCGACGGCGTTGTCCGTGGATCGGCCGAGCGCGGCGAACTTTGCGCCGGGCCCGATCGCGATCCGGCGCCACGAATCTTCACCCCGCTTCGTGACCTCGTGCTTCGTCACCGCGCCGGAGGCGACGTCGATCACCACGAGCTGCTCCGGCGTGTCGTACCGGTCCACGAGGAACGCGACGGCGCTCGAGTCGGGCGCGAAGACGATCTCGTCGACCGAGTAGTCCTTCCCCGTGGGGACGTCGTGCTCGATCTTGCCGGTGCCCGCGTCGAGGATACGAACGCGCGTCGGCGAGCCCTCGACCTGGATGGCGAGGTGCTTGCCGTCCGGGGAAAACCGCACGTCGCGCACGACGTCCTTCGCGTTCTCCGCGAGCTTGCTTTGCACCCGCGCCCCCGAGCGCGCGTCCACCGACGTCCAGCCCTCCCCCTCGAGGTCGGTCACGACGAGCGCCCCGTCCGGCGAGATCGCGCCGCGGGAGGAGTGCGACAGCTGCATGCCGAGCCGCTTGGCGCCGATGCGCTCGAGCGCCGCCCCCGGCGCAACACCGTTGTCGACAACACGGATCGGGCCGACGGGCTCCGCCGGATCACCGAGGCGCGCCAGCGGCACGGTCGCAAGATCCGGCACGATCGCCGACACGACCGCGCGAGGCGACGCGGCCTCGCGAGGCGCTCCTGCGCCCTCCACCCCGATCGCGCTCGGGGCCTTCGGCTCCGCGCGCGTGCCGCTGGAGCCGGGCCCCGACGAGCACGCGACGACGAGCGCCGCGCAAGCGGCGAACGTGCAGCCGAGTGCCCTCTTGCGACGTCGCGGAGGCGGTGCCATGGGCCCGAGTGGATCTCATGGGGCGAGACGGTCGGCAATGCGCACCGCGGAGGGAACGCAGCGGAAGGGGGCGTCCCCTGCACGCGCGACGCGAACGCTCGGCGCGCGCGCTCGTCGCTCTGCTCGTGCTCGTCACGGCCGGCGCGTGCGGCGCGGCGCCCGCAGGGTCCGCGCACCCCGGGTCGGTCTCCGCGCTCCCCAGCGGCGCGACGAGCGCGGCCTCGATCGCCTCCCCCCGACTCGTGTCTCAGCGGACGGGCGATGGGCTCCCGGATCGCTGCGGCGGAGCGGGAGACGGCGCGGCGCGAAGCGGGACGGGGGATCCCGAGAAGCACCTGGACGCCTGGTGCCACGAGCTCCCTCCGGGCGCGATCGCCCGACTCGGGAGCGTCGGAGGGGAGGTCGGAAACCACGTCGCGGTCTCGAGCGACGGCGCGCACTGGGTGACCGCGAGCACCTTCGCCGACGTTTGCTTCTGGAGCGCGGGGACGGGCTTGATGGATCGATGCGCCGAGGCCGTCGAGCCCGCGTCGAAGTCCGCTGGAAACCAGGTCGTCGGCGTCGCGTTCGTGAAGGGAGACCAGCTCGTCGCGGTCCTCGGTAGCGAGGAGCTCCTGCTCATCGACGCGACGACGGGCAGGCTCCACGCGCGCGCGACGTTCCAAGCAGCGGGGGAGCGCCCCTCGGACGGCTCCTACAGCGAGTACGATCGAACGTCGTTCCGAGCGAAGTCGTTGGCCGCGCGGGGTGATCGCATGGCGATCGGGGTCTGCTCGGAGGCGACCGCGCAGGTGGTCCGGATCCTCGACACCGACGGCAAGCCCGTCGCATCGTACGAGGTTCCGCCCGCGCGCGATCGCGAGGTGTGCGCGGACGCCGTCGCGTTCTCGCCGGACGGCAAGATCTTGGCGGCGGCGCGCGGGAGCCTCGTGATCGCGTGGGACGGCCGCGGAGAGATCCTCCACACCCTCGACACCGGTGACACGTCCGTCGGCGCGCTCGCGTTCCGCTCGGACGGCGCCGAGCTCGCGATCGGGGGCTGGGGCGACGCGATCAACGCCGTGTCGACGTCGACGTGGCGGGTCACCCAATCGTTCGGGTTCGTCCCGGGCTCACACAGCGGGACCGAGTCGCTCGGATGGTCCTCGGACGGGCGCTTCCTCGCCGCGACCCAGGGGACGACGGCTCGCCTCTGGGACGCCACGTCGAGCACGCAGGTGTTCGCGGTCGAGAACGTCTCGACCTCCCAGTTCGACGCGATGGGCGAGCTCCTCACCCTCGGGTTCCGGGGCGCGCGCACGCTCGGGCGCTACGCCGTCCCCACCGGGGAGCGGCTCCCGCCGTTCGATCTGTCGCGCCACACGGGCGACGTGCGCGGCGTGTCGTTCGATCCCATCGGCAAGCTCGTCGCGACGGTCGCGAGCGACGGCGTGCGCACCTGGGAGCGGGAGACCGGTCGGCCGGAGCGCTTCTTCCTCGCGCCCGAAGACGCGACGTTCGTCGCCGTCGCGTTCGTTCGCGACGGTGCGCTGCTCGCCGTGACGAGCGACGCGCGGCTCCACGTCGTCCCGAGCGGCGCGGACGCGGGGGACTCGCCCGTCGCGCTCGGGCTCATCGCCGGCACCGAAGACGACAGGGTCATCGGCGTCGCCGCGTCGCCCGCGGGGGACGTGGTCGCGGTGACGCTCGACGACGGGACGCTCCGCCGGTGGGACGTGGCCGCGCGAGGAGAGCTACCGCCGGTTCGAATCTTCGATTCGCTGGCGGAGACGGGCCGCCGGCTCAGCGCCCCTTCTTGGTCGCGCGACGGCGCGACGATCGCGGTCGGATCGGGCGGCGAGGCCTGGCTCGTCGACGCGAAGAGCGGCGCCGTGAAGCAGCGGATCGCGCTGCTCGAGCGCGAGCTCGTCGCGGGCGTCGCGTTCGCGCCGGACAAGGACCTCCTCGCGATCCTCGGGGACCGACGCGTGGTGGTCGCGGACGTCGGCGGGCCTCCGAAGCTCGTCCAATCGATCGAGCGCGACGACAACGCCAACGCGATGATTGGGTTCGCCGCTGGGGGCGCTCGCCTCGTGCTCGCAGACCGGACCGTGCGCGTGTTCGACGTGGCGAGCGGCAAGCGCGTCACGGAGCTCGCGGCGCCCCTCGGTTACAACGCGCGCCTCGCCTTCAGCGGGGGCACGGCTGCGATCGCGCTCGACGATGGAACGACCCTCTTGTTCGACGTCCTCCAAGCGGGGGCCCGCACGAGATGAGGCGGCGCCCCCTCCACGGCCTCGTGCTCCTCCCTGCGATCGCCGCCGCGTGCGCCTCCCGCGGGCCGAGCGGCCCGGTCGACCCGGAGGCGGGTCGCGATCCGTCATCGACGCCGACCGCGCCGCAGGACGGGCCGTCCTGCGGCCCCCTCACCAACACCCTCCGCGCGGCGCGCGACCAAATGCAGGGGCTCGTCGAGCTCGGGACCGCCGAGCCCCCCGACGTCGGTCCCGTCACGTCCGTGGCGGGGGGTGAGGCCGCCCTCTGTGGGCTCGCGAAGAACGGAGCCGTCGTCTGCTGGAACGACGGAGCGCGCTTCATCGGGGTCCGAGCGGTATCGGACGAACGGATCCCCGAGCCGCGTGTCCGAAGGATCGTGGAGACCGGAACCGCGGACGTCGTCGAGATCGGCGTCGGGGCCCGCCACGCGTGCGCGCGCCTCCGCTCCGGCGAGATCCGCTGCTGGAGCGACCAGGCGTCGAGCTCGATCGGGACGGCGGTCTTCTCCAGATCGCACGAGCCCTCGCGCGAGGAGCTGCTCCTCACCTACCCCGTCGCGTCGATCGACGACGCAACGGACCTCTCCGTCGATGGCGACCACGCCTGCGCGATCCGGAAGGGCGGCGCCGTGTGGTGCTGGGGCTCGAGCTACTACGGAGAGAGCGGGTCGTCCGACGAGTCGGTGTTCCAGCCGATCCCGGTGGAGGGCGTCCCGCCAGCGGAGGACGTCGTGGTGGGCGAGCGGATCGGGTGCGCTCGCACGCATGACGGTCAGGTGTGGTGCTGGGGCTCCCACGACGACGTCGAGCGCGACCCCAAGCCGCGTCGGGTGGACGTCCCGAGCGCCAGCGTGGTGTTGGCGGATGGCCAGCTCGGCTGCGCGCTCGACGCGGGCAGGACGAAGCTGCGGTGCTGGGGGCCCTCGTGGCCGCTCGAAATGGACGGCGAGGAAGGGATCACGGAGCTCGCGCTGCCCAAGAAGCCGCTCACGCTCGCCCTCGACGATCACGGGCTCTGCGCGGCCTGGGAGGACGGCACGGTGAGCTGCCGGGGTGGCGTTGGCGAGTCCCTCGCCGGGCGTGAACATCCCGGCTGGGTCGACGTACCGGCGTTCTCGGGCACACGGTCGCTCGCGATGGGCGACGGGGCCGTCTGCGCGGTCGGCTCCGACGGGGGCGTCCAGTGCTTCGGAGACCGCCACAAGCTCGGCCGGCCGAGCCTCGACGGCGCCGGGCCCACGGACGTCGTCGGCGTGGCCGACGCGCGCGCGCTGGTCGTCGGTGATTCGACCGGCTGCGTGATGGACGACGACCACGCGATCCGCTGTTGGGGCGCGGACGTGACCGGCTCACCTGCGCAGGGTCTCTTCTCGCCCCTCACGGGCCGGGCGGACGCGTTCGCGTTCGGGCGCCTCGAGACGTGCGCGCTCGACGCAGGGAAGGTCCGCTGCGCCGAGGCCCCCAAGCTCGAGCAGCCCATCGACACGAAGGGCAGCGCGGTGGAGCTCGCCGGCTCGGTGAGATCCCTGTCCGTCGGCTGGGGTCACACGTGCGCGTCGACCGAAGACGGCGCGGCGTGGTGCTGGGGAGCCAATGGGACCGCGCAGATCGACGGGGTCCCCGACCCATCGGGCAAGGCGGTCGAGACGCCGAGGCGCGTGGGGGGCGTCGCCGCTGCGACCACGATCGCGGCGGGCGGCTGCAGCACGTGCGCGATCGTCACGGGGGGCGAGGTCGTCTGCTGGGGGTGCAACGGCAAGGGCGAGCTCGGCAACGGCAGCTACCTGGAGTTCGGGGAGCCGTCGCCCGTCATCGGCGTCCGCGGCGCGGTGGGGATCACGGTCGGCAGCGCGTTCGCGTGCGCGCGCAGCGAACGCGGCGTGCGCTGCTGGGGCGCGGACGCGCGGGCGTCGGTCGGCTGGCCGGGGACGGAGGGCGCGCGCGACGTGGCGGCGGGCGACGGCGAGGCATGCGTCGTGCTCGCAGACGGCAGCGTCATCTGCGGTGTCCCGGGCTGCGCGGCGACGATCGAAGGGATCCACGACGCGACCGCGATCGGTGTCGGTTCGCGTCGCGCGTGCGCGCTCCGGGCGGGTGGCCGCGTGAGCTGTTGGGGCGAGCGTCGCAACGGGGCGCTCGGGGACGGCGAGCTCGACTTCGTGCGGGAGCCGGTGCGCGTGCTGCCGAGGCCCTCGCGATGAACTCCCGCCATCTGCTCGGCGCGCTCGCCCTCGCCCTCGAGCTCGCGGCGTGCGCGAGCGGCACCCCCTCCTCCGAGGGTTCGGCGGGCGCCGTCGAGGTCCCCCAGGACTCGCCCGTCACCACCGCCGCAGCGCAAGCAAAGCGCACCTCGATCGTCACGAAGCTTTGCCGCGCCGACTCTCTCTCCGAGTGCGAGCGGCTCTGCTCCGAGGGCAGCACGCTGAGTTGCACCCGCTGGGCCCACATGCTCCGCGCCGGCTACTCGACGATCAGCGAGCATTACCCCGGGAACCAAGCGACGATCCCGAAGGCCCCTAGCACCGCGCGGAGGCTCTACGCGCAGGCGTGCGCCGACGGATACGCCCACGCGTGCAACCTCGCAGGCGAGATGTTCGAGCGCGGGGAGGGCGGCGAGGAGGACTCGGCTCGCGCCCGGGTGCTCTACGAGCGCGCATGCATCGCCGGCTCCGCCACCGGGTGCTACCGGCACGCCGCTTCGCTCGACGAGACGGAGGGCCAGGAGGACGCGCTCGGGAAACGGGCGATCCTCGCGCGCGCGTGCGAACTCGGGGAGCCGTACGCGTGCAGCGCGTTCCACGATCTCGACGACGCCATCACCCGCAGCGGGCGGAAGCCCTACCCGCCGCCACCGCCGCGCGCCGCGCCAGGGCTCAAGTGCCCCGCAGGGACCACGGCGTTCCGGGAGGTCACGACCTCGGGCGCGTGGATTGAGATCGCGCGCGTCCAGGTGTTCTGCGCGCGCGGCGAGCCCGACGCGAAGCAAGGCCCGATGATCGAGTGGGCGTCCCTCGAGGACGAGGCCGCGACGAACGGGGTGATCAGCGCGCGGGGAGCCTATCTGGATGGAAAGCCAACGGGCGTCTGGGAGACATTCGACATGTCCGGGGAGCCCATCAGCCGAGGAAGCTACGTCGAGGGCGCGAAGGAGGGGCTATGGATGGAGCGCGACGAGTCCGGTGAGCACCGCACGCGCTACGACCACGGCAAGAAGTCGAACGACCCGCCCTGACGCGCATGTACGCGTCGTCATCGACGTCAACAGTCCGCGCGTCGTCCCATGCGGTGGCTCGGAGACGCGCCTCGCGCCCACGGAGGGCGCGCGACCGACCTCGTCTCAGGCGAACGCTCGCTCGCTGAGGGCGTACAGTCGCTCTTGCGCCTCGACGTCCTGAGCGGCGCGGGCCGCCTCCTTCGGCTTGGACTTCTCGAAATACAGGCCAGTGACGCCGTCGAGCGAAGGTGAAGTCGCGACGTGGAGGGAGCACTCGGCGCCCTGGGCGGGCGTGAGCAGGAACAGGTGGAAGAGCTTGACCAAGAGCTTTGGATAGTCTCGTACGAGCTCGGTGGCGACGACTCCGGGGTGGACCGCATTGACGGTGACACCCTTGCCCTCGAGCCGCCGCGCGAGCGCCTTCGTGAAGAGGACGTTCGCGAGCTTCGACTGGTTGTAGGCGGCGGTGCCGCTGTACTTCCGCCGCTCGAACTGGAGATCGTCCCACACCATCGTGCCGCGATAGTGGAGCGTGGACGACAGGACGACGATTCGCGAAGGCTTCGATCGCTCGAGGAGCGGCAAGAGACGGGTCGTCAGGAAGAACGTCCCCAGGTGGTTGACGCCGAACGTCATCTCGAACCCGTCGCTCGTGGTCTTCCGCGTCGTCGTCCAGAGGCCCGCGTTGTCGACCAGGATGTCGAGGCGGTCGTGCGCCGACTCGAAGCGCCGCACGAACTCGAGGATCGACGCCCTGCTCCCGAGATCGAGCGCGATGACCTCGACCTCCGCGCTGGGGGCGCGGCCCCGAATGTCTGCGGACGCCGCTTCCCCTTTTTGCACGTCACGCGCCGCGATGACGACCTTCGCGCCGCGCTCCGCGAGCCCTCGCGCCGTCTCCTTGCCGATCCCCGTGTTGCCACCCGTGACGATCGCGACCTTCCCAGCGAGCTCCGCGCTATTCATTGGGCTCGAGGGTAGATACGCGCTCGTCGAGCGCACATGAAGAAGTGTTGATGCGCGCGCCGCACGCGGGGCTCCCGGTGATCGTGCTCCTCCCCGGCCCGCGCTCCATCGGCGGCGCGCGCCCACGCCCATCCAAATCGGTGAGCGCGATCTTGGACAGCACAGACGATCGACCGCCAAGACGCCAAGGACGCCAAAAGATCGCCAATGTGTCTTTCCCTCCTTGGCCTCTTGGCGGTGATGTCTCTTCTCTCTCGCGATGGAGGATCACTCCCGTCGATCCCAGATCAGCGAGCGATATTCTGAATCAGTTTCAGAGGAGAGTCACAGGAAGACGGGAAGACGGGAAGACCGGAGAAGCAGAGTGATTTTGTTCTGCTTCTCCGGTCTTCCCGTCTTCCCGTCTTCCTGTTGTTCTGCCTCTGCTGCCGACCGAGGATCACGCTCGCTGATTTGGCGCGAGCACGACGAGGCGGGACTACTCGAGGGTCATGATCTCCAGATCGGAGTCCTCCGTGTTGACGAAGGAGGCAATCGCGGCCGTCTTGTCGGTGAGGAGCAGCGTCGGGTAGTTGCGATCAGTGACGGTCCCGTCGGCGTTCGCGTTGACCACCTGGTTGCCGCTCCACGTCGTGCCGCCGTCGCAGCTCTTGTCGACCACGATCGCGTCGTCCCCGCCCAGCGACTCGGACTGGTAGGCGACCCACAGGACCCCCCCCTCCCAGCGCACAGTCGGGTGATGGCCCGCATCCGGCGCCCCGGGCCCGGCGAGGTCCAAGTGATTGAGCTGCGTGGGTGCGGACCAGGCCGCGCCGTTGGCGCTCGTCGAGACATAGACGCCGCCGGCGGGCTCGTCCCACACGATGGCCATGCGCCCGTCGTCCGAGATCGCCGCGCGCTGATGGCGCGGGTATTGGTGGCCGTCCGGGGCGGTGAGCGCGGGGTCGTGAACGACCGAGATCGCGCCGAATGTCTTGCCTCCGTCTCCGCTGCACGTGACGGACAATGGGTACGCGTAGTCCGTGTTCATCGTCGACGTCCAGAACGAGAGGCACACTTTGCCCCCGGGCCCCGTGAACAGCGTGGGAAACTCGGCGCCGTCGTCCCCGCCGTTGCTCGAGACGTAGGTGATGGGCGCGAGCACGAACGGGGAGAACCGGCCGTCCGCGGCGTAGCCGTTCATGTCGAGCACGCCCGTGGCGAAGCCCTTTCCGCGCGCGCCGTCGACGTACGTGTACATATGGATGCTGTCGCCCGTCTCGGTCACGCCATCGTCCGTGGGGATCTCGACGGAGACCGAGTCGGCCGCGCCCGACACGATGGACGCGCAGAACCCTTCGTTGTTTTGGGACTCGAGCACGTAGTTCGTCCACGTCTCGCCCTTGTCCTCGCTGACGGCGAGGGCGATGGTGGCGCCGGCGTGCGTGTCGTCGAGCGTGGAGGTCTTGTCGTACGGACCGCCGTTCTGAGTCGCTTGGTACGTGACATAGACGACGTCCGGATTGCCGGCGTCGACGGCGACGGAGACGCAGCCGAGCACGATGCCAGCGGGAGTGTCGTTGATCTTCTTCGGCGCGGTCCAGGTCACCCCGCCGTCCTCGCTCCGGTTCACCTGCACCTGGTCCGCCCCGAGCATCGACGCCGTGTAGACCCGCTTTCCAGAGCTCGCGATCGCGTTCGTCTCGATGCTCTTCGCCGCGATGCCCGCGGTCGACACGCGCTTCGGGTTCGCGGTGTGGAGGGTCACGCGCGCTCGACCGCTGGAGGCGCCAATCGTCCCCACCACGTCGAACGCGCTCTCCGGGACCGTGATCGGCGCGGTGTAGTGTCCTTGGGCGTCGATCGCGCCGAGCTTCGAGTCATTCGGGTCGATCGACCAGACGGGCGTCCCAGCGGCGCCCGAAAGCGTGAAGTCATAAGCCTCGCAAGTGAGTCCATCGAGGGGGGCCGGGGCGACGGTGAGGGCAGGCGGACTGCCTCCCTCGCCATCCTCTGTGGTGATGACGCAGGCTCCGGCCTGCGCGACGACGACGAGGGCGACCATGGATCCAAGCAAGCGACGGTTCATGAAGGTCCTTTCCGCGCGGGGTTGCGCGACGATGCCCCCAACCTACGGACCGGCTTTGCGAACCGCCCTTTGCATTTCCGGACACAGGGGCTCCACTCGGGCCTCCGCGCGCCCCGCGGCACGATTCGGTCGGGGCCTCCGATCCCCGGAGCTTCGACCGACGTGCGCTTGCAAGGCGACCCCTCGAAGACGACCGCGCCGGATTGTCCACGAGCTCGGGCAACATGACCTCGAGCGCCCGCGCCCCCAAGAGAGTTGTTGCGTGGCGACGTCCTTCGCGGCCACGGCGCCGCGCGACGCCGCGTTCGCGTTCGCGCGCCGCGCGCTCGAGGGGGAGGACGCCCCGCGGCTCTCTAAAGCAGCGAGCGTGATGCTCGGTCGGCAGCAGAGGCAGAACAACAGGAAGACGGGAAGACGGGAAGACCGGAGAAACAGAACAAGATCATTCTGCTTCTCCGGTCTTCCTGTCTTCCCGTCTTCCTGTGACTCTCCTCTGAAACTGATTTCGCGCTCAATGATGTAGATCCCCGGTGCGAGAGACAGCGCGCGCGCGACGTGAGGTGGGCGCCTCCCCAGGTGGACGGTCCAGCGCCGAGCGCGCCTTCACGCGGGAGCTCGACGCTGCGCACCGAGCACGTTGGGTAGCGCAACGCTTGGAGAGCACCGACCGCGACACCATCGTCGGCGTGGATCGCGGCATCGCTGCTCGATCTCGCCGATGCCCCTTGCACCGTCCGCGCTCGGCCACAGACTGTTTGCGCGTTTGACCGCAGAGAGGGGATGGGCCGCGCATCGTGCCCTATTTCAGCAGCACGCTCTTCGTGGTGGTCGTCGTGCTCTCCGTGCTCGCCACGCTGACCGGCTATTTTCTCTTCGTGCGATCCCTGTTCGCCGGGTTCGCGGCTCGCGCGGAGGTCGCCTGGACGCGCCGACCCTGGCTCTCGTTGCTCCTCGGCGTGCCGACGCTCCTCGTCCTCGGGCTCGGCTCGTTCGCGCTGCTCAACGCGCCCTCCGGGGCGCTCCGCATCGTGGGCTTCGGCGTCGGTGGCATGAGCCTCGGCTTCGTCTTCGCCGGGACCTCGGGGCTCGCGGCGCGCATTGGACGGGGCCTCTCCGCGCCGACGGACGAGGGCCGGGAGTGGGCGCGAACGCTCCGCGGAGGCATCGTCCTCGAGATCAGCATGCTGTTGCCCGTGCTCGGCTGGTTCTTGATCGCGCCGATCGCCGTGATCGGTGGGGCCGGCGCGGCCGCGCGCGCGCTCTTCGCGCGCGGTGAGCGCGCGACCTCTCCGCGACGTGCACCCGCGGAGCTGCCCGCCTCGACGCGCGTCCCCGTCGACCTCCCGAAGCCGGCGTCGACGGTGATCGCCGGGGTGTCGACCGCCTCGTGAGCGCCCGGCGCGTACCCCGACGCGACCTCGTCGTGGGGCTCGCGGCGCTCGCCACGTGCGCGACGGGCTGCGATCGCGTGCTGAGCGGCGCGGCGAACCTCTTCTCGAAGGGCCTCCCGAAGCGCTTGGATCCGCCCAGCGGGGAGTCGGTGGACCCCATCCACCACCTCCTCGGGCGCGCGGGCTTCGGCCCCGCGCCCGGCCAGATCGAGGCAGCGCGAGCGATGGGCAAGGAGGCGTACGTGGAGGCCCAGCTCGATCCCGATCGCATCGACGACACCGCGTGCGACGTGCGCACGAGCGTCATCGACACCTACCACCTCCCCACCAGCTTGTTGTTCGAGTTCCCGCCCGCCGAGGTCGAGGTCGAGCTCCGCCGCCACGCGCTCCTCCGCGCCGTCTATTCCCAGCGGCAGCTGCTCGAGGTGATGGTCGAGTTCTGGAGCGACCACTTCAACGTCGCGATCGGCAAGTCCCTCTGCAAGCAGCTGAAGACCGCCGACGATCGAGACGTGATTCGACCGCACGCGCTCGGCCGCTTCCGGGACTTGCTCGGGGCGTCCGCGCTCTCGCCGGCGATGCTCGTCTACCTCGACGGTCGGGAGAACAAGAAGACCGAGCCCGGCGATAGGCCGAACGAGAACTACGCGCGCGAGCTGCTCGAGCTGCACACGCTCGGCGTGCACGGCGGCTACACCCAGCGCGACGTCATGGAGGCCGCGCGGTGCTTGTCGGGCTTCGTCGTCCGCGAGGAGTGGGCTCCCGGGCTCGTGGAGTTCGTCCCGGAGCGCCACGACGACGGAGAGAAGACCGTCCTCGGGGTCACCCTCCCGAGCGGCGGGGGGCGGGCGGACATCGAGCGCCTGCTCGACGTCATCGCCGCGCATCCATCGACGGCGCGGTTCATCTCCCAGAAGCTATGCAGCGCCTTCGTCTCCGACGATCCGCCCGCGTCCATCACCGAGCGCGCGGCGTCCGTGTTCCTCTCGACGAACGGAGACATCAAGGCCGTCCTCCGGGTGATCTTGCTCTCCGACGAGCTCGCGACCGCGGCCGGCGCGAAGATCAAGCGCCCCTTTCGCTTGGTGGTCTCGGCGCTCCGCGCCGTCCTCGCGGACACGCACGCGAAGGGCGACCTGCTCCGTCACCTGGATCGGATGGGACAGACATTGTTCTCCTATCCGACGCCGGACGGCTACCCCCTCCGGGGCGAAGCGTGGCTCGGGACGATGCTCTGGCGCTGGCGGTTCGCGCTCGACCTCGCGGAGGCGCGCATCGACGGCACCGCCGCCGACTGGGCCGCGCTCCGCCGCGCGCTCGCGGCGAGCGGCGGGGGCGACCGCGTCGCGCTCCTCGCGCGCCACCTCTACGGCCGCGCCGCGACGGCCGAGGAGCTCGCGCCGATCGCGCACTACGATGGCCCGAACGCCGAGGCTCGGGAGGTCGCGTTGCTCCTCTCTTCCCCGGCCTACCAGAGGTACTGATGGCGGCGCGCCCGATGATGGTCTGCGTGTTCCTGCGCGGAGCGGCCGACGGGCTGAGCCTCGTCGTCCCGCACGCGGACCCTCGCTACTACGCGCTCCGGCCCACGCTCGCGATCCCTCGGCCGGACGACGGCCGGGCCGCCTCGAAGGCGCGCGCCCTCGATCTCGACGGACAGTTCGGCTTCCACCCCTCGCTCTCCGGGCTCTTGCCGCTGTATCGCGCCGGCGAGCTCGCGATCGTCCACGCCGTCGGGTCGGACGATCAGACGCGCTCTCACTTCGAGGCGCAGGACCGGATGGAGCACGCGAACCCGCGCGGGAGCGACGTCGGCGGGGGCTGGCTCGCGCGCCACCTCGCGACCCGACCGGGCGGGCGTCCCTCTTCCCTCGCGGCCGTCGCGATCGGCTCGACCGTGCCCGAGTCCCTCCGCGGCGCCGCGGTTTCTGTGCTCGAGTCGGCGAACGACTACCGCCTCGGCGAGGACACCCACGCGTTCGCGATGGCGCTCCACGCGCTCTACTCCGCGCCGGAGAGCGCGGCGCGGCCGTACGACGGCGCGCTCCTCGCGTCGGGGCGTGAGGCGCTCGACACGCTCGACCGGCTGCGCGCCATCCCGAGCGACGCGTCGGGGGCGCGTTACCCCGAGGGCCAGCTCGGCCGCGCGTTGAAGGAGATCGCGCGCCTCGCGCGGGCGGATCTCGGGGTCGAGGTCGCGTGCTGCGACTACGACGGCTGGGACACCCACTTCGTCGCCGACCAGCTGATCCCCGGCCTCGCCTCCCACCTCGGCGACTCGCTGCGCGCGTTCCGCGAGGATCTCGGCGACGCGATGGACCGCGTGCTGGTCGTCGTGATGACGGAGTTCGGCCGGCGCGCCTACGAGAACACTTCGCTCGGCACCGACCACGGCCGCGCGAGCGTGATGTTCCTCATGGGCGCCGGCGTGCGCGGGGGGCGGGTCGTCACCGATTGGCCCGGACTCGACGACGGCCGGCTCGAGGAGCCCGGGGATCTCGCCGTCACCATCGACTACCGCGCCGTCCTCGCCGAGATCGTCCGCCACCGGCTCGAGAACCCGCGCGCTGCGGAGGTCTTCCCCGGGCTCGACGCCGTCGAGCGGCTCCGCCTGCCGGAGCAGACACTCCCGCTCTTCCACGCGAGCGCTCCGTCCCCGTGATTCGATTGTCTGTGTGAGCGTGGGCAGGAGGGGCCCGTCAGAGCTCGAGCTTCCAGAGCTGATCGAACGATTGGATGAAGACCGTCCCCGCCTTGGAGACGGCCATCGAGCAATAGCGGAAGACGAGGTTACCCTCCGACTGGGCGGCGGAATTGATCGAAGGGTGCGTGACGATGGTCTGGATCCCCGCGGGGAGCGCGAAGTCCTCGTCCGCGTGGACGAGGCTGGCCGTCGCGTCCGCCAAGTCGGGAGACGCCATCACGTAGAAGCCGCCCGCGGGGTCTCGGGCGCTACAGACAAAGTTCGAGGCGTTCGCGAAGGACTTCGGCTGGATCGTGTCCGGCGCTCCGCCGAGCGCGCTGGCGCGCACGAGCGGAGAACCGTTGCACCCCACCTGATAGAGGAACACGCCCGAGGCCTGCATCGCGAGGTCCTCCGTGGCGCACCCCGTGCCATCGCCGATGTCGGTACCGCTGTAGACCTCCTTCATCGCGCCCCCTTCGAGCGTCCAAAAACCGCCCGCGTAGCGGATGAATCCCATGAAGTCGGCGGTCCGGATCGCGAGGTGCTCCATCTGCCCGAGCTCCGGGAGGGACGCGACGACCTCGCCGGCGTGTGGGCCGGTCAGCTTGAAGAGGGTCCCCGTCGACGACAAACTGACGGGTGCGAGCACGTAGATCGCGCCAGAGGGGTCGCGGTCCAGATCCTTGAAGCCGGCGTGCGGGGTGCCGACGATCGCGTCGAGCTCGTCGAGCGTGAGGTACACGCCCACGGTGGAGCCCTGGACCGCGTAGACATTGGAATCGTCCATGACGAAGACGATGCCCTGATTGTCCACCGCGATGCCGGTCGTGCGCTGGCCGACCGTCCACGGAGCGCCCTCGAGCACTTTGGACAGCGTCCCCGAGGGCCCCCCGCCCCCACCGCCCGCCCCGCTCGACGCGCTCGTCGAGTTGCCCGACCCGCTGCTCGTCGCCCCGGAGCCCGATGCGCTCGTCGATCCCGTGAACGCCGGCGGCTTCCGCTTCGAGTCACTGCACCCCGAGGAGACCACCGCGGCGAACGCGACGAGCATCAGCCTCGACCCCCACCCGCACCGCAAGAGATAGCCCATGAAAGTCGAGGCTACGGACGTCGATCGAGCCCGTCAACGCGCGCTGGGCGAGCTCTCATCCGTCGCCGAGGCCCCTTCTTCTTGGCTCGTCCAATGTACGCGATCGCGGTCACCCGCCTCTGCCGTGGTCCCCGCTCAGAGCCCAAGGCGGCGGCGCAGATCTCGCGCGCTCTGGCGCGACACGTGGATGCGCTGGCCGCCGCGCGTCACCGCCGTCGCGCTCCCGTCGGAGGCGGGCTCGAGGCGCGCGATCTCGTCGAGGTTCAGGAGGTTTCGTCGATCCACGCGCTCGAACTTCGGGGGCAATCGCGCCTCGATTTCGCGGAGCGACGACGTCGTCAGCCACGCTCCCATCGACGTGACGACCTCGACGAGCGCGCCGTCGAACGAGGCATGGACGATCGTGTCCGGATCCACGAGCACGATGCCCTGGCGCGTCTCGATCGGGATCCTCGGCGCGGGCTCGGCAGAGCGCGCGCGGACGGGATCTCCTCGCCGCGCGCGCTCGCGCGCCCGCTCGACGGCGCGCTCGAGGCGCGCGGCGGTGACCGGCTTGAGCACGTAATCCGTAGCGCCGAGGTCGAACGCCTGGACGGCGTGCTCCGCGTGCGCGGTGACGAACACGACCAGGAGATCGTCCGGCAGCGCCGCGCGGAGCTCGATGCCCGTGCGCCCGGGCATCGAGATGTCGAGCAAGAGGAGATCCGGCGCGGCGGCGGGCACGCGCTCGAGGACCTCGTCGCCGCTCGCGCAGACGGCGACGATCTCCACGTCGGGCATCGCCTGGACGAGGCGGACCAAGCGCTTGCGCGCCTGGAGCTCGTCGTCGGCGAGGAGGATCCGCAGCGGCGTCACGCGGCCCTCGAGGGCAGGTCGAGCGTCGCGCGCGTCCGCGCCGGAGCGTCCGCGGGCCCCACGACGAGACGCGCGCGCGCCCCGTGCGCAAGGGCGAGGCGACGCTCGAGCGTGGGCAGCCCCGCGGTGCGCGCGCCGGGCACCGGGGCGAACGGGCCCGGGCTCTCGACGACGACGCGCACGCCGCGCGCCCCCTTCACGACGCGGATCTCGATTGCGCCGCGGTGCCCCTTCCTCGGGCCGTGTTTGAGCGCGTTCTCCACCAGGGTGAGGAGCGCGAGCGGGACGACGTGCGCGTCCCCCTCCGCGTCGTCGACGTCCACGCTCGCCGTGAACGCCCCCGCGTCGCGCACCCGGTGGAGCTCGAGGAGATCGCGCGTGAGCGAGAGCTCGCGCGAGAGCGGCCACGTCTCGAGCTCGAGGGCCTCGAGCACGTCGCGCATCATGGCGGCGAGACGGAGCGTCGCCTCCTCCGCGACCTTCGGATCCTCCGCGCACCACTCCGCGATCGCGTTGAGCGTGTTGTAGAGGAAGTGCGGGTCGAGGTGCGCGCGCACCGCCTTCAGGCGCGCGTCCTCGAGGCGGAGCTCGACGTCGATGTCGCGGCCGAGGCCCCATCCGCCGATCGCGAAGAGCACCCCCGCGACGACCAGGCTCCCCTCGTCCGTGAGGAACGTAACCCCGAGGCCGAGCGCGCGCGGCAGCCCGAGTCCGAGCGCGAGGACGACCGCCGCAGCCTCGGTGACGTAGAGGGCGAGCGCGACGGCCGCGCGGATCGAGCGCCGCGCGCGGCGCCGTACCCCGCGAGGAGGCGGTACGAGAAGGGCGCGAGGACCAAGAACGCCGCGACCATCGCGATCGGCACGAGCGCCGCGCGCGCCCCGCCTCCGTAGCGCCACTGCACCGCGACGAGCGCGCCCGCGACGAGCGCGATCGGCACGCTGCGCCGAGGCGCCGCGAGAGCCCTCAGCGTCGACGCGAGGAGATCCATGCGCCGATCCGAGGGAGCGCCTCGAGGAGCGCATCGATCGCGACGAAGAGGACGAGGGACGGCGCGGCGACCACGGCGCCGAACCAGGTCGCCGCGTACGCGATCCCGAGGACGGCATCCCCGGAGCGGCTCGGCCTCGTCCCGCTGAGCACGCCGACGTCGGTGCGCATCCCTAGGAGGGATAGCACCCCCAGCGCGGCGAGGAGGAGCGCGGCGAGCACGAGGGCGGCTACGCGAAGGGGGGTGAAGACGCGAAGCGGCGGCGCCGCGGGCTCGCTCATGGCGCCCCCCGGGTCCCGACGCCCGCGAGCTTCCAGAGAGGCCCGCACGTGGTGCCGTAGGCGATGACCGCGTCCGCGAGGAGGTTGCCCGCGGCGAAGTGCGCCCCACCGTCCAAAGGAAACCCGGCGAACTCGAGGCTCGCGAGGAGGCCGGAGAGGAGCGCGTCGTCGCCGAACGCGCGCGCCGCGACGATCGCGAGGCCGCTCGCTCCGGCGTTCGCGCCGACGAGCGGGATGGTCGGCCCCGAGTCGACGTCCTCGCGCCCCGGTTGGCGGACGGGCCACTCCCGGGACCACGCGAACCCGAGGAGCGAGCCCGCGAGCTCCGCGCGCGCGCGCTGGAACTGTTCGCGCGCGAAGTCCTCGTCGACGAGCAGGAGCATGTCCGCCGCGAGCCAAATCGTAGAGCCCTCCGGGCCCTCGCGCGTCGTGCCGTCGAGCCCCGTCTTCGAGACGAGCAGGCCCGTGTCCGCGTCGACCCGCTCCGCGCGCGCGCGCGCGACCCAGCGCGCGAAGAGCTCCGCGTGCGCGTTCGGCTCGCCTCGCGCCACGTCGTGCAGCCGCGTCGCGGCGAGCGCGACCGTGTTGCAAAAGATCCAGCCCTCGTCCGGGTAGCTCTCGGCGAGGAGCTTCGGGCCAAGCTCGATCTGCTCGCGCGCGCGCGTCACCCACACGTCGGCGAGCGCCGCGCGCGCGGGGTCGGGCGCCACGAGCTCCCGCGCGGCGAGCATGAGGGCGACCTCTCCGTCGACGAACACGCTCCTGCCCGCGGGGTCGACGAACGGCGCGCGCTCGGCGTACGGGAGCAGGAACCGGAGCGCGCCCCCCGACTCCACCTCGGCGATCGTCACGTCCGCGATCCGATCGATCGCGTCCACGTAGGGCCCCGGCGCGCGCGCCCCAATCGCGAGGTTCGCGAACGTGAGCGCCGTGAACGTCCGCGCCATGAGGTCCCACTCGGGGTTCGTACGTCGGAGGGTCGTGACGTCCTTCGAGCCGAGCGGCGAGCCCGCTTGCCAACGTCGGAGGAGGCGCGCGGCGAGCGGCCTCGCCGTCGCCTCCGCGGACGTGCGGAAGGCGAAGTGGAGCAGTGAGAGCCAGAGCGCCGTCGCGAGGACGAGCGCGCAGATCGAACGAACGACGCGCACCCGAGGACGATGCGCCCGCCCCCCAGGTCTGTCTCACGAGAAGGACGTGAACGGTCGGATCTCGAGGGTGAGCGGTCGGGCGTGAGGCGTGAGAGCCTCGCGAGGGCTTCTCACCCTCGACGCGAGACGCATGGCCCATGCGCCGCTATCGGGGAGGCGCGGCGGTCACCCGGCGTATCGTATCCGGTCGAATGAAGACCTCCCCGGCTCGTCTCCGCGAATGGCTCGGCCCGGAAGAGTCGGCCGCCTTCCTCCGCGTCGCGAAGGTCGCGGAGCCCCTCTTCGAGCTCACCGCGAGGGGCCATGGCCCCCGCTTCGGCGGCATCGAAGTGGCGGCTCCGTCCAAGGTGAAGGAGCTCGGCAGGCACTATCGTCCCGGCCTCGTCGCTTGGGCCCACGAAGGCGCAGGAGATGAATTCGTTTGGGATCTCCGTCACGGGCGCGAGAAGACCGCGTCTCCCGTCGTCCTCCACGTCGATCACGAGATCGGGATGGCGACGCCGTTCGCCAAGAACGTCTCGAGCGCCCTCGTCCTCTTCCTCCTCTACGAGCTCCTCGGGCTGCCCGGTGCGGAGGTGGCTCGGGTCATTGCGCCGTGGCGATCCGGCGTCTTCGGCGCGGCCATCGACGCGGTAGGTGAAGAGGTCCTCACGGCGTGCGCCGCTCGCGGCCGACGCCGCCCGGACGAGGCGGTGCTGCCCGACCAGCGAGCGCTCCTGCGCGCGGCCCGGCCGCTTCGTCCGGCGAGCACCCGAGAGATCGTCGCCCATCGTCCAGCGACGTGGCTCGTGCTCGCGCAGCCCGACGATCGCGACTGTCTGCTCGACGCCGCGCGGGGCTACGTGGACGCGATCCGAGGGTGGCGCGAGATCGTCTTCGACGAGGGTCGCGGAGCGTTCCGCTGGCACCTCGCGGCGGCCCTCCGCGGCGCGGCGGACGTCGAGCTCAGGCTGGGACGCTTCGCCCGAGCGGCGCGCGCCGCCGAGGAGGCCGTCGCGCTCTACGAGCCCCTCCACGAGGCAGGCGACGCGCGCGTGACGAACGGGCTCGCCTTCGTCCACCGCGCCCTCGCCGTCGTGCGGGCGCGCGAGAGGAAGCACGCGCGAGCGCACGAGCACGCGGCGCGCGCGCTTTCCCTCTATGAAGAGTCGATCCTCGACGCCAACGTCCTCGTCGATGCCCTCGACCACGCCGTCCAATCGTCGCTCGCGGGACAGGCTGGCCACCGCGAAGACGCGAAGAGGCACGCGAGGCTCGCGCTCGAGCGGACCGAGCGCTTCCGAGCCGCTCCGCCCCACCCGTACGAACCCCAAGCGAAGCGCATCCAGCAACTCGCTCGTGCCCGATAGCGATCGAAGGGCCGCTCCTTCGAGTGGTCGCTGGCCGGCAGAGGCGAGGCTCTCGCGCAGCGCTACTTCACGCGGATACGAAGCAGCACGTCCCCCGAGGAGTAGAGCACGCCGTGGCCGGGGTCGAAGGCGAAGGTGCCGCCCATGTCGACGGCAGGCCCGCCGAGATCGGTCCAGGTCTGACCGTCGTCGGTGGATTTCAGGAAGCGCGGGTCCATGCAAAAGTTCCCGAAGTAGCAGGTGCTCGTGTAGAGCGTCGTATCGTCGAGCACGAGACCCCCGACGATGGGACCGGTGTCCGGGATCAGCGACCAGCTCGACGCCGTGCCGTTCGGGCTCTTCCAAACGCCGTCTGCGCCCGCCACGAAGTAGCCGCCCGTCTTCGTCCTCACGAGCTGGGAGCCCTGGAGGTGACTCGTAGTCATCCCCGGGATCGCCTCGCTGGTCGCGCCGCTCCCCGTCATTCGCCAGAACCCATTGGTCTGGGATCCCCAGAGCCACGTCGTGCTGTCGTCCAGGAAGAAGATGACCTGCCCCTCGTTGCCGTTCCACACGGGGTTTCCGTCGATGAGTTTCCACGTCGCGCCCGCGTCCTTCGTCTCCGCGATGCAGGTCTTCGGGTGGGGAGGCAGACACTCCTCATGGAACGTGAGGAGGATGTGCTCGTGGTCGCTCGGATCGATCGCGACGACGTTCGCGAAATTGTACGTGAACGCAGCGGCGAGCTCCGGCTGTCCCGCCGGCGGCCAGATGGGCGCCCAGTCGACGCCGCCATTCGTGGACTTGAAGAGGCCATTCGAGCCATAGCCGGAGTTCGTGTAGACCGTATTGGGCTCGACGGGGTCCACGGCCATCGTCCAGTTCATCCCGGAGTCCACGAGGGCCCCGTTCGCGCCCGTGGTGATGTGTGCCCAGTTCGCGCCGCAATCGACGGTCTTCCAGACACCCGCCTGCACGGTGCCCACGTAGAGCACGCCTTGATTGACGGGATCGGCTGCGATCGCGAACGTCCGATCGCCGTTCGCCTTCACGACGGGCGGGGTGATGTCCTCGAACGTGCCGACCGCCGGTAGCCCGTCGCACGGGTTCACGACGACCGGCGGTCCGCCGCCCGTGCCGGCGCTGCTCGACATCGCGGAGGACGTCGACGTCGTCGCTCCGGTGGACGTGGACGTGCCCGCGGCGGACGTCGTCGACGCGCTCGCGCTCCCGCCGGTACCCGACGTGTCGGCCTCGGAGGAGTTGTCACAAGCCGCGAGGAGGGCGAAAGCAGCGAGCGCGCATGGCGCGACGGCGCGGGGCGTGAGGTGCATGCGCGTGAGTTGCCGGACGCGCCTGAATCCGTCGCGCTTGAGACCGAAACCCGGATCGATGAGCATCGCGCGGCATGCTCGATCCCGCGCCCCGTCGATCGCGCTCGCCCTGGTCCTCGGGGCATCGCCGACGGCGGCGCCGCGCGCTCGAGCTCCTCTGGTACGCGCCCCCCGGGTGCCCCGATCAGGGGAGCGTGCTCGCCGACATCGCGCGGCTGTCGACCCGCACCGGGGTCGGCGCGGACGCGACGACCATCTCCGGCGTGGTGCTCGAGAGCGATCGCGGGTGGGCCGTGGAGCTCTCGATGGCCCGCGGCGCGGCGCCGGCGCGGCACCGCCACGTCGAAGGATCGAGCTGCCGCGAGGTGTCCGACGCCGCGGCCGTCATCGTCGCGCTCGCCCTCGATACGGCGGCAGCGGAGGCGGACGAGCCGCCACCACCCCCGACCAAGCCCAAGACGTCGACGCCCGAGGCGCCTCGCACGTCGCCGCCCACCGCGCCCACGCCCCCCGCTCCCGCCCCTTCGTTGCCGATTGGATGGCGCCTCGTCGCGTTCGGCGGCGTGGATTTCGCTGCACTGCCGACGCCATCGCCCGGCGGCGGAGTGAGCGGCGGGATCACGTTTGGGCGGAACCGCGTGACGCTCCGAGCGAGCGCCTGGGCGCCCCGCCCCGCCTACCTGGCGAGCAGCGCCTCCGGCGCGGACGTCGGGTTGTATGTCGGCGCTGCGCAGTACTGCCGCGTGCTCGTCCTCGGCGTGGTCGGCCTCTCCGCGTGCGGGGCGATCGAGGCCGGTGCGCTCGTCGCCGAGTCGTTCGGACTGCGGCAGGACGGCGCCGGCACCTCGGCATGGTTCGCGCCCGAGCTCTCGCTCAGCACGGAGATCCACGCAGCGAAGCACTTCACCGCGGCGCTCGACGTCTCCGGCCTCGTCCCGACGATCCGGGACAATTTCACCGTCGACGCCGACGTCGTGTATCGGACCTCCGTGATCGACGGCCGCGTCACGCTCTCGATCGGGTTCGAGGCGCCGTGATGGAAACGCGCCGCTCGAGCAGGCTGACGAAAAACTCCCCTCGCCCGCATCGACGAGGCATCCGCAGGGACATCGTCGGACCCTGCGGTGCCTTCTCACGCGACTTCAACTCACGCCTCGTGTCGAGCGCGGCGCGCATCGCCCTCTGCGCGGTGTTCTTCGCCGCGTGCGATCCCGCAGACATTCCGATTGGATCGAACCTCGGCCCGGGCGGCGCCTCGAGCGGCGCTCTGTCGAGCAGCGCCTCGTCGGGCGGCGGCAGCACGGGCGCCTCCAGCATCATGGGCTGCGAGCCGGGCGCGCCTCGCGTCTGGACCGACATCACGCCCCCCGGGGTCGACCTCACGGTGCCGAACTCGTACGGCGTCCGCGCGGTGACGCTCGATCCCGCCGATCCGGCCGTCGTCTTCGTCACGGCGGACTTCCAGGGCCTCTGGCGCTCGGCGGACTGCGGCGCGCACTGGTCGAAGCTCAACACGGGCACCAACGGTGACGCGATCGACGCGGGCGCGGCGTGGACCCTGGCGATCGACCCCGTCGACCATGCGATCTATACAGTGAGCTCCCTCGGCGCGTTCGGCATCTGGAAGTCGGTCGACGGCGGGGTCGACTGGGCCCCGCTCTTTGGTCCCGGGAACGTGACCGAGCCGGTGAACCCGTTCGGCTCCTCTCCGGACATCTTCGACATCGCCATCGACCCCGCGCAGCACCTGCACCTGATCGCCTCGTTCCACGGGGCGTGGAAGGGCTCGAGCGATGGGGGGATCCTCGAGTCCTCGGACGGCGGCGCGACGTGGTCGCTCCACGCCCCTGCGCCTGGGATGGGCACCAACCACGTCCTCGCGTTCCTCGACTCGAGCACGAGGTGGCTCTTGGTCAACGAGACGGACGGGGCGTGGATCACCGTCGACGGCGGCGCCACGTTCGTGAAGCGGAGCTCGAACCACCACGTCGTGGGCGGCGGTCAGGTGTACCGGAGCGCCGACGGCACCTTTTATCACACGGGGGCGTTCGGCCTGTTCCGCAGCACCAACCTCGGACAGGACTGGCTGACGATACCGAGCGGCAACACGCAGGGCCTCGTGGGCGACGGCGCGACCCTGTTCGCGTCCGATGGGGTGGCGTGGATCGGGCAGTTCTACGGCGACGTCTACAACCCGATGACCTCCGCGCCCGAGTCCCCGGGCGACTCCGGTTGGGCGCCGTGGGGCTCACAGACATTCGACAACGGCGCCAATCGCCTCGCGATCGACCCCGGACGTCACCTCCTCTACGCGAGCTCCTACAGAGTCGGCCTCCAGCGCGTCTCCACCGAATAACGCGTCGCCTCGCGACGGATTCGGGCGGGCTCGGCCACCCACTCGGCCATGACCTACGCAAGCGGAAGAGCGGCTGGCCTCCTCACGATCGCGGCGCTCGCGCTCGCCACGGGCGCCTGCACCTCGGAGGGGGGACGGGCAGCCGACGAGGGAGCAGCGGGAGCGGTACGGGCGGAGCGGGCGCGGGCGCGTCGACGAGCGGGACGTCGTCGTCCTCGTCGACCGCGCCGAACGCGTCCATCTGCGGCGGCCCCTCGAGGGCGGCGAAGTGCCGGTGATGTCGAGCCTGCCTGCGATCGCCGGCCTCGAGAACGTCCGCGCGTGCGTGAACGGCGACGCGATCAACGTGACGTTCGACCCGCTCGATGGGGCCGTCGACTACCGCATCTATCCGCTCCCCGCGGACGGTCAGATCGCCACGAACCCGGACGGGACCCTCACCATCGCGAACGCGATCTACCGGTGCGCCGGCCACCGCGAGGCGCTCTACATGCTGGTGGACCAGCCGACGGTGAACGACAACGCCGCCGGCGGGACCACGATTCTGAACGGGGACGTGGAGGGCTTCGCGCGGACGGAGAGCGACGCGACGCTCGGGTACGTCTTCACCACCCCCGGAGAGGGACGCGTGCCCGTCTATGTCCTCGGCAACGGGGACGCGGGAACGGAGGGCGCGTTCTCGCAGTGCGGCCGCCCCGTGTTCGACTCGACCCGACCGAAGACGTACACGACGGATCCGGCGAAGCGCGACGCGCTCGTCGCCGCGCATGCGCGCGACGGTGGCATCGCGTTCTACGTGCCGACCGCCGGGGCGGCGACGCACCCGGTCTACGAGGGCACGCTCGGGGACTCGGACACGCTGCGCTGGGTCGACGGGCCCGAGGCGACCGCCCGCGCAGGAAAGGGCACCCCGGTCTTCGACGTGCTCACCTCGCCGACGGCGGGCGCGCTCCCGCTGAAGCGCGTACACGTTCAGCCCTACTGCGGCCGCTCGCACGACGAGCTCGTGGCCGGGACCGCGCGCTACGAGAAGGCAAGGCGCGAAGGGGATCAGCCGCTCACCGAGCTCCGGTGGTCGGGTATCACCGCGAGCACCGTCTTCGTCGTCGAGGCGCTCGACCACGGTTGCCCCTACCAGGGGAACCTCTCCCCCGTCCACGAGGACGCGTTCACCGAGCCGTTCGGCGCGGAGACGATCGTCCACGAGGCCTACTCCACGCTCGCGGACATGCGCGCCGCGTCGCCGACGGGCGAGGTGTTCGTCAACGGACAGTACGACTCGACCACCGTCCCGAAGGCGATCGCTCGGTCGTTCCTCGGCGCGTCGCCCGCGCCCGCGCCGACGCTGGATTTCTACGAGACGTTCGCCGACGCGAAGCCGCTCGAGGCGTTCACCACACTGCCCGGCGGCAACCCGCCCTACACCGAATACCTGCAATCGCCCACGTTCGAGCTCGACTCGTACAGCAACTCCCACTGGCACTTCGGGACGATGCTGGGCGAGCTCTGGTTCTCGTACAACGACATCGCCGCGGACACGGCGGGCAAGCTCCGCCTGACCGCGCGGAAGAAGGCGAACATCTCGGCGACGAGCTTCCTCCACGTGACGACCGAGGTGGACGTGATCTCGACGCCGCGACGGTACCCGCAGCTCATCATCAGCGACCAGGACTCGCCGGTACAGGAACACATCGGCGACGGGACCACCCTCATCATCCAACCGAAGGACATGACGCCCACCCACGTCCAGCTCCAGATCTGTCACCACCGGCCGTGGGACGTGAACGACCAGTGCCCGATGCTTCCCACGTTCGTCGCGGACTTCGAGCCCCCCGCGCGCATCTCCGGGGAGCGCGCTGGGACAGACAATGCGGTCAAGCTCGACGCCTACGTCTCGAGCGGGCGAGTCTACCTGCTCCTCGACGACGCGCCGTACGCGTGCGTCGACCTGCCGGCCAAGGCCGACGACGGAGTGTCCTACGATGGTCCGAGCGGGCCGGTGACCGTCACTTGGGGGGACGTGCTCTACCACTCCGGCGTCGACTTCGAGACCGGGGGCGGCCCCGTCACGGGCGACAGTTACCTGTTCCACCGGACGCATATGCACGTCTCCTCGCGGCGCCATTTCGACAACATCGGGTTTGCGAGCGACCAGGCTCCACCCGCCTGGGACGAGGCCCGCTACCCGTGCGTGAAGTCACAGTGAGGGCCACGACGATGAGGATCTCCGCCCTACACGCCGTCGGTTTGTCGCTCACGCTCGTCGCATGCGACGACGGCGGGCAATCGCCGAGCGGCTCGTCCACCACCTCGAGCGGCGCCGGCTCGACGACGTCGGCGAGCTCGAGCTCGTCCACCGGAACGGGGAGCGGCACGGGAGGTGGGGGTGGGGGTACGAACGTCCCCGTGTGCGAGGGCTTCCCCACGCCCGCCATGCCGCTCATCAGCCGGGGCGCCCCGGCGTTCGCCTCGGACGGCGGTGACCCCTCCGCGTCGAACGACGAGAACCCCGCGAGCCAGTGGTCGTCCAACGCGCTGCCCGCGTGGCTCGCGTACGACCTGTCGGGCGTTCCGCTGTCCGAGCGCGGTCAGGTGCTCGTGTCGTGGTACGCGATCCACGCGGGCTGCTACATCGACGAGGCGCCCTCCGCGGGCGAAGCGAGGCCCATCTCGTACGTGATCGAGGCGAACGCGGCTCCCGGGGGCGCGACCGCGCCCGTCGACGGCTGGACACCGCTCGTCTCGGTGGTGGGGAGCGCCTATTGCGGCCGACAGCACCTCCTCGATCTGGCCGGGAGGAATTGGATCCGCATGCGGGTCACCGAAGGCACCGATCCGTCGACTGTGGGCTTCGACCTGGACGTGCAGAGCGCGCCGACGTGCGCGTCGGACGCGTGGCTCTTCATGGGCGACTCGATCACCTACATGAGCCTGACGCACGCCTTCTGTGATCTCCCGGCGCTCGTCGAGGCGGCCAGCCCCGGGCACTTCCCCGCGGTGCTCGACGCCGCGATCGGCGGGACGAGCACGGCCTCGGCGGTCTCGGTGATCGACAAGACGATCGCGGACTTCCCTGGCCGATTCGTGGTGCTCGCGTACGGCACGAACGACCACGCGAACGACTTCCACATGGAGGAGCTCGTCGCGAAGGTCCTCGCCGCCGGCAAGACGCCCGTCGTCCCGCGCATGCCCTGGTCTCAGGGTTCGCCGGAGGGCCAACAGATCAACGCGCTCATCGACGCGCTCTACGTGGCGCACCCCGAAATCGTGCGCGGGCCGGATCTCTGGGCCGTGTTCGAGGGGCGGACCGATCTCATCCCCGCCGGGGACGTCCACCCGAACGCCGCCGGGCAAGAGGAGCTCCGGAAGGCGTGGGCGCAGGCGATGGTGAAGCTCTACGAGTAACTGCCGGGCCGGCGGTCAGCGGCCCGCGGCGCACGAGCCGCGCACCTGCGCGGCGTGCACGGAGTTCGGGAACTCCGCGAGGAAGCTCGAGGCGGCGCTGCGGGCCTCCTCGACGCGACCGAGAGAGCAGAGCGCGAGGACGCGGGCGGCCTGGCGCTCCTCGCGCATCGCGCCGTTCGGATGCTTCGCGGCGAGCGAGTCGATCGCGCGCAGCGACGCCTCTCCGTCGCCGTCTTTGAGCGCGTTCTGAGCGCTGCGCAGCAGCGCGACCTCGGCGGCGATCGACACGGCGTCGCGCCCGCCCGGCGGGGGGCGCGGCGCGCTCCCGACCGGCGGCCGCGCCTGCGAGGGCTCGGGCGTCGCCGGTTGCGCCGGAGGGTGCGGCGCTTGCGCCGAAGGGGCGGGCGCGTCCGAGACGCCGCGATCCATCGGCGCGGACTCGACGCGCGCCACCTCGGCCGCCTCGCCAAGAGCGGGGTCGAGGCGCGCCGCGAGGGCGCCGCGCGACGAAGGCGACGGGCTCACCCAGGCGTGGATCCCCGCGCCCGTCGCGCCGAGGACGACGACCGCCAAACCGATCTTGGCGAGGAGGCCGAAGAGCCCGGCCTTCGCGCCGACGACCGCGGTCGACGCCACCGTCGTCGTCGTCGAGAGCGCGGCGGGGGCGACCGTCGCGCCCGCCGCAGACGAAAGCGAGGAGGCCGCGGCCACCGACGGGACCGCGGCCGCTGCGACCGCGGCGCCGAGCGCGAGCCGCGCGTCCAGCTTGGCGCGGATGCGCGCTCGGTCGGAGCTCGCGGGGCGAGCGCCGCGAGCCGCATCCAAGAGGGCGCGACCGGAGGGCGAGAGGTCGTTCATCGGTCGCTCCCTTCTTGTGCTGCGAGCGCGATCTCGAACTCGCGGCGGGCCGCGCGGAGGCGAGAGTAGACGGTGTTCAGCTTGATCCCGAGGAGCTCGGCGATCTCGGGGGACGTGAGCTGCTCGACCTCGGCGAGGACGAACACCTCACGTTTGTCCTCGTCGAGCGCGTCGAGCACCTTCGCGAGTCGACCCAGCGCTTGTGAGGTCTCGACCTGCGCATCGGGGCCGGGCCGCTGGTCGAGCACGTCGAAGTCGAGCACGCCGAGCCCGCCCTTGCGCTGCTCGCGGCGCCGGTAGTCGCGCGCGACGCGCACCGCGATCCCGAACACCCACGTCTTGATGCTCGAGCGCGCCTCGAACTCGCCGAGCCGGCGGTGGACTACGACGAAGACGTCCTGGACGGCGTCGTCGAGCTGAGGATCGCGCACGCCGAGCGTCCGGACGCTGCGCCAGACGTAGTCGAGACACTGCTCGTACACCTCGTCGAACGAGGGCCGCTCAGCGGGAAGGGTCGACAAGATGGACGGTCCGGCGGGAGGGATCGCGGGGGAGCTACCCGCGCGCCCGGGGGCGACGCCTTCGAAGCCGGGAGCGGCGGACACGGTGAATGGGTGGCCGACCCGCGCCGAATCCGTCACGGCGCCCCTCCGGAGCAATTCGCCTCGCGCAAGAAGAGGGATCTTTCGTCATCGGGGCAGCGGATTCAAGGCACCCCTTCTGGCGAACGCCAGCGCCGCCCGAGAGACGGAGTTGGGTCGGCCCGGCCACTCATCAGGCGTGCGACAGCGTCACCTTCTCCCCAACCGCTTTCGGCTCATGCTCGGGGCGGCGCTGGGCGTCGCCTTCGCGGCCGCCGAGGGGCTCTCGTGCTCGAGCGAGGGGACAGGCACCGGAGGGAGCGGGGAGACGTCCGCGTCGTCGACGGCGTCGAGCGGGAGCGGGGTCGGCGGCGGAGCGGAGATCCCGCCGACCTTCACGGCCGCGGAGCTCGCGGCGCTCGCGGAGCTGTCACCCGCCGTCCTGCCCAAACCACCCCCCGATCCGACGAACGCGTTCGCGGACGATCCCGCGGCCGCAGCGCTCGGCAAGGCGCTCTTCTTCTCCCCCATCTTTTCGGGCGCGCTGCTCGATGGGGACAACGATGGGAGCCCCGCGACGCTGGGGTTCAAGGGCGAGACGGGGAAGGTCGCGTGCGCGAGCTGCCACCTCCCGGGGAGCGACTTCAACGACACGCGATCCCCCTCCCGACAGATCTCGCTCGCGACGGGTTGGGGCCGGCGGCGCGCGCCGTCGCTCCTCGACGTGGGCCAGACGAAGGTCCTCATGTGGGATGGTCGTCATGACACCCTCTACAACCAGGTGTTCGGCCCCCTCGAGTCCGCGGTCGAGATGAACAGCTCCCGCCTCTTCGTCGCCGAGCAGATCCACCTTCACTTCAAGGCGCAATACGAAGCGGTCTTCGGACCCCTCCCAGCGCTCGATCAGCCGCCCTACCCCGCGCTCTCCGCCGCAGCGACGGGCTGCACGCCCTCCACGGTCGACCCCGCGCCCGAGTGCAACGGCACGTGGCACGGATCGCCCGGGGATGGCGCGGAGTACGATGGACTCGGCCCCGACGCGCAGGACGCCGTGACCCGCGTGGTCGTGAACGCGGGGAAGGCGATCGCCGCGTACGAGCGGCTCCTCACGTGCGGCGCGGGGAGGTTCGACGCGTGGATGCACGGCGACGCCGCCGCGCTCTCGCCCTCGGAGCAGCGCCGCGCGCAGCTCTTCGTCGGCGCGGGGAAGTGCGTCGGCTGCCACACGGGACCGTTCCTCTCCGATCAGAAGTTCCACAACGTGGGCCTCGCGCCTGCGCTCGTCGCGGCTGCGTTCATCGACTCGGACGATCATGGCGCAGCGTCCGGGCTCGCAGCGGCGCTCTCCGATCCGCTCAATTCGAAGGGCACCTACAGCGACGGCGACGATGGCCGACTCCCGGCGACGGTCACGGCGAACATGGAAGGGAGCTTTCGAACGCCCATCCTGAGGTGCGTCGCGCGCCGCCCTTCGTTCATGCACACCGGACAGCTGCGCACGCTCGAGGCGGTCGTCGAGTTCTTCTCCGACGGCGGGCACCCGGGGGGCTTCTTCGGGACCCGGGAGATCGCGCCGCTCGGCTTGAGCACCTCCCAGCGAGACGATCTGGTGGCGTTCCTCGGCGCCCTCGATGGTCCGGGGGCCGACGCCTCGCTCCTCTCCGAGTGAGGGCGCGCGGCGTCTCGCCGCCTCGTTCCGCCCGCTGATAAGGTGGCCGAGGCAATGGTCCAGGCCCACGGCACGCGCGTCATCGAGGTCGGCGGCGCAGCTACGCTCTCCGTGCCGCGCGTGCGCCTCGAGCTCCCCGGCCGCTCGAAGGACGACCCGGCGATCCGGCTCGGCCCGCTCCCCCTCGTGCTCGGCTCGTCGGACGCGGCCGACCAGTCGATCGACGACGCGACGGTCAGCGCGCGCCACGTCGAACTCTCGCTCGGCCCGCACGGCGCGCGCGTGCGCGATCTGGGGAGCACGAACGGGACGTTCGTCGCGGGGGTGCGCGTCGGCGACGCATGGCTCCAGGCGACCTCGCGGGTCACGCTCGGCGAGGCGGTGATCGACGTCATTTTCGAGGGCGGCGCGGACGAGCTCCGGCTGACGAAGGCGACGGACTTCAACGGCTTGCTCGGGCACTCGCCCGCGATGCGCTCGGCGTTCGCCATGCTCGAAGCGGCGGCAAAGACGGACTCGACCGTGCTTCTGATCGGCGAATCGGGCACGGGGAAGGAGCTCGCGGCGCGCGGTGTCCACGAGCGCTCCGCGCGCCGCGCCGGGCCGTTCGTCGTGTTCGACTGCGGCGCGGCGACGGCGTCCCTGCTCGAGGCGCAGCTCGTCGGTCACGCGAAGGGCGCGTTCACCGGCGCGCTCGAGGCGCGTGCGGGCGTGTTCGAGGCCGCGGAGGGAGGCACGCTCGTGCTCGACGAGATCGGCGAGCTCCCGCTCGAGCTCCAACCGAAGCTGCTCCGCGCGCTCGAGGCGCGCACCGTGACGCGCGTCGGGGAGACCAAGCCGCGCGCGATCGACGTGCGGTTCGTCGCGTCGACGCACCGCCTCCTCGACGCGGAGGTGCGCGCCGGTCGCTTCCGACAAGACCTGTATTTCCGGCTCGGGGTGATCACCGTCCGGCTCCCTCCGCTGCGCGAGCGCCGCGAGGAGATCCCCCGGCTCTTGAACCACTTGCTCGCGCGCCTCGCCCCCGATCGGGAGGTCGAGGTCCCGCCGGCCGTGCTTCGACTCCTCGCGCGCCACGATTTTCCGGGCAACGTGCGCGAGCTCCGGAACTTCGCCGAGCGGTTCTTGGCGCTCGAAGGGCTCCCGCCGGAGGCGCTCCTCGGCGGCGCTGGGGCGCCGGCGCGCGAGGGGGCGGCGGACGCGCGCGGGATCCGCGCGACCGAGCCGTTCCACGAGTCGAAGCGCCTTTGGATGGATCGGTTCGAGCGCGCGTACCTCGAAGACCTCCTGTCGCGCTCGGGGGGCAACATCTCCGAGGCGGCTCGGCTCGCCGGGCTGAGCAGACAATCCTGCTACCGGCTGATGGAGAAGCACGGGCTCGAGACGCCAGAAGGGCGATGACGACGGAGGCGCGTCGCTATTCGATCGTCCGCCGGCTCGCCGTGGGTGGGATGTCCGAGGTGTTCGAGGCGCGGTCGCCGACCGGTCGCGAGCTGGTCCTCAAGCGAATGCTGCCGCGCCTCGCGCGCGACCCCGAGAACGTGCGCGCGTTCCTGCACGAGGGCGAGCTCGGCGCGCGCCTCACGTCGCTCGAGGCGCCGAACCTGGTCGCGACGCTGGATCACGGCACCGACGCGGAGGGCCCGTTCATCGCGCTCGAGCTCGTTCGAGGCGCGCCGCTCTCGGATCTCGTGCGTCGAGGGCGCGACGGCGACGACGACGCGCGCCCCCCTCTCGAGGTGGCGCTCTTCGTCGTCGGCGAGGTGCTCGCGGCGCTCGGCGCGCTCCACGACGCCGAGGGCGAGGACGGGGGACCGCTCGGCATCGTTCACCGCGACGTGAACCCGGCGAACCTCCTCGTGGGCCCGGACGGCGCGGTCAAGCTCGCGGATCTCGGCATCGCTCGATCGCGTATGCGCGAAGGCCGGACACGCACGGGCGTGATCAAGGGGAAGCTCGACTACCTCGCGCCGGAGCAGGTCACCGGCTCGACCGTCGACGCGCGGGCCGATCTCTATGCGGTGGGGGTGCTCTTGTTCGAGCTCGCCACGGGAGAGCCGTACCTCGAGGCCGCGGACGACGTGGCGCTCCTCCGGATGGCGGAGGCCCCCGAGCTCCGCTTGCCGTCCGCGCACGGCGGAGACGCGCGGCTCGATCCGATCGTGCGGCGCGCCCTCGCGCGCTTCCCCGAAGAGCGCTTTCGCAGTGCGCGCCTGTTCCGGGACGCGCTGCGCGCGCTCGAGACGGCCGAGGGAGGCGCCGTCGCACGCGCGTGGCTCGGTGCCCGCGCGTCCGCCGAGTTCACGCGCGCGCACGGGGTAGCCCCAGAACGTGCGGACACCGACGTCGCGCCGCGGGCGGACGTGGCTCCGCCGGCTCCGGCCGCCGCGGCCGCGCTTCGAAGAGGCCCGCGGGCGTGGCCGCTCCTCGCGGGCGCGGCCGCGCTCGTCGCGGGCGTGAGCGGGGTCGTGTGGTCGTTGCGCCCGGCCCCCCCGCCCGCGGACACCGCGCTCCGGCCCGCGTCGAGCGGGTCGATCGACGCTCCACCGACTCCGTCTGCGCCCGCCGAATCCAGCGCCGCCGAGAGCGTCGCGCCGGAGAGCTCCGAGACGGCGGCGCCCCCTCTTCCCTCGAGCTCCGCGAGGCCACCCGTCGCTCCCGCGCGCCCGAGCGGGACGTCCGCTTCCTCCGCGCCCGCGGCGGCCGACCCGGAGCTCGACGCCCTGCGCGCGAAGCTCGGCGGAGCCAGGGCGAAGCTCGCGAAGAAGGGCCTCTCCCCGTCGGATCTCGCCCCCGCGGACCAGGCCGCGCTCGCGCGCGCCGACGCGGCGCTCGCGCGAGGCGACGCGGCGGCCGCACGCGCCGACGTCGACGCGTTCGAGGCAGCCGCCGACGCGGCCGCGGTCGACGCGGCGTTCGTCCGCGCGAAGCTCGATCGAGTGAGCGCGAAGATCCGCGAGGCGAAGGCCCGCGGCGTCGACACGACCCAGGCGGAGGCGCGCGCCGCCGCCGCGCTCCAGTCCTTCCTCGACCGGCGCTACGAGGCGACGAACGCCGAGCTGGACGCGATCCTGGCGTCGCTCCCGTGAAGCGCTCGCGCCATCCGAGAGAGAGCGCTCGACGCGCTCAATCGCAGACGCCGTCGGCGCCGCACGTCTGCGAAGGCAAACAAACGCCGACCTCGGCGGCGCCGCGACAATCGTCGACGCAGGCGGCGCGCTTCGGATCACAGACAGTCCCAAGTGTACACTCGACGTCGCACCCCAAGGGCTCGCAGGCGCCATCGACGCACGCGTAGGTCATCCCGCAGTTCAGCCCAGTCAGACAATCGGGGAGCGCCGGACCCATGGGTGGCGGGACGCACGTCAGGTGGACGTCGGCCTCGAACGCCTGAGCGCCGCTCATCGAAGCGACTTGATCGAGCGCGGCTCCGCCGAGGTCGGTGGCCTCGGTTCCCACGTGGACGTGGTAGTCGAGGGCGTCGCCCACCCCCGCGAGCCCCGGCGCGACCACGTTCACGACGAGGCCGGAGGTGTCGACGTAGACCGCGAGCGGACCGGGATCCGGGCTGATCGCGATGACGCCCGGAGCGCCGAGGGACGCAGCGGACATCGGCTTCGAGAACAGCAGGACGACCGGCGCGACGCGGCAGTCGAGGGCGACGCCGCCGTCCGCGGGGAGGACCTGATCGACGCGCGCGGCGCGCACCTCCGGCCTCAGGTTGAACGGAATCGTCACCTCCGTGGCCGGATCGCCGAGCGTCACGCCCGAGACGTCCCCGCGGGCGAGGTACGCGCCCGCGGATCCGCCGTCCTTGCCGAGGCCGAACGCGCGGAGGCTCAGCGGCACGTCCGGGAGCGAGCCTCGCTCGATTCGGACGAAGGGCAGATGACTGGGCACCTCGGCCGTGATGACGAGCTCGAGCGCCGGATCCGAGTCCGCGTTCTTGATCTGCGCGTGGTCGGACGAGCGCTCGGCGCCCGGCGGGTAGAGCCCCTGATCGCTGTCGACGACGAGGACGACGCGATCCAGCTGCGCGAGCAGCGCGTCTTCCGTGTTGAGGTTGGGATCGACCGTGAGGTGCACGTCGATCGCGGGCGGATCGGCGCATCCCGCGAGGGCGAGGAGGGCCGCGAGGGCGACGAGCGGGATGTGCCCCCTCATGGCGGCGTGACCACCAAGTCGGGGGACTCGGCCGCGGCGCCGAGGGTGACACCGAGGACGACGGCGGTGATCGCGGCCGCCGTTCCGAGGCCGAGACCCACCCAGAGGCCGGGCTCTTCGACGACCGGCCTCTCGCGCGGCGGGAGCAGCGGCGCGGGCGCGGGGGCGAAGGGCTTGCCCACGCGCGCGCCGACGCGATCGAGCCCCGTCCGCAGGACAACCGCGTCGACGTCGTGGAGCACCTCCTGGAGCGTTTGCTCCTCGGTCGAGCTCCGGAGGTCGGTGAGCCGCGCGCGGACGAGGACCGTGTCGCCGAGGGCGGCGAGCTCCGTCCACAAGAGACGCGTCGCGCCGGCATCGCGCGCGAGCGCCTCGATGCACCCCGCGTCCTCTTCGCAGCGCGCGTCGAACGCGTCGAGATGATCGATCCGCACGATATCCACCCCTCCCATCGAGCTCAAACCACGGGCGAGCGCGTCGGACGCGCACTCCAACTCGAAGGGCGCGCTGGTCGCCCAGCGCGGGGGCGCGACCGCGATCCGTGTTGCCTTCGCCTCGGGCGCGGCCGGGCGCGCGCCGGCCCCGGACGGCGCGGGGCGCGCGGACGACGCGCCGCACCCGAGCGCGCTCGAGAGCAGCGCGAGCCCCAAGAGCATGACGGAGCACCGGCGTCCGAAGGTCAAGGTAGAGGCTGCGCGCGGGGGTTCATGGGGCGGTGCGCGACGCTCACGATAGCACCCGTGCTTCCGCCCTCCGCGTCACGGACAATCCCGAATGAGCCAGCCGCAAGTCCCGTTCGTGCGCTCGCAGACGGGGCCGCCGATCGTTCCGTCGCTGCACTGATAGTTCGGTGCGCCGAAGGGGTTCTGGCCGCACTCGGCGTCGGAGCACTTGTCCTCGGGGCACTGGCGGATCACCCAGCCGCAGCCGTCCGGAGTGCCCGAGCAGACAGGACCGCCGACGCTGCCGTCGCTGCATTGCCAATTGGGGATGCCGGGCATCGGGTCGCCGCAGTCGCTCGGCTGACAGGCGTCCTCGGGGCAGGTGCGCATCTCCCAGCCACACGCGCCCTCCGCGTTGCGGAGGCAGCGGCCCGTATTGCCTCCGAGCGAGCCGTCCTCGCAAAGCTCGGTCGGCGCGCCGAGCGGAGGACCGCACTCGTCCGGCTGACAGGTCTCGGCCGCCTCCACGCAGCTCGAGAACACGCCGGCCGCCGAGTAGAGCGGCGCGCAATCGGTGCGCAGCAAGCACGTCGCTTCGTCGAGCTCACCGCAGTTCACCGGTGGAGGGCAGGTCTCGTCGCAGACGACCCAGCCGGGGGGAACGTCGCCCTCGTTCGGGTACGACTTCTCCTCCCCGGTCAGCGGATTCATCGCCGTGACCGAGGAGCCCGGCTGCTCGACGACGTGACCGCAGCCCGCGAGGCTGGCGAGGGCGAGGGCGAACACGGGGCCTACGACGAACGATGGGCGAAAGCTCATGACAAGTTCCTCCGAGCAGCGCTCTTTCGTCGAGCGCGGTTTCGCGGGGGGACAGAGCAAGCGTCGGGCCGTCGCCGCGCCGCCCGGATCCGCGCGAGCCAAGAGCCGCTGACAATCGGAGGAACAGGGCGACGACGCCGCGTGGATCGCACCTGAAATCGCCTGAATACTCGCTGATTCAAATCGGTCGGTGCCGGAGGCCGAGGCGGCCGGACCTGTCTCATGCGGTTGACAGGTGACAAGTCCGCGTGACGGCGCGCGACTCCGCGCCTCGCGGGATCAGCGCGCGGGGCAGCTCGTCGCGGCGATCTTCTTGAGCCTGGGGGCGATGGTGCTGCGGTCCCGGGCGACGATGTCGTCCGGCACGGCGGCGACGTCGAGCTCGCTGACCGAGACGAGGCGGAGCGGACTGTCGCGCTTCTTCTCGAACACGAACGTCGTGAAGGGAGACCACTCCATGAGCGCCTGCTTGACGCATTGAAGGGCCGCACACTCCATCATCGGGCTGCCATATGCGGCGGCGTCGAGCGCCCCTGCAGCTTGTTGGAAGAGCCCCAGGAGCCGCTCGTCCCCCGCGGGCGTGCAGAGCTTCTCGTCCGTGGGGGGGCAGTCCTGATCGCACGGGCTGGAGCCGGCGTACACGTGCCCGACCCCTCGAACCGGGTCGACCACCTCCGCGATCGGTCGGCGTCCCGACGCGAGCTCTCGGAACAGCTCGGCGTCCGGCAGGTCTGGGAGCGGGCGTAGCGGCGCGGGCTCGGCCGACGCGCTCGCCACGGGAGCGGGAGGGAGCTCCGCCACATCGTCGCTGGGCGCGAGCGCGGGGCGCACCGAGGACGACGCGACCGCCGCCGACGTCGCGCTCCCCGCGGGGACGGGCGTCGAGCTCGGTCGGGAAGCGCACCCGGTCAGCGTGGAGGTGGCGGCGAGCAAGAGCGTGCGCACGAGCAGCTTCGACATGCGCGGCGAACGCCGCTCCAGGCTCCGGTCTTCCACGGGTCCGCCCGAGCGCTGCGACCGCTACCTCGCCCCCTCCCCCTCGCGGAGGCCCTCGTCCAGACGGACGCCGAGCTCCTTCGCGAGCGCTCCGAGCATCTCACGAATCTCGGCCGCGCTCGGCGTGTCCGGTCCCGCGACCTCCGCGACCTTCCGCAGCGCCTCGGGGACGGTGCCGACGACCGACTGCCGCCCCGAGTGTCCGCTGAGGAGCAAGATGGCGCGGACGATCGTCCGCACGACGCTCATCCACATCGTCCCCCCAAGGGGGACGACCACGATGCGCCGGAGCCGCTCACCGAGCTTCCGGAAGTCCGCTTGCATCTGGTTGCGGAGGGCGCCATCCGGCGGGTCGGACGAGCCGAGGATCACGTTCACGACGACGACGTCCGAGCGCGACGCTGCGAGGCGCTCGATGCGATCCTGCTGCCAGCGCCAGCGCTCGTGCGTCGCGGGGCTGCGCCACAGCGTGACCAAGGTATCTCCCCGCGACACGCCGCCGATGCCATCGTGCGATTCCACCTTGTCGCGCATCCGCGGAGAGTTTCACGCCTCGTCGAGGCTCACAACGATCTCGAAGCTCCCGATCGTGATCGACGCAGTCGAGCTCGATCGCGCCTCTGCGGCGACGAGCGCTCACTCACCGCGACGCGGCGAGCAGCGCGGCGAGCGCGTCGAGGGCGACGGGCTTCACGATGAAGTGATCGAACCCCGCTTCGCGCGAGCGAGCCTCGTCCGACGGTTGACCATACCCCGTGACGGCGACCAGCACGGGCGCGTCCGCCCCGAGGAGCTGGGGCATGCGCGCGTCCGACGGCAGCCCCGAGCGAGGAGCGGGCCTCCCTCGCGATCGGATCGCGTCGCGGTCGACGCGTCGAAGAGGGCCGACTACGGTTTCACGCGTGATCGAGCGCAGCCGCGAGCCTCACTCCGGGGCCGACGACACCGCGACCCTCGTCGAGCCCCGGAGCGCCGGCGGGGGTGGGGCGGCGCCGCCGCACGTCCCCGCCGACGTGGAGCCCAGCGGGGCGACCGCGCGCGCGCCCGAGACGAACCTGCGGCTCTTCGAAGTGATCGGTCGCGGCGGGATGGGTCGCGTCTTCCGGGGCGAGCAGGTCGAGCTCGGCCGGCCCGTCGCGTTCAAGCAGCTGCTCGAGGAGAAGGACGAGGTGCTGCGCGAGCGCTTCGTGCGCGAGGCGCGCATCACGGCGCAGCTCGACCATCCCAACATCGTCCCGGTCCACGTCCTCGAGGTGAGCGATCGCCGCGGGCCCCTCGGGTACGCGATGAAGCTCGTCGAGGGCAAGACGCTCCGCGCGCTCCTCGAGGAGACGGCGGCGGCGTACGAGGCGGGGCGCCCCATCGACGAGGAGCACTCGCTCCCCCGTAGGCTCGAGCACTTCACCAAGATCTGCGACGCGCTCGCGTTCGCGCACTCCCGCGGCATCGTCCACCGCGACCTCAAGCCGGCGAACTTCATGATCGGAAAGTTCGGCGAGGTCTACGTGATGGATTGGGGCGTCGCGCGGCCCATCGGCGCCGCCGGGTACGACGCGTCCGGCACGCGCAAGCGGTCCATCGATCCGGAGCTCACGCAGCTCGGGGACATCATCGGGAGCCCGGCGTACATGTCCCCCGAGCAGGCCGACGGGCGCAACGACGAGCTCGACGGGCGCGCCGATCAGTACGTGCTCGGGCTCATCTTGTTCGAGGTCGTCTCCCTCCGACGGGCGATGAGCTCGACGGACGTGCTCGAGCTGTTCGAGCGCGCGCGCCAGGGCCTCAAGTCCCCGCTGCGACACGTCTCGAAGCACGAGCGCATCCCCGCGGAGCTCCGCGCGATCATCGCCAAGGCGACGGCGCTCGCCCCCGGCGATCGGTACACGTCGGTCGCCGCGCTCGCCGAGGACGTCCGGCGGTTCATGCGGGGCGAGTCCGTCCTCGCGATGCGCGACGGGCTATTTCTCAAGCTCTGGCGCGTCATGCTCCGCAACCGCCGGGCGACGCTCGCGATCCTCGTGGGAGCCCTCGCGATCGCGGCGATCACGGTGAGCTGGTCGCTCTACCGCAAGACGGCGAGCGAGCTCGCAGCGCGCAAGCGCGGCGAACGGATCACCGCCCTCTACGCGGACGTGTCGGCGCAGGGTCACCGGATCGACGGCGAGCTCCAGAAGATGGAGGAGGCGCTCGAAGGACTGCGCACGGCAGCGGTCTGGGCGCTCACCGGGCCCGAGCCGCCGCGGGAGAGCGCGCCGCTCTACTTCAACACCGACTTCGCGGACGTGGCGCGGCGGCCCAAGGATTTCACGTCGGAGACGAGGTACCGGTGGCCCGTCTCGGTGGAGTTTCCGGTCGTCGAGGTCGCCGTCGGCTCGAGCCGCGACGCGCTCCTCCCGGCGCTCCGCAGGCTCTCCCCGCTGCGCGAGCACATGCGCGAGATGTTCGTGCGCGCCGCGGGACAAGACCCGTCGACGATGAGCGCCGAGGAGCTTCGGCAGTTCCTCCTCCAGCGTCGAGGGCCGATCGACTACGCGTACATCAACCTTCCGGAGGGCGTGTACTTCGGCTTCCCGGGCGTGGACGCGCTCCCCCCCGACTACGACGTGCGCACCGCGGGCTTCTACACGATGAGCGCGAACAAGCACGGCCGGAGGTGGGGCGCGCCGTACGTCGACTCGACGACCGACGAGCTCGGGGACGACCTCGTCCTGCCGTGCACGGAGGGGCTCTGGTCCCCGAGCGGCGTGTTCCTCGGCGTGGCGGGCGTCGAGATCACGGTGACGAAGATGGTCGAGACGAGCCTCGCGCTCCCGACGCGGGCGACGGTGCGCACGAGCCTCCTGAACGCGGAGGGCAAGAAGGTGATCGACTCGTTCGACGCGGGCAAGCGGTTCAAAGCGAGTGGCAAGGACGAGGCGAGCACGCTCTACGACTTCGACATCCCGGAGATCGTCGCGGCGGTGAGGGCCGGCAACCCGGGGTTGATGGAGGTGCGCCGCGACGGGCGCGCCCTCGTCGTCGCGTTCGTGAGGCTGGACGTGCTCGGGTGGTTCTACGTCGTGGAGATCGACGCGAAGAGCCTCGAGTAGGCTGAGGCAGAGAGATCGCACCCGATCCGCGACGGGCGTGTCACGCTTCGAGCCCGACGCGCGATACGCGGTGCATGACGCTCCGCCGGGTGCTCGAGAGTGGCTTTTTGATGTGGTCGTGCCTTGGGTGCCGCGCCTCCGATGGCGCGACTCCCGGCGTTCGTCCGAGCCCGCCGCCGTCGCTCGAGAGCGCGGCGGTGAGCGCGGAGGCGAGCGCCGTGAGCGCGTCGCCGAGCTCCGCGCCGAGCGCGGAGGCGGCCCCGCCTCCCCCTCCCCAGAATCGGTTCGTGAGGCGCACGCTCGAGGACGAGATCGCGCGGCCGATCGAGCTCTATCCGCCGATCGATCCGCGCTCCGCGCCGCTCGTCGTCGCGCTCCACGCGACGTGCATGGAGCCGGCGAGCGTCTGCGACTGGTTCGGGCGCGCGGGACGGGAGCATGGCTGGCTCGTGTGCCCCGCGGGACACGGGACGTGCAACGACGCGCCCGATTGGAGCGGCCCCTCCGAGGAGAAGGCGCACTTCCTCGAGCAGGATCTCGAGACGGTCGAGGCCGAGATCAAGGACGAGATCGACGGCGCGCCCGGCGTCCTCTTCGGGTGGTCGCGCGGCGCGTACGCCGCGTGCGACATCCTCCGCGTCGCCGTCGCGGATCCGTCGCTCGCGCGGCTCTCGCACCGCTTCCACGGGCTCGTGCTGATGGCGGCGCGCGTCCGCCCGGACGACGCGACGTTGCGCGCGGCGGGCATCGATCGGATCGTCCTCGCTTCCGGGGATCAGGACGCCGCGGCCGCCTCCATGCAGGCGTCGCGGGCGGCGCTCGCGCGCGCCGGCTTCGAGGCGCGGTACGTGTCGCTCGGTCCGATCCCGCACCAATGGCCGGACGACTTCGAGGCGCGGATGCGAGAGCACATCGCCTGGGCGCTCGAGCCGCGCGAGCGAAGGGAGGCCGAGCCGAAGGAGTGAGCCATCACCTGGGCGAGAGGACCGAACATGTTCCGGTGCTCAAGAGCACCGGGTGTTCACGCGACTTCAGGTGCGATCCACGCGGCCTCGTCGCTGCGCTCCTCAGATGGTCAGCAGCAGTCTTCCGGTGCGCGCCTCGGGCGCGCGCCTCCCACCCAAACTCCCGCGAATCCACCGCTGATTCAAACCGGTCGGGGCTCTAATCCAGCGTCGCGAACGCGCGCGGCGAGCGCCCGGTCGCCGCACGAAAATCGCGCGAGAGGTGGGCCTGATCGGCGTAGCCGAGCTCGGCGGCCACCTCGGTGAGCGTGCGATCCCCGCGCTCGATTCGCGCCGCCGCCTCCTGGAGTCGGAGGCGCCGGATCACCCACTTCGGGGTCCCGCCGACGAACTCCCGGAAGAGGCGCTGAAGCGGTCGGACGGAGACACCCGCAGCGGCGACGAGGCGCTCGACGGTCACGATCTCGGGGTGCTTCGCCGCGTGATCGACCAACGCGATCGCGAGGCGTAGGTCGGCGTCGTCACGCACGGGCATCGTCCGCTCCAGCCAGGAGACGATCAGGTCGAGCGCGGCGTCGTCGTCGGCCGCACCGACGACAGCGTCCTCGAGACCGACGGGCGCGCCCTCGAAGACTTGGCGGAAGGGGACGACCCTCCCGGTCAGCGACACGGCCGGAACATCGATGAGCGCGCGCACGGCGCCGGGTCGGAGCTTGAGCGCCCGGATGTGCCCCTGCCCCGAGAGCTCCCGCCGGAAGAGACCCGTGCTGACGCCGACGACGCGGCTCGAGGCCGCCTCGAACGCGACCGTCACGCACGGGTCGGAGAGGATTTCGGTGGGGTGCGAGGCCTCCGCACGGAGGTCCCACCGGGTCGTCCAGAGCGACCCGACCCAGCGCGCGAGGCGCTCGGGGGGCGCGAACGAGCGGCTCTCCACGCGAGCTCCGCTCGCCCGGCTCGAGACGAGCCCGCGACCTCGCGCTCGCCCCTCCGTCGGTCGCGTTTCTTCAAGCGTCGGCACCGCCTCCGACTGTACCTCAGCGGGAACCGACCAGGAGGGTCACACCATGACGACGACCGTGAAGCACCGCCGAGACATCCCCGCGTACGTGGGCCCCAACGCCATCCCCGGCATCCGATTTCGTGCGGCGCGCGCGGCGCTCGGCGTGACCGCATGGGGGATGAACGTGCTCGAGCTGGACCCCGGGACGGACGGCTACCCAGAGCACGATCACGTGGGCGACGGGCAGGAGGAGGTCTACATCGTCCTCGACGGATCGGTGATCCTCCGCACGGGAGAAGAGGAGGTCGCCCTCCGGCAGGGCGACATGGCCCGCGTGCCGCCCGAGGTCCGGCGCAAGCTCGTCACGCGCGAGTCGAGCGCGGTCGTCCTCGCCATCGGCGCGACGCCCGGCAAAGCGTTCACGCCGACGATGTGAGCGCACTCCGCGAGCGACGAAATCGGCGAGCGCGATTCTCAGTGAGGATCGAGCCGGCGATCGGACGAGAGGGCATCCTGCTATCGTGCGCGCGTGACGACCCCGTCGAGCGACGACGGTGATCCCGTGAGCGCTTCGGGCCCGCACGCGCACGGAGGAGCCCCGCAGCCCGCCCGGCTCGGGGATCTGTTCCGCGTGCGGACGCCGAACGGGCAGCACCGCGTCACGTTCGTCGAGCTCTTCTTCGACCTCGTGTTCGTGTTCGCGGTCACCCAGATCTCGCACACGCTGCTCGGGGACTTCTCCGTCGGCGGCGTGCTGCGCGCCTCGTTCCTCATGCTCGCGGTCTGGTGGGTGTGGGTCTTCACCTCCTGGGCGACGAACTGGCTCGATCCGGAGCGCACGCCGGTGCGGCTGCTCCTCTTCGGCCTCATGGTCGCCGGGATCGCGCTCTCGATGTCGATCCCCGAGGCGTTCGGCGCGCGCGGGCTCGTGTTCGCGGTCGCGTACACCGGCACGCAGGTCGGCCGCACGCTCTTCATGTACTTCGCCGTCCGGCGCGCCGACAGGGCGCTCGCGCGCAACTGGGAGCGCGTGCTCGCGTGGGTGGTCACGCCCTCGGCGCTCTGGATCCTCGGCGGCTTCGCGGCAGGCTCGACGCGCGTCGCGCTCTTCGGCGCCGCCCTCGGCGTCGAGTACCTCGGGCCCGCGGTCCGGTTCTGGGTCCCGAGGCTCGGCGCATCGGACGTTCGCGAGTGGTCCATCGAGGGCGGGCACCTCGCGGAGCGGTGCGCGCTCTTCGTCATCATCGCGCTCGGTGAGTCGCTCCTCGTGACGGGCGCGGCGTTCGCGAAGACGCCCTGGACCGCGCCCTCCATCGGCGCGTTCTCCGCCGCGTTCGTGGCACAGATCGCGATGTGGTGGATCTACTTCGATCGGGGCGCGGAGCACGGCTCCGAGCTCATTCGCCGCTCCGCTGTCCCCGGCCAGCTCGGGCGCCTCGCGTACACGTACCTGCACCTGCCCATCGTCGCGAGCATCGTGCTCACGGCGGTCGCGGACGAGCTCGTCCTCGCCGTCCCGCTCGGCGGCGTCGACACGGCGCGCGCGATCGCGTTCCTCGGCGGGCCGCTCCTCTATTTGTTGGGCGTACAGCTCTTCAAGTACGCGATCCGCGAGATGCTCCAGTTCTCGCATCTGCTCGGGATCACCCTCTCGCTCGCCCTGTTGCCGTTCGTGAAGCGCCTGTCCCCGCTCGCGCTCATGAGCACGACGACCGCCATCCTTCTGCTCGTCGCAGTGTGGGAGTCCGTCTCGATCCGGCGTGGCCCGCTCCGTTCGCGCAAGCAGCGACGGGCGGACGCGGAGGCGAGGCGCAGGGCCGCGGAGGACGCGGCCCCGCCCTGAGGGTCCGGCACCCGCGCCGCTCCGGAGCGCCGAGTCGGGTCGAGGACACGAGCGTTACGAGGGCCCTGGACGCGCGGATCTGGGGCACGATGCGCGGATGAAGAACACCTTCGGTGTGCTCGCGGCCTGCGCGCTCGTCGCCGCGCTCGCGGCCTGTGACGACAGCGCGACGACGACGGGGGCCGGCGGCGGCGCGACGTCGAACTCCTCCGCGTCGTCGATGACGAAGTCGGCGAGCTCCTCGACGAGCGCCTCGACGGCGAGCTCCTCGACGGGCGGGCTCGGCGGTGGCCTCCCCTCCGGGCCTTCCTCCGAGCGGCTCACGCTCCACCCGAAGGGATCCGTCGCGGGGGCCGATCTCGGCTACTTCGAGTACCTGCCTCCGCACTATGGCAACGGCGCGAAGTATCCGATCCTCCTCTTCCATCACGGCATCGGGGAGAGCGGCGACGGGACGGAGGGCGCCCTCGGCGCGCTCTTCAACACGGGCCTGCCGAAGCTGCTCAAGAACGACCAGTGGCCCGAGGACAGGCCATTCATCGTGCTCGGCACGCAGCACGACGCGCCGCCGAACACGAGCTGCCACTCGGTGAAAGAGATCGAGGATTTCACTGCGTTCGCGCTCGCCCACTACGACGTCGACCCCGCGCGCGTGTACATCACCGGGCTCTCGTGCGGCGCGATCGGGTCCTGGCAATATCTCGGCAAGCACACGAACGAAGTGTTCGCAGCGGCGGTGCTCATCTCGGGGGACGGCAAGGGCGCCGTCAACCAGGCGGGGTGCGCCCTCGGCGCGCTGCCCATCTGGGCGTTCCACGGCGAAGCAGACAATGTCGTCGACCCCAGCGGCTCGATCGTACCCATCGACACGCTGAACCAGTGCAACCCTGCGCCCGTCGACGCGGAGCTCACGTTGTATCCGGGCGTCGGGCACAACGCCTGGGATCAGACCTACGACCTCTCCGCCGGCCACGACATCTACACCTGGATGCTCGGCCACACCCACTGAGGCCGATACGACTCGAGCGCGCCCGGCGGCGCTGCAACGTGCGGCGGGGCGCTTCCCGACGCCTCCGCTCGTCGCCGTCCTCGAACGGTTGATCTCATGGATGTGTCAGAATTGCGCTCGATGATGTAGCAGGCCGTTGATCGCCTTCGGAAGGACAGGAACGCTCCATGCCATCCCATCGCCGCTGGTTCCTCATCTCGTCCGGGGCGCTCGTCGCTCTCGCCGGCTGCACGCTCACCGTGTTCCGGCTGCCCGACTCCCCTGCTGTGCACACGATGTTGAACCCCATCGCGGAGTGCGCGACCGCGGAGGGCTACAAGGCGACGATTCAGGGTGAGTCCGTCTACGTCACGCTGGACGCCGCCGCGGACGTGACTTTTACGGACAGCCCGTCGAAGCTGACGGTGATCATCGACCCGTCCAAAACCCCGGAGGACGAGGTCGCGAAACGACGCGAAGGGGCGCGCGCGATCGGCCAGAAGATTTACGCATGCGCCGCCGACAAGGTCGCGCACGCTCCGCCTCCAGCGACCACATCGCCGCCCGACGCCCCGTCCGCCACGCCGTCAGACACGTCTACGCCGAGCGGCCCTTCGCCTGTCGGGAGCTAGAGCACGTGGACAGACCGCGCGGCGCGCGTCCCCGGTGCGACGCCCCGTCACCCGCGTGCCCGACCATGGGGTTCGACGGCGAGGGGTGCGCCGATGCCCATGATCCCGCGCACCGCGTCGACCTCCATGGCGAGGAGGCGATCGAACTCCGGGTGGTCGTAGAGCGACGAGCACCCGCGGTAGGCGCGCCACCACCGGAGCACCGCGCGCGGCCTCTGGACGAGGCCGATCAGGACGGAGCCAACACACAGGAACCAGATGAGCCATGTCGCGCAGCCGCTCCGGAGCTCGAACACGCCTACGTGCGCTTCGCCCGCGAGCGTCGGCGGTGCGCCGAGCAGCGCGTGGTGGAGGTCGTGCTCCGGGAGGTGCCCCGGGTTCGGCACCGGGATCGTCAGCCAGCCGAGCTTCACCGAGATCCACCGCGCGTCGTGCGACACCGTTCGGCGCGCGTACGTCGCCTGGAACGCGGCGAGCGCTTCGCCGGCTAGCACCGCACGACCGCCGCGCCGACGAGGGCTCCGATCGCCGTCCCGCTGATCCAGATCGGGACGCGCCGCGCGAACGGCCGAAGCGCGGCGATCGTATCCACCGAGACGCGCCGCTCGTCCGCGCCCGCGATCTCGCGCGCCGCGACCACCTCGCGCCTCGCGCGCTCGACGCCCGTCAGCGCAGCGCGATCGCCGCCGCGAACGCGAGGAGCGACACGACGACCGGCGCGCCGCGATCGCGCAGCATCCACGCGAACAGGCCGAGGGAGACCGCGCCGCCCACGAGGATCATGAGGAGCGCGCCGACGAGCGATCCCTCGAGGCCGAGCGCGATCGCCGACGTGCGGATCCCGGCGGCCCGATCCTCGGGGATGTCCTCCGCCGTGTTCACGAGCACGATGCCTTGCTGCATCAACCCGTACGCCGCGAAGAGCGCGATCGGGAGCGGCTCGAGCGCGCGCCCCGACGAGACCCAGACCAGCGTCATCGGCCCGACGAAGATCACCGCCCACAAAGTCGGAATCTGCAGGAGGCCGCGGCCCTTGAGCCAGAGCGGCCGGAGCGAGTACGAGAGGCCGAGCGCGAGGCCCGCCGCGACGAGCGCGATCGGCTCCCACCTCTCCGTCCGGAGCGATCGCTCGGCGGCGATCCCGAGCGCGGCCGCGCACGACCCGGCGATCTGCGCCGTGACGCTCCGCGGCCCCAGCGCGAACACCGCCTCCGAGAGGTGCGTCTTGTAGACCGCGTCGACCGCCCGATCCGCGAGGCAGTTCACCATGTCACCCACGTGGAACAGCAGGAAGAACAGCGTCGCGATCTCGATCCCGTCGACCGCGCCGATCGACCGGCGCGAGAGGAGCATCGGGATCAAGAGGATCGGGATCTCCGCGACCATGAACTCGGGCCGGCGGATCCGGAGCGCGTCTCTCAGCGTCGCGAGCGGTGAGCGCGTCCGCTCCCGGAGCACGTTCACGCGGCGGATGCGCCGAGGCTCGACGCGTCCGTCTCCGCCGCGCGGGAACGCGCGACGGCCGTGGAGGAGTCCGAGGTTGTCCGCGATCACGACGTCCCCCGCGGCCCACGGGTGCGCGAGGATCGCGTCGGGGTCGCGCAGCGCGCGCCGAACGCGGCCGATGACCTCCGCGGACGCGAGCGGATCGAGGCCCACCGCCTCGACGCGCACGGCGTTGAGATCGTCCACGGGCTCCGCGAACCGCAGCACCGCGTCGCCTCGCGTCTCGTGCTCCACGACGAGCGGAGACGTGAACGTCCCGCCGTAGTGGGCCTTCTTCTCCGTCGAGTAGCGGAACGAGAGCGCGCGGAAGCGATCGCGCTCCGCCTCGTCGAGCTTCGACCAGACACGCGACGTGTCGACGAACTCCGTCTCGCCGCCCTTCGCGGGCGCCTCGAGGCAGTGGAACACGAGGTACCGCGGCGCCTCACCGGCGAACGCGCCGTCCCAGTGGAGGGGCACCGCGCGGTCCGTGTAGAGATAATTGTTCGTGTCCGGCTTCACCTCGAGCTCGTGGATCGATCCGAAGGTCCACGCTTGGAGCGGTCCGAGGCGACGAGCGTCGAGCGGCAAAGCCATCCGCTCGGGCGCGCGAAGTCCGCGCAGCACGACCACGCGGTGCTCGCGCACCCACGCGTGCAGATCTTCCACCGGAACGTCTCCGAAGGCCGTCCCGTCCGCGAGGCGAACGACGGCGCCGAACGGCGCGAGCCGCTCGATCGACGCGGCGATCACGACGGCACCTCGAGATACGCGAGGCCGTCCTCCGATCGCCTAGGCTCCGCGCCCATCGCCTCCGCGTCGCTGCGATGCATGAGCGTGTACCGCTCGCCGACGAGGACGGCGGCGCCGTGCCAAGGGGTCAACCACGGGTCTTCCGTCTCGAGCAGGTGGACACCGAGCTTGCTCGAGACCGGTGGCTGCGGATGGATCGAGAGCCGCAGCGCGCCGGGGAACGCGGACGCGACGAGCGCGCCCCATGCCTCGCTCCGGAGCACGACCTCGTAGGCGCGCGCTCGCGTCGCCTTGCGCACCTGCGTCCGGCTCGTCCCCGCCGAACGGACGATCTCGTCCTCGAACAGGAACCGGTGGACACCGTCGATCATCCGCGCCGTCGCGGCCGAGCTCTCCGCGCGCGCGCGGAGAGCCGCCTCCGTGCCGCCGTACCGCGCCATCAAAGCGGCCCGGTTCGAGGCGGCCCGACCTCCGCCGAGCGCGTCCTCCAGATCGAACACGCGGATCCGCGTCGGGCCGGCGATGCGCGCGATCATCGCCTCGAGCGCCGTCCGGTAGGCGCGCACGTCGGCGTCGCTCACGCCCACGAGATCCGCGAAGACTCCGCCGTCGGAGCAGACCACGAGCTCCGCGCCCGGGGCGTACACCGCGCGGATCTCGTCGAGGAGCTCCGCGAGGCCTTGGAGCGCGAGCCACTCCGCCATGTCCGGGAGCTTGCCGAGCACCTTCCTCGGGTTGGGCGCCTTCGCCGGGAACGCCGGGAGCACGATCTGAATCGGAGCGCCGCGATCCATCATCGACTGGATCACCGGCTCGTGCAGCGCGCGCATCGACGCCGCGTCTGCCGAGCCGCCGGGCTCGTCGAGGAGCCGCTGCCGTCGAAGCACGAGCTCGAGGACCGCCGCCGCCTTCGCGTCGTCGTCCGGCGCCGTCGGGGCCCCGAGCAGGGCGCGCAGCGTTCCATCGAGGCGAAGCGCGGCCAGCTCGAGCAGCGGCCCGATCGCGGCGCCGCTCCCCTCGAACGCGTCGAGCGGTAGCGCGTGGCCCGGAGGGAGCTGGACCCAGAGCAGGACGAGGGCGAGGTGCGCGGCGTAGAGCAAGCGCGCGAGACGCGCGGCGCTCTCGTCCTCGGGAGCGTCCGTCGCCCCGCGAACGGCGAGGTCGAAGAGGCCCGCCACCTTCGCCCGCACGCGCTGGGCCCCCGCGCCGAGCACTCCGACGCGCGTCGACGGATCGATCGCGGCGCCCGCGAGCGCGACGAGGACGTCCCGGTGAGGCTCGAGGAGCTCGAGCTTCCATCGGACCAGCGCCACGAAGCGAGCCGCGAACGGCCCGGCTGGGAGATCCGCAGCGCGCCCCGCGAGCGCGTCCGCGAGCTGCTCGTACAGGGCGAGCGCGAAGTGATCGCGCGTCGGGAAGTAGCGGCACACGAGGCCGACCGAGACGCCCGCCTTCGACGCGACCGCCGAGATTGTCAACGCCGCCCACCCGCCTCCTCCAATGATCTCCTTCGCCGCCTCGGTGATCCGGAGCTGGCTGCGGTACGCCCGGCCTTGCCGGATGGAAGCGGGGGCCTCGACCATAGAAAGTGAATACGTTCACTTTTGGTCCGTGGCAACCCTCCAACGTGAGGTTTCGGCATCTGGAGGCCTCGTTTCGTGTTCGGCAGACGCCTGGGCGCAGAGCACCGCTCCGAGGAGAGGTGCGCCAGGGTGGTCTCGAACGGCGTCGCTGCGGATCCCTCGGCCTCGAACTCGTCGCGACGGCAGACTCCCTCGAGAACGCGCGCGGCGGCGCCGCCCACGGCCCGCGAGGTTCGGCTCTTCGCCGCGGAGATCGATCCGAGGTGCGCCGAAATCGGCCGGGCCAGCGGACGCGCTCGGCGCCGGTGCGGGCGGGCCCTCTGCTCTGGGCTTCGAGGGGTCTCGGGACCTCCTTCCCAAGCCGACCACCGGCTGAAGGACGGGCTCGGGCGGCGCAGCCGAACGCGGCTCCGCTCGGTGCGGAGACACACGATACCGCTCGCCGATCTAGGATTCGCGGGATGTCGCCACCGACCACCCCATACCGTCAGCCTGGCAAGCCTCCGCATGCTTCATGCAGCTTCTGCGGGAAGCCCCAGGAGCAGGTGCGCAAGCTCGTCGCGGGGCCTTCGGTCTTCATCTGCGACGAGTGCGTCGGCCTCTGCAAAGAGATCCTCGCCGCGGAGGACGCCAAGGCGCACCCGAAGCCGACCAGGAGCGAGCCGCGTTCCCGGTCGGAGGTCGCGGCGCTCTTCGACGAGCGAGTCGTCGGCTGCGCCGAAGCCAAGCGCGCCCTTACGGCCGCGCTGCTCGAGCACGCGCTGGACACGAACCCAGGGCGTGCACCGCGCGTGCTCCTCGTCGGACCGCTGGGGTCGGGCAAGACGACCCTCGGGCACGCAGCGTGCGCGGCCGCGAGCTCTCCGACCTGCGCGATCAACGTGGGTCGGATGAGCGAGTCGGGCTACATCGGCGAGGACGCATTGCACGCGCTGCTCGGTTTGGTCGACGCCGCAGGAGGGGACGTGGCGCGCGCTGCCCGCGGCCTGCTTTTTCTGGATGGCGTCGAGAAGCTCGAGGCGCGCCGGCCGCACGGCGACGGTCGGGATCTCACGGGCGAGAACGTCCAGCGCGAGCTCCACCCCATCCTCGACGGCGCGCTCATCGACCTCAGTCGGCGGACGCGCGAGCTCTCCGTTTTGGACACCACGCGCGTGATGGTCATCGCCGCCGTGCGGTGCAGTGCCCCTCCGGCCGAGCTCCACCCGACCACGGTTCGGCGGACGCTCGCGCAGCTGGGGCTGCTCGACTCCTTCGTCTCGCGCTTCGACACTGTCGTCCGGGTCCCCGCGCTCGGTATGGACGACGCGCGCGCGCTCACCGAGGAGAGGCTCGCGCGGACGAACGCCATGCTCGCGGAGCTCTCCTCGAGGCTCGACCTCACGGCAGACGCCATCGCGCGATTGTCCGAGGCCGCGTCGGGCGGGGCCGGAGGTTGGGCGATTCAGTCGGTGTTCGACGCGATGTTGGAGGAGATCCTGGTGCTGGACCAGCCGCCTCCCCTCGTCCGCCGCGACGCGGCGTCCCTGCAGCAGCTCGTCGGGGCCGCGTGAGCGACTCGCCGATCCGCACCTGCTCCTTCTGCAGCGCTCGATTCACCGGAGCGCGGCCGTTCTTCGCGGACCGAGCCGTTCGCGGAGCCACTCTCACGGACGTGACGGGTGTCTGCGGCGCGTGCGTGGAGTCCTTCGCGGCCGAATTGAAGAGGTCCCGAGGATGGAGCGCCCGCGCGAGCCTCTACACCTCCGGCGTCGCGCGGGTCTCGAGCGAGCTCGAGTCGCGGGTCATCGGATTGTCCGTCGCGCGGCGCGCGCTGACCGCAGCGCTCTTCGAGCATTGGATGTCGCCGCCCGATGGCGGGCGCGGCAGCGGCTCCCTCGACGCGACTCTCGGTAGCACAGCGCGGCGGCTGCTCTTCGTGGGACCGAGCGGTGCAGGCAAGACACTCCTCCTGCGCTCGGCCGCCGATTTGTCGGCGGGGCCCGCCCTCGTCCTCGACGCTGGGCGATTGTCCGAAGCGGGTGCCCCCGGGGAGAGCGTGGAGACGCTCGTCGGCTCGCTCGTTCGGTTTGCCAACGGCGACGCGACGCTCGCCTCGCGTGGCGCGCTCTTCGTCGATGGAGTCGAGCTCGCGCCGACCCGCCGGAGCGAAGCGATCCAACGCGAGCTCCTCCGGCTCCTGGACGGGGGCGTGTGCGACACCATGCTCGAGACGCGCGGCGCACAAGCGAGTCGAGTGCACGTGGACGTCGGGACGATGCTCGTCGCGGTCGGCGCCCGCGCAGCGCTCCCGGCGGCGCTCGACGACGACGCTGCGACCCGAGCCGCGCTCCTCGAGCGAGGGGTGAGCGCCGCATTCCTGGCGCGTTTCGATCGCATCCTCGCGCTTCCGCCCCTCGACGAGGCGGCCATCCAGCGCCTGTTGCGACGCAAGCTCGCCGACCGATCCCGCGCGCTGAGGGGTGGTGGGCTCGTGGACGCGGAGCTCGAGCTCCCAGACGACGCCCTCGCGGCGCTCGCTCACGGGATCGCGCAGGAGCCCGACGGCGGCTTCGCGGTCGAGCGGGGGGTGCAGCGGCTGGTGGAGCGCGCCATTCTCGAGCGCGCGGACACCCGGAGCGATCGATGAGCTCCTCCACGCCCCAGACTCCGCGCCGCCCACCGCTCGCGTGCAGCTTCTGCGACGCCCCGCAGGCCAAGGTGAAGAAGCTCATCGCGGGCCCGGAGTGTTGGATCTGCAACGACTGCGTCGTCCTGTGCGACGAGACGATGCAGGCGGACGACGCACCCCTCCCCGCCCCGCCACCCAGCGAGCTCTTGCGACGACTCGACGAGGCGATGCCCGGGCGGAGGGCCGCGAAGCGAGCGACCGTCGCGGCGCTGCGCATGCGTGAGCTCGTCCCCGACGACGCCGAATCGAGGGCGACGCGCCTCCTCATCGTGGGCGCGCGCGGCACGGGGAAGACCTTCTTCGGTCGCGCCGCCGCGCGCACGATGGGAGGCGCTTCCTACGCGGGGGACGCTGGGCGGCTCAGCGAGTCCGGCTACGTCGGCGACGACGTGGAGAACCTCGTGTACGGCGTCCTCCGGGCAGCCCATCACAACGCGGTCCGAGCGGCGCGGGGCTTCCTTTTCATCGACAGCCTCGAGAAGCTGAGGGGACGCCCTCCCATCGCCCCCAACGTCCGCGACATCAACGGCGCCGGTGTTCAACGCGAGCTGCTGCGCTTGCTCGAAGGCGAGGTGCTCGGCATCGCGCCTGGCGGAGGCGCGCGCCACCCGCAGCAGACGTTCACGGACGTCGACACGTCGCGAATCGTCGTCGTCGCGGCGTTCCGTCCGGAGACCTGGTCGCCGGAGGGCATGACGGAGTCTCAGCTCCGAGACGCGCTCACGCGGGACGGGCTGATCGACGCGGTGGTCGAGCGCTTCCACCGCGTCGTGCCGCTCTCTCCGCTCGGGGAGGACGAGCTCGCCGCCATCCTGCGGTGGGCGGGCGGCCCTCTCGACGAGGCGAACGCCGTGATCAAGAGGCTCGGCGGGTCCCTCGAGCTCGACGCCGCGACCCTTGCAGCGATGGCCCGCGCTGCCGCGGCGACGGGCGACGGAGCGTGGGCGCTAAGTCGCGTCGTTCGCCGTATGCTCGACGAAATCCTCCTCGCCCACACGCCAGCGCGTCACTGGCGCTTCGCCGTCGACGATGTCGCACGCTGGACCTGAGTCCGCGTCGGCGCTCGAGCTGCTTGCCCGCCCATCTTCCGTTCAAGGCGTCACGCGGGGTCCAGGAGGGTACGCCATGGTCGAGTCGCGGCGTCGAGCTCGTCGTTCTTGCGCGCCTCGTCCGCGCGCTCTTGCGCTCCTCGGAGGTCCGCTCGTCGATTTTTCCCGGGCGGAGCCGCGGCAGATCGAGCGCCCTCGGCGCGCTCAGGAATTGTCGGGCGTGCGGTCCTTCACGTATGTGATGCGCGAGATGCTCCAATTCTCGGGTCTGCTCGGGATCACGCGCTCGGTCGCGCTGTTGCCGCGCGTCATGCGGCTCTCTCCGCTGCCCACGAGCGGAACGCCCCCCCTGCTCGTGGCCGTCGCGTTCTGGGAGTGGGTCTCGAACCGGCGGGGGAACGCGGTGGACCCGGCGCGCGGGGAGTGTGGTGAGGGTCCGCGTCGAGCTGGTGCTCCTCGACGGGCTCTTCGCGTCGGGCCTCGCCGTCACGACGGACGTGCTCTCGACCGCGAACATGATGGGCCGGGCGCTCCTCGGCGACGGCGGGGCCAGGTTCGAGTGGACGACCCGCACCGTGGCGGGCGCGCCCGTGCGCTCGAGCTCGGGCGCGCTCGTCGCGAGCGAGGGCGCGGCCGGCGAGACCCGGGCGGACGTGGTGTTCGTGTTCGGCCCCGGGATGGCGGACGCCGCGCGCATCATCGCCGACGTGGAGCGCGAGGACGCGCGCGCACTCCTCCCCGTCCTCCGCCGCGCGCGCGAGCGTTCGCTGCTCGCCGCGAGCTGCTCGTCGACGTTCCTCCTCGCCGAGGCCGGGCTCCTCTCGGGCGCCGACGCGACGACCTCGTGGTGGCTCACGCAGCAGTTCCGCGCGCGCTACCCCGACGTGCGCCTCCGCTCCGACGAGCTCATCTGCGCGGCCGATCGCGTGTGGACCGCGGGCGCCGCGATGGCGCAGCTCGATCTCGTCCTCGCGGTCGTCCGCAAGTTCGCGGGGTACGAGGTCGCGCACGCGTGCGCGCAGTACCTCGTGATCGACGAGGCGCGCACGTCCCAAGCGCCCTACCTCGTGCTCGACCACCTCTCGCGCCACGACGAGCTCGTCGCGCGCGCCGAGCGCTGGATGTCGGGCAAGCTCGCGACCGCGTTCGACCTACCAGAGCTCGCGGCAGCGCTGGGCGTGAATGGGCGCACGCTCGCGCGGCGCTTCGTCGCCGTGACGGGCGTCTCGCCGATGCGGTTCGCGCGGAGGCTCCGCGTCGAGACGGCCGCGCGCCTCCTCGCGACGACATCCCTCTCCGTCGCCGCCGTCGCCGCGCGCGTCGGCTACGACGACGAGCGCGCGTTCCGGCGCGCGTTCGGCGAGCAGATGCGGCGGAGCCCGAGCGAGCACCGCCTCGCGCACCGCAAGCGCAGCCGCGGCGCCAAGCCGTGATCGGCGGGGGCCCCCGTCAGCGCGGCCCGGCGCCGACGCGCGCGAGCCAGGCCTCGACGTGGTCCGCCACCTCCGTCCACCCGGGCTGGCCGATGATGTAGTGCGTGCGGCCGGGGAACTCGACGAGCTCCGTGATGGATCCGGCGTCCTTGTAGCGCGCGTGGTTCGAGCGGTTCAGGCTCGCCGGGATGATCCGGTCGAGCTCGCCCGCGACGAACAGGAGCGGCGCGTGCGGGCGATCGAAGTCGATCGCCGCCGCGTCGCTCAGCGTCCCCCGCCCCACGATGCGCGACTCGGGGACGACGTGCCGCTCGTACGCGGCGCGCTGCTCGTCCGGCGGGAGCGTATGGACGAACGTGTAGACGAACTGCTCGAACGACATGAAGAACGGCTTGTGCTTGCTCACGAACGGGCTGATCACGGGCCAGTTGCTCCGCAGGAACGACCATTTGAAGCTCGCGACGCCCTTCGGCGGCGCGGAGTCGATCGCGACGCCCGCCTTCGCGAGTCCGCGCTGCACGAGGAGCTGGACGAGCAAGCCACCCATCGAGTGCCCGACGAGGATCGGCGGCTCGCCCAGGCCCTCGATGATCCGAGCGAAGTGCTCGACGAGCGCCGGGATCGAGAGCGCTCCGAGCTCCGGATCGGGGTGCTTCGCGCGCTGCTCGGCGACGGGGCGCTCGTGGAGCGGCCACGCGGGCGCAGAGCATCGGTACCCCTTCCCCTCGAAGCGCGCGACCCACTCCTCCCAGCACGCGGGCGTGACGAACATTCCGTGGATGAAGACGATCGATGCCGACATGGCGCCGCAAGGTAGGCGCGCGCGGCGCCCGCACAAGCCCGCGATGACCGGTGCGAGCCGCGGGATGACCGACCGCACCCGGCGCCTGTCCGATTCGGTCCGGCCCTCGCTCGTGGGGCGCGCGGCGCGCGGACGTCGGCTATGGATCGGAGAAGCGCGATGATCGACCTCGTCTCCTGGAACGTCCTCGCGGACGCCTACGTCCGCGCTGAATACTTCCCGTCGACGCCCGCCGCGCTGCTCGTGCCCGGCGCGCGAACGGGCGCCATCACCGCGCGCCTCGGGGCGAGCGCCGCGGACATCGTCTGTCTCCAGGAGGTCGAGCCCGCCCTCGTCACCGCCCTCCGCGGGCTTCCGTCGTTCGAGGTCCGCACGCTCAGGAAGGGACGCGGGAAGCCCGATGGCTGCGCGCTCCTCACGCGTCGGGAGCGGGTGGTCGTCGAGGAGCTCCGCGAGCTCGTCTACCCGGACGGCTCGGGTCACGTCGCGATGCTCGCGATCGTGCGCGTCGAGGGCGAACGGCTCGGGGTCGCCACGACACACGTGAAGTGGGATCCACCGGGCACCGCGGAGGCCGATCGCTGGGCGACGCGACAGTTCGGCGCCCTCGTCTCCGCCATGAAGGAGCGCGACGTCGCGTGGGTCGCCTGCGGCGACTTCAACGTGACGCCGGACGATCCCGTCCTCGGCGTGCTGCGCGACGGCCACAGGGACGTCTACGCGGGCACAGCGGAGGAGAAGCCCACGGTGAACGCGAACGGCCGGCCCAAGCGCATCGACTACGTGTTCGCGGACGATCGCCTCCGCGCGACGCCTCGTGCGCTCGCCGACCTCGACGCCGCGACGCCGCTCCCGTCCGCCCGAGAGCCCTCGGATCACCTGCCGATCGGCGCGCTCCTCTCGCGCGCCTGAGCGCCTCGATGAAGCCTGCCGTTGCGGCGGCGCCGCGCTGACGGCTCTGGCCCGGGCGGCCTCGGTGTGGTGTAGCCTCCCCAGGAGGCGATGGGAGCTCCGTACTTTGCACGCGCGCGGGTGGGTACCGTGCTCTCGGGCAAGTGGAACCTCGACGAGCTGCTCGGGTGGGGCGGCATGGCCACCGTCTACGCAGGAACGCACACGCGGAACCGCTCACGGGTCGCCGTGAAGATCCTCCACCCCGAGGTCGCGCGCGATCCCGCGCTGAAGACGCGTTTCCTGCGCGAGGGGTACGTCGCGAACAGCATCAAGCACCCCGGGATCGTGCGCGTCTTCGACGACTCGGCGGAGGACGAGTCCGCGTACCTCGTGATGGAGCTCCTCACGGGCAAGACGCTGAAAGAGACCTGGAAGAAGAGCGGGCGCTCGATGCCGCTCAAAGAGATCGGGCGCGTGATCTCCTCCATCCTCGACGTGCTCGCCGCCGCGCACGCGGCCGGGATCGTCCACCGCGACATCAAGCCCGACAACGTGTTCCTCACCGACGAGGGCGACGTGAAGGTCCTCGACTTCGGGATCGCGTTCGTCCAAGAGCTGCGCGCCGCCGGCGAGCAGGTCACGACGACGGGCGCGACGCTCGGCACGCCCGCGTTCATGCCGCCCGAGCAGGCGCACGGCAAATGGGCGCTCGTGGATCACCGCGCGGACATCTTCTCCGTCGGCGCCACGGCGCGCCTCCTCCTCACCGGGCGCCTCGCGCACGACGCGGAGGGCGCGACCGATCTGCTCATCGCCGCGGCGACCAAGCGCGTTCGTCCGACGCTGTCCGTCTCGCCCGACTTGCCTCCCGGGATCGCGGCCGTCGTGGACCGCGCGCTCGGCTTCGAGCGCGAGGAGCGGTACCCGAGCGCGGAGGAGATGAAGCGCGAGTGGGATCGCGCGGTCGCCGCGGCCATCGCCTCGGGGACCGAGTCCGTCCCGCCGCCCGCCCCCTCGCCCGTCGAGCAGCCCGTGTCGTGGGGGTCGAAGAACGGATCGGAATCTCCGCTCTCGGCCTCGCACGCGTCCGGATCCGACGCGTCCGCGGCGCGCACCTCAGAGCCCACGTCGGGGGACGCCGGCAAAGTCGAGGCATCCTTCACGGACGGCGCGGTGTCGCGGGACGCGGGCGCGCGCGGCAAGAAGCCCGGGCGCAGCGTGCTTCCGTTCGCGATCGTCGGCCTCGTCGCGGCCGCCGTGGTCGTCATCGGCGTCGTCGCGCTCGGCTCGGGTGACGCGGGCCGCCCTTCGTCGCCGGCGGGGTCGCCGAGCGCGGCGGGATCGGGCGCCGGGGCGAGCGCGGGCGCAGAGGACTCGCGGTCCGCGCGCCCCTCCGCCTCGGGCCGAGAGGTGAGCCCGCCTCCCGTGATCACGACCTCGTCCGCGATCGTCGCGGCGGCGTCCAGCTCGCCGGCGATCACGCCGACGACGCCGAGGCAGCCGCCGCCCCTCGGGTCGAAGCCCGCCACGACGGCGACCGCCGCGCCGGCATGCCCGCCCGTGTTCTACGGCCGCGACATGAACGACCAGCCGGAGTACCGCTGCTGCGGCAAGCCCTGCAAGCCCTGACGCGCAGCGATCAGCGCGTCACTCGAGGCAGCAGCCGTTCGCGCTCACGGCCTGGATCTCGGCGTCGCTGAGCACGCGGTCGAACCAGAGCGGCCGATAGAGCAGCCCGGTCCAGTACCCGCCGCCCCCGTACGAGCCGATGCACCACGAACGATCGCTCGGCTCGAGGATCGGGTCGGGATCGACGAGGGTCGTCTTCTGGTTCGTCTGGCCGTTGATCACCACCTCGCGGGTCAGCGACGCGGCGGTGTACGTCTGGCAGATCTGGACCCACGTATCGACGGCGTACACGTTCGGGACGACGAGGTTGTTGGGCGTGCCGCCGTTGCAGTTGTTGATGCGCCACTGGTAGCTCTTGCCGCTGTTCTCGGTCCAGGTGTCGTACCCGCAGGTCTGCGCGAACTGATTGGTGCTGTCCCCGAGCGCCGCCGGCCTCGCCCACCAGCAGAGCGTGTGATCCTTCGTGGAGTCGAACGTGAACCCCGAGAGCAGGCACAGGCTGCTGCCGCCGTCGAGGGACAGCGAGTGGCCCGGCATCCCGGGCGGCGTGAGGGACGACTGCGCGGGGCTCCCGGTGACGTCCGTGAAGTCGTTGTGAACGAGGAGATCCCGGCCCAAGTTCATTGCGTTGTCGAAGAGGTAGGCCGAGACGAGGTTGGTGCACGCGCAGGCCCCGCCTGCCCCCGACGACGCGGCAGACAAGGCAGCCGAGCTGGTCGCGTCGGTCGCGCTCGTCGCGTCCGAGGTCGAGCCGTTCGAGCTCGATGCGTTCGCCGCCTTCGACGCGTTGGCCGAGGTCGGTCCCATGCCGCCCGTGCCCCCCGTCTCGGTGATCGAGAACTGCTCGAAGAGGACGCAGCCGCCGCCCGAAGCCGAAAGAGCGATCCCGACCAAGCCCACTCCACCGGGGACGCGAGACCATGATCCTCTTCCGTTGATCTTGCGGGTCATCAGAAGCCTCCCAGGACGACGAGCCCCGCCGAGTCACGCTGGATCCAGGGCACGACGACCGCCGTCGCCCCCGGCTCCTTCTTCGCCGGCTCCTTCTTCGCAGGCGAGCCGTTGAATCCGACCACGAGCAGCGGCACCGCGACGCCCAGCGCGACGACGCCCACGCCGAGCGAGACGGCGTTCACGGCGTTGAACGTGTCGCCCCGACTCACGATCCCCGGCGCGTCCGCGTTGCACCCGGAGAACGGCTCCGCGTCGTGGTTCACGCACGCGTCCTCGAGGTCGGACTTCGCTGCGAGCACGAGGCCGCCCGTCACCCCGAACGTGACGAGCCCCACGGCGCCGAGCCCCGCGACCACGATCCCCGCGACGCGCATCCCCGTGCGCGAGTCCTTGGCGCCGACGACGGGCGCCTCCGTCGGGGTCGCGGTGAGGCTTCTCGCCGCCCTCGACTCGGGCTCGCGCGCGGTGGCCGTCGCGCCGTTCGTCACGGTGATCTCGACGGTGCGCGCCGTCGTGCCCTTCCCCGTCTTTCCCCTCGAAGAGGACGCGGTGCGCGCCCGCGTCGATCGGCGCGGGCGCGCCCACGGGCCACGCGCCGCCGTCCACGGAGACGGTGACGCCCGCGCTCGGCGCCTCGACGAGCAGGCGTCCAACCTTCGCCTCGAGGTTCGCGACCTGCTTCTCCGACTCCGCCTTGCGATCGGGCGCCTGGGGCTCGAGGGCCGCCTGCTTCCAGAGCGCGAGCGCGGTCGCGAGCTTGCCGCGCGCCTCCTCGCAGACCGCCTGCTTTTTCAGCGCGCCGAGGCCGTGGGCGATCTCGTACGCCTTCTTGAACCCGTCGCACGCCGCGTCGTAGTCCGGAGGCGTGTTGCGCATGGCGACGTCCGCCTTCTCGAAGAGCTCGCGCGCGTACTTCTCCGCGGCCTCACCGACCGCGTCGTCCGCGCGCGCAGGCCGCGCGAAGGACGCGCCGACGCACGCGCAGAGCAGCGCGACGAACGCGTACCGAGTGCTTCGGATGGGGAGAGCCACGCGCCGATCGGCGAGACTATCACGCCCGCGCGGGTTCTCCCGCACGGGCACGCGAGCCGTTCTCGGGTGCGGGACATCCGCTCTCAGGTGTGCGCGAGCAGCCAGACAACGAACGCTACGGCAAGCGCGACGGCTGCGGCGAGCGCGATCACGGCCACGCTCGATGCGGGGCCGGGGGACGGCGGATCGGTCGTTCGAACGGGTGCGCGCGCGGGTCCGGCGACGCGAACCGGCTCGGTGTCGGCGAGCGCCGCGTCGTCGAGCGCCGGAGGGGGCGCACCGCTCCCCCCGGTCGACGACGTTCGGCCGGGCGCGATCTCGGCGAGCAGGAGCTCCATCGACGCGAAGCGATCCGAAGGCGCCTTGGAGAGGGCGCGATCGACCGCCGCCGCGACATGCGCGGGCAGCGCGGGCGCGAGCGGGCCGAGGGCGGGAGGCACGACGCGCGTGATGGCCTTGACGATCGCGACGGGCCCCTCGGCGTCCCCCCAGGGGAGCTCCCCCGAGAACAGCTCGTAGGCCATCACGCCCCACGAGAACTGATCCGAGCGCCCGTCGACCGCCTCGCCGAACAGCTGCTCGGGCGACATGTAGAACGGGGTCCCCCGGATGAGCTGACCCGTGCCGCTCGACGAGACGGGCGAGCGCCCCTCGGTGATCCGCGCGATGCCAAAATCGAGGACGAGCGCGCGGCCGTCCGCGCGCACCATCACGTTCTCGGGCTTCACGTCCCGGTGGATGAGGCCCGCGCGGTGCGCGGCGGAGAGGGCGTCGGCGACCTCCACGAGCCACTTCAACTTCTGCTCCCACGGCGCGTCCGTCTTCGCGCGCAGCGTGGCTCCAACGACGAACTCCATCGCCAGGAACGGCACGCCGTCCACCGCGCCCACGTCGTAGATCGAGATCACGTGGGGGTGGCTCAGCTTCGCGGCCGCGCGCGCCTCGGCGACGAGGCGCAGAGAGGCATTCTCCACCGACGGCGCGAGGTAGATCTCGCGCGGCTGCAGGACCTTCAACGCGACGAGGCGATCGAGCTTCGCGTCGTGCGCGCGGAACACGATGCCCATCCCGCCCGTGCCGACGCGCTCCTCGATCCGGTAGCGATCGAACACGTCGCCCGGGCCGAGCGTGAGCGCCGCCGGCCCCACCTTGGGAACGGGCGCGGGCGCGGCCTTGGGCTCCATGGGCACGGCGCGCGCGGACAGGCGGCGACGGAGCCGGCTCGCGATCGCGTCGAGCAGCTCGACGCGCGTGAACGGCTTCGTGAGGTAGTCGTCCGCGCCGAGGTTCATCCCGAGCCGCACGTCGGCGCGCTCCGCCTTCGCGCTGAGGAAGACGAACGGGATGTCCCTCGTGGCGCGGCCCTCGCGCAGCGCCGTGAGCACCCCGTACCCATCGAGCTCGGGCATCGCGACGTCGCAGACGATGAGATCCGGGAGCGAGCGCTCCGCGAGCGTCAAGCCGGTCGCGCCGTTCTCGGCGCACGTGACCTCGTGCCCCTCGGCCTCGAGCAGATCGGCGATGTTCGCTCGAATCGCCGCGTCGTCGTCGATGACCAGGATCTTGCTCATGAGGAGAGCCGCCCTTCGAAGCCGCGCGTCCCTCCCGCCGAGCGAGCACCGAGGCTACCCCATCGGCGAGCACGCGTGTCGGGCGCCCCCGACGCGGGATGGAAGCGAGGCTATGCTCGCCGCGTACACGGGGCGCGGAAAGGTTCGGTCATGTCGCATCGCTCGGCACGCAGGATGGCTGGACTCGCTCTCACGGCGCTGCTCGGGGGGTGCGAACCCACGCCCGGAGGGGACGCCCCGACCACTGCGTCCGCCGTCGTGGCGAACCGCGCGACGGCCGTGTCCGCGAGCGCCGCCCCTTCGCCGCTCTCGGTGCGCGAAGGGCCGTCGAAGGAGCTCGAGGGCCGAGCCCTCCAGTACCCGACGGACGGCGTGCTGGCGCTCGCGGAGCAAGACGTTTCGATCCTCCCAGCGACGCTCGACGCGACGGTGCGCGCCGCGTTCTGCGCGGAGCTCACCACCGCGAACACCTCGCTCCGCTGCGCCAAGGAGGCGAAGGAGGAGGGACCGGTGATCAGCGTCAATGAGACGGGCGCGTCGCTCGCGTTGCGCGGCCAGCTCCTCGTGCGCACCGGGATCGGACAGGATCTCGCGCACGGGCTGGAGATCACCTACGACGGGAGTGGGGATCGGTCCGCGGTCGCGCGGGAGGTCGCGCGGCGTTGGGTCAAGACCTACCTCGAGGGGCTCGCGCGGAGGACGCACGCGCCCCCCAAGGCCGTCGTCGCCGTCTCGCGAGGGGAGCCGCGGGGCATCTCCGATCGAGCGCGCGTGGTCCTCGGGGACGGCGTGTACGAGATCACGACGGCGAACGAGAAGATCCCCGAGGCGAACACGTTCCCCGTGCTCGGCGTCACCGCGCTCACGCCCGGGCAGCCGGTGCAGCGGACCCAGCTGATCGACGAGAGCCCGAGCATGCCGGCCGCGCTGTTCGCGCTTCGCGACGCGGTCGTTTGGGATCCGTCCGGGCACCGCGTCCTCCTCGCGCGCGGGCGATCCGGCCCCGCCGCGGACAAGACGGTGCCCGGCGGCGCGTGCAAAGACGAGGACGATTGCCCCGGGCTCACGCTGCTCGCGACCGACGCCGCGGCCCGGGCGACGGTCGTCGCGAGCCTCACCGATCTCACCGTGCAGAGCGGGCCGGCGGTGGTCGGGGACGACGTCTACGTCCTCGGAGCGCAGGGCAAGCAGATGTTCGTCGTGCGGTTCCACGCGGGCGCCGCGCCCGAGCGCACGAAGATCGATCTGCCCGTGAACCCGCGCGCCGCGATGCCGCTCGTGCCCCTCGGGTCGGACGCGCTCGGCGCGGTGCGCACGGGCCCGTCCTATGAGAAGCAGGCGATTTACCGCTTCTCCGTGAAGAAGGGGAAGGTCGGCGCGGTGAAGACGATCGCGCTGCCAGGGGCGTCGCCGAACCTCACGCTCGACGGACGCGGCGGGCTCGTCGTCGTCTCGTCCGGAGGCGCGTCGACCTGCAAGGTGGTCGCCCTCGACGAGACCGGCGCGACGCGCTTTCACATCGAAGTCCCCGAGGTCGCGAGCGGTTGCCCGACCCCCGAGGTGGCCGGCGAGGTCGTCTCCCTCCCGAAGATCGGTTGGTTCTCCTCGAAGGACGGGAAGCCCGCGGGCGCCAAGGGGTTCGAGGGGACATCGCTCACGCGCGTGGGGGACCTGCTCGTCGCGTGCACCGCGACGGGCATCGGCGCGTGGAACCTGGACGGGACCGTCAAGGCCTCCGTCGATGTGCCAGGGGGCTGCGAGCGCATCGGCGCGAGCTCGAAGAACGGCGTGCTCGTCGCGGCCACGTCCGCGGGCGCATACGAGCTCTCGCCACCCACCGCCTGGTGAGCTGCCGCTCGCGCGGCGCTCATCGGATCTTCCAGGTTGCGTTCAGCGCCGCGCTCGCGGATTGAGCTCCGCGCGACGTGGAAGAGTGGCTCTTTGGCTGGGACGCGACGCCTCGGATCGTCTCCGTGTGGGCGAGCGCGGACGGTCGGGCGATCGTGTGGCGGAGGGCACAGGACGGCTCGCTCGTGCGCGAGGAGGAGCGCTTCCGCCCTTGGATCCTGCTCTCCTCGCGGGACGACCTCCGGCACCCGGGCGCGCACGCGCTCGAGGTCGAGGAGCTCCACGGCCCCGGCGAGCTGCGCTTCCTCGTCAGCGCGGACGATGGGCGAACCCTCGCGCGCGCCGTGCTCGACGGCGCGACGCGGCGGCTCGGGCGGCGCGTGGGGAGCCTGCGGGATCTCCCGCGCGAGGCGTGCCTCGCGCTCGCCCCGGAAGACCAGTACCTGACGATCACGGGGCGCGTGCATTTCCGAGACCTCGTGTTCGACGAGCTCCGGAGGGCGCAGATCGATCTCGAGACCACGGGCCTCGATCCGGACGTGGACCGCGTGTTCCTCGCGGCGATCGGGCGGCCGGACGGCGACGCGGAGACGCTCGAGATCCGCTCCGCCATCCGAGACCCCGACACCGCCGAGGCCGATCTGATCGAGCGCGTGCTCCGACGGATCGCCGAGCTCGACCCGGACGTCATCGAGAACCACAACCTGCACGGCTTCGATCTCCCGTTCCTCGCGCGCCGCGCCGAGCTCCTCGGGGTGCGCTTCGCGCTCGGGCGCGTCCCCTCCATCCCGATCGGCAAGCGCGCGACCGCGCGCGGTGCGCGCGTGGCGACCGCCGATCCAGCCGCGCATCCGATGCGGCGCGCCCGCTTCACGGTCGCGGGGCGTGAGCTCATCGACACGCTGGACGCCGTCCGGCGCCACGATTTTTCGGCGCGCGATCTGCCGGGGCACGGGCTGAAGGTCGTCGCGAAGCACCTCGGG